>NZ_JBIDBX010000014.1:0-1217 GCF_043204395.1 Stenotrophomonas sp. NPDC047960 | reverse complement strand
CTGCGGACCTGCAAGGTTGCCTTGGGGGCCATTCGGAACGTCACAGCGCGACTGCAGGCGTTGCTATCCAGCGTGCCCGATGGGGTGGAAGTGGTGGCGGTGTACGACCGCTCCGAGCTAATCCAGGATGCGGTACGCAACCTCACCCATAAGCTTGGTGAAGAGTTCCTGGTCGTAGCGCTGGTATGCCTGCTGTTCCTGTGGCACCTACGCTCGGCGTTGGTGGCCGTCATCACCCTACCCTTGGGTATCCTAGCGGCCTTCATCGTGATGCACGCCCAGGGGATCTCCGCCAACTTGCTGTCGTTAGGAGGCATCGCCATCGCCATTGGTGCGATGGTCGATGCAGCGGTGGTGATGATCGAAAATGCACACAAGCATCTGGAGCACTGGCGGGAGGAGCACGGTCGGGAACCCCAGGGTGAGGAGCGCTGGCAGTTGATGGCCCGCTCGGCGGCCGAGGTCGGACCGGCCCTGTTCGCGAGCTTGCTGGTCATCACCCTATCCTTCGTGCCGGTTTTTGCCCTGCAGGCGCAGGAAGGGCGTTTATTCTCGCCCTTGGCCTACACCAAGACCTACGCGATGGCCGCCGCAGCAGGGTTGTCGGTGACCTTGATCCCCGTGCTGATGGGCTACCTGATCCGCGGCCACATCCGGCCGGAACAACAGAACCCCATAAATCGCATCCTGATCGCCGGATACCGGCCCATTCTGTTGTGGGTCCTCAAACATCCCGGTGTCACCTTGCTGCTCAGTGGCCTGCTGCTGGTGCTCACCTTGATCCCCTTTAGCCGGTTGGGCAGTGAATTCATGCCACCCTTGGAAGAAGGCAGCCTGCTGTACATGCCCACTGCGTTGCCAGGCCTGTCAGCCGACAAGGCGCGCCAGTTGCTTCAGCTCTCAGGACGGATGATCAAAACCGTACCGGAGGTCGAGCACGTGTTCGGCAAGGCCGGCCGTGCCGAAAGTGCGACCGATCCGGCACCTATGGAAATGTTTGAGACCACCGTGACCTTCAAGCCGCGGGATCAATGGCGCCCGGGCATGACCCTTCAGAAGCTACGCCAAGAGTTGGACGCCGCGGTCAAGATTCCCGGTCTAACCAATCTATGGGTACCGCCCATTCGCAATCGCATCGATATGTTGGCCACCGGCATCAAAAGCCCGATTGGGATCAAGGTCTCCGGACCAGATGTGGAGCAGATCGAGCGCCTGAG
>NZ_JBIDBX010000013.1:0-2507 GCF_043204395.1 Stenotrophomonas sp. NPDC047960 | reverse complement strand
GGATATGAGCCATCAGTGACAGGAATGGCCGCGCGCAGGCTCATCGGCGCGGTCAGGGTGGGGGGTGGCAACAACGGTGGAGCCGGACAAACGCAGGGCATTGGCGACCACCGAAACCGAGCTCACGCTCATGGCGAGCGCCGCGACCATCGGACTCAGTAGGATCCCGAACGCGGGGTAGAGCACCCCGGCCGCGAGCGGAACCCCGAGCGCGTTGTAGACGAACGCGAAGGTGAGGTTCTGCTTCATGTTGGCCACGGTGGCCTGAGAGATCTTCCGGGCGCGCAGGATGCCGCGCAGGTCGCCCTTGACCAGGGTGATCTGCGCGCTCGACATCGCGACGTCGGTGCCAGTACCCATGGCAATGCCGACGTCGGCGGCGGCCAGCGCCGGCGCGTCGTTGATGCCGTCGCCCGCCATCGCCACCCGCCGGCCTTCGCGCTTGAGGCGCTGCACCAGTTCGGCCTTGTCCTCGGGGCGGACCTCGCCATGCACTTCGTCCAGGCCCAACTCTGTGGCCACAGCCCGTGCGGTGGTGAGCCCGTCGCCGGTGGCCATGATGATGCGCAGCCCGGCGGCGTGCAGCTCATTGATGGCGGCCGCGGCCGACGCCTTGATCGGGTCTGCGACCGCGATCAGACCCGCCAGGCGACCGTCCACGGCGAGGAACATGGCGCTCGCACCCTCGCGGCGCAGACGCTCGGCGACGTCGACATGCGCACCGGGATCGGCGCCCAGATCATCCATGAGGGCGGTATTGCCCAGCGCAAGCGCGCGACCGGCGACGGTTCCGCGCACACCCATGCCGGTCACCGAGTCGAAGTCCTCCACGCGGTCGAACTCGAAGTTCCGGCGTCGGGCCTCGGCCACGATGGCATCGGCCAGCGGATGCTCGCTGCCCTGGTCCAGGCTGGCCGCCAGGTGCAGCACCTGGTCGGCGTCGAAGCCCTCGAAGGCCACGACTTCCTTGAACGCGGGGCGTCCTTCGGTGAGGGTGCCGGTCTTGTCGACGATGAGGGTATCGATGCGGCGCATGTGCTCGATGGCCTCGGCATCGCGGAACAACACGCCCACCTGTGCCGCCTTGCCGGTGGCGACCATGATCGACATCGGCGTGGCCAGACCCAGCGCGCAGGGGCAGGCGATGATCAACACCGAAACCGCGTTCAGGATGGCAAAGGTCCAGGCCGGCTCCGGGCCGAAGAAGCCCCAGATGAAGAAGGTGGCCACCGCGATCGCCAGGACCGCGAGCACGAACCAGTAGGCGACGGTATCGGCCATCCGCTGCATCGGCGCGCGAGCGCGCTGCGCCTGCGCGACCAGCTGCACGATCTGCGACAGCACAGTGTCGGAACCCACCTTGGCGGCGCGGATCACCAGCGCGCCGGTGCCGTTCTGGGTCGCGCCGATGACCTGATCGCCAGTGGTTTTCTCGACCGGGATCGGCTCGCCGGTGAGCATCGACTCGTCGACCCTGGAGCGGCCTTCCACCACTTCGCCATCCACCGGCAACTTTTCGCCGGGTCGCACGCGCAGGTGGTCGCCGACATGCACGTGGGTTAGCGGGATGTCTTCCTCGGTGCCGTCGGCATTGACCCGCCGGGCTTCCTTGGGCGCCAGACCAAGCAGGCCCTTGATTGCCGCGGACGTTTTCGAACGCGCTCGTAGCTCCAGCATCTGGCCGAGCAGCGTCAGCGACACGATCACCGCCGCCGCCTCGTAATACACGCCGATGCGCCCATGTTCGGTAAACGACGGTGGGAACAAGCCGGGTGCCAGCGTGGCGACCAGGCTGTAGCCAAAGGCGGCCGCAACGCCAATCCCGATGAGGGTGAACATGTTCGGGCTGCGGTTGCGGATCGACTGCACGCAGCGCTCGAAGAACGGCCAGCCGGCCCACAGCACGACTGGTGTGGTCAAGACCAGCTCGACCCAGGTCTGCACGTCGATCGACAACGGCAGGATCTGCACGTCGCCCAGCACGACACGCGGGAGGTACTGGCCGAACATGGCCAGCACGAGCGTCACCACAGTCAGCGGAAGCGTCCACCAGAACCGGCGCGAGAAGTCGCGAAGTTCCGGATTGTCATCGTCCTCCAGGCTCGGCATTTCCGGCTCCAGCGCCATGCCGCAGAAGGGACAGTTGCCTGGACCTTGTTGCCGGACTTCCGGGTGCATCGGGCAGGTGTAGATGGCGCCGGGCTGTGCCACCTCGGGTTCGTCCTGGGGCGTCAGATAGCGCTCCGGATCGGCCACGAACTTCGCGCGGCATCGCTCCGAGCAGAAGTGGAAAGGTGTGTCGGCGTGGGTCGCATGATGCTGCGTCGTGGCGGGATCGACCTGCATGCCACAGACCGGATCGGTGACCCGTCCATCCGCAGCCTCGACAGGGGCTGCGCCTGCAGAATGGTGATGGTCATGGGACGACGGTGAGTTCATGCCGATGCTCGCTTTAGTGGGGATGGACTGCCAAGGCAGTGTGCCATTGCGGGTTACACAGCTATTCG
>NZ_JBIDBX010000012.1:0-4394 GCF_043204395.1 Stenotrophomonas sp. NPDC047960 | reverse complement strand
CAGACCTTGATGCCGATGATGCCGTAGGTCGTCTTGGCTTCAGCGAAGCCATAGTCGATGTCGGCACGCAGCGTGTGCAGCGGCACGCGGCCTTCGCGGTACCACTCCGAACGGGCGATTTCCGCACCGTTCAAGCGGCCACCGACGTTGACCTTGATGCCCAGGGCACCGAGGCGCATCGCATTGCCGACCGAGCGCTTCATTGCGCGGCGGAACATGATGCGACGCTCCAGCTGCTGCGCGATCGACTCGGCAACCAGCTGTGCGTCCAGCTCGGGCTTGCGCACTTCGGTGACGTTGATGTGCGCCGGAACGCCCATCATTTCGCTCACTTCCTTGCGCAGCTTCTCGATGTCCTCACCACGCTTGCCGATCACCACGCCCGGACGGGCGGTGTGGATCGTCACGCGGGCGGTCTTCGCCGGACGTTCGATGAGGATCTTGCTGATGCCGGCCTGCGCGAGCTTCTTGCGCAGCATGTCCCGCACCTTCAGGTCGGCTGCCAGATAACCAGCAAACTCGGCCTTGTTGGCGTACCACTTGGAGTTCCAGTCCTTGGAGATGCCGAGGCGGATACCAATCGGATGAACTTTATGACCCATGGTGTTTTCCTTTCCGCTTACTTGCCGGCGCCCACAACCACAGTGATGTGGCTGGTGCGCTTGAGGATGCGGGTGCCGCGGCCTTTCGCCCGCGCCATGAAACGCTTCAGGGTCGGACCTTCATCTACCATGATGGTCTGAACCTTCAGCTCGTCGCCGTCGGCGCCCTGGTTGTTCTCGGCATTGGCAATAGCCGACTCCACCACCTTCTTGATCAGGTGGGCAGCCTTCTTGTCCGAGAACTTCAGCAGGTTGACCGCACGCTCGGCCGGCAGGCCGCGCACCTGGTCAGCGACCAGGCGGGCTTTCTGCGCAGAGATGCGCGCGGAGCGCAGGATTGCTTTCGCTTCCATTGTCATCTCTCCTTACTTGCCCGACTTCTTGTCACCACCGTGACCCTTGAAGGTCCGGGTGATGGCAAATTCGCCGAGCTTGTGGCCGACCATGTTCTC
The DNA here is from genome assembly GCF_043204395.1 of Stenotrophomonas sp. NPDC047960. NCBI lineage: Bacteria > Pseudomonadati > Pseudomonadota > Gammaproteobacteria > Lysobacterales > Lysobacteraceae > Stenotrophomonas > Stenotrophomonas sp. NPDC047960. The sequence continues at coordinate 3,340 of NZ_JBIDBX010000012.1, read as the reverse complement.
GTTGACGAGCACCGGAACGTGGTTCTTGCCGTTATGAACGGCGATGGTGATGCCTACCATTTCCGGCAGGATCATCGAACGGCGCGACCAGGTCTTGATCGGCTTCTTGCTACCCGCAGCGGCCTCCACCTTCTTGACGAGGTGGTGATCGACGAACGGGCCCTTCTTGAGTGAACGTGCCATGGTCGATTAGCCCCTACGATCGCGGACGATGAATTGCTGGGTGCGCTTGTTCTTGCGCGTCTTGTAACCCTTGGTCGGGCCACCCCACGGGGTGACCGGATGCGGATTACCCTGGCCGGCCTTCGCCTCACCACCACCGTGCGGGTGGTCAACCGGGTTCATGGCAGCACCACGAACGGTCGGGCGGACACCGCGCCAGCGCTTGGCGCCAGCCTTGCCCAGCTTTTCCAGGTTGTGTTCGTCGTTGCCGACTTCGCCGATCGTTGCGCGGCACTCGACCGGCACCTTGCGCATTTCACCCGAGCGCAGGCGCAGGGTGGCGAAGACGCCTTCACGAGCGACGAGCTGCACGGCAGCGCCGGCGGCACGCGCGATCTGGGCACCCTTGCCCGGCTTCAGTTCGATGCCGTGGACAGTGGTACCAACCGGAATGTTGCGCAGCGGCAGGGTGTTGCCGGTCTTGATCGGCGCATCCGAACCCGCGATCACCTGGTCACCGGCCTTCAGGCCCTTCGGTGCGATGATGTAGCGGCGCTCGCCGTCGACGTAGCACAGCAGGGCGATATGGGCGGTGCGGTTCGGATCGTATTCGATGCGTTCCACGCGCGCCGGAATGCCTTCCTTGTTGCGCTTGAAGTCGATCAGACGGTAATGCTGCTTGTGACCACCGCCCACGTGACGGGTGGTGATGCGACCGTGGTGGTTACGACCACCGGTATTGCTCTTCGGCTCCAGCAACGCTGCGTGCGGTGCGCCCTTGTGCAGATCGGGCGTAACCACGCGCACGGCCGAACGGCGGCCGGGGGAAGTGGGCTTGAATTTCATCAATGGCATGGGATGTACCTCAGGCCTTGGCCGTTACATCGATGGACTGGCCATCGGCGAGACGCACGTACGCCTTGCGCCAATCGCCGCGGCGGCCGGTGCGGTTACGGAAGGACTTGTTCTTGCCCTTCACGTTCAGCACGTTGACCGCTTCGACCTTGACGTCGAACAACTGCTCTACCGCGGCCTTCACGTCGGCCTTGGTCGCTTCGTTCGAGATCTCGAAGACATACTGGTTGGAATGTTCCTGCAGGCGCGCGGTCTTTTCGGAGACTCGCGGAGCACGCAGCACGCTGAAGATTTTTTCGTTGCTGTTCATGCCAGCCACTCCTCGACCTTCTTGACCGCGTCAGCGGTGATGACGACCGTGTCGGCACCGACCAGCGACACCGGATCCAGGCCCTGCACGTCACGCACTTCCACGTAGGGAATGTTGCGGGCCGACAGGTACAGGTGCTCGGTGGCTTCCTCGGTGACGATCAGCGGGCGCTTGCCCACTTCCAGGCCGGCCAGCTTGGCGATCAGCGCCTTCGTGCTGGTCGCTTCGACATCGAACGACTCCACGATGGTCAGACGGCCCTGACGGTTCAGCTCGGACAGGATCGCGCACATGGCGGCACGGTACTGCTTGCGGTTGACCTTCTGCTCGAAGCTGCGCGGCTTGGCCGCGAAGGTGACGCCACCGCCGACGAAGATCGGAGCCGTCAGCGCGCCATGACGCGCACCGCCGCCCTTCTGCTTCTTCGACTTCTTGGTGGTACCAGCCACTTCAGAGCGAGTCTTCTGTGCCTTGGTGCCGGCGCGACCGGCGTTGCGATAGGCGACGACGACCTGGTGGACAAGATCTTCGCTGAAATCGCGACCGAACACGGCATCGGAGACCGAGACCTTGTTGTTGCTACCCGTGATAACGAGTTCCATCGTCATCTCTCCTTATGCCTTGCTAGCCGGACGCACGATCACGTCACCACCCGCAGCGCCAGGCACGGCGCCGCGAATCGCGATCAGACCGCGCTCGACGTCGACCTTGACAACTTCCAGGTTCTGCGTGCTCTGCTGCACGGCACCCATGTGGCCCGACATCTTCTTGCCCGGGAACACACGACCCGGGGTCTGGCGCTGGCCCAGCGAACCCGGCGCGCGATGCGACAGCGAGTTACCGTGGGTGGCGTCGCCCATACGGAAGTTGTAGCGCTTGATGGTGCCCTGGAAGCCCTTACCCTTGGTGACACCCTGGACGTCGACCTTCTGGCCCACTTCAAAGATGTCCGCCTTGACTTCGCCGCCAACGGCGAAATCGCCGAGCTGCGCGTCTTCAACGCGGAATTCCCACAGGCCGCGACCGGCTTCCACCTTCGCCTTGGCGAAGTGGCCGGCTTCCGGCTTGTTGACCAGGGCAGCGCGACGCGCGCCGACGGTCACCTGCACGGCGCTGTAGCCGTCGGCTTCGACGGTCTTGATCTGCGCGATGCGGTTCGGGGTGGCTTCAATCAGGGTCACCGGAATGGCCTGGCCATCTTCGGTGAACACGCGGCTCATGCCAGCCTTGCGGCCCACGAAGCCCAACGAATATTTCTTCGTCATGGTCGTAGTCCTCAGGTCAGCTTGATCTGAACGTCGACGCCGGCAGCCAGTTCGAGCTTCATCAGCGCGTCCACGGTCTTGTCGTTGGGGTCGACGATGTCGAGCACGCGCTTGTGCGTGCGGGTCTCGTACTGGTCACGCGCGTCCTTGTCGACGTGCGGCGAGACGAGAATGGTGTAGCGCTCGATCTTGGTCGGCAGCGGGATCGGGCCACGCACTTGCGCGCCGGTCCGCTTTGCCGTTTCAACGATCTCGCTGGCCGAACGGTCGATCAAACGATGATCGAACGCCTTCAACCGAATCCGGATCTTTTGGTCCGCCATGGCGGTAGGTTCCTTCGTTAAAAGAGCGACGGACAAGGCCTCTGGGTTGCCTTGTCCCATGAATATCCTGAATGCGGACGCCGCACATTCCTGCGCGGCGACAAGATCTTTCCGTAGACCTCAAAAATCGAGGCAGACCGGTCTCCCGATCTGCCCAGACAAAAAGTATAGCGCGCATACAACGCGGCGGTCAACAGGGGACCTGTTGACACTGCCTGAATGGCGCGACCCTTCCTGGTCTGGGGAACACGAGGTGCATCCTGCGCCTCTTTTCCCGTTTTGTTGCAACCCCGATGCCCTACCCAGGCAACATCGGGGCGCAGAGTCTAACAGATTACGCGATGATCTTGGAGACCACGCCGGCGCCGACGGTACGGCCGCCTTCACGAATCGCGAAGCGCAGGCCTTCGTCCATGGCGACCGGG
>NZ_JBIDBX010000011.1:2500-5396 GCF_043204395.1 Stenotrophomonas sp. NPDC047960 | reverse complement strand
ATGACCTACTCTCGCATGGCTTGAGCCACACTACCATCGGCGCAGCTGCGTTTCACTTCCGAGTTCGGGATGGGATCGGGTGGTTCCACAGCGCTAATTTCACCAGGGAGACGGTTGGAGCGTCGCGATGTTCGTGGTTTTCCCTTGTGGGAAAAGCACGGCCATACTGCGCCTGCCTCTCATAGTTCTTGTGACGTAGCGTGCACCTGGATCTATCGACATGTCATGTCGGCCAAGGCAACTTGAGGTTATATGGTCAAGCCACACGGATCATTAGTATCAGTTAGCTCAATACATTGCTGTACTTACACACCTGACCTATCAACCACATAGTCTATATGGTTCCTTCAGGGGGCTTGTGCCCCGGGAGATCTCATCTTGAGGCGCGCTTCCCGCTTAGATGCTTTCAGCGGTTATCGCTTCCGAACATAGCTACCCGGCAATGCCACTGGCGTGACAACCGGAACACCAGAGGTTCGTCCACTCCGGTCCTCTCGTACTAGGAGCAGCCCCTCTCAAATCTCCAACGCCCATGGCAGATAGGGACCGAACTGTCTCACGACGTTCTGAACCCAGCTCGCGTACCACTTTAAATGGCGAACAGCCATACCCTTGGGACCGACTACAGCCCCAGGATGTGATGAGCCGACATCGAGGTGCCAAACACCGCCGTCGATATGAACTCTTGGGCGGTATCAGCCTGTTATCCCCGGAGTACCTTTTATCCGTTGAGCGATGGCCCTTCCATACAGAACCACCGGATCACTAAGTCCTAGTTTCCTACCTGCTTGATCCGTCGATCTTGCAGTCAAGCACGCTTATGCCTTTGCACACAGTGCGCGATGTCCGACCGCGCTGAGCGTACCTTCGAGCTCCTCCGTTACTCTTTAGGAGGAGACCGCCCCAGTCAAACTACCCACCATACACGGTCCCCGACCCAGATAATGGGCCCAGGTTAGAACGTCAAGCACGACAGGGTGGTATTTCAAGGATGGCTCCGCCACAGCTAGCGCCATGGTTTCATAGCCTCCCACCTATCCTACACAGACGAACTCAACGTTCAGTGTAAAGCTATAGTAAAGGTTCACGGGGTCTTTCCGTCTTGCCACGGGAACGCTGCATCTTCACAGCGATTTCAATTTCACTGAGTCTCGGGTGGAGACAGCGCCGCTGTCGTTACGCCATTCGTGCAGGTCGGAACTTACCCGACAAGGAATTTCGCTACCTTAGGACCGTTATAGTTACGGCCGCCGTTTACTGGGGCTTCGATCAAGAGCTTCGCCTTGCGGCTGACCCCATCAATTAACCTTCCAGCACCGGGCAGGCGTCACACCCTATACGTCCACTTTCGTGTTTGCAGAGTGCTGTGTTTTTGATAAACAGTCGCAGCGGCCTGGTTTCTGCGGCCCTCTTCAGCTATAGCTCGCATGAGCCACCAAAAAGGGCGCACCTTCTCCCGAAGTTACGGTGCCATGTTGCCTAGTTCCTTCACCCGAGTTCTCTCAAGCGCCTGAGAATTCTCATCCTACCCACCTGTGTCGGTTTACGGTACGGTCTGCGTAAGCTGAAGCTTAGGAGCTTTTCCTGGAAGCGTGGTATCAGTGACTTTGTCTTAAAGACTCGTCTCGGTGCTCGGTCTTGAAGGATCCCGGATTTGCCAAAGATCCAAACCTACCGCCTTTCCCCCGGACAACCAACGCCGGGTACACCTAACCTTCTCCGTCCCTCCATCGCACTTACGCGAGGTGCAGGAATATTAACCTGCTTCCCATCGACTACGACTTTCGTCCTCGCCTTAGGGGCCGACTCACCCTGCGCCGATTAACGTTGCGCAAGGAAACCTTGGGCTTTCGGCGTGCGGGTTTTTCACCCGCATTATCGTTACTCATGTCAGCATTCGCACTTCCGATACCTCCAGCAGACTTCTCAATCCACCTTCAACGGCTTACGGAACGCTCCTCTACCGCGTACATATAAATATGCACACCCCAAGCTTCGGTTCACTGCTTAGCCCCGTTAAATCTTCCCCGCAGACCGACTCGACCAGTGAGCTATTACGCTTTCTTTAAAGGGTGGCTGCTTCTAAGCCAACCTCCTGGCTGTCTGTGCCTTTCCACATGGTTTTCCACTTAGCAGTGAATTTGGGACCTTAGCTGTGGGTCTGGGTTGTTTCCCTTTTCACGACGGACGTTAGCACCCGCCGTGTGTCTCCCATACAGTCCGTCTCGGTATTCGGAGTTTGCAATGGTTTGGTAAGTCGCGATGACCCCCTAGCCATAACAGTGCTCTACCCCCGAGAGGATACATATGAGGCGCTACCTAAATAGCTTTCGAGGAGAACCAGCTATCTCCGGGTTCGATTAGCTTTTCACTCCTAATCACAGCTCATCCCCGTCTTTTGCAACAGACGTGGGTTCGGGCCTCCAGTACCTGTTACGGCACCTTCACCCTGGCCATGACTAGATCACCCGGTTTCGGGTCTACTGCCCGCGACTATGCGCCCTTATCAGACTCGGTTTCCCTTCGCCTCCCCTATACGGTTAAGCTTGCCACGAACAGTAAGTCGCTGACCCATTATACAAAAGGTACGCAGTCACTCTTTCGAGCTCCTACTGCTTGTACGCACACGGTTTCAGGATCTATTTCACTCCCCTCTCCGGGGTTCTTTTCGCCTTTCCCTCACGGTACTGGTTCACTATCGGTCGGTCAGTAGTATTTAGCCTTGGAGGATGGTCCCCCCATGTTCAGACAGGGTTTCACGTGCCCCGCCCTACTCGTCTTCACTGGAGTGGCCCTTTTAAATACAGGGCTATCACCTTCTATGGCCAGCCGTTCCAGGCTGTTTTTCTAGAACCATTCCAGCTTAAGGGCTAGTCCCCGTTCGCTCGTCGCTACT
>NZ_JBIDBX010000010.1:2099-16316 GCF_043204395.1 Stenotrophomonas sp. NPDC047960 | reverse complement strand
CCCGGTCGCCATGGACGAAGGCCTGCGCTTCGCGATTCGTGAAGGCGGCCGTACCGTCGGCGCCGGCGTGGTCTCCAAGATCATCGCGTAATCTGCACTACCGGCGGCAGCACAGCGCTGCCGGTCTCGCGAACGGCGGGCCGGGAACCCCCGGTCCGCCTTCGCCGTCTAAGGGAAGGCAGTTTTTTCAGTACGCCAGTAGCTCAATTGGCAGAGCAGCGGTCTCCAAAACCGCAGGTTGGGGGTTCGAGTCCCTCCTGGCGTGCCACTTCTCCCTTCCAGCGGCCATGCCGCCACAGCAGCCAGAGCCGGATGAATAGCAAGATCGAGCATTCCAAGGACACCTCCACCGGGGGTGACATCGTCAAATACGCCGCCGCAGTGCTCCTGGCACTTGCGGGTCTTTTTGCGTGGTTCTGGTTCGGCATGCCCGAGCATGCAGCCCAGAATGCCTGGTCCGGTCCCCTGCGTGGCCTGGGTGTTGCCGTCGGCCTGGCGGCCGGCTTCGGTGTGTTCATGCTGACCGCCAAGGGTCGCGACACCCGTGAATTTCTTTCCGAATCCCGCTTCGAGCTGCGCAAGGTGGTCTGGCCGACGCGCCAGGAAGCCATCCGCATGACGTGGGTGGTGATGGTCGTGGTGATCATCCTCAGCCTGCTGCTCGGCGGCTTTGATTTCTTGATTCAGAAAGCGATCCAGTTGTTCCTGGGTCGATAAGGAGAAACCTGTGAAGCGTTGGTATGTCGTTCACGCCTATTCAGGCTTCGAGAAGTCCGTGGCGCAGGCGCTGCGCGACCGTATCGCGCGCGAGGAAAAGCAGGATCTGTTCGGCGACGTCCTGGTCCCGACCGAAGAAGTGGTGGAAATGCGCGGCGGCCAGAAGCGTCGCTCCGAGCGCAAGTTCTTCCCCGGCTACGTGCTGGTGCAGATCGAGACCCATGACGAAGGCGGCATTCCGCGCATCGACAGCGAAAGCTGGCACCTGATCAAGGACACCTCCAAGGTGTTGGGGTTCATTGGCGGCACCGCGGACAAGCCGTTGCCGATCAAGGACGAGGAGGCCGCCGCCATCCTGGACCGCGTTCAGGAAGGTGTCGAAAAGCCCCGTCCCAAGGTGCTGTTCGAGCCGGGCCAGATGGTCCGTGTCACCGAAGGCCCGTTCAACGACTTCAATGGTGTCGTGGAAGAAGTCAACTACGAGAAGAGCCGTCTGCGCGTCTCGGTGTTGATCTTCGGTCGCGCCACGCCGGTCGAACTCGAATTTGGCCAGGTCGAAAAGGCCACCTGATCTGAAGGCTGCCCGCATTCACGCGGCGGCCTGAAAATCTGATATAGTGCTCGGCTTCCTGCCAGGAAGCTGGCAAAAGCAAAGGGCCGCCGCAAGGTGGCCTTCTGCGTGAATTCAAAAACGCGATGCCGGGACGCGAGATTCCCGGTCCGATGGGGAGCCTGTGGTCGCAAGGCGCTAGCACCCGGAGAGTATTCACATGGCAAAGAAAGTAATTGGTTACATCAAGCTGCAGGTGAAGGCCGGTCAGGCCAACCCCTCGCCGCCGGTCGGTCCCGCGCTGGGTCAGCGTGGCCTGAACATCATGGAATTCTGCAAGGCGTTCAATGCCGCCACGCAGAAGCTCGAGCCGGGTCTGCCGGTGCCGGTGATCATCACGGCCTATTCGGACCGTACGTTCACCTTCATCACCAAGAGCACCCCGGCCACCACGCTGCTGAAGAAGGCCGCGGGCGTGACCTCGGGCTCCAAGCGCCCGAACACCGACAAGATCGGCAAGGTGACCCGCAAGCAGCTCGAAGAGATCGCCAAGGCGAAGGAAGCTGACCTGACGGCCGCCGACCTGGACGCCGCCGTGCGTACGATCGCTGGTTCTGCCCGTTCCATGGGCCTTGTGGTGGAGGGTTAAGAAGATGGCACAGACCAAGCGTGAGAAGGCCATCCAGGCCGCCGTCGTCCCGGGCAAGGCTTACGCCTTCGAGGACGCAATCAAGATCCTGAAGACCGCCACCAAGGCCAAGTTCGTCGAGTCCTTCGACGTCGCCGTGCGCCTGGGCGTGGACGCCAAGAAGTCCGACCAGCAGGTGCGCGGTTCGACCGTGCTGCCGGCCGGTACCGGCAAGAGCGTGCGCGTTGCGGTGTTCGCACCGGCCGGTGCCAAGGCTGACGAAGCCCTGGCCGCTGGCGCCGAAGCCGTCGGCATGGACGACCTGGCCGAGAAGATGCAGGCCGGCGATCTGAACTACGACGTCGTCATCGCCACCCCGGACGCCATGCGCGTCGTGGGTAAGCTGGGCACCGTGCTCGGCCCGCGCGGCCTGATGCCGAACCCGAAGGTCGGCACCGTGTCGGCCAACCCGGGCGAAGCCGTCAAGAACGCCAAGTCGGGTCAGGTGCGTTACCGCACCGACAAGGCCGGCATCATCCACTGCACCATCGGCAAGGCCGATTTCGCCGAAGACGCGCTGAAGTCGAACCTGCAGGCGCTGCTGCTGGATCTGATCAAGGCCAAGCCGGCGACCTCGAAGGGCACCTACCTGCAGAAGGTTTCGGTCAGCTCGACGATGGGCCCGGGCGTCACCGTCGACCAGTCGTCGCTGACCCTGAAGTAATCGTTTCAAGCGGGTGCGCGGTTTCGGCCGTGCACCCGTGACATTTGAAGGCAATCCGAGCGGGCCTGGCCCGTGACGATAGCCGTCAAAGACCGCAGGCGCGGTCGTTGCACACCGGCGACGGGCAGGGATGCTCGCATTGGCATGGAGTCGCCGCCGGCGCCGTACCGACCGCTTAATCGGTTCCTTCGGGAATCACCCTGCGTAGATGGTGCCCTTCTGGAGTTTTTCTGGTTTACGCAGGTCTGGGTTCACCCAGGTTGGCCATCCAGGTCTAGAACGGCCCACCCTTGGAACATCGTCCCGATGTTCCCGGCGTCCAGGACGGATGCTGCCCAGGACCGCAAACGGCAGGAGCCGTAAGCGGAGTTCAATTGGAGGAGTGCAATGGCTCTCAATCTGTCCCAGAAGCAAGAAGTAGTCGCCGAGGTTGCGGACGTCGCTGCCAAGGCCCACTCCTTGATCGCAGCCCATTACGCTGGCACCACGGTCTCCCAGATGACCGCGATGCGCAAGCAGGCCCGCGAAACCGGTGTTTTCTTGAAAGTTGTCAAGAACACGCTGGCCGAGCGCGCCGTCAAGGGCACCGAGTTTGAATGTGCAACGGACAAGTTCACCGGTCCGATGCTGTTCGCGTTCTCGCTCGAGGAGCCCGGCGCAGCCGGTCGCCTGATCAAGGAAGCTGCCAAGAACAACGCCAAGCTGCTTCCGCAGGTCGTTGCCATCGGTGGCGAAGTGTTCCCGGCAAGCCACGTCGACGTGCTGGCATCGCTGCCGACCCGCGATCAGGCCCTGGCCATGCTGGCCCGCGTCCTGACCGAGCCGGTCACGATGTTCGCCCGCGCCATCAAGGCCATCGGCGACAAGCAGAACGGTGGCGAAACCGCCGACGCTGCCGAGCCGGCTGCCGAAACCGCCTGAGTCGCTGTTTACGTGGTTCCTGACGGAACCTGAACCCAGAAAATTATCCAAAGGTAATCAAAATGTCCCTTACCAACGAACAGATCGTCGACGCCATCGCCGAAAAGTCCCTGATGGAAGTGATGGAGCTGGTCAAGGCCATCGAAGAGAAGTTCGGCGTTTCCGCCGCTGCTCCGGTCGCCGTGGCTGCTGCCGCTGGCCCGGCCGTTGCTGCTGAAGAGCAGACCGAATTCGACGTCATCCTGAAGTCGGCCGGCGACAAGAAGGTCGAAGTCATCAAGGCCGTCCGCGCCATCACCGGCCTGGGCCTGAAGGAAGCCAAGGATCTGGCAGAAGCCGGCGGCATGATCAAGGAAGGCGCTTCGAAGGACGACGCTGCCAAGTTCAAGAAGGACCTGGAAGCTGCTGGCGCGACTGTCGAAGTCAAGTAAGCAGTTCCTTGCGTCGCCATCGAATCACGGCGATGCAGCCAAGGCTGGGGGCGTAAGCCCCCGGCCTTTGGTCGTTGTTGCGGCAATGACCGAAGTCCAGCAGTACCGGCCCAGGCCGGCGAGTTGGTAGTTGGAAGTAGCGGGAGAAGGCGTGCTGGTGCCGGCAATACCAGCGACTTCCAACTGACAATTTTCATGTTCCCTTCGGGCCACGCCTCCATGGCGGGGCCCGCACAGCCAAGGTGAGACCCCATGACGTCATATTCGTTCACCGAAAAAAAGCGTATCCGCAAGGATTTCGGCAAGCAGCGCTCGATCCTCGAAGTGCCGTTCCTGCTCGCCATCCAGGTGGATTCCTACCGCGAATTCCTGCAGGAAAACGTGGATCCGGCCAAGCGCCGTGATCTCGGCCTGCACGCGGCCCTGAAGTCGGTGTTCCCGATCGCCAGCTACAGCGGCAACGCTGCGCTGGAATACGTGGGCTACAAGCTGGGCGACCCGGTCTTCGACGAGCGCGAGTGCCGCCAGCGTGGCATGAGCTACGGCGCCCCGCTGCGCGTGACCGTGCGCCTGGTGATCTACGACCGCGAGTCGTCCACCAAGGCCATCAAGTACGTGAAGGAGCAGGAGGTCTACCTCGGCGAGATTCCGCTGATGACCGACAACGGCACCTTCATCGTCAACGGCACCGAGCGCGTCATCGTCTCGCAGCTGCACCGTTCGCCGGGCGTGTTCTTCGACCACGACCGTGGCAAGACCCACAGCTCGGGCAAGCTGCTGTACAGCGCCCGCATCATCCCGTACCGCGGCTCCTGGCTGGACTTCGAGTTCGACCCGAAGGACGCGCTGTTCACCCGTATCGACCGTCGCCGCAAGCTGCCGGTGTCGATCCTGCTGCGTGCGCTGGGCTACAGCAATGAAGAAATGCTGGCCGAGTTCTTCGAGATCAACACGTTCCACATCAATCCCGATGAGGGCGTGCAGCTGGAGCTGGTCTCCGAGCGCCTGCGCGGCGAGACCCTGAACTTCGACCTGGCCGACGGCGACAAGGTCATCGTCGAAGCCGGCAAGCGCATCACCGCGCGCCATGTCAAGCAGCTGGAAGCATCGGGCATTGCCGCCCTGGCCGTGCCGGACGATTACATCGTCGGCCGCATCCTGTCCCACGACGTGGTCGACGCCGGCACCGGCGAACTGCTGGCCCAGGCCAACGACGAAATCACCGACGAGCAGCTGCAGGCCTTCCGCAAGGCCGGTGTGGATGCCGTGGGCACCCTGTGGGTGAACGATCTGGATCGTGGCCCGTACCTGTCCAACACCCTGCGCATCGATCCGACCAAGACCCAGCTTGAAGCGCTGGTCGAGATCTATCGCATGATGCGTCCGGGCGAGCCGCCGACCAAGGACGCCGCGCAGAACCTGTTCCACAACCTGTTCTTCACCTTCGAGCGCTACGACCTGTCCACGGTCGGCCGCATGAAGTTCAACCGTCGTGTCGGCCGCAAGGAAGTCACCGGTGAAGCGGTGCTGTACGACCGCAAGTACTTCGGCGAGCGCAACGACGAAGAGTCCAAGCGCCTGGTCGCCGAGCACGGCGACAGCTCCGACATCCTGGACGTGATCAAGGTCCTCACCGAGATCCGCAACGGTCGCGGCGTGGTCGACGACATCGATCACCTGGGCAACCGTCGCGTCCGTTCGGTCGGCGAAATGGCCGAGAACGTGTTCCGCGTGGGCCTGGTCCGCGTCGAGCGCGCGGTCAAGGAGCGCCTGTCGATGGCAGAATCCGAAGGCCTGACCCCGCAGGAACTGATCAACGCCAAGCCGGTTGCCGCAGCCATCAAGGAATTCTTCGGTTCCTCGCAGCTGTCGCAGTTCATGGATCAGAACAACCCGCTGTCGGAAGTCACCCACAAGCGTCGCGTCTCGGCCCTGGGCCCGGGCGGCCTGACCCGTGAGCGTGCCGGCTTCGAAGTGCGCGACGTGCACCCGACCCATTACGGCCGCGTCTGCACCATCGAAACCCCGGAAGGCCCGAACATCGGCCTGATCAACTCGCTGGCCGTGTACGCCCGCACCAACCAGTACGGCTTCCTGGAAACCCCGTACCGCAAGGTGCACGACGGCAAGGTCTCCGACGAGATCGAGTTCCTGTCGGCCATCGAAGAAAACGAATACGTCATCGCCCAGGCCAATGCCCTGACCGACGCCAAGAGCATGCTCACCGAGCAGTTCGTGCCGTGCCGGTTCCAGGGTGAGTCGCTGCTGAAGCCGCCGGCGGAAGTCCATTTCATGGACGTCTCGCCGATGCAGACCGTGTCGATCGCCGCGGCGCTGGTCCCGTTCCTGGAGCACGATGACGCCAACCGTGCACTGATGGGCGCCAACATGCAGCGCCAGGCCGTGCCGACCCTGCGTGCGCAGAAGCCGCTGGTGGGTACCGGTATCGAACGCGCCGTGGCCCGTGACTCGGGTGTGACCGTGAATGCCCGTCGTGGCGGCGAGATCGTGCAGATCGACGCCGGCCGCATCGTGGTCAAGGTCAACGAAGTGGAGATCACCGACGCCAGCGATGCCGGCGTGGATATCTACAACCTGATCAAGTACACCCGTTCCAACCAGAACACCTGCATCAACCAGCGTCCGCTGGTGGAAGTGGGCAACGTGGTGGCGCGTGGCGACGTGCTGGCCGATGGTCCGTCCACCGACATCGGCGAACTGGCCCTGGGCCAGAACATGCTGATCGCCTTCATGCCGTGGAACGGCTACAACTTCGAAGACTCCATCCTGCTCTCCGAGCGCGTGGTGGAAGAAGATCGTTACACCACGATCCACATCGAAGAACTGACCTGCGTCGCGCGTGACACCAAGCTGGGGCCGGAGGAAATCTCGGCCGACATCCCGAACGTGTCCGAGCAGGCGCTGAACCGCCTGGATGAGTCGGGCGTGGTGTATATCGGCGCCGAAGTGCGCGCCGGCGACATCATGGTCGGCAAGGTCACCCCGAAGGGCGAAAGCCAGCTGACCCCGGAAGAGAAGCTGCTGCGCGCGATCTTCGGCGAGAAGGCGTCGGATGTGAAGGACAGCTCGCTGCGCGTGCCGCCGGGCATGGATGGCACCGTCATCGACGTGCAGGTCTTCACCCGCGACGGCATCGAGAAGGACAAGCGCGCGCGCCAGATCGAGGAAAGCGAGATCAAGCGCGTCAAGAAGGACTTCGACGACCAGTTCCGCATCCTGGAAGGTGCCATCTACGCGCGCCTGCGCTCGCAGATCGTGGGCAAGGTCGCCAACGGCGGCACCAACCTGAAGAAGGGCGACATCATCACCGACGCCTACCTGGATGGCCTGAAGAAGGCTGACTGGTTCGTGCTGCGCATGAAGGACGACGACGCTTCCGAAGCCATCGAACGCGCGCAGAAGCAGATCCAGGCGCACGAGAAGGAATTCGAGCGCCGGTTCGCCGACAAGCGCGGCAAGATCACCGCCGGCGATGATCTCGCCCCGGGCGTGCTGAAGATGGTCAAGGTGTTCCTGGCCGTGAAGCGCCGCATCCAGCCGGGCGACAAGATGGCCGGCCGCCACGGTAACAAGGGTGTGGTTTCCAACGTGGTGCCGGTCGAGGACATGCCGTACATGGCCTCGGGCGAGACCGTGGACATCGTGCTGAACCCGCTGGGCGTGCCGTCGCGCATGAACATCGGCCAGATCCTGGAAGTGCATCTGGGCTGGGCCGCCAAGGGCCTGGGTCGCAAGATCCAGGGCATGCTCGAGGCGCAGGCCGCGATCAACGACCTGCGCAAGTTCCTGGACGACGTGTACAACCACGACAAGACCCAGCACGCCAACCACGTCGACCTGACCCAGTTCAGCGACGAGGAGCTGCTGCGCCTCGCCGGGAACCTGACCGACGGCGTGCCGATGGCCACCCCGGTGTTCGACGGTGCCACCGAAGCTGAAATCAAGCACATGCTTGCCCTGGCTGACCTGCCGCTCAGCGGCCAGACCCAGCTGTATGACGGTCGTACCGGCGAAGCATTCGATCGCCACACCACCGTGGGCTACATGCACTACCTGAAGCTGAACCACCTGGTCGACGACAAGATGCACGCCCGTTCGACCGGTCCGTACTCGCTCGTCACCCAGCAGCCGCTGGGCGGCAAGGCGCAGTTCGGCGGCCAGCGCTTCGGTGAAATGGAAGTCTGGGCGCTGGAAGCCTACGGCGCGGCCTACACCCTGCAGGAAATGCTGACGGTGAAGTCCGATGACGTGCAGGGCCGCAACCAGATGTACAAGAACATCGTCGACGGCGAGCACGAGATGGTCGCGGGCATGCCGGAATCCTTCAACGTGCTGGTGAAGGAAATCCGCTCGCTGGCCATCAACATGGAACTGGAAGACAACTGATCGCGCAGGCGCGGCTGCCCCGGCAGCCGCGCCGCCGGATGTGACCTGACAGCCCCATCGACAAGATTTCCTCCTTTCGGAGAAACACCATGAAAGACCTGCTCAACCTCTTCAACCAGCAGCGCCAGACGCTGGACTTCGACGCGATCAAGATCGCGCTGGCCTCGCCGGACCTGATCCGTTCGTGGTCCTTCGGCGAAGTGAAGAAGCCGGAAACCATCAACTACCGTACCTTCAAGCCCGAGCGTGACGGCCTGTTCTGCGCCGCCATCTTCGGGCCGGTCAAGGACTACGAGTGCCTGTGCGGCAAGTACAAGCGCATGAAGCACCGTGGCGTGGTCTGCGAAAAGTGCGGTACCGAAGTGACGCTGGCCAAGGTGCGCCGCGAGCGCATGGGCCACATCGACCTGGCCTCGCCGGTCGCGCACATCTGGTTCCTCAAGTCGCTGCCGTCGCGCATCGGCCTGATGCTGGACATGACCCTGCGTGACATCGAGCGCGTGCTGTACTTCGAAGCCTACGTGGTGACCGAGCCGGGCCTGACCGCCCTGGAGCGCCGCCAGTTGCTGACCGAAGAACAGTACCTGCAGGCCCGCCAGGAGCACGGCGACGACTTCGACGCCGCCATGGGCGCCGAGGCCGTGTACGAACTGCTGCGCACCATCGACCTGCAGTCGGAGATGACCCGCCTGCGCGAGGAAATCGCCAGCACCGGTTCGGAAACCAAGCTCAAGCGCCTCACCAAGCGCATCAAGCTGGTCGAAGCCTTCCTGGAATCGGGCAACCGCCCGGAATGGATGGTCATGACCGTGCTGCCGGTGCTGCCGCCGGACCTGCGTCCGCTGGTGCCGCTGGACGGCGGCCGCTTCGCGACCTCCGACCTGAACGACCTGTACCGCCGCGTCATCAACCGCAACAACCGCCTGCGCCGCCTGCTGGAGCTGAACGCGCCGGACATCATCGTGCGCAATGAAAAGCGCATGCTGCAGGAATCGGTCGATGCGCTGCTGGACAACGGCCGCCGCGGCCGTGCCATCACCGGCACCAACAAGCGCCCGCTGAAGTCGCTGGCCGACATGATCAAGGGCAAGCAGGGTCGCTTCCGCCAGAACCTGCTGGGCAAGCGCGTGGACTACTCGGGCCGTTCGGTCATCGTGGTCGGTCCGTACCTGCGCCTGCACCAGTGCGGCCTGCCGAAGAAGATGGCACTCGAGCTGTTCAAGCCGTTCGTGTTCGCCAAGCTGCAGCGTCGTGGCCTGGCCACCACCATCAAGGCCGCCAAGAAGCTGGTCGAGCGCGAAGAAGCCGAAGTCTGGGACATCCTGGAAGAGGTCATCCGCGAACACCCGGTGATGCTGAACCGTGCGCCGACCCTGCACCGCCTGGGCATCCAGGCGTTCGAGCCGGTGCTGATCGAAGGCAAGGCCATCCAGCTGCACCCGCTGGTCTGCACCGCGTTCAACGCCGACTTCGACGGTGACCAGATGGCCGTCCACGTGCCGCTCTCGCTGGAAGCCCAGCTGGAAGCGCGTGCGCTGATGATGTCGACCAACAACATCCTGTCGCCGGCCAACGGCGAGCCGATCATCGTGCCGTCGCAGGACGTGGTGCTGGGTCTGTACTACATGACCCGTGCCCTGGAAAACAAGAAGGGCGAGGGCATGGCCTTCGCCAACATCGCCGAAGTGAAGCGTGCCTATGACAACCGCGTGGTGGAACTGCACGCCAAGGTCAAGGTCCGCATCACCGAGGTGGTGACCGACGAGAACGGCGAAAAGCAGAACAAGACCTCGATCGTGGATACCACGATCGGTCGCGCCCTGCTGGCCGAAATCCTGCCGGAGGGCCTGCCGTTCGCACTGGCCAACACCGAGCTGACCAAGAAGAACATCAGCCGCCTGATCAACTCCAGCTACCGCCAGCTGGGCTTGAAGGATACGGTCGTGTTCGCCGACAAGCTGATGTACACCGGCTTCGCCTATGCAACCCGTGCAGGCGTGTCGATCGGCATCGACGACATGCTGATTCCGGACGAGAAGCGCGGCATCCTCACCGAGGCCGAAGCTGAAGTGCTGGAAATCCAGGAGCAGTACCAGTCGGGCCTGGTCACCGCCGGCGAGCGCTACAACAAGGTGGTCGACATCTGGTCGCGTACCAACGAACGCATCGCCAAGGCGATGATGGACACCATTGGTACCGAGAAGGTGGTCAACGCCAAGGGTGAGACCATCGACCAGAAGTCGATGAACTCGCTGTACATCATGGCCGACTCCGGTGCCCGTGGTTCGCAGGCGCAGATCCGCCAGCTGGCCGGCATGCGCGGCCTGATGGCCCGTCCGGATGGCTCGATCATCGAAACGCCCATCAAGGCGAACTTCCGTGAAGGCCTGAACGTGCAGGAGTACTTCAACTCCACCCACGGTGCCCGTAAGGGTCTGGCCGATACCGCGCTGAAGACCGCCAACTCGGGTTACCTGACCCGTCGTCTGGTGGACGTGGCGCAGGACGTGGTCATCACCGAAGTGGATTGCGGTACCACCGAAGGCCTGACCATGACCCCGATCGTGGAAGGCGGCGATGTCGTGGAGCCGTTGAAGGACCGCGTGCTGGGCCGTGTCGTGGCCGAGGACGTGTTCCTGCCGGGCAACGACGAAGATCCGATCGTGACCCGCAACACCCTGCTGGACGAACAGTGGGTGGCCAAGCTGGAAGACGCCGGCGTGCAGAGCATCAAGGTGCGCTCCACGATCAGCTGTGAATCGGCGTTCGGCGTGTGTGGCCGCTGCTACGGTCGCGACCTGGCCCGTGGCCACCTGGTCAACATCGGTGAAGCGGTGGGCGTCATCGCCGCACAGTCGATCGGTGAGCCGGGTACCCAGCTGACCATGCGTACGTTCCACATCGGTGGTGCGGCATCGCGTGCGGCAGCCGTGGACAACATCACGGTCAAGACCACCGGTTCGGTGAAGTTCAACAACCTCAAGTCCGTCGAACACGCCAGCGGTTCGCTGGTGGCGGTCTCGCGCTCGGGTGAAATCTCGGTGCTCGATGCCCATGGCCGTGAGCGTGAGCGTTACAAGCTGCCGTACGGCTCGATGATCGCGTCCAAGGACGGCGATGCAGTGAAGGCTGGCCAGACCGTGGCCAACTGGGATCCGCATAACCATCCGATCGTGTCCGAAGTGGCCGGTTTCATCCGTTTCATCGACTTCATCGACGGCGTCACCGTCATCGAGAAGACCGACGAACTGACCGGCCTGGCCTCGCGCGAAATCACCGATCCGAAGCGTCGTGGCTCGCAGGCCAAGGAGCTCCGCCCGATCGTGCGCATCGTGGATGCCAAGGGCAATGACCTGACCATCCCGAACACCGACCTGCCGGCCCAGTACCTGCTGCCGCCGCGTTCCATTGTCAACCTGCAGGACGGCGCCGCCGTCGGCGTGGGCGACGTGGTCGCCAAGATCCCGCAGGAAGCGTCCAAGACCCGCGACATCACCGGTGGTCTGCCGCGCGTGGCCGATCTGTTCGAAGCGCGCAAGCCGAAGGATCCGGCGATCCTGGCCGAGCGTTCGGGCATCATCAGCTTCGGCAAGGACACCAAGGGCAAGCAGCGCCTGATCATCAAGGACACCGATGGTTCGGAACACGAAGAGCTGATCCCGAAGTACCGCCAGGTGATCGTGTTCGAAGGCGAGCACGTGACCAAGGGCGAAACCATCGTGGACGGCGAGCCGAGCCCGCAGGACATCCTGCGCCTGCTGGGTGTCGAACCGCTGGCCGCCTACCTGGTCAAGGAAATCCAGGACGTGTACCGCCTGCAGGGCGTGAAGATCAACGACAAGCACATTGAAGTGATCACCCGCCAGATGCTGCGTAAGGTCGAAATCACCGATCAGGGCAGCAGCAAGTTCCTGAATGGCGAGCAGGCCGAGCGCCAGCGCGTCATCGAGGAAAATGCACGCCTGGCCGCCCGTAACGAGCTGATCGCCCGTTTCGATCCGGTCCTGCTGGGCATCACCAAGGCGTCGCTGGCCACCGAATCGTTCATTTCGGCGGCTTCGTTCCAGGAAACCACCCGCGTGCTGACCGAAGCCGCCGTCCGCGGCACCTCGGACAACCTGCGCGGCCTGAAGGAAAACGTCATCGTCGGCCGCCTGATCCCGGCCGGTACCGGCCTGGCCTACCACGCCAACCGTCGTCGCAATGCCTCCGGGCTGACCGAGTCGGAAATGCAGACCCTGTCCGGCACGCCGGCCGTGGCTGAAGTGGCTCCGGCAGCTCCGGTGGCAGTGGAATCGACCGAAGCCGAATCGGCCGCGGGCGAGGAATGAGAAACCGGTCCGACCCGCAAGGGTCGGACCCACCTTCGGGTAGCGGCCGACCGTTGGGCGGACGATGCCCGAAGGGGTAGGGCACCACCGTAGGTGGTGCCGAACCCCGCTTTGCCGGTGGCGTAACCGCCACCAATGAGGTAGGATGCCGGCCGGTCCGCGAAAGGGGGCCGGTTTGACAACCTGAACGGGGGGCATGGAGAAGGCTCCCCTGTAACGGCCCGGGATCAGGGCTGGCTTGGCGCGTGCGCGGTTGACTGCGTTTTCGCCAGGTTGCTACAATCGTCTGTCTCAGCAGGCTGGATTCCTTCGGCCTGCTCGCACATATCCGCATTCATGGCCTGTTTTCACCGGGCCTCTCTCAGAAGAACTTACTGATGGCGACGATCAATCAGCTTGTCCGCAAGCCGCGGCAGGCAACCACTTACAAGAGCGCCTCCCCGGCTCTTGAAAAGTGCCCCCAGCGCCGTGGCGTCTGCACGCGCGTGTACACCACCACCCCGAAGAAGCCGAACTCGGCGCTCCGCAAGGTTGCCAAGGTCCGCCTGACCAACCAGGAAGAGGTCATCAGCTACATCGGTGGCGAAGGCCACAACCTGCAGGAGCACTCCGTGGTCCTCATCCGTGGCGGTCGCGTCAAGGACCTGCCGGGTGTGCGTTACCACACCGTGCGTGGCTCGCTGGACGCCTCGGGCGTTGCCAAGCGTCGCCAGGGCCGTTCCAAGTACGGCGCCAAGCGTCCGAAGAGCTAAGGGAAAGTACACATGTCTCGTAAAGGTAATACGCCGCAGCGCTCTGTCCTGCCGGATCCGAAGCACGGAAGTGAAACCATCGCGCGCTTCATCAACATGGTGATGCTGAGCGGCAAGAAGTCGGTCGCTGAAAAGATCGTCTATGGCGCCATGGACGTGATCAGCGAAAAGAACCCGAACTCCATCGAGCTGGTGCAGAAGGCTCTGGACAACGTGGCTCCGTCGGTCGAAGTGAAGTCCCGCCGCGTCGGCGGTGCGACCTACCAGGTTCCGGTCGAAGTGCGTTCGTCGCGCAAGATGGCCCTGGCCATGCGCTGGCTGATCGACTCCGCCCGCAAGCGTGGTGAGAACACCATGCCGAAGAAGCTGGCTGCTGAACTGCTGGATGCCTCGGAAAACCGTGGTGGCGCCATCAAGAAGCGCGAAGAAACCCACCGCATGGCCGAAGCCAACAAGGCATTCGCCCACTACCGCTGGTGAGTTTGACGGCCTTGTAAAACAGGCACGGCAGCACCATTAAGGTGCTGCCTCGCGGCCCCAGAAGGGCTGCGCCAATCCGAAGGCCGCCGAAAGGCGGCGTTCGGCCATCCGAATTCCAAGAAATTGAGAGGCTCCCGTGGCCCGCACCACTCCCATCGAGCGTTACCGCAATTTCGGCATCATGGCCCACATCGATGCCGGCAAGACCACCACGTCCGAGCGCATCCTGTTCTACACCGGCATGAGCGACTTGATCGGGGTGGTGCAAGCCGGCGC
>NZ_JBIDBX010000010.1:0-2089 GCF_043204395.1 Stenotrophomonas sp. NPDC047960 | reverse complement strand
CGCGTTCTGGAAGGGTATGGACAAGTCCCTGCCGGAGCACCGCTTCAACATCATCGACACCCCCGGGCACGTCGACTTCACCATCGAAGTGGAGCGCTCGCTGCGCGTGCTCGACGGTGCGGTGTTCGTGCTGTGTGCTGTCGGCGGCGTGCAGCCGCAGTCCGAAACCGTGTGGCGCCAGGCCAACCGGTACAAGGTGCCGCGCATCGCGTTCGTCAACAAGATGGACCGCACCGGCGCCAACTTCACCAAGGTCGTTGGCCAGCTGAAGGCCAAGCTGGGTGCGACCGCCGTGCCGATGCAGCTGCCGATCGGTGCCGAAGAAGGCTTCAAGGGCGTTGTCGACCTGATCAAGATGAAGGCCATCCACTGGGATGAAGCCTCGCAGGGCATGAAGTTCGAGTATCTGGACATCCCGGCCGACATGAAGGACGCCGCCGACGAGGCGCGCACCTTCATGATCGAAGCTGCGGCCGAGGCCAGCGAAGAACTGATGGAAAAGTACCTTGGCGGCGAAGAGCTGACCGAGGCCGAGATCATCGAAGCCCTGCGCGTGCGCACCCTGGCGACCGACATCGTGCCGATGTACTGCGGCTCGGCGTTCAAGAACAAGGGCGTGCAGGCCATGCTGGACGGCGTGGTGCAGCTGCTGCCGTCGCCGATCGACGTGCCGGACGTGACCGGTACCGACGTTGACGACGAGACCGTCGCGCTGAGCCGCAAGTCCGACGACAAGGCGCCGTTCTCGGCGCTGGCCTTCAAGATCATCACCGACCCGTTCGTGGGTGCGCTGACCTTCTTCCGTGTCTACTCGGGCACGTTGAATGCAGGCGACCAGCTGCTGAACTCGGTGAAGGGCAAGAAGGAGCGCATCGGTCGCATCCTGCAGATGCACTCCAACGATCGCGAAGAGATCAAGGAAGTGCTGGCGGGTGACATCGCGGCGGCCGTCGGCCTGAAGGACACCACCACCGGTGACACCCTGTGCTCGCAGGAGCACCCGATCATCCTGGAACGCATGGTGTTCCCGGAGCCGGTGATCTCGATGGCGGTCGAGCCGAAGACCAAGTCCGACCAGGAAAAGATGGGCCTGGCCCTGGGTCGTCTGGCCCAGGAAGATCCGTCGTTCCGCGTCAAGACCGACGAAGAATCCGGCCAGACCATCATCTCGGGCATGGGCGAGCTGCACCTGGACATCATCGTTGACCGCATGAAGCGCGAGTTCAACGTCGAGGCCAACGTCGGCAAGCCGCAGGTGGCTTACCGCGAAACCATCCAGCTGGCCGACGTGAAGTCGGATTACAAGCACGCCAAGCAGTCCGGTGGTAAGGGTCAGTACGGTCACGTCGTGATCGAGCTGTCCCCGATCACGGCTGAAGACCGTGCCGATCCGAAGATCGCGCCGAACATCAAGGACGATTTCCTGTTCATCAACGACATCACCGGTGGCGTGATTCCCAAGGAATTCATTCCGTCGATCGAAAAGGGCCTGCGCGAAACCATCACCAGCGGTCCGCTGGCTGGCTTCCCGGTCGTGGACGTGAAGGTGAAGCTGGTGTTCGGCTCCTACCATGACGTCGACTCCTCGGAAATGGCGTTCAAGCTGGCTTCGTCGATGGCCTTCAAGCAGGGCTTCGCCAAGGCCAAGCCGGTCCTGCTGGAGCCGATCATGAAGGTCGAGATCGTGACCCCGGAGGACTACCAGGGCGACGTGATGGGCGACGTCAGCCGTCGTCGTGGCGTGCTGCAGGGTTCGAGCACCACCGGTGACGGTTCGGCCAGCATCATCAACGCGATGATCCCGCTGGGTGAAATGTTCGGTTACGCCACCTCGCTGCGTTCGCAGACCCAGGGTCGTGCGACGTTCACGATGGAATTCGACCACTACGAGCCGGCGCCGAACAACATCGCCGAAACCGTGATCAAGAAGGCCTGAGCGTAAGCTCAGGTCCTCACCTTCTTCTTTCTGATATCCAAGGTATACAACAATGGCAAAGGGTAAGTTCGAGCGCACCAAGCCGCACGTCAACGTCGGCACCATCGGTCACGTCGACCACGGCAAGACCACGCTGACCGCCGCACTGACCAA
>NZ_JBIDBX010000009.1:0-147821 GCF_043204395.1 Stenotrophomonas sp. NPDC047960 | reverse complement strand
CGGCCATCGACCTCGCGCTGGACCTGAACGTCGCTGACTGCGGCCTGCGTCCCCTGGACGACCGCTACCTGCTGCGCCACCCGCACACCCGCAAGGTGATCGAGACCCCGCAGCAGTTCTTCCTGCGCATCGCCAGCGCCCTGAGCGAAGACGTGGCCGAAACCCTGGCGCTGTACAAGCGCATGGGCAACCTGGACTACCTGCCGTCCAGCCCGACCCTGTTCAATTCCGGCACCACCCACGAACAGCTGTCCTCGTGCTTCCTGCTCGATTCGCCGCAGGATTCGCTGGAATCGATCTACTCCAAGTACGGCGACATCGCCCAGCTGTCCAAGTTCAGCGGCGGCATCGGCGTGAGCTACACCCGCGTGCGTTCGCGCGGCTCGCTCATCAAGTCCACCAACGGCCATTCCAACGGCATCGTGCCGTGGCTCAAGACCATGGATTCGTCCGTGGCCGCGGTGAACCAGGGCGGCAAGCGCAAGGGCGCGGCCTGCGTCTACCTGGAAACCTGGCACGCCGACATCGAGGACTTCCTCGAACTGCGTGACAACACCGGTGACGAATCGCGTCGTGCGCACAACCTGAACCTGGCGAACTGGGTCCCGGACCTGTTCATGAAGCGCGTCGAAGCCGACCAGGAATGGTCGCTGTTCGATCCGCGCGTGGTGCCCGAGTTCACCGACCTGTTCGGCGAAGCCTTCGAGCAGGCGTACCTGCAGGCCGAAGCGCAGGGCAAGGCCAACCGCACCATCTCCGCGCGCAAGCTGTACTCGCGCATGATGCGTACCCTTGCCGAAACCGGCAACGGCTGGATGACCTTCAAGGACAAGTGCAACCGCGCCAGCAACCAGACCCTGCGCGCCGGCAACGTGATCCACCTGTCCAACCTGTGCACCGAAATCCTGGAAATCACCTCGGCCGAAGAAACCGCGGTGTGCAACCTGGGCTCGATCAACCTGGGCAACCATTTCGATGCCCACGGCGAGTTCGACTACGACAAGCTGGCCGACACCGTGCGCCTGGCCATCCGCCAGCTCGACCGCGTGATCGACCTGAACTTCTATCCGATCGAATCGGCCCGCCGCGGCAACCTGCGCTGGCGCCCGGTTGGCCTGGGCTGCATGGGCCTGCAGGACGTCTTCTTCCGCAAGCGCCTGGCCTTCGACAGTGCCGAAGCCCGCGCGCTCTCGAAGAAGATTGCCGAAACCATCTACTTCCACGCCCTGGAAACCTCGGTGGAACTGGCCCAGGAACGCGGCAAGCACCCGTCGTTCGCCGACACCCGTGCCGCCAGCGGCGAACTGCAGTTCGACGCCTGGAACGTGGTGCCCGAAGACACCGCACGCTGGGATGCCCTGCGTGAGCGCATCAAGGAACACGGCCTGCGCAACTCGCTGATGATCGCCATCGCCCCGACCGCGACCATCGCGTCCATCGCCGGCTGCTACGAGTGCGTCGAACCGCAGGTGTCCAACCTGTTCAAGCGCGAAACCCTCTCGGGCGACTTCCTGCAGGTCAACCGTTACCTGGTGAACGAGCTGAAGAAGCTGGGCCACTGGACCCCGGAAATGCGCGACGCCATCAAGCTGGCCGAAGGCTCCATCCAGGGCATCGCCCAGATTCCGGAAACCCTGCGCCAGGTGTACCGCACCGCGTGGGAACTGCCGATGCGTTCGCTGATCGACATGGCCGCCGAGCGTGGTGCGTTCATCGACCAGTCCGCCTCGCTCAACCTGTTCATGGAAAGCCCGAACATCGGCGCGATGTCCTCCATGTACATGTACGCCTGGAAGCAGGGCATCAAGACCACCTACTACCTGCGTTCGCGTCCGGCCACCAAGATCGCCAAGACCACCGTCAGCAGCTACACCCCGGTGGAAGCCGTGGCCTGCTCGCTGGAAAACCCGGAAGCCTGCGAGGCCTGCCAATAAAAGGCGTGCCGGCCCAGCGGGCCGGCACCCGCCGGAGGCACCGACCAACGGTCGGTGCCTGCCCCGGAATGCCGGTTATGCCGGGAAAATCAAACATTCGGTAGGTACCGACCGTTGGTCGGTACCCCCAAGAAGGACGAAACACCATGGCCGACAAGCCCCGTCAAATGCTGCTCGATCCCGGTTTTGAACTGACCCTGCGCCCCATGCGCTACCCGCAGTTCTATGACATGTATCGCGACGCGATCAAGAACACCTGGACCGTGGAAGAAATCAACTTCCAGATCGACATCAGCGACCTGCATGGCAAGATGTCGCCCGGCGAGCGCCACCTGATCCACCGCCTGGTCGCGTTCTTCGCCACCGGCGACTCGATCGTGTCCAACAACCTGGTGCTGAACCTGTACCAGCACTTGAACGCGCCCGAAGCGCGCATGTACCTCTCGCGCCAGCTGTACGAAGAAGCGCTGCACGTGCAGTTCTACCTGACCCTGCTCGACAACTACCTGCCGGACCCGGAAGAGCGCGCCAAGGCGTTCGACGCGGTGGAGAACATCGACTCGATCAAGAAGAAGGCCGACTTCTGCTTCAAGTGGATCGACTCCATCCAGAACCTCAAGCGCATCGAAACCCGTGACGAGCGCCGCCAGTTCCTGCTCAACCAGATCTGCTTCGCCGCGTGCATCGAGGGCCTGTTCTTCTTCGCCGCCTTCGCCTACGTGTACTACTTCCGTTCGCGCGGCCTGCTCAACGGCCTGGCCTCGGGCACCAACTGGGTGTTCCGCGACGAAAGCGCGCACATGGAGTTCGCCTTCGAATGCGTGGACGTCATCCGCGAAGAAGAGCCGGACCTGTTCGATGACCAGATGAAGCAGCAGGTCTATGACATGCTTGCCGAAGCCATCGAATGCGAAGTGCAGTTCGCCGAAGACGTGCTGTCCGGCGGCGTGGCCGGTATCTCCACCCGCGACATGCGCCAGTACCTGCAGCACTGCGCCGACAACCATTTCCATCGCCTGGGCATGGAAAAGAAGTACAACGTGCGCAACCCGCTGAGCTTCATGGAACTGCAGGACGTGCAGGAGCTGACCAACTTCTTCGAACGCCGCTCCTCGGCCTACCAGGTCGGCGTGAAGGGCGAAGTCGCCTTCGACATGTCGTTCTGATCCAAGCGCACCACGCTTAGCCAGAAAGCCCCGGCACTGCCGGGGCTTTTTGTTTGCCGGCGCTGCCGTATCATCGTCGTCGACCCCCACCGCACGGCCCACCGCCATGACCGCCACCGTTGATATCGTCCCGCCCACCGAAGTGCGCATGGCCGAAATCGTCTTCCCCAACCACACCAACCACATGGGCACGCTGTTCGGTGGCCAGGCACTGGCATGGATGGACAAGGCCGCGTTCCTGGCCGCCGCGCGCTACTCGCGCCGCACCGTGGTCACCGCCCGCTCGGACCAGGTGGACTTCAAGCTGCCCATCAGCATCGGCCAGATGGTGGAAACCGTGGGCCGTATCGTCGAAGTGGGCCGCAGCTCAATGAAGGTGGAAGTGGAACTCATCGCCGAAGACCTGCACACCGGCGAGCGCAAGCTGTGTACCCGCGGCCACTTCGTGATGATTGCCCTGGACGAGAACCACAAGCCCACCGCCGTGCCGGCACTGCCGGCCGACATCGCAGGACCCTGAACGGACAGGGGCGATTGTGAACCCTCCAATCGCCCCCATCTAGCTGGCATGTCTACCCCTCTGGCTGACTTCATCGACCGCGCCCGGCGCCTGTTCGTCCTCACTGGCGCCGGCTGCAGCACCGACTCGGGCATTCCCGATTACCGCGATGCCGACGGCCAGTGGAAGCGCACCCCACCGGTGAACTACCAGGATTTCATGGGCGAAGCGGCCACCCGCCAACGCTACTGGGCGCGCAGCCTGCTCGGCTGGCCGCGCTTCGGCCAGGCCCAGCCCAACGCCACCCACGCCGCTTTGGCCGCGCTGGAAGCGCGCGGCAAGATGGAAGTGCTGCTCACCCAGAACGTGGATTGCCTGCACCAGCGCGCCGGCAGCGCCGCCGTGATCGACCTGCACGGCCGCCTCGACCAGGTGCGTTGCATGGGCTGCGAAACCCGCAGCGGCCGCGAAGCGTTCCAGCAGGCGCTGCTGGCCGCCAACCCCGGCTGGGACCGCCTCGATGCCGCACAGGCCCCCGATGGCGATGCCGACCTCGACGGCGTGGACTTCAGCACCTTCAACGTACCCGCATGCCCCACCTGCGGCGGCATCCTCAAGCCAGACGTGGTGTTCTTCGGCGAAAACGTACCGCGCGCCCGCGTCGACGCCGTACACGCCCACCTGCAGCAGGCCGACGCCGTCCTGGTGGTCGGCTCCTCCCTGATGGTCTATTCCGGCTACCGCTTCGTCCAGGCCGCCGCCAAGGCCGGCCTGCCCGTCGCCGCCCTGAACATCGGCCGCACCCGGGCAGACGACCTCCTCACCCTGAAGGTAGAGCAGTCCTGCGCAGAAGGCCTGTCATTCCTGCTCCCAGACGCGCTCTCCGCGTAAGCCGAACGCCTCACCGTTCCACACATGCGGTTGCCCGCAAACCCGCTTCGCGGTGCAATACCACCCTGTTTGATCTCTCCCCGAGTTGCCCGCCCGTGAGCCAGCTTTTCTCCCCCGTATCATTCGGACCGCTGACGCTGTCCAACCGCATCGTCATCGCCCCGATGTGCCAGTACTCCTGCACCGACGGCCTGGCCAACGACTGGCACCGCCAGCACCTGGGCCAGCTTTCCCAGTCCGGCGCCGGCCTGCTGATCCTCGAAGCCACCGCCGTACTCCCCGAAGGCCGCATCAGCTGGGCCGACCTGGGCCTGTGGGACGACGCCGCCGAAGCCGCGCTCACCTCGGTCATCGCCTCGGTCAAGCAATGGTCGCCGATGCCGCTGGGCGTGCAGCTGGCCCACGCCGGCCGCAAAGCCTCCTCCTCGCGTCCGTGGGAAGGCGGCGGCCAGCTGCCCCCGACCGACCCCAACGGCTGGACCGCCGTCGCCCCCTCCGCACTGCCGTTCGCTGCCAATGGCCCCACCCCTGACGCGCTGGACGAAGCCGGCATCGAAGCTATCGTCGAAGCCTTCGCCGTCGCCGCCCGCCGCGCCGAACGCGCCGGCCTGGACCTGATCGAACTGCACGCCGCCCACGGCTACCTGCTGCACCAGTTCCTCTCGCCGCTGAGCAACAAGCGCCAGGACCAGTACGGCGGCTCGCTCGAAAACCGCATGCGCCTGCTGGTGCGCGTGTTCGACGCCGTGCGCGACGCCGTTTCCGATCGCATCAGCGTTGGCGTGCGTATTTCGGCCAGCGACTGGGTGCCCGGCGGCTGGGATATCGAACAGAGCACTACCCTGGCCCAGATCCTGGACCTGCGCGGCTGCCAGTTCCTGCACGTCTCCAGCGGCGGGCTCGACGCGCGCCAGCAGATCCCGGTGGAGCCGGGCTACCAGGTGCCTTTCGCCGCCGCCATCAAGGCCAAGGTGAAGATGCCGGTGATCGCCGTGGGCCTGATCACCGATCCCTCGCAGGCCGAATCGATCCTGCGCCACGGCCACGCCGATGCAGTCGCACTGGCGCGCGGCATCCTCTACGACCCGCGCTGGCCCTGGCACGCCGCAGCAGCACTGGGCGACTCGCTCACCCCCGCCCCGCAGTACCTGCGCTGCGAACCGCGCGAAGCCCGCGGCGTGTTCACCGCCCCGTCGGCCTAAGGTCGCCCTCGGCCGACCCGGCATCGCCCCGAAACGGGCAATGCTGCAGAAATCGGTAGCGCCCGACCGTTGGTCGGGCGTGGCCAGATCTCATTCGAGATCCACCCGCCAAGCAGCAGGCAACCCCTCCACAACGTGCTGCATCAACGCCCGCACCTTCGGCGTCAAATCCCTTCGATCACTCACACACAAAAACAACCGCATCGGCTCCGGCGAAGTCCGCGCCCCGTCACCCGACGCAAACAACACCTGCAACTCCCCCCGCGCCAACCACGGCGCCGCCACAAACGCTGCCAACCGCGCGATCCCACCGCCAGCGGCCGCCATCGCCGCCAACGCATCAATGTCATCCGACACCAGCGCCGGCCGCATCTCCGCCTCGAAGCGGATCCCCTCGCGCACGAATCCCCACGGCAGCAACCGCCCATCCACCGGATAGCGGAACACCAGGCAACGGTGCTCGCGCAGCTCTTCCGGTGTCGCCGGCACTCCCGCCTGCGCCAGGTACGAAGGCGCCGCACACACCTGGAACGGCACCTGCGCAATCGCACGCGCCACCAGCCCGTCCACCAGCTGCGGCTCGATCCGGAAACTCACATCCACATCTTCATGCGCATGGTCCACGCTGCGGTCGGCCAACAGCAGCTCGATCGACAACCGTGGATAGCGCGCCTGCAATGCCGGCAGCATCGGCGCCAGCACATGGCGGCCAAATGCGGAGGTGCTGGCAATGCGCAGCCGACCATGCGGGGTCGCCTCCGGATCGGTCACCGCCGCCTGCGCCCGTTGCAGGTCGCGCTCGATATGCCGCACCTCGGCCAGGTACAACGCGCCGCGCTCGGTCAGCGCCAGGGTGCGCGTGGTGCGGTTGAACAGGCGCACGCCCAGATGCGTTTCCAGCCGCGCGATGTTCTGCCCCACCGCCGCCGGGCTGATCCCCAGCGTGCGCGCCGCCGCCGCCAGGCTGCCGGCATCGGCGGTGCGGATGAAACTGCGGATTGACTGCAGAATGTTCATGATGGCGCCAATTTTGGCCGGTCATTGCAAAGACTTACTTTATAAAGAGCCAACGCCCGGCGGTCTACCCGCGCCGCAGCCCGCTGACTATCGTGCCGGTCCCGCAACCGCTGGTTGCCGCCCACTGGACCCCTGATGTCGCAACAAGCTCAAACCCTGGCCCCCACCCGCTGGAAGCTCGGCGCCCGCGCCACCCCGTATGTCTTTGCCTTCTTCATGGCCTCCATCATGGCCATGCTGATGTGCCTGGTGATCACCGCCGCCAACGCCGGCATCAACGCCGACTTCCCCATGCGCGTACTCGGCGCCTACCAGCTCGCCATGCCCACCGCGTTCTGTT
The DNA here is from genome assembly GCF_043204395.1 of Stenotrophomonas sp. NPDC047960. Classification (NCBI taxonomy): domain Bacteria; kingdom Pseudomonadati; phylum Pseudomonadota; class Gammaproteobacteria; order Lysobacterales; family Lysobacteraceae; genus Stenotrophomonas; species Stenotrophomonas sp. NPDC047960. Next base: position 140,772 of record NZ_JBIDBX010000009.1, on the reverse strand, counting down.
GCGTGCTGCTGGTGCGCCCGGTGGTGATGCGGTTGGTCGCGTTGACCGTGCACCCAGCGCGCTGATCGAAACATGCGTCGTGATTGATTGTCGTGATACCGCAATCACGCGCACACTTCGAGATCGTCGAAGACTCCACTCTCCGGATGCGGCGAACCTGCCGCGTTGAACGGGAGAAGAGAATGAAGGTTGTGCTGACCGCCGCAGCGTTGTTGACCGTGTTGATGCTACCAACGGCAGAAGCGTGCAGTACGGCCGCTGTATCCGGCGCACAGCGCTCGACCCTGGAACAGCGTGCCGCACCCATCAGCAGCGCAGCCACGCTGGCCGCCTACCTCGAAGTGTTACCCTACGACTCACCACTGCTTGCCTTGAGCGAGCCAGCGCGCAAGCGATTCACCAAATCACTGACCTTCAGTAGTAGCGGGGTCACCGGGTTCTCTTTCGCGGATATCCAGCGCGAGCTCACGGTAAGCCAGGCACACGCCCTGCTGGAGTTGATCGATTCGCAGCGCGCGATAGTGCATCTGAATCGCCTCGCGATACGAACGGACCTTGATCGCTCGATCCGAACCGCGATAGCCGCCCGCTGCGCCGGCGACGAGCCAGTCGCAGACAGCGACCCTCGGTTTTAAAGTTTCACCTGACAGCATCGCTGCAGGGAAGGGCGCTAGTCCTCTACACTCGGGACATGCGCCCTGATTCCATCCTCACCCTCTCATGCCCGGATCGAACCGGTATCGTCTACCGCGTCTCCGGCCTGCTGTTCGAGCAGGGCTGCAACATCCTGGATGCGCAGCAGTTCGGCGATGACGAAAGCGGCCGGTTCTTCCTGCGTGTGCACTTCGACCGCGACCCGCGCCAGCCCATCGACACCATCCAGACCCGCATGACCGGGCTGGCCACCGACTTCAAGATGGACTGGCAGCTGCACGACGCGCGCCGCCGCGCCCGCCTGCTGGTGATGGTGAGCAAGCAGGGGCATTGCCTCAACGACCTGCTGTTCCGCGCACACAGCCGCCAGCTGCAGGTGGACATCGCCGCAGTGGCCTCCAACCACGAAGACTTCGGCCCGCTGGCCGGCTCCTACGGCATCCCGTTCCACCACCTGCCGGTGAATGCAGACAACCGGGACGTGCAGGAGCAGCAGATCATCGATCTGGTCGAACGCGAACAGATCGACCTGGTGGTACTGGCGCGCTACATGCAGATCCTGTCACCACGCCTGTGCCACGCACTGGCGGGCCGGGCGATCAACATCCACCACAGCTTCCTGCCCAGCTTCAAGGGCGCGCAGCCGTACCACCAGGCCCACGCGCGCGGGGTAAAGATCATCGGCGCAACGGCCCACTACGTCACCTCCGATCTCGACGAAGGGCCGATCATCGAACAGGACGTAGCGCGGGTGGACCACGCCATGACCCCACGCGACCTGGTCCGCCTCGGCAGCGACACCGAATCGCAGGTACTGGCCCGCGCCGTGCGCCGGCACGTAGAACACCGCATCATCCTCAACGGCCACCGCACCGTGGTGTTCAGATAGCGGATTGGGCGGTTCCTCTTCGTGGGGCGTGCTTCGGCTGCAAGGCGCCACAACGTGCAATGTGCATACGGCTACGATAAAACCACCGCCCACTTGCGACCGCCCCCATGATCGACCACCTGGATCACCTTGTGCTGACCACATCCGCAGAAGAGGCCACTACCCACTTCTACGTCAACGTCCTGGGGATGACCCTGGAAACGTTCGGAGCGGGCAGAAAGGCCTTCAGGTTTGGCAACCAGAAGATCAATCTGCACATCAAGGGACAAGAGGTTGAACCCAAGGCGCACCTCCCCGTGCCGGGCTCCCTGGATCTCTGCTTCATTGCCGCAGTACCGTTGGATCAGGTCATCCAGAAGCTCGGCATCAACTCCGTGAAGATCGAACAGGGTCCCATCGAGCGCACCGGCGCATTGGGCAAGATCCGATCTGTCTATGTCCGGGACCCCGAACTCAACCTGATAGAAATCTCAGAGTATCTTTCTGCAAACTAGCCGAGCGGTTCTGAGCCAGACTACAGGTCACAGGTACTGGGCCGCGCCGTACGCAGGCATGCTCGACGGACACCGCGCCGCAGTCTTCTGATGGCGACCCCCACAGTCGCAAGAGACCCGGTAGCGCCGGCCGTTGGCCGGCCTTCACGATACCGGTAGAAAACCGTGCGGTAGTGCCGGCCCCCAGGCGGCACCGCACGGAGAATGGAGCGCCACCGCACCACCACGGAGTCAAATGTGTTCGCACCCTACTGGGCAGAATTCCTAAGCCTGGCCATAGTCCACCTGCTGGCAGTGATCGCCCCAGGCCCGGACTTCGCAGTAGCCGTCCGCCAAACCGTCCGCTACGGCCGAAAAGCAGGCATCTACACCTCGCTAGGAATAGGCGCAGGCATCTCGGTCCACGTCCTCTACACCCTCATCGGCGTAGGCGCACTGCTGCACACAACCCCCTGGCTGATGACAGCAGCCAAGTGGCTCGGCGCGGCCTACATCTTCTACCTCGGCATCAAGTTCCTCCGCAGCAAGCCCAGCACGGGCGGCGAGGCGACCACCGATGCACCGAGCGACGCCGCGCAGCAAACCCCCAGGCAAGCCTTCGTCATCGGCTTCATGACCAACGCCACCAACCCCAAGGCGACGCTGTTCTTCCTGGCTGTGTTCACCACGCTGGTCAGCGCAAAGACGCCGCTCCCCGTACAGATGCTCTACGGCCTCTGGATGTGCCTCGTCAATGCAGCATGGTTCGTCCTGGTCAGCGTAGCTCTCTCTGCAGCATCCGTACGCCAGCGTTTCATGCGCGCCAGCCACTGGTTCGAGCGGGTCATGGGCGTGCTGCTGATCGGGTTTGCGCTGCGGCTGTTGTTCATGGCTTAACACGAACTCGGCCGAGGGCAGGGCGGAGACACGCCGGCGTGTCTCCAATGCCTCGGCTACAGCCGGACTCCAGACGTGCGGCCTCCAGCTATTCGCTCAACGCTTCCGAACGACTCCTCTTCGGCTTGTGCTTCTGATACCGGTACGGCAACGGTACCGGCGTCTCATCCAGCGTCAACGTAACGCGCCCGGGTGTCACTTCCACAAACACCCGATGACCGGTCTTGAACCCCAACCGCTCCAACCACACTCCGCACAGCGACAGGTAGGGAATGGACAGGCCCGGCGGCAGGATGTTGCCGGCAGGGTGCCGCAGGGCGGAAATGCGTAGGCTCTTGGGCTGATACCAGCCGATGCCAACCTGCTGGCTTGGATCGTTGCATGAATCCATCTTTGAACTTTGCATGCGTCTACTCCATCGGAAGTACTCCCTTGTCGGCGACAAGGGAGTCGGGAGGTTGATATCCGCTAGACCATCGGCGTGACTTATTTCCCAAGGGGGTGTTGTATTCGCCACCCTCCCGACGCAGAACTTCATGCTTTCATGGGTCTAACAAGGGGATATCAAGCCCCGAATCCAGACGATGCGCAGCTGATCAAACTAAGAGAAGTTGATACTTCGCCAGCATACCGGCATGTTCGATTTACTTGATCAATGGTGTGACGCAAGTGAACCGGAATTCTGGCCTCCGCTTGTGATTGCTGGAACGGACGTCCCAGAATCAGTGGCGTACCCTCGTGCCAAGCGCTTCTCTTCACTGGCCTCATCGCACCAGAAGAGAAGTCGCAAGCAACCCGGGGTGCGCTGAACATTGCTACGCACTGCAGGCGCGACCCACACACACAGCCGCCGCCTTTCTACGCCTAGTCATCCCGCTTCAGCCAAGCGACCAGCGCCGAAAAGGCAGGTGAGGGATGCCGGCGGTTAGGGTAGTAAAGATGGTAGCCGGGGAAGGGGACGCACCACTTGTCCAGCACAGCCACCAACCTGCCCTGCGCAATGTGCTCAGCTACCATCGGTTCCGGCGCATAGGCCAAGCCCAGTCCGTCCAGTGCGGCATTGATTACGTGGGTCATGCTGTTGAAGACCAACGGTCCGTCGCCGCGTACGGTGAATTCCTTGCCCTTCTCTTCGAACTCCCAGGCATAGATGGCGCCATTTGGGCGATGCCGGATGTGCACGCAGCGGTGTCGGGTGATGTCGGCGGGTTTCCTGGGCTTGGGATGTTTCTCGAAGTAGTCGGGAGATCCAACCACCACCAGGCGCCAATCCGGTCCGACCCTGACAGCGATCATGTCCTTGCTCAGCGCTTCTCCGAGCCGGATGCCGGCGTCGAAGCGCTGCTCCACCACGTTGGTAAAGCCGTAATCCACGTAGAACTCAAGCGTGATGTCCGGGTACTCGGCCAGAAACCCGGCAAGCCGTGGTCGGATGATGGTCTCCATCGAATCATCCGTGCAGGAGATCCGCAGCGTTCCCGCCGGCCGGTCGCGCAGGTCTCCCAGCGCTTCCACGCTGGCACCGATGGCCTCGAAGTGCGGTGCGATGGAGCGCATGAGGCGCTCGCCCGCCTCAGTGGGAGAAACGTTGCGGGTGGTGCGGGCCAGCAGGCGAATGCCCAGGCGCTCTTCCAGCAACCGCATCGAATGGCTCAGCGCAGAGGGCGTTATCCCAAGGCGAACGGCGGCCTTGGTGAAGCTCTGCTCCTGGGCCACCACCAGAAAGGCTTGCAGATCATTGGTCTTCACGGCGCTCATGGACCAATTGTGAGCTCAACTCAACAATGCATCAACTTTCAGCCGGCTTATCGCGGTAGCGGGCGGAGCCTATCGTGGCGACCTCAGTCCCCCAACCGAGGCCGCACTTGCATGAAACCGACCACGTTGCTGCTGGCGCTGCTTGCCAGCTACGTACTTCCGCTTCCCGCCATGGCTGCCGATACGACTGGGGCAGCACGTCCCGCCGGGGCAGACAACTTCTACCGCAGCCCCACGGTCACTGGTGAGCGCGTCAGCTTCCACAACCAGTACCAGCTGGAAGTGGTGGGCACGCTGTACCGCCCCCAAGGCCTGCCTCGCGGCAGCCGCGCCCCCGCCGTGGTGGTTGGCCATCCAATGGGCGCGGTGAAGGAGCAGAGCTCGCAGCTCTACGCGCAGAAGTTGGCCGAGCAGGGCTTCGTTACGCTGGCGATCGATCTTTCCTTCTGGGGAGAGAGCGGTGGCGCCCCGCGGCACCTGGTGGCGCCGGAAATCTATTCAGACGACATCAGTGCCGCCGTGGACTTCCTGAGTACGCAGGCCTATGTGGACCCGGAACGGATTGGCGGCCTGGGTATCTGTGGCAGCGCCAGCTTTGTGATCAGCGCCGCCAAGATCGACCCGCGCATCAAGGCCATCGCCACGGTGAGCATGTACGACATGGGTGCGGCGGCACGTCAGGGGCTGAACAACGGGCAGTCGCTGGAACAGCGCAAGACAGTGATCCAGTCCGCAACCGAGCAGCGCTTGGCCGAGTTCAAGGGCGGGGCGGCTGTGTACGTGCCAGGCACAGTGAACAGACTCGATGCTGACACCCCTGCCATCCAACGCGAGTTCTTCGACTTCTACCGTACCCCGCGCGGCGCCTACACGCCAAAGGGCGATACGGCAGAGCTGACCACCCAGCCGCTCTTCAGCAGCCTGGTCAAATTCATGAACTTCTATCCCTTCAATGACATCGAGACCATCTCGCCCCGGCCGATGCTGTTCATTTCTGGCGACGCCGCGCATTCCCGCGAGTTCAGCGAAGACGCATACCAAAGGGCAGGCCAGCCGAAGGAGCTCTACTGGGTGAAGGGTGCGGGGCACGTGGAACTGTATGACCGTACCAACCTGATTCCCTTCGAGAAACTGACGACGTTCTTCCAGCACGGCCTGGCCGGGAAATGAGCCGCACTCACGTGAATGCAGATCGCGCCAACTGGGGGGGCGTGCTCGCGATGACGCTGTGCGTCTTCGCGTTGATCGCCTCCGAATTCATGCCGGTGAGCCTGCTTACCCCCTTGGCGGCAGATCTGGGCGTGACCGAAGGGCTTGCCGGGTACGGCATTGCCATTTCGGGAGCCTTTGCGGTGCTGACCAGCCTGTCGATCTCCCGGTTGGCGGGCAACTTGAACCGACGAACGTTGCTGCTGATCCTCACCGCATTGATGGCGGTGTCGGGTGTGGTGGTGGCCCTGTCTCCGAACTATCTGGTCTACATTACGGGGCGTGCACTGATTGGCGTGGTGATCGGTGGGTTCTGGTCACTGTCTGCCGCAACGGCCATGCGGCTGGTGCCCGCCGCAAAAGTCCCGCGCGCCTTGGCGATATTCAACAGCGGCAACGCGCTTGCAACGGTAGTTGCGGCGCCATTGGGCAGCTACCTGGGTGGCATGATTGGTTGGCGCGGCGCCTTCTTGTGCCTTCTGCCCGTGGCTGTCATAGCCCTCGCATGGCAGTGGGTTTGTCTGCCCTCCATGCCTGCGGAGAGCGGGCAGTCACAAGGCGGGTTGATCGCGTTGTTCCGGCGACGTGTGGTGGCACTTGGGATGCTTGCCTGCGGTGCCCTCTTCATGGGGCAATTTGCCCTGTTTACCTACGTGCGGCCGTTCCTGGAGCGGGTGACCAGTGCAGGAACGTCTGCTGTACCGCTGGTGCTGCTGGCTATCGGCGTAAGCGGCTTCGTGGGCACGCTCGTCATTGGCGTGTTCATCAGGCGTGGGCTTTACCGAACCCTGGTGACCATTCCAGCCTTGATGGCGCTCATTGCTGTGGCCTTGGTTCCACTGGGGCCCCAGCTTTGGCCGACCGCCGCACTGCTCTCGGCTTGGGGCCTGCTGGCAACGGCCGCACCGGTGGGCTGGTGGAGTTGGCTGGCTCGCACTTTCACTGACAACGCAGAGACCGGCGGAGGGCTGATGGTGGCGGTAGTGCAGTGCTCCATCGCACTCGGTTCGACCGTGGGCGGGCTGCTGTTTGACAGTCTCGGCTTTGCCAGCACGTTCCTGGCCAGTGCTGGCCTGCTGCTGTGCGCCGCGCTGCTCGCTTATGCCACGGCGTCCGAGCGGGCGACCACGTCGGGGCCGGTGGTCGCTGTGGAGGCCCGGGGCTGATGAGGTGCGTTACGTCGATCACAGGAACGCTGCTTTGCCTCCTGCTTGCATTGGGGGCAATAGCGGCATGCTCTGCCGCGCCCACTCATCACGCCATTGCAGCCAGGAAGGTAGAGTCAAACCCGGGGGTTCATTCGATGAAGATTCGACTGATCATCAACGATCAGATGCTGTCGGCCACCATGGAAGACAGTATCCCGGCGCGCGAGTTCATCGCCCAGTTGCCGCTGACGCTGCAGCTTGAGGACTACGCCGCGACCGAGAAAATCGCGCAGCTTCCGCGCCGTCTCAGTGTGGCGGGTGAGCCGGAGGGAGTCACGCCGGCGGCGGGCGACATCGCCTTTTATGCGCCGTGGGGAAATCTGGCGATTTTCCACAGGCCCTTTGCGTACTCGAAGGGTCTGATCCGACTGGGTCGAATCGAAGGAGGACTGCAGCTCCTTCGCACGGAAGGGCCGCTCGCGGTTCGGATTGAGTCCGACCAGCCGTTGTTTGCATACCCAACACACCACAACGAGGTGAGCAAAATGGAAATCAAACGCCTTGGCACCCAAGCGTCCATCAAAGGATCGACGGACTGGTTTACGGGCACGGTCCGCATCGATCCGCTCAATGCCGCCCTTGCGCCATCGAGGGTATCCTGCGCGGCAGTCACCTTCGAGCCGGGCGCGCGCACTGCGTGGCACACCCATCCGTTGGGGCAGACGCTTATCGTTACAGCCGGCTTCGGTTGGACACAGTGCGAAGGCGGCCCGATCGTGGAGATCCGCGCGGGTGACGTGATCTGGTGCCCGCCGGGTCACAAACACTGGCACGGTGCATCGCCCACTACCGCCATGACGCACATCGCAGTCCAGGAGGCATTGGATGGCAGGAACGTTGACTGGCTGGAGCATGTGACCGAAGAGCAGTACCTGGCCGGACCCAACATGAACTGGTTGGAGAAGGTGACCGATGCCCAGTACCAAGGCGATTGACTGGAAACGGCGGTCCAGGCACCTCGCCTGTCTGATGGGTGCGGCGATGCTTGCCTCCGGTCCGGGACAGATGGCTTTCGCACACGAAGGAGCAGCTATGAACGTCACATCAAACGGGGGTTCTACCACCGAGCTGGACGCCCGCCAGCAAGCGATTATTCCGATCAGCGCCTCGGCAGCGGCTGGCAACATGGATAACCTTCGGGGCGCGCTGAATCAAGGCTTGGACGCGGGACTGAGTCTGGCCGAAGCACGAGAGATTCTTGTGCAGGTTTACGCCTATGCGGGGTTTCCGCGGAGCCTGAACGCATTGAGCGAACTCATGAAGGTGGCGGAGGCCCGCAGGCAGAAGGGCATCCAGGATGAAGCCGGGCGCGAGCCGGGCAAGCCGATTCCCAAGGGCGACGCGTTGCTCGCTGCAGGCACCGCGAACCAGACCAAGCTGGCGGGTGGTCCAGTCTCAGGGCCATTGTTCGATTTCGCACCGCAGGCAAATGAGTATCTGCGTACGCATCTCTTTGGCGACATCTTCGAGCGCGACAACCTTGATTGGCAGAGCCGCGAGCTGGCCACGGTCAGCATGCTGGCTGCCATGTCCGGGGTCGAAGCCCAGTTGCAGTCTCACATAGAAATCAGCATGAACATAGGCGTGCGTCCTGAGCAGCTGTCCGGGCTGGCCGATGTTCTAGAAGCCCACTCCAGCGTGGAGGCTGCCGAACGTGTCCGCGTTGGTATTCGACGCCAGCTCGAGGCTCGGCAGGAATGATCTTCCGGGAAAATTCTGCGGCGAGTGGTACGCGCCCATTGGAGGGTGGAATGAAAAGGATACTCATCGGAACCCTGATCGGCATGGCTGCATGCTCCTTCAGTGTTGGAGCCGAGGAGCTACAGATGACAAGGCTGTCAAAGATAACCGTAGACGCGGACCATCTGTCCGCCTATCGAGACGCCCTGGCTGAAGAGGTTCGAGCCTCAATGGACCTTGAGCCAGGCGTGCTGTCGTTGTACGCAGTCTTCGACAAGAACGACCCGACCAGATTGACGATTCTTGAAATATATGCGAGTCGGAACGCATACGAACAGCACGTGAAAAGTCCGCATTTCCTCAAGTACAAAAACGGGACGCTGCACATGGTCAAATCGCTGGAGCTGGTCGACGTCGATCCTCTTCTGCCGGAGCTGAAGATCAAATAGCGTGAAGCTGGAAGCGCCCAAGCGGCTGCGTACCGCAGACCCTGTGTGCCTGCGGTACACACGCGGCATTACTTCGCCGGAATAAGCAGCGGCTTCTCTTTGTCTTTCAGAAGGAAGACAACGAACTTGGCGGGTTTAGTGTGGCTGGCATTGCGGCCCACGGTGTGGACATCGTTCGGGCCTTCATAGAAGGTCTCGCCGGCCTTGATGGTCTGCTCAGGCTTTCCCCTAACACCCATGATGATGGTGCCGTCCAACACGTAGACGATGGCATGCGCATCGTGGCGGTGTACGGGGTCAACCGCGCCCGGCGGGTAATCGACGGTGATGAGCATGATCTCTTTGCCGGGGTAGTCCTGCAGCGCCTGCGACGCTACCTCGGCAACAACCGCGTGGGGCGCATCAGTGGCATGCTTGGCTCCATGAGCGAAAGCGGCGCCGGACAGCAGGCAGAGGCCGACGGAGACAGTGAGGGCCGCCCACATCGCGCGCCCGTTCATTGTGCCACCGCCGGGGCGACGGACAGGCCTGCCTTGTCCAATCCCCATGCCTTGTCGAACGAACCCGGGACAGCGAGGAAGGCCACGTTGATGCGGTTCCAGGCGTTGATGCCCGCGATCACGAAGGTGAGGTCGGAGATCTCGTTCTCGGACAGCTCACCGCGAACGCGCTCGTACAGTGAGGTGGGCACGCCGTCCTTCGGAATGCAGGTCAGCGCCTCGGTCCACGCCAGGCTGGCACGCTCGCGCGGTGTGAACAGGTTGGATTCACGCCAGATCGCTACGTGGTGAAGACGCAGTGCGTTCTCGCCGTGGATGGTGGCCTGCTTGACGTGCATGTCGACGCAGAACGCGCAGCCGTTGAGCTGTGAGGCGCGGATATGCACGAGATGGCGGATGGACGCTTCGATGGAGCTCTTTGATTCAGCCATGCTGAGTTCCATGAGTTTCTTGGTCAGCTCGGGGGACTGCTGCTGGTAGTCGAGACGTTGGGTCATGGTCTTGGATCCTGGGAAGGGGCGCGGGGGACTGCAGCGCGGTGCCACGGTATGCCCAGCCACCTCCCCCCGGTAGACGCCTGCGGGTAACTTCGCCGTTTACTCCATCGCAACAATGAAGGCGTCACACGGCTGCACGCTGGCGCGTCTGCGTCTCATGGAGTGACCATAGGGAACGGTATCCAGGTATTTTCGTCGCAGCCTGGTTATAGCGAGCTCGGCACAAGCTGTGATCACGCCAGTACCTGATGAAAAAACCGCTCTGACGTTGTCTTGGCCCGCCGCGACGCGGGGGTGGGAGATCGAGCACGTGTTCGTGCAAGGTCCGGAGAACGGGTGATAACCTTGGCGTGCTCGCCGGAATCGGAGCGGATTGGCTGGTCAAGAGTCCTCTTCCAGCCGGAAGCAGACCTCAATTCGTAGAAAATTGTTTGCACGTTAAGAAGAACGGCATTGCTTCAGTCGTAGCGTGACATCCCGCTTTCCTATCCCAGCACCTAGCGGAGACTCCATGACAACCTTCACGCCGATCACGTTGGATGCCGATGCGCTGTCGCTACTGACAGCGGCCGGGTTGCCGGTGGCTGACCTGGAAGACGGCATGTCCCGGGTGTTCGTTGGGGGTTACGAAGAGGATGAGCTTGTTGGTGTTGTTGGTGTGGAGCTTCATCTGCCAGCAGGCCTGCTACGTTCTTTAGCGGTCGCCCGGAGCCACCAGGGACTGGGTACTGGCGCCGCCCTGGTGCGCGCTGCGGAGCGTTTGGCAGCCGATGCGGGTGTTGCGGAGCTGTTCCTCCTGACTACAACGGCAGCGCCCTTGTTCGAGCGCTGCGGGTATCGGCATGTGGCACGGATCGAAGCGCCGGAATCAATCAGAACGTCACGCCAGTTTGCAGGGATATGTCCTGACACCGCAGCGTTCATGGTCAAGCGCCTTTAGCGAGGATGCTGCTCTTGGCCGGATGCCTAACGCCAACAGCCTGGGCACTTCAAGCGCCAAACGCACCATCAATCGTATGCATCGCGCCAGTCACGAAGCTGGCCTCCGGCCCGGCCAGCCAGGCCACCATGCCCGCCACTTCCTCTGGGCGACCGTGACGCTTGATCGCCATGAAGCTGTGCATCAGATCCTTCATGGGGCCATCCTCAGGATTGGCATCCGTATCGATGGGGCCGGGCTGAACAATGTTGATCGTAATGCCGCGGGGCCCGAAGTCCCGCGCCAGGCCGCGTGCCAGTCCTTGCAGCGCCGACTTGCTCACCGCGTAGGACGCCATGCCCGGCACCGGCATCCTGTCGCCGTTCACCGAGCCGATCACGATGATGCGACCACCGTCGCCCATCGTGCGCGCCGCCTCGACCGAGGCGTGATACGGCGCATGCACGTTGATGCGCAGCAGACGATCCACGGCGTCGGCGTCCTGCTCCAACGCATCGCCGAAGATCGCGATGCCCGAGTTCACCACCAGCACGTCCAGCGGACCGGTGTCGCGAACCCGCGCGATCACCGCGTCGCGGTCCGCACTGTCGGTCTTCTCGGCCGTCGCCCCGGTCTCGGCGGCCAGCGCATGCGCCGCATCCGGGGACCCGCTGTAGGTGAAGGTTACCGAGGCCCCGTCGGCCACGAAGCGGCGGACGATTGCGGCGCCAATGCCACGGCTGCCACCCAGGACCAGCACCTTCTTGTTCTTGAACGTCATTGTTGGACACGCCTTGGCAATTAATGTAGCTTTCACTATAGAAATGGCCTGTGGCAGCTGTCAAGGAATTTAGTAGTGGGAGATACAAAAACATTGCGACCCCGCGGGCGGCCCCGGGCGTTCGACCCCGACGCTGCGGTGGCCACTGCGCAGCGCCTGTTCCATGAGCGCAGCTATGACGACGTAAGCGTGGCGGACATCACCGGCACTTTGGGGATCAACCCGCCCAGCTTCTACGCCGCCTTCGGCAGCAAGGCCCACCTGTTTGGCCGGGTGCTGGACCGGTATGCACGTGAAGGGGCCATTCCGCTGCAGCAACTGCTGGATCCGACCCGGCCCGTCATCGAGTGTCTGGCCGCCGTGCTTGAGGAAGCTGCATGCCGCTATGCCGGCAAGGCGGGCGCGTCCGGGTGCATGGTCATAGAAGGCGTGCAGTCCATCGACAAGGACGCCAGGCAGGCGGCCATGGTGTTCCTGGTCGGCGCTGAAGCTGCGATCCATGACTTCGTCGCGGCGCGCCACCCGGAGGCCGCCGACCGGGTGATGGACTACATGACCACGGTGATGATGGGGCTGTCGACGAATGCGCGCAGAGGGCACGACCACGCCCGCCTTCTGGAGTCCGCGCGACTGGCGGTCGGCGGTTTGGAGCAGGCGATGCGACGCCCCAGGTAACGGCATTCTGCGCGCTACCCCCTCTGACCTCGTCGGCTCGCCACCATCCGCGCCGCATCCTGGGAGGGCGGTAACCCGAAGGCTCTCGCATACTCCCGGGTGAACTGCGTGGGGCTTTGATATCCCACGTCCAATGCCGCTGCCGTGACGCTCTTTGCCTGCGTTGCCAGAATCTGTCGGGCCTGCAGCAGGCGCAGCTGTTTCTGGTATTGCAGCGGACTAAGCGCGGTGACGCTCTTGAAGTGGCGGTGGAAGGCTGACTCGCTCATCGCCACCTGTTCGGCCAATACCGCGATGCGCAGCGGTTTGGAATAGTCGCGGCGGATGCGCTGTATGGCGCTGCTGATACGCGCCAGCGCCGAATCCGGTGTGGCCAGCTGCCGCAGCATGCTTCCGTGTGGTCCCTGCAGCACGCGGTACAGGATCTCCCGCTCGTAGGCCGGGGCCAGCGCAGGTATTTCGCTGGGGCGTTCCATCAGGCGCAGCATGCGCACCCATGCATCCATCAGCTCCGGGGTGACGGCAGCGACATTGAATGCCTCGGTCTGGGTGGAGGACTCGCCGCGCCCGGTGGCGGCATCGGTGGTGTCGCACAGCAGCGCTGCGATGATGCCCAGGTCCAGCGTGAGGCTCACCGCCAGGTACGGTTCGCCGGTGCTGGCCGGGTGCACGGCACCCACCGCCGGCAGGTCCACGGACATGACGAAGTACGTGGCCGGGTCGTATTCGAGGGTCTTCTCACCCACCGTCATGGATTTGCTTCCCTGCAGGATCAGGTTGATCATCGGCTCGTACACGGCCGCCAGGGCATGCTCCGGGATCTCGCCCTGCACCATGGCAACGCGGGGAATGCCCGTCTCGGTACGGCGATTCTCGGCATGCGCCGCGAGGCGGCGCAGTTCATCCAGTGCGTTGTCCATGGCCACATTGGACACCCGCCGCAGGGCGCCGGCCAGGCGAAAAGCAGGAATAGGCAGGAATTGGCGAGGATCAGGTCGGCGCGTCGCGACCGGCGCTCCTAGCCTGTGCATCTCTCCTCACCGCACAGGACCACCTGCATGAAACACGTACTGATCACCGGCGGCAGCCGTGGCATTGGTGCCAGCGCCGCGTTGCACTGCGCGCAGCGCGGCATGGGCGTCATCCTCACCTACAACGCCCAGCCCCATGCTGCCCAGCAGGTGGTGGAGCGCATCCAGACAGAGGGCGGTACGGCAGTGGCCCTGCAGCTGGACGTGGGCAACTCCGGTAGCTTTGCGGCATTTGCCGCAAAGGTGAAGGACACCTTGCAGGACACCTGGGGCGCCTCCGCGCTGGATGGCCTGGTGAACAACGCGGGGTTTGGATTGTTCAATCCGATCGAGACGGTGACCGAGGAACAGTTCGACGGTCTGTTCAACGTGCACCTGAAGGGGCCGTTCTTTCTCACCCAGGCCCTGCTGCCGCTGCTGGGTACGGGTGCGAGCATCGTCAACGTCACCAGTGCCACCACGCGCGTGGCCACCGCCGGGGTGGCGCCGTACGCCGCCTTCAAGGGCGGGCTGGAAGTGCTTACCCGCTACATGGCCAAGGAGTTCGGCGAACGCCGCATCCGTGTCAACGCGGTCGCACCCGGGGCGATCCGTACCGAACTGGGTGGCGGCCTCAATGATGAATTCGAAGCCCTGCTGGCCGCGCAGACGGCACTGGGCCGGGTGGGCGAGCCGGACGACGTAGGCCGCGTCATTGCCGGGCTGCTCGGTGATGAGCAGGCCTGGGTCAATGCGCAGACCATTGAAGTGGCAGGCGGCTACAACATCTAGTTCGCAACGGGAGTACGACATGCTCGACCACATCTTCCTCACTGTCACCGACACCACCCGCTCGGTCGCGTTCTACACGGCCGCGCTGGCCCCGCTGGCCATCGTCAACCGGCTCGACTACGACGGCCAGCAGGGCCCACCCGGCCACCCGGACCTGAAGGGCTTCGGCGCGGGCGGCCGGGTCTTCTTCTGGCTGCGGCAGGGCGTGGCGGCGGCGCAGGCGGCGCATGTTGGCTTCGTGGCAGAGTCCAGGGCGATGGTCGATGCCGCGCATGCCGCCGCGATGGCCGCCGGCGCCAGCGAGATCCATCCGCCGGGCCCGCAGCTGCACTACGATCCGCGCTACTACGCCGCGCAGGTGCGCGATCCGGATGGCTACAGCCTGGAGTTCGTCTACAAGAGCTGGCAGCACGGCCACGAATGATGCCGCTGGCGACAGCGGAAGTCAGGACTACTTAAGCGGCGGGCCCGGTGCTAACGTTCGCTATCGGCCCAAAGCGGACATCAGCCCGGGCTCGGTGCAGGCACAGCCAACTGGCCCCCAGGGGCCCGTCTACCAGGGAGTGGAAGACTGATGATTACAGACCTCTGGCCATACTTCGCGGGATCCGGATTTATCGCGGCCCTGTTCTTCAAGTTGCGCGGCATCGCAGTTCTTGCCGGCGCTCTTTTCGCAGCTGCGTTTGCGGGTCTGGCGATCACCGGCCTTGCCGGTTCGGACACATGGCCTTGGATCTTCGGCATTGCACTTATGGCCTCGCCCATCATCGGTGCGATTGCACTGGCGGGAGTTCTTTTGGGATGGCTGATAAAAGCGGTCATTTGGAAAGCCACGAGCGAGCCAACGCAGTCCAGCGATGATGCCGACTAACAGTTCACCCAAGGGTGCGAACATCCGCTTCAGACCCATAACGGCGACCGGTCGGGATGTCAGGCATGCGTGACCGCAGCGAATCTGGGGCATCCGGGAGCCGTTCCAAGCCGTCACTCCTTGGGCGGATGAGTGCCATGAAAGGGTACTTGCCCTTCATGGCGGCATGTCTGTTGGCGGGCTGTACCACGTTGCCGCCGCTATCGGAGGGCGTCACCCTTTCGGTTCGCTCCTACGACCGCGTTACTGGGGACTACGTGCTGGAGCTGCGCAACGAGACAGCGCGGCCCGTGCTGTATCTCAATCCGTATCTGAACTTCGACACCGCTCGCCGGCCACAACCGGAGCAGTTTCCCGAGTCGCCGGAAGGAATGGCGTTGATGGTCCACAGCACAAAGCTTGTCCCAGGCGGGTCCGTGGTCCTTTCGGGCAAGTGCACTCCGGGTGGCCCTTGTTCCAGACCGGAAACCTACGTGGCCGTGCGGGCTTGCTGGTTCGCGAAAGCGTGGAACTGCGAGCAGTACTTCCCGATCTGGTCGAAGACTCCGTTGACGGGTGTCTGAGTGTCCAGTTGGGCAAAATGCAAGCACTTCAGCAGGGATCTCGGGCCATGAGTCGAGCCGACGCAATGAAGCGCACCACTCTCACATTTCTCGGGTTGGGCCCGTTGATCGGAGGCATTTCCATTTTCGCGCAGTTCGTGGTCGTTGAGCATCCACTGGCGTTGGCCGAGCTCTTCAGTTTCGGAATGATCTGGATGGTGATTTTCTTCGCTATCGGCGGCTACGTTGTGGGTGCGGTCCCGGCGGCCGCCACCGGCCTGCTGTTCTCCTTCGTGGCCTCACGGCGTGCGCTGAATCTCTTGGAGAGCATTCTGTTGGGCGCCGGCGCGGGCTTCCTCACCAGTGTGATGGCCGTAGTGGTTATCGTTTTGCTTAACCCCGGCGCACCCAAGTGGAACTGGATCATTCCCTTGGCCGGTGCGCTGGCTGGCACACTTTGCAGTGGCCTCTGCCGGATTTTGGAAGGCAAACGAAGCCGTTTACCCGCAAAGAACTTCCACGACTAAGCGTCTGCTTGTAGCCGGTTGCACCGTATATCCGCTTCTGGCCGTCAGCGGCCCCCACCTGCGAAGGCGGCCAGCTCCTCCGCCTGACCCTCGGGGAAGCATTCCTTGAGCAGCTCGAGCAGCGCCGACACCCTTGAGCTGAGCAGTCGTCGCGACGGGTACAGCGCCCATATTTCGATGGGCGGGGCCTTCGCATCTCCCCACGACACCAATGCGCCATCCCTGAGATCGTCGGCAACCAGCGAGAAGG
Organism: Stenotrophomonas sp. NPDC047960; assembly: GCF_043204395.1. NCBI lineage: Bacteria > Pseudomonadati > Pseudomonadota > Gammaproteobacteria > Lysobacterales > Lysobacteraceae > Stenotrophomonas > Stenotrophomonas sp. NPDC047960. Next base: position 124,191 of record NZ_JBIDBX010000009.1, on the reverse strand, counting down.
GCAGCATCGCCGCGCCGGTGCCTGCACGAACGGCATCGCGCACCATGGTCAGTGCGCCCAGGCGCAGCACCGGATCCACCGCGATACGTATCTCGCCACGCGGCGTCACCAGGTCCCAGCCGGTGGCATCGCTGGACGGCCGGAACACCGCAGGCGCCGTCTCGCCCATCGCGGGCAAGCGCAGGTCGGGGTGTGCCACCGCCACGAGTCGGTCCCGGATCAGCACCCGCCCCACCAACCGCGCATCCGGATCCGGATTGACCCGTATAACCAGGTCATAGCCTTCTTCCACCATGTCCACGGCGCGGTCTTCGGTGGTGATATCCAGCCGCACCTGTGGGTAGCGCTTCACGAACTCGGCTGCAATCTTGCCCAGCGCCATCTGCGAGAACAGCATCGGGGCGCTCACGCGCAGCCGGCCACGGGGCGTATTGCCGCCGGAGGCAATGGACGTGGCCGCTTCATCCAGTTCGGTCAGCAGCGTCTCGGTGCGCTCGAACAGCGCCCGACCTTCCTCGGTGAGCTTCAGCGTGTGCGAGCCACGCTCGAACAGCCGTACCCCCAGGCTGGCCTCCAGCTCACCCACGCGCCGCGAGAGTGTTGCCTTCGGGCGGTCCGCCGCGCGCGCGGCACGGCCAAACCCGCCGTGTCGCGCCACCAGGTTGAAGTCGGCCAGGGCGAGGAGGTCCATGTGTTCCACCAGCGAGACAGGTGGTCCAAGTATATGGGCTATCGGCTCGTGCGCGGATCAACAACCATGAGCCCTCACCAACCACCCGGAGTATCCCATGACCATTCTTGTTACCGGCGCCACTGGCACCATCGGCCGTCAGGTCGTCCAGCACCTCACCCAGCGCGGCGCAAACGTCCGCGCACTGGTCCGCACCCCCGCCACCGCCAACCTGCCTGCCACCGTGGAGCTGGTGCAGGGTGACATGCTGGATGTGGATGCCCTCCGCCAAGCGCTGAAGGACGTCTCCACGCTGTTCCTGCTCAACGCCGTGGTCGCCGACGAATTCACCCAGGCGCTCATCACCCTCAACGTCGCCCGCGAGGCCGGGGTGAAGCGGGTGGTGTACCTGTCGGTGATCCACAGCGACCGCTACGTCAACGTGCCGCACTTCGCCGGCAAGTTCGGCGTGGAGCGCATGATCGAGCAGATGGGCTTCAGCGCCACGATCCTGCGCCCGGCCTATTTCATCGATAACGACCTCACCATCAAGGATGTGGTGCAGGGCTACGGTGTGTACCCCATGCCGATCGGCAGCAAGGGGCTGGCGATGATCGACACCCGCGACATCGCCGAGATTGCCGCCATCGAACTGCTCAACCGCGAACAGGTGCCGGACAACAGCGCGCTGACCCGACTCAACCTGGTGGGCCCGGAAGCACTCACCGGCGCACAGGTGGCTGCCATCTGGAGCGAGGTGCTGAACCGCCCGATCGCCTACGGCGGCGATGACACGGCCGCCTTCGAGCAGAACCTGCGCCAGTTCATGCCGGGGTGGATGGCCTACGACATGCGACAGATGGCCGAGCGCTTCATCAGCGACGGCATGCTGCCGGGCGCGGGTGACGTGGAGCGGTTGATGCAGTTGCTGGGTCGGCCGTTGCGTACGTACGGCGCGTTCGCGGCGGAGCATGCGTCACTGGGCTGAGTGACGAGCCATGGCAGCGGTTGAAACCACATCAGGCAAGGTCACCCGCCAAGCAGCCGCCTTTCCGTCCCTGGCCACGGTGGCCATACTAAGGTCATGACCTATATCCGCCGAATCCAGACGCACCTGGCCGGCCAGTTGCGGAGCGAGGCATGGCGGCGCCGTGCTGCCCTCTGGACGGGCGCGGTGGTGGTGGCGCTCGTCGCGATCCTTTTTGCCAAGGCCAGCGATGCGGCATTTGCCCTGTTTCGACGCGCCATCGAGCACTCGCCGTGGTGGGCGCTGCTGCTCACGCCGGGAATCTTCGCGCTGCTGGCGTGGCTGACCAGCGGGGTGCTTCGTCCGACCCGGGGCAGCGGCATTCCGCAGGTGATCGCGGCGCTGGACAGGCCTGATGAAGCATTCCGGAAAACCAACCTGTCACCGGCGGTCTCGGCAGGCAAGCTGATCCTGACCTCGCTGTCACTGCTGGGTGGTGCGTCGGTGGGTCGGGAGGGGCCGACGGTGCACGTCGGCGCCAGCCTGATGTACCTGTTTGGCCGCTGGTTCGGTTTCAGAGATCCCCGGGAGTTGTCGCACTTTCTACTGGCTGGCGGTGCGGCCGGCATCGCGGCGGCCTTCAACACGCCGCTGGCCGGGATCGTATTCGCCATTGAAGAGCTCAGCGGGCGCTTCGAGCATCGCTTCTCGGGCACGCTGTTGACGGCGGTTATCGTCGGTGGCGTGGTGTCGCTGGGCCTTCTCGGAAACTACACCTACTTCGGCCATGTGACAGCCGGCCTGCCGCTGGGGCAGGCGTGGTTGGCCATCCTGCTGTGCGGGGGCGTGGCGGGTCTGCTGGGCGGGGTATTCGCCCGCATGGTGCTGGCCAGCGCAGCCGGGCGCCCGCGTTGGCTGGGCAGCGTGCGGCAGCGGCACCCGGTGCTGCTGGCAGCCGGCTGCGGCCTGGTGGTGGTTGGGCTGGCGGCGTTGTGCGGCGATGGTGCTTTTGGCACCGGCTATGAGCAGGCGCGCAGTCTGGTGCAGGGTCAACCGACGGTTGGGCACGAGTTTGGGCTGATGAAGCTGCTGGCGAACCTGGCCTCTTATGTGGCCGGCATTCCCGGCGGACTGTTCTCGCCGGCGCTGGCCGTCGGCGCCGGCCTGGGCCACAACCTGGCCGTGCTGATGCCCGGCGTGGACCCGCGCGCGTTCGTGCTGCTTGGCATGTGCGCTTACCTCACCGGTGTCACCCAGGCGCCATTGACCTCGGCGGTCATTTCGCTGGAACTGACCGACAGTGGCGACCTGCTGCTGCCTATCCTGGCAACGGTACTCATCGCCCGTGGGATGTCCGGGCTGGTGTGCCGGACACCGATATACAAGGGACTGGCGGAACTGTTGCTGTCGCCGCGGTCGCAACCATCGAGCCGCGACACGTAGCCCTTGGTCGCTGCCGCGAGCGCTCATTCTCGAGCACCGCTGCAGCCGGGGCGCTCACGTCTCTGCAGAGCCAAAGACCCAGTGCGCCACCGAACGCGACCACCGCCAGTTGTGCCCAGCCACTGCCTGCCAGCACGATCAGCGCACACGCTGCGGCAGCGATCAGCGCACGCGGTGCATCCGGCGCCAACTGCCTTGCCATGTTCGCCAGACCATGGGCGACCACAGCCACGGCCACGAGCTTCAACCCATGCACCACCGCCGCACCCATGCCATGATCCAGGCGCGATGCCAAGGCGGCAGCGCCGAACATCAGCAGCGCCGACGGCAGGGTAAAAGCGACGAAAGCGGCCACCGCGCCACGCCATCCGGCGCGGAACAGGCCGATGGCAAAGCCCATCTGGCTGCTGGCCGGCCCTGGCACGCACTGGCAGACGGCCAGCAACTGCGCGAACTGGGCCTCCTCCAGCCAGCGGCGGCGTTGCACGCATTCCTGGCGTAAATAGCCCACGTGGGCGATGGGGCCACCAAAAGCGGTCAGCCCCAGCTTGAGAAATACGCCGAATACCTCGGTGGCGGTGCCGTCCGGACGCATCGCATCGATGGGGCCGGGCGTGGGCGTGGGCGGCGATGTGGTCACAGGAGGAACATTGCCCAGGCCAGGGGTACCGTCGGCCCAGTATTGCCGACCGGAGCGATCGCGTTCAATTGCGCTGCCCCTTGCTGTGGTCGCTTGGCTTCTTTCACATTCTCTGCTCTATATTCGGTGCCAGCACGCCGCACGCCGCGGCCGGGTTGGGAGATGGATATGAAAACCGTAAGGTTGCTGGGTGTTGCCTTGACCACGGCGGCGATGTTGGCCGTTGCCCCGGCCTGGGCGGATCCACCGCACCATGCCAAGGGCAATGGACCTCCAGCCCACGCCGGTGGGCCGCACAGTCGCAAGGCGCCGCCGCCGGGGTGGCAGAAGAAGGCGTGGCGCCGTGGTGAGCGCCTGGATTGGGCCGAAGTGGACCGACGCTACTGGGTTGATGATTACGCGCATTACAGGCTGCGCGATCCCGGCCGTGGTCAACGCTGGGTCAGACAGTCCGACAGCGAGTATCTGCTGGTGGAAATCGCCTCCGGCTTGATCATTGACGCCCTTCGCCGGTGATTGCCCGCACCTGACGCACCGGCTTCCTTGATGCCGGTGCTGGCTGCGGCGGCGTGCAGGTCAGATCACCGCAATCTTCGCCTTGGCCAGCGCCTCGCGCACCATCCCGTCATTGGCCTCGGTCACCGGCCGTGTCAGCTCCCAAAGGAACTTCACCCGGAACCCGGCCTTCACGGCGTCCTGCGCACTCCACAGCACGCAGTAGTCGCGCGCCAGGCCGCACACATGCACCTCGCGGATTCCGCGCTCGTGCAGCCAGCCGGCCAGGCCCGTAGCCGGGCGGCCGCCATCGGGCCCGTGGTTTTCGCGGAATGCGCTGTACGAGTCGACCTCGCGCCGGCTGCCCTTGCGCAGGATCAGGTCGGCGGCCGTCCACTCCACGCCCGGGTGCAGCGTCGCCCCATCGGTGCCCTGCACGCAATGATCCGGCCACAGCGTCTGCGGCTGCGCATGCAGCAGGATCGCCTCGAACGGCAGCTTGCCCGCGTGCTGGCTGGCGAACGAAGCATGGTCAGCCGGGTGCCAATCCTGGGTCGCCACCACTGTGCGGTAGCGACGCTCCGCCAGCAGGGCGGCAATTGGCGCCACCAGCGCATCGCCGTCTTCGCAGGCCAGTGCGCCCCCGGGCATGAAGTCCGGCTGCAGGTCGATTACCAGCAGGGCAACATCGGCGGGCAGGGCGGTCATGGCAGGTCCAGCGCAACGGAGGGGGGCAACCAGCGTGGCCGCCCCCTTCGCGTACGTCAATCGCCCTTGGGCGTGTCGTTGTCCTGGCCGTAATACAGCAGGCCGATCTTGATCCGCTCGCGGTTGTTCTCCCGGCGGTGACGGTTGGCGTCGCGCAGCGAGTACACGCAGCCGCAGTATTCCTGCTGGTAGAACCGCTCGCGCTTGCTGATCTCCACCATGCGCGCCGCGCCGCCGCCCTTGCGCCAGTTGTAATCCCAGTACTGGAGGCCGGGGTAGTGGGCCGCCGCGCGGTGGCCGCAGTCGTTGATCTGGTTCATGTCCTTCCAGCGCGAGATGCCCAGCGAACTGCTGATCACCGGAAAGCCATGCTCATGCGCGTACAGCGCGGTGCGCACGAAGCGCATGTCGAAGCACATCGTACAGCGGATGCCACGTTCGGGCTCGTTCTCCATGCCGCGCGCCCGCGCGAACCAGTTGTCGGTGTCGTAGTCGGCGTCGATGAAGGGCACGCCATGCTGTTCGGCGAAGCGGATGTTCTCCTGCTTGCGCAGCTCGTATTCGCGCGCCGGGTGGATGTTGGGGTTGTAGAAGAAGATCGTGTAGTCGATTCCGGAGGCGGTAATGGCCTCCATCACCTCGCCCGAGCAGGGTGCGCAGCACGAGTGCAGCAGCAGCTTGTCGTGGCCGCCAGGCAGGGACAGGGTGGGACGAGTGAATTCGGTCATGCGGACATCCATCGGCCCCGCCGCCGGCAACGGCGGCGGCGCAGCCCTTGAGCAACGGAAAGGGAATCAGGCGGCGTTGGCGTCTGCGCTCTCGTCGCGCAGCTGCCGTGCAGCCGCCACCAGCGCTTCCAGCGCGGCGCGGGTCTCGGGCCAGCCCCGGGTCTTGAGCCCGCAGTCCGGGTTCACCCAGATCTGATCGGGGCGCAGCACTTCGGCGGCCTTGCGCAGCAGGGAGAGCATCTCCTCCTTGTCCGGCACGCGTGGCGAATGGATGTCGTACACGCCCGGCCCGATCTCGTTGGGGTACTGGAAGCGCACGAAGGCATCCAGCAGCTCCATGCGCGAGCGCGAGGTCTCGATCGAGATCACATCGGCATCCATCGCAGCCACCGAGTGGATGATGTCGTTGAACTCGGAGTAGCACATATGGGTGTGGATCTGGGTAGCATCGCGCACGCCGCTGGCGCTGATCCGGAACGCTTCCACCGCCCAGTCCAGATACTCGCGCCACTGCGCGCGGCGCAGCGGCAGGCCTTCGCGGATGGCCGGCTCGTCGATCTGGATCACGCCGATGCCGGCGGCCTCCAGGTCGAGCACCTCATCGCGCAGTGCCAGCGCGATCTGCCGGCAGGTATCGGCCCGAGCCTGGTCATCGCGCACGAACGACCACTGAAGCACCGTCACCGGGCCGGTCAGCATGCCCTTCATGGGGCGGTCGGTGAGCGACTGTGCGTACTGCGACCAGCGCACGGTCATCGGCTGCGGGCGCGACACATCGCCGTAGATCACCGGCGGCTTCACGCAGCGCGAGCCGTAGCTCTGCACCCAGCCGTTCCTGGTGAACGCAAAGCCCTCCAGCTGCTCGCCGAAGTACTCCACCATGTCGTTGCGCTCGAACTCGCCGTGCACCAGCACGTCAAGCCCGATCTGCTCCTGCATGCGCACGCAGTGCTCGGTCTGGCTGGCCAGGAAGGCATCGTAGTCGGCGTCGGGCAGGGTGCCGGATTTGTTGCGGGCGCGGGCTTCGCGCACCTCAAGTGTCTGCGGGAAGGAACCAATGGTGGTGGTCGGGAAGCGCGGCAGCTTCAGTGCGGCGGCCTGGGCCAGGTGGCGCTGCGGGTAGTGGCTGTGGCGCTGCGCGTCGGCCGGGGTCAGTGCGGCCAGGCGCGCAGCCACTGCCGGGTTGTGCACGCGGGCCGAGCGTCGGCGCGATTCAATGCGCTCGCGCGACAGGGCCAGCGCGGCGTCGGCGCGCGAGGGGTGATCGATGGCATCGGCCAACACGCGCAGCTCTTCCAGCTTCTGCTTGGAGAATGCCAGCCAGCCCCGCAGTTCATCGTCCAGTTTGCGCTCGTGGGTGAGGTCCACCGGGCTGTGCAGCAGTGAACACGACGGTGACAGCCAGAGAAAGTCGCTGCCCAGCTGACCGTGGGCGTAGCGGGCCAGCACCAGCGCGTTGTCCAGGTGGGTACGCCAGATGTTGCGGCCGTTGACCAGGCCGGCGGAGAGCACGCGGCCGGCGGGCAGGGCCTTGATCACTGCATCGAGCTGTTCCGGCGCGCGCACCAGGTCCACGTGCAGGCCATCCACCGGCAACGACGCCGCCAGTTCCAGGTTGTCGTCCAACGCACCGAAGTAGGTGGCCACCAGCACCTTGGGGCGGGCAGCCCTGGCCAGCACCGCATAGGCGTGTTCAAAGGCGGCGCGCGCTTCCGGGCTGAGATCCTGCACCAGCGCGGGCTCATCCAGCTGCACCCACTGCGCGCCTGCTGCCTTCAGCTCGCCCAGCAGCTGCACATACACCGGTAGCAGCGCGTCCAGCAGGTCCAGCGCCGGACTGCCGTCGGTGGTCTTGGACAGCAGCAGGAAGGTCACCGGCCCGATCAGCACCGGGCGGGTTTCAATGCCCAGCGCCTTGGCCTGGCGGTACTCGGCCAGCGGCTTGTCGCCGCGCAGCGCGAAATCCTGGCCGGCCTGCAGTTCGGGCACCAGGTAGTGATAGTTGGTGTCGAACCACTTGGTCATTTCCAGCGCGTGAAGATCGAAGCCGTCGCGCTGCAGCCCACGGGCCATGGCGAAGTATCCGGCCAGTGGATCGGCATCGGCCAGCGCGCGGTAGCGGGCGGGAATGGCATCGAACAGGAAGGCGGCGTCCAGCACCTGGTCGTACAGGCTGAAGTCGTTGCTGGGAGGTACCTCCACCCCGGCATCGCGCTGCAGCTGCCAGTGGGTGGTGCGCAGGCTGGCGGCGGTGTCCTGCAGCGCTTCGGCGCTGCTCTGGCCGGACCAGTACGCTTCCAGCGCGCGCTTGAGCTCGCGCTTGGCGCCGATACGGGGGAAACCCAGGTTTGTAACAGTGGTCATGGAACGTGTCCTCATTGCAGTAGCGGCATTGAGGAACGAAGGAACTGCGCGGCACCCACGCCATTGCTGCCGTGTCCGCCCCGCCAGCGACCTTCGCCCCCGCGGGCGAACCGGATGCCGTGAAGCGGACGCACGGAGGCAGCGCCACGCAGAACGCGTGGCGGCAGGCCCCGGCAACCTCCCCGCGGACGTTCCAGGTCGAATCAGAGGACGGTCGTGTCCTCTGGCCGGGGCCGGTATTCGGGCTGATGGACACGGGCACGGGGCCCACCTACTTCCTGCCGCTTCCCAGGCGCATGGCCCAGTGCTGTTGGCAGGTTTCGTTTCCACTCACCGCTGCGGGGCAGCTCCGGAATGGGCGCGCAAGGCACCGTCACCGGATTCCCGTTTAAACCCATCCCTTCATCTGCATGAAGAGATGGATACCTTCGGCGAGGACAAGGTAGGCCGAGTTGCGACGGCGGTCAAGGGGAGTAGTGGACCGCCTTGCGCGGCCGACTGCATCCGAGCGCCCACTTGCCGCGTATCTCTCCAGCAACCTCCCATGGATACCGGCATGCGCCGCCTCCCCATCAGCTCGGCTGGACTGCTTCTGCTGCTGTGCCCGTTGCTGGCGCCTGCCCAGGCCGTGCAGCGGCAGGAAGGGCGCGCCTTCACTGCGGATGGCGGTGCCTTGCTCTACCGCGAAACGCATTGGCTGCAGGGGCCGCCGGAGGCGCTGTCGCGGCTGGTGCTGTACCGCTGCGCCGATGGCCGGGCCTTCGCGCGCAAGTGGATGACGCCGCAGGGCAGCCCGCAGACGCCGGATTTCGCGCTGGAAGACGGCCGCGACGGCTACCAGGAAGGCGTGCGCGCCAATGGCGTGGCGCGCACGGTCTACATACGTGCCGCTTCGGATGCCGCCCCGGTCACCCGCACGTTGCAGGTGCCACCCGGCGCCGTGGTCGATGCCGGCTTCGATGCGGCCGTGCGGCGCCATTGGCCAGCCCTGCTTGAGGGAAAGCCGCTGGCTTTCCAGTTCCTGCTGCCCAGCCGCCAGCGGCTGGTGCCGTTGAAGCTGCAGCGCACCGGCGCGATTACCTGGAAAGGCCAACCGGCGCAGCAGCTGCAGATGAAACTCGATGCATGGTTCGGCTTCGCCGTGCCGGCGGTGAGCCTGGTTTACGCCACGGCCGACCAGCGCCTGCTCCAGTTCAGCGGCACCGGCAACGTGCGCGACTCCACTGGGCGCTATCCCCAGGTACGCGTCGAATTCCCTTCCCCGCCCGTGGCCACTTCCGCCGCAGAGCTTGCTGCGGCCCGGGTGCAACCCTTGGTGAAGACATGCGACAGCTGAAGACCCTCTTGCAGCCGGCGCGCGGAGCAACGACCATGCACGTTCGCTCCCTGCCGACCCTGAGCCTGCGATGCCCGAGCTGGATGCTTCCGATACCGCCGCGTCTGCACGCCTGGACGGCCTTCTGGTCCAGGTGGCCGGGGGCGACCGCCAGGCGTTCGAGTCCGTCTATCAGCTGGCCTCGGGCAGGCTGTTCGCGATCTGCCTGCACACCCTGCGCGATCGCGGTGACGCCGAGGAGGTCCTGCAGGATGTCTTCACCACGGTCTGGCGCAAGGCCGCCCAGTTCGATGCCACGCGGGCCTCGGCCATGACCTGGCTGTCGATGATGGCGCGCAACCGCGCGATCGACCGCCTGCGCGCTGCTCCGCCGCGTGCGCTGGACGATCTGTCGGTGGCCGAGGAAATTCCCGATTTCGCGCCGCAGCCGGCGCAGGCAGCTGAGCATGCCTCCGACCGCGAACGTCTGGATGACTGCCTGGATACCCTGGAACCGCGCCGCCGCTCGCTGATCCGCAATGCGTTCCTGCACGGTGCCAGTTATGAAGAGCTGGCCCGCCGCATCGGTTCGCCGCTGGGTTCGGTGAAGAGCTGGATCCGGCGCGGGCTGGGCCAACTGCGGGTGTGCCTGGAACGATGAACATCCGCGACCTTCACGATATCCATGACGATGGCCAGCCGCCGAGCGCCGATATCCTGGCCGGCGAATACGTGCTGGGCGTGCACGATGCCGCCGAGCGCCGCCAGATCGAGCAGCGCATCGCCACCGACCCGGGCTTCGCCCGGCTGGTCGAGCAATGGCAGGTGCGGCTGGCGCCGCTGCTGCAGGAACTGGGCAGCGAAGCGGTGCCGGCACACCTGTGGCCCCGCATCCGCAGCGAACTGGGCTGGCCGGCGGTTACCGCCGCGCCCAGGCTGTGGCAACGCACCGGTTTCTGGCAGGGCATGACGGCCTTGGCCGCAGCGCTGGCGCTGGTCGCGGTGTTCAACCGCCAGCCGCTGCCCACCGCACCGTCCACCCCGGTGGCCGTCACCCCGGCGCCAACCCCATCCGAGCCGGAGCAGGCGACCAAGCCGGTCACCCCGCTGCTGCACGACGATGGCACGCCGGGCTGGCTGGCTTCGGTCGACAAGGCACAGGGCAAGGTGCTGATGGTGCCCGTACCGGCACCGGCCGATGCCGCTGGTCGGGCCCCGGAGCTGTGGCTGATTCCGGCCGGCGGTACGCCACGCTCGTTGGGCCTGGTGTCCATCAACCGCGCCCACACCGTGGCAGTGCCCGATGCGCTGCGTGATGTTCTTGTGAACGGCTCGGTGCTGGCGATCACGCTGGAACCGTCCGGCGGCGCGCCACAGGGCATCCCGACCGGTCCGGTCATCGCCAAGGGCGATATCGCCACTCTGTAACCCGCACCCCTCGCGGAATATTTTCGCAAGGGGTGCATCCAAACAGCGCCGGCCTGCGTATCTCCTGATTAACCGCTCAGGAGACGCGCGACATGCTGTCCCGTTCCACCCCCGACCACCCCGTCCGCACCCTGCGGAGCCGATGGGCCAGCCTGCTGCGCTGGTTCGACACCGGTGCCGCCGCGTCGGCGGCTGATGGCAGTGGCAATCGCGTGGACTGGCTGCGGGCGATTCCCTTTGTCGGCATGCACGTTGCCTGCCTGGCGGTGATCTGGGTGGGAGTGTCGTGGGTGGCGGTAGGCGTGGCGCTGGCGCTTTACGCAGTGCGTATGTTCGCCATCACGGCCTTCTACCACCGCTACTTCGCCCACCGCACCTTCCGCACCTCGCGCGTGGTGCAGTTTGTGTTCGCCCTGATTGGCGCGGCCAGCGTGCAGCGCGGTCCGCTGTGGTGGGCCGCACACCACCGCAACCACCACCGTCACACTGAAACCGCCGCCGACCCGCACTCGCCGGTCGTGCACGGGTTCTGGTGGAGCCACATGGGCTGGTTCCTCACCACCGATGGCTTCCGTACCGACTGGGCACGCATTCCGGACCTGGCGAAGTTTCCCGAGCTGCGTTGGCTGGACCGCTTCGACACGCTGGTGCCGGTGGCACTGGCCGCTGCGCTTTATGGTCTTGGCGTCCTTCTGGAACACCTCGCGCCGGGCCTGGGCACCAGCGGCGGGCAGATGCTGGTGTGGGGGTTCTTCATTTCCACGGTGGTGCTGTTCCACGCCACGGTGACCATCAACTCGCTGGCGCACCGTTTCGGCCGCCGCCGCTTCGATACCAGCGATGACAGCCGCAACAACGTATGGCTGGCCCTGCTCACCTTCGGCGAAGGCTGGCACAACAACCACCACTTCTTCCCTGGCACGGTGCGCCAGGGCTTCTACTGGTGGGAAGTGGACGTTACCTGGTATGGCCTGCGCGCCATGGCCGCGCTGCGTCTGGTAAGTGACCTCAAGCCGGTGCCGGCCTGGGTGCTGGCCAAGGCGGAGCACTGACATGCGCATCGCCGTGATCGGATCGGGCATTGCCGGGCTGGCCAGCGCATGGTGGCTGAGCCAGCGGCATGAAGTAACGCTGTTCGAAGCCAATGACTACCTCGGTGGCCACACCCACACGCACACCGTGACGGTGGACGGCCGCACGCAGGCGGTGGACACCGGCTTCATCGTGTTCAATCCGCACCACTACCCGCTGCTGACCGCGCTGTTCAACGAACTGGACGTGGCCTCGCAGCCCACCACCATGAGCTTCTCGGTGCATAGCGAGCGCAGCGGGCTGGAGTACAACGCCACCTCCCTGGACACGCTGTTCTGCCAGCGCCGCAACCTGCTCTCGCCACGCTTCTGGGGCATGCTGGCTGACCTGCGGCGCTTCTATCGCGAGGCACCCGCGCTGCTGCACAGCGGCGAGGAAGGGCCATCGCTGGGCGAGTACCTCAAGCAGGGTCGCTACGGCGACACCTTCATCCAGGAACATCTGCTGCCGATGGCGTCTGCCTTGTGGTCGTCGCCGGTTGCCGCACTGGCAGACTTCCCGGCGCGCTACCTGGTGCAGTTCATGGCCAACCACCAGATGCTGCAGGTTACCGGCCGACCCGAGTGGCGGGTGGTGCAGGGCGGCTCAGCGCGCTACGTGGAGGCGATGCGGCGGCGCTGGCGGGTACGTGAGCGGCTGGAATGCCGCGTGCTCGGGGTGGAGCGGCAGGAGCAGGGGGTGCGCGTGCTTACTGCTGATGGGCTGGAAGGCTTCGACCAGATGGTGCTGGCCTGCCACAGCGACCAGGCGCTGGCACTGCTGTCCGATGCCGATGCCACCGAACGCAGCGTGCTGGGTGCGATGCGCTATCAGCCCAATGAGGTGGTGCTGCATACCGATGCAAGCCTGCTGCCGCGCAATCGCAAGGCCTGGGCGGCCTGGAACGCACACGTGCCGCGCGATCCAATGGCGCCGTGCACCGTCAGCTACTGCATGAACCTGCTGCAGGGCATCGATACGCCCACGCCGCTGGTGGTGACCCTCAACCGCAGCGAGGCCATCGCGCCGGACAAGGTGCTGCGCAGGATGCAGTACGCCCACCCCGTGCACGACCACGCGATGGTCCGCGCACAGGGGCGCTGGGCAGAACTGCAGGGGCGCCGCCGTACCTGGTTTGCCGGCGCCTACTGGGGCTGGGGCTTCCATGAAGATGGCATCCGCAGCGCGCGCCGGGTGGTGGAGGCGCTGCAGTCGCTGGATGCAGAAGCCTACTGGCCCCTGTCGCAGGGCATGCCGGCATGAGCGCGAGCGCGATCTATCGCGGCAGGATGCGGCATCGGCGCCATGCGCCGCAGGCGCACGCGTTCGAGTATCCCATCGCGCAGCTGTTGATCGATCTGGACGAGCTGGACCATGTGTTCAAGGGGCGCTGGTTCTGGTCGGTGGAACGGCGCAACCTGGCCGAGTTCCGCCGCAGCGATTATCTGGGTGATCCGGACCAGCCGCTGGCCGACGCGGTTCGCGATCGCATCTCCCAGGCACTGGGCCACGCGCCACCGGGGCCGGTGCGCATGCTCGCACACCTGCGCCACGCCGGACACATCTTCAATCCGGTCACCTTTTACTACTGTTACGCGGCCGATGGCGCCACGCTGGACTGCATCGTGGCCGAGATCACCAACACGCCGTGGCAGGAGCGCCACGCCTACGTGCTGCCGGTCGCGCAGGCCGATGCGCACGGTCGCGCGCTGGCGTGGACCTTCGACAAGCAGTTCCACGTTTCCCCCTTCATGCCCATGGACTGCGAATACCGCTGGCGCTTCACCGCGCCGGGCGATGACCTGCACGTGCACATGCAGGTGTGGCGTAACGGTGAGCGCCAGTTCGATGCCGACCTGGCGCTGCGGCGCCATCCCGTTACCGGCCCTGGCCTGGCCCGTGTGCTGCTGCGCCACCCGCTGATGACAGTGCAGGTTGTGGCCGCCATCCACTGGCAGGCGCTGCGGCTGTGGCTCAAGCGCACGCCCGTCTACGACCATCCTTCCATTGCTGGAAAGCACCCATGAACGACATGACCCGACCGCTTGCCCTGCCCGAGCCCAGCACGCTGGAAGCGTTCCTGCGCCGCCGTCTGCTGGCCCAGCTTGCTCCCCTGCAGGGCGGGCGGCTGCAGCTGCGTGATGCGCTGGGCGATGTCACGCTGGGTGATGCCGACGCACCCCTACAGGTCACGGTATGGGTGGACAACCCGGCGTTCTACCGGGCGGTCGGCGCGCAGGGCAGCGTCGGTGCCGGCGAAGCCTACATCCGCGGCGACTGGCGCTGCGACAACCTGGTGGCGCTGGTACAGTTGCTGGTGCGCAACCGCGCGCTGCTGGACGGCATGGAGCGCGGCCCGGCACGGCTGGGGGGATCGCTGCTGCAGGGCTGGAACTGGCTGCGTCGCAACACCCGTGAGGGCAGCCGCCGCAACATCGCCGCGCACTATGACTTGGGAAACGCCTTTTTCTCGCTGTTCCTGTCCCGCGACCTGATGTATTCGTCGGCGCTGTATGCCGAGCCGGGCGACACCCTTGAGGTGGCATCGCAGCGCAAGCTGGCGCGGATCTGCACGCAGCTGCAACTCAAGGCCGGCGACCGGGTGGTGGAGATCGGCTCCGGCTGGGGAGGCTTTGCGGTATATGCCGCGCTCCACCATGGTTGCCATGTCACCACCACCACCATCTCCAGGGAGCAGTACGCGCTGGCTACCGAGCGGGTGGCCAGCGCGGGGCTGCAGGACAAGGTAACGGTGCTGCTGAAGGACTACCGTGACATGGAGGGCCAGTACGACAAGCTGGTTTCCATCGAGATGATCGAGGCCATCGGCGCGCAATACCTGGACACGTACTTCGCCACGCTCACACGACTGCTCAAGCCCGATGGGCTGGCGCTGCTGCAGGCCATCACCATCGAAGACGAACGCTACGAGCAGGCACGGCGCAGTGTGGATTACATCAAGCGCTTCGTGTTTCCCGGCAGCTTCATTCCCTCGCTGCACGCGATCATGGCGGCCAAGACCCGCAGCAGCGACCTGCAGCTGATCGGTCAGTACGATTTCGGCCAGTCCTATGCGCTGACCCTGCGTGCCTGGCGCAGACGCTTTCTTTCGCAGCTGCCGGCGGTGCGCACGCAGGGTTTCGATGAGCGTTTCATCCGCTTGTGGGAGTTCTACCTGGCCTACTGCGAGGGGGGCTTCCTGGAACGCTCCATCGGCGTATCGCACCTGCTGCTGGCGCGGCCCGGGTATCGTCCCGCCCCCATCAAGGGCACCCACTGAGATGCGTCACTTCTGGACCAATGTCATCGGCAACCAGCTTGTCTGGTTGTGCGCGGTGGTCGGCGCCGGGCAGGGGCTGCGCTGGCCGGCGCTGCTGGCCGCCGCGGTTTACGTAGCCAGCCAGTTCGCGATGTCCGCTCAGCCCGGTGTGGAGGTGAGGCTGCTTGGCGTGGGCGTGCTGTGCGGGCTGGCCGTGGATGGCATCGCCGGGGCCACCGGCCAGGTCGTTTATGCCGCAGCGTGGCCCAGCGCGTGGCTGGCGCCGGTGTGGATCCTCGCGCTGTGGGCGGCCTTCGCGATGACGCTGACCGTCTCGCTGAAGGTATTGCAGCGGCGCCTCTGGCTGGCAGCGGCGCTCGGGCTTATCGCGCCGCTGGCCTATCTCTCCGCCGCGCGTGGCTGGTCGGCGGTGGCCTTCCCCGCGCCGTCCTGGCAGGGCGTGGCTGTGCTTGCCCTGGGATGGGCTGTCGCGCTGCCCCTGCTCGCCACCTGCGCGCGGCACTGGCAGCGCGGCGCGGGGCCAGCCGGTACGAACACCAAAGGAGTTCCCGCATGATGAACCTGGGCTGGGTCTGGCTGTATGCCGCACTGATGATGTGCTGGGGCTGGTGGTGGCAACGCCGCCACCAGAACATCGGCGTGGTGGATGTGCTCTGGGCAAAGGGCGTGGGCGCCTCGGCGCTGCTGCTGGCGTGGCTGGGTGATGGCGCCATCGCGCCGCGCATCGCGCTGGCGGTGCTGGGCGGGCTGTGGGGATCACGGCTGGCACTGCATCTGTGGAAACGCGTGCGCAGCGAAGACGAAGATGGCCGATACCAGCACCTGCGCAGGCACTGGAACGGCCACCAGGGCAAGATCTTCGGGTTCTTCCAGTTCCAGGCGTTGCTGATCGTGCTGTTCGCACTGCCGTTCGTGGCGGTGTCGCAGAGCGCGGCACTGCCGGTTGGCTGGATCATCGCTGCCACTGCGATGTGGCTGCTCAGCGTGGGCGGTGAATCGCTGGCCGACCGCCAGCTGGCGCGCTTCCGCGCCGACCCGGCCAACAAGGGCAAGACCTGCCGCAGCGGTCTGTGGCGCTACTCGCGCCATCCCAACTACTTCTTCGAATGGCTGCACTGGTTCACCTATGTGCTGCTGGCCGTGCACTCGCCGTTGTGGTGGCTGGCCTGGTCCGGGCCATTGGTGATGTACGTGTTCCTGCGCTGGGTGAGTGGCATCCCGTTCACCGAGGCCCAGGCCCTGCGCACCCGTGGTGACGACTACCGCGAGTACCAGCGCAGCACGCCGATGCTGTTTCCGTGGTTTCCCTCCCGCACTGCCCCGCCCCGCAAGGAGTCTTCACCGTGAATGTCGCCCGAGAATCGCTGCCGCTGCCCGACTACGCGTCCGGGCTGACCGGCCTGGCCGAGCGCGGCCTGCTGCCCGATGCGCTGTTGCGGCTGGGCATCCGCCGCCAGTGCGAGGCCCGTCTGCGTGAGGAGAGCGCAGGTACCGTGGAAGAGCAGGCGCAGAGGTTTGCCGCGCGCATCGTGACGCTGTCACGCAGCCCGCTGGCCCTGCACGTGGACGCGGCCAACCGCCAGCACTACGAAGTGCCGGCCGCCTTCTTCCAGGATTGCCTGGGTGCGCGGCTCAAATACAGCAGCTGCTACTACCCCACCGGTAATGAAACCCTCGATCAGGCCGAAGAGGCGATGCTGGCCCTTTACGGCGAACGCGCCGAACTGGCCGATGGCCAGGAGATCCTTGAACTGGGCTGCGGCTGGGGCTCGCTGACGCTGTGGATGGCTGAGCGCTATCCGGCCGCGCGCATCACCGCCGTGTCCAACTCCAACAGCCAGCGCGAGTACATCCTGGGCCAGTGCCGCGCACGTGGCCTGACCAACGTGACCGTGCTGACCCGCGATGTGAACACGCTGATCCTGGACCCGGGCAGTTTCGACCGCTGCGTGTCGGTGGAGATGTTTGAACACGTACGCAACTACGCCCGGCTGCTGCAGCGCATCCACCAGTGGCTGCGCCCGGGCGGCAAGCTGTTCGTACACATCTTCGTGCACCGCACCCTGATGTACCCGTTCGAGACCGAAGGCGATGACAACTGGATGGGGCGGCACTTCTTCACCGGGGGGCTGATGCCCGCCGCCGACACCCTGCTGCACTTCCCCCAGTACATGCAGCTGCAGCAGCGCTGGCTGCTGGATGGCACCCACTACGAACGCACCGCCAATCATTGGCTGGCGCGCCAGGACCAGAACCGCGACGCGGTGATGGCCGTGCTGCGCCAGGGCTACGGCGACGCCGCCGCCGCGTTGTGGTTCCAGCGGTGGCGGATGTTCTGGATGGCCTGCGCCGAGCTGTTCGGTTACCAGAAGGGCCAGCAATGGATGGTGGCCCACTACCTGTTCGACCGCGCCTGACCCCTTTTGAGGAGAACGCCATGAAGCTGCGCCCACTTCTTCCCCTGTTCGCCGCCGGCATGCTGCTGGGTGGCTGTAGCGGCAACACCCGTCCCATTCCCCCGGTCGCGCACGTGGACGTACCGCGCTTCATGGGCGACTGGTATGTAATCGCCCACATTCCCAGCCGCCCCGAACGTGAAGCTTTTGACGCGGTTGAATCCTACGCGCTGCGGCCTGACGGCCGTATCCAGACCACCTTCACCTACCGCAAGGGCAGCTTCGATGCGCCGGTCAAGACCATGCACCCGATCGGCACGGTCAAGGAAGGTACCAACGGTGCAGAGTGGGGCATGCAGTTCGTCTGGCCGATCAAGGCCGAATACGTGATCGTCTACCTGGACGAGGACTACCAGCAGACCATCGTCGGCCGCAGCAAGCGCGACTACATGTGGCTGATGGCACGCACGCCACAGATCTCCGAGCAGGACTACCAGGCGGCCATGACCCGGATTGCCGCCCTGGGCTATGACCTGTCGCAGGTGCGGCGGGTGCCCCAGTCGGCCGCCACGAACCGTCCGAAACCGTAACTGCGGCGCGGTTCTCAGGCTCTGAGAAGGCCTTGGGCGATACTGCAATCCAAGGCGGACACAGGGCGGGGACATGGCGGACAAGTACTGCGATCTGGTCATGAAGGGCGGCATCACCAGCGGCATCGTGTATCCCAACGCGGTGCTGTCGCTGGCCCGCGAATACCGCTTCAAGAACATCGGCGGAACCTCGGCCGGGGCCATTGCCGCCGCCGTGGCTGCCGCTGCGGCGCTGGGCGACCGCCGTTGCCGGGCCGGTGAAGCGATGGGTCCACAGGCCGGCTTTGCCGGGCTGGCCGACGTTTCGGCCCAGCTCTCGCGGCGCGGCTTCATCTACAGCCTGTTCCAGCCCGCCTACGGCGCGCGCACTGCCTATCGCCTGCTGGTGATGCTCACCGGCAAGGCGGGCCTGCCGCGCAAGATCCTGTGCCTGCTGGCAGCCGTGTTTGCGATCGCGCCGTTGGAACTGCTGGCCGCGCTGATCGGGTTGCTCGGCATCGGCTGGCTGGCGGCGGGGGTGGACGGCATGTGGGCCACGCTGCTGCCGTCGCTGCTGTGCGCATATGGGGCCGGGGTATTGGCCTCGGCACTGCGGGTAGCGCGGGTGGCACGGCGCAATCTGCTCGGACTCTGCTCCGGCGCGACCCAGGCCGGCGCCGACCATCCTGCGCTGACCGACTGGCTGCACACTCATCTGCAGGCGTTGTCGGGCAAGCCGCTCGACCAGCCACTGACTTTCGCCGATCTGCACAACGCGCCGCGCTACAGCGGTGAGCCCGCTGGCGCGCACGCGGTCAGCCTGCAGATGATCACCACCTGCGTCTCCCACACCGAGCCACGCACGCTGCCGTTCAGTGCCTCGCAGTTCTGGTTCCGGCGCGATCAGTTCGAACAGCTGTTCCCGGCCAGCGTGGTGGCGTGGCTGCTGGCCCGCGCGGGTGCGCCGCAGCATGTGGATGGCGTGGCGTATTACCGCCTGCCGGAAGGCGAGCAGTTGCCGGTGCTGGTGGCCACGCGCATGAGCCTGAGCTTTCCGCTGCTGATCAGCGCGGTGCCGCTGCACGAGCCGGCGCGGCGTGAGCGACGGTGTGAACCACCGGCCGATGCGTTGCCCGCGCAGGGTGATCGCAATGTGGCAGACAGCACCGAGGGCTTGACCAGTGGTGGCCACGGCGCGGGTGCGGTGATTACCGCGTTCCGGGTGTGCTGGTTCTCCGATGGCGGCATCAGCAGCAACTTCCCCATCCATCTGTTCGACGCCGCGCTGCCGCGCTGGCCCACCTTCGGCATCAACCTGGTGTACCCGCACGCGGCAGAGCCGCTGCGCGCGTCGCCGGATTCACCCGCTGCCATCAATGCTGCGGTATTCCTGCCCACCGAAAACCGGCATGGCTGGCAGCGCAGCTATCAGTCCATTGCACGCCCACTGGCGGCGGCGGAGATGTCGGGCTTCCTGTTCTCCATCGTCTCCACCATGCAGAACTGGCGCGATGTGCTGCAGGCACGCGCGCCGGGCTACCGCGACCGCATCGTGCACGTGACGCTGCAGGGCGACGAAGGCGGCATGAACCTGGACATGCCGCAGGCGGTGCTCAGCCGGGTTGCGGCCAAGGGCAGCGTGGCGGGCGAGCGCTTCTGCGATTTCTCGTTCGCCAATCACTATTGGATCCGCTGGCGGAATCTGGCGTCGGCGTATCAGCGCTACTCGCTCGAGGTGGCGCGCACCGATGATCCGGCGCAGCGCGTGAGCGCCTGGCAGGACGCCTACGAATCGGTGGCGAAGGGGGCACCACCGCCGCCCTCCTACCGGTTCAGTTCGGAGGAAAAGCGCCGCGAATCGCAGCAGTTGTGGCGGTTGATGGTCGAACAGGGCCAGACCTGGGAAGATCTCGGCCCGGACCTCACCGACGGCGCCCCGCGTCCGCTGCCGCAGATGAAGGTGACGCCCAGTTATTGACCGCGCCGCCACACGACCAACGGTCGTACGCTGCCCCGCCTTGGCACGACCAACGGTCGTGCCCTACCGGCGTACGTGCAACCGGGAACGACCGTAGCGGTCGCCGGTGTGCATGCAACCCCGGAACGTTAACCCCGGTAGGTACCGACCGTTGGTCGGTACGCTCTCACCACGCACGTACGCCAACCCCTACGCGCGCCCCGGCAACTGCGCGAACGCGCGCTGCATGCAGTCCTCGCGCGGGCAGACCCGGCAGCCCGGGCCGATGGATACCGAGTTGCCCGGGCTCTGGATATCCAGCCCGCGCGAGTAGATCAGCCGCTCGGCATGCTGCAGATCGCAGCCCAGCGCGACCGCGAAGGTCTTGCGCGGCTGCCCGTGCCCGATTGGACCGCTGCTGACCTGGCGCGCCAGCCAGAAATGGCGGCGCCCGTCGGGCATGCGTGCGGTCTGGGTCAGCACCCGCCCGGGCTGGTTGAAGGCCTCGTACACGATCCAAAGCGGGCACGAACCCCCCACCTGCGAAAAATGGAAATCGGTGGCCGAGTGCCGCTTGGAGACGTTGCCGGCGCGGTCTACCCGGATGAAGAAGAACGGCAGCCCCGGCGCACTGCGCCGCGCCAGCGTGCTCAGCCGGTGGCAGACCGCTTCAAACCCCACCCCGAAGCGATGCGCCAGGGCGTCGATGTCGTAAGCGCTCTGTTCGGCCGCACGCAGGAACTGCGCATACGGCATCACCAGCGCGCCGGCGAAGTAGTTGGACATGCCGATCCGCGCCTGCGCGATCTGCTCCGGTTCGCGGAAGCCCGCACGCGCGATCACCGCATCGATCTGCGCCGCATATCCGAGCAGGGCCAGCTCGGCCGCCATCTGGAAGGCCTGCTGGCCCGGTTCCAGGTAATCGGGCAGCCACAGCGTGCGGCTGCCGCCGTCGTACACGCGCTTCTCGCGCCCGGCCTGCAGCGGCGCCACTTCCACCAGCACCCCGTGGCGGTCGGCCAGCAACTGGCGCAGGCGCGGCGCCACGTGCCCGGCGACCAGCCCCCATTCGCTGAACAGCTGCTCGGCCAGGTCGTCCAGCTCGGGAATGTGGTTGTGCATGCGGTTGAAGAAATCCCGCACCTGGTCGCCGGCCGGCAGCGAATGCCCGGCCTGCGGGTCGCCCAGCTGGAACTCCAGCGCGGCGGCATGTTCGCGCAGCAGCAGGTGGCGGCGGTGCAGGTCGAGCAGGGCCCGGCTGATCTGCGGCAGGTTGCCGGCCATGGCACGCAGCTCGGCGCTGCTCACCTCGTCCAGGCCCAGGTCACGCAGGGTTTCGCCCAGCGCCTCCTGCAGGGCGCCGGGCTCATCCACGTCGAACAGGCCGCTGACGTCGCCCAACACCTCGCGCAGCTTGGCCTGCACGGCGGGAGTCAGGGGACGCTTATTGCGCTCGATCTGGTTCAGGTAGCTGGCCGACAGGCCCAGCGCCCGCGCAAGGTCGGCCTGGCTGTAGCCGCGCTGCTCGCGCAGCCTGAGCAGGCGGAGGCCGATCTGACGGTGCGCGGGTGGAGTATTCACAGAATTAACAGAAATCGTAGCGGTCATTGGCCAGATTAAGCGTAGACAGCCCGGAAATCGAGTGCTCCGCTGTGAATAATGCCAATCACCTTTCGCATCCCGCCGGTATTGCCATGACTGTTGCAGCACCCCGTATCCGCATGTTGATTGATGGCCAGTTCGTTGAATCGGCCAGCTCGCACTGGCAGAACGTGGTCAACCCGGCCACCCAGGACGTCCTGGCCCAGGTGCCGTTCGCTACCTTGAGTGAAGTGGATGCTGCGGTGGCCTCGGCCAAGGAAGCCTTCAAGACCTGGCGCAAGACCCCGATCGGCACCCGCGCGCGCATCTTCCTGAAGTACCAGCAGCTGATCCGCGAGCACATGAGCGAGCTGGCCCATATCCTCAGCGCGGAGCAGGGCAAGACCCTGCCAGACGCCGAAGGCGATGTGTTCCGCGGCCTGGAAGTGGTCGAACATGCTGCAGCCATCGGCAACCTGCAGCTGGGTGAGCTGGCCAACAACGTGGCCAACGGCGTGGACACCTACACGCTGCTGCAGCCGCTGGGCGTGTGCGCCGGTATCACCCCGTTCAACTTCCCGGCGATGATTCCGCTGTGGATGTTCCCGATGGCGATTGCAACGGGCAACACCTTCATCCTCAAGCCGTCCGAACAGGACCCGATGGTCACCATGCGCCTGGTGGAACTGGCGCTGGAAGCGGGCATCCCCAAGGGCGTGCTCAGCGTCGTGCATGGCGGCGAAGAGGTGGTGAACGCGATCTGCGACCACCCGGACATCAAGGCCGTCTCGTTCGTGGGCTCCACCCGCGTCGGTACCCACGTGTACAACCGCGCCTCGCTGGCCGGCAAGCGCGTGCAGTGCATGATGGGCGCCAAGAACCACGCCGTGGTGCTGCCGGACGCCAACAAGGAACAGAGCCTCAACGCCATGGTCGGCGCCGCCTTCGGCGCGGCCGGGCAGCGCTGCATGGCCGCCTCCACGCTGGTGCTGGTTGGTGAAGCGCGCGAGTGGGTGCCGGACCTGGTCGCCAAGGCCAGGACGCTCAAAGTGAGCGCCGGCAGCGTGGCCGGTACCGACGTGGGCCCGGTGATTTCCTGCGCCGCCCGCGAGCGCGTGGAAAGCCTGATCGCCTCGGGCGTGGAGCAGGGCGCCAAGCTGGTGCTCGATGGCCGCAACCCGCAGGTGGACGGCTTCGAGAAGGGCAACTTCGTGGGCCCGACCATCTTCGATGGCGTCACCCCGGGCATGCGCATCTACGACGAAGAAATCTTCGGGCCGGTGCTGGTCATCCTGGGAGCGGAAACGCTGGATGACGCCATTGAGCTGATCAACCGCAACCCCAACGGCAACGGCACCGCGCTGTTCACCCAGTCCGGTGCGGCGGCACGCCGTTTCCAGGAAGAAATCGACGTCGGCCAGGTTGGCATCAACGTGCCGATCCCGGTGCCGGTGCCGCTGTTCTCGTTCACCGGTTCGCGCGCGTCCAAGCTCGGCGACCTGGGCCCGTATGGCAAGCAGGTGGTGATGTTCTACACCCAGACCAAGACCATCACCGCGCGCTGGTTCGACGACGAGACCCTGGGTCACGGCGTCAACACCACGATCAGCCTGAAGTAACCGCCTTCACGGCACGGAGTGTTCATGAGCAACTCGATGACGACGGAACTCGAAGAAGCGCAGCAGGCCTATAGAGAAGCCGCGCGTGATTTCGCCCAGGCCGAACTGGCGCCGCACGCCGCGCGATGGGATGCGGAGGGCATCTTTCCGCGCGAGGCGATCGCCAAGGCAGGGGAACTCGGGTTCTGTGGCCTGTACATGGATCCTGAAGTCGGTGGCAGCGGCCTGAGCCGCCTGGACGCCGCCGTCGTCATCGAGGAGCTCGCCAATGTGGACCCGTCCACGGCGGCCTATATCAGCATCCACAACATGGCCTCGTGGATGGTCAGCAGCTGGGGCCAGGAAGCGCTGCGTGCCGAGTGGGGCCAGGCGCTGTCGTCGGGCACCAAGCTCGCCTCGTACTGCCTGACCGAGCCGGGGGCCGGTTCGGATGCGGCGTCGCTGAAGACCACTGCCGTGCGTGAGGGCGACCATTACGTGCTCAACGGCTCCAAGGCCTTCATCTCCGGCGCCGGGGCCACCGAGCTGCTGGTGGTGATGGCGCGTACCGGCGGCCCCGGTGCCAGCGGCATCAGCGCGCTGGCCGTGCCGGCCGACCTGGCCGGCATCAGCTACGGCCGCAAGGAAGAGAAGATGGGCTGGAACAGCCAGCCCACTCGTGGCATCACCTTCGAGAACGTGCGCGTGCCGGTGGCCAACCTGCTGGGCGACGAGGGCAGTGGCTTCAAGCTGGCCATGAAGGGCCTGGACGGCGGCCGCATCAACATTGCCGCCTGCTCGCTGGGCGCCGCCCAGGGCGCACTGGACGCCGCACGCCGCTACATGGGCGAGCGCCGCCAGTTCGGCAAGCCGCTGGCCGATTTCCAGGCGCTGCAGTTCAAGCTGGCCGACATGGTCACCCAGCTGGTCGCCGCACGGCAGATGGTGCACACCGCCGCGCGCAAGCTCGACGCCGGTGCCAGCGATGCCAACGTGTGGTGCGCGATGGCCAAGCGCTTCGCCACCGACGCCGGTTTCCAGGTCTGCAACGAAGCGCTGCAGATCCACGGCGGTTATGGCTACATCCGCGAATACCCGATTGAACGCCTGCTGCGCGACAGCCGCGTGCACCAGATCCTGGAGGGCACCAACGAGATCATGCGTGTGATCGTCGCCCGCCACCTGCTCAACACCGATGAGGAACTGCGATGATGGATTGGCGCACGCATGAACACGCTGGCCTGAAGGTCGACGCCGATGGCCATGTCGCCGTAGTCACGCTGGACAACCCGCCGGCGCATACCTGGACCGTGCACAGCCTGTCGGCGCTGCGCGATCTGGTCGGCGCGCTCAACGCGGACAAGGGCATCTACGCACTGGTGATCACCGGTGGCGGCGAGAAGTTCTTCTCCGCCGGTGCCGACCTGAAGCAGTTCGCCTCCGGCGACAAGGCCGCTGCCCGCGAAGCCGCGCGTCGTTTCGGTGAAGCCTTTGAAGCGCTGTCCGGCTTCCGTGGCGTGTCGATTGCCGCCATCAACGGTTACGCCATGGGCGGCGGGCTGGAATGCGCGCTGGCCTGCGACCTGCGCATCATCGAAGAACACGCCCAGGTTGCGCTGCCGGAGGCCACCGTGGGCCTGCTGCCGTGCGCCGGCGGGACCCAGAACCTGCCGCGCCTGGTCGGCGAAGGCTGGGCCAAGCGGATGATCCTGCTCGGTGAACGCATCGATGCCGACACCGCCGTGCGCATCGGCCTGGCCGAAGAAAAGGTCGGCAAGGGCGAAGCCAAGGCGCTGGCCATCGAGTGGGCGCAGAAGGCCGGCAAGCAGAGCCCGTCCAGCATCGCCGCCTGCAAGACCCTGGTGCAGGCCACCCGCACCGGCACCCACGGCGCTGCCCTGGTGGCCGAGCGCGAGGCCTTCGTCGACCTGTTCGACCGCGCCGACCAGGCCGAGGGCGTGAACGCCTTCCTCGAAAAGCGTGCGCCGCAGTGGAAGAACGCATGAGCACGCCGGACGCCACCCAGGAGGCACCGGTACTGTTCGAAGAGCGGGCCGCCGCCAACGGCACCCGCATCGGCATCGCCACGCTCAATGCACCGCGCACGCTCAACGGCTTCTCGCTGCCGATGGCGCACCTGCTGCACGAGCGCCTGAGCGCCTGGGCAGCCGATGACGGCATCGCACTGGTAGTGCTGCAGGGCGCGGGCGAGAAGGCGTTCTGCGCCGGTGGCGACCTGCACAGCCTGTACCAGAGCATGCGCGCCTACCGCGACGCCGGCGCTGACGATGTGCGCGACAACCACTACGCCTCTGAATTCTTCGACGTCGAATACCGCGTCGACTACGCCATCCATACCTACGCCAAGCCGATCCTGTGCTGGGGCCATGGCATCGTCATGGGCGGTGGCATCGGGCTGATGTCCGGTGCCAGCCACCGCGTGGTGAGCGAGCGCTCCAAGCTGGCGTTCCCGGAAATCACCGTGGGCCTCTTCCCGGACGTAGGTGGCAGCTGGCTGTTGCCGCAGGTGCCGGGCAAGGCGGGCCTGTTCCTGGCCCTGACCGGTGCGCCGCTCAATGCCGGCGATGCCATCTATGCCGGCATGGCCGATATCCATATCGCCGAGGCCCAGCGCGCCGATGTACTCAACGCGCTGGCCGACGTGCACTGGAGTGCGGACGCCAAGCGCAACCACGAACAGCTCAGCTCGCTGTTACAGCAGCACGCCAGCGATGCCGCCACCGGTCCGCTGCTGCGCAACGCCGCGCTGATCGACACGCTTTGCGAGGGTGGCGATGTGCCGGCCGTGGTGGACGCCATTGCCGCGTTGCAGACCGAAGACCCGTGGCTGCAGACCGCACAGGCCACGTTGGCGGCTGGTGCCCCCGGCTCGGCACGGCTGGCGTGGGAACTGCAGAAGCGCACTGCCGGCGCTTCGCTGGCCGACGTCTACCGCCTGGAATACATCGCCGCGCTGCACTGCGCCGCCCACGGCGATTTCGCCGAAGGCATCCGCGCGCTGCTGATCGACAAGGACCGCACCCCGCACTGGCAGCCGCAGACCCTGGCTGAGGCCACGGTGGGCTGGGCCGATACCTTCTTCGCTTCGCCCTGGGACGATGCCACGCACCCGCTGGCCGACCTGGGCGCCATTGTTCCTGAAAGGAGCCACGCATGAGCCGTATTGCATTCATTGGGTTGGGCAACATGGGCGGCCCGATGGCCGCCAACCTGGCCAAGGCCGGCCACGCCGTGCGCGTGTTCGACCTGGTGCCGGCCGCCGTGCAGGCGGCCGTCGACGCCGGTGCCACCGCCGCCAGCTCGGCGCTGGACACGCTGACCGATGCCGAAGTGGTCATCTCGATGCTGCCGGCCAGCCGCCACGTCGAAGGCGTGTACCTGGGCGACGACGGTCTGCTGGCCGACATCCCCGGCGGCGCGCTGGTGATCGACTGCAGCACGATCGCCCCGGCCACCGCGCGGAAGGTCTCTGAAGCGGCCGCCGCACGCGGCCTGCAGATGCTCGATGCCCCGGTCTCCGGCGGCACCGCCGGTGCGCAGGCCGGCACCCTGACCTTCATCGTCGGCGGCGAAAGCGATGCGCTCGAGCGCGCCCGCCCGCTGCTGCAGGCCATGGGCAAGAACATCTTCCACGTGGGTGCCAGCGGCGCCGGCCAAGTGGCCAAGCTGTGCAACAACATGGCGCTGGGCGTGATCATGGCCGTGACCGGCGAATCCATCGCCCTGGGCGTGGCCCATGGCCTGGACCCTAAGGTGTTGTCGCAGATGATGGCGGTCAGCACCGGCCGCAGCTGGGCCACCGAAGTATGCAACCCGTGGCCGGGCGTGCTGGAGAATGCGCCGGCGTCGCGCGGCTATAGCGGCGGCTTCGGGAGCGACCTGATGCTCAAGGACATGGGCCTGGCCGTGGAAGCGGCGATGAGCGTGGGCGCCTCGATCCCGCTGGGCGAACTGGCCCGCAACCTGTATTCGATGAACCACCAGGCAGGCCGCGGCAAGCTGGATTTCTCCAGCGTAGTTCAGCTGGTCACCCCGGAAAAATAACGTCTGCCTCAACCGGTGCCGGGCCGTGCCCCAACCGGTAGGTCACGACCGTTGGTCGTGACCGGAACAACGAACGCATCCCGTGAACGGGATCCACCGCGGTGGGATGGGCGGATGCATGGTCAACGCGACCGGCATCCGCCCATTTTTTTAAATCACCGTCAACGTCACATCGATGTTGCCGCGCGTGGCATTCGAATACGGGCACACGATGTGCGCCTTCTGCACCAGCTCTTCCACCTGTTCACGCGGCAGGCCCGGCACGCTGATCTCCAGCTTCACTTCAATACCGAAGCCGGTCGGGATCTGGCCGATGCCGACGTTACCGGTGATGCTGGTCTCGGCCGGCAGCGCAACCTTGGCCTGCCCAGCCACGTACTTCAGCGCGCCCAGGAAGCAGGCCGAGTAACCGGCAGCAAACAGCTGCTCCGGGTTGGTACCCGGGCCGCCGGCGCCGCCCAGCTCGCGCGGGGTGGACAGCTGCACGTCCAGCACCTTGTCCGACGAGGTGGCGTGGCCTTCGCGGCCGCCGGTGGCGGTGGCGTGTGCGGTGTAAAGAACCTTTTCAATCGACATGGGAGAGCTCCTGGCTGTGAAGGGGATGGACCGGTTGGTGAGGTGTACTGTGCGCCTCCAGGGCGGACGTGTGGCAACATAAGGTCCAGAAAACTTGATCTGGAGTCCGAAATGGTTGACCGCCTGCAATCCCTTCTCGGCCGCTTTGCGGTCAATGCCGAAGTCTTCCACGCCGGCGCCCTGTGCGGCATCAACGACCTGACCGCCGACGGCGAGCGCGGTCAGCTGCACCTGATCCGCGAGGGCAACGTGCGGGTGGAGCACCCCGACGGCAGCGTGCTCGAGATCACCCAACCCAGCGTGCTGGTCTACCCGCGCCCGCTGGCGCACCGCTTCGTCACCGACCCGGAGAAAGGCGCTGACTTCGCCTGCGCCCACCTGCAGTTCGAAGGCGGCGGCAGCAGTCCGGTCGCCGCCGCACTGCCGCCGGTGATCTGCCTGCCTCTGCAGGAGCTCTACGGTGGCCAGCCGATCCTGTCGGTGCTGTTCGAAGAAGCCTTCGCCCAGCGCTGCGGCCGCCAGGCCCTGCTCGACCGGTTGTTCGAAGTGGTGATGATCCAGATCCTGCGCGCGCTGATGGAAAGCGGCCAGCTACGCGTCGGCCTGCTCGCCGGCATGGCGCACCCGCGTCTGCGTCACGCGCTGGTGGCCATGCACGAAGAGCCCGCGCAGGAGTGGACCCTCGAATCGCTTGCCCAGCGCGCCGGCATGTCGCGCAGCGCCTTCGCCGACAGCTTCCGCGACACCATCGGCAGCACCCCCGGCCACTACCTGCAGGGCTGGCGCACGCGCCTGGTGCAACAGGCGCTGCGCAAGGGCCAGCCGCTCAAGCGCATCGCGGTGGATGTCGGCTACGGCAGTGAAGCGGCGCTGTCGCGGGCCTTCAAATCACAGACCGGGCAATCGCCGCGGCAGTGGAAGCGTGGCTAAGAGCGGTGGCGCATTTCGCCGGCAACTTCTATCAAAAATTCTAGTTCAATTGATAACTTCTATTCTCAGCTGAGTGTGCTTCTCTAAAGCTGGTTCCGCGTACAAATCAGAATTGTCCGAGACCGAAACGTGATTGGGTTCCGGCTGGTTCTGTCACGCGGTCGCTACATTGCCGCCTCTTCAGTTTTTGGGAAGCAGACCGGCATGTTCAAGCAATTCGCGACATTTGCACTTTTTGTAGTTGTGAGTATTGGTTCGAGCAGCGTGGCAGCTGTCGACGAGGTGGCAGCAGGTGCAGTCAACGTGCACACACTGTCGCTACAGGTTTCCGTTCAAGGAAAGGAAGTGATGGCTCCCGTATTCGAAATGGCTTCGGGCTCACCAGCTCAGCTGTCGATCGGAACCGGAGAGGGGCGAGACTACACTCTTGTCGTCGACATCCTGGAGAACGTTGAGTCTGCAGGTTCCGACGCAGTCGGAGCACATTTTGTCCTTTGGCGTGGACAAGCCGAACAAGGCGTACGACTGTTGGATGATGTGCTCTTGCTTGGTGGAAACCGGCAAAGGCATGCGAGCGAGCGCGCCTTGAGTTCAAGTGGGCCGGAGGCCGCCACTGTAACCGTGGTCTCGCACGCTACGCAGATGAAGTCCAAAGGTGAGAGTGGGGCCCGTGCGGCGTGTGTCGGCCATGCAGGCTCACAGGACGATCGCGGCCGGTCATTGCTGTCAGGATCCAGGAGCAACTGCTGCGGGGCAAAGTGCAAAGATGGGTCCGGTGCGTCGTTGAAGTGCTGCAATGTGATCAGCGGATGTTGCGGCTGTGGGGTGTGCTGCTCCATCCCCTGACGAAAGCATCGGAGACGCTTGGCTCCATGGCCCAAGGTGACGTGCAGCGCCCAATGCATGTGAGCGAGCACTAATGCTCGGTACTAAATGGTCCATTCCCGATCGGTGGTGAACATGATCGTCAGCCAGCGGTCGGTCGATTCCTCGCCCAGCGCCTCACCGATTTCGTCGCGCAGCTGGTCCCATTCCACCAGCGGGCGCGGCGGATCGTTGGCAGGCACCACGAAGAACAGTTCGATCTGATCGCCACGCCCCACCTTGGCCACGTAGCTGCGGTGTTCAATGAAGCCGTGCTTGGCCACTATGCCGTGTGCTACCTCGTCAACATGCGCCTGCAGGTCCACTGGGGTGATCAGCAGGATGTCCGACAGCGCCTGCCGCACGGTCCCAAGTGGCGCGACCACGACGAACATGCACACCACCAGCAGAATCGCCGGATCAATGTAGGGCACCAGCCACGCCCATTGCGTTCCCCTCAGCAGCCAGCCGCCGACGAAGGCAACCAGATAGGCTGCCGACATGCTCGCGGCCACAACCCAGTTCTTCGCATCCAGCGCAATGAACTCCGAGCCGATCGAACGGTTGGCGCGGCGCACGAACAACGCCAGGCCGCTCTCGACGATGATGGAAATCGCCGCAAACACGATGGCAGGCCCCAATGCGATCTCGCGTCCACCCGACATCAATGCGTCCACCGCATTGACCGCCGCATACAACGCAGCGCCGATCATCAGCGTGCCGCTGACGCCCAGTACGATGGGTTCCAGGTGCCAGAAGCCCATCGTGAAGCGCTGGTTCAAGCGGGACTGCAGTGCATCCACGTTGGTGGACATGCTGATCAACCGCACCACCAGCAGCGACAGCCAGGTCATCACCACATCGATCAGGCCATAGATGCCGTCAAAGATGATCAGCGAAGAGCTCGCGAACAGGCCGAACGCGACGGCGATTGCCGCAACGCCCAAGGAGGCTGCGATGGATAGACGCAACACGCCCTGTTCGGTGTTGGAATCAAAGGCGCTTGGGTGCAGAACGTTCATGCAGAGACAATGGCAGAGAGCGTAGCGGGGCCTGTGAGCATCGCTGCATCAACCCTGGTCTGTCAGCACCTGCGTGTTTGCTCTGTTACCTCCGGGCAGGCGGTGCAGTACATGTCGCAGCCCTCAGGATCCCGCTGCCCCCGTTGGGAGCCGTTCCCGGCCCGGTTCAGGGCGGCGGTGTAAACTATTGATCGCGCTGGCAAACCCAGCACTTCCCAGCCTGATCCGACACCCATGACCCTGCCTGCCACCCCCGCAGACCGCTACGCCGCCTCCCTGCGCCTTTCCGTCGCCCCCATGATGGACTGGACGGACCGCCATTGCCGCGTGTTCCACCGGCTGCTGGCCCCGGGTGCGCGGCTGTACACGGAAATGGTGCACGCCAACGCCGTCATCCACGGCGACCGCGAGCGTCTGCTGGGCTTCGATGGCAGCGAGCAGCCGTTGGCCCTGCAGCTGGGCGGCAGCGATCCGGCTCTGCTCGCGCAGGCCGCGCAGATCGCACAGGAGTGGGGCTACGACGAGGTCAACCTAAACTGCGGCTGCCCCTCCGATCGGGTCCAGGCCGGCCGCTTCGGCGCCTGCCTGATGCGCGAGCCGGCTCTGGTGGCTGAGTGCGTGGCGGCCATGGTCGACGCGGTGAACATCCCCGTCACGGTGAAATGCCGGCTGGGCGTGGATGAAGACAACGACTACGAAAAATTCGTCAACTTCGTCGATCAATCCGCCAACGCCGGGAGCGCGATGTTCGTCGTGCACGCCCGCAACGCGTGGCTGAAGGGGCTGTCGCCGAAGGAAAACCGCGAAGTGCCGCCGCTGCGCTACGACTGGGCGCACCGGCTCAAGGCCGACCGCCCGCAGTTGCAGATCGTGCTCAACGGCGGCCTGGCCACGGTGGACGCCGCCCAGGCCCAGCTGCCGGCGCTGGACGGCGTGATGCTGGGCCGCGCGGCCTACCATGACCCCTACGTGCTGCATCAGCTGGAGGCGGCGCAGACCGGCGTTGCACTGCAGCCGCGCGAGGCGCTGCTGCGCGCCATGCGCCCCT
The DNA here is from genome assembly GCF_043204395.1 of Stenotrophomonas sp. NPDC047960. NCBI lineage: Bacteria > Pseudomonadati > Pseudomonadota > Gammaproteobacteria > Lysobacterales > Lysobacteraceae > Stenotrophomonas > Stenotrophomonas sp. NPDC047960. The sequence goes on along the minus strand of NZ_JBIDBX010000009.1, from coordinate 92,476 downwards.
ACGTCGAGGCCCAGCTGGCCCGTGGGCTGGCCCTGAAGCACATCACCCGCCACCTGCTTGGCCTGTTCCACGGCCAGCCCGGTGGCCGCGCCTTCCGCCAGGTGCTCAGCGAGGGCGCGCACCGCCCAGGTGCCGATTGGAGCCTGATCGAGCAGGCCTTGAGCATCACCCGCGACCAGGCTGAACGCGTCGCAGCGTGAACGGCGTCGCAGCGTGAACGGCGTCGCAGGGCGCGCTTGACATCGGGCCTGAAGTAGCCGTCAATGTTCACCTAGATGAACAAAGCGATGCGGCGGTCAGAAAAGTTCAGACCGGATTCACTGCGTAAAACCAAGAATTTGCAAAAGATTCGTAAAGTGCCGGCCCAGGCTGGCGGCTGCCGATTCACAACTTTTGAACGTTTTGACGCGCTCCGCTAGGATCAGACCTGATGTCTTCCGTAACCTGCCACCGCCGTCTTGCCGTGTTCGCCCTGCTGGCGAGCGGTGCCGTTGCTGCCATCGGCAGCGCCGGCGCACAGGCTCCCCAGCCGGATCCGGCCCGGGCCGAAGCGATGGTGCGGGCCGCCCGTGGTGCTCCCCAGGAGCGCTCCCTGTCCGACGCCGTGCGTCGGGTCCAGCGGACCACCGGTGGCCATATCCTGGGCGCGGAACGGGTGCCCTTCGATGGCCGGGACATCAACCGGGTGAAATACATGGATGACCGGGGTCGCGTCCGCTACATGGATGATCCGGCCCAGCCGCGTTCACAGCCCCGCACGCCGCGTTCGGATATGTCATCACTACGCGGCGATAACCCCTGAACGGGGATAGTTGTCCGCAGTCATCTGTTAGCCACTGGCCCCAGGCCACACCCAGGACACTAGGGAGAGTTCATGCGTATCCTTCTGGTCGAAGACGAAGCCCCGCTGCGGGAAACCCTTGCAGCCCGGCTCAAGCGCGAAGGCTTTGCCGTCGATGCCGCACAGGACGGTGAGGAAGGTCTGTACATGGGCCGCGAAGTGCCGTTCGACGTTGGCATCATCGATCTGGGCCTGCCCAAGATGTCGGGCATGGAACTGATCAAGGCACTGCGCGACGAGGGCAAGAAGTTCCCCGTGCTGATCCTTACCGCCCGCTCGAGCTGGCAGGACAAGGTCGAAGGGCTGAAGCAAGGCGCCGACGATTACCTCGTCAAGCCGTTCCATGTCGAAGAGCTGCTGGCGCGCGTCAACGCGCTGCTGCGTCGCGCGGCCGGCTGGAGCAAGCCGACGCTCGAATGCGGTCCGGTTGCGCTGGATCTTGCTGCGCAGACCGTCAGCGTTGCTGGCAGCAACGTGGACCTCACCAGCTACGAGTACAAGGTGCTGGAATACCTGATGATGCATGCCGGTGAACTGGTCTCCAAGGCCGACCTCACCGAACACATCTATCAGCAGGATTTCGACCGCGACTCGAACGTGCTGGAAGTTTTCATCGGCCGCCTGCGCAAGAAGCTTGACCCGGACGGCGAGCTGAAGCCGATCGAAACCGTGCGGGGTCGCGGCTACCGCTTCGCGATTCCGCGCAACGAGGGCTGAGCCGTTAGTCCGGCGATGGGATGATGTCAGGCCGTCTGTGGTTCTTTAAACGCTGGCGGCCGCGCTCCCTGCAGGCACGGCAGCTGCTGGCCGCCAGTGTGAGCCTGCTCGCCTTCCTGGCGATTGCAGGCTACGCACTGGATGCGGCGTTCGCCGACACGGCGCGCGCCAACCTGCGCGAGCGCCTGAAGAACTATGCGACCGCCTACGCGGCCGGTATCGACTTCACCCGCGACCGCTCGCTGTACATCCGCGAGCAACCGCCGGACCCGCGCTTCGATGTCCCGGGTAGCGGTCTGTACCTGCAGGTCGTAATGCCGGACGGCAAAGGCAACTCCATGTCCGCTGAAGGCCCGATGCTGCCCACCGTGGGCGGCAAGCTGCTGGCGCCGCGCCAGGAAGTCTTCGAAGGCCCGCTGCCGATGATCCAGATCGACGGCAGCGAAGGCTCGGTGTACCGCTATGGCCTGGGCCTGGTGTGGGACGCCGACGCCGACCCCGCCACCGAATTCCCATACACCATCTACGTGATGGAAGACTCGCGCGCACTCGGTGCGCAGCTGCGGGTGTTTCGTGGCCGGGTATGGTTCTGGATGGGCGGCGCGGGGCTGATCCTGCTGCTGCTGCAGACCGTCATCCTGCAGTGGAGCCTGCGCCCGATGCGGCGGGTGATCACCGAGCTGACCAAAGTGCAGCGCGGCGAAACCGAGCGCATGAGCGAACGCCACCCGCGCGAGCTGGAACCGCTCACCGACAGCATCAACGCTTTCATCGAAAGCGAGCGCGAAAACCTCGAGCGCCAGCGCAACACCCTGGCAGACCTGGCCCACAGCCTGAAAACGCCCCTCGCAGTGCTGCGCACGCAGCTCGACAGTGGTGCGGCCGACCAGGACCTGCGCCAGGAATTCGATGTGCAGCTGCGCCGCATGAACAACCTGGTGTCCTACCAGCTGGCGCGTGCGGCATCGTCGGGCCACAAGCTGTTCTCGGCGCCGTTGCCGATCGAGTCCAACGCCGAGGAAATCGTGCGCGGGCTGGAGAAGGTGTACGCCTCCAAGGGCGTGCTGTGCGAGTTCGACATCGATGACGGCGCCCGCTTCCACGGCGAACCGGGCGACCTGCAGGAGCTGCTGGGCAACCTGCTGGAGAATGCGTTCAAATGGGCCAACCGCCGCGTGCTGCTCACCGCCAAGCCGTTCAGCGCGCCGGGCATGCGTCGTGCCGGGCTGGTGCTGTCGGTGGACGATGACGGCCCCGGCATTGCCCCGGACGACATCGCCAAGGTGCTGCAGCGGGGCGTGCGCGGCGACGAACGCGTGCAGGGTCACGGCATCGGCCTGTCGATCGTGCAGGACCTGATCAAGGACTATCGCGGCGAACTGCAGGTCAAGCGTTCCCCGGAGCTGGGTGGCGCGCGGTTTGAAGTGAAGCTGCCGCCCGGGCCGTAAGTCCGGAGCGTACCGACCAACGGTCGGTACCTACCGCGTGGGCAGTGGCGGCGCCCCATAAAAACGCCTCAAATGCCCGGCCACCACCGGCATTTCCTGCTCCAGCAGATCCGGCGCCGAGAAGTGATACTCGGTCGCCACCGCAAAAAACTCATCCGGCGCTTCGGCCGCATACGGATCAATCACCGTCTCCATCCCTGCATCCACCTGCGCGCACAGCGCATCGAAGGCCTGCTGGAAATCGGCGGCCCATTGCTGCTGCCATGCGCGCGGCAGCGGCGGGGTGCCGTCGAGCACGCCATCGAGCACATCGATGCGATGCGCCATTTCATGCACCACCACGCACGCGCCTTCGTGCGGATGCTGCAGTTCGGCCTGCACGTCATGCCAGGACAGCAGCAGTGGCCCGTTGTGCGACACCTGACCGATGGCTTCCTCTTCCCACTCGTGCAGCACCCCATCTTCGTCCATCTCGCTCTGCGGCACGATGAAACCTTCGGGGTACACCAGTACCTGCGACCAGCCGCGCAGTCCCGCCTCGCCCAGTTCCAGCAGCGGCAGGCAGCACAGCGCGGCAATCAGCACCGCGTCATCTTCGCCCAGCTGCAGACCGCCAATGGGGGTAATGGTCTTGTCGTGCAGGAACGCGGCGGACAGCACACGCAGGCGCTGCACACGCTCGGGCGGCAACCCGCGCAGCCACGCGGTGCGCTGGCAGGTGCGTACCCAGGCGGAGTCAGGAATCGGGCGTGGAGACGAGCCCAGCCAGCGCAACAACGACTGGATCAGCGGAACATGCCCGGCAGGAAGCTGTGCCATTTCGGTGCACGCAGGCGCGGCAACACATCGTCATCGCCGCCACCGCCGGTGCTGCCGGGCGCCGTCGCGCTCGGCTTGACCGTTGTCGGGGCCGTACTGGTCGGCGTTGCCGCCGGCGCCGCGCGTTCCTCTGCGGCCGAATAGACGCAGCCACCCCGGCCCGAGCCGGTCAGCGCATCGGAAGCGTGCGCGGCCATCGGGGCCAACAGCAGGAGCAGGCAATGGGCGAACGGGCGCATCGTCAACATCCGGAAGGGCGAGGGGGTCAATCTTCGATTCTAGCCCGATTCACTGTCGCAATTGGAAGCCCGACGCGGGCGCTGTCCGACGCTTTCCCGCATAATTTTGCCGATCAACCGATGGAAGCTGCCGTGGACGACCGCCAACTGCTGGCCAAACTGGGCGCCGGGCGTCTGTCCGGCGACGCGCTGGCCCGTGAGCTGGGCCAGACCCGCGCGGCCATTTGGAAGCGAATTCAAGGACTTAGAGCGGCAGGCATTGAAATCGACGGCCGCGCGGGTGATGGCTACCAGCTGCAGCAGCAGCTGGATCTGCTCGACGCCGGGGCCATCAGGGCCCGGTTGCCGTCTGCGCTGGCACCGCTGCTGGACATTCTGGAGGTGGCCTGGACGGTCGGGTCGACCAACACGGAATTGCTGCGGTGCAGCGCGCCAGAGCGCGGCGCGCGGGTGCTGCTCGCCGAGCGCCAGACCGGCGGCCGCGGCCGTCGTGGGCGCGCCTGGGCCTCGCCGTTGGCAGCACACGTCTATCTATCGGTGCTGCGCGGCTTTGCTGGCGGGCTGTCGCGCTTGGGTGGGCTGAGCCTGGTCGCCGGCGTGGCGGTGGCCGAGGCGCTGCGCGCCCACGGCGTTGCCAACGTTGGACTGAAGTGGCCCAACGACATCGTGGTGGGCGGTCAGAAGCTCGGTGGGCTGCTGGTCGAAGGCGGCGGCGAATTCGCCGGCCCGGCGCGCGCGGTGATCGGGCTGGGTATCAATGTCCGCATGCCGGCCGCCTTCGCTGCCGGCATCACCCAGCCGTGGACCGATCTGGCCACCCTGCTCGGCACCGGCATCGAACGCAACGCCGTGGTGGCCTGGCTGCTGCAGGCCCTGCTGCCGGCCCTGGAGGAGTTTGAAGGCGACGGCCTGGCCCCGTTCCTGCCACGCTACGCCGCGCTCGACAGCCTGGCTGGGCGTGCAGTGCGGGTGGACGATGGCGGCGTGATGCATGAAGGGCAGGCGCTGGGGCTGGCCGACGATGGTGCGCTGCGCGTGCGCATCGACGGCAGCGAACGGGTGTTCCATGCCGGGGAAGTCAGCGTGAGGGCGCAATGAGCGATTGGTTGTTCGACCTGGGGAATTCGCGGTTCAAGTTCGCCCCGCTGCAGGGCATGCGCGCGGGTGACGTGCAGGCATGGCCGCATGGTGCCGAAGTGATGCCGGCCGACGCACTGGAACAGCTGCCCAGCGGTGATACTGCTTACGTGGCCAGCGTGGCCGCCGCTGCGCTCACCGCCAGCATGCTCGAGGTGTTGCGCGCGCGCTTCAGCCACGTTCACGTGGCGAAAACCGAAGCCAGCTGCGCCGGCGTGCGCATTGCCTATGCCGACCCGTCGAAGTTCGGGGTGGACCGCTATCTCGCGCTGATCGCCGCCGCCGAACACCGCGAAGCCATGGTCGTGGCCGGTGTCGGCACCGCGCTCACCATCGACCTGCTCGATGCCGATGGCCAGCATCACGGCGGCCGTATTGCGGCCTCGCCGACCACCATGCGCGAAGCCCTGCATGCACGCGCGGTGCAGCTGCCTGCGCAGGGAGGCGATTACAGCGAGTTCGCCAACGACACCGCCGACGCACTCGCGTCCGGCTGCGATGGCGCAGCCGTCGCGTTGATCGAGCGCAGCCGCGTGCAGGCCGCCGCCGTGCTGGGCAGGGTGCCTGCATTGCTGGTGCATGGCGGTGGCGCACCGGCGCTGATGCCGTTGCTGGCCGATGCGCAGTTCCAACCGGCGCTGGTGCTCGATGGTCTCGCGCGCTGGGCGGTGCACCAGCCACCGGCGTCGCGGTAGGATCGGCGCATGCTTACCCGTGCCCTGATCGTCGTACTGGCCATCCTCAACGTGGGCGTTGCGCTGTGGTGGATGCTGCGCGGCGACCCCGCGCCGGCCCTGCCCGCCACGCCCAGCGGCGTAGCCCAGCTGCAGCTGCTCGACAGCCCCAGCGCACCGGCAGCGGCCGCAACCGCAGCGGCCGCAGCAAGCGCACAGCCCCCGGCCGCGACCACGGCCCTGGCAGACGCCACCCCGGCACCGCCCAAGCCCGCCGCACCACTCCCGACCCCGGCCGCAACCGTCGCCGTGGAGCCGGGCCCTGCCCAGCTGCCCGAAACCCCACCGGCGCCCACACCCGCTGCTCCCCTCCAATGCATCAGCCTCGGCCCATTTGCCGATCGCGACACCGCCATGGCCGCCCAGGGCAAGGCCAGCGAACTCGTTCAGCGTTCGCGCCTGCGTGAAGTCCCCAAACCCGGCGCCAGCAGCACCTACCGCGTGATGATGCCGGCCGCCGCCAGCCGCGAAGAGGCCCAGGCCACGGTCAAACGCATTGCCGCGGCGGGCATCAGCGATTACTACATCATGGCCCAAGGCGAAGACGCGAACGCCATTGCCCTGGGCCAGTACCGCAACCGAGAAGGCGCCGAGCGCCGCCTGGCGGCCCTGAGCGCGGCTGGCTTCAGCGCCCGCCTGGTCGGCGGCAGCGAAGGCAGCGCGCAGTGGTGGGTGGATGCGGCCCTGGCCGACAAGGCCAGCCCCAGCACAGCCCGCCAGCGCAGTGGCGCGGCCCAGCAACGCTCGCTGGAATGCGCGGGCTTGCGCTAGAATCGCCCTCCGCGCCGGCAATGCCGTCGCCGTGCCTTTGCCGGCATAGCTCAGTTGGTAGAGCAACCGCCTTGTAAGCGGTAGGTCCCCAGTTCGAATCCGGGTGTCGGCACCATTTTCAGTTCGTCTCTGCGTACCGATACGACAACAGCGACTTCACCAGGAACGTCACCTGCGTGGCCGAGCGCGCGTCCACGCGCATCACCGGCAGGCGGTGGCCCGCGTCGAACAGCGCATTGCGGAATTCCGGAATCAACAGCGCGGGGTACTCATCGGTCCGGGTCACGCCCACTGCCAGGCTCGCTTCCGGCGCGATGCGCGAAAACTCCTGCAGCAGTTCCACCGTGGATGCGACCGGTTCCGGATGCCCGGCGCTGACCAGCACGATCACCCCCAGCGCGCCTTCGCACACCATCGGCCACATGAAATCGAGGTAGCGCTGGCCCGGTACGCCGTACACGTGCAGCAGTTCGCCGTCGTCCAGTTCGATCGAGCTGTAATCGAGCGCGACGGTGGTTTCCACCTTGTCGCCCATCGCGTCTTCGCTCATCGGCATTTCGGTGCTCACCGGCTCTACGTCCGAAATCGCACGTACCGCCGTGGTCTTGCCGGCGCCCATGCTGCCCACGAATACCAGTTTGTTGGCGGGCAGGCTCATGACGTGCTCCCTTGGAACAGGTTCAGGCCGAAGCGGCGCGCCACCCACGAGAAGAAGCGCGAATCACCGGCATCGCGGCGGCGGGAGGTTGGGGGCATGGCAGGCTCCTGGGTCAGGGCGAGGCCACTGGCTACAGCAGCACAGAAGAGGGATTGCACCGTGTTGCGCGGCATCTGGCAAGCCGCCGCCAACGCATGGGGCTGCCACGGGCGGGCGTGCAGGCAGGCAATGGCCAGCAGCCAGGTGCTGGGCACATCCTCCGGATCAAGGTCCGGCCAATGGCGCAGCTTCAGCGGCGCATGCTCGGCAGGGGCCGGCAGCAGCAATGGGCGATGCCGCGCGATGCAGAAATACAGCGCTTCGAACGAGTGGCGCTGCGGCAACCGGTACGCGTACTGGTGCTGGAACGTGGGCGCATCGATGACGCTCCCCGACCAGGCCACATCATCCAGTTGCGCCACCAGCTCCGACAGCGTCGTGGTGGGCGGCAGCGCGATGCTGCGCGTGGTGGTATCCACCAGCACGGTGATCGCGCCGCGCTGCAGCAGGTGAAGGTCCGAACCGGTGGACGAAGCCAGCTGCAGCAGCAGCGGCACACCGTCTGCGGGCCGGTCCACGCTGGGCGCGGCCTGCAGCAGGCTGGACAGTTGTTCGTTGATGTCGCGCACAGTGGCGCCGTGCGGCAGCCGTCCGCGCCCGGGATCGGCGTAGCGGCGTGCGATCGACAGTGTTGGCACATTGGCCGCATGCGCTTCGCTGAGCGCGCGCGCGGCATCGGCGTGATCCAGGCCGATGACCAGCAGGTCGCAGGCATCGCCGGGCCACGGCTGCAGCACTACCTCCATGCGCTCGGCGAGCAGCATCGAACTGGCCAGTTTCAGGCGCGTGTGATGCAGCACGTCCAGCCCGATGGCGGCAATGCGGAAAGAACGGGTGGGGGTATTCATGGCGGTGTGCCGCGCAACCGAAGCGACCGCCGCGGCGCGCCCGATCAGGGGCGCGGCGCGGCGGCATGGCCTTCGATCAGCTGAAGTCCAGGGTCTTTTCGAAGGCCTTCAGTTCATGGCGCGACATGGCAAGGTTGGCCTTGGCACGGTCCATCACCACGTACAGGAACAGCAGCGGGTTGCTTTCCAGCGGGCGGATCAGGTGGTACTGCGTGGTCAGGGTGATCAGCAGGTCTTCAAGGGTGTCCGACAGGCCCAGCTGCTCGGCCACGCGGCGCTTGGCGCGCACCACTTCGGTGTTACCCGCGGCGGCCAGTTCCAGGTTGATGTTGCCGCCGCCGACCATGGCCAGGGCCATGCCGCTGTCACCGTCGACCAGCGCGGCGCCGACGAAACCGGCGAGCGAATTGAGCTTTTCCAGATTGAGATTGGGCACGTAAATCCTTTTTACTTCAGGCAGTGGGAGAGGCAGGCCAAGGCCTGCCGGAAGGGCACAGCAAAACCGACGGGTGCTCAGGCCGCGCGCGGGCGCAGCACGGTATCGAGGCGGGTGGCGCATTCGCGCGCATGGAACAGCAGCACGGCCATGTTGACCTCGTGGCCGGCCACGGCGGTGAGGGTCAGCGGCTTGTCGGCCTGGATGCGGATCAGCACCACGTTGCCGAGCTTGGTGCAGATGGTGGCGTAATCGGCTTCGCTCAGCGCCAGCTCGCGCGAGACAGTCTCGCCCAAGGTGAGGAACGAATTGGCCATGGCGGCCAGGCGGCGGCCATCCACGCCCAGCGTGGAATCTTCGGCCACGGCGCGGCCGTCGGCGGTGGACAGCATGAGCAGGCTCAGCCCGCGTTCGCGCTCGCGCGCATGCTGGAAGGCCTGTTCAATGGCGGCGGTGTCATACAACTGCCGGGCCGGCGGGCTCTCGCCACTGGCATTGCGGACAATCTGGTGGATGCTGCTGCGCTGCACGTACTGCCCCCTGAAACACGACGAAACACGGACCAACCCTGCGCGGGTTAGTCAATCAGTACTGCGAAGAAGTGTGAAATGTAGCACGTAATTTTTGCCTTCACGGCCAACGCAAGATGAACCGCAGTGTTCCTGGCGTGTGTGTCAAAGCATTGACACATAAGGCTTTCGCGCTGGGTCAGGATGGGACGTGACGGGTCAATCAGCGCCACAGGCGGTCGGCCGTCCGGCGCCCGCTGTTGCGACGCCGCGAGTGGTTTGGCAGCCGGATCACTAGACTGGTGGAATTTTCCGTGTGTGTGGAGTGAGCATGAGCAATCGTCAACCTGCGGTGTCCCTGATCGGCGTGCCCACGGATATCGGGGCCGGTGCCCGGGGGGCCGGACTGGGTCCCGAGGCGCTGCGCATCGCCGGCCTGGGCGAGGCCCTGGCCGCGCGCGGCGTGGACGTACGCGACTGCGGCAACCTGGATGGCCCGCGCAACCCATGGACGCCACCGGAGCAGGGCTACCGCCACCTCGATCAAGTGGTGGAATGGAACCGCGTGCTGATGGACGCCACCTACGCCGAACTGCAGGACGGCCGCCTGCCGATCATGCTGGGTGGCGACCACTGCCTGGGCATCGGCTCGATCACCGCCGTGGCGCGCTGGTGCCGCGAACAGGGCCGTGACCTGCGCGTGCTGTGGCTGGATGCGCATTCGGACTTCAACACCAGCGAGGTCACCCCGTCGGGCAACGTGCACGGCATGCCGGTGGCCTGCCTGTGCGGGCTGGGCCCGGACGCGCTGACCAGACTGGGCGGCGATTCCCCGGCGATCCGCCCGCAGCAGGTACGCCAGATCGGCATCCGTTCGGTGGACCAGGAGGAAAAGCGCCTGATCAAGCAGCACAAGGTCGATGTGTACGACATGCGCTATATCGACGAGGCCGGCATGAAGCGCGCGGTGGAAGCGGCGCTGGAGGGTATTGATGAGAACACCCACCTGCACGTCAGCTTCGACGTGGACTTCCTCGACCCGAGCATCGCCCCGGGCGTGGGCACCACCGTGCCGGGCGGCGTGAACTACCGCGAGGCGCAGCTGGTGATGGAAATGATCGCCGACACCGGCCGTATGGGCTCGCTGGACATCGTCGAACTCAACCCGCTGCTGGACAACCGCAACGCTACCGCGGTGCTGGCCGTGGACCTGGTGGAGAGCCTGTTCGGCAAGTCCACCCTGATGCGCGACTGAGCGGGGGCCGGGTTCCCCGGCGCGTGGCTGAACGGCCAGGTGCCGCGTTCACATCGATTGCACGCCCCAGACCCCAGATTGCATCTCACGCGGTGGCCGTTCCGGAAACGACGACGACGCCACCGCGATCTGCAAAAGGCAGGTGGGGCCGTATTTCGGTAGTGACGTTGAATTAATCAGGAGAACCCTATGAAGCGTGTAATTGCACTGATGCTGTTGTCGATGGTTTCGCTGGCCATGCTGTCCGGCTGCAACACCGTTGCCGGTGCCGGCAAGGATGTGCAGAAGGCCGGCGAGACGGTCGAAGACGCCGCCAAGGGCAACTGATCCGCAGCTGCCGGTGGCCCGCCGACCAACGGTCGGCAGCTACCGCGCACTGAATGAAGAAGCGCCGGGAAATCCCGGCGCTTTTTTTTTTGTCTGCGTCGTGCAGGGCAAGCGGCCATTCAATGACGTGAGCACGCGCTTCATCCGCGCTTGACCGTCGGCGAACACGCACTGTTGCAAGCTGCTTCCACGGCGACGATGCCGTTGCAACCGAGGACGCGAACCCATGAACAAAGACATCATTTCCGGCAAGTGGACGCAGCTCAAGGGCAAGGCGCAGGCGAAGTGGGGCGACCTTACCGACGACGATTTCAAGGTGGCCGAAGGCAATGCCGAATACCTGGCAGGCCGGCTGCAGGAACGCTATGGCTGGGAGCGCGATCGCGCTGAAACCGAGGTCAAGGACTTCGAAGCCGCCATGCGCAAGGAATATCCGGACTATCACTGACACCCCCCCGGTGGCAGGGCGACCATAAGGGTCGCAACGAGGGTATGAAACCGGAACGGGCCGCACTGCGGCCCGTTTTTTTTACTTGGGCGGGTCTGGCACGAAGCCTTGCGGGAACGCCTGCGGTGCGCGCTCGTCGCGCGGGTACCGCGCAGGAATGATGCCGCGCGCCACCAGGTTGCGCTCACTGTCATAACGCAGGTCCAGGCGCTGGGCCGGCCATCGGCTGGCGCGTTCGAAGGTGGTGCTGCCCGCGTACGAGGCCTCACGCTCGCCATGGCCGGTGCCCAGCGCGGGTGCCGGCGAGGGCGCGCGGATGCGCGAACCGGTGCTCTCCACCGATGACAGGGCGCGGTCTGCCGCTTCGGCGGCTGCCTGCGGCTGCGCCTTGCCCTGGCCGCGCGCCACCGGCGGTGCGGGCCGCGGAACGGTCACGTAGCGCCGCGCTTCGTTGAACACGGCGATGCCGATCACCCCGAGGTTGTCCGGCCGTCCGGTACGGCTGGCGTAGCTGTTGCCCGGATCGGTGAACACGAACTGGGCCACTTGCTGGCGTGATTTGCGCCAGCCGGTGATGTCCGCGCTCTGCCACGGATCCAGTACGTAGCCGGTCTGGTCCGGCGCGGCCACCTCGCCGCTGATGACGTTGAGGCCGTCCACCGACAGCACCACCAGAACCCGCTCGGGGCTGTTGTTGCGCAGGCGCACGGCGTACGGCTCGCCCTGGCGGCCGGCCACCCAGTACTGGCCCCGGTGCAGGTAGGCAGGCAGTTCCAGGTGCTGGTCGCGCTCGACCAGGCTCAGCGTGACCGGGCCGGTGTCGGCACGGGGCGGGACAGCCGGCTTGAAGCCACACAGGGCCAGCACGGCAAGCAGGGGCAGGGTCAGGCGTTTCATGGCGGGGCCTTCGCAGTTGGGTACTCCGTTGAACGCGCCAGGCCAGGCAACGGGGTTGCGCGCGGGCAGGTAAACTGGAGGCGTTCAACTGTCCGTAATGATTCCCCTATGACCACCCGCGTTCTTACCGGCATCACCCCCTCCGGCACGCCCCATCTGGGCAACTATGTCGGCGCCATCCGCCCGGCCATCACTGCCAGCGCAGCGCCCGGCATCGAGAGCTTCTTCTTCCTGGCCGACCTGCACAGCCTGATCAAGGCGCAGCAGCCGGAACGCACCCAGCGCTCGACCCTGGAGATCGCCGCCAGCTGGCTGGCCTGTGGGCTGGACCCGGACAAGGTCTGGTTCTATCGGCAGAGCGACATTCCCGAAACCACCGAACTGATGTGGTTCCTGACCGTCATTGCCAGCAAGGGCATCCTCAACCGCGCCCACGCCTACAAGGCGGCGGTGGACAAGAACCGCGAAGAACAGCTGGATGAAGACGCCGGCATCAGCGCCGGCTTGTTCATGTACCCGGTGCTGATGGCCGCTGACATCCTCATCTTCAAGGCCAACCGCGTGCCGGTCGGCCGCGACCAGATCCAGCACATTGAAATGGCGCGCGATTTCGCCCAGCGCTTCAACCACGTGTACGGCAAGGACTATTTCCCGCTGCCGGACGTGGTGATCGACGAACAGGTGGCCACCCTGGCCGGCCTGGACGGCCGCAAGATGAGCAAGAGCTACCACAACACCATTCCGCTGTTCGCCCCGCGCGCGGAGCTGAAGAAGCTGGTGTTTTCCATCCTTACCGATTCGCGTGCCCCGGGCGAGCCCAAGAGCACCGAAGGCTCGGCACTGTTCCAGATGTACCAGGCCTTCGCCAGTGCCGAGCAGACCGCCGCGTTCGCGCAGGCCTTTGCTGACGGCATCAGCTGGGGCGATGCCAAGCAGCAGCTGTTCGAGCGCATCGATGCCGAACTCACCCCGCTGCGCGAGCGCTATGACGCGCTGATGGCCGAGCCGGAGAAGATCGAAGCACTGCTGCGCCGTCGCGGCCAGCAGCTGCGCGAGCAGTACGCCATTCCGCTGCTGAAGGAGCTGCGCCATGCGGTGGGCCTGCGCGACCTGTCCACGGCCGGTGACATCGCCGCCGAAGACGGTGGCGTGGCGCGCGCTGCCCCGCCGCTGTTCAAGCAGTACCGCGAAAAGGATGGCCGCTTCTACTTCAAGCTGCAGGCCGGCGACGGCACGCTGCTGATCCAGAGTGAAGGCTTCGATTCGCCGCGCGATGCCGGCCAGCTGATCGGCGTGCTCAAGCAGACCGAGCATGGCGATGGCCTGCAGAGCGAGCTGTTCAAGCTGGAAGCGGAAGTGGAGGTGGTGTTGGCGGCATTGCAGGAGCTGCGCGGGTAGCCATCGACCGTTGGTCGATGGACACATAACGGAGGAAACACGATGGCCTGGTTGTCGTTGTTGTTGTTCCTGCCCTGGTTCGTGCTGCTGGGCACCCTGTACTGGTTGTTCCCACGCCAACCCCGCGACACCGCGCGGCGCCTGTTCGACGGCGCCGCGCTGCTGCTCGCCTTCATCCTGAGCATCCTCGCCATGCTGTGGGGCCACCACATCGGCGTGGTGCAGAGCGATGCCGGCCCGATCTGGCGCCAGGTATTGGCCGTGCTGTACGCCTACGGCGCCTTCCTGGCCGTGATGGTGGGGGCGCTGCTGCTGCGCGGCGCCTGGCTGGCGCAGCGTGCGACCAAAGCCGCATCGAAGTCGGCGGGGTAACGGGCCTAGAATCGAGGCGGATCGGCCGAGGGTCGACTGCCACCGATGACCGCCAGGGATGCGCCGATGTCCTCCGACCCCAGCATTTTCACCATCGATACCGCGTTCCAGCGCAGTGACTTTGACGCCGCCTACCTGATCGTCGAAAAGGGGCGGGCCGCGTTCATCGACTGCGGCACCGGCCTGGCCGTACCAGCGATGCTGGCCGCGCTCACCCGGGCCGGCTGCGCGCCCGAGCAGGTGGACTGGCTGGTGCTCACCCACGTGCACCTGGACCACGCCGGCGGCGCCGGCCTGCTCATGCAGCAGCTGCCCAACGCCATGCTGGTGGTGCACCCGCGCGGCGCACCGCACATGATCGATCCGACCCGGCTCATCGCCGGCGCGACCGACGTCTATGGCGCGGCCGAAATCGCGCGCAGCTATGGTCCGGTCCTGCCGGTGCCGGCGGCGCGCGTGGTGATCGCCGAAGACGGTCACCGCGTGGACCTGGCCGGGCGCAGCCTGCTGTGCCTGGACACGCCCGGGCACGCGCGCCACCACCTGTGCGTGTGGGACGAACGCAGCCGCAGCGTGTTCACCGGCGATACCTTCGGGCTGTCCTACCGCGAGCTGGACAGCGCGCGCGGCGCCTTCATCATTCCCACCTCCTCGCCCGTGCAGTTCGATCCCGAGCCGCTCAGACACTCCATCGCGCGGCTGGTCGCGCTGCAGCCGCAGGCGGCGTACCTCACCCACTACGGACGGGTGGATAACATCCCCGCCCTGGCGGCAGACCTGGTCGAGCAGATCGACGCGATGGTGGACATCGCGCGCCAGTGCGATGGGCGCCCCGACCGCCACCGCTGCCTGGTGGCCGCGCTGACGGCGTTGTACCAGGAGCGCGCCCAGGCACACGGCTGCCCGCTCGATGACGCGGCAGTGGCGCAGGTGCTGGCAATGGATATCGAGCTCAACGCGCAGGGCCTGGCCTGCTGGCTGGACCGCGACCGCCGCTGAGCGTGCACGCCGGGCTGCACGGTAACCGGAGTGTCACGTTACACTCTGGCATTCCGTTTTTTTCTGGTACCTGCCGTGAATCCGATGCGCATGCTGCTGTTGTCGTCCTGTCTGTTCGTGGGCGGCCTGGCCCACGCGGCCAATGACCTGCCCGGCGGCGGCATCGATCCCGAAGCGCTGTCGCGGCATGTGCGCATCCTGGCCTCGGACGAGTTTGAGGGCCGCGCGCCGGCGTCGCCGGGTGAAGAGCGGACCGTGCAGTATTTGATCGCGGAATTCCGCAAAGCCGGCCTGCAGCCCGGTGGCGTGGATGGCAGCTGGGTGCAGCCGGTGCCGATGGTGCGTGCCCAGGTCGATGGGCCGGTGACCGCGAAGCTGCGCCAGAACGGCAAGGCCCGCACGCTGGTCAACGGCGAGGACGTGACCCTGCAGAGCCTGCGCCCGCAGGCCGCGGTGGAGATCAAGGACGCGCCGCTGGTATTCATCGGCTACGGCATCGACGCGCCCGAGCGCCAGTGGAACGATTACAAGGACGTGGACCTGCACGGCAAGATCGCTGTGGTGCTGATCAACGATGCCGATTTCGAAGCCGACCGCCCCGGTGCTTTCGACGGCAAGGCCGTCACCTACTACGGCCGCTGGACTTACAAGTTCGAGGAAGCCGCGCGCCGCGGTGCCAAGGGCGTGCTGATCGTGCACGAAACCGCGCCGGCCGCGTACGGCTGGGCCACGGTGAAGAGTTCGGGCACCTCGCCGCTGTTCGATATCGAGCGCACGCCGGAACAGGCGCTGGCCCAGCACGTGCCGGTGCGCGGCTGGATGCAGCGCGCCTTGGCCGAGCAGCTGTTCCGCGACGCGGGCCTGGATTTCGAAGCCGAAAAGCGCAGGGCCATGACCCCGGCCTTCCAGCCGGTGGCGCTGGGCGATGCCACGCTGTCGGCGCAGTTCAAGCTCAAGCGCGAGCAGGTGGTCACCCGTAACGTGGTGGCCAAGCTGCCCGGTGGCGAGCATGGCGATGAAGCGGTGATCTTCTCCGCGCACTGGGATGCCTTCGGGATCGGCCAGCCCGATGCCAAGGGTGACCGCATCCGCCGTGGCGCCATCGACAACGCCACCGGCGTGGCCACCGTGCTGGAGCTGGGGCGCGTGTTCGCCGCCGGCCCACAGCCGCAGCGCACGTTGTACTTCGTGGCGCTCACTGCCGAAGAGAAGGGCCTGCTGGGGGCCAGCTACTACGCCGCGCACCCGCTGGCGCCGCTGGACAAAACCGCTGCGGTGATCAACATCGAGATGTTCAGCCCGGATGGCGCAACCCGCGACATCGCCTCGTGGGGCAAGGGGCGCGTTTCGCTGGAAGGCGACCTGGAACGCGTGGCCAAGGCCCGTGGGCGCAGCTACAGCCCGGACCCGAACCTGGAAGCGGGCTTCTTCTACCGCGCCGATCACTTTGCCTTCGCCCGCCTGGGCGTGCCAGCCATCACCATCGGCCCGGGGCTGGACAAGCTGGAAGGTGGCGTTGCCGCTGGCAAGGCGCTGCGCGAGAAGTACTTCGCCGACTGCTACCACCAGGCCTGCGATGCCTGGACGCCGACCTGGGATCCGGCCGGCCATGCCGCCGACACCCTGTTGGTCTACGACCTGGGCGCCGAGCTGGCCAACAGCCGCACCTGGCCGCATTGGGAAGAGGGCTCGGAATTCCGCAAGACCCGCGAACAGACCGAAGCGGCTCGCCGGTAACGTGCAGGAGGGTCACGACCATCGGTCGTGACCTACCGCAAGCGTGGATTGTCCAACGGATCACGACCAAGGTTCGTGACCCATCCCATGCGTGGATTGTCCGATGGATGGTAGATCACGACCGTTGGTCGTGATCCCCGAGATCCATTGCCGCCGTTACTTCCGGGTGCCATCCAGGTAGTTGGCGCCCTTGTTCTTCAGGAAGAACACATACACCACCAGCGATACCGCGATGATCGCGGTGACATAGATGGCGAAGTCGCCCACCCGATCGGTCTTCAGGGCGCCCTGGTACAGCAGCGGGGCGGTACCGCCGAACAGCGAGTTGGCCAGCGCGTAGCCGAAGCCCACGCCCAGTGCACGCACGTGGGTCGGGAACAGCTCGGCCTTCACCACTGCGTTGATCGAGGTGTAGCCGGTGAGGATCACAAAGCCCAGCGCCAGGGTGAGGAACGCAATCAGCGGGTCATGCTGGTTCGGCAGTTCGGTCACCAGGTACCAGCTGTACAGCACGCCGCCGACGCCGAAGAACACCAGCAGGCTCTTGCGGCCCACGATATCCGACAGCCAGCCGCCAATCGGCTGCAGCACCATCAGGAAGGTCAGCACGCCCAGGTTGATCAGCGTTCCGGTCATCACATCGGTGCCGGCAAACGCGCTCTGGATCATCTTCGGGCCGTTCACCGAGTAGGTGTAGAAGGCCACGGTGCCACCGGCGGTGATCAGGAAGCACAGCAGCAACGGACGCCACTGGTGCACGAACAGCTCGTACATCGAGCCCGATGCCTTGGCACGGCCCTCGCGGGCGGCTTCGATGGAGTCTTCACCCAGCGATTCATCCATCGAGCGACGCAGCCAGAACACGACGATGGCCGCCAGGCCGCCGATGCCGAACGCGATCCGCCAGCCCCACGCGGAGATTTCCGGCTTGTCCCAGAACATCAGCATGGTGAACAGGGTCAGCTGCGCCAGCACGTGGCCACCCACCAGGGTGACGTAGTGGAACGAGGACAGGAAACCGCGCCGGCCGGGGATGGCCGCTTCGGACATGTAGGTGGCGCTGGTGCCGTACTCCCCACCGGTGGCGAAGCCCTGCAGCAGGCGCGCGAACAGCAGGATCAGCGCCGCCCAGCCACCAATGGTGGAGGCGGTGGGGGTCAACGCGATCAGGAACGAACAGGCGGCCATCATCGTCACCGACACGGTCAGCGCCAGGCGGCGGCCGTACCGGTCGGCGAAGCGGCCAAAGTACCAGGCGCCGATCGGACGCATCAGGAAGGTGGCGGCGAAGATCGCCCACACATAGATGGTGGAGTTCTTGTCCGCAGCCGAGAAGAACTGGGATTCGAAATAGACCGCGAACACCGAGTAGACGTAGACGTCATACCACTCGACGAGATTGCCCGCCGAGCCTTTCAGGGTGTTGGAGATCGAGCGTTTCAGCGCGGCCTTGTCATTGGCGGGCGCGGCTGGAAGGGTGGAAGTGCTCATGCTGGGAAACGGTCCTCACGGTGGAGCAATGGCAATGCTGGTTTTTACCTTACTCCACGTGATGATCGGTGGGCATTGCACCATGTGACTAGGTCCAGCACGACAGCGTGCCACCACCGGGCATGCCGGGCCGCTGGCAAAGGCCTAGAATCCCCTCTCCCCCGCCTGCTGGTCGCGTATGGCCGTCTCCCCCGCAACCCCGCAGGCCGCTCCCCGCAGCGGCCTGGTCGTCCTGGCCCTGCTGCTGGTGTACGTGGTGTGGGGGTCCACCTATCTGGGCATCCGGCTGGCGCTGGAAGGCGGCGCGCTGCCCCTGACCACCGTATCCGGGGCCCGCTTCATCATCGCCGGCACCCTGATGTACGCGGTGCTGCGCTGGCGCGGCATGCCCGCACCCACCGGCCGGCAATGGCGCAACCTGGGCATCATGGGCCTGACCATGCTGGTGCTGGGCAACGGCATGGTAGTGCTGGCCGAGCGCACCGTTTCTTCCGGCCTGGCGGCTACCGCCGTGGCTTCGGTGCCGCTGTGGATGGCGCTGTTCGGGGCCGTGCGCGGCCAGCACGCCACCCGCGGCGAGTGGCTGGGCATCGCCATCGGCTTCCTGGGCGTGGTCTGGCTCAATGCCGGCAGCAGCCTCACCGCCTCGCCGCAGGGTCTGGTACTGCTGCTGATCGCCCCGATCGGCTGGGCCTTCGGCTCGGTCTGGGCGCGCAGCCTGGACCTGCCGAGCCCGTTCATGACCGCGGCCGGGCAGATGCTGTGCGGCGGCGTGATGCTGGTCGCCCTCGGTCTGGCCACCGGCGAGCGCCCCACCACCTGGCCGACGATCAATGGGCTGCTGGCGGTGACCTACCTGTGCATGTTCGGTTCCATCGTGGCCTTCACCGCCTACGTGTGGCTGCTGCAGAACGTGCGCCCGGCGCTGGCCGCCAGCTACGCCTACGTGAACCCGGTGATCGCCGTGCTGCTGGGTGCGCTGATCGGCCACGAGCATTTCGGCCCGCACGACCTGCTGGCCATGGGCGTGATCCTGGCCGGCGTGCTGGTGCTGACCCTGGCACGGACCCGCCGCAAATGAGCGCTGTGGAACGGACGCCCCTGCAGGAACAGCGCCGTGGCCTGGCCATCACCGCCTTCACCTTCACCCTGTGGGGGCTGGTGCCGGTCTACTGGCACCTGCTCAAGGCGGTGCCGTCGCAGCAGATCATCGCCCACCGCATCATCTGGAGCACGGTGCTGGTGGTGGCCTGGCTGCTGCTGAGCAGCGGCACCGGCTGGTGGAAGCAGATTGCCGCCCAGCCGCGCGCGCTGCCCACCCTGGCGCTGAGCAGCATGGCCATCGCCTTCAACTGGGGCCTGTATATCTGGGCGATCAACGCCGGCCACGTCATCGAAACCAGCCTGGGCTACTTCATCAACCCGCTGGTGAGCGTGGTGCTGGGGGTGGTGGTGCTCAAGGAGCGCCTGCGCGGCCTGCAGTGGCTGGCCGTGGGGTGCGCCGCGCTCGGCGTGGCGTGGCTGACCGTCGACGCCGGCACCCCGCCGTGGATCGCGCTGGGGCTGGCCTGCTCGTTCGGGCTGTATGGCCTGCTGCGCAAGATGATCTCGGTGGACCCGGTGGCGGGGTTGGGCATCGAAAGCCTGTACCTGTTCCTGCCGGCCATCGGCTTCGCGCTGTGGAGCGAAAACGGCCACGGTGGCGCGTTCTTGAGCGGCTGGGGCTGGCGCAACGACCTGCTGCTGATCCTGGGTGGCGCGGTGACCGCACTGCCGCTGATTGGCTTTGCCTATGGCGTGAAGCGCATTCCCCTCTCGCTGGTGGGCATCCTGCAGTACATCGCCCCCAGCCTGGGCCTGCTGCTGGGCGTGTTCTTCTTCCGCGAACCGTTCGACACCGCCAAGGCGATTGGCTTCGCCGCGATCTGGACCGGGCTGCTGCTGTTCATTGGCGACAGCTCGTGGCGTTCGCGGGCTGCTGGACGGGCCTGACATCCAGAAGCCACGCAGGGCGTGGCTCTACCCCCGGGGGTGGTCGATCAGCCGGGATTTGCGTTGCCACGCAGGGCGTGGCACTACGTGGGATGTGGCAATCGTAGAGCCACGCCCTGCGTGGCTGCGCGACCTGTCTACGAGCGGCTGGCTCGACAGTGCGACGTACGGCATGTCAAAACGGTAGCCCGGGATTCCGCTGACACTCCCTTCGGCACCTCAGTCATCAACACACGGACCCGGTTACCGCACATTTGAAGTTTGCCGCCGTAGGTCAGCGTTCTCGACGCCAACCGCTCGGTCGCCATCTGAACGGTTCTTGCCGCCAGCACAGGGCCAGCATCCAGAATACCTACAGTGATCACTATTCCATGGAGTCCCTGGGCCCCGCCGCACCTGGCACGCACCTGCACCTGTCCCTTCTCTTGCTCCAGCAACAGGGAAACGGCATCGGCAATTGTTCGATATGCCGCCAGTTGCAGGCCCGTACTGAGTGCGCAAGGATCGCCGGAAAGATGGGGGCGGCACACCCGTTTTGTTGACTCCCACTCCTGGCTGATACCACCTATCTGAATCGCCAGGTAAAGCCCAACATGTTCGAGAGAGGTGGGATACACCATGCTGGTTTGCTCACGGAACTGCCTCGAGCTCACCATCGACGCCCGGAGCACTGCGCCAGCGAACTGGCGATGGCCTTGTCCGTTAAGCCAGTCGACCATCTGACTCAACGAGAGGTCGATGTTCTCGCCGATCTGCCGCATCCGAAGCGCCCGCGCCCGCAGTTCCTGCTCGCTTGCCAGGTGCGAGGCCTTGGCCAAGCTCAGTGCCTCGATCTGATTCTGCTGGGACAGATCGAACCGATGTCGATAGTGGCCTGCGATGGCGCCCAGCGCGAACAGTGCGGTGGACACGACAGAAAGGCTCTGCTGTGTCTTGAACGTGGCCGGATCAAACGAGCCCGGAAGGCCAGTAACGGGTGTGGCGAGGTGAACAATCAGGTTCAGCAAAGGCACGCCAATGGCCGCGCCGTGCCAGCCATGGATGCAGGTCAACACGATTACCGGTGCTGTCATCAGTAGTTGGAGGCCACCCTTGAAGCCCGAGTCGGCATCCGGGATCCGTGTGCTCACGTATCCAAGAATCAACAGCAACGCGAGCGCTCCCACCGACGGCAGGCGCTTCCACGACGACCATGCGACTGGACCCGCGCGCCCGGATAGCATCAACGCCAGTGGCGCCACGGTAAGTATGGCAACGTAATGGCCAACAGACAGCTTCAGTACCGCTGCAGCCGTACCCTCCACAAGATGCGGAGGCCACAAGAGTTGCATCAGCAGAATGTTGGTCATGCCAAGCACGACCGACGATAGCGCTGCCAAAGAGAGTAGCCATGCCTCGTTCCCCGCAACGATGAGGCGACGGTGCAGGTGCACGAACAAGGCGACTACCGGCATCTGGTAGGCAGAGGCCAGCGTGAACCACGCAAGCCCGTAATCATCAATCAAGGGAAATCGAAGTATCGCGTAGTACGCGTACTCGCCGAGGATGAGATAGGCCCAGAGTCGTGGCGGGACTAGAAGGAGAGCGGCGACTCGAATACCTGCAGGAAAGAACAGCTGATCAATTGAAACGTGGCGAACGGCGTAGCACGTGATCGCGTATGCAGCGGCGAGGAGTAGTCCATCCAAGCGGATACGGAGGCCCACACGAAGTCCCTTTCTCCAATCGTCGACCCGCACGGCTCTCTTCTCCTGATCTGGTGCCTGTCGCATCAGGCCGCGATGCTTGGCTTGCTGTGAGGCGGCGAAAGTAGCGGTAGGAGGTGTTGATCGCAATGAAATGGCGGAAATTTCGGACAAGAATGAGGTGGGTTGTCCGATTCCATTGAGCCACGTCACATCGTGGGGTTGATGGTCGTTCCAGAATGCGGTGGGCACCGCTTTGGTGCGCTGACGTAACTTGCACAACGACAATCCGCGGTACGAACCTGTCGTAATTCAGCCACGCAGGGCGTGGCTCTACCAATGCAATCCCCGTCTTGCCACGCCCTGCGTGGCAACGCGCACCACCAGAGTTCGGCAATTCCGACTACATCATTCCAAATGGCGCGTTCAACACGCCCACATTCCAACCGTTCCGATATCCACGTGGAGTGCCGACTGCTGAACTGCCATGACCCGCGTGTGCGGGCAATCAGGGAGCAGATGATGAAGAAGTTGTCGTGGTTGCTGTTGGCCGCGTTGCCTTATCAGGCCATGGCGTCAGTGGAAGATCCCGTCGCGCAGCCGTGTTACATGTGTACGAGTGCCGAGATGTACGCCAAGGCGCGCTCGCTCGGGGTCGGCTCGCACTATGTTTACCAGGGCTCAAGCGAGACCAACATCCAGGGATTCCACGTCACCAACGAGGGCGGGGAGCTGGTAGCCACGCATTTCGTGCCGGAGCCGTGGATACGCACGCAGTACAACGCGCTGATGAAGCTCTACAACGTGACCCGGGGCGATTTCGTGGACCAGTGGGGAACCGTGTCGCTGCAGCCGCCCGGATCGCCGCATGTGATGATGGAACAACCGCAGAGCGACACCCTGCTGTGGGGGCACCATGTCTCCGATCTCAATCCCAGGCGCGAGGAAGCGCGTGAGATCGTGCGGCGCATGCTCAGCCGCTCAAGCCGCTACGCCTTCCTGAACGCAGATGCCGAGCACGGCCGCATCCTGCGCTTCGAATCGCAGTCCTACGGGGCGACGCCGTTGATCGCGCAGCTGAAGATCCTGACGTCCTCGCTCGGCTACGTCGAATTCTACTTCGATTACGAGACCCGCCAGTGGGAGTATCTGAACTCGAGGGACTGGAACTGGATGATCCAGGAAAAAGCGGACGACTTCCTGTATCCCGACGGCAGCGCGCGCAGGCTGCCGTACGAACGAGCGCTGGCGCCGTACTTCGTGCAGCGGGCCGGCTGGGCGGGCGTAAAAGTCATCGGGACGCCTGCGTACGGTACCTCTACCGTCGCATACCTGTGTGCCCGGATCGCTGGAACGATTGAGTGCCGGGCGGAATGATCCATCTCCCGTGCCCCCTCGGGGGGCACGGGAGTTCGATGCTTCAGGTTTCCCGCAATGCGGTAGTGATCGGCAACCGCGCCGCACGCAGCGCGGGGAACAGCCCACCCACCAGCCCGATTCCCAGCGCCCACTTCAGCCCACTCCAGAGCAGCTCGGGCGAGACCTTGAACTGGAACACCACCTGGCTGAAGTTGCTGCCGATGGTGGACACGCTGTAGCCGTTGAAGATGGCCCACGCCACCAGTCCGCCCAGCAAGCCGCCGATCAGTGCCAGCAGCATGGTCTCCAGCATGATCGCGGTGACCACCGGCAACCCACGGAACCCGATGGCGCGCATCGTCGCGATCTCACGCGCGCGGGTGGCCACCGCCGCATACATGGTGTTGAGTGCGCCAAACACCGCACCAACCGCCATGATCGCGCCGATCACCGTGCCGAGCACCTTGATCAGGGTATTCAGCCCGCCGCCCTGCTTGGCGTAGTACGCACGCGTGGTTTCCACATCCAGCTTCAGGCGCGGGTCGGCAGCGACGCCTGCCTTGAACTGGTCGAACCCGGCTTTGCCATCGGTGCGCACGCTGATCGACTGCCATGCACTGCGCTGGTAGGTGTTGGCCAGCGTCTCAGCATCGGTCCACAGCTCCGAGTCGTGCGCATCGCCGGAATTGAAGACACCCACCACGGTCCACTGCTGGTTGCCCAGCGTGAGCGACTTGCCCACTTCCAGCCCACGGAACTGACCCTGTGCGCCCTTGCCGACCACGATTTCACGCAGGCCGGGTTTGAACGGGCGGCCCTCGGTGACCTTCACCTTGTCGTGCACCGCCCACGCCATTTCGCCCACGCCACGGAACTGCGCGTTGACGTCGGTACCATCGCCCCTGGAGACCAGGTTGACCACCTGCGACAGCTCCGGGGAGATCATCGGCTTGCCCTGCGCATCCTTGGCCACGCCGGGCAGGGTGGACAACAGCGGTACCTGGTCGCGGGTAATCACCGAATTGGTTTCGGCCTGTGAACCGCCGCGCAGCACGATCGCCGTGGAGTCATCGCCAGTGCTGTTGAGCGTGGCCTGGAAGCCCTGGCCCATGGCCAGCATCGCCACCAGCACGCCGACCACGCCCGCAATGCCCACCACCACCACCGAGGACGCGCCCCAGCGCTGCGGCAGGCTGGCCACGCCAATGCGCGTGGCCGCCAGTGCGAGCCGCCCGCTGCGGGTCAACAGCAGCCACAGCCCTACGGCCACGACTACTGCCAGCACGCCCGGCCAGGGCAGGATGATCCACACCGCCAGCATCACCGCCAGCAGCAGCACCGACAACAGATTGCTCAACCATTGCTTTTTCATGTCGGTTCTCCTCAGCGGCCCGCCAGGGCATCGACGATCTTCAGCCGCTTGGCGCGCAGCGCCGGCAGCAGGCCAACCACCACACCAATCAGCAGGATCAGCCCCACCCCCATCAACCAGGTCTGGGTGGGTACGTGCGGTGGCAACAGACCCTGTGTCTTCGGCGCCAGCACCGGCAGGATGGAAGCGGCCAGGCCCATGCCGATGGCGCCGCCCAGCCCGATCAGCAGTACCGATTCGATCATCACCAACGTCAGCACCGTGCTGTCCTTGAAGCCGAGTGTCTTCAGCGTGGCCAGTTCGGGCACGCGCTCGCGCACGGCCTGGGCCATGGTGTTGCCGGTGAGCAGCAGCAGGGTGAAGAACACCGCGCCCATGATCGAGGTGACGATCAGCCCGATGTCGGCGAACTGTTTGACGAAGGCCTGCTGGAACGCCGATTCGGTCTGGGTCTTGGTTTCATGGTCCGAATTGGCCGAGATCGCGTCGATGGCCTGGGCCACCCGCGAGGAGTGGTCCGGGTTGTCCAGGGTGACCGTGAACCAGCTCACCTGGTTCTTGATGTAGTCGTTGCTTTCGTCGAAGTACTTCCAGTTCATCATCAGCTGGCGTTCTTCGTTGGCCGCCAGCGTCCGGTCCTTGGAGCGGAAGATGCCCACCAGCTGCAGCGGCCAGTCGTTGCTGCCGCCGCGCGGGAAGATGGTGGCCTGCAGCGGAATGGTGTCGCCGATCTTCCAGCCAAATTCCTTGGCCAGCGTTTCGCCCACCACCGCACCGGTCCGGGTGTCCTGGAAGGCTTTGAGCTGTTCGGGTGGCAGCTGCAGTTCGCGGTACACCTCGAAGTAGTTCGGCGCCACCGAGAAGTTGGCGAAGAAGTTCTTCGGGTCCTGGTAGATGCCGCCGAACCACATGCCGTAGGTGACGTCCTTTACCCCGGGGACCTGCCGCACCTGCGGCTCCAGCCGGGTCGGCAGCGATTGGGTGATGGACAGGCGCGAGGCCACGATCAGGCGGTTGGCCCCTTCCACGCTGCCGCCCGAGCTGAATGCCACGCGCACCGAATCGAGCATGCCAAACAGCAGGAACGCGGCCACCACCGAAAGCAGGGTCAGCAGGGTCCGCGTCTTGCTGCGGAACAGCTGCGCCCATATGAGCGAGAAGTATTTCATCGCAGTGACCTCCGTCAGTGGGCCGCAGGTGCCTGTGCAAGCTCACCCTTGTCCAGGTGCACGGTATGGGTGGCGTACTCGGCGGCCTTGGGGTCGTGGGTGACCATGATGATGGTCTTGCCGTGCTCGCGGTTGAGCTGCTGCAGCAGCACCAGGATTTCCTCGGCCGAGGCGCGGTCGAGGTCGCCGGTCGGCTCATCGCAGATCAGGAACGTCGGGTCGGACACGATCGCCCGGGCAATCGCCACGCGCTGCTGCTGGCCGCCGGACAGCTCATTGGGGCGGTGGCTGCGGCGGTCGGCCAGGCCGACCAAGGTGAGCGCGATTTCGGCATTGCGCTTGCGCTGCGCCGCCCCAAGGTGGGTAAGCAGCAATGGCAGTTCCACGTTCTTCTGCGCGGTGAGCATCGGCATCAGGTTGTAGAACTGGAACACGAAGCCGACATGGTGGCTGCGCCAGGTGGAGAGCTGTCCGCCGGACATGCGGTCGATGCGCTCGCCTTCGATCTCGATCTCACCGCCGCTCGGCGTATCGAGCCCGCCGATCAGGTTGAGCAGGGTGGTCTTGCCCGAGCCGGACGGGCCCATCAGGGCGACGAAGTCGCCGCGCTGGATGTCCAGATCGATCCCGTGCAGCACCTGCACCTTTTCGGGGCCGCGCTGGTAGGTCTTGGTGATGTTGCGGAGCGAAACCAGGGTGGACATGAGCGGTTCTCCGTGAATCAGGGGAAGAAGAAACCATGCGGGCAGCCGCGCGCATGCGCGCCGGGCCGGCACGGGAATCGCACTTCGTCGGCTCGCGACCCGGTCGCGGCGCCGCCTTGCTTACTGCGTCTGCTTTTCCACTACCGCGCTGCCATCGCGCAGTTCCGGCGGCGGGTTGCTCACCACCTGCTGGCCGGCGCTGAGACCGGCGGTGACCTGGCGGTCGTTGTTGAGCGCCACGCCCACTGTCACCGGCACCTGCTGCACGCGCTTGTCATCGCCCACCACGAACGCCACGGTCTTCTGGTCGCGCTCGACCAGTGCCGCTGCGGGCACGCGCACGCCTTTGGGCGCTTGCGCCTGGGCTGGCGCGGCCGCTTCCAGGAAGCTCACCCGCACGCCCATCTCGGGCACGATGCGCGGATCCCTGCTCTTCAGTGCCACGCGCACCTTGACCGTTGCCTTGCCGCGGTCGGCGGTGGGGATGATGGCGATCACCTCGGCGGGGATCTTCCACTCCGGGTAGGCATTGAGCGTGGCCTCGACCGGCATCTTCGGCTGCACGCGGCCGATGAAGGCCTCACCCACGTCCACTTCGATTTCCAGCGAGTCCATGTCCACGATGGTGCCGATACCGGTACGGGTGAAGCCGCCACCGGCCGACAGCGGCGATACGATCTCGCCCGGCTGCGCCGCCTTGGCGGTGACCACGCCGGAGAACGGCGCGCGCACGATGTTGTTGTCCACGCCCAGGTCGGCAATGGCCAGCGCGTCGCCGGCCACCTGTGTGTTGCGCTGGGCGGTGCGCAGCTGCGCGCGCAGGCTGTCGCGCTGGGCGATGGCTTGGTCGAACTGGGAACGCGAGACCAGCTGCTGGCCGACCAGCGTCTGCAGGCGCGCGGCTTCGGCTTCGGCCTGGGCCACCTGCGCCTGCAGGCCGGCCAACTGGCTGCGTGCTGCTTCCAGCTGGGCGGCCGACAGACTGCGCTGGGCGTTGGCATCGATCGGGTCGAGGGTGGCCATGACCTGGCCTTCTTCGACCCGCATGCCTTCTTCGATCATCACTTCACGGACCTTGCCGGTGATCTTGGCCGACACCGTGGCCATGCGCCGGGCCACCACGTAGCCGCTGGCGTCGAGCACCGAGCTGCTGGCGGTGCCCTGCTGGATGGCCACCACCGGTGCGGTGGTCACCTCGATCGGCCGTTCACGGCCGAACATGAGCCAGGCGACGCCAGCCAGGATCAGCAGGGCGACGATGGCGAGCACGATCCACAGGCCACGGCGTGGCGACGAAGGCGGCGGGGCGGCGGCCTTCCTGCGGTCGATGCGGAGTTCCTTGAGCAGTTCAGCGGATGCGTTCATCGTGAGTCTGGACGTGGAATCGGGCCGAGTGTGACCGCAACGGGAGTGGCGGGCAAACCGGGACGGGACTGGCTGGGGCACAGGATGCCTGCAGGACTGGGTTCCGGGCAGTGACAGCTGTCACCTGCCTGGGGTGATGCGGCGTACTGGAAGTGTCATTGCCGACAAGGGATCGTATGGCCATGCCGCACCCCGCCAGGAAGATGCCATGATCGCGCCTCGCCCCAACCACCGGGAACCCACCATGACGCACCGCCGGCTCTCCACCCTTCTGCAGCCCGCCCCGGATTCGGCCGTTGCCGACAACCTGCGCGCCGGCAAGCCGGCCTGGTCCGATGCGGTGCATCTGTTGTGGACCGGCTGGGTGTTCCTCACCCCGATGTTCGGTGGTGGCTACACCCTGACGTGGCTGTGGCTGACCCTGCTGACCTACCCGGTGTTCCTGGCGCTGTATGCCCGCCAGCTGCTGTCGCCGCGCCGGGACGCACCGCGTTACGCGCTGGCCATGGTGGCCATGGGCCTGGCGCTGCTGCCGTGGTACCCGTCAGGCATCAGCTATTTCATCTTCGGCTGCGTCACGCTGCGGGTGTGCCGCACCGGCAGCGCGTGGCGCTACCTCGCCCAGCTGGTGGTGCTCAACGCTGCCTTCGTGGCCACCGCACTCTGGGTGGGCTACCACTGGCAGCTGGTGGTGTGGATTCCGTCGATGGCGTTCATCATCGGCGTCATCATCAATGTGGAAAGCACCAACAAGGATCGCGACGCGGCGCTGCAGCTGTCCCAGGACGAGGTGCGGCGGCTGGCCGCCACGGCAGAGCGCGAACGCATCGGCCGCGACCTGCACGACCTGCTCGGCCACACGCTTTCGCTGATCACCCTGAAGCTGGAGCTGTCGCGCAAGCTGTTCGACCGCGATCCCGAGCGTGCGCGGCTGGAGGTAACCGAAGCCGAGGCCATCGCGCGGCAGGCACTGTCTGAAGTGCGCAGCGCCGTGACCGGCATCCGCGCCAGCGATCTCGCTGCGGAACTGGCGGCTGCGCGGCTACTGCTGGAATGCCAGCACGTACACCTCCACTACAGCCCGCCGCCGCCGATGCCGGTGGAGATCGAGCGTGGGCTGGCGCTGGTGCTGCGCGAAGCAGCCACCAACATCGTGCGGCATGCAGATGCGCACCAGGCCTGGGTCGAGTTCGCCCAGGACGGACGCAGCCTGAGCCTGCAGATCCGCGATGACGGGCGTGGCGATGTGCAGGCCGATGGCAATGGCCTCACCGGCATGCGCGAACGCGTGGCCGCGCTGCGCGGCACGCTGCAGGTGCACTCCCCGCGCGGGCAGGGCACCACGCTGGCGGTGCGGGTGCCGCTACCGGCCAAGACGGCCGCAGTAGCCACGGCCATGAGTGCGACCCCGCTGACCCATGAGGCACTGCCATGATCCGCATCGTATTGGCCGAAGACCAGGCGATGGTGCGCGGCGCGCTGTCGGCGCTGCTTGGGCTGGAGCCGGATATCGAGGTGCTGGGTGCCGCCGCTGACGGTGAGGCGGCCTGGCGGATGCTGCAGCAGCTGCAGCCGGACATCCTGGTCACCGATATCGAAATGCCGGGGTTGTCCGGCCTGGAGCTGGCGCAGCGCATCGCGCGCCATGGGTTGCCCATCAAGGTGGTGATTGTGACGACCTTCGCGCGCTCGGGCTTCCTGCGCCGCGCGCTGGATGCCGGCGTGTGCGGCTACCTGCTCAAGGACGCACCGGCGGAGAAGCTGGCCGATGCATTGCGCCAGGTACAGCACGGCGGCCGTGCCATCGACCCGCAGCTGGCGGTCGATGCGTGGTCGCAGGCCGACCCGCTCAACGACCGCGAACGCCAGGTGTTGCGCCTGTCCGGCGATGGCCGCTCGGCCAGCGAGATCGCCACGCAGCTGGGGTTGTCGCACGGCACGGTGCGCAACTACCTCTCCGAATGCATAGGCAAGCTGGGCGTTGCCAACCGAATCGAAGCCTACCGCCTGGCCCGGCAGAAAGGGTGGTTGTAGGCACCCACGGTGCCTTCAATCACCCGGGTAGCACACGACCGTTGGTCGTGTGACGTTACCCGTCCCGCCCCTTCGCCATCGCCTGGAACACCCCATCGCGCCGCACCCACAGGTGGAACAACGCTGCGCTAAGGTGCAGCACCACCGTGGCGAACAACACATAGGCCAGCAGGCTGTGCGCGCTGCGCAGCGCGGCGTACAACGCCACGTCGTGCGGCAGGATCGGCGGCAGCAATACCCCCTTCCACATCTGGATCGGGTAACCGCCGGCCGACAGCATCGCCCAGCCGACCAGCGGCATGGCCAGCATCAACCCGTACAACACCCAGTGCGAAGCGTGCGCCGCAGCGGCCTGCCAGGCCGGCAGATCGGCCGGCAGCGGTGGCGGCCGGTGCCGCAACCGGTTGATCAGCCGCACCACTGCCAACAGCAGGATTGCAATGCCCAGCGGCCGGTGCAGGTCCACCAGCATCGGCCGCCAGTGCAGCGAGGCCACCATGGTCACACCCACGAACAACATGGTCAGGATCAGCACCGCCATCAGCCAGTGCAGCACCCGTGCGGTGAGGTTGAAATGCCCGGCATCACGGCTCATCGTGCCTTCTCCTTGCCACTGGCCACTTCGCGCTCGCGGCGGTTGAACGATTCGGAATACACCGCCGAACGCGCGGCCAGGATCGGGTCATCGGTGCCGGCAATACCGCTGGGCAGGATCAGCGGATCGAAGTTGAGGTTGTTGCAGGCGCCGCCGGCCTGCGGCTGCAGGGCGTTCAGGGTCAGCGTGCCCAGCTTCACCTGGCGGCGGTCTTCGGGCCACGGAATCGAGGGATCGTTCACCGCGTCGCCCGCCGCGGCAAGCGTGGCCCACATCTCCCACTGCACCGGCCCCTTGGCCAAGCGCTGCTGGAACTCATCGCTGAGGTAATCCAGGCTGGCCGCCTTGCGCTGCGCCGCGTCCATGGCTTCGAACGGTGCCAGCGGGCGCATGCTCCAGCGCACCACTTCGGTGTGGCCGTCGGCATTCGTGAAGCGGAAGCTGTTGACCCCGTTGTAGGTGGTGTTGGCCCAGCTGGTGGACCACGGCGCGGTTTTGGCCCATTCGCCGAAGGCGCGCGCGGACGGATACTTTGCCGCGATGGCCGCCATCTTGGCCGGGTCCGGTTTGCCGGTGGCCGGGTCTGGAATGCCGGCACGGGTCTGTTCCAGGAACGCCTCTGTGGTGGGCACGGCGAAGAACGGGAAGCTGTTCATCGCCGTGCGCCATTCCTGGCCGTCGTCGCTGACCAGCTGCAGCGCCATGCTGCGAACGCGCGCATTGGCATCGGCCCCGTGCGGATCGCCGCCGCCGATCGAGAGGCGGCCCAGCACCGGCACCTGCTGCTGCCGGAACACCCGCGCCGAACTCAGTGCCGCGCCGCCCGGCGTGCCCTGGAAGGTGCCGCTCACGCACGCACCCTTGCTGTGTGCGCGGCGGAAGCCGGGATGGTTGGCGCCGGTGGCTTCGATGGTATCGGTGAAGGTCTGCACCGTGGGGCGGTCGCGGCCCAGCCAGCCGGCCAGCCAGGCGAAGGCCAGGATCAGCACGCCGGCAATCAGCGCAATCAGTGCGATCCACAGCAGCGGTGAATGCGGCGGGCGCGGGGCATCCGGCTCACGGCCGGCGCGGGTATAGCGGAAGAGCGACATGGGCCGTTACCTGCCTTCTCGAACGTGAGGGGGTGGGTGCGGCCATGGTGTCAGAACCCCGGTCGCCCGGATATTCACATTTTCGACAAGATTCAATGAAAGATCCCCGCCGGGGCGGGGATCTGTGGGGGTCCTGCTTACGCGTATCGCGTTTTCAGCATCGACCACGCCGAGCGCAACGCGAGGGCCTCGCCACCGGCCGGGCGGCCCGGCCGTTCGCCGTCATTCCAGGCGTATACGTCCAGGTGCGCCCAGGCCTGGCCTTCGGCGATGAACCGTTCCAGGTACAGCGCGGCGGTCACCGAACCGGCCATGCGCGACCCGGCGTTGGCCAGGTCGGCAATGCCGCTGTGCAGGTAACGCAGGTACGGGCGCCACAGCGGCATGCGCCAGACCGGGTCGCGGGTGGTTTCGCCGGCCTGCAGCCACTGCTGCGCCAAAGTGTCGTTGTTGCTGAACAGCGCCGGCAGGTCCGGGCCGAGCGCGATGCGCGCCGCACCGGTGAGCGTGGCGAAGTCCAGCACGATCTCCGGCTGCTGTTCGCTGGCGTAGGTCAGCGCATCGCACAGCACCAGCCGGCCTTCGGCATCGGTGTTGTCGATTTCGATGCTCAGGCCCTTGCGGGTGGCGATCACTTCGCCCGGGCGGAACGCATCCGGGCCGATCGCATTTTCCACCGCCGCAATCAGCAGGGTCAGCTGCACCGGCAGCTCCTGGGCCATGATCAGCCCGGCCAGCGCCAGCGCGTGCGCGGCGCCGCCCATGTCCTTCTTCATGTTGCGCATGCCGTCGGCCGGCTTGATGTCCAGCCCGCCGGTATCGAAGCACACACCCTTGCCCACCAGCGCCACGTGCGGGCGACCGGCCTGGCCCCAGCGCAGCGCGATCAGGCGCGGCGCCCGGTGCGAGGCGCGGCCCACTGCGTGGATGGCCGGGAAATTCTGCTCCAGCAGCGCATCACCAGTGATCACCTCGCACTGGCCACCATGGGCGGCGGCCAGTTCGCGGGCGGCGTCTTCCAGCTGCTGCGGGCCCATGTCCTCGGTGGGCGTGTTCACCCAGTCGCGCACGCGCAGGCTGGCGGTGATCACATCGCGCACTTCGGCAGACGGGGTGGCCACCAGCTGCGCCGGGGCGCGGTTGGGCTTGCGGTAGCGCGCGAAGCGGTAGCTGCCCAGGCCCCAGCCAAGATGCAGAAGGGTTACCACATCGGCCGGCAGCGCGTCGGCCAGCTGCCACACGCTGCCTTCAGGCAGCGCGAACGGGGCATGCGCGTAGGCATAGGCGTCCCCCGGGTCACCTACGCCGACGATGGCGCCGGCCAGGCCATGTTCGCCCGGCAGCAGCACCACGCTGCCACCGCTGCCATTGAAGTGCTGCGCATCCAGCCAGGCAACCAGGGCCGGGCTCTGCTGCCCGCGCCATGCCGCGAACTGTTCGCGCTCCATCACGTGCAGCGGCAGGGCCTTGGCCGAATCGGTGGTGAAGCCGTTGATCTGGGTCATGCGGGGTCGTGCTCCGTTCGGGGTCAGGCGGTCTGTGCCGATGCATACGCATCAAGCCAGTCGGCCAGGCCGGTCAGGGTGTCGAACTGCAGGTCGGGCTGCAGTGAGGGGTGATGCCAGGTGTGTTCAACGCGGTTGATCCAGCAGCCGCGCAGGCCAGCCTGCATTGCGCCAACCACATCCATTTCGACATGGTCGCCGACGTGCAGCACCTGCGCCGGCGCTACGCCCAGGCGTTCGCAGGCGGCGTGGAAAATGCTGGCGGCCGGCTTGGCCGCGCCGTGTTCGCGCGAACCCAGCTGGAAGGCGAAGTGGTGGTCCAGCCCGATCCGGGCCAGGTCGGCGTTGCCGTTACTGAGCGCGGCCACCGGCACCCGGGCGGCAATGCGGGCCAGCGCGTCCAGCGCATCGGGGTAGAACTCCACCTGGTTACGCGCGGCATAAAACGCCTCGTAGGCCGGTTCCAGCAGGGCCAGGTCGGCCCCGCTGTTTTCCAGCGCCTCGCGCAGGGTGAGCCGGCGCAGGGCGCTCAGGTCATGGTGCAGCTGCGGGTTGTCGCGGAAGGAGCGCTCGCGCAGTTCGCGCATCGCCGCCACCGGGTACATCGCGGCGGTGGCCGGGCTGTGCTGGAGCATCCACTCGTACAGCACCTGGTCGATGCGGGCGCCGATGGGGGCGAACGGCCACAGGGTGTCGTCGAGGTCGAGGGTGATGGCTAGGACGGGAAAATTCACCCGCCCATTCTACTCCAACAGTTTCGCCCAGCCCTGGGTGCCGTCCAGGCGCGCCAGTACCAGCTTGATGCAGACCAGCAGGGGGACCGAGAGCAGCAACCCCACCATGCCCCACAGCCAGCCGAATACCATGAGCGCCAGGATCAGGATCAGCGGCGAAATCGCCATCTGCCGGCCCAGCACGATCGGGGTCACCACCTGGCCCTCAATGGTGTGCAGGGCGAGGTAGCAGGCCGCTGGCAGCAGCGCCTTGAACGGATCGCTGAACTCCACAAAGCCCATCAGCAGCATCAGCGTCACCCCGATCAGCGGCCCCACGTACGGCGCGAAATTCAGCAGCGCCGCCACCGTGCCCCACAGCAGCGCTTCCTGCAGGCTGATGCCCAGCAGCAACAGCACGCCCGAGAAGATCAGCCCCACCAGCGCGTTGATCACGGTGATGGTCAACACGTAACGCGACACCTCGCGTTCGATCGAGCGCAGGATGTCGGTGGTGAACCGCTGCTGCTGCCGGCTGGGGAACAGCGCAATGGCGTGCTTCTGCAGGTTCTGCCCGTAGATCATGAAGAACAGGGTCAGCAGCACCACCGCCAGCACGGAAGCGGCCAGGCGTGGCGCCCGGGTCAGCACTTTGTACGGGTCATCCAGCTGGGTGCGTACCACCTGCACCCTGCGGCTGCCTTCGCCGCCGGCCACGCGCGCGAAGTTTTCCGCTGCCTGGTTGGCCTGCTGCACCGGCTTGGTCAGGTTCTGCACCTGTCGGGCCACCTTGCGCAGCTGTTGCGGGGCTTCCTGTGCCCATTCCATTGCCGGGCCGACCAGTTGAACGCCCAGCGCGGCCGTCCCGCTCAGGCCGACCCCGATCACCAGCACCGCCGCCAGGAAGCGCGGAATCCACAGGCGGCCAAGCAGGCGCAGGATGGGATTGCCGACCAGCGCGAAGAACATCGCCAGCAGTACCGGCAGGATGATTTCCTGCGCGGCCCACAGGGTGAACGCGACTGCAAGCGTGGCCAGCACCACCAGCGACATCGGCGCACGCGGGCGCGGCGGCGGCGGAACCGCTACCGGCAGGGGAGCGTCGGCGGAAGAGGGTGCAGGAACGCTCATGCAGGTCGCACGCTGGAGAGGAAACGCATTATTGGGCAACCCGGGTGCGTGCTGCGTGTTGGAAAACCGGTCACCGCCGGTTACGTGGATTCGGTAGCGCCCCACGCTTGGTGGGGCGACGCGTCATCGTTCGGAAACGTCGGTCGCTGCTTCGGCCGGCTGCGGCTGCGGCTGGGCCGATTCCTGGGTGGCGGTCACCCGCGCACGCGGCGCAGCCGCCGGAGCCGAAGCCCGAACCGCTGCTGCAGCCGGCGCAGGAGCGACAGCTTCATCCACCTTGTCCGCCGCCTGCTCTGCCGTATCGGCCGCTTCACTGGCCTGCATCGAGGCAAACGCCGCCTGGGCGCTGGCCAGCAGGTTGGACACCGAACCGATCATCTGCAGCCAGCGGGCACCATGAAAACGGGTCTTGCCCGGCTCCAGCTTGCCGGCCAGGAAACCGCCAGCCAAGCCGACGCTGATGATGCGCAGCGGCGTCCAGCCCGCGCGCCATGCCTGGCTGAGGGTGAACCAGCTGCACTGGGTTTCATCGACCCGGATGGACACTACCTGTTCGGCACGCTTGACCCGGTGGCGCAGGGCTTCGAATTTCATGGCGCACGCTCCCTGACGTCCATCTGGCCCTCAGGATCGTCGTCGCTGGGCTCATCGAACAGGCCCAGCCTCGACAACTGGCGGCGCGTGGCATGCATGCCGGTGTGGCGGAAGAAGAACGACACCCGCCAGATCGCATAGCCGGTCATCGCCAGGCTCACCACCGAAGTGATCAGCAGCGAATGGAACCAGGACAGACCCCATCGCTGCATCAGCGCGATCAGCGTACCGGCAAGCAGCAGCCAGGCCGACGCGCCGAATACGATTGCAACCCCGCTCCACGCCAATGCGCGGCCGAAGGCACTGCGTGCCAGCGCGAATTCGAACGATGCCAGGCGACGCAGCGAACGCAGCGTGTGCTTGGCCGAATCCACCGTCGCGCGGCCGGCCTGGCCCACCTCGCGGATGCTTTCATCCAGGCGCGGCGCGCGCTGGCCGGCATCGCCATCGGGTGGAGGCGTTGCCGCTCCACCGTCGGGCGTCGACTGTGCTTGATCGCTCACGCCGACTTACTTGTCGCCGCTGCGGGCAAGCTTGGCGATGATCCAGCCGGCGGCAAATGCCACGCCGAACGAGGCCAGCGGGCGCTCGCGGATCAGCTCGGCGGCGCTGTCGACCAGGTCCTTGCCCTTGTCCATCAGCGCATCAACCTGCTCTTTCGCAGCGGCGCCGCCGAATTCAGCAGCGGCCAGGCCGGACAGCGCGGTATCGGAAAGTTCGGCCTTGACATTGGCCTTGCCGATACGCAGTTCGTCGGTGGCTGCGCCGGTGGCGCCCTTGATCGCACCGCCGGCAGCGGTCGCGGCCGACTTCAGGTGCGAACCGGCTTCACCCAGGTGTTCCTTGAGGTTCTCGGTATTGGTGGGGCTCATCGTGTATCTCCGTTGTAGGCGATGGGGGTGACCGCAGGCCATGCCGGTCGAAGCGAACTGAAGGTAATAGCACCGGGGGGGTGTAAGGCACGTTACGACCCCCTGAAGGATTCATCGCATTTCCAGCTCGCCACGCGCATTGCCGCGTACCACGCGCAGCACCAGTTGCTGCGGGCGCTGCTGGAAGTTGGCGCGCCAGCTGGCCAGGTCGGCGAATTCACCCACGCTGGCCTGGATGATCAGGTCGCCGGCGGCCAGGCCTGAATTGGCTGCGCGGCTGCCGCGCTTGACGTCGCTGACCATGACCCCGCTGCTGCCGGCCTGGCGCAACGTCTCGGGCAGATCGACGAAGGTGGCGCCGCTCAGTCGCGGGTCCAGCGATTCGCCGGCCACGGCACGTGGCTGTTCCTTCAACGTGGCCTTGAGCTGCAGCGGCTTGCCATCGCGGCGCACGTCCAGCGTCAGCGCGCTGCCTACCGGCTGCAGGCCCTCCACGTTGTGCAGCGCCACCGCGCCGTCGACCCGTTGGCCGTTGGCCGCCACCACCACGTCGCCCGGCTTCAGGCCGGCGGCCGCGGCCCCCGAACCTGCCAGCACGCGGGTGACAAGCGCGCCGCGTGCTTCGCTCAGCCCCAGGTTCTGCGCCAGGGCCTGGGTGAGGTTCTGCGCTTCGATGCCCAGCGTGCCGCGCACCACCACGCCGTGCTTGATCAGCTGGTCCACCACATCGCGTGCAAGGTTGGTCGGTATGGCCAGGCCCAGCCCGATGTTGCCGGCCATGCTGCCCTGCGGGTTGAAGCTCGCGGTGTTGATGCCCACCAGCTGGCCTTGCAGGTTGACCAGCGCACCGCCGGAGTTGCCCGGGTTGATCGAGGCATCGGTCTGGATGAAGTTCTGGTAGCCCAGCCCGCGGATGCCGGTACGGCCAACCGCCGAGACGATGCCCGAGGTGACTGTCTGGCTGAAGCCGA
Source organism: Stenotrophomonas sp. NPDC047960 (assembly GCF_043204395.1). Lineage (NCBI taxonomy): Bacteria > Pseudomonadati > Pseudomonadota > Gammaproteobacteria > Lysobacterales > Lysobacteraceae > Stenotrophomonas > Stenotrophomonas sp. NPDC047960. The sequence continues at coordinate 55,144 of NZ_JBIDBX010000009.1, read as the reverse complement.
ACGGGTTGCCGATGGCCACTACGAAGTCGCCCACGCGCAGCTGCGCACTGTCGCCCAGCGGCAGCGCGGTGAGCTTGTCGGCCGGAATGCGGATCAGCGCCACGTCGGTGTCGCGGTCAGAACCGAGGAACTCGGCCTTGACCGTGCGCCCGTCCGACAGCGTCACCTGCACATCGTCGGCGTTCTCGATCACATGGTGGTTGGTCAGCACCAGGCCTTCAGCCGCATCGATGATGACGCCCGAGCCGAGCGACTCGTTGATCCGCTCCTGCGGCACTTCCGGGAACAGGCGGCGGAAGAACGGGTCGTTGAAGTAGGGGTTGCGTACCCGTACCACCTGTTTGGTATTGACGCTCACCACCGCTGGCATCACCCGGTCCAGCATCGGCGCCAGCGATGGCACCGGCTGCCCGGCTACTGAAGCAGGCAGCGCGGCCGTGGCGGGAATTGCCAGCGTGGCCGGTGCCGCTTCGGCACGATTGTCCAGATGGGCGTTGATGGCGGAAGCGACAAAGCCTCCGAAGGCGGCGGCAAGCGCTAGCGTAAGCAGGGTCGGGAGCGGTCGCATGGGAGTCCGGTGGGCTGGAAAACACGTATACGGTAAATCAAGCTGAACGAGTCTGTCCGCTGGCGGCTAAACCGGCGATGAAATCGACCCCGGCCGCCACCGCGCCTGCGACCTTCGGTGCCGTTGACACGCCCCCGTGCCGGCGTAAGCTGGAACCAGGTCGGCCACTAGATGTTGCGCCCCCGACCCAGAGTGCCCCAAGGCGTTGGGTTCGCCAGTGGGCACACCCGGTGACCACGCGATGGAGCCTGCCTCGAATGCGCACGTTGCAAACGGACGTTGTTCCCCCGGAGCTGGCCACCGGCGAAGTACCGCTGCAGCCAGCCTCGGAGGATATCTGGGACAAGAAGTACCGGCTCAAGACCAAGCAGGGCCAAGCGCTGGATGCCGACATCGACGCCACCTACCTGCGCGTGGCGCACGCGCTGGCCGATGCCGAACTCACCGAGGACAAGCGCCGGCACTGGCGTGAGCGTTTCACCTGGGCGCTGCGCCGTGGCGCCATTCCTGCCGGCCGCATCATTTCCAATGCCGGCGCGCAGGCGCACAAGCCGGCCACCAGCACCATCAACTGCACGGTCTCCGGCACGCTCGAAGATTCGATGGACGGCATCTTGGGCAAGGTCCACGAAGCCGGGCTCACCCTCAAGGCCGGCTGCGGCATCGGCTATGAGTTCAGTACGCTGCGCCCGCGTGGCGCGTTCGTGGCCGGGGCGGGCGCGCACACCTCCGGCCCGATGTCCTTCATGGATATCTTCGACAAGATGTGTTTCACCATCTCCTCGGCCGGTGGCCGACGTGGCGCGCAGATGGGCACCTTCGACGTCTCGCATCCGGATGTGCGCGATTTCATCCGGGCCAAGCGCGAAGACGGCCGGCTGCGCCAGTTCAACCTGTCGCTGCTGATCACCGATGGCTTCATGCAGGCCGTGGACAATGACGCCGAGTGGCCGCTGGTGTTCCCGCTGAGCCGGCACGAAGCCGGCGAGTTCGACCTGGCCGATGCGGCCGCCGTGCAGTGGCGCGAATGGCCCACCCACCGCGACTACGTGGTCCGCGAGGACGGCCTGGTCGCCTGCCGCATCTACGGCCAGATCCGCGCCCGGCACCTGTGGGACATGATCATGGTGTCCACCTACGATTACGCCGAACCCGGCTTCATCCTGATCGACCGGGTCAACGAAATGAACAACACCTGGTGGTGCGAGGACATCCGCGCCACCAATCCCTGCGTCACCGCCGATACCTGGGTGCACACCGCCGCCGGGCCGCGCCAGGTAGCGGAGCTGGTCGGGCAGGGGTTCCACGTGCGCGTGGAGGGGCAGGACCATGCTACTACCGATGCCGGATTCTTCCGCACGGCGCGCAAGCCGGTGCTCGCCCTGCAGACCCGCGAAGGCCATCGGCTGCGGATGACTGCGGACCATCGGGTTCGCCGGGTAACCTCCCGCACCCGCTGGCAGGTGCAGAGCGAATGGTGCGAGGCGGGCCAGCTGCAGGCGGGGGATGAGGTGCTGCTGCAGGACCATCGTGCTGCGCCGCACTGGCCGGGCGCGCTGGCGCATGAGCAGGGTTACCTGCTGGGGCTTCTGGTTGGCGACGGCGCGCTCAATGAAGAAGGGGCCGTGCTCTCGGTGTGGAGCCAGGTAGCGGTGGCCAATGGTGTGCAGGCGTCACCGGCGGCGGGGGTGCGCGCGCTGATGGACGAAGCGCTGCGCTGCGCGAAGACGCTGCCGCACCGTGCCGATTTCAGCGGGTGGTCCGAGGTGGGCGGTCGAAGCGAATGGCGCCTGAAGTCAGCCGCATTGCGCGATCTTGCCAAGCAGCTGGGCATGTCCCCGGGCGACCAACCGATCACCCCGGCGCTGGAAAAGCTCTCCAGCGATGCCTGCCGTGGCTTCCTGCGCGGCCTGTTCGACGCCGACGGCAGTGTGCAGGGCAACCAGAGCAAGGGCGTATCGGTCCGATTGGCGCAGTCTGATCGACCGCGGCTGGAGGCAGTGCAGCGCATGCTGCTGCGGCTGGGCATCCCCAGCACCCTCCATGCGCGCCGCGAAGCAGGGCGTTCGGTGCTGCCCGATGGTCGCGGTGGCCAGCGTGCCTACCCCACGCTGGCGCAGTACGAACTGGTGATCAGCGGCGAAGGCGTAGCCCGCTACGACGCGCTGATCGGGTTCGCCGACACCGACAAGGCCGCGCGCCTTACCCGGACACTGGCCGCCTACCGCCGCACGCTCAACCGCAGCCGCTTCTTTGCCACCGTTGAAGGCGTGGTCCCGGACGGGGTGGAAGACGTCTACGACGTCCAGGTACCCGGCATCCACTGCTTCGACGGCAACGGCCTGCATGCCCATAACTGCGGCGAACAGCCCTTGCCCCCGTATGGCGCGTGCCTGCTCGGCTCGGTCAACCTCACCCGCTTCGTGCGCCAGCCGTTCACCGCCCAGGCCCGGTTCGACTGGGACGAATACAAAGAGGTGGTGCGGGTGTTCACCCGCATGCTCGACAACGTGGTGGAGGTCAACGGCCTGCCGCTGGAGCAGCAGCGCCAGGAGATCCTGCGCAAGCGTCGGCACGGCATGGGTTTCCTGGGCCTGGGCTCGACCCTGACCATGTTGCGCATGACCTATGGTGCGCCTGACGCCTGCGAATTCACCGAGGCCGTCGCGCGCGAGATGGCCGTGGCGGGCTGGGAAACCGGGCTCGGCCTGGCCCGCGAGAAAGGGCCGGCGCCGATCATGCAGGAGACCTTCGAGGTTACCGCCGCCATGCTGCGGCAGCGCCCGGAAATGGCCACCGATGGCTGGCGCGCCGGCCAGCAGATCGAGGGCAAGGTGCTGCATGCCCGCTACAGCCGCTACATGCAGCGCATCGCCAGCGTGGCCCCGGAGCTGGTGGAGGAACTGGCCGAGATCGGCGCCCGCTTCACCCACCACAGCTCGATCGCCCCCACGGGCACCATCAGCCTGTCGCTGGCCAACAACGCCTCCAACGGCATCGAACCCTCGTTTGCCCACCATTACAGCCGCAACGTGATCCGCGAGGGGCGCAAGAGCAAGGAAAAGGTGGACGTGTTTTCCTACGAGCTGCTGGCCTACCGGCACCTCGTCAACCCGCAGGCCATGCCCTTCGCCGACGGGGATGACGCCCGCCTGCCGGACTACTTCGTTGCCGCCGACGACATCTCCCCCAAGGCCCACGTTGACGTCCAGGCCGCCGCGCAGAAGTGGGTGGACAGCTCCATTTCCAAGACCGCCAACGTTCCCACCGACTACCCCTTTGATCAGTTCAAGGACATCTACCGCTACGCCCACGCGCAGGGATTGAAGGGCTGCACCACCTTCCGCTTCAACCCCGCCGCGTTCCAGGGCGTACTGGTCAAGGAAGCCGATCTGGAGAACACCACCTACCGTTTCGAACTCCAGGACGGCGCAGTTGTGGAGGTAAAGGGCAACGAACAGATCGAGTATGACGGCGAAGTGCACAGCGCCGCGAACCTGTTCGACGCGCTCAAGGAGGGCTACTACGGCAAGTTCTGATTGCGCAGCGGAAGCTGTTTTCAAGCGGTTTCGAGCAGGATGGCGAGCCGCGTCAGATTCATGGCGCCGCCCGGGCAAGCACAAGGGCGGCTCACGGGCTGCGACAAGACCGTTCCACGATCGTCCGCGCCGGTATAGCATCGCCAGCGAAATCACTGACTGGCCCCTCAGGAGGCAAAACATGAGCAACGGAAATGGCGTCACCGCGACCCTGTCGCAGGGTGTGGAAACCGTAAAAGAAACCGCCGGCAACGTGGGCGAGACCATCGCCCACACCGCTGAAGAAGTGGTCGCCTCGGTGCAGAAGACCGCCAAGCGCGCGCGCAAGGCTGCCACCACCCAGGTCGCCAAGGTCAAAAAGGCCGTCAAGAACGCCGAGAAGACCGTCGCCAAGAAGGCTGACAAGGCCGCCAAGTCGGTCGGCAAGACCCTGGCCACCGCCAAGAAGAAGCTGGAAGCCGCCAAGAGCAACGCCAAGGCCGAGGCCGCCGCGCTGACCAGGAAGGTTGCCAAGAAGAAGGTCGCTGCTGAAAAGGCCGTGACCAAGACCACCAAGGCCGCCAAGAAGGCTGTCGCCAAGAAGTCCGTTGCTGCCAAGAAGGCCGTGACCAAGAAGACCGCCGCCGCCAAGAAGGTCGTGGGCAAGAAGACCGCCGCCGCCAAGAAGGTTGTCGCCAAGAAGACCGCCACCGCCAAGAAGGCTGTCGCCAGGAAGTCGGCCACTGCCCGTAAGGTCGCTGGCAAGAAGACCGTGGCCGCCAAGAAGGTCGTTGGCAAGAAGGTTGCTACCGCCAAGAAGGCCGTCGCCCGCAAGTCGGCCGCCACCAAGAAGGCCGTGACCAAGAAGACCGCTCCCGCCCGCAAGACGGTTGGCAAGAAGGTCGCTGTTGCCAGGAAGACCGTGGCCCGCAAGTCGGCCGCCACCAAGAAGGCTGTCGCCAGGAAGACCGCCGTTGCCCGCAAGTCAGTCGCCCGCAAGGCTGCACCGGCCAAGCGCGCCGCCAAGACCGTGGCCCGCAAGGCCCCGGCCAAGCGCGCTCGCAAGTAAGCAGGTAATGCACGGCGCCCACCCCTGGGCGGGCGCCGTGAACACCGAGGAAACGCACCATGGCTGTCAGGATCGATCAGAAGATCACCGGGTATGCCGTCGTCACCCCCGAGGAGACGCGCCAGGCAGCGGCCACCGCCGCGCCGCTCCCGGACGCCGCCAACGACATCGTGCAGATGCACGAGCGCATCGAGCGCCCCGACGTCCTGGTCGGCAACACCTACAAGATCAAATCGCCGATGGTGGAGCACGCCTTCTACGTGACCATCAACGACATCGTGCTCAACCCGGGCACCGAGCACGAGCTGCGCCGCCCCTTCGAGGTGTTCATCAACTCCAAGTCGATGGAGCACTTCCAGTGGATCGTGGCGCTCACCCGGATCATGTCCGCCGTGTTCCGCAAGGGGGGTGACGTGACCTTCCTGGTCGAGGAAATGAAGGCCGTGTTCGACCCGCGCGGTGGCTACTACAAGATCGGCGGCGCCTACATGCCCTCGCTGGTGGCCGAACTGGGCAGCATCGTCGAACACCACCTCAAGTCGATCGGGTTGCTGCACGACCCGGAGATGAGCGCCGCGCAACGCGCGATGATCGCCGAAAAGCGCCGCGAGTACGAAGCGCGGGAGAGCGAAGACCTGGCCATCACCGGCGACGGCGCCAGTTTCCCGCCCAGCGCCAGCATGTGCGAGAAGTGCTTCACCAAGGCGCAGGTGTTCATGGACGGCTGCGCCACGTGCCTCAATTGCGGGTACTCCAAGTGCGGGTGAGCTGACGCCGATGCGCAACCTGGACTTCAGCTCCTGGCAGGCCATGCTTTCCACCTTGGTCGGGCTGGCGGTCATCACCCTGGTCGGCGTGGGCATCCGCCTGGTGTTCATGCAGACCCTGCAGCAGCGCCGCGAGCGGGAGAACCGCCAGATCAACGAGCGGCTGCGCACGCTCATTGCCGCCTACAAGACCCTGGGTGGGTCGTTCACGGGCGCGCTGCATGTCGATCCGCGCCACCTGCGTGACCTGCGCCAGGCACCGGGCGAGGGCGACGAGACGTTGAGCCTGCCACACAGCACCGGTAGCGACCGCGCACGCCGGATCCGCGATGCGGTGGAAGCGGCGCTCTCGGACATCGTGCTGCTGGGCACCGACGAACAGGTGCGGCTGGCCGCGCACGCGGCCAACGAACTGGCCGCCGGGCGTGCGGTGCCTACTGCCGAGCTGGTGGTATCGCTGCGCGACTTCATCCGCGAGGCGCTGGACCTGGCGCCCATTCCTGTCAACGTGGCGATTCCGCGCCAAGGTCCGGCCCGGCCTGCGGCCGGTGGTGCGCGGGGCAAGGCCGAGGCCGGCGACCGCGCGGGGGGCAAGGGCGGCGGCGGTGGCATGGGCGGCATGGGCGGCGGTGGCGCCGGGATGGGCATGGGCCATGGCCCGGATGACGACGGCAGCCACGCGCGCTGAGCTTGGCGGTGGCTGCCCAGGCCGTCGGTTCGACCGCTGCATCGCCTGCTACTTCTTGAGTTCCACGATCGGTACGAAGCCGCCATAGATCATCCGCTTGCCGTCGAACGGCATGGGATTGTTGGACGGATCCATGCGCGGGTCCTTCATCATTTTCTCCATCCCCGCATCGCGGGTAGCCTTGTCCGGCCATTCGATCCAGGAGAACACAACCGTTTCATCGTCCTTGGCTTCAACGGAGCGGAAGAAGTCGGTCTGCTTGCCGTGGGTGACGTCATCACCCCAGCATTCCACTACGCGCAGTGCGCCGAATTCCATGAAGACCGAATCGCCTTCGTTGGCGTGTTTGATGAACTTGTCTTTGTTGGCGGTGGGTACGGCCAATACGAAACCGTCGATATAGGACATCTGCAGCCTCCGGTAACCGGTGCACCAGGGCGGGCACCTTCAATGGATACGACGCGTGGGAGTGGGGAAAATCGACAACGCCGGTAGCTAAGGCTGAGGGGGGTGATGATGCCGTTAATCCGGCATGTCCAGCTGGATAATCAAGGAGTTAAGGCGGGAATGCGCTGCGCTGCAGCGAAGCAGGGTAAGAAAACCCTTAACGACGATGAGGAACATCCTGATACTCGCGCGCCGCTATGCGCCTCACTATTCAAGCGCCGGGCAGGGCACCCCAAGAGCCCTGCGGTTCGACGCCAGAGCTGCGTCAGCCGGTGCAATACGGAAGATGGACGCGTTAGCCGACTACTCCCCAAGAGCGGCTTCCCCAACGCGTGACGCCCTGCAAGGGTATCGTCGTGACCGGATTCCCTTCGTCCTGCCGGACCTTCAGCCGGCATCACGCATGCGGCGCAACGAACCCCACGCGGCGCTGGGAACGGTAGAGTCGGTTCCCAAACGACTGCCGATAGCGATCCCACATCCGGTAACGCATGACCAGCATCGAAGCAGCGTCTTCCGCGGATGCGACGCGTCACCGTGCCGATCGGCGGAACCCACCCTGCCAGCGCCAGTATTTCCTGCACGAGCGTGTCGTAAACACGCTGTTCATCGTGCAGCGCGAACACACACGACACACCTCAAAAATGCAGCGCGCGCGTATATGACACGGCGCGTCTGAATGGTTGCCAAAAATTCGCGTTGCCGAAAGCGGCTCACTTCAGGGCGCGTTGTGTCGAATAACGGAGAATTTACATTCCCGATGCAGCAGCCGCTTTGCCACTGCACGAACGTAGAACAGAAAAGGTGTACCCCCATGAAGACTTCCCTGATTGCTCTGGCACTCGCCGCCGCTCTGCCGTTTGGCGCTTCGGCTGCTGAAGGCCTGTCCTACAACTACGCCGAAGGCGACTACGTCAAGACCGATGCCGATGGTGGCAAGGCCGATGGTTGGGGTGTGAAGGGTTCGTACGGCTTCCTGCCGAACTTCCACGCGTTTGGCGAGTACAACCAGCAGAAGACCGACATCGGCGACTTCAAGATTGACCAGTGGCGCGTCGGCGTCGGCTACAACCACGAGATTGCCACCAGCACCGACTTCGTGGGCCGCGTTGCCTACAACAAGTTCGACCCGAAGGAAGGCCTGGACTTCAACGGCTACAGCGCTGAAGCCGGTATCCGCACCGCGTTCGGCCAGCACGCCGAGGTCTACGCGATGGCCGGTTACGAGGATTACAGCAAGAAGCACGGCATCAATCCGGATGGCCAGTTCTACGGCCGCCTGGGTGGCCAGGTGAAGTTGAACCAGAACTGGGGCATCAACGGCGATATCAAGATGGATCGCCACGGTGACAAGGAATGGTCGGTCGGCCCGCGCTTCAGCTGGTAAGCGGCGTCTGATCGCTTCGCTGCGCGCGGTATCGGCGTAGCGGTAAGGGCCCGGCAGTTTGCCGGGCCTTTTTCATGCGCGCGTAGGGCGTACCGACCAACGGTCGGTACCTACCGCCCGAGGTGCGCGGTAGGCGACCACCTTTGGTGGTCGCGCGATTGCAGGCGATAATGCGTCAGGTTACGGAGAACCCCATGCCCGACTCCAATCCATTGCAACAGCCTCGCGTAGGCTGCGGTGCCGTCATCCAGCGTGCCGATGGTGCGGTGTTGCTGGTCAAGCGCGGCCGCCAGCCGGAGCAGGGCCATTGGGGCCTGCCCGGCGGAAAGGTGGACTGGATGGAGAAACTCGAAGACACCGTGGTGCGCGAAGTGCTGGAAGAAACCGGCCTGCGCGTGGCGGTGGAGCGCCTGCTGTGCGTGGTGGACCACTTCGAGCCGGTACTGCAGCAGCACTGGGTGGCCCCGGTCTACCTGGCGCGCACGCTGGAAGGTGATCAGGCCACGCGGCTGGAACCCGAGGCCATCCTCGCGCTGGACTGGTTCGCGCTGGATGCGTTGCCCGTACCGCTCACCCGCTCGGCCATCGAAGGCCTGGCCCGGCTCTAGCGCCGCGCCGCCGCCCCGTCCCCGCGCGCCACTGCTTCCACTTCCTCGCGGCTGGTACACGCAGCATCGCCTGGCGTGGACATCGCCAAGGCGCCGTGCGCCGCGCCCAGCTCCACCGCCGCCTGCTCGCCCAGGCCCTCCAGCAGGGCATGCACCACACCGGCGACGAACGCGTCGCCACCGCCCACGCGATCCAGCAGATCCACTTCACGCGCGGCGGAGACGAACAACGCCTCGCGGTTGCGCAGCGCCCCGGCCCACCCGTTGCGTGCAGCATTGCTGGCATCGCGCAGGGTGAAGGCCACCGCCTGCAGGTTCGGAAACCGCTCCATCGCCCGCAGCGCGGCCGCATCGGCCGGGCCCACATCCATCGGCGTTTCGCGCTTGCCCAGGTCGGCCAGGTCCATGCCCAGGCAGGCCGCGAACGAGTACTCATCGCCCACGAGCAGGTCGCACTCGGCAGCGATCGCGCAGTTGGCATGCCGTGCCGCATCGGGATCCGGGTGGCTGTTCCACAGGCTGGCGCGGTAGTTGAGGTCGTAGGACACCGCCACGCCATGCCGGCGCGCGGCGCGCACGGCAGCAATGGCCGTCTGAGCGCTGTGCTCGGACAACGCCGCAAAGATGCCACCGGTATGCAGCCAGCGCACCCCGTGCACGCCGAACAGCGCGTCCCAGTCGTACTCGTCGGCTTGCAGCTGTGAGGCGGCCGAGCAAGCCCGGTCGGACACCCCCAGCGGCGCGCGCACGCCGAAGCCACGCTCGGTGAAGTTCAGTCCCATCCGTGTGTTGCGTCCAATGCCGTCGTACCCGCGCCAGACGATCTGGCTGCTGTCCACGCCGCCGGTCTGGATCAGCTGCTGGGCCAGCAGGCCCAGCTCGTTGCGCGGCAATGCGGTGAGTACCGCCGTGGCATGGCCGAAGGTGCTGCTCAACCCGCGTGCCACGTTGTACTCGCCGCCCCCTTCCCATACCTGGAACTGGCGCGCGTTGCGTACCCGGCCTTCGCCCGGGTCGAACCGCAGCATCACTTCACCCAGCGCCATCGCGGCCCAGCGTGGGCTGGCGTGCTGGGCCAGCCGGAACTGCTGCGTGCTCATCGTGCCTTGCACCCCAGCAGGGCCAGGTCCACGCCATCGGCCATGCGTCGGTAGCCTTCATCGTTGGGGTGCAGGAAATCGCGGGTAATGGCTTCCGGCAGGAATTCCGGCTTGGCCGGATCACGCAGGATCTTGTCGAAGTCGATCAGCGCATCGAAGCCACTGCGGCCTCCGCGCATCCAGGTGTTGAGGGTGGTGCGGGTGCCGGCCGATACGGGTTCGTAGCGGTCCGAGCCGCCGAACGGCGTCATCGTTGCGGCAATCGCGCGGATACCATTGCTGTGCAGGCGCTCGGCCACCTGGCGGTAGCCCAGCACCATGTCATCGGCGTTGCGTCCAGCCACCGGCGGAGTGCCGCCGTCATGGCGGATATCGTTGATGCCTTCGAACAGGATCACCCGGTCCACGTGCGGCAGCGCGATCACATCGCGGTCCAGCCGGGCCAGCGCGCTGTGGCTGCGGCCATGGTCCATCACCTTGTTGCCGCTGATGCCGGCGTTGACCAGCACCACCTGGTCCGGGCATGCCTGCTGGAGGCGGGTGGCCAGCAGCGAGGGCCAATCACCATTGCTGCCGCGCGTGGCAGTGGCACCTTCAGTGATCGAATCGCCCAGCGCGACCACCACGATCGGCGTGGTGCTGCGCTCGGCCAGCACTGCCGACACCACGTTCTGCCGGTAGGCCAGCTTCACGGTGTCGGCGACCTCGGCCTGGCGGCCGTCGGCAATGCGCAGCGCGGTGCGCCGCACCGCCGGTTGCGTCGGTTCGGGGAAATACACGGTGAGGGAGACATCGGCCAGCGCCGGCACCGCCATCGGCACCGGGTCGCTGAGCAGCACCGCGCCCACCGGCACGGTGACCTCGCTGCGCCCGTTGAAGGTCACCAACCTGGCCGGTGTGGCCGTGCCGGTGCGTTGTGCGGTGGCGCCGCCGATATGCAGCGGCGCCACGCCCAGCTCATTGGTGATGCGGAAGCGCAGCGCGGTGGCCGAGCTGGCCAGGCGCATGTCCTGGCGTACGGTCTGGTTGGCGAACTGCACCGGTGCTTCCGGCGTGCCGTCCTGGCGGTCGGGCGCCGGCGAGGCGGTCCAGGCCGGTACCCATACCTGGGCCTGGGTGGGCAGCGCCGCAGCGCTGGTGGCAAGTGCAAATGAAAGTGCAGTGATCCAGCGCAGCATGGCGGCCCTCCCAGGCGGTCAGCGGTCTATCAGGAGAAGTAGGTGCCGCCGTTGACGTCGACGTTGGCACCGGTGATGAAGCCGGCCGCGTCCGAGGCCAGGTACACGGCGGTGTCGGCAGCTTCCTGCGGGCGGCCCTGGCGGCGCAGCGGGGTGTTGCCGGCCACGGCGGTGCGCACTTCCGGCTTGGTGAACTCGTCATGGAAACGGGTAGCGATCATGCCGCAGCACAGCGCGTTGACCCGGATGCCACGCGGGCCCAGTTCCTTGGCCATGGCGCGGGTGAAGGTCATCACCGCGGCCTTGGCGGTGGCGTAGATCGACGCGCCCGGGCCACCGCCATCGCGGCCGGCCTGCGAGGCGAAGTTCACGATCGCGCCGCCTTCGGGCATGTGCGGCACCACCGCGTGGGTGGTCAGGTAGACCGAGCTCATGTTGAGGTCCATCACCTTGTGGAAGAACGCCGGGTCGATCTCGGCCAGCGGGCGGCGCTGCACCATGCCGCCGGCCACGTTCACCAGCACATCGATCTGCGGCCCGAACGCGGCCTGGGTGGCGGCAACCATGCCGGCCACGGCCTGCGCATCGGTCACATCGGCGCGGTGCACGATGGCGGTGCCGCCGGCAGCCTGCACCTGCTGCAGGGTGTCCTGCGCGCTGGCTTCGTCGTTGGCGTAGTTGATGCACACCTTGGCGCCGGCCGCGGCCAGCTTCAGCGAAATCTCACGACCGATATCGCGGCCGCCACCGGTGACGATCGCCACCTTGTCCTTGAACTGATTCATTTGGTACTCCAGTGATGCGAGGGGGAAAAAGGGAAAAGGTCAGCGGGTGGGCGGCGCATCGAGCTTCTCGACGCGTCCGGTCACCAGCCACAGGGCGAGCAGGGAAGCGGGCACCAGCGCCGCCACCAGGATGAAAATGGGTGCATAGGAGTCGCGGGTCATCACCGGCACCAGCCAGGTGGTGATCAGCGTGCCGGCCACGGCGGCCATGCCGCCCAGCCCGGCCAGCGAACCCACGGACTTGCCGTTGAAAATGTCGCCGGGCAGGGTCTGGATGTTGCCGATGGCGATCTGGAAACCGAACAACACGAAGGCAATGGTCACCACCGCCCACACCGGGTCGGTGGCCAGCACCGCGCCCAGCAGGGCCGGGGCCATGATCGCCCCGCCCAGGGTGATCACCCATTTGCGTGCGCGGTCCACGCTCCAGCCGGCCCCGATCAGCCGCCCGGACAACCAGCCGCCGCCGAGGCTGCCGATCATCGCGCCCACGTACGGCACCCAGGCAAAGATGCCGATCTGCTTGATGTCGAAGCCGAAGGTGTCGGCCAGGTAGATCGGCAGCCAGGACACGAACAGCCACCAGATCGGATCAATGAAGAAGCGCGTGGTGAGGATGCCCCAGGTCTGCCGGTGGCCCAGCAGCTGGCGCACGTTCGGCACGTACTCGACCTTGGGCACGGCGGGCTGTTCGGCCGGCGCATCCAGGATCAACGCGCGTTCTGCCGCGCTCACCCACGGGTGCTTGTCCGGGCCGGCGCGATAGATGATCAGCCAGGGCAGCAGCCAGACGAAGCCGATGGCGCCGATGAGGATGAACGTGCCGCGCCAGCCCAGCCACAGGAACAGCACCGCGATCAGCGGCGCGGAGATGATGGCGCCGATGGAGGCGCCGGCATTGAACACGCCCTGGGCCAGCGCCCGCTCCCGCGCCGGGAACCATTCGGCATTGGCCTTCACTGCACCGGGCCATGCGCCGGCCTCACTGATGCCGAGCATGGCGCGCACGATGCTGAAGGACAGGATCGAGTGGGTCACCGAATGCAGCGCGATCGAGATCGACCACACCGCAATCGACAACGCAAAGCCCATGCGGGTGCCGATGATGTCGAACAGCCGGCCGAACACGAACTGGCCGGCGGCGTAGAACAGCATGAACACCGTGACCAGCAGCGCGTAGTCTTCCTTGGTGGCGCCCACGTCCTTGGAAATCTGCGGCCACATCACCGCCAGTGCGTTTCGGTCGATGTAGTTGATCACCGTCGCCACCGCGATCAGCGCTACGATCAGCCAACGCACGTAGGAACGGGTTCGGGTAGTCAGGTTCATTTGCCGTCCTTGCCGGTGGCGGTATCGAAGCGCTTCCAGCCACCACTCCAGTTCCAGCGTTGGCCGTCGGCGCTCACCTCATGGCTGGCGCCCTTGGACGGGTCATCGGCGATGCCCAGCGCCACGCGCTGGCCACCGGCCAGGTCCAGCACCAGCACGCTGGCGTCCTTGCCACGGTAGTGGGCCAGGCGGTCGATGCGGCTGTTGGCGCCGCGTACGGTCTCGGCGGTGCCGTCGTACTGGCCATGCGGTTCGAGCACCCCGTAGAAGGTGGTGGACGCCTGCCCATCCACGCGCTGCAGCAGCAGTGGTTCGCGGCGCAGGTTGAAGGAGGGATCGTTTGCACCGCTTTCGCCGATCAGCGCCCGAGCCGGCGCGGTACTGCCGAAGCGGTAGGTATAGAAGCGCCCATCCAGCAGCCAGGTCAGGCTGCGCGCCTCGGTGCCCGGTTCGCTGGAGGCATCCACCCACACGTGCTGGTAGCCGTTGGCCTTGCCCAGCACCGGGCGCGTGGCCACCGCCGACTGCGCCTTGAAGCCCACGTCCATGATGTGGCCGTTGAAATGCAGCGGCAGGTCGTAGCGGGCTGGCTTGCTGCCATCCACGCGCAGCAGGTCCAGCACCACCGGCTGGCCCAGCGACGGGTGCGAAAGCAGTGCCTGGGTGCGGGTGAAGCTCACGCCGTCGTAGGCACCGTCCATGCGCGCCGACACAATCTGGGTGTCGTCGGTCACCGCGAACAGCAGCGGGGCAGGGGCCAGCGGCTGGCCCTGCTTCCAGTCGCCGCCGAAGTGGCTCTGTTCGTTCACCACCAGCGTGTTGTGCGCCAGCGTCTGCCGCGCCCAGCTGGTGTTCTCGGGCAGGTAGATGCCGCCCGCCTTCGCTTCGATGTTGAGGAAGCGGGCCGCGCCGTAATCGGTGACCACGCGCTGGCCGTTGTCATAGAACAGCCAGTTGAGCTTGTCGAAGTGGCCGTGGCCCATGCCCTGCTTGGTGTTCTTCATCACCAGTGCCTGTCCGTCTTCGCCGCCCATGCGCAGGATGGCCAGCGCGCCTTCGGTGCCGTCCGGGCCGTCGCGCAGCAGCGTGGGTACGAAGGCGTAGGGCCTGGCCTTGTTTTCAGCCAGCGCCTTGGCCACCTGCAGGCCTTCGGGCGAGAGCAGCACGCGCTTCTGCGACTGGGCCACCGACAACAGGCGCGCATCGCCGGTGTTGGCGTAGGCGATGTCGATGCCCGCCACCAGCTCTTCGGTGTCCAGGCCCTTGTCCAGGATCGCGTCGTTGATCGGGATGAAGTAGCCGCCGTAGCTGCTCTGTACCAGTGCATCCACTGCCTTGAGCAGCACCCCGTCGCGGCGCTTGAAGATGCCGCGTTCGGGTTCGTTGCGCTGTACCGCGTTGGCGAACAGGATGAAGGGCGCCAGCGCATAGCGCTGGTAGTAGGGGCCTTCCTCGTAATAGCCATCCGGCGAGAACAGCTGGTCCACCTGCTTGAGGAAGCCGGCGTTGCCATCGCGCCTGCTGCCCTTCAGCGCCTGGTCCACCAGCACCGGGTCGCGCAGCACGTAGCCGGTCATGCCGGTGGCGGCCACTGCCCAGGTCGCGTGGTTGTGGATCTTGTCGAAGTTCTCCGGGTTGCCGCTCAGGAACTGCGCCATCGGCCGGAACACGTTGTCGTCGATGGTGCGGCGTTCGTCGGCGGGGAGGCTGTCGCGGATCGCGTCGTAGCCCTGCACCGCTTTGACCAGCCACACCGAATCATTGAGGGTCTGCCAGAACAGACGCCCGGGAATCTGCCCGCGTCCTTCCGGGTGGGCGCCCAGACCGGGGTACAGCTTGGCGTAGCCAAGCAGCACATCGCGCGCGAAGTCCGCATACGCCTTGTCGCCGGTCAACCGGTACAGCGCGCCCGCGGCCTGGATGGCCTGGTAATTGCGCTTGTGCTGTTCGTGGGTGTAGCCGCCGCCCTTGTCCCTGGGCACCGGCACGTCGATGCCGGCTTTCATCATCGCGCGCACCAGCTTCTCGGCACGCGCCTGTTCCTTGGCGAACACCGGGTAGCCGGCGCCATCGCGGCGCATCTGCTCCCACTGGGCGGCGGTGACCAGCACCGGTGCGCTGCCCGCTTCGGCACCGCGCGTGGCCGCGTTGGGCGCCTGGGCCTGCGCGGCGGGCAGCGCGACGGCGCTGAAAGTGGCCGCCAGCAGCAGCATCAGGGACGTGGAACGCGTCATGGCAAAGTCTCGGCTGGGATATCGGACTGCAGCGCCGCCGTAGCGGTGAACGTGGTGTTGCGCAGGCGCAGGCGTGGCTCGCCTGTCTGATGGGTGAAACGCACCCGGCCGCTGCGCAGCCAGGTGGTATCGCTCAGGTGGGCCTGCTGCACGCCATGCAGGCGCAGGCTGGTGTCGCCCGCGCTGCCCACCTGTTCCAGGTGGCTGCCGCGGAGCACGAAGGCCGGCCCGAAGGTGCTTTCATCGGTGCCGCCACGGTAGAGGTTCACCAGCGGGCCACCGATGCGCTGGAAGATCGAATCGACGACCTCCACCGTTTCGGCGTTGTAGGTGCCCAGGTCGTCGGTTTCGGCGGCGGCGGCGATCACGCTGCCGCTGATGTCGCTCACCGTCACGCCCTGCAGCCGGATCGCCGCGGCGAACGTGCCCTTGCCGGTGTTGATCACATCGAAGGCCTTGTTGCTGGTCAGGTCGTGGATGCGGCTGTTGGCGATCTCCAGCGCGTAATCGAAGGCCTGGCTGCCCGGGGGTACGCGGATCACCGCATTGCCGGCAGCATCCGGCGCCAGGCTGCCGTCGATCTCCAGCCCGGACAGGCGCAGCGAGCCGCCGGGGCGGATCTCGAACAGCGAGGGCCGCGAAAAGCGCAGCGTGGCCTTGCCCTTGGCCGGGCCGATCACGCTCAGCGGGTGGTTCACCGCCAGCACTTGGCTGATGCGGTAGTCGCCGGCTTGCAGTTGCAGGCGGTCGCCCGCTGCGCTCGCCGCCACCGCCGTCACCAGGGTGTCTTCGCCCGGCGTGACGCGGTGCGCGCGGCCGCTGTCCAGCGCGGTCCGGGTGACCTGCTTGGGATACCAGCTCACGCCGACCTGATCGCGCGCTACCGGCGCCAGGTCGCGTGGCGCGCCCACCTCGATGCCGGCCGGCGGATACAGCAGGCCATTGGCCGCGCGCTGCAGGGTGAGGCTGCGTCCCTCCACCCCGTTCGGGAAACCGGGCGAGGCCGTTGGGCTCTGCACGTTGCCGCTGAAGGCAATGCCGGAAAGATCGCCCTGCGTGCGCAGCAGCTCGCCGCTGCCATCGCCGACGAACAGGTTGTCGGCGATCTTGCTGCGCACGGGCATCGCGTTGCGCTCGTCGTCCAGGCCCGCGCCCAGGAACAGGTAACGCGCCTGCACGAAGCTGTTGTGGCTGATCAACCCGTTGTCGACCTGCTCATAGCGGTTCAGTGGGGCATCGCGGGTGCCGGCCATTACTGCCAGCGCCGAGGCAAAGCCATCGCCGGCCACGCCTTCGAAATAGTTGTCGCGCACGATCTGGTCGCGGTTGATTACCCGCACCCCACCGGTATGTGGCTTGCCGTTGCCCAAGAAGATGTTGCGCTCCACCACGTTGCCGTGGCCGTGGCGCAGCACCATCGAGCCGCGCGATTCCCTGAACACGTTGCCGCGGTACAGGTTGCCGCCGGACTTGTTGGAGACAATCTCCACCTCGCCATCGCAGTGCTCGAACCAGTTGTTCTCCACCACCGTGTTGGAGGCCGATTGCGAATCGTGGCTGGTGCCTACGCGGATGGTTTCGCCCCCGTTGCTGCCCAGGTTGGGGCGCGGCCCGAACCAGTTGTGGTCGATGCGGTGGCGGTTGTCCAACCCGCTGGTGGCATTGCGCACCACCACCAGGGTGGTGCCGGCGTTGGTCTTGCCCACCAGCTGGTTGTGGTCGAAGCGATTGAATCTGCCGTACATCGCCACCCAGTTGTCGGACTGGGCGCGGTCGGGCTTGTTGTAGCCATCAATCACGATGCCGGTGACCCGGCTGTGCTCGGCCCATGCCTTGGAGGAACTGCGGAAGCTCACCACCTCGCCGCCCGGCGCCCAGCCATCGCGGAACACCAGGTGGGAGACTTCCAGATAGGCCCCGGCCAGCCGCAGCTGCGACTGCCCGCTCAGGATCACCTTCCCCGGTGTCTGCGCGGTCAGTCGAATTGGTTGACCAATTGTGCCGGTCCCCGTCAGCAGCAGATCCACGTCCCGCCACACACCATCCGCCAGGATCACGGTGTCACCGGCCTTCAAGCCCTTGGCAACAGCAGCGTACCCAGCAGCGTCATGCACCAGATGGTCAGCCGACCAGGCAGCGCCAGGCAGCAGCGCCAGTGCCAACCTCGTTGAAAACCATTTCCCGTGTCGGGCGGCGGGTCCCGGGCGCGTGGCGACGCGCTCAACGCAATGACGCCCGCCTTTCATGGGGCGCGGACCCCACCCAAACCAACGCCGTACCGCCTCACTCACACCCACATCTTGTTGCTGTGCCACAGGCTAACCCTCCCAGATCACCGTAGACCCCAACGCGAGTCCGGATGGTAACAGCCTCAGGCGCGACAACGTCAACCAAAATCACATACCACTTTAGCCGTAGCTGGTAAGCCATTTGCGCAAATATCTGCTGCACCCGCACATAAAAGTGACGGAAACTGGTATAGGAGGATGTGCGGGGTAGACTTTAGTACCAATTGATTGACATTGGTCCTTCAACCGTGAATCTTCCGGATCGAATCCGTGTATTCGGACGATCCATCCTGGGAGGGAGATCACGATGTTGCATGACCGCCGTACGGCCTCGCCACGAGGCTTCCGCCACACCGCGCTGCACAGCGCGCTGTTCTATGCCCTGTGCGCGACCGCGGCCCTGCCGCTGGCCCACGCCCAGGACGCTGCCCCGGCTACCGCCCCGGCGCAGGCCACCACCCTGGACCAGGTCCAGGTGACCGGCACCCGCGGCACCATCCAGACCTCGATCGACAAGAAGCGCGATGAGACCGTGGTATCCGACGTGCTCTCGGCCGAAGACATCGGCGACCTGCCGGCGCTGTCCATCGGCGAAGCCATCGAAACCATCACCGGCGCGTCCACCCATCGCGAGAAGGGCGGCGCCTCGGAAATCTCGATCCGCGGGCTGGGCCCGTTCCTGGGCTCATCCACCTTCAACGGCCGCGAGGCGACCAACGGCAGCGGCGACCGCTCGGTGAACTTCAACCAGTTCCCCTCGGAGCTGATCAACACCGTGGCCATCTACAAGACCCAGCGCGCCGACTTCGTCGAAGGCGGCACCGCCGGCACCGTCAACATGGAAACCGTCAAGCCGCTCGAGTACGGGAAGCGGACCTTCCAGCTGGATGGGCGCGGCACCTGGCAGGAATACGACGACCGCCTCAAGGACGGCGACGGCGTGGGTTGGCGCGGTACCGCCAGCTACATCGATCAGTTCGACTTCAGCGGCGGCGGCAAGCTTGGCGTCTCGCTTGGCCTGCAGGCGCTGGAAGGCAGCAACCCGGAGGAAATGTTTTCCAGCAGCACCACCTGGGCGGCCTGCGATGGCCGCGAAGTGGTCGGCGCCACCCGCAACTGCACCCAGGTCAACGGCAACGACGTGGCCAATGGCGTGCCGTACTACCTGGTGCCCGGCAGCCGCCTGTACCGCCAGTTCATCGAACACGACAAGCGCGATTCGCAGTTCGGCGCGCTGCAGTGGCGGCCCAATGACGCGGTGGAAGTGAACCTGGACTACCAGCACTCCAAGCGCGACTACACCGAAGACCGCTCAGACCTGACGTTGTCATCGATGATGCGCAACCTCAACAACCGCGTGGTCAGCGACGACGGCGCGCTGCTCAGCCACACCGGCAGCACCACCATCGATTCCACGGGCAATTTCCTTGAACGCAAGGAGGAATACACCGGCGGCGGGTTCAATGTGATCGTGCGGCCCAGCGCGGCGTGGATGTTCTCCACGGATCTGTCGTACTCCAACACCCAGCGTTCGCAGATCGAACGCTCCACCCGCCTGCGCGCCGGCCGCACAGACGTCAACGGCAAGCCGGTGGCCGGCATCAAGAACACCCGCTATGTCGATTACACCTACGACTACAGCGGCGACGTGCCCAGCATCTACCTGGATCCGGCGTTCGACGTGAACAACCCGGACAACTTCACCGATTCGGCGCTGATCCGCCGCCGCCAGCAGGACCGCGAGCACACCATCCGCGCCGGCCGCTTCGATGCCGCGTTCACCCCCGAAAGCGGCTTCTTCACCGCGCTCAAGGGTGGCCTGCGCCGTTCCGAAGCGACCTACACCGACTTCACCGACACCGTGGACGTTACCACCACCAATGTCGCCGCGATCCGCGCCGCCAACCAGGCCTGCCGCCAGGCCTTCCCGCAGGATGATTTCCTGGCCAACGCCAGCGGCAACACCATCGACCAGTGGGCCACCTTCGACAGCCGCTGCCTGTTCAAGGCTTTCACCGGGGTGGACGACACCGGCCTGAGCGCGGACGTGCGCGACCCGGCCAACAATGATGTGACCGAGAAGACCAGCGCCATCTACCTGATGGGCGACTACAGCAGCGAGTGGTTCGGCGTGCCGGTCACCGGCAACATCGGCGTGCGCTGGGTGCACACCGACGTGCGTTCGATGGGCCTGCGCAGCGGGCTGGACGTGGTCAACAATCCCGACGGCACCGTAACGCTGCGGCCCACCGGCGATTTCACCCGGCAGGTGCTCAAGGCCAGCAACAACGAATGGCTGCCCAGCTTCAACGCCGCCTTCGAACTGCGGCCGGACCTGCTGCTGCGCGTGGGTGCCTACCGCGCGATGTCGCGGCCGGACCTGGCCGCGCTCGGCTACGGCCGCAGCTTCAACCTGGATGAAGTAGATGCCGAGTTCGGCAGCGTGGCCGATGCGCTGGGCAACATCACCGCCACCGGCAACCCGCGCGCCACGCCGCTGATGTCGTGGAATGCCGATGTCTCGCTGGAGTGGTACGCCAACGCCGATTCCATGCTGTCCACCGCCGTGTACTACAAGCAGTTCAACGGCGGCTCGGTGCCGGTGGTGGTGGGCGAGAACTTCGATATCGACGGGGTGAGCGTCACCGTGCCCGTTGAGCAGCTGGCCACCAGCGACCAGAAGAGCGACCTGATCGGCTTCGAGCTTACCGGGTCGCACAGCTTCTCTTACCTGCCGGGCATCTTCGCCGGGCTGGGCGTGAAGGCCAGCTACAACTACGCCCATTCCAACTTCAAGACCGAAGACCTGCGCCTGGGCGAGTCCACCGACCCGGGTACCGGCATCGTCACCCCCGGCATCGTGGAGCCGGCCAACATCTTCGGCCTGTCCAAGCACGTGGCCTCGGCGCAGGTGTACTGGGGCCTGGGCAAGCTGGACCTGCAGGCCATCTACAAGTACCGCTCCGATTACTACCAGCAGTTCGTCGGCGACCCGGCGCAGAACCGCTACGTGCGCGACAATGGCGCGCTGGACTTCCGCGCCACCTACAAGGTGAACAAGCACCTGTCGGTATCGCTGTCGGCCAGCAACCTCACGGACGAGCCGCGGGTGTCGGATATGCCCATCCTGGGCAGCTTCCGCGAGTACACCACCTACGGCCGGCGGTATTATCTGGGGGTACGCTACCGTTTCTAAGCGCAACTCCGGTTCCCAGCCACCGTACAGCCAGGCCTTGAAGATGTCCGAACCCCGCCTTTACCAGTCCATTGCCGCTGAAATCGTCGCGCTGATCGAGAAGGGCGAATTCCCGCCCGGCTCGCGCCTGCCCGGCGAACGCGACCTGGCCGAACGGCTGGGGGTGAGCCGGGTAACGGTTCGTGAAGCGGAAATTGCCCTGGAGGCGCAGGGCCTGATCACCATCAAGACCGGCTCGGGCGTCTACGTGAAGGCACGTCCGGCGGCCGCCCCTGGCGCGCTGCCGGATGTATCGGCCTTCGACCTCACCGCCGCCCGCGCGGTGATCGAAGCCGAGGCGGCGGCCATGGCCGCCAGCCGCATCACCGATGCGGAAGTTGAGATGCTGGAAGGGCTGATTGCGGCAATGACCGACCCGGCCTCGAGCGAGGCGGCGGCCAGCGAGGCTGACCGCCAGTTCCACCTGGCCATTGCACGCATTGCCGGCAACCCGGTGGTAGAGCACTGCGTGCAGCTGATCTGGCGCATGCGCAACGAATTGCCGCGGGTGCGCCAGGTGTATGCCAACGTGTGCCACAACGACGGCGACACCCGCAACGACGAACACACCGCCATCCTCGATGGCCTGCGCCTGCGTGACCCGGGCGCGGCGCGCACGGCGATGCGCAATCACTTCCAGCGGCTGTTTGAATCGATGCTGGAAGCTACGGAAAATGAGGCGCTGGCAGAGATCCGCCGGCGCACCCAGCAGGACCGGGAACGATTCCTGGCGGCTACCGCCCGTTGAGGGATCCAGCCACGCCCTGCGTGGCTGGCGCAATCACTCCCCCTGGTACTGCTTCTCTTCCACCAACTGCGACCCGGCAATGCGGTTGATCTCGTTCTTTACCTTCACCCGCTCGCCATTGGTGCCATAAACACCGCGCGCCAGCTGGATGAACTCATCGTCGAACACCTGCGCCGCTTCCTTGTCGCGCAGCTGGTCCTGGATGTCCCACATCCGCACGTTGATTTCCTTGAGCTGGGTTTTCAACGCATCCAGGCCTGGCTGCGCGGCCAGCTGTTCCTGCCACAGCGGCAGAAGTCCCTCCAGCTCGGTACGCACGTTGGCGACCTTGCCCGCATCGGTGATGCGCTCGGCCTTGATTTCCAGGATGGTGATCTTGTCGATCAGCTCGCCAATCGATACCGGGGTCAGGATCGCGTCCACGCCATTCTCGCTGCAGGTCAGTCAGGGGCGCCATGATAGCGCGGGCCGCCTGAAGGTCTGGTGGGCAGCTTTTACGCCGAATTTGCGCGCCACGCCGCTACGCCGCATGGCGCCTTTACGGGCGCGCTCACCACACTGTGCGCTTCAACGGCGCGGCCGTATTCTGGAGTGGTGCACGTGGTGGCAAAGCAGGAAACAGGGCGCGCAGTGCGCCGGGTGAGCGGCGTGGTACTTGGCCTGGCGCTCAGTGGTTCGGCGCTGGCAGGCGTGGATGGCAACGCCACGTTGACCTCCGACTATGTCTGGCGCGGCAGCTCGCAGACGACGGAAGATCCCACCGTGCAGGCCGGGGTCAAGCTCAGCAGCGAATCGGGCTGGTATGCCTCGGTCTGGGGCTCGGGCGTGTCGTTCGAACCGGATGCCGGTGCACGCAGCGAGTTCGACATCGTCGCCGGCTGGAGCGGTGCGCTGGCACCGGATTGGGCGCTGGACGTCAATCTCACCCATTACCGGTACCCGTCCACCGACGTGGACCTGGACTGGACCGAGCTCAACAGCACGCTGACCTGGAAGGAGCGCTACTGGGTGAGCGTCGGTGCTTCCGATGATGCCCTGGCCAGCGGCCGCACCGGCACCTACGCCCAGCTGGGCGCACGCGTACCGCTGGGCGAGCAGTGGCGCATCGAGGGCGCGCTCGGCCAGTACTGGCTCGACAGCGCGTACGCCGACGATTACCTGCACGGCCAGCTCAGCGCCATCTGGAAGGTGCACGGCCCCTGGGAGCTGCGCCTGACCGCGCACGACACCGATCGCGCCGCCAAGCGCCTGTTCGGCAGCAACGCCGGCTCCCGGGTGGAATTCGCGGTGCAGACCACGTTCTGAGGTGCGGGCGGTGATTGAAACCGCGCCTCTTCGCCAACGGTCATGCCTTACCGGGGTACCCACCCGCGCGTGCGGTCGATAGGGATGCGACCCTACCGGCGTCGCCCATGCCGCATCGCCAATGCGCACCGACCAGAGCCGGTGCGCAAAAACCTGCACGTCGGCGCGCCGGAAGGGTAGGGTCGGGTCCCAAACGACCGCCGATACGGTCAATCGGCCCTTTAACGCATGGACCGAAAACGAAGCACCGCCTTACGCCCCGCGAACGCGCAGCGTCAAACCCTTCAGGAAATTACGCAGCAGCTGATAGCCGCACGCGCGGAAATTCTTGTGATCCGGCTGCCGGAACAACGCCGACAGCTCCGGCTTAGACACCGGGAACCCCGCGCTCTCGAAGATCGAATGCATGTCCACATCCTTCAGTTCGAACGCCACGCGCAGCTTCTTCAGCACCAGGTTGTTGGTGATGCGCTTTTCCACCGGGCGCAGCGGCTGGGTTTCATCGCGGCCGCGGAACTGCACGATCAGCCCATCCAGGAAGTGCGCCAGCGTGCGGTCGTCGCAGGCCACGAACCCTTCCTCGTCTTCCTTGCGCAGCCAACCGGGCACATCGGCCTTGTCCACCACGAATGCCGGGTCGGCCAGGGCACAGATTTCCGCAATCTTTCCGTCGCTCAGGTCGAGCATGTAACGGATGCTGCGCAGTACATCGTTGTTGATCATGAGACGTCCAATACCGCCTACGCGGCTGCGTGGCTGGCCGCCATTTTACCCCCACCAGCCGCCGGACCCCGAAAAGGCCCGTTCGGGCTGTCATCTGGCTGCCATGAAAGTGAAGCACAGTGCGCTCCTCGGGCATCAACAGGCAGTGGAGCAGGCAATGCGCAGGTGGCAGGTTCTGGCGGGTGTGGGCATGATCTGGCTGGCCGCAACGGCCTCGGCCCAGGCACCGTATGTGGCGATTGAACAGCGCGTGGACCCGCAGCAGTTGGCCGAAGTGGGGCTCACCCCCGCCCAGCTGCAGTCCCTGAACCGCCTGCTGCGCGAGGCCGAGGCCCGCGCCCCGGCGCCGGCCCCGGTGGCCGCCGCAGTCGCCCCGGCCGCGCTGCCCGGCGCGCCCACCCCGGCCCCGATGTTCCCCGGCCTGGACGATGGCCCCATCCATGCCAGCGTCACCGGCCAGGTCGATGGCTGGCAGCCGGGCACCGTGTTCACCCTCGACAACGGCCAGCAGTGGCAGGTGCTCAAGGGCGAGATGAAGCTCAAGCCCGGCCGCAGCAATCCGCCCATCGTGGTGGTGCCGGGCATTGCCGGGCGCTGGTTCCTGCAGGTGGATGAAGACCTGCCCAAGGCCCGGGTGTTCCGCATCCGCTGATTCCGCCAGCCCCCGCCAACACAGCGCGGCGCAGGGTGCGAAAATGGTCGGGAATTCCACGGAGACCCCCGATGACCCGTACCGCTCTGATCACTGGCGCCACGTCCGGCTTTGGCGCCGCCGCCGTCCATCGTTTCGTCCAGGCCGGCTGGCGGGTCATCGCCACCGGGCGCCGCGCCGAACGGCTGCAGCCCCTGGTTGAAGCATACGGCCCCGAGCGCGTGCATGCTGCCGTATTCGACGTGCGCGACAGCGCCGCCATGGAAGCGGCCCTGGCCGCGCTGCCGGGCGCGTTCGCCGACATCGACCTGCTGGTCAACAACGCTGGCCTGGCCCAAGGTACCGCTCCGGCCCAGAGCGCCTCGCTGGAAGACTGGCGCACCATGATCGACACCAACGTCACCGCGCTGGTCACGCTCACCCATCGCCTGCTGCCGCAGCTGGTGGCGCGCAAGGGCGCCATCATCAACATCAGCTCGGTGGCGGGCGTGTACCCGTACCCGGGCGGCAACGCGTATGGCGGCACCAAAGCCTTCGTCAGCCAGTTCTCGCTGGGCCTGCGTTCGGACCTGCACGGCACCGGCGTGCGCGTGACCACCATCGAACCGGGCATGGCCGAAACCGAATTCACCTTGGTGCGCACCCACGGCAACCAGGCCGCCTCGGACACGCTCTACACCGGCGCCAACCCGATGACCGCCGAGGACATCGCCGAGCAGATCTTCTGGGTGGCCAACCTGCCGGCACACCTGAACATCAACCGCCTTGAACTGATGCCGGTCAGCCAGTCGTTTGCCGGCTTCCAGGTCGCGCGCGACTGATCAGGCTGCCGTCCATACCGCGAGCTCGTACCCATCGGGGTCGCGGAAATGGAAACGGCGCCCGCCCGGGAAATCGAAGGCCGGCGTGGAAATGGCTGCACCGGCCTTTTCCACCCGCGCTTGGCTAGCCTCCAGGTCATCGGCGTACAGGATCACCAGCGGGCCGCCAGCGCGTACCGGCCCATCGGTGGTGAAGCCACCGCGCAGGCGGCCGTCGTTGAATTCCGTGTAGCCCGGGCCGTAATCGGTGAAGGTCCAACCGAACACCTCGCCATAGAACGCCTTGCTGCGGGCGATGTCGGACACGTTGAACTCGATGTTGTCGATGCGGTGGTTGTTGCCGTCTGAACTGCCCATGCCTGCTCCGTGCTGAGGGTTAGGCGCCTAACGTATCAAACTGCGCTGTCATTGATGGCACGGGGCGAAAGTGTATTGAGCGGTGTCCACTCGAACTTGTGCCTGCCCAAGGCGGCCTGGATGAGCGCCATTCCCGCCGGTGTATCCAATGGCTGGGATGCGCCAACCTTTTCCCAGCCAGACGGAGCGCCGTGCCGGTGGTAGGACAGATACACCGTCGAATCTTCGAACTGTCGGGACTACCAGCTCAGCATCGGCATGTCCTTGATCGGCGGCGTCAGGTTCATCAGGCAGGCATGCAGTTCAGCGGCCTCCACATGCGTGCAACTGTGATCAGGTGTGGTGGTCAGGACCTTGACCGCCTGCACAGCCGCGCTGTCTCCGTCAGGAAACAGGTGCTGCAAGCCGGGGCGGCTGAGCGGCAGCAGCTTGGAGTGGACCGCCGTGAGGCGAACCCGCGATACAACCTGACCCTTGAGCTTGGCGGTAGTGAACTCGCATTGCCCTCTGCGTCCGATCGCCGTGTAACGCAGCAGTGCTTCCCATAGTGCGCCTTCAAGCGAATCAGCCGCGTAGAACATGGCATGGGTCCCGGGCAGCGCGAAGCGAGCCCTGCTTGCAGGATTAGGCGTGGCTGCATCAAACACACCCGGGTGAACCCGATACAGCTCCCCGGTAGGGGGCTCGAACCAAACCGGTTCGTCGGTCAACCAAGGTGTGCCACCCGGCATCAGGGCTCCTCGCTGAACTCGGCTTTGGCTGCGGCCAGCACGCGATGGGGTTGGGTGGCCAGCACCTCGGCGGGCGTGTGTCCATCAAGCAACACGTGGCCGGACTGAAACCACTCTACTTCGCCCCAGCCGGTACTGCGGCGATCGATATCGAGGAAGGGACCTTGCTCGTGCAGCACCTTCAGGATCGCTTCCAGGTGCATGACGGGCTGCCCATCACGTTGGAACTGCCATTGCGGAAAGCGCCAGCTGCCACCCGGCACAGGAAGATAGACACCGAGCAGTTTGCCAGCACGACGGTGCTTGGTTGCCAGATGGCTAGCGTTCCCGGCGGACGAGCCCAAGTTGCGGCTCACCTCCGCTGCAGTTGGCCATTGACTGGCGAGCTTGATCCGGCGCGCGGCCGCGCGCTGTTCGAGCGGCTGCGGTTCCGCGGGTCCGGAAGGCTGGCCGTACACTCGCCGATAGAGCTCTTCAATCGCGAACAGCCTGGCCTCTGCAACGCCCGAGAAGTCGATCAGCAAGTGATCATCCGCGGCGCTGCCCCCTAGTGCTTTCAGCGAATCCTTGATCGACGTCCCGTGCATATGTCTGGCCGTACTGTCCGTGCCCAGCAGAACGTAGTGATACGTCGGCTCGCCCTCGTGAGGAAGAGGGCGATTGGTATGTTTGGTGTAGTGCAAAGACGTGAAGGCCGTCAGAAGGGCACTTTGGAGATGGTCGTGCGCTGTCTCGCCCCGGAGGTCGATGACGCGAATGACTTCCTCATGCGCGCGTTGCGTGGCGCGCTCGAGTTTGAGGGTGAGCTCCTTCATCGGCTTGATGCCGATCCTCGAGGTCAACTCGCCATTGGATTCGCTCAGTTCCAGATAGGAAACGTCATGGGCGATACGCATGAGGCTCTCCGATAACCACTGCAGTGCCGGTCCCCGGAAGGGGATGCAGGAAGCTTAGGTTAAACCGGTTAAACCATCAATGAGCGAGGCCCTGCGACATAAAAAAAGCCCCGCGATGCGGGGCTTTCGGGGTAACTCGCTGTCGACTGACAGTCGGCCCTACTGCGCCTTGATCGCCATCGCCTGCAAACCGGTGCCGTCCAGCTTCTGCTTGGCTTCGGCCAGCTCACCGGCGGTGCCGTACGGGCCCATGCGCACGCGGTATACGGTCTTGCCGTTGATCTGCGCCGATTCCACCCGTGCCGCCAGGCCGATCATGGCCAGCTTGGCCTTGGTGGCTTCGGCATCGCCCGACGCCCCGAAGGCGCCGGCCTGCAGGATGTAACGCACGTTGTTCGCCGGCTCTGCTGCCGCCGTCGCCGGAGCTGCTGCAGCAGTGGCTTCAGGCTTGGGCGCGGCCGCCGCAGCCGCCACCGGCTTCGGCTGTGTAGTCGTGGCTGCCGGGCGCTCGGCCACCGGCGCCGGAAGCGGAGCCGGTGCCGTGGTGGTGGAAGCTGCAGCAGCCGCTGCCGTGGTCGGAGCCGGCACCGCTGCCGGAACCGGGCGGCCTTCCAGCGCGGCCTGCGCGCGCTGCGCTTCAGCCTTGGCCCGGCGCTGGTCTTCGGCGCGCGCGCTGGCGGCCAGCTCCGCATCGGACATTTCCACTTCCTTGCCCGGAAGCAGGGTGTAGAAGTCGTACTGCGTGGCGGCCGGCTTGGCCGGTTCGGCAGGCTTGGTGGCCGCACCCGGGGTGGGCAGTTCAGCGCCCACGTCGGTGTCCGCGTCGCTGACCGGGGCCGGCTGCGCGTTCGGGTCCGGCTGCGGGCCTACCCGCAGGAAGCCGTCCCCATCGTTCTTGAA
The DNA here is from genome assembly GCF_043204395.1 of Stenotrophomonas sp. NPDC047960. Lineage (NCBI taxonomy): Bacteria > Pseudomonadati > Pseudomonadota > Gammaproteobacteria > Lysobacterales > Lysobacteraceae > Stenotrophomonas > Stenotrophomonas sp. NPDC047960. The sequence continues at coordinate 26,810 of NZ_JBIDBX010000009.1, read as the reverse complement.
CAGGTTCGGTGCCGCCAGGAACACCACGGCCGCAATCGCCACACCGGCCACCAGCCACACCCATCCCGGCGTGCCTTGGCTGGTGTTGCGTCGCGCCTGGGTCTTGCCGCGTCGTGCTGCCATTTACTGCTTCTCCACTGCTTACATTTTTTCCGGGGCGGAAACGCCCAGGACGTTCAGACCATTGGCCAGCACCTGGCGTGCCGCGCAGGCCAGCGTCAGCTTGGCATTGCGCTCGGCATCGTCAGCCACCAGCACCTGCGTGCCGTGATACCACGTGTGGAAGGCGTGCGCCAATTCACGCAGGTACTGCGCGATCAGGTGCGGTTCCAGGGCAATGCCGGCCGCTTCCACCACTTCCGGGAAGCGCGACATTTCCACCATCAGCCACAGCGAGGGTTCGTCGTTCAGCGACGCCAGCCCGGTCAGGCCTTCGGCCGGGGTGTACGACAGACCCTTCTCCTGTGCCTGGCGCAGCAGGCTGCACACGCGGGCGTGCGCATACTGCACGTAGAACACCGGGTTGTCATTGCTTTGCTGGCGGGCCAGGTCGATATCGAAGGTCAGCTGCGAATCGGGCTTGCGCGCAATCAGGAACCAGCGGGTCGCATCGCGGCCGGCTTCCTCGATCAGGTCGCGCAGGGTCAGGTAGCTGCCGGCACGCTTGGACAGCTTCACTTCCTCGCCGCCGCGCATCACCGTCACCATCTGGTGCAGCACGTATTCCGGCCAGCCCTTGGGAATGCCCACGTCCAGCGCCTGCAGGCCGGCGCGCACGCGTGCCAGCGAACCGTGGTGGTCCGCGCCCAGCTCGGTGATCGCGCGCTCATAGCCGCGCTGCCACTTGCTAAGGTGGTAGGCCACGTCCGGCAGGAAGTAGGTGTAGGTGCCGTCGGACTTGCGCATCACGCGGTCCTTGTCGTCACCGAAGTCGGTGGAGCGCAGCCACAGCGCGCCGCCTTCCTCATAGGTGTGGCCGGCCGCCTTGAGCTGGGCCACGGTCTCTTCGACCTTGCCATCCTTGTAGAGCGAGCTCTCCAGGAAGTAGATGTCGAAATCCACCCCGAACGCGGCCAGGTCCTGGTTCTGCTCGTTGCGCAGGTAGGCCACGGCGAAGCGGCGGATCGCGTCCAGGTTGTCCGGGTCGCGCTCGCCCACCACCGAATGGCCTTCCAGCTCCACGGTGGCACCGGCCAGGTAGGCCTTGGCCACGTCTTCGATGTAGTCACCGCGGTAGCCGCCTTCCGGCCAGCCGGCGTCGTCGGGCTTGATGCCCTTGGCGCGCGCCTGGGTGGACAGGGCCAGGTTCTCGATCTGCACGCCGGCGTCGTTGTAATAGAACTCGCGCTTGGCGTTCCAGCCGTTCACATCCAGCAGGCGGGCAAGGCAGTCGCCGATGGCGGCGGCGCGGCCGTGGCCCACGTGCAGCGGGCCGGTCGGGTTGGCCGACACGTACTCCACGCCCACGGTACGGCCGTTACCACTCAGGTTGCGACCGTAATCGGCGCCTTCCTTGAGCACGCTGGCCGCTTCACGCTGGTACGCACTGGGGGCCAGGTGAAAATTGATGAAGCCCGGGCCGGCGATTTCAACGCGCAGCACATCGTCGCTCTTGGGCAGCGCATCCAGCAGCGCCTGCGCCAGGGCGCGCGGGTTGCTGCGCGCCGGCTTGGCCAGCAGCATGGCGGCATTGGTGGCGAAATCACCGTGTTCACGGGTCTTCGGGCGTTCCACCACGAATTCCGGGGTCAGGGTATCGGCCGGCAGAGTGCCGTTGGCGCGCAAGGCTTCGATGCCTTGGCTGATCAGGGCGCGGAGGAGATTTTTCACAGGGCCTGCTTTGAGACTGGAGCGGCGGAATCGGCAATTTTAGCCCAGAAGCCGCCCCGATCCATTGAACCGGGGCACAGCGGGGGTGGGAAGCCGGGCGTGGGGCGGGGTGGGAGGCCTTGGGGCAGGAGGAATGGGCTGACCGGGCCGTTCAGGTGCGGGCGAAGGGGTCGCGCTTGAGCCAGCCCCGTTCGGCCATGGAGACCGGCGGGCCGTCGCCGACCACGACATGGTCCACCAGCCGGACCCCGACCAGCGCCAGGGCTTCGAAGAGGTGGTAGGTGATCTCCCGGTCGGAGGGCGAGGGCTCGGCCCGGCCGGACGGGTGGTTGTGGCTGACAATGACGGCCGCCGCGTTGTGCAGCAGTGCTCGCCGTACCACCTCCCGTGGGTACACGGTGGCCGTGTCGATGGTGCCGGTGAACAGCTCTTCATACGCCAGGGTGCGGTTGCGGGTGTCCATGAACAGCGCGGCGAAGACTTCCTGCGGCCGCGCGCGCAACCGCAGCTTGAAGTAGCGCCCGGCCGAGCCGGGGTCACACACGCTGTCGCCTCGCTCCAGGTCGGACAGCAGATGGCGGCTGGCCAGCTCCAGCGCGGCAACCAGCTTGCAGGCGCGCGCGGGGCCTAGAGCAGGCAGCTTCCTCAGCTTGCTGGCATCCATGTCCATCAGCCTGCGCAGTGGACCATTGTCTTCGAGCAGGCGGCGTGCACTTTGCACAGCATCCAGGCCATTACACCCGCTGCCTATGAACAGAGCCAGCAATTCTGAATCGGATAGGGCCTTGGGGCCCAGCTTGAGCAGCTTCTCCCGCGGACGGTCGTGCTCGGGCCAATGTTTGATTGCCATTCGGCCAGTGTCGGCTTTCGGGCAAGCGGAGGGCATAGGAAACTGCCGCGTGACCTGGTGGGGAAGGACAACTGCTATAACCTGCGCTTCAACAACTGCCTTCAGCGGAGTTCTGATGGGTTACTTGAAGCGATTCGCCCTCGCATGGTTCGGCACCTTCCTGATCTTCACGCTTTACACCCTCGCCGCGAACGGGCGCCCCTCCTCCACTGAGGATCTGGGCTTGATGTTGCTTGTAGTTGCGGGGCTTGCACTGGCCACGGGCTCAGTCGCGGCGGCGTTGGTCCGGAAGAACGACGCCATCATGGTGTTGGTCTCACAGGTCCTGATCATCGCCGTCGTAGGAGCGATCTGGAACAGGTGATCGCTTCCCGCCGGGCGGGAGGTCAGCAAGGTGGTAATGATTGCAACAGATCTATTGCAGATCACTCTGGATGATCGCGCTCCTTTTGCCGCTGCACCTCCAGGCCGCCGGCTTCGATCAGTGCTTCCAGCCCGCTGGAAGGATCAGGCGGACAACTTGAAATAGCGGGAAGTCATGCCCCCCACCGCTTCCGCCACGGCCTCGATGCCGGGCTGTTGCTCGGGAGACATGGGCATGACGATCTCCTCTCGGCAGACAAGGTCATCTCCATCAAGCTGCGCGTAGCTGACACGCAGGCTCCCCCAGGTCACGATGTCCGGCTGCACCGTCACCACCCCGCTGCGGCTGATCCAGTCCTTGGTCTTGGACAGGCGCAGCGTGCGTAGCGCGTCGGTGTAATCGGCGTACAGCAGGTTTACCGGATTGACCGGGTGGCTGCCGCTGGCCAGGTGTTCGAACAACGCTTTGTTATATGCGCAGAACCAGGCAGGGCGCTGCCATGCGTCAGGGTGGTTCATCTCCTGGCGCGCGCGGTCCCACGACGCGCCCTGCGCAGCACCTTTCGGCTTGGCCTGCCTCCTGGGAGGCTTGCTGGTGCGGCTGCTGGTGGCCAGTGCCGCGACATGTGCTTCGAACTCCGTGCCCTTGAATCGTCGTACATCCGCTTTCAGGAGCCTGCCCTGATCGGCAAGCGCTTCGGCCACCACCGCCGCCACGTCGACACTGCCGGCGTTCAACGCCAGCGTAAGCGGCGTGCGGCCGCGCTCGTTGGCAGCGGCCGGGTCCAGGCCCCATTCAATCAACAGCCGGGCAACGGCTACCGGCTCGCCCATCCGGTGCCATGTGGTGGAGATGCCGCCGCGGCTGGCCTTAAGCCCGTCCACGTCGCCGGCCGCATACATCAGCGCAGTGGAACCGGCGGGATTGACCACGTGCACGTTGGCGCCGCGCTCTGCCAGGAATCGCAGCAGCGGCGCACTGCCCAGGTACGCGCCGATCAACACGGGTGTGTACATCTGCCGGTGGTCCATGGCTTCAATGCTGGCACCGGCCTGCAGCAGCGCGTCGATGGCGTCGAAGATGCAGCCCATCTCCGCCGGATCCGCATCCGCATCGAACGCGGAGTTCCACACTTCGCCGCGCATGTCGCGCAGGCCGAGCACGGTACAGATCGGCGAATCCTTGGTCAGGCGGGGGTTCGCGCCGGCGGCGAGGAGCCGCCGCAGTTTCTCCAGGGCCCACGCGGCTGGGCTGAAGATCAAGTCGCGGCAGGTAATCGAAAGGGGCGTGGCGCCACGGCCGGCCGCCTTGTTGGGGTCTGCCCCCGCCGCCAGCAACAGGGAGATCAGCGCCAGGTGCGCATCAATGCGCCGCGCAATCGTAGCCTCGTCCGGACCGTCGTGGTGAAGCAGGCTGTTGTTGCACACCCAGTACAGGGCGCGCTCGTTATGGCGCAGCCGGATGCGGTCGGGATGCACGCCGGCACGAACGTGTCGTTCGATCTCCGCGAACGCGTCCTCGCAGGTGAGGGAGGTGTCCAGTACAACAGGGGAAGACGAGGTGGCCACAGGCAGTTCATGATCCTTGATCTACTGCGGCCAATGCTAACAACGCACGCTCACTGTGAACTGGACAAGTCGTCAAGTTGAAGGATGACAGCGGGATTTGCCAACGCTATGTCCGCTTCTGCGGCTTGACGTCTACGGACCCGCAGTAGCCCCCCTTGGTGGACACTTTGCTCACCTGCCTTGCCCTGTTGATGGCGACATGGATCTCGCACCCGGAATCGTACGTCACATCCCCCCACGACTCGACATGAACGAGCTGGCCGTTCTGTGGGCCGGTGTAGGTGCCAAGCGCCTCCCGTCGCTTGTAGGAGGTGCTCTTGTAGTAAACAAGTACCACCCATTGCTTATCAACCAGGCTGTCGATCCGATCTGGGCTGCCAAACTGATCAATGGCTTCGGTGACGGGTCGACCTTCCCACGCAGAGCTGGCAAGCATGTCTGGCATGTTGGGCATGCTGGAGCAGGCGCCCAGAAGGGCCATCATCATGGCTGGCGCGAACATCCTTTTCATTTGTACGTTTCCTTGGGTCGCGGTTTCAATTCTGGGGCATGCGTTCGAACGCGTTGTCGATCAACTTCAATACCGGTATCCAGCTCTGTTCCCGCTGCAGCAGCTTGAACTGACCGTTGACCTTGTCGACCATGCCGAACACATGCATCGTGCCCAGCGACGTCATCTCTTTTCCAGCGCGCTCGCTTGGCTTGCAGACGAAATCCCGACTCTTCGCCAACCACGCTTCAGGCGCCGTCTGCCAAGCCGAAGAGAATTTGACAGGCGTCGTTGTCCTCATGTCCCACTGAAGGTCGCTGGCCTGCTGAACGCGAATGCGATTGCCGGTGCAATCGATCTGGGCGTCATAAGTGGTCATGACAGGCTTGTCGATGCCCTCGTAAAGGCGATGCACCACCAGCGAGACAGAACCGTTGTCCGCTTTGGCCATGTGCGCCGGGTCGCCATCCACAACGACGATCTCGTGAATGTTGGCACCACCCTGTTTGTAGATCATCCAATAGTCGCCACTCTGCTGCGTTGTTGCATGGGCGAGCAGCGGGCTGCACAACAGCAGCGCAGGCAGCAGGTGCCTGGGGGATACACGCATGACGGGTCAGTCCTTTGCCGTAGTGACGGCCACTTGCGCTTCAGGCGGCCGGGAAGTGTCCTTGAAATTTAGGTGCGGATTAAGAACGAGTCAAATCGACATGGCGGGATTGGCTCGGAGTCGAGATTGGGTTAGCGCAAGAACCGATGAGGCTTGATCTTGGAGTTCCCAGGCCCGGGTGGTTGATAAAGAAGTCTTTTCCAGCGGCGGGCCTTATCAAAGGATCCTTGCTCTAAGGGGGCATCGAGAGCGTCCGGGTACCTATGGGTGCGCCACCCGCCCGCCTTCATGACCAAAAACCCACTCCTTATGCCCCTGGGGCGTCAGCCCCGCACACCCCATCGGGTAAGCTAATCGCCTCGGTTCGACAGGAAAATCGCAGGTGGCTGACTCCCCCCAGGCTTCCCCGGCGCAGGCGCGCCCGCTGGCAGGCCAGAAGCTGTTGTTGTGCGTGGGTGGCGGCATCGCGGCCTACAAGTCGCTGGAACTGGTGCGCCGCCTGCGCGACGCCGGGGCCCAGGTGCAGGTTGCCATGACCGCCGGGGCCCAGCAGTTCGTCACCCCGCTGAGCTTCCAGGCCCTGTCCGGCCAGCCCACCCGCACCACTTTGTGGGACAGCGCGGCCGAACAGGCCATGGGGCATATCGAGCTGGCCCGCTGGGCCGACCGCATCATCGTCGCCCCGGCTACGGCCGACCTGCTGGCCCGGCTGGCCAACGGCCATGCCGATGACCTGGTCACCACCCTGTGCCTGGCCACCACCGCGCCGCTCACCGTGTGCCCGGCCATGAATCACCGCATGTGGCTGCACCCGGCCACCCAGGCCAACATCAGCCTGCTGCGCGAACGCGGCGCCCAGGTGGTCGGCCCGGAAGACGGCCCGCTGGCCGAAGGCGAATCCGGCCCGGGCCGGCTGAGCGAACCGCACGCCATCGTGGCCGCGCTGGCCGCCGTGCAGGGCCCGGTCGACGCGGCCGAATCCCCCCAGGAGCTGAAAGGCCTGCGCGTGGTGATCAGCGCCGGCCCCACCTATGAAGACCTGGACCCGGTGCGCTACGTGGGCAATCGCAGCAGCGGCAAGATGGGCTATGCGCTGGCCGCCGCCGCCGTGCGCCAGGGTGCGCAGGTGGTGCTGGTCAGCGGCCCGGTGCACCTGGCCACCCCGCCCGGGGTGCAGCGGGTGGATGTGCGCTCGGCCGCGCAGATGCGCAGCGCCGTGCTGGATGCGCTGCCGGCCGACATCTACATAGGTGCCGCCGCCGTCTCCGACTACACCCCGCGCCAGGTGGCCCCGCAGAAGCTGAAGAAGACCGCCGGCACCCAGACCCTCACCCTGGAGCTGGTGCGTACCCAGGACATCCTGGCCGAAGTGGCCCAGCAGACCAACGCACTGAAGCTCGTAGTCGGCTTTGCCGCCGAAACCCACGATGTGGAGAAGTACGCGCGCGGCAAGCTGGTCGACAAGCGGCTGGATCTGGTGATCGCCAATCAGGTGGGCATCACAAACGGCGGCTTCGAAAGCGACGAAAATGCAGCCACCGCCTATTGGCAGGGCGGAGAGCAGGCGTTCCCCGGTACCACCAAGGCGCTGTTGGCCGAACAACTGTTGTCCCTGATTGCCCAGAGGTTGCACGCATGACCCAAGCCCCGTCCCTGCACGCACTGCAGGTGAAGCTGCTCGATCCCCGGTTCGGCGATACCTGGCCCCTGCCGGCCTACGCCACCGAAGCCAGCGCCGGCATGGACCTGCGCGCCGCGCTGGAAACCGAGCTGACCCTGCAGCCGGGGGATACGGCGCTGATTCCCAGCGGTATCGCCATCCATATCGAAGACCCCCACCTGTGCGCGGTGGTGCTGCCGCGCTCCGGGCTGGGCCACCGCCACGGCATCGTGCTGGGCAACGGCACCGGCCTGATCGATGCCGATTATCAGGGCCCGCTGCTGATCAGCGCCTGGAACCGCGGTCGCGAGGCGTTCACGCTGCAACCGGGTGACCGCATCGCACAGCTGGTTGTGCTGCCCATTGCACGCGTCGGCCTGCAGGTAGTGGATACTTTCACCGACAGCGCCAGGGGAACGGGTGGATTCGGCCATACCGGGGTGCGCTGACAGGGGGAACATCAATGAGCAAGGCAACGGCGGAAGGACAGCCGCGATTGACAAGCAAGCGTAATGGTCTGTTGCTGGTGGGGTTGTTGACCCTGCTTGCAGCGTGGTTTGCCTGGAGCGGGGTGCGGCAATGGCGGCAGGCCTCGGTAGGGCAGGCGCTGGAACAGTCCCGCGACGAGATCGTGCAGGGCGTGGATGCCGCGCTGAAGGGGCAGGGCACCCAGCTGCGCAACCTGGTGAAGAGCGAACGGGTCACTACCGCCCTGGCTGCCGGCGATGCCGATGCCACCGCGCTGGCCGTGCGTGAAGGCTGGCCGGGCACCGAAGACGTGCAGGTGCTCAGCGCAGACCTGGACCAGGCCTATGCCGATCCGAAGGCCTTTGGGTATGCCCGTCTGGGCCTGCTGGAAGCTGCCATCGCCGGCGACACCGTGGTCGCGCGCGTGGTGCGCGACGCCGGTGGCCAGCGTCTTGGCCTTGCCGTGCCGGTGCAGCTGGGCAGCGCGGGCCCGGCCGTGATCTACGTACGCCAGCCGTTGCTGCGCCTGACCGGCACCTTCGACCAGGTGCGCGTGCCCTCCGCGGGCTACCTGGCACTGCGCCAGGGCAGCCACAACATCATCGAGCAGGGCGACAGCAGCCTTTCCGAGGCGGCGGAAGGCCTGGCCCGGCCGATCGGCAAGAGCGGCCTGCGCCTGGCCGCCGCCGTGCCGGATATCGAGCCGGGCCCGCTGGGCCTGGGCGCGATTCCGTCCCTCATCGTGGCGGTGCTGTTGCTGGCCATTGCCGGCATGGTGCAGTTCGGCAAGGGCCGCGTGCCGCTGCCGCGCCGCCGTACCACCGCCAGTGAGGCCGACCATGGCCCCACCCTGCGCGAAAGCCTGGTGCAGGAACCGTTGCTGGAACCCGCCGTGGCGTCAGGTGCGGGCGTGGCGCCGCCGCCGCCGCTGCCGAGCGGCCCCGGCCATGAGGTGCCGGACGGCATCTTCCGCGCTTACGACATCCGCGGCGTGATCGGCCGCGAACTCACCCCGCAGGTGGCGGTGCTGATCGGTCAGGCCATCGGCTCGGTGCTGCAGGTGCAGGGGCTGCGCGACATCGTGGTCGGTCGCGATGGCCGCCTGTCCGGCCCGGAACTGAGCGCCAGCCTGATTGAAGGCCTGCGCCGCGCCGGCTGCGATGTCGTCGACATCGGCCTGGCCCCCACTCCGGTGGTGTACTTCGCCAGCTACCACCTGCGCGCGGGCAGCTGCGTGGCGGTCACCGGCAGCCACAACCCGCCCGACTACAACGGCTTCAAGATCGTGGTCGGCGGCGAGACGCTCTCCGGCGATGCCATCACCGAGCTGTACCAGCGTATCCGCGATGGCCAGCTGCATGTGGCGGCCACGCCGGGCAGCCTGCAGCAGCGCGATGTCAACGCCGATTACATCCAGCGCATTGCCGATGACGTGCAGCTGGACCGCCCGATCAAGGTGGTCGCCGATGCCGGCAACGGCGTGGCCGGCGAACTGGCGCAGCCGCTGCTGGAGGCCATCGGTGCCGAAGTCATACCGCTGTACTGCGATGTGGATGGTACGTTCCCCAACCACCACCCCGACCCGAGCGACCCGGAAAACCTGGAAGACCTCATCCAGACCGTGAAGCGCTTCGACGCGGATATCGGCCTGGCCTTCGATGGCGATGGCGACCGTCTGGGCGTCGTCACCCGCGAAGGCAGAATCATCTACGCCGACCGCCTGCTGATGCTGTTCGCGGCCGATGTGCTGCAGCGCAATCCCGGCGCGCTGGTGATCTACGACGTGAAGTGCAGCGGCAAGCTGTCGGACTACGTGCTGCGCAACGGCGGCAGCCCGATGATGTGGAAAACCGGGCATTCGCTGATCAAGGCCAGGATGCGCGAAACCGATGCCGAACTGGCCGGTGAGATGAGCGGGCACTTCTTCTTCAAGGAGCGCTGGTTCGGTTTCGATGATGGCTTGTATGCCGCCTCGCGCCTGCTGGAGATCCTGGCCCAGCGCGACGAGACGCCGTCCGAAGTGCTCGATGAGCTGCCCGACAGCGTGTCCACCCCGGAGCTGAAGGTGCCGGTGGAGTCGGGCACTCCGCATGCGCTGGTGTCGATGTTCGTGTCGGCCGCACAGGTGGAGGATTCGCCGTTCGCGGGTGCGCGCCTGTCCACCATCGATGGCCTGCGTGCGGACTTCCCGGATGGCTGGGGCCTGCTGCGCGCCTCCAACACCACCCCGGTGCTGGTGCTGCGTTTCGAAGGCAATGACACCGCCGCGCTGGAGCGCATCAAGACCCTGTTCCGCGAACAGCTGCAGCCGCTGCTGCCGGGTGTCGAACTGGGGTTCTAAAAGGAGTACCGACCAACGGTCGGTACCTCCCGGCGACCTGCAGGTCGCTGGTAGGGTCGCATCCTGATCGACTTCCATGAAATTGCCAACGTCCGGTAATGGCATGACCCGGAACGAAGAACGCGTTTCGACGGAATCCACGTCGTCACCGCGCCGATCAACGTCATCGGCGGTCGATCGGGATCCGACCCTACCGCGTGATGCGATGTCGGGGTTTCAGCCTTTGAACCGTAAACCCACGCCGGGTTCGGTGAAGAGGTAACGCGAATCCAGCGCGGAATCGCCCAGCTTGTGGCGCAGCTTGCCCACCAGGATGCGCAGGTAGTGGGTGTCGTGCTGGTGGGTGGGGCCCCAGATCTCGGCCAGGATCTGCGGCTGGGTCACCACCCGGCCGGCGTTGCGCAGCAGCAGCGACAGCAACGCATACTCCTTGCGGGTCAGCGCCACCGGCGCGCCGTCCAGGTGCACCTCGCGGCGCACCAGGTCGATATGCAGGTGGCCGTCATCGAACTGCGGCAGCACTCCATCGGCCGATACCGTGCGCGTGCGCAGCAGCGCACGCACCCGTGCCATGAGTTCCTGCGTGCCGAACGGTTTGGTCACGTAGTCGTTGGCGCCGTTGTCCAGCGCCAGCACCTTCTCGGTTTCGCTGGCACGCACCGTCAGCATGATCACCGGCGCCTGGCTCCACTGGCGCAGCTCGGCCAGCACCTGGTGGCCTTCCATGTCCGGCAGGCCGATATCCAGAATCACCAGATCGGCGCCTTCGCCCACCAGCTGTTCCAGCCCGGCCTGCCCGGTCGCAGCCTGCAGCACACGGTAGCCCTGCGCGCGCAGGCTGATGTCCAGGAAGCGGCGGATCTGCGCTTCATCGTCGATCACCAGCACGCGCGCGGGCGGCACGCCAGGGGAGTTTTCAGGAATCGTCGGGGTCATCGGCCGGGTGGGGTTGCAGCAGGGGGAGCGTGATGCGGATCAGGGTACCGCGTCCATCGCGGCCCGGCAGCGCCTGCACATTGCCGCCATGCGCGCCGATCATGCCCTGGCAGATGGTCAGGCCCAGCCCGGTGCCATGCCGGCCACGGTCGCCGCGCTCCACGCTGTAGAACATGTCGAAGATGCGCGCGCGTTCGTCATCGGGAATGCCAGGGCCGGCGTCGAGCACGTCGATGCGCAGTTCGCCGTCCACCAGCCGCGCCTGGACGTCCACCGCCGCGCCGGGCGGGGAGAACTTGGCCGCGTTTTCCATCACGTTGAACACCGCCTGTTCCACCAGCGCCGGATGCACCCAGATCGGGCCCAGCGTGCTCGGGATATCCAGCTGCAGCCGCACATCGGGCTGGTAGCGCTGCAGGCGGCGCGCGGCCGATCCGACCAGCTCGTCCACGCCGATCCAGTCGCGGTTGATCTGCAACCCCTCGTGGCCCAGCCGGGTCATGTCCAGCAGGTTCTGGATGTAGCGGTCCAGCCGCTCGCCTTCCACCAGGATGGTATCGAGCAGCGCGCGGCGGTCGCTGGCATCCATCGCCTCGGCATAGCTGGAGAGGCTGTCGGCCGAGCCGATCATCGCTGCCAGCGGCGAACGCAGGTCGTGCGAGACCGATGACAACAGCGCCGAACGCAGCCGCTCGGTCTCGTTGCTCACGTGCGCCTTTTCCAGGTCGGCCACCAGCCGCGTGCGCAACGCGGCCTGCGCGATGTCATCCACCATCGCTTCGGCCAGCTGGCGCTGTTCAGGGGTCAGGCGCGGCGCGCTGCGCGGGAAGCGCATGCCGGCCACGCCGATGCTGCGCTCGTCGCCATCCAGCAGGGGCAGGAACCACCATTCCGCACCGGCCAGCGTATCGGTGAAGCGGCCGCTGGGCTGCCCGTGGCGGTGCGCCCAGTCGGCCGCCGCCAGGTCGGTGTCGCCCGGTGCTGCGCTGCCGCTGGTGCTGGTGTCGGCGCCGATGCGCAGCCAGGCCGGTGCATCCAGCGCCTGTTCCAGCGCTTCGCGGCCGGCCTGTGCCACGTCCTCGTTGCTCGCCGCGCGGGTCAGCTGCCCGCCCAGCACCTGGCGTGCGTTGGCGTGGCGGTTGGCCGCGCGCAACGCCACCACCTGCATGCGCAGGCGCGAAGCCAGCCGCCCGGCCACCAGCGCCGCCACCAGGAACAGGAACACGGTGATCACACCCTGGCGCGCGCTGATCGCGAAGGTGAAGCGGGGTGCAATGAAGAAGAAGTTGTAGGCCAGGAAGCACAACGCCGCGGCTATCACCGCCGCACTGGTGCGGCTGCGCGCGGCCACCACCACCACCGCGACGATGAACACCATCGACAGGTCGTACAGGCCTACCCAGCGCTCGGCGACCACCGCCACCAGGCATGCCAGCGCGGTGGCCACCAGCGCCAGCACGGTATCGCGGCCCGTGCTCAACGTCGGCATCGACAGCCCATGGCGGCGCGCCCGCGCGCGCGCCTGCGGGGTGCCGATGATGGTGATTTCAAAATGCGCGCCGCGCTGGATCAGCTGCTGGGTCAGCGTGCGGTTGAGCATGCGCGCGAACGGGCGCTCGCGGGTACGGCCCAGCACCAGGGTGGACACCCCGTTGTGGGCGGCGTGGTCGAGCAGGGCATCTGCAATGCTGGGCCCGTGCAGCAACTCCGCCTCGCCGCCAAGCCGCCGCGCCAGTGCGAACGCCGCGTCGATCTCGCGGCGGGTGCTGTCGTCTTCACGGCGGCGCTGCACGGTCACCACCGTCCACGGTGCATCGCGGCGCTCGGCGATGCGCCGACCCACGCGCACCAGATACTCGCTCTGGCCACCGCCATCGATCGCCACCAGCACCCGTCGGCGCAGCGGCAGGTTGCCTTCCCCGCGTGCGGCGCGGGTTTCGCGCAGGCTGTTGTCGACCCGGTCGGCCGCTTCCTGCATGGCCAGCTCACGCAGCGCGGTCAGGTTGGCCGGCGAGAAGAACGCCTGCAGCGCCTGCGCCGCCTGTTCGGGCACGTACACCTTGCCCTGCTGCAGGCGCTCGATCAGTTCGCGCGGCGGCAGGTCCACCAGCACGATGTCGTGCAGGCGGTCCAGCACCGCATCGGGCACGGTTTCGCTGACCCGCACCCCGGTGATGCGCATCACCACGTCGTTGAGGCTTTCCAGGTGCTGGATGTTGAGCGTGGTCCAGACGTCGATGCCCGCGTCCAGCAGCTCCATCACATCCTGCCAGCGCCGCTCGTGGCGGCTGCCCGGCACGTTGCGGTGGGCCAGCTCATCCACCAGCACCAGCGCCGGCCGGCGCGCCAGCACCGCATCCAGGTCCATTTCCTGCAGCGCATGCTGCTGGTACTCGCGCTGCAGCAGCGGCACCTGCGGCAGGCCATCCAGCAGCGCCGAGGTCTCGGCGCGGCCGTGGGTTTCCACCAGCCCCACCACCACGTCCACGCCGCGGCGCAGCTGCTCGTGCGCGCGGCCGAGCATGCTGTAGGTCTTGCCCACGCCAGGGGCGGCACCCAGGAATACGGTGAGCTTGCCGCCGGCCTCGCGCTGCAGGCTTTCCACCAATGCGTCGGCCTGTCGGGTGCGGGAGTCGGTCATGGGGATGGATTGTGCACCGGCTGGCTTGCATCCAGGGCCATGTTCAACGTCATCACGTTCACCCGCGGCTGGCCGAACACGCCCCACTGCGGGCCCTGCGTGTGCGCCTGGACCAGAGCCTGCACCTGTTCCACGCCCAGGCCGCGCGTGGCCGCCACGCGCTTCACCTGGACCGCCGCCGCTGCCGGCGACAGCTCCGGGTCCATGCCCGCGCCGGACTGGGTGACCAGGTCACCCGGCACGTCGGCCACGGCGATGCCTTCGCGCAGGGCCACCGCGCGAGTGGCCTCGGTGACGCGTTCCTGCAGGGCCGGGTTGCTGCGCGCCAGGTTGCTGCCGGCGGCGGCCATCGGGTCGTAGCTGGCCGCCGACGGCCGCGCCTGGAAGTAGCCATCGCCCACGAACGGCTGCGCCACCAGCTGCGAGCCGCGCACCTGGCCGTGGTGCAGCAGCAGGCTGCCCTGTGCCTGGGCCGGGAACAGCGCCGCGCCAACGCCGGTGGCAGCCAGCGCATAGGCCAGGCCCAGCACGAGCAGGCTGGCCACGCCCAGCCCGATCGCCGGGCGCAGCGCGCCGGAGTGCTGGAGCGAAAGGACAGCGGCGGCGCGCGCACGCGCCGGGCGGGACAACGAAGCAGCAGCGGAGCGGTTCATGCGCCAAATACCTGGAAGAGGAGGAGGTCGATCAGCTTGATGGCCGCAAACGGCAGCAGCACGCCGCCCAGCCCGTACACCAGCATGTTCCGGCGCAGCAGGGCGGTTGCCGTGGCCGGGCGGAAACGCACGCCGCGCAGCGCAAGCGGAATCAGCGCCGGAATCACCAGTGCGTTGAAGATCAGCGCAGCCAGCACCGCGTTGCGCGGGCTGGACAGGTGCATCACGTTCAACGTGGCCATGGCCGGCAGGGTGCCGGCAAACAGCGCCGGCAGGATCGCGAAATACTTGGAAACATCGTTGGCCAGCGAAAAGGTGGTCAGCGCACCGCGCGTGATCAGCTGCTGCTTGCCCACTTCCACCACTGCAAGCAGCTTGGTGGGGTCTGAATCCAGGTCCACCATGTTGCCGGCCTCCTTGGCCGCCTGCGTGCCCGAGTTCATGGCCAGACCGATGTCGGCCTGGGCCAGCGCCGGGGCATCGTTGGTGCCATCCCCCACCATCGCCACCAGCCGGCCCCCCGCCTGTTCGGCGCGGATGCGGGCCAGCTTGTCTTCCGGGCGCGCCTCGGCAATGTAGTCGTCCACGCCGGCCTCGGCCGCAATGGCCGCAGCGGTGAGCGGGTTGTCGCCGGTGATCATCACCGTGCGGATGCCCATCGCGCGCAGCTGCGCGAACTTCTCGCGCATGCCGTGCTTGACCACGTCACTCAGCTCGATCACGCCCAGTACGTGGCGGCCTTCGCACACCACCAGTGGGGTGGCGCCGTTGCGCGCCACCTGTTCCACCCTCCCGGCCAGCTCGGCCGGCACGGTGCCGCCCAGTTCGCGCACATGGGCGGTGATCGCATCGGCCGCGCCCTTGCGGATGCGCCGCCCGCCATCCAGGTCCACGCCGGACATGCGGGTCTGTGCGCTGAAGGCGAAGTATTCCGCCTTGTCAGGTTCGCTCGTGGTGCAGCCTTGTTCGCGTGCCAGGCGCACCACCGACTTGCCTTCCGGGGTCGGGTCGGCCAGCGACGACAACAGCGCCGCTTCGCGCAGCTGCGAGGCTTCAATGCCGGCCAATGCATGGAACTGGGTCGCCTGGCGGTCGCCGTGGGTGATGGTGCCGGTCTTGTCCAGCAGCAGCACGTCCACATCGCCGGCCACTTCCACTGCCTTGCCCGATTTGGCCAGGATGTTGGCGGCCAGCGCACGGTTCATGCCGGCGATGCCGATGGCCGGCAGCAGCCCACCGATGGTGGTCGGAATCAGGCACACCAGCAGCGCGATCAGCAGCAGCGGGTCGACCTTCACCCCGACGAAGGCGCCGATGGCAGGCAGTGTTGCCACCACCACCAGGAAGGTCAGCGTCATCGCGGCCAGCAGCAGGGTCAGCGCCACCTCGTTCGGCGTCTTCTGCCGGTTGGCGCCCTCCACCAGCGCGATCATCCGGTCCAGGAAGCTGTGGCCCGGCTCGGCAGTGATCTTCACGATGATCTGGTCCGACAGCACCTTGGTACCGCCGATCACGCCGCTGCGGTCGGTACCGGCCTCGCGCAGCACCGGTGCCGATTCACCGGTCACCGCCGCTTCGTTGATGGTGGCCAGGCCCTGCACGATTTCGCCGTCGGCCGGCACCAGCTCGCCGGCACTGACGATCACATGGTCGCCCGGGCGCAGCTCGGCCGCCGGCACCTGGGTTTCGGTGGCCCCGGCATGGGCGGCGGCCAGCCGGCGCGCGCTGAGGTCCTGGCGGGCACGCCGCAGCGAGGCGGCCTGGCCGCGGCCGCGGGCCTCGGCCACTGCTTCGGCGAAGTTGCCGAACAGTACGGTCAACAGCAGGATCGCGGTCACCGTCAGGCCGAAGCCCAGCGGCGCGTTGCCGGTCAGCGTGACCAGCAGGCTCACCAGCGTGCCCACCATCACCACCGCCATTACCGGGCTGTGCACCAGGTGGCGCGGCGACAGTTTGATCACTGCATCGCGCAATGCCCGGCGCAGGCCGGCTGCATCAAGCAGGCGTGGGCGGCGGGAAGGAGCTGCATTCAAGGGATAGGTACTCATGGTTTCACGTCTCAGCGCAGCGTCAGCGACAGGTGGTCGGCAACCGGGCCCAGCACCAGCGCCGGCATGAACTGCAATACGGTCAGGATGACGATCAGCGCGATCAGGGTCAGCGCGAAGGTCGGGGTTTCAATCTGCAGCGTGCCGGCCGATTCCGGCGCGCGCCGCTTGGCCGCCAGCTGGGCGCAGACGATCAGCGGGATCACCAGCACCGGGTAACGACCCAGCAGCAGCACCAGGGTGCAGCTCAGGTTCCACCACGGGGTGGCATCGCCCAGCCCTTCAAATCCCGAGCCGTTGTTGGCGAATGCCGATACGTATTCGTAGAACACCTGGCTGACCCCATGGAACGCGGGATTGGAGGTGCCGGTGATCGAGGGAATGGCCAGGGTGATCGCGGTGAACGCCAGGATGGTGATCGGCTGCAGCAGCACCAGCAGCGCCAGCAGCTTCACCTGCGGGGTTTCCAGTTTGCGGCCCAGCAGCTCGGGGGTACGCCCGGTCATCAGACCCGCCAGGAACACGCCCAGCAGCAGGTACACGATGAATTGCTGCAGGCCGCAGCCGATGCCGCCCCAGATCGCGTTGATCAGCATGTTCACCATCGGCACCGCACCGGCCAGCGGGCTCAGCGAATCATGCATGCCGTTGACCGAACCGTTGGAAACCTGGGTCGTGATCGCTGCCCATAGTCCGGTGCCGTCCGCACCGAAGCGCACTTCCTTGCCTTCCATCAGCAGCGGGCTCGCGGCCGCGGCCGAATGGCCCTCCAGCCACACCGTGGCGGCGATCGACACGCTGGACATCGCCAGCATGCAGCCGAACACCAGCGCGGCCAGCCGCTTGCGCCCGGTGAAGGCGCCCAGCATGAACACCACCGCGACGGGAATCAGCAGGATGCCGATCAGCTCCAGCGCGTTGGACAGCGGGGTCGGGTTTTCCAGCGGAATGCTGCTGTTGGGGCCGTACCAGCCGCCGCCATTGGCACCCAGCTGCTTGGCCGCCACCATCGCCGCTACCGGGCCCAGCGGCAGCTTCTGCGCGTCCATGCCCGCAGCCGCATCGATCGGCGTGGCGGTCGGGCCACCGGCCAGCGTCGACGGCACGCCCTGGCTGGTCAGCAGCACCGCCCACAGCAGGCACAGCGGCAGCATGAAGCGCACGCAGGAACGCACCACGTCGGCATAGTAGTTGCCCACGTCGATGCGGCGGTCGGCCGGCAGCGCGGGTTCGGCGGCATCGCCTTCCGGCACCGTGCCGAACAGCGCACGCAGCGTGGCCACCACCAGTGCCAGCCCCATCATCGGGGTGACTACCTGCAGGCCGGTGATCGCGGTCATCTGCGCGAAGTAGGACAGCTGCGCCTGGCCGGAATAGTGCTGCTGGTTGGTGTTGGTCAGGAACGAGACCATGGTGTGCAGCGCCGTATCCCAGCGCATGTTGGGAATCTGGTCGGGGTTGAACGGCAGCCAGGCCTGGGTCATGAAGACCGCCTGCACCAACACGGCGATCACCACGTTGCTCAGCACGAACGCGCCCACGTAGCCGCGCCAGGACATGCCGCGCGCCGGGTTTACGCCCAGCACGCGGTACAGCGGCTTTTCAATCCAGCCGAACAGCGCGTCGCCGTGCATCGGCCCGCCGCGCATCACCCGGGCCAGGTACAGTCCAAGCGGAAAGGCCAGCACGATGCTGGCCAGCAGAATCAACAGAATCTCGGTCATGGTCGGCTCCGGTCAGAATTTTTCGGGCGCGAGCACGACATACAGCAGGTAGGCGGCGGCAACGAGCACCAGCACGCCGCTCACGAAGGACAGCCAGGCAGGCATGGGGGCATTCTCAGAAGTAGGGAAGGAAGGTCGCCATCGTGTTCCCCATCGGCGTAAACGCTCCACGCCCGCTCAGCGCCCAACCCGTAAAAAGTGCATAAAAAAAGGTGCACCGACGGACGTCGGTACACCCCTGGTGGCGCCGGCCGTTGGCCGGCCCTCGTGAACCCTTACCCGCGCGGGTCGGTGGAAACACCCTTCAACAACCGGTACCGCTGCAGGGTCTCCTCGATCTCCACGTCCAGTGCCTTGCGCTGTTGCAGGTAGGAGGCCTGCATGCGCCTCTGCGACACCAGCTCGGCATGCCGCTGGCGGATGTCCTCGGCCTGCTTGGGCAGCACCGGCAGGCCGGCCAGCTCGCGGTCGCCAGCGGCTCCCAGCAGCGTTACCAGCGTGCCGCGCAGGCTGGCCACGTTGTAGTTGGCCGTCTGCACGTTGTTGTCCAGAATTCCGGTGCGCTCCACGAACACCCGGCGCAGGTCGGCCTCGTCCTGGTAGGTGGACAGCATGGCCTGCTCGGTGCGCTGACGGGTATCTTCGGCGGCCTGGTCGAGCTGGTGCTGCGCGGCGGCAACGGCGGCATCGGCGCGCTCCTGCTCGGTCAGGGTGCGGTCCACCCCGCCCTTGCGCAGGCCGCTGTTGACGCTGAACTCCTCACGGGCGCTGTTCACCGCGTCCTGCGGCAGGGAATCGCTGCAGATCCGCTCCTTGCCTTCGTTCCAGCAGAACAGCTTCTTCGGTTTTGCCGGCGTGTTGCTGTGCTTGCTCTGGGCCTGGGCCGTGAGCAAGGGCGCGGCCAGCAACAGGCCGATGATGGTGAACGTGGCAATCCTGGACATGGGAGCCCCCTGCTCTCAACGCGTAGGACGGCTGCCGTAACGGGAACGATAGTCCTCCAGCGGCTGCCGGTACCCGACAAGTTCCGGATTTCCGGAAGCAAAATCAAGCAGGTCGGCCAGCGTGGCCACCGCCAGCACCGGAATGCCGGCCTCTTCGGCCACGGCCTGGGCGGCCGAACGGCGGTCGTTTTCCGAGGCGATTTCCTGTCGGTCCAGCGCCACTACGATGCCCGCCGGGGTGCCGCCGGCCTGCTTGATGATGCCCAGCGCCTCGCGGATGGCGGTACCGGCGGTAATCACATCGTCCACGATCAGCACGCGCTTGCCGTTCATGTCCGCGCCGATCAGGTTGCCGCCTTCACCATGGGTCTTGGCTTCCTTGCGGTTGAAGCTCAGCGGCAGGTCGCGGCCGCGCTGGGCGAACTCGCAGGCGGTGGCGGTGGCCAGCGGAATGCCCTTGTAGGCCGGGCCGAACATCACGTCGAACTTCAGCCCGGTGGCTTCCACGGCATCGGCGTAGCAGGCGGCCAGCTGGACCATGCTGGCGCCGGAATCGAAGCGGCCGGCATTGAAGAAATAAGGGCTCAGGCGGCCCGACTTGAGGGTGAACTGGCCAAAACGCAGGGCATCGGCGGTCAGGGCCAACTGCAGGAAACGGTGACGGTGGTCGCTCATCTAACGCTCTATACAATTCTCTTGGAGCGCAGATCCTAAAGCATGACCGGCAATTCAGGCTCGCGACCGGCCGCCGCAGCACCCTGCAATGGCCGGATCCGGCCAGCCGATGGGCCGGGCAACCCGGTATGCTTTGCCCGTTACGTACCAGACCCGGGTCAGCATGCGCATCATCAGTTTCAACGCCAATGGCATCCGTTCCGCCGCCACCAAGGGTTTCCTCGAGTGGTTCCGTGTCCAGGATGCCGACGTGCTCTGCATCCAGGAAACCAAGGCCCAGGAAGACCAGCTGACCGATCCCATGTTCCGCCCGGATGGCCACCACTGCTTCTACCGTGACGCGATCACCAAGAAGGGCTACAGCGGGGTGGCCATCTACAGCAAGCGTGAGCCCGACCAGGTCATCACCTCCCTGGGCTGGGCCCCCTTCGACGACGAAGGCCGCTACATCGAGGCCCGCTATGGCAACCTGAGCGTGGTCTCCTTCTATATTCCTTCGGGCAGCTCGGGCGACCTGCGCCAGGGCTTCAAGTATGAAGTGATGGAGTGGCTGCGCCCCATCCTGGCCCAGTGGCTGGCCAGCGGCCGCGATTACGTGCTGTGCGGGGACTGGAACATCGTCCGCTCCGCGCTGGACATCAAGAACTGGAAATCCAACCAGAAGAACTCCGGCTGCCTGCCACCCGAGCGCGATTGGCTCAATGGCCAGTGCGTGGACGCCGGCCAGGCAATGGACGTGGCCGGCGGCCAGGGCTGGACCGACGCCTACCGTCTGCTGCACCCCACCGGCGAGGATTACACCTGGTGGAGCAACCGCGGCGCGGCGCGTGCCAACAACGTCGGCTGGCGCATCGATTACCAGTTCGTCAGCCCCGGCCTGCGCGAACGCCTGCGCGGCTGCTCCATCTACCGCGATGAGCGCTTCTCCGACCATGCCCCGTTCACGGTGGACTACGCCCCATGAGCGAAGCGGTCGCCAAGCCCCGTCGCCCGTGGCAGCGGGTGCTGGCCAACCTGCGCGAGCGCAAGGTCCTGGCCATGCTGCTGCTGGGCTTCAGCTCCGGCCTGCCGATCTACCTGGTGGGCAACACGCTCGGCTTCTGGATGCGCAAGGAAGGCATCGAGCTGGACACCATCGGCTTCCTGTCGTGGGTGGGCCTGGCTTATTCGATGAAGTTCCTGTGGGCGCCCATCGTGGACAAGGTCGACGCCCCGCTGCTGGGTCGCTTCGGCCGCCGTCGCGGCTGGATGCTGCTGTCCCAGGCCGTGGTGGCGGCCGCCCTGGTCGGCATGGCCGTGGTCCATCCCAAGGGTGGCCAGATCCTGATCCTGGGCATCGCGTGGGAACACATGCTGGTGTTCGGGATCATGGCCACCGTGGTCGCCTTCGCCTCCGCCACCCAGGACATCGTCATCGATGCCTGGCGCATTGAAAGCGCCGATAACAGCGAGCAGCTGGGCCTGCTCACCTCCACTGCAGCGCTGGGCTATCGCACCGCGCTGCTGGTGACCGATGCGCTGATTCTGCTGATCGCCGCCCGCGTGGGCTGGGAGATGTCCTACGAAATCATGGCGGGCCTGATGGGCCTGGGCGTGGTCGCCGTGGTCATGGCGCGCGAACCGGCGCGCGCGCAGATCGCCGTGCAGACCCAGGCCGCCCCGCTGTGGACCCCGCGCGGACTGTTCGATGCACTGGTGGGGCCGTTCATCGCCTTCGTGCGCGAGCACCGCAGCGGCGCCATCCTGATCCTGCTGGCCATCAGCGTGTACCGCATGGCCGATTTCATCATGGGTCCGATGGCCAACCCCTTCTACGTGGACCTGGGCCTGACCGAAGAAACAGTGGGCGCCGTGCGCAGCTCGGTGGGCCTGGTCGCCACCTTCGTGGGCATTGCCGCCGCCGGCCTGGTCTCTGTGCGCTGGGGCGTGCTGGCCACGTTGCTGGTCGGTGCCGTGCTCGGCCCCGCATCCAACCTGGCATTTGCCTGGCTGGCCTACGTCGGGCCGGACCCGACCAGCTTCGCCATCGCCATGGCGATCGACAACATTTCGGGCGGGTTTGCCGGCACCGCGCTGATCGCTTACATGTCCAGCCTGACCAGCATCGGCTACACCGCCACCCAGTACGCCCTGCTCAGCTCGTTCTATGCCATGCCCGGCAAGGCACTGAAGGGTCTCTCCGGCTGGGCGGTGCAGTCGTTGGCCCAGGGCCGCACCCTGCTGGAGGGCTACGCGCTGTTCTTCGTCGGCACCGCGCTGATCGCCATCCCGGTGGTGATCCTGTGCGCCCTGTTGATCGTGCAGCAGCGCCGGCACCTGCGCGCGGCCACCTGACCGGGTGCTTGCCCGCACCCCCCGGCTGGGCCATCATCAAACCCGTTGTGCCGTGGGGGCGGTGCGTTGCCAACGGGGGAAGACACATGGCTGATCTGGTGCTGCGCGATATCGATCCGCTGTTGAACGAGCGGATCCGCCGGGTTGCCGTCGCGCGCGGCTGGACCCGTGAACACACCTGCCTGGTTCTGCTTGAGCAGGGCCTGTTCGCCAGCGAACTGGAAGTCCGAAGCGGATTCCACGACCCGGAAGTCAACGCCCTGGCCGACGCCATTGCCGCCCTCCAGGCCCTCCCGGACGTCAAAGCCTTCTAGGGCTGGCGGGAAACAGTTCCGCCTGACCGCATCACGCCAGGTGAATCGCCCCAAGAATCCGCGGCCCCAGCGCCCCGGTCACACTCGGCAGATTCCCCGGCAACCCGTTCAACGTTTGCTGCGCCAGCCACGCAAACCCCATCGCCTCCAGGTAATCCGGGTCCAGCCCGTGCACCGCACTGGATTCGATCACCACCCCGGGCAAGCGCGCGCTGAGCCGCCGCAGCAGCTGCGCATTGCGCACCCCGCCGCCGCACACCAGCACCCGCTTCGCCCCTGGCAAATGGGCCAGCAGCGCATCTGCCACCGTCACCGCAGTCAACTCCAGCAGCGTGGCCTGCACATCGGCCGCCTCGCGCTGGCGGTCGCCCAGCGCGGCCTCGGCCCACTCTAGGTGGAACTGCTCGCGCCCGGTGCTCTTCGGCGGTGGCAGTGCGAACCACGGTTCGTCCCGCCAGCGTTCCAGGAGCGCCTCATCCACCTGTCCGCTGGCCGCAAACGCGCCATCGGCATCGAACGGCCTGCCGGTGTGCCGCTCGCACCAGGCATCCATCAGCGCATTGGCCGGTCCGGTATCGAAGCCACGCGGCGTGCCCACGCGCGGAATCAGGGTCAGGTTGGCAATCCCGCCCAGGTTCAACACCGCCCGGTCCTCATCGGCCGTGCCCAGCATTGCCAGGTGGAAGGCCGGCATCAGCGGCGCCCCGTGCCCCCCGGCGGCCACATCGCGGCGGCGGAAGTCGGCCACCGTGGTGATGCCGGTCAGCTCGGCAATCCGGTTGGCATCACCCAGTTGGCAGGTGAAGGCCGGGTCGGCCAGCGGCCGGTGCCGCACGGTCTGCCCGTGCGAACCGATCGCCCGCACCTGCGCCGGGCTCACCCCGGCCTGTTCGAGCAATCGGTTGGCGGCGGCCGCGAAGGCAATGCCGATCTGCGCATCGATCCGGCCCAGCGTATCCAGTGAGCCCAGCTCGCCGCCTTCGCCCAGCGCCACCAGCACGGCACGGAGGGCCGGATCCCAGCCATGGGTGAGTCCATCGACGAAACGGCAGCCGCCCTCGGCGGGAAACTGCACCAGCGCGGCATCGATGCCATCGGCGCTGGTGCCGGACATCAGGCCGAGGTAGAGCGGGGTATGCAGATCAGCTGAAGTCATGACCAGGCGGTTCAACAGGGTGCGTGCAGCTTCTCCGCAACCTGTTGCCGCCGTCAATGCGCGCGCGGGTGCGCGCGCTGCACTCAGCCACGGCTGCCCTTGGCCGGCTTGGCCGCGCTGGCCGTGGTGGTAGCGGCCTTGGCGGCGTTCGGCGCCGGGCTGGCGTCGGCGTAGATCAGCTTCTCCATGCCCTGGATGCGGGCCAGCGCCGGGGCGGTCTGCGCGCGGAAGGCGACCAGCTCGCTGCCCTGCAGCGGCTCCGGCGGCGGCATCGTCACCGACAGCGGGTTGCGGTGCACACCGTTGACGCGGAATTCGTAGTGCAGGTGCGGGCCGGTGGCCAGGCCGGTCGAGCCCACGTAGCCGATCACCGTGCCCTGCGCCACGCGCTGGCCGGTCTTGATCTTGCCAAAGCGCGACATGTGCCCGTACAGGGTGGTGTGGCCACGGCCGTGGTCCAGGATCACCACGTTGCCGTAGCCGCGCTGCACGCCGGCGAACTGCACGCGGGCGTCGCCGGCGGCCATGATCGGGGTGCCGGTGCGCGCGGCGTAGTCCACGCCCTTGTGCATGCGCATCTTGCCCAGCACCGGGTGCTTGCGCGCCCCGAAGGTGGAGCTCAGGCGGGCGAACGGAATCGGCATGCGGATGAAGCTCTTCTTCAGCGGGCGCCCGCTCACGTCGAAGTACTCGGACTTGCCGTTACGGTCGAAGCGGAAGCCGCTGTAGGTCTTGCCGCCGGAGGTGAAGGTCGCCGCCAGGATCTTGCTGGTGTCCACCTTCTCGCCTTCGCGCCAGGTTTCATCCATCACCACGCTGAAGCGGTCGCCCGGCTGCAGGTCCTTGGAGAAGTCGATGTCGTACTTGAAGATCTCGTCGGTCATCGTCGCGATGGCCGACGGCGACAGCCCGGCCTTTCGCGCCGCCGCGTACAGCGAACTGGTGATCTCGCCGCTGGTCACCACCCGGCGGGTGGAGCTCTCACGCTTGCTGACCTTCTCGGTGATCTGCCCGCCCTTCAGCGACAGCTCCACCCGGTTGTCGGCATCGCGGTCGAAGCGGATCGTGCGCAGCTCCCCGCTCAGCGGCAGGTCGAAGGCGATCTCCGCGCCGGGGCGCAGCTTGGTCAGCGCCTCGCGCGCACCGGGGTGCTCCAGCACCTGGTGCATCACCGTGGGCGAAATGCCGGCCTCGTCGAACAGGTTGCTCAGGGTCTGGCCGCGCTGCACGCGCAGGACCTGCCAGCTGTCGCCCGGCACCTGCTGCAGGCGTTCCTGGGAGAGCGGCGGCAAGGGCAGGGCCAGCGTGGAGTGGCTGACCGAGTAGGGAGACTCGATGGTGTGCGAGAAGCCGGGGACAATGGTGGCCACCAGCGCGCCGATGGTGGCGAACAGGCTGGCGTGCATCCAGTGGCGGCGGGTCCAGCGCTCGTTGAAGGCAGCGGGAAGATGCTGTCGAAGCTTCCGATGCAGGGCGGTGTCGTGGAGAACGTGAAGGCGTTCCTTGAAGCGCTGCTTGCGCGCGCGGCCTTGATCGGTATTCAGCATCGTCGGTGTGTTCCTGGCTGGCCCGGGAGCGCGGGCCCAAACGTCGGTAACATAGACAGGTATAAATATCGCGTCAAACCCTTGTGCCTATTGGCTTTTGTGAAGCGCTTGCGGTTAACTTGTACTTAACGTCATTCATGTAAATAAGGCATCGCCGGGAGTTGCACGTGTCCTCGATTGAACAAGCCCTTGCCCAGATCGGCCGTGGCGCCGATGAAATCCTCAAGATCGAGGAGCTGCGCCAGCGGCTGGAATGCGGTCGTCCGCTGCGGGTCAAGGCCGGTTTCGACCCCACCGCCCCGGACCTGCACCTGGGCCATACCGTGCTGCTGAACAAGCTGCGCCAGTTCCAGGACCTCGGCCACCAGGTCATCTTCCTGATCGGCGACTTCACCGGCATGATCGGCGACCCCTCGGGCAAGAACGCTACCCGCAAGCCGCTCAGCAAGGACGACGTGCTGGCCAATGCGCGCACCTACGAAGAGCAGGTGTTCAAGGTACTGGACCGTGAAAAGACCGAAGTGCGCTTCAATTCGGAGTGGTTCGGCAAGATGGGCGCGGCCGACATGATCCGCCTGGCCGGCCAGCACACCGTGGCGCGCATGCTCGAGCGCGACGACTTCGCCAAGCGCTATGCGGCCCAGCAGTCCATCGCCCTGCACGAGTTCCTGTACCCGCTGGTGCAGGGCTACGACTCGGTGGCGCTGGAAGCGGACGTGGAACTGGGCGGTACCGACCAGAAGTTCAACCTGCTCATGGGCCGTGGCCTGCAGGAGCACTACGGGCAGAAGCCGCAGATCGTGCTGACCATGCCGCTGCTGGAAGGCCTGGACGGCGTGGCCAAGATGTCCAAGTCGCTCAACAACTACATCGGCATCAGCGAACCGGCGATCGACATGGTGACCAAGACCATGAAGATCGGTGATGACCTGATGTGGCGCTGGATCGAGCTGCTTTCCTTCGAGATCAGCCAGGCCGAAGCGGTCAGCCTGCGCGAGCAGGTCGCCGCCGGCAGCTTGAACCCCCGTGAGGTGAAGCTGCGCCTGGCGCGTGAGTTGACCACCCGCTTCCACGATGCCGACGCGGCCGAACTGGCCATTGCCGGCTGGAACGCGGCCGTGACCGGGCAGGGCGATGTGACCCTGTTGCCGCTGCAGGAAGTGGCCATTCCCGCAGAAGGCCTGCGTATTGGTGCGCTGCTCACTGCGGCAGGGCTCACCCCGAGCAACTCGGAGGCCTCGCGGAAGCTCAAGGAGCGTGCGGTGAAGGTGGACGGCGAAGTGGTGGACGATGCCCAGCAGCTGTTCGTGCCCGGGTTTGAAGGCCTGCTGCAGGTCGGCAAGCGCAACTTCGCACGCGTGCTGCTGGTCGCCGCCTAAGCGGCGCAAGGGTTTCGCGCCTTCGGGCGTGGACCCAGCATGAATGAATGCATAGAACCGTGAAAAAAGTTCATGCACCCCCTTCACAAACGAGGCGGTTGGGGACATACTTTCCCTCCCCCGACGCAGGGGCCACCGCAAGGCGGCAGCCGCGAAGGAACAGGACGTCAACTTCTTCGAAAGAAGGTGTTGACGGAAACGAAAAGCCTGACATAATAGGCGGCTCGCTTCGACGAAAAGGCCTTCGGGTCGCACGACGAAGCAGCATCGGCAACAAC
>NZ_JBIDBX010000008.1:0-290464 GCF_043204395.1 Stenotrophomonas sp. NPDC047960 | reverse complement strand
GGTGGGTTTGCGGGGGCTTTGCGAAACATGGATGTTTCGCAAGAGCCTCCACGGATGGATTCACGGCGCCCCCCGCAAACCCACACCCGCCGGCCAAGCCGCAGACATCCGCAGACCAGGGCTTTTGCTGTTGTTTTTTGCTTTTGCTCTGCGCCTTACGCGCCAACCGACATCACTCGCAACGAATCGCCGTGATGATGTTGTCCTTGTCGAGGAAGACGCGCAGGCGGTCGGAGCGGCGGTCGCGGGTGGCGATGGTGGAGCCGGGGCCGATCGGGATGATCAGGCCGGCGCCGCTCTGCTTGAAGACGGTGCGCAGGGTGGCTTCGTCGGCGTTCTTGCCGATGGCCCAGGTCAGGGCTTCGGCGTGGCATTCGCCGCTGCCGGCGATTTCCGGGCCGGGCGCGGTGGCACAGGCGGACAGGGACAGAGCGGTGGCAAAGGCCACCAGCGGAAGCACGTTGCGCGAACGGGTCGTCATGGGTCGCTCCTGCGGTTGCCAGCCCCGACCATACCACCGCCGTGGTGGCGCCGGGGTGGGCGCCGCTACACTGGCGGCCGGAGTCGACGAAGGAGTGGGCGGTGCTGCACGTGTTCATGCTGGGTGGGCGCCACGCCCGCGCGCGGATCGAGGTTCATGACGTGGCGTTCGCCAACGTTGATCGCATCGAGGATGCGTATCCGCAGCTGCGCCGGGACTGGTTTGGCGAGATCAAGGGCCTGCACGTGGACGGCTGGCTGGCCGTCGACGGTGTCGAGGACCATCGCGTGCGGTTTGGCGATGCCGCACCGGCGGAGGGGGAACCGCGGCTGTTCTTCGTCAACCTGGGGGGCTACGTGCCCGGCGCACTGGGCGAGGCGCATGACTACGTGTTGCTGGTCGCGCCCGACCTGGCGGCCGCCAGGCGCAAGGCCAAGGCACTGCAGGACGCCCGCTGGAGCAAGCCGCATACCGATGCCGTGCTCGAAGTGGATGACTGCATTGCCATCGACCAGGTAGGCGGCCGGCATGTGCAGCTGGTGCGTGGTGCGCACGCCGGCATTGAGCAGGTCAGCGATTACATCGTGATCGGCTGAGCGCGCACCGCCGCCCACAGCGCATCCAGGTGCTGCACGAACGGTGCCGGCGCCGCCGCCAGGTTCGCGCTGTCGTGGCGCTCCCCGCCGCGCGGCTCCTCCCCAGGCAGTGACACCCCAGCGTCCCCTTCGATGCCGTACCGCGTGCCGCCATCGATCAGGCTGACATGCAGCTGGTGCGGGTCGCCGCCGCCCCCACAGAATGTGCGGCTGGCCAATGTGATCTCTGCCTGCCCATCGCCGTCCAGGTCGGTCACGCCCACGTGCTCCAGGAGCCAGCCGGCGTCCAGGTCGAGACCGGCGCAGGGCTGGCGGATCTGCCGGTGCCATTGCCTGCTCCAGACCGTATGGGGACCAGGCCGGGCGTGCATCTGCGCGGTCAGGACCACCACGTCAAGTACCTCACCGCTGTCGGCATGCTCAAGGGTTTCGCTTCTCCGCTCGAGCACCAGCAGGCCTTCCCCGTGACGATCGCGGAAATGCAGCCGCCGAAGCGCGGCATCGCCGCCCGGCAGCGGGGCGGCCGTGGCCACCGGTTCGGGAAGCAGGATCAGCGCTGGCGCCACGGCCGGTACCTCGCCCGCGCAGGCGGCCACGGCCAGGCAGGCGACGCCCACCAGGACAGGGCGGAATGGACGGGTCAGACAGGAAGGTCCGTGCATGGGGGAGTGGTCGCGCATCTGCGGCGATCATCACCCGTCCCCATTGGCATGGCCACGCCCCGCGTCGCGACCGGCTTGTTCAGGGCCGCAAAGACCCATCGGACGCCTGTTGTTGCACTGCAGCGATCTCGCCGGCGCTAGCCCGCTGCAAAACAGCCACGTTATAGTGGTGGATCAATGCGGTGCCCGCTTTCGTGCCCGGGCTGTATGGCGCGTCGTACCTGACCAACTTCATGACTGCTGAAACGACTACTCCGCCGGCCGCTCCGGCCCAGGCTTCCGGTCCGCTGTTCTACCGCCAGCCGCTGCCGCTGCAATCGGACAAGCACGCCAACTGGCGCCTGCGTCCGGGTTCGCTGGCGTTTGCCGCCGAGACCAACGCCATTCCGGCCGTGATCGGCGAATTCGGCATGGCGGCCCAGCATTTCCCCATCCTGTTCACCGGGCAGGATGCCTCGCCGATCGTGGCGGTGGGCCTGACCCGGCGCAATCTGTTCGTGGCCGATGGCAAGTGGGCCGACGATACCTACGCGCCGGCCTACCTGCGCCGCTACCCGTTCGTGTTCATGCAGTCCGATGAAGACGGCAACTTCCTGCTGGCGCTGGACGCTGATTCGGAGCAGGTCAACCAGGGCGTCAGCGACGAAGGCGAGCCGTTGTTCGTTGACGGCAAGGCGACCGACCTGGTAGACAACGCCATGAAGTTCTGCGCCGATTTCACCCGGGAATATGAGCAGACCCGCCAGTTCAGCGCCGCGCTGAAGGAACAGGACCTGCTGGTCGAGCGCAGCATAGACGTCACCCTGCCCAGCGGCGAAAAGATGTCGGTGAACGGCTTCTACGTCGTGGATGTCGAGAAGTTTGCCAAGCTGCCCGACGACATCATCGTTGCCTGGCACCGTAATGGTTGGCTGGCCTCGATCCACCACCACCTGAGTTCGCTGGCGCGCTTCAATGCGCTGGTGCAGCGCCAGAGCGCGCAGGTCGCGGCCGCTGCCTGAGCAGCCAGCGTGTGAGTGCGCAGACGGCGGCCGCAGGGTCGCCGTTTTTGTTTGGCCAGCGGTCAGGAACTGCTGTTCCGTGAACGGCCCAACTGTCTCCGGAACCCTTCAAGCTTGCTCGAGCGTGGCTGGAGATCGATCCCCACCCAGCGGTCCTGCTCCCGGCCGTCGGCGTCGATCTGCAGTTCGTGATGGGACAGTTCGCGAAGGCTGATGAGGCTGTCGCAGATACCGGTGATCTCGCTGATCGAGGCGATCACACGGCGGCCGCTGCCCAGCCGTTGAACCTGCACGACAAGATCAACCGCACCGGCGATCTGCCGACGCAAGGTGTCTTCGCTGCCCTGAAAGCCCGCGAGTCCGGCCAGTATTTCCAGCCGCTGCAGGCCGTCACGCGGCGAGTTGGCACGGAGGGTCGCCATGGAACCGTCATGGCCTGTCGCCATCGCCTGCAGCATTTCAAGCGCCTCGGCACCCCGCAGTTCACCGACCAGGATCCGATCGGGACGCATGCCCAGGCTGCTGCGCATCAGCTCGCGGGTACTGACCGCGGTCTGGCCGTCCGGGCCCGCTGGGCGGCTTTCGAGGCGGACGACATGCGGGTGCTTGAGGGTCAGTTCGGCAACCTCTTCAACGGTGGCAATGCGTTCGTGGGCGGGGATGCATCCGGCCATTGCGTTGAGCAGCGAGGTCTTGCCCGATTCGGCGGTGCCACAGATGAGGACGTTGCAGCGGCCACGCACCATGGCGTTCAACAGCGCGTGCACGGCCGGATCGAACGTGCCCATGCGCAGCAGTTCGTCACAGGTGAAGGGGATCCTGCGGAACTTGCGGATGGATACCACCGGGCCATCAAGAGCCAACGGCGGGATGATTGCATTGAGATGGCCGCCCGCGGGCAGGCGCACATCGGCAATGGGGCTGTCTTCGTCGAGGCGGCGGCCCAGCGGGGCCAGGATCCGGCGCAGGATGCGCAGCAGATGATCATCGTCGGTGAAGCGCTGGCTGATGGGCGTCAGTTGCCCGCCCCGGGAGACGTGGATGTCGCGGTAGCCATTGATCAGGATAGCGTCGATGGCAGGGTCGCGCAGCAGGTCGTCCAAGGGGCCGAAGCCGGTCAGTTCCTTGACCAGGGCGGCAGCGACGACCTGCATTTCAGCGGTGTTGACCGGGATGCGCCATTCCTGCACGAACCGTTCGGTCTCGGTGGCGACGTAGCGCGCGACCGTGACGGGCGACCAGGCGTCGATGTCGACCTGGCCGTCCTCGATGCTGTTGAGAAGGTGCTCGTGCGCCGCTGCCAGCACCCGGAGAAAGTCCTCGGACTGGGCAAACGGCACCCGGGGTTCCGCGGCGGGATGGGCGGGCATCAAACCCGCACGCGAAGCGGCATGATCGAAGGGAGCTACTTTCTTTTCCATGGGCTGCGGTCCAGGAAGCGCAGGATGTTCTGCAGCGGGGAGTGGGGCCGGGCAGGCGGCGCCGCCGGGCGCAAGCGCGCCAGCAACGGCGCCAGGGCGCGCAGGTAGGGCGCGCGCGGTGCATCGTGCAGCAGCAGGTGCCCATGGGTGGCGCTGGTCTGCAGGCGTTCGCAGCAAGGCAGGCTGGCCAGCAGCGGCAGGCCGAACCGGGCAGCGATCTGGGTCGGCCCGAGCCCGCCGCCTGGGCCGTTGCGGCGGTTGATGACCAGGTGCAGGCGGGCATCGCGGTTGCCGATGGCGTCCAGATGTTTCAACACCTGGTCCAGTGAGACCAGGCTGCCGATGGCCGGGTCGGCGATCAGCCATATCTCGTCGGCACCGTTGAGCAGCGAGCGGGGAATCTGACGCACCGGCACGCCGCCCAGGTCGCACAGCACCGTCCCGAACACGCCGCGCAGACGCTGCATCAGTACGGCTGGATCGGCGAGGGTGGCACCCTCGCCGCCTGCCGGCTGCCCCAGCAGGCGCAGTCCACCTTCGTGACGCGTCATCACCGTGGTGACCACGCTCGCGTCGATGCGATTGGCGTGGCGCAGGGCATCCTCGTAATGGAAGTGGCTGTCCACGTTGAGGTACAGCGCGGCATCGCCTGTCGGCTGGCCGAGGTCAACCAGCAGCGTGTCGGGCGCGTCGCCCCCTCCAGCGCGATGCGGCGCGAGCTGTTGCGCCATGACGCCCAGATGCGTGGCCAGAGTACTGGTGCCGACGCCGCCGCGTACGCCCAGCAGCAGGATCAATCGAGCCCTTTCGGCTCCCTGCGCCGGCTCGGCGGGAACGTCGGCGGGCAGCGCTGCGGCGCGCCGCAGCACGGCGTCGATCTCGGCGGTGCTGGCCTCCAGGTCGAGGATGTCGCGCAGGCCCGCACGTACGGCCGCAACGACCCCTTCCTCGTTCCTCGCGGACGTCGAGCCGACCGCGACCAGCGGCAGGTCGGGATGACTGCGCTGGAGCCGCCTGGCCAGTTCGCTCGATGCCTGCGCGCTCCCGTCCAGGTAATCCAACAGCACCAGGCAGGTGCCGTTGCGACGATGAACGTCGAGGGCGCCGGCCGGTGCGGCGCTGTCCTGCCAGTGCACGCGCATGCCGACCGGGAGCCGGGCTTCGAGCAGGGCAGCCAGATGGCTGCCCGGCGCATAGAGGACGAGCGTCATTGGCGGCGGCTTGGGGTGCAGCAACTGGAGGCTGGCGGCCATGGGCTGTCGTCCTTGCGCGCGGGGCGCGTCGGACGATGTTCCGCCATCGCAGGCCCCGGCGGATGCACAAAATCGGCAGGGTGCGCGGTGGCATCAGGGGAGGGGACCGATCACCGTCGGTGAAGGAAGCATATTGACGCCGTGTAGACATCTTCACGCGGACACTCGGGCGGAAGCAGCGATGCTCATTCGCACCGATACAGCCACGCATTCCAACGGGGGGAATGCCCAGCAATCCAGGGGAGGGCAGCAGGGTCGATGGTGACCACCCTGCGGTCACCCCGCAAGGGAAGCCACTGTCATGGTCGATGGTGAAGTGCGGCAGGGTCACGAT
This sequence comes from Stenotrophomonas sp. NPDC047960, assembly GCF_043204395.1. NCBI lineage: Bacteria > Pseudomonadati > Pseudomonadota > Gammaproteobacteria > Lysobacterales > Lysobacteraceae > Stenotrophomonas > Stenotrophomonas sp. NPDC047960. The sequence continues at coordinate 284,716 of NZ_JBIDBX010000008.1, read as the reverse complement.
TCCAGGTTGCGCCAGCATGATCTGGCGTCCTTGAGCAGCGTGCTCCGCGTATGCGATCTGGAACTGGTGCTGCTGGATGACAACGGGCCGCGGGCCTCGATCCAGTCGCAGGTCCATGATGAATCGCTGTTCTGCACGGCCACGTGTGCTTTCCAGTGTCGTGGACGCTTCGTGCTGCCGGCCGAATGGTGCCTGCTGGGCTTCATCCACGAGACCGACGAAGCGCGAAGCTGGTGCCACGGGGTAAGCCTGGGCGCGGGGACGGCGCTGACGGTATTTCCGGAAGGCGCCAGCGAATTCGCGCTCAGTGCCGGCACCCGTTTCAGTTTCCTGCTTGCCCCCATGCAACGGATGCAGCGCAAACTCACCGAGCTGAGCCTGTGCTCGAACCTGCCGTTCGGGCAGACGCTGTCGCTGTTCCAGGCGGACGCTGGCGGCAGCGGATCCCGCCTTGCCCAGCGCTACACGCAGCTTCCCGCCTGGTTGTGCAATGAGAACGCGGTGCTGCCGCCGGATGCGGTCGATACGCTGCTGCACGATCACGTCCAGGCGTTGCTGGCTGCCCGGGGACAAAGCCGGCCGGCCAACTCCCGCGCGCGGCGCGCGCATTACCTCATCGCACAGCGCGCAGAGAGTTTCATGCGGCAGAACCTGCGGCGCAACATCTACATGCACGAGATCTGCGCTGCCGCCGGCGTGAGCGAACGTGCCCTGCGCTATGCCTTCGAGGACCTGTTCGGGACGTCGCCGAACAGGTACCTGTCGATGCTGCGGCTGTGCGCCGCGTGCCGGGGGTTGTCGATGGCCGACGCTACCCGCAGGTCGGTGAAGGCGGTGGCGCTCAGCTGCGGCCTGTGGGATCTGTCGCGGTTCGCCGACAACTACCGGCGTGTGTTCGGTGAACTTCCGCGCGATACGTTGATGCGGGCGCCCACCGCGACGGGCATTCTCGCCTGAGTGCACGTTTCCGGCACCGTGCCGGAATTGCACATCCACGTGCCGCAATTCTCCCTCGTCTTGCCGGAACACACAGTCGTGCTGCCGGATCGAGGCGTCTTCGCGTCCATTCCACGGCTCTAATGACCACGAAGCGCCAACGCGTGGAAGGTCACCTGGATGCACAGGATCCCGCGACCGGCACACTTTGTCCTGGCTCGCTGTCAACCGCGGGATGTCTCCCCCGTCATCGCTCAGGGGGCAGCGAGCCAGGCCATTCTTCGATGGCGATGCGTCTCAGCTGGGGCCCCGCTCGCTGGTAATGACCGCCCCTTCGCGCATCACCAGGGTCACCGGCGTCCGTTCGACAACATCGAGCAACCGCTGCCACTGCGCGTCATCGAGCGCACCGGTGGCATGCAGGACCCGGTGGACCAGCAGCCGGTTGTCGGCGTCGCGGGAGGAGGAAAGCTCGGCGCGGAACGTACCGAGATCCCAGCCCTTCTTCTCCGCATACATGCGCAGGGTGATCGCCGTGCAGGCCGACAACGCAGCCAGGTACAGTTCGAACGGCGCCATGCCCGCGCCCTGGCCACCCAGCGTGGCCGGTTCGTCGGCCACCACGACATGTGTGCCGGCCTGGATCTGGTGCCGGTAGTCGGGGCCGTCGGAGATAATCTGGACCTGTGCCATGGGGCGTGCTCTGCAACTGGAAGGATCCACGGAGCATGCCACGCGGGCACGCCGCACGCAGCCTGCCGGCGACGGGACGGAGTGTTGCCGGCGACGGTGGATCATTCCACGCCGGGAATGATCACCTTCAGCGCAGTTGCCTCGGCCTCGCAGTCCTGCGCCACCACGCCGCTGCCGCGCAGGCTGTCGATCTCGGCGCGGGCGGCGCGCATGTCCGCGTTGAAGGTTTCATTGGCATGCAGCACCGCGACGGCGCCAGCGCCGACCGCGCGGCCTTGCAGCACGTCGCTCTGCCAGTGCGCGTTGCAGATGAGCCGGTTTTCGCCGAAGGCACGGCCGCGCGCGAGCACGGCGTCGGCCTGGGCCGGGCTCAGCTCGCTGAGCAACAGAGCCCAGGCCCAGCCGATCGATGTGTGCCCTGACGGATACGAGCCGTCGGTGCGCAGTGACGCTTCGTCGGGCGGGAAACAGGTCCTCTCCTTGTAGAACACGAACGGCCGGGTGCGCTTGTAATGATCCTTGGCCGCGTACGTGGCCAGGCCCGCATCGACCAGGCTGCGTTGCAGCAGCAGGTACAGACGAGGGGTGTCCTGCTGGCTGATCGGCACCCCCAGCGCGCACGAGAACGTGCCGGCCACCTGCGGGAAGCGCAGGTCGGCATCGCGAATGGCCAACGCATAGCGCGTGCCGGACTTCAGCTTCTGCGCCGCCCGGCTGATTGCCTGGTCGCGGGCAAACCCGGGCGAGCCCCTGGCGGGGGGTGGCGGCAGCAGCGCCAGGCTGTCGGGCAGGTCGCGGCCCAGGTAGCCGGCGGGCACGCCCGGGCGCAGTTCGGGGACCGGCGCAGGCGGTGGCGGCAGCGCGGAGGGGTGCGCCACCGGTGATGGGGCGGTCAGCGGGCCTGTGGCGCAACCGACCAACAGCGCGACGGTAAGCCAGGACGTCCTGCGAAGAGAGGGCATGGAAAACTCCAGACGTGTGGGTGCAATCTGTCGCCGCCAGTAGTTCTACTGGCCGGGCGTTCCACGTGGGGCAGCGTCGCGCAGGGGAAAGCGCACCTCGATCCGCGCGCCGCCCAGCGGGCTGGTGCCCACATGCAGGGTACCGGCCAGCAGCCGCGCGCGCTCTTCCATGCTGATCAGGCCCAGCCCAGGCGTGCGCCGAAGGCGGCTGTCCAGGATGCCCACGCCATCATCATCCACCCGCAGCACCACGTTCTGCCCGCGCACGCACACCAGTACATCGGCCACACTGGCCTGCGCGTGCTTGTCCACGTTGTTGACCGCTTCCTGCACGATCCGGAACAGGCTCAGCTCCTGTTCGTCGTCCAGGTGCGGTGCATCCTCGATGCTGCAGCGCACCCGCAGGCGCCCCCGCGCGTTGCGCTTGATGCAGAACGCATCCAGCGCACTGGCAAGGCCGGTGAAACGCAGGATGCTGGGATGCAGTTCGTGGGAAATGGCACGGATGTCGTTGGAAACCGACAGCAACTGGTCCTGCAGCTCGACGACGCTGGGGCGCTCGGCGGGCGGGATGTGGTTGCGCAATGTGCTGAGCCGGATCGAAATCGCGGCCAGCGACTGGTTGACGTCGTCATGCAGGTCGCGCGCAATCCGGGTGCGTTCCTCCTCCTGCACCACCAGCATCCGCCCGGTGACCTCGCCAAGGCGCGCGTACGCACGCTGCAGCTTGATCCGGTTGGACAGCTTCTGCTCGGACAGTGCGCCCAGGAACAGCAGCGCGAACCCAGTGCACAGGGTCCAGGCCTGGCCGGTAAGCAGGTTGCGTTCGGGCGTCCAGAAACCGAACGGCCCCATTGATTCCAGCCCCAGCTGCATCCCCAGCACGGCGACCGCCAGCAGGGTCATCGACGCACCCGCGATGCCAAACACGATCAGCGTCCAGACCAGCAGTGGGATCGGGGCAAGGGTAAGCAGCGGGGTGACCACGCCGTTCTGCCAGTCCACGGTCCATAACACCACCAGCACCGCCATCAGGACCAGGGCCAGGCCCGCGTTCCGCCAGTGCCAGCCGTGCCGTCGCTCGGGCGCTTCAAGGATGCGGGCAAGGTTGACCAGGGCCGGCACCAGCAGCAGGTAGCTGACGCTGCTGGTCAGGGCGAACTCGCGCATGGCGGCCGGTTCCAGCGCGTCGCCACGCCCGCCCAGCGCCAGCGCGTACCACCACGCTCCGCACAGCGGCAGCAGCACGCAGGCCAGCAGCAGGAACAGGGTCAGGTCGCGGTAGTCTTCCAGTGCGGCGCGCTCGCCGCGCCAGCGCAACAGCAGCCATGCCACCACCGCGGCCATGGTGAATTCCCCAAGGCTGGCCAGCAGGCGCGGCAATGCTGACAGCGGCACCAGCAGCAACGACAACACCGTGCCGGCACAGGCGGCAAGCAGGCACCGGCGCCATTGGTTTCGCGGCGTGAACAGCAGCCAGCCCAGCAGGAGTGGGCCGGGTACCCACAGCACGTGCAACCGCGGCGTGTCGGCCAGGGTGGGCAGCCAGTGGCCGAGCATGCAGCCGACCAGCAGCGGAAGCACCGTTGTTATGAGAACGCGCACGTCCAGTGGAGATGATGTGAAGCGTTTCCGGCGTGGAAAAGGAAGTCGACTGCGGACAGTGCCGGGCGGAGACGCTTCGACCTGGTTCACCTGGCTGCCTGCCTGCACTCTGCACCTCGGGGAGATGCGCGGGATCGCCACACTGGCTATCCATGCGCCGTAACGTGGTACGACTTTCGGGTGAGCAAGGGACTGCGACCGGTCATGGCTGGGGGCCGGCGGCGCCGCTTGTCGCCATGCCGCAACGGCCCCACAATCGCGCCGATGAGAACAGGTTGAGTCGACGCGCGCTATCCACATTCCGACACGTTGCTGGAGTTGGTGATGGACGAACCGGTGTCTCCCTACAGTCGTTTCGTGGTTGACGGCTTTGATGCGGACGCCCTGTTGGGGGTGGTGCGCGACGCCCGCTTCGAGCAGCGGCTCCTGGCTGCCGGTCACTTCCGCGCCTGTGTGCAGCGCCTGGTCTTTCCCGAGTTCAGCCTGGACAGCGGCGCCTACACCCTGCCGATCTTCGCCAGCGGAAGTTTCAGCCAAGGCATGATCGCGCTGGCCCTGGCGGTTACCTGCGCGCAGCCGATGTGGGCGAACGGGCGCTGGATCGGAGCGGGTCAGATCATGGTGTTTGCCGAGGACAGCGAACTGAATGTGCGGCCCAGCCCCGGCGGCTGGCAGTGGGCGGTGATGCTGATTCCGCGCGCGGTGCTGCAGCGCGAAGCGGTGCGGCGGGTGGGGCGCGAGTTGCGGTTGCCCCGGGGCGGCTGGTACAGCCGCGCGGCAGCGCCCAGGGACGCGCGCAACCTGCGCGAAGGGGTGTTCAAGGTCCTGCAGGACGCCGCCGATTGGGACGGGATCATCCGGCCCGAGCAGCTGGACATGCAGGCAGCGACGCTGCTGGGGGTATTCATCGACGCGGTGGCGGCCTCCGATGGTGGTCCAGAACGGCGCGGCCTGGGCAGCTGCAACGAACGCCGCCGTGATGCGATCGTGCGCCAGGCGGAGGCCTACCTGAAGTCACAGCTGGAAAACGCATATGACAGCCGGGCGCTTGCCGTCCATCTGGGGGTAAGCGAACGCCAGCTGGAGCGACTCTTCCGCGATGCCTATGGACACGGTCCGTGCCACTGGCATCAGCTGGCCCGATTGAACCTGGCGCGTAACGTCCTGCGCCATGCGAGGGGCACGCTGGGGGTGACCGAAGTGGCCACGCGGTTCGGGTTCGCGCACCTGGGGCGATTCTCGGTGATGTACCGCGACGTGTTCGGCGAAAGCCCCCGGGATACCCTGCGGGGCTGAACCGTTTTAAACACCCGTCACAGTACAGGACAACGTCACGGCGCCATCACGTCGTCACCATCAAGGTCGAGCCGTTGTGCGGGGCCGGCCACACCGCTGGTCCGCAGAGCACTTCAATCAGGGGACGATTGATGCCACGGGAGACGATAACATGCAGGTTTCGTATTCGACGGCGGAGTGCCGGTATCGCAGGGTAGTGCTGGCCGATGACCACCGCGTGGTGGCTCAGGGCATCGAGCATCTGCTGGAAGACCAGTTCGATTCGATCGAGCTGGTGTCCTCCGGCGAGGAGCTGGTGGAGGCCGTTCGACGGGATCCTCCCGACGTGGTGGTGGCCGACATCAGCATGCCGGGCCTGACCGGCATCCAGGCGCTGCGGCGGATCCGTGAGGAGGGCTATGACATTCCGGTGGTGTTCCTCACCATGCACGACGAGTCCAGCGTGGCCGCCGAGGCGATACGCGCAGGTGCGCGCGGGTATGTGCTCAAGAGCGCGGCCGGCGAAGAGCTGGTGCGCGCGCTCGCCGGCGTCATGGGCGGGCATACCTACGTGACCCCGACGCTGGCGGTGGATGCCATCACCAATGCGGGGCGGCACCAATATGTGCTGACCGACAAGCAGCTGCGGATCCTGGAGTATGTGGCGAGGGGCCTGCGCTCGAAGCAGATCGCCTACGAACTGGGTGTTTCCGTGCGCACGATCGAATCCCACAAGTACGCGATCATGCAGGAACTGGGCGTGCATGGAACGCTGGAACTGGTGCGCAAGGCCGAGCTCGAAGGGTTGATCCGCCACTAGACACCCCGTCGGCGGTGGGCAAGTAGATTTACTTGCCTCCGCCCGGTTGTTTTTCCCTTGTTACGGTCTCCGCTGCGGCACACCATCAGGGCACGCGATGCCCTGGCGGAACCCATGAACGCTGTCCGTGTGCTGCTGGCCGAAGACGGCTCCGCCATGGGGCGCCAGCTGCGCGGGCTGCTGGCCGAACAATTCGAGGTCATCGGCCTGGTCCAGGATGGCGCTTCACTGGTCAAGGCCGCCCAGAGCATGCTGCCAGACGTCGTAGTGACGGATATCGCCATGCCAGAGCTCAATGGGCTGGAAGCCGCACGTCGGCTGCGCGTGCAACGCCCGGTGCTGGGCGTGGTATTCATCACCGTGCATGCCGAACCGCAGATGGTGGACCAGGCCATGGCGCTGGGGCCCTGCAGCTATGTGCTCAAGTCCGATGCCGGTGATGACCTGGCACTGGCCGTGCAGGCCGCGCTGCGCGGCGAGCGGTTCGTGTCGCGCTCGCTCTGAGCCACCGGTACCGGCTCAGACCAGGATGCCTGCCAGCTTGGCCACCAGGTCCCTACCGACATCGCCACCAGCGCCAGCGGCAGCAACGGCACGAAGGTGACCAGCAGCAGCGCCGCAGCGAGCCACCAGGACAGGTGCGGCTGCCTTGCAGCGCACCGCTGGCGTGCAGCAGGCGGTGCACCAGTCCACCCCGCATCAGTGAGTAACGCTCCTGGCTCATGCCGGAGGAGCATGCCCGTACGGTCAGCCGCTGCCGACGCAGTAAAAATACTGAGGCCGGTGCAGTACCTATCCCGATGTGCATAGACGTTGGCAGCAGCCAAGCTGGAATCCTCTGGACCGGAACCCGGCAATGCTCCTCGCCATCGACTTCCTGACGCGCTTCTGGACGGACATGATCGATCGTACGGACGGTCCGATGACGTTCCGCTTCATGCTGCAGCCGACCATGGCGCTGATCACCGCGCTGATCGACGGCATCCGCGCTGCGCGCGCGGGAAAGCCGCCCTATGCCTGGCTCATCGCGCACAGTGCTGGCCAAGACCGTCTGGCCACCTGGCGCGAAGGTGTCACCGCGACCGCGCGCATCCTGCTGTTGGGGGTGGTAATGGATGTGATCTACCAGATACGCGTGTATGGCAGCTTCCGCTACCCGCTGGAGTCCTTCGTGGTGGCAGTAGGGCTGGCCTTCATTCCGTACCTGGTCCTGCGTGGCCCTTTTACCCGGCTTGCCGCGCATTGGTTGCGCACTCACCCCGCCCATGACAAGGGATCCCGGCAATGATCGAAAACGATCCTGAGAAGGCGTTGACCGAGCAGGCAGCCGCATTGGAGCACGCGCGCCAGGTCCTGGGCGGCACGGACCAGGCGTCGCTGGAACTATCGTCGCGGCGGACCGGAATGTCGTTCCAGCGCACGCGCATGAGTGCCGACCGCACGTTGATGTCGATCATCCGGACCGCGTTGTCGCTGATCGGATTCGGTTTCACCATCTACCAGTTCTTTGGTCACATGCTGGAAGTGCCTGGCGTGAACCTGCGCCCACATGCGCCGCGCAACTTCGGGGTGGCGCTGGTCGGACTCGGCATCGTGATGCTTACGCTCGGCATCGTCTATCACGTGCGCTACATGCAGGGGCTGCGGCACGAACGCCGGTTGATGATCGGCGAAGGTCTCGTCCATGGGGAGAGCCACTATCCCATCTCCCTCACCCTGATCACCGCCGGATTGCTGTGGCTGCTCGGCCTGCTGGCCATCGCCGGCATGACATTCGACGTGGCGCCGTTCGGATGACGCGCCTGCGCTGCGACGTTCAATCTTCCCGCACCCCTGACCCGGAGAACCCGATGGCAGCCACAGCTTGCCGAACCCGATCGCACCGGCGGCCCTCGCTGAAGGATGGCCAGGAATGAGTGTCGTGGCCGACAGCATGATCGAGATTGAAGGCGGGGTGTTCCTGATGGGGTCCAACGACCACTATCCGGAAGAGCGCCCGGCGCACAAGGTGCGTGTCGGGGCATTCCGGATTGACCGCTATCCGGTCACCAACCGGGAGTTTTCCCGCTTTGTGGCCGCAACCGGTTATGTGACGGCCGCCGAACGGCCGGCGGATCCGCGCGACTATCCGGGCGCTGACCCGGCCCTGCTGGCGCCCTCGTCGGTGGTGTTCGTGCAGCCCGCCCATCCGGTGGACATGTCCAATACCCACAACTGGTGGCATTACGTGGCCGGCGCGAACTGGCGCCACCCGCGTGGGCCGTTCACCCAGCTGGATGGGCTGGACGACCACCCGGTCGTGCATGTGACCTTTGCCGATGCGCAGGCTTACGCCATATGGATGGGCAAGGACCTGCCGACCGAAGCGGAGTGGGAGTATGCGGCGCGCGGCGGGCACGACCCCACCGAATTTGCCTGGGGCGACAGCCTCACCGTACGCGGGCGCCACCAGGCCAACACCTGGCAGGGCGAGTTCCCGTGGTTGAACCTGGAGGAAGACGGCCACCGCTGGACCTCGCCGGTGGGCAGCTACCCCCCGAACGGCTACGGGCTGTACGACATGATCGGCAACGTCTGGGAGTGGACGACCGACTGGTACCAGCAGCATGACCAGCTGCAGAGCAAAGCCTGCTGCGCGATCGACAACCCGCGCGGAGGCGAGCGCCAGCGCAGCCATGATCCGGGCGACCGCAGCGCGGTGCCACGACGGGTGATGAAGGGCGGCTCACACCTGTGCGCACCCAACTACTGCCGCCGCTACCGGCCCGCCGCGCGGATGGCCCAGCCGATCGATACCTCCACCTGCCACGTCGGCTTCCGCTGCGTGGAACGCTGATGAACGAGGTGATTGTCATGCCATCCCCGTCCGCCTCGCATTACCGTCGCAGCTGCCTGGCCACGGCCGTACTGCTGGGCACGCTGGCGCTGGTGGCCACGCTTCCGGCACACGCGGTCGAAGGTGGCCTGGGCCGTTCGATCACGGGCATGCAGATTACCTCGTACGTCGGCATCATCCCGCCGGATCCGGGCATGCAGTGGTCGCTGAGCTATGTGCACTACGACGGAACGATCGGCGGCAGCCGACCGGCGCCCATTGCCGGACAGATCTCGCTGGGGCTGGACGCCGACGTCAGCCTGTTGGCAGCTACGGGGGTATACGTGTGGCCGACCAAGGCCGGCAAGTGGAACTTCGGCACGATGCTCACGGTGCCCTACATCGACGCGGATATCACCGCTGGGCTGCAGGGCCCGTTGGGCAACCAGGTGCGGGTCCAGGACAGCACCTCCAATTTCTTCGACCTGTACTTCGCCCCGGTCATTGCCAGCTACCACATCGACCCGGTACAGCACGTCTCCTTCGGGCTGTACGTGTACGCGCCCACCGCCAGATACACCCCGGGCAAACTGGCCAACCCCGGCATGAATGTGTGGACCGTGTCGCCGGCGGTGGGCTACACCCACCTGTTCCAGACGGGGACGCTGGAGTTCAGCGCGCTGGGCGGCATGGACTGGTACAGCCGCAACGACGCCACCGATTACAGGAATGGCCTGGTCCTGCGCGCCGATGCATTGCTGGTCAAACGCACCCCGGGTGGTTGGGGCTTCGGTGCCGCCGCTGGCTGGGTGCAGCAGGTGCAGGACGATGACAGCGCGCTTGCCGATCGTTTGAATGGCTTCAAGGGCCGCTCGTTCGGGGTGGGTCCGGTGCTGACCTACGGAAAGAAATGGTCCGGTGGCGAGCACGTGGATGTGTCTTTCCGCTACCTCAGTGAGTTCAGCGTGCGCAACCGCTTCGAAGGCGATCCCTGGAGCGTATCGATCAGCGCCGGTTTCTGAGTCGCGCGTTTCCCCTTCCGTTTCCGGAGATACCCCATGGCCACCCCTGCGATCCTCAACGTCCGCACTGCCTGCCTGCTGGTCGCAGGGCTGGCGGGCATCGCATTGCCACTGGCGGCTGCGCCCGCGCCCCCGCCCGCCGCCAGAACCGACGCCGGCGAGCGCGATCCCGAAGCGCTGGCCGCGCTGGACCGCATGGGCGCGGCATTGCGCGGCCTCAAGCAGTTCTCGCTGACGTCCGATGCCAGCACCGAGGTGGTACTGGAGGATGGCCAGAAGATCGAACTGGACGGGGTGGTGACCTACAAGGTAAAAGCGCCCAACCAGTTGTTCCTGGAACTGCGCAGCGACCGCCAGCTGCGCCAGCTGATCTACGACGGAAATGCGTTGACGGTGTATTCGCCGCGCCTGAAGTACTACGCGCAGGTGGACGGGGCAGGGGCGTCGCTGGGCGAACTGGTCGACCAGGCCGCCACCCGCTACGGCATCGAGATGCCGTTGGCCGACATGTTCCTGTGGGGCACGGACAAGGCGCCCAAGACCGCGATCCGCAATGCACTGCACATCGGCGGTGGCACCGTGGACGGCGAGCCGGTCGAGCAGTACGCGTTCAAGCAGGACGCGGTGGACTGGCAGGTGTGGATCTCCAAGGCGACCTCGCTGCCGAAGAAGCTGATCATCAATTCCCTGGACGACCCGGCCCAGCCGCAGTACCGCGCCCGGTTGACCTGGGATACCCGCACGCCGGTGCCGGCCACCGCGTTCCAGTTCAGTCCACCGGCCGATGCCGCGCGGATCAAGCTGGTGCCGCTGGAGGTTGCCGTGGTGGTCCCCGATGGCAGCCAGGAGAACTGACATGCGCATTCTGCTCAAGACCCGTACGCCTCTGTTGGCCAGCGCGGCAAGCCTGTTGGTCCTGCTCGCGGTGGGCATCGCGCCGGCCAATGCGCAGCACGGGCACCGCGGCGGCGGTGGCGGTGCGGCACGTGCCAGTGCCCATGCCAACATCAACCGGCCGGTACAGCGGCCGCAGGGCGGCGGTGCGCACCGCGATGTGAACCACAACGCGAGCCATAACGTGGACCGCAACGTCAACCGGAACGTGAACCGCAACGTCAACCGGGACGTTCACGTCGACGTGGATTACCACGATGATCACTGGAACCGTTATGACGATCATCCGTTCGCCACGGCGGCGGCGGTCACCGCGGGCGTGGCGGTGACCTCGGCGGTCATCGGCTCCATCGTGAACTCGGTACCGCCCAGCTGCGTCACCACCGTCATCAATGGCATGGCCTACCAGCAGTGTGGCAGTACCTGGTACGAGCCGCAGTACAGCGGCACCACGGTGCAGTACGTGGTGATCAATCCGCCCAGGTAAGCATGACGGTCAACCTGTGTGCGGGTGCGTTTGAAGGGGGGGGTCGAAGGAGAGTCCACATGCACGCTCTTATGCACGCACACAGGCCTCGGAGGCCCGAATGATGACGCTGACGCCACACCCGGAATCGGCAACACGGGACCAGGTGAAGCTGCGGACGGTCCTGAACGCGCTGCCACTGGCCTTGCTGCTGGTCGACCGGCACTGCGTGGTGCGTTACGCCAACGACCGTGCGGCGGCGGTATTCGGCTATGCGCAGGGAGAGATCGAGGGCACGCCGCTGGTCGGGCTGTTGCCCGATGCCACCGGTGCCATCTGGTCCTGCCGCCATCGCGCAGGTCCGGTCGCCGCGCGTGCCATGGACCGCGACGAGCAAGGCCTGCGTCGTGATGGCCAGGCATTCCCGGTGGAACTGCTGTTCAACGCAGTGGAGCTGGACTGTGGGTGGCAGGGCGTGCTCGCGGTCGCCGACCTGACCGCGCAGCGGCATACCGAGCAGGAGCTGGCAGTGGAGCGCGAAAGCATGGCGCACATGTCGCGGGTCACCCTGATCGGAGAGATTTCCGGCTCGCTGGCGCATGAGCTCAACCAGCCGCTGGCCGCGATCCTGAGCAACGCCCAGGCCGGGTTGCGGATCCTGCGCCGCGACCCGGGCGCGATCAGCGAGATACGCGAGATCCTGCAGGACATCGTCGAGAACGACCAGCGCGCCGGCGAGGTGATCAGCCGCCTGCGCGGGCTGCTGCGACGCGAGACCCGAACGCTCGGCGCGCTGCTGGTCAACGACCTGGTGCATGATGCGGTCCGTGTGATCCGCAACGACCTGATCAACCGCGGTGTCGAATACCGGCTGGACCTGTCGGTACCGTTCAGTCGGGTCCAGGGGGATGCCGTGCAGCTGCAGCAGGTGCTGCTCAACCTGGTCATCAATGCCTGCGATGCCATGGTCGACAGCCCCCGCCGGGTGCTGACCCTGCGCACCGACGGGTCGGTGCCAGGGACCATCCGGATCGAGGTGCGCGACACCGGACCCGGCATCGCGGTGGAACGCATGGACGCCATCTTCGCGCCCTTCCATACCAGCAAGCCCGAAGGCATGGGCATGGGCCTGGCCATCTGCCGCACGCTGCTGCGTGCCCACGGCGGCGAGATCCATGCCGGTAACCTGCCCGAAGGCGGCGCCTGTTTCTGCATCGAACTTCCCTTGATGGAGTAGTGCCATGAGCACTGTCGTGCACATTGTCGACGATGATCCGCGCGTGCTTGCCGCGCTGGGGCGCTGCCTCCGCGCCGATGGGCTGGAAGTGACCCTGAGCGGTTCCCCGGACGAATTCCTGGCCAAGTATGATGCCGACACCGCAGGCTGCGTGGTGCTCGACCTGCACATGCCCGGGATGGACGGGCTGGCGTTGCAGCAGCTGTTCGGAGAACGCGGCCAGGCGCCGGTGATGATCTTCGTCAGTGGCGATGCGGACGTTCCCAGCTGCGCCCAGGCAATGCGTGCCGGTGCGGTGGATTTCCTGACCAAGCCGGTGGATGCGGCGGTGCTGCTGGAGGCGGTGATGCGCGGCATCGACGCCGATGCCTGCGCACGGATCCGGCGTAATGGCGAGCAGGGCGCGGTGCAGCGCTACCAGTGCCTGACCCCGCGCGAGCGCCAGGTGCTGCCGCATGTCATTGCCGGGCGCTTGAACAAGCAGATCGCTGCGGACCTGGGTATTTCGTTGAAGACCACCAAGGTGCACCGCAGCCGCATCATGCTGAAGTTCGGCGTACGTTCGGTGGCGGCGCTGGTGCGCCTGGCCGAACTGGCCCATGTCGACCCCGGCAGTGGCTGAACGCGGTCCGCGCCGGCCGGCACTCAGGCCATCGCCAGCACCATCACCGTCCCCCAGGTGGTCAGCAGCACATGGGCGATGGCGACTGCGCCGGAGTAGCCGATCACCGCGATCGGACTGTCCGAGCGCTCCTGCAGCGCGGCCAGTGCCGCGGTGAACGTCTGCGCGCCGGAGATCGCACCCAGCAGCAGCACCCCGGGAATTTTCAGCACCTTGTGCCCGAACCACAGCCCGGCCAGCAACGGGGTCATGGTCACCACGATGCCGCCCAGGAACAGGCCGAGCCCATGTTGTTCCACCGCTTCGACGAAATGCGGGCCGGCGCCCAGCCCGACCATTGCCACGAACGCGGCAAGGCCGTAGGACTGCATCAGCTTGACCGCGCTGTCCGGGACCCGTCCAAACAGGGGGCGGCGGACCCGCAGGTGCCCGACCACGATGCCGCCCAGCAGCGCGCCGACGCTGCTGCCGATGCTGACCGACAGCGTGCCCAACGGAACCACGGCGACGATGCCGAACACCGCGCCGAGGAAAATCGCCATGCCTACCACCACGAAATCGGTGGCGGTGGTCGGGTGCAGGATCCGACCGACTTCGGCGGCAGCACGCAGCACCGCAGGTTCCGGTCCGATCAGTTCAAGCACGTCCCCGCGTTCGAGCACCGTCTGGGTGCCGATCGGTATCGATTGGCCGTTGCGACGGATCCCGCGCAGGAACACCGCGCGTACCGCATCATCGCGGGCGATCTGTTCCAGGCGCTGCCCGGCCCAGGTACGCCGGCTGACCAGCACCTGGTGGGACGCCATCGGAATGTCCAGCAGTTCTGGATCGTCTACTTCCTCGGCACGCTCGCCAAGCACTTCCACCAGCGCGTTGCGTGGACCGCCGATGACGACGTGGTCGCCGGCATGCAGGCGCGTGGCATGGCCCGGCTCGACCAGGGACTTGCCGTGGCGCACCCGGTAGACGAACAGGCGCAGGCCCGGGAGGAGGCATTCGGCCTGGTCCACGCGCAGACCGGCGATGCGCATGCCCGGCGCGATGCGATAGGCGCGGGTATCGAAGGGTTGCCAGGCCGATGCGATGCCGGCCGCCGAGCGTTCGATGCCGAACCGGTGCTCCAGCGCCAGCGCGTCGCCGACCAGGTCCAGGCGCAGCAGGCGCGGCCCGATCACGTTGCAGGTGAGGATCACCCCCAGTGCCCCGGCCACGTAGCACAAGGCATCGGCAACGCCGACATGGGCGATGTAGCGGGCCTTGAGCGCGTCATCGATGGGCAGGCGTTGGATGGCCTCGCTGGCCGTGCCCATCGCCGGCGATTCGGTCAGCGCGCCGGACATCATGCCGGCGGCCAGGCCCGGATCGAGCTTCAGCGCATGGGCGACGACCAGGGCGGCCAGCAGCCCCACCACGGGCATGAATACTGCCAGCACCGCATAGCGCCAGCCATCGCCCTTCATCGCGGACAGGAAGCGCGGGCCGACTTCGTAGCCGATGCCGAACAGGAACAGCAGGAACACCAGCGATTTGGCGGTGGCCGCCACCGGGACATGGAAGGCCCAGCCGATCAGCATGCCCACCAGCAGCGAACCGGTGACGCCGCCGAGGTTGAACCCATGGATCTTGATGCCGCCCAGCCAATGGCCCACCGCCAGGGCCAGGTACACGGCAAGTTCCGGATAGCGGACCAGCAGCGATGCGAAGCCGTCCATGCGCGCCTCCGGAGGGGTGGATCAGAGTCCCGGCGGGTCGTAATAGACCAGCAGCCGGAGGTCGTCCAGGTCGCTGGTCTGCGGACCCTTCTGGCTGACGTGCGCGTACCGCACCCGCATCATCAGGCCTTTCAGCGGTCCGTCGGCCATCGTCCATTGGGCATTGAGGTTGTACTCGTCCTTGGCGTATTCGGTAGGCGCGTCGGGATCGGAGCCATCCACGTACAGCGCGTAGAAGCTCAGCCCCTTGACCGATTGGACGTTGTACGCCGCACGCAGCAGCCAGGCGCCTTCGCCATTGCGGTTGAAATCCTCGACCTGCACGCTGGTGTAGCCGGGATAGCCGCTCCACGGGTTCTGCATGTTGGTGCCGCCGCTGGCACGGGTGTAGCCGGTGGTGAACAGCGCGCCCTTGTAACCCAGTTCCAGCTTGCCACCCCACTGGCGGGCAGAAAATTCATCGCCGCGCAGCAGGTTGTCGCCCGCACTGTCCTGGTCGGAGTACTGCAGCGCCAGGTTGAGTTTGGCGGTGTCGCCCAGCGGAAAGGCGTACTTCGCCTCGGTGTAGAAGATGCCGATGATGTCGTTGCTGTGGTAGTAGATCGCACCGGCGCTGAGCCGGTCGCGGGTGTAGTTCGCGCCGAGGGTATATACACCGCGGTCGACCCAGGACGGCGCGCCGGCGTCCCTGGCCATGGAGACGAAGGTGTCGGCGTTGCGCTCCTTGATCTTGTCGAAGTAGCCGGCGCCGAACTTCCATTGCGGCGCGCCGTCGTCGCCGCCGTACACCCCCTGCACGGTCAGGGCCTGGAAGGTGTTGGGGGTCATGCGCGCGTCATTGCGGTTGACGTAGGGGGTATCGATGCCGAAGCGGCCGAGCTTGAGCCGGGTGTCGTCGTTGATCAGGAATTCGCCATAGGCTTCGCCCAGCACGGTGTAGCCTTCCTGGCCGGGTTTGAGCAGCAGGGTGCCGTCCTTGTCATCCGGTCCGTACAGGCGCTGGGAGGTGTAGCCGGTGGCGCCGAAGGCGAAGCGTTCGCGGAAGTAGCCGGTCTTGAACCCGGCCGAGCCGCCCAGCGCCCACGCCGTGCTCTGGCTGTCGTCGTACTTGTCGCGGTCCAGGTAGAAAGTGCGCGCCTGCACGTCGAAGGTGGTGTCCTTCCACGCCTGGCGGCGCGTGTCGCGGATCCAGGCAGCGCGGTCGCGCGGGGTGAACGCTTCGTCGAGCGGGGTCTGGCCCTGTTCGGTGGAACGGGGCTGCGCGTCGGCCGTTTCCGGGTCATCAGGCGCAGCGGACTGCGCCTGGGCCAGGGCTGGCAGCAGCGCCGCTGCTGCCAGCATGCATGCGAGCGGCTTCATGTCGGCCTCCTAGTTCGAAAGCACCATCGCGAAGTAGCCAAACACCGTGTACAGCACGCCGGACACGGCATAGCCGACCGGGAAGCCCACCCAGGGCACGGTACTGTCGATCTCCTTGGCGGCCTCGCGCGCTGGACCCGAATGCGAACGCGAACCGGCCACGCCGCCCATCAGCACGGCGGGATTGATCTTGAAGAAGTGGTAACCCACGGCCCAGGTGATGAACGGCGGCACCGTGCTGGCGACGAAGCCTGCCAGGAATATCTTGACCGCGATGGCGCCGGTCAGCTGTTCCAGCAGGGTGGCACCGGCGTTGATGCCGACGATGGCGATGAAGGTCACCAGGCCCAGGTCCTCCAGGATGTTGCGCGCGGCGTTGGGCGTGCTGCCGAAGAAGCGCAGCCGCGACACCACCGACGACACCAGAATGCCTGAAAGCAGCAGGCCACCCGCGTTGCCCAGCCCGACCGAGAAGTCGCCGATCGGTACGTTGATCTTGCCGATCAGCAGGCCCAGCACCATGCCAGCGGACAGCGTCAGCAGGTCGGTGGTGGTGCTGGGGCGGGCGATCTTGCCCAGCAGGCCGGCCGCACGGTCGACCGCGCTCTTCAGGCCGGTGACGAACACCACGTCCAGGCGCTTGAGTTCCGTTTCGGCGCCGGCCGGGATGGGTTCGCCCGAGCGTTCCAGCCGGGTGACCTGCAGCTGCCCGGCGAAATCTTCGCCGGCCAGGCTTTTCAGCGGCTTGCCGACGAAGTCCTTGTCGGTGACCAGGATCTCGGCCTGGTCCAGCGGAATGTTCAGCGCCTTGGGGTCGTCCACTTCCACACCGAGCAGGCCGATGTTGTCGGTGAGGTCCTGCAGGCGACCCCCGAGCGCGACCACGTCGCCCTGCTGCAGCACCAGGCCGGGGGCGGCACCCAGCGTCTCCTCGCCGCGGCGCACGTTGGCGATGCGGTACTGCGGATACCTGCTGCGGAACTGGCCGATGCTCTGGCCGGCGGTGGTGGTGTTGTCGAGGCGGTAGGCACGCAGGCCACCACCGCGGTAGCCCGACAGTGCGGCGTCGTCGACATTGCGCACGCCGTGTTCCAGCTCGTATTCGCGCGCGGCCTTGCGCGCATCCACGCCCCACCAGCGCGGCAGGTACTTGCAGATCAGGATGATGCCCACCGTGCCCCAGATATAGGTGACGCCGTAGCCCAGCGCGATCATTCCTGAAACCTGCTCGGCGGTGGTCCCCGGCGGCAGCTGGTAGGCGCCTTGTTCGACCGCCATTTCGGCGGTGCCGATGGCGGCCGACATGGTCTGCGAGCCGGCCAGCACGCCACCGGCGGCGCCGGCCGGCAGGCCCAGCATGCCGGACATCAACACCACCAGGCCCAGGCCGAGCACCGAGCAGATCACCGCCAGGATGGTGAAAGTGATGCCATCCTTCTTGAGGCTGTTGAAGAACGCCGGCCCCACCCGCAGGCCTACGCCATACATGAACAGATAGTAGAAGAGCGACTTGGCGAAGTTGTCCAGCTGCAGCTTCACGCCGTAGGTGGACGCCCAGGTGGCCAGCGCCGCGCCGACCACCACGGCCGCGGCGACCATGCCCAGGCCGTAGCCCTTGACCGAGAACTTACCCACCAGCACCGCCATGCCGACGGTGAAGAACAGCAGGATGTAGGGGTTGTCAGCGAGAAACTGGAAGAAACCTTGCATGACATGTGCTCCTGTCCGGGGAACGGCGGTTCACTGCAGGGAACCGGCACGCAGGCCGGCCAGCGCATCGGGTTTGATCAGTTTGATTCCCTGCGCGGCGTGGTAGCCGTGGATCTCCTTGACATCCAGCTTGCGCATGAAGGCAATGGTGTCGGCGGTGATCACCTGCCCGGGTACCATGATCGGGAAGCCGGGCGGGTAGGGGATGACGAAGTTGGCAGACACCATCTGCGGCCCTTCGGCCAGGCGCCGGTCGACGTCGTCGCTGTGCAGCCGCACGAATTCGCAGTTGGCTTCCTCGTACGCCATGAAGAACGCCGGGCGCATGTGGCCTTCGTTGCTGGCCCCGTCCGGTGCTTCGCGGAAGGCATCGTGGAACTGGCTGAAGTTGGGCAGGTCGGGCACGTCGGTCATCAACGCGCGGACCCGCTCGGCGAAGACCTGGCGACCGTTGTCGCCTTCCTGCGCCAGTCGCGATTCGATTTCGCGCGAGAGGTCGGCCAGCGCCTTGATCAACAGCGCCGCGTCGCTGTGGGTGTTGTTGATGTTGGTCTGTACCAGGATGCTGTTGCGCGAGGTCTTGTTGATCTGGATGTCGAAGCGCTCGGCCAGCAGGCCCTTGAACTGGGTGCCGTCGAAGCCGGCGGCGCCGCAGATCACGGTCAGGCGGGTCGGGTCCAGCGCGAACTCATCGTCGTCCCAGGCCTGCAGCGTCTCCACCCAGCTGGCATTGGGCGGCCCGTAGTCGCGCAGGCCGGAGGCGCGGAATTCGGCCGGGATCATGTCTTCGGGCGTGGCGACATGGAAGTACTTCGAGATCAACGGGTGGCTGTTGATGGTGCGCCGCAGGCGCAGCGCCAGGTCGGTCATCTTGAGTGTCAGGCCGTATCCCTCCAGCTCCATCTGCCGCCGTGCCAGGTCGAGCGAGGCGATCAGCTGCAGGTTTGGCGAGGTCGAGGTGTGGGCGAAGAACGCCTCTTCGAACGGGCCTTCCACCTCGTGGAAGTCCTCGTCCCAGACCAGCATCATCGACCCCTGCCGGAACGCGGACATCGACTTGTGGGTGGAGTTGGTCTGGTACACCCGGATGCGCACCGCATCCGGATCGGGCAGCAGATGTTCATCGAGCTGCGCCGGATCGCCGGGATCGACCTTTCCCCGCTGTTCCTTCCAGGCCTCGTACTCGGCGCGGTAGGCCTTGCTGCGATAGCGCTCGGTCAATGCGGCCGCGGCGCCCAGGCCGGTGCGCCGACGGTGCAGCGGGCTGAAACGGGCGAAGCCGAACCACGCTTCGTCCCACAGGAAAATCAGGTCCGGCTTGATCGCCAGGCATTCCTCCATCACCCGCTGCGGGTTGTACATGTGGCCATCGAAGGTGCAGTTTGTCATGTCGATGACCTTGACCCGGTCCAGCGTGCCGCCGGCCTGGCAGTCCAGCAGCGCCTGCTTGATGGTACGCAGCGGAACCGCGCCGTACATCGAATACTGGGTCAATGGGAAGGCTTCCACGTAGTAGGGCTGCGCACCGCTGAGCACGAAGCCGTAGTGGTGCGATTTGTGGCAGTTGCGGTCGACAATGACGATGTCGCCCGGCTTGCATACCGCCTGCACCACGATCTTGTTCGAGGTGGAGGTGCCGTTGGTGCCGAAGTAGGCGCGCTTGGCGCCGAAAGCCCGTGCCGCTGCCGTCTGCGCGCGTTTGATGGTGCCGGTGGGTTCCAGCAGGCTGTCCAGGCCACCGGTGGTGGCCGAGGATTCGGCGAACAGGATGTTGGTGCCGTAGAAGTGGCCCATGTCGCGGATCCAGTTGGAGCCGAAGATGGACTTGCCGCGTGCGATCGGCAGTGCGTGGAAGGTCCCGATCGGGCGCAGCGCATATTTCTTGAGGTTGTCGAAGTACGGGGTTTCGTAGCGGTCGGCGATGCCATCCAGCAATGCCAGGTGCACTTCCATGGGTTCTTCGACGTGGTGGAAGACGCGGCGCAGCGGCGCGGCTTCGTCGCTGCCGGCCAGCCGCTCCGGGGAGCGGTCGGTAAGCAGGTACAGGTCCAGCTCCGGGCGGAAGTGCTTCAGGGCGCGGGCCAGCGAGGTGGACAATGCGCCGGCAGCGGACGGCTCGGCGTCGTTGCCGAGGTTGCGGGCGAGGAACTGTTTCAGGTCCGGGATGTCGAGCAGCGAGGTGAAACGGAATCCGTCGACGATGACCACTGCCTGCACGTCCGCGTTGACCATTGCCGCCAGCGCGGCATCCTCGAAACTGCCAGCGTGGGTGACGGCATAGTGGAACTGATCATCGCCGCGGCGCATGGCGCGCATTTCGTCACGGGCACGTTGCCACAGCGCCGGTTCGTTGGGGGTCACGATCAACACTTCGAAGTAGGGCTTGTCCGGCGCGCCCAGCAGCTCGGGCGGCAGCGCGTCGAGCAGGGTGCGGTCGCCGTCGTCGTCGGCGTTCCAGGCCTGTTCGTCGCGGCGGAAATCACCGGACAGGATTGCGGCGGAAAGCTTGCGTGCCAGCCGCGCGAACTGTGCGGCGTCGTTGTCGGCCAGAGCCGCCGCCAGCGCGGCCAGCAGGCGTTCGCCGGGGTAGGCCCAGCACTGTTCGAGCGGGCGCAGGTCAGCCAACGCTTCAACGCAGGCGGCGCGCCGTTCGGCGCTGTCGGTGCCTGCGGCAGCCCACACTCGCGCATACGCGTTCAGCTGGCGCCAGTGGTCGGCGCGCATCGAGGCCGCGGCCAGCACCGTGGACAGTTGCGGAGGGGCAGCAGGGTCGGCATTCATGGCAGGGCTCCGGCGGCGAACGAAAGGAACATGCCGCGCGCTGCGATGAGGGCGCGGCGGTCACTACGCAGCGCAGGCTAGACCCCTGCCGCAGGGCCGGGAATTGGCCCTTGGGGCCATGCCGGACGTATGGCCCCAAGGGCCAATTGCGGGGCGGCTGGCCCACGCCTAGCGTGGTTCATCGTCCCCGTTCCTGGAGCTGCCCCATGTCCACGCGCCCTTTGTTCCGCGCCGCCGCCCGCCTGCTGCTGGTGCTGGCCGGCTTCACCGCCCTGGCCGCCTTGGCCGCCGATCCGGGCAGGACCAAGCTCAAGGGCGTGATCACCGCCGTGCAGGGCAACACCATCACCGTGGTGGACCAGACCCGCACGGCACACACCGTGCAGGTGTCGGCCGACACGGTCTACAAGAAGACCAAGGGGTTGACCAACGTCATCCATGAAAAGACCGACGCCAGCGTTCTGGCGGCGGGCCTGCCGGTCACGGTCGAAGGCAGCGCCGCAGGCGATGCGCTGGCCGCGCGCGAAATCAGCTTCCGCTCCGAGGACCTGCGCACCACCCGGCAGATCCAGGCCGGCATGGCGCCGACCACGGCGGAAGTCGGTGCGATGAACCAGCGCATGGACGAGTTCGGTACGTACGAGCAGCTGGATGCAGCGGAAGTGACCTTCGACTCGGGCAGCGCCAAGCTGTCGGCCAAGGCGCGCGGCGACCTGGACGCATTCGCCGCGAAGGCCAAGCAGACCCACAACTACGCCGTGGTGCTGCAGGGCTTCACCGATGCCACCGGCAACGCCGCCGCCAACCAGCGCCTGAGCACCCAGCGTGCCGCGGCGGTGGCCAACTACCTGCAGCAGAATGCCGGCCTGGCACCGGGCCGGGTCCGCGCCGGCGACGGCATGGGCGTGGCACCGGATGCCGGCAGCGGCAGCAACGGCGCGGCGCGCAAGGTGGTGGCCAAGCTGGTGGTGGACAAGGGCGTACAGGCGGGCGTCAAACCCTGAACCCTGGCCGCAGGCGCACGGCGCATTGAAGTGGAGGTTGCATGCACACCTACCTGACATGGGCACGGCTTCCCACGCTGGTGCTGGCGCTGGCCTGCTCGGCGGTGGCGGTGGATCCCGTCGTCGCTGCCGTACCGGCGCCCGCCAAGGCAGCGGTGGGCCAGGGCACGTTCACCCGCGAACAGCTGGACCAGATGCTCGCCCCGGTGGCGCTGTATCCCGACGCGTTGCTGGCGCAGGTGCTGATGGCCTCCAGCTATCCCGGCGATGTCACCGACGCGGTGGCGTGGTCCAAGGCGCATCCGGATGCCAAGGGCGAAGACGCCGTGCGCCAGGTGGCCAACCAGGCGTGGGATCCCAGCGTGCAGTCGCTGGTTGCGTTCCCGCAGCTGCTGGCGGTGCTGGGGCAGGACCCGGCCTGGGTGCAGAAAATGGGCGATGCGTTCCTGGCCCAGCCGGACGCCGTGATGGACTCGGTGCAACGCCTGCGTCGGCAGGCGCAGAGCGCCGGCAACCTGGACTCCAACCAGCAGCAGAAGGTGAGCACCCAGCCTGCGGCAGCGTCGGCGCCGCAGACCATCGTGATCGAGTCGGCCGACCCGCAGGTGGTCTACGTGCCCAGCTACAACCCCGGCGTGGTGTATGGCAGCTGGGCCTACCCGGCCTACCCGCCGTACTACTACCCACCTCCGCCGTACTACTATCCTGGCGGTGCGCTGCTCAGTTTCGGCATCGGCGTGGCCGTAGGCGGTGCGCTGTGGGGCGACCTGGACTGGGGGCACGGCGATATCGATATCGACGTGAACCGTTACAACGAGTTCAACAGCAACCGCCAGATCAACCGCAACGACAGCAAGTGGAAGCACAATGCGGCCAACCGCGACGGCGTGCCCTACCGTGACGGTGCCACCCGCGAACGCTTCGACGGGGCGCGCGACAGTGCGGCGCAGCGGCAGGACTATCGAGGTCGTGATGATGCACGGGCGGCCGAGCGCGACCGCGCGCGCCAGTCGATGGAACGCCGCGGATTCGATACGCCCGCCACCACCAACCGTGAGGCGCGTAACCGCGCCGGCGCGTCGCAGCGTGAGCTGGGACAGCGCAGCAACCAGGGCGGCGCCGGCCACGGCCGCCCGCCCGGCAGCCATCCGGAGAATGCATTCAGTGGTGCGCGCAATCCCGGCCAGTCGCTGGGCGATGCCAACCGCGGGCATCGCAGCGTGCAGAGTTCGCAGCGTCCCGCCGGCGCACGCCCGCAGGGCCGGCCGATGAATCGGCCCGCCGCTCCGCGCGGCGGCGGTGGCGGCGGTCGTCGCCGTTGATCGGAGATCTGCCATGACCCTTCGTCTTTCCCTATTGAGCGTGGCCTGCCTGCTGCTGGCCGCGCCCACCCAGGCGCAACAGGCCTACCCCAGCGCCGCCGCTGCCGCTGATGCCCTGGTGACGGCGCTGGAAGTGCGTGACACGCAGCCCGAGCAGGTTTCGGTGGTGCTGGGTGCCGACTGGGAGGACTACGTGCCGCGCGACGATATCGAGCGCAAGGACGTGGACACCTTCGTCAGCCAGTACCAGCGCAGGCATGCGATACAGCCGGTCGATGCCAGCCATGCGCTGGTCAGCGTGGGCGACGAAGGCTGGACCTTGCCGGTGCCACTGGTGAAACAGGGCGCCGGCTGGGCCTTCGACCTGGCGGCGGCGGCGCCGGAGCTGCGTGCGCGCCGGATCGGGCGCAACGAGCGCGAAGCAGTGCAGGCCGTGCTGGCCTACCATGACGCCCAGCGCGAATACGCGCGCGGTGACCGCAACAACGACACGCTGCCCGAGTACGCGGCCCGGCTGCGCAGCAGTCCCGGCACGCATGACGGCTTGTACTGGCCGGCCGATGCCGGTGGCGAGAGCCCGCTGGGGCCGTTGTTCGGCGGCGAGACGCCGGACGATGAGTGGCATGGCTACCACTACCGGATCCTGCAGGGGCAGGGTCCCTCTGCACCGCGAGGGGCTTACCCTTACACGGTGGCCGGTGCCATGACCCGCGGCTTCGCGCTGGTGGCCTGGCCGGCGCGTTACGGCGACAGCGGCGTGATGAGCTTCACCATCAGCCATGCCGGCCAGGTCTACGAAAAGGACCTGGGGCCGGACACCGACCGCGAAGCCCGCGCCATGACCCTGTTCGATCCGGACAGCAGCTGGACGCGGGTCGATACCGAAAATTAGGTTTCGTCGTTGGCCGGTGCCGGACGTCCCTCCCAGTACGCCTTCGGCACCACCTTGGCCTGCTCCGGGTCGCCTTCGTAATTGGGCGACATGATCTGCACCCCTGCGGCATTGAATGCGTCCTGGATCTGCGCGTGCAGAGCGCTGCGTACCTGCCACCTGCGCTCGACCTCGATCACGCGCACGCGCAGCACGTAGCGCACCGCGACGTCGCCCAGTTCGGACTGCACCACGTGCGGCGCTGGATCGGCCAGTACCCCGTCAGTGGCCGCCGCGGCCTGCAGCAGCAGGCGGTGCACCTGCCGCCACGGTGCGTCGTAGCCGATGGTGAGCGCACTTTCCAGCCACAGGCCCGGCCCCTGCGGATCGCGCGAGTAGTTGCGCAGCTCGCCGGCCAGCACCACGTTGTTGGGGATGCTGACTTCCACCCCTAACGGCGTGCGCAGGCGGGTGGTGAACAAGCCGATCTGCAGTGCCACGCCTTCGGTGTCGCCCACGCGCACGACATCGCCGACCATCAGGGTGCGTGAGTACAGCAGGGTGAAGCCACTGGCCGCCTGCCCAACGATGCTGGACGCACCCAACGACACCATCAGGCCGACGAACACGCTCAGCCCCTTGAACGCGTCGGTCTCGGCACCGGGCAGGTAGGGGTAGGCCATTGCCAGCGCGAACAGCCAGATCACCACGGTGATGATCCGGCGGGTCGGTTCGGCCAGCGGTTGGTCGATGCCCACGAACTGGAAGCGACCGCTGGCCACCCCGTCGAACACGATGCGGACCGCCTGCACCACCAGCCGTGCGGCCAGGAAGATCAGCGCGGCCGTGAACAGGTCGGGCAGTGCCTCCACCACGCCGCGACCAAAGCGGCCGAACCGTTCGGCGATCCAGCCGCCCATCGCCGCCGACCACGGCTGGGTGTAGGGGAAACGACTGAACACGAAGCGCAGCCATTCCTCCAGCACCACCAGCACCACCAGCCAGCCCACCAGCCGCCCCAGGCTGCGCGCACTGGTCACCAGCCCCAGCAGCAGCTGCCGCGCCGAAACGCTGCGCAGCAGCTGCACGCGCTGCTGGACCCAGCCATCCACCCGTCGGCGCATGCGCCGGCTGCACCAGCGCAGCCCCCACAGCACGACCACCGCGATGACGGTGGCCAGCAGTGCCCACGCGGCACCGGCCAGCAGGCGTTGCGGCAGGCGTGCCTGTTCTGCGGCCACCAGCGCCTGCTGCATCCGGGCCACGGTGCGATCGCGCAGTTCAGGCAGGGTTTCGTTGCCCAGCGCGTTGCAGTCGGCCGGTATCAGCACGGTGACCAGCTGCCCGCCGGCCAGGATCACCACGCCCTGCGGCACCGGCTGGGTCTGCAGGGTTGCCTGGCCAGGCAGATCGACGATGCGGGCCAGGTTGGCTTCCGTGGCGCGCGCGCGCATCTCCGGCGGGTTGCCGTACAGCGCTGCGCGGAAGGTCACCAGGTCGCGGTTGAACCAGCGCGCCGTGGCCGGGGTGGGCACAGCGCCCGCCATGAGCGCCCAGGCCAGCAGCCCGGTCGCGCACGCACAGCGCAACAAAAGCCGAAGCACGGGCATGGCGATCAGAACCGGTAGATCACACCGACCCGCACGCCGCTGTCGACGAAGCGCAGGTTGCCATCCAGGCGCGAGGCATCCACGTCTGCTTCGATGCGGCGCACCGTGTAGTCAAGCGAGAACCCCCAGTTGTCCCACGGGAAGTACTCCACGCCGCCGCGACCGAAGGTGACGTCCGCATCGACGTCATTGAGGCTGGCGCTGAAATATCCCGCGTCGGCGCTCAGGCGCCAGTGCTCGCCAGGTGCCCAGCGCCAGCTGCCGCCGATCGTGGGCGCCGGCAGGTCGGCGTTGACGTCGTTGCCCGCGCGGGCATTGATGGGGTTGCCGTTGACATCGGCGGTGGCGCTCAGGTCCAGGTCCATCTGGTACCAGATCAGGCCCACGCGCGGACCCAGGGCCCAGCGCTCGTCGCCCCAGGCCCACCACGTGTAGTAGCCCTCGTAGGCGTCCAGGTCCAACTTGGCGCGGATTCGGGTATGGGTGGCGTAGTGCTGGCCGTTGAAGTCGATGTCGCGTTCGGTGTTGCGCTCGGCATCGGCGCTGTCGCGGTACCAGGACAGGCCGAACTCATGCTTTTCCCAGGGGCGCCAGCTCAGCGCGATCACCCCGATGGCGTTGTTGTTGTCCAGGCCCAGGTCGCGGTTGAGGTCGATGCGCGTACCTTGGCCGGTCTGGCCGTCGGCGCGCACTTTCGTATCGAAATCGGTGATGTAGCCACCGACGCGGACGCTGAAGGTATCCAGCGGTTCAACCGCCCAACACGGGGAACTGGTGAGCAGCAGGAGGAACGAGGGCAGCAGGTACAGACGTTTCATGACGGGCTCCCGGGTGTGCGATGGGTCAGGGGGATCGATCGGTACTGCGCAGGCCCACCAGGCGCGCGACCAGCAGCGCCAGGTAAAGCTGGCCGGCAATCGCTTCCAGCGTGGCCAGCCCGCGCGCAACCTGGCTGACCGGGGTGATGTCGCCGTAGCCGAGCGTGGCCAGGGTGACGAAGCTGAAATACATCGAGGTGCCAATGCCCAGGCCATGCGCCGTGCCCTGGCCGCCCACCGCCATGGAGCCAGGTGAAATCGCCGACAGCGCGGCGAACACCACGCCGCCACACACGCCCAGCAGCAGGTAGGCGCTCAACGCGGCGGCCAGATGCTCGGTGCGCACGCGGTGGCTGGACAACGAAAAGCGCACGGCGTGCCAGGCGGCGATGGTGGCGAGCGCGCCCCACAACACCGCGCCGGCCATGGCGAGCGCGCCGCCGGCGTCGCTGGCCCACCAGCGCAGCAGCTGGGCGACCAGCACCAGCACCAGCAGCACGTGGCGCTGCAGGCGCTGCCCGATCGGAAACAGCGCGGCCAGCAGGCTGGCGCACAGCAGCAGTTCCATCAGCCGGTGGCCGAACGACATCGCCTCCAGCAACGGGCCCAGGGTCACCGTCACCAGCAGCGCACCGAACAGGAAGGTGTAGCGATGGCGGTGGATCAGCAGGGCGGGCGAGGGGCGCATGCGCGATCATGTTCCCGCGTCCGGCACGAACCAGAACAGCGTGGCCAGGATCACGTACAGCCCAAGCAGCTGTACCCCACGCAGCCAGTCCGCGCGACCATCGCTGGCCACCTGCCCGGTGATGATCACTGCCACCAGCACGCTCAGCACCAGGCCGGGGCCGAATTCCAGGCTCATCGGCTGCGGACCGATCACGTAACTGAGCAGCACCAGCAGCGGCGCGACCAGCAGCGCCAGCTGCACGCCCGACCCCAGCGCGATGGACAGGCTCAGGCTCATCTGGTTGCGGCGCGCAGCCACCAGCGCGGTGGCCTGTTCGGCCGCGCCGCCGATCACGGCCAGCACGAACACGCCGGTGAACGCATCGGAGAATCCCAGCTGCTGGCTGGCCGGCTCCACCACGCCGACCAGGATCTCGCTCATCCAGATGATGCCGATGCTGGTGCAGGCCAACAGCAGCAGGGCGCGGGTGTTGGACAGGCTGGCATCGTGGCCGTGGCCGGCGGCGGGCTCGCCGCCCTCGCTTACCGCGTTGCGCAGGGTGAACACCACCGTGGCCAGGTACACCAGCAGCAGCAGCACCGAGAGCACCAGGCTGATCGACTGCAGCGCGGCGTCGGCTTCGGGCACCACCGCGCGGTACGACGCCGGCAGGATCAGGGTGATCACCGCCAGGGTCAGCATGGTGGCCTGCATGCGGGCATTGGCGGCGTCGTAGCGCTGCTGGCCGTGGCGCAACCCGCCCAACACCATCGACAGCCCGAGCACGAACAGGATGTTGCCGATGATGGTGCCGGCGATGGAAGCCTTGACCATGCCGTGCAGCCCGGCGCGCAGCGCGGCCAGCGCGATGATGAATTCGGCGGCGTTGCCGAAGGTGGCGTTGAGCAGGCCGCCGATGCTGGGCCCGAGCCGCGCGGCCAGCGCGCCGGTGGCACGCGACATCAGCGCCGCCAGCGGCACGATCGCCAGCGCGGTGGCGCCGAAGACCAGCAGGGCGTTGCCCGGCAGCAGGTAGTGCAGCGCGATCGCCAGCGGTACCAGCAGCAGCATCCAGTACATGCGCACTTACTCCGGGGAGGGGGAGGGCGGGCTGCCAGGCGCCGCGGCGTCTGCCGTGGCGTAGTCGCCGCCCAGGGCCAGGTACAGATCCACGCGCCGGCTCAGCCGTTCGCGGCGCACGCCCAGCAGCGCCGAGCGGGCGGCCAGCGCCTGCATTTCCTGGGTGGCCACCGCGCGGTGGTCGGCCCGGCCGATGCGTTCGGAATCGCGCACCTGCAGTACTACCTGTTCGTTGTTGGCCAGCACCTGCCCGAGCAGCTGTTCGCGCTCGGCCAGCACGCGTTCGGCGGTCAGCGCGTCTTCCACCTCGCCCAGCGCCAGCAACGCGCGCCGCGCATAGTCGGCCACCGCCTGCTTCTGCTCGGCCGAACGCAGCTGCACCTGGCCGCTGAGCGCACCGCCGGTATAGAGCGGCATGATGCCGGTGGCCGAAACGCTGGAGGTGGTCTGTTCCAGATCGTCACGGGTGCGCACGGCGGCATTGCTGAGCCGTCCGTAGCCGGCCGACAGCGACAGCGTGGGCAGCATCGCCGCGCGCGCCTCGCCAACCCGGTCGAAGGCGGCTGCCACGCGGCGCTCGGCGGCATACAGGTCCGGCCGCCGGTTGAGCACATCAATGGGCATGCCGGCCGGCACGTCGCCGGGCAGCGCGGTGAGCGCGGCCGGCGCGGCCAGCGTCGCGCCAGGGTAGCGGCCCAGCAGGATCTCCAGCGCGCGGCTGGCGCTGTGGGTGGCCAGGTCGGCCTGCTGGCGGGCATCCAGGTAGCTGGCGGCGCTGGCGCGCGCGGCCAGAGTTTCGTTGGAACTGCCCGCGCCAACCCGTTCGCGCTGTTCGGCCAGGCGGACCAGCTGCTCGCCGCTGCCGGCCATCTGCCCGGCGATGTCGTACTGCAGGCGTGCTTCGGTCACCGTGAACCATGCGCGGGCGACGCTGGCCGCCAGCGATTGCTGCGCATAACGGTAGTCGGCGTTCTGCGCATCACTGGCGGCCATGGCGGCATTGCGGGCGTAACGCAGGCGCCCCCACAGATCGATCTCCCAGCTCAGGCGCAGCATCAACCCGCTCAGCAGCGGCACCAGGTCGGCGATCGGTTTGGAGCCGCCGCGGCCGATCAAGCCGATGGCGGGGCGCAGCTGGGCCTGGGCGATATCGACCTGGGCATTGGCCTGTTCGACCCGCGCCGCGGCAATCAGCAGGTCCGGATTCCGGGCCAGCGCTTCGTGCACCAGGGCGCTCAGCTGCGGGTCGGCAAACGCATCGAGCCAGCCGCGGTCGACCTGGGCCTGGCTGGCGGGCGCCGACCAGTTCGGCGGAATGGCCACCGTGCCCAGCGCATCCGCGCGGATCTGCTTGCTGCCCGGTTCCGGAGCGGTGGCGCAGCCGGCCAGCGCGAGGGCCAGCGCCAGCAGCAGCGGGCGGGGCGGGGCACGACGGCGGCGGCGCGGTGCGGTCATGTCAGTGCAGCTTCAGGACCAGCCAATCCAGCTTGCTGCCCACGCGCAGGATCACCCGCCGCACGATGTGGATCAGCGTGCCGTGCTCGGTGTAGATCGCGCCCTGGCCCTGCGCGCCCATGGCGATGAACACATCGCGGTCGCGCCCGTCCGGGCGCAGCCGCACCGCGATCCGCCCCGGCGGCAGCGGGCTGGTACCGGTCTGCGGAATCATGCCGCTGATAGGCAGCTGGCCGGTGCCGGATGCCCACACCACCGAATCGACCCGGCACTTGATGATGCGGTTGGGATACACCTTCAGCGCGATTTCCGCTTCGTTGCCGGGCGCCACGTTGCCCAGTTCGTTCTGCGAGAACATCGCCAGGATCCATTGCTCGCGCTCGACAAAGGTCATCACCGGGGTCAAAGGCAGGCTGGCGGCGTAAGAGCCTTCGCGCAGCTGCAGGTTGATCACGCTGCCATCGGCCGGCGCGCGCACCACGGTCTGCTCCAGCTGCCAGCGTGCTTCCACGATCTGCGCCTGCAGCTGGACCATGCCGGCCTGGGCCTGCGCCACCTCGGAGAGTTCGCCGTCGCGGGTCTGTGCGGACAGTTTCTGCTGCACCTGCGCCATCTGCGCGGTGGTGGACACCAGGTCCGAGCGCAGGCTGGCCGCTTCGGTCTGCGCCTGTTCATGTTCGAAGCGGCTGCCTGCACCGGTGCTGGCCAGCTCACCGGTCTGGCGTTGGCGGCGTTCGGCCAGCTGCAGGCGCACGGCCAGCGCCTCGCGGGTGGCGCGCGCGCCGCGCAGCTGTTCGCCCAGTTCGCGCTGGTAGGCATCGGCACTGTCCACTTTTGCCGACAGTTCGGGCAGCTTCGCTTCCAGCGCCGCCAGTTGCTGCTGGTAGGGCACCGGGTCGATGCGGAACAGCACCTCGCCCTTGCGCACCGGGCGGTTGGCTTCCACCGGCACCTCGATCACCCGTCCGGTGACGCGCGGGACCACCTGCACCACGTAGTTGATCGCACGCACGTCCGACGAGGAGGGCGCCACCACGTTCAGGACCAGGATCAGCGCGGTCATCGCGAAGATCGGCAATGAGACCACCACCACCTGTGACACGAAGTTCCACGGCAGCCATTTGAACTTGAAGAAGATCAGCCAGACGAAGAAGGAATAGATGAGCAGCAGGATGACTTCCATGGTTCACTCCTCCGCCCGCGTCGACGGGCCCGGGTGCAGCCGTTCCATGTCCGCCAGGCGCCGCTCGAGGGCATCGACCCGCTGCTGCCACGCAGAGGCGTCCACGGGGGTGGGCAGGTCCGGCTCGACCGACTCCGCCCGGGCATCGTGCAGGGGCGCCAGCGCGGCGTCGCCGTGGCCGTGGTCGACCTGGTCGGTGCCGTAGGCCAGCTTGTGCAGCACCGGGCGGGTATAGGCCCACAGCCATGCCAACGGCCACAACAGGCCACCGAACAGCAGTGACAGCAGGCACAGGGTCTTGATCGCATCGAGCTGCGGGTGGTGGCGCTTGTGGGCGATCTTTTCGGGCAGGATGTGCACCATCCAGAACACCGCGATCAACACCACCGGCACCACCACCAGGGCCAGCCAGGCGATCACGTTGGCCGCCGTATCCAGCGCCTCGCCACTGAGGAAGGAGGCGTGCGCATCGGGCGCTGCACCGAGCAGCAGGGCGGGCGGCAGCCACGCGGCGGCGGAAGCAGCGGCGGAACAGCGGGGACGGTTCATGGGGACTCCGGCCGACCATGCGGGGAGGAGGAGTGTTGTCGCGCGCAGCGCTCGATCGCCGCCTGCGTGGCGTTGATCAGCGCATCGCCGTCCACCGGCTTGCGCAGGTATGCGTCGGCGCCTCCGGCCAGCGCCTGGTGGCGGCTGGCGGTACTGTCGTCGGCGCTCAGCACCACCACCGGAATGGTCAGCTGCTGGGCGCGCAGCGACGCCTGTACCTCGAAACCGCTGGGACCGGGCATGCGCAGGTCCAGCACCACGCAGTCGGGCAGGCTGGTTGCGGCATGGCGCAGGAACTCCGACCCCGATTCGTAGGCCAGCACGTCGTACCCGGCCGAGCGAAGCAACCGGCGCAGTGCAAGCCGCACGTCGTCTTCGTCGTCGACCACCGCAACCACTGGCGCTCGCTTGGTCATTGGGGGTGAAGATCGCCTGTGCTGGACCGGGCCAGCAATTGGCCCTTGGCCCCATGCCGGTGCGGCAACCCGTAGTTTTGCTGGCTGGACTGCGTAGTTATGCGGATGACCACGCGTGGGCCACAAGCTAGGCTGGAAGCCAGATCACTGCCCGGGAGTGTCGCGTGATGAAAGCCTTTGCAATTGCGGTCCTCGCCACCTCGCTGGTGGCCTGTGCCACTACGCCAACCGTTCACACCGACTTCGATCCGGGGGCGAACTTCGCCTCGTTCAAGACCTACAGCTGGGCAATGAAGCCGCAGGGCGGTTCCCCGCTGATCACCCAGCGCATCGTGGACGGCATTGATTCACGGCTGGCGGCGCGGGGCTGGCGGCAGACCCCCAGCGACGGTGACGTCGCCCTGGCCGCGCATATCGTGACCAGCCAACGGCAGACCCTGGACACCTTCTACACCGGCAGCAACATGGGCGGCTGGGGCTGGCGCGGGGGCGGCTGGGGCGGTGGCATGGGCATGGGCAGCGCGACCACGACTGTCCGCACCTACGAGGTGGGCACGCTGGTGGTGGACATGTTCGACGCGCGCAGCAAGCAGGCGGTCTGGCGTGGCACGGCCAGCGCCACGGTGCCAAGCTCGCCTGAGCGGGCCAACGCGGCGGTGGAAGCAGGCTTGGACAAGCTGTTTGCCGCTTTCCCGCCGGGTAGTGCGCCGGCCCGATGAACCGCTGACGGCACACGACGTTTCACCGCGCGGCGCCGCACCGGGGCCCATCCCTCCCACCGGCCCGGCGCCGCGCACCTTATCGAGGTGGCTCTTGGTGATTCCCACGCCTGCGGGCATGTGCCTGCTGTTGGCCGGCTTGCTTGCGCCTGGCGCCGCCCTTGCCTTCGGGCCGGCCGCGACGCTGGACGGCACGCAGTGTGGACACCGCGACAGCGGCGACCCGCGTCCGCGGATCGGGGTGGCGCTGGGCGGCGGTGGCGCGCGCGGTATCGCCCATGTGCGCATCCTGCGCCAGCTCGAAGCCCTGCACATCCCGGTGGACTGCATTGCCGGCACCAGCGCGGGTGCACTGGTGGGTGCCCTGTATGCCTCCGGGAAATCGCCCGACGAGATCGAACAGGTGGTCCTGGGTACGCAGTGGATGGCGATGTTCAGCGACACCCTGCCGCGCCGCGAGCGCTCGCTGCAGCGCAAGGCCGATGACTACGAACAGCTGGCGCCGATCGGGATCGGGCTGGGTGGCGAAGGCAAGCGGGTGCAGCTGTCGGCGGGCATGTCGCAGGGCGAACGCCTGATCGCGCTGTTCGAGACCGCCACGGGTGGCAGCCGGGTCACCGGCAACTTCGACGACCTGTCCATTCCCTTCCGTGCCATCGCCACCGACCTGAACACCGGCGAGGCGGTCGTGCTCGATCACGGCAGCCTGCCGATGGCGATGCGCGCCAGCATGTCGCTGCCCGGTATCTTCCGGCCGGTCACCCTTGATGGACGCGTGCTGCTCGATGGCGGTGTCTCCAACCAGGTGCCGATCGACGTGGTGCGCGCGATGGGCGCGGACCGGGTGATCGCGGTGGATGTGGGTACCCCGCTCAGCGCGCTGGACCGTGATGCCAGCCTGGTGGACGTGATCGGCCAGCTCAGCGGCTTCCTGACCACCCGCAACGCGCAACGGCAGCTGGACACGCTGGGCCCGCAGGACATGCTGATCGCCCCGGCGCTGACCGGCAAGGTGGCCACCGGCGACTTCGACAAAGCCCCCGAAGCGTTGGCCATCGGCCAGCAGGCCGCGGAGCAGGCCGCGCCGGCGCTGCGTGCGTTTTCGCAGCCTGCGCCGGTGTACCAGCGCTGGCATGCCAGCCGCGAAACCCGTGCGGCCCGCGCGGCGCCGGCGCCCATCGCGTTCATCGAGATACGCAACCATACCGGCTACGCCGACGAGCTGCTGCTGTCCTACCTGCCGGTGGAAATCGGCAAGCCGCTGGACAGCAGGGCCATGCAGGAAGGCGTGCTGAAGGCCTATGGCATGGATACCCTGGCCAGCATCAGCTATGCGCAGGAGCGCCGCGATGGCCAGGTCGGGGTGGTGATCACCGCTTACGAAAAACCCAATGGGCCGGCGTACCTGGAAGCGGGCTGGACGCTCAGCAACGATCTCGACGGCAATCACGAAAGCAACCTGCGCGCGGGCCTGCTGTTCGCGCCCCTGTCGCCGTATGGCGCCGAGGCGCGGATAACCCTGCAGGCAGGTAGTGAGCCGGCGATCAAGGGCAGTTACTACCATCCTTTTGACGTGCGCAACCGCTACGCCTTCGACGCCGTGGGCGGCTACGAAACGCGCAGCTTCAACGTGTTCGACCAGGCCGGCAACAAGACCGCGCGCTACCGAACGCGTCGCACCGGGGCGGGCGTGGACCTGGTGCGCAATGTATCCAACGTGCTCTCTGTGCGCGCTGGTATCGAGCGCTATACCGGCAGTGCGCGGATGGACATCGGCTCGCCGTCGGTGCCCCGGACGGACTTCGACGAAGGCGCGCTGACCGCCCGCATCACCTACGACAACATCGACAGCCTTTACTTCCCGCGCGACGGGTTGCTTGCCGGCTTGGGCACCTACCAGTCGCGCGAGAGCCTGGGGGCGGATTCGCGGTTCGGCCAGATCGACCTGGACGCGGTGGGGGCGTTCCCATTCGGGCGCAGCGCGGTGCAGCTGGGCCTGCGCTACCACGTGACCTCGTCGGGCACTGCGCCGGTGCAGAGCATCTACCGGCTGGGCGGGCGCTGGCGGTTGGCCGGTTTCCAGCAGAACCAGCTGACCGGCCAGGACTATGCGCTGGGTTTTGCCGGCTACACCTATGAGCTGGGCAAGGTGCTGGGGCGGTCGGCACAGGTGGGCGGCACGGTGGAGTACGGCAATGCGTGGCAGCGCCGGTCGGACATGTCACTCAGCGATGGAATATGGAACGGCAGCCTGTTCCTGGGCTTCGATTCGTGGATCGGGCCGCTGATCTTCGGTTTGGGCATGCGCGAAGGTGGGCATCGGGTGGTGTTCATCGAGCTGGGGCAGTCGCTGTAGCCGTTACAGCACCTGCGACAGGATCACGGCCAGCGCGCCGATCCAGCACACCAGCACGAACCAGGCCAGCACCGCGTTGGCGGTGATGCCGCGCCTGCGCACCAGCAGGCTCACCACCAGCGCGGCCACCAGCGGCACCAGGAACAGGGCCAGGAACCAGATCCAGGGATGCTGCAGCGTCATCGCGGCACGCCCGGCGGTGCGTACTGCACGGTGGTGTCGGCGTAGCGGGGTGGGTAGCCGCCATTGCTCGGACTGCGGCAAGAACGCATGGGGTTCTCCTGTGGTTCCGGGCCTGCCAGGCAGGCCATGCCCCCACTGTGCGCACCCACCGCGGCGCGGACAAGCGGAATTTCACCGAGGCGTGCTAGGTATTTCTACCGGTCAGGGGGCGCGTCGAGGATCACCGCCGCCACTGGCAAGCCACGCGTCCACGGCCTGCTCCACTACGGTCATCGGCAGCGCGCCGTTGCCCAGAATCAGATCATGGAAGGCGCGGATGTCGAAGCGATCGCCCAGTTGCTTCTGCGCCTTGGCGCGCAGCGCGAGCAGGCGCAGCTGGCCCATCTTGTAGGACGAGGCCTGGCCCGGCTGCACCAGGTAGCGGTTTACTTCGATGCGAACGTCGGATTCGGCCATGCCGGTCTTCTCGCGCATGTACGCGATGGCCTGCCCGGGCGTCCAGCGCTTGCGGTGCAGGCCGGTGTCCAGCACCAGCCGCACCGAGCGGAACATCTCGGCCTGCAGCCGACCGATGTCGGCGGCCGGGTCGTCGCGGTAGACCCCGGCTTCGGCCATCAGCTGCTCGGCATACAGCGCCCAGCCTTCGGAAAACGCACTGGGATTGAGGCTGCGGCGCAGCAGCGGCAGATCGGCCAGGGTCTGCCCGATCGAGATCTGGAAGTGATGGCCCGGCGAACCTTCGTGGTAGGTCAGGGTAGGCGTGCTCCAGCGGGTGTTGGAGGCCATGTCACCCAGGTTGATGAAGAAGGTGCCCGGGCGCGAGCCGTCCATCCCCGGCGGGTAGTAATAGCCGCCGGGCGAGGTGGCCTGCATGTGCGCCGGCACCGGCTGCACCAGCAGTTTCTGTGGAGGCAGGTGGCCGAAGTAGGTGGGCAGGAGCGGATCCAGGTTACGCAGGCGCTGTTCGATGTCGCCGATCAGTTCCCTGCGGCCGGCATCGCTGTCGGCATAGCGGTAACGCGGATCGTCGCCGAGGGCCCGGATCCGCGCGGCCACGGTGCCATCGCGCAGGCCGATCTGGCGCAGGCGCGCGTCCATGCTCTTTTCCAGGCGCGCCACTTCATCCAGGCCGATCTGATGGATCGCGTCGGCACCCAGGTCGGTGCTGGTGTACCAGCGCAGCGCCGCGTCATAGAACGCGTCGCCGTGCGGCAGCGCCCACATGCCGTTGTTGCCGGGGTGGGTGGCCTGCAGCGCCTGCACGCGATCGAGCAGGCGCTGGTAGCCGGGGTTGACCGAATCGCGCACGGCCACGGTGGCCTGTTCGACCAGTGCCGCGCGCTCGGCGGCGGGGATCGACGGCAGCGTCTCCAGCTTGCGCTGCAGCGACGCCACCCACAGGCTGTCCTTCGGTGCCGGTTTGAGCAGGGTGCGGAACTGGCTGGCCGCGCCGGCCAGGGCCAGTTCCGGTGGCACCACGCCTTCGGCGGCCTGCATGTCGAGGTTGGCCCGTACCTGGTCCAGCTTGCTGCCCATCGCGTTCAGGCGGGCAATATACTGGCGCGCACTGGTCACATCGGTGACGGCGTGCTGGTTGTCGAAGAACTGTGGCAGGTTCACCGGCAGGCTGAACAACTGGTCCACCGCGTAGGTGCTTCCTCCCACCGGCAGCCACGCCGCCGCCCACGGCACCGCCATCAGGTCGATCTGCGCCTGGTAGAACCAGCGCGCCAGGCCGTCGCTGAGCTGTTGCTGCGGGTCCAGCGGCGCGCCCTTCCAGGCCTTGATCGCGGCCAGGTTGTCGGCCAGGAAGCGGCGGTTGACCTCACGCCGGGCCAGCGACACATCGGTGAGCTGGTCGGAAGTGTCGCCCGCGCCATCGCCGCTGATCCCCAGCAGGGTTTTCAGTTCCGGATCGGCGTTGATCGCCGCCATGGTCTGCGCATCGAGCAGTGCGTTGAAGCTCTGCGTCGCCGGGACGCCGGGAGGGGCAGGCGCGGTCTGCGCGGCAGCGATGCCGGGCAACAGCGCGGTTGCGAGGGAGAGGCAGAGCAGGACGTTTACGGCGGGCAGGGACGCGGGCACGGGCGGACTCCAGCAGCGGGCGGATTGCCCGCAGCCTAAGCCAGGGCAGCCGCCGCGTCAGCTGCGCGGCTCGAACCCGTCCGCGCTCCAGTCTTCGCTGCCGACGCCGTGATGGATCACGAACAGCCCGTCCGGGTCGTAGCGGCGCTTGGCTGCCAGCAGGCGGGGGTAATGCGGGCCCCAGAACGACTGCTGCCAATCGCGCTGAAAAAAATCGCACTCGGAAACGTAGGTCGGCGCGGCAGGCAGCACTTCACGGAGCGCAGCGTAGGATCGACCGACCCTGGCGCTGCCCTCGCGCGCTTCCACCTCGTCCACCGCGCCGCCGCTGCCGGCGAACACCGGCCCGCCAGCGTTGCCGATCAGCGCCAGCGCGAACGCATCCAGCACCGCAGGATGCATGGCGGTATCGCGGCTGGCCGCGAGCGCATCGGCCGGTGCGCCGAACAGGCCCTTGTTGCAGTGCAGTTCCACCGGCATGTGCGCCGCGGCGTTGCAGATGGCCGCGGCGGTGGCATCGCGGCGGGCATCGTCCAGCAGCGCGGAAGGCATCCACGCGGAGGCATACCCATGCAGGTACCAGCCGACCTGGCCCTGGTCGCCCTTCCACAGCATGTGCGTGGCGCGCGCGCCAACCCGCGTGTCTTCGGCGATCAACGTTGGGGCATGCTTGCGGAAGAAGTCCGCGTCCCACATGTGCTGGGCGGGCAGCGCCAGCGCCTGCAGGGGATCGATCACGGTGTACTGCGGGCGCGCGGCCACCCACGCCGCAAACGGCGCCCACACCGCCACAGCCTGTTCCTGGCTCAGCCCCTGGAACACCATCGACACGCCGAAGGTGCGATGGCTGTCGAAGCGCAGCTGTTCGCCCCACTGCGCATTGCACAGGGCATCGCGGTAGAAGCGCAGGACTTCGGCGGCCAAGGCGTGGTAGGCCGCGTCGTTGTCGGCCTTGACCTTCATCGACACCCCACCGAACGTCGCCGGCAGGGCATGGGTGCGCAGCGTGATCCGCGTAACCACGCCGAAACTGCCGGCGCAGCCGCCCTTGAGCGCCCAGAACAGCTCCGCATCCTGGCTGGCGTTGACCACCCGCACACGCCCATCGGCGGTGACCACTTCGGCTTCGAGCAGGCTGGCCGCTGCAGTGCCGAAACGTTTCGAGAAGCTGCCGAAGCCGCCACCGGTGACCAGACCCGTCACGCCCACCGAGGTGCAGCCGCCGCCCTGGACGTAGCGGCCGGCGCGGGTGGTGACCGCATCGTAGGCATCAATCCACATCGCACCGGCGCCGAGGCTGACTGCCGGCTGCGCGGCGGTACCCGTGGGCGCGCCCTGGGCCACGAAAGCATCGTGCAGCGCGACCTGGTTCATGGCGCGCGTCCAGACCAGCAGCGAATCGGGCGCGCAGGAGGTGCCGTGGTAGCTGTGCCCACCGCCCCTGACCACCAGCCGCAGCCGGTGCCGCCGCGCGAAATCGACCGCCGCCGCCACATCGGCGCTGTTGGCGGCGGCTATCACCCGCGCGCTGGGCCGCGACAGCCACGCCCCGTGGTAGCCACTGGTCTGGGTCAGCGCAGGCTCGTCGCCGATGAAGAACGGGTTCTGGATCTGCGCCAGTGCCTCGGCGCGGGCAGCCGCATCGGCGAGGAAGGGGGAGACCGGGATCGACAGCCGTCCACCGACGGCGCGGGACAGCTGGTTCCATTCGTTCGCAGATGGCCACCCGGCGGCACCGGGACGGACACGAGCGAAGGCGTTCCGTGACGCCTTTGCAGTGCCCGCAGCGGCCTTCTGGACCAACGGAAGCAAGGGCACGGCCAGGCCGGCTTTCAGGCAGTCACGACGTTTCATGGCAGTCACAGGCAAAGGGCGATGAACCCAGCATGTGCCCCTCAACCCTTGCTGTCATTGGCCTGGGGCCGAATGGCGGTCACCCGGGACGAATGGCGGCGGCGGGGTGACATGGGTGTTGGCCGGTTCGCGGTCAGCAGGCCCGGATCGACCAGCACGCAGCGGTGAACACTACCCGATCGCCCCGCACGAACGGTGCGAACGCGTCGACCACGGTCGACAGCACCCGCTGCCTGACGTCCCGATCCAAGCCCTTGGCCCGCAACGCCTGCCCGACCGGCCCCAGCAGTGACACGTACGTCGGCAGATCGTCGCGGGCGATGCTGCATTCCACGTCGAGCGGAGCGATGTCGATCTGGTCCCAGCCACTGTCATCCAGGATATCCAGCACATCGTCCGCATCGGCAAACGCAAACTGCCCCGGCCCGACTTCCGCCCGCGCCGGCAAGGTCAGCAGCGACGCAGCGGCGCGCTCGGCGGTGGTCATGAACGGATTCTCGCCCGGGCTGCGCCAGGCGATGGCATGCAGCATGCCGCCGGGACGCAGCGCCTGCCACAGGTTGCCGAACGCGCGCACCGGATCATCGAAGAACATGACGCCGAACCGCGACACGATGCGGTCCAGGCTGGCGGGGGCAAAGGGATGCTGCTGGACATCGCCCACGGCGAAATCGATGGACTTGCCTGCCGCCAGCGCCCGCGCACGCGCGACCGCGATCATCGGCGCGGAAATGTCCACGCCGCTGCACCGGCCCTGTGGACCCAGCCGATCGGCGATGGCCAGGCAGACCGCGCCGGTACCACAACCGACGTCGAGCACGCGGGCATCTGGCTCGGCGGCAATGGGATCGGCAAGCATCGGCTCGAAGCCGGCGAACATGCCATCGAGCAGGGACTGCGCCTGTACCCAGGCGTCGCCGGCGGGGCCGTTCCAGAGGTCGTGCTGCGAAGGAGGCGATGTGGCGTGGGCCATGTCGGAAATTCCAGGAGGACTCCGCGCACTGTGCCACCTCAACTGTGATTGAGGTCAAGAGCAGACAGGCAGGGCCTGTCGCTACGCGGCCAATGCGTACAGCCGGAACGGAGGCGACCGGATGTGTCCGGGTCTACGCTCGTTACGCAACCCTTCGCAGCGCCGGGCCATGCCCGGCGACCCCCGATCACCCCACCAACGTTTCCGCCAACAACTTCACGTTCAACGCCACGATCACCGCGGCAATCACCCACGCCAGCGTCAACAGCCATCGCGGGGCCACCAGCGTGCCCATGCGTGCTTTGTCGCCGACGAACATCACCAGCGGAATCACCGCGAACGGCAGTTGCATCGACAGCACTACCTGGCTCAGCACCAGCAGCCGCGCCGTGCCCTGTTCGCCGTAGATTGCGGTGACGATCACGACCGGCACGATGGCGATGCCACGGGTCAGCAGGCGGCGCGCCCACGGGGCGATGCGCAGGCGCAGGAAACCTTCCATCACGATCTGCCCGGCCAGGGTAGCGGTCACGGTGGAATTGATGCCCGAGGCGAGCAGCGCCACCGCAAACAAGGTCGAGGCCACCCCGACCCCCAGCATCGGTGCCATCAACTCATGGGCCTGCTCGATCTCCTGCAC
Organism: Stenotrophomonas sp. NPDC047960; assembly: GCF_043204395.1. NCBI lineage: Bacteria > Pseudomonadati > Pseudomonadota > Gammaproteobacteria > Lysobacterales > Lysobacteraceae > Stenotrophomonas > Stenotrophomonas sp. NPDC047960. The sequence goes on along the minus strand of NZ_JBIDBX010000008.1, from coordinate 244,019 downwards.
GTCGGTGCGACCGTTGGCATGGAACACCGCTGCGGCCAGGATCAGGATCGAGGCGTTGATGAACAACGCCAGCATCAACGCGATCGTGCTGTCGGTGACGGCCCAGCGCAGTGCGCTGCGCCGGCCGCTGTCGGTACGCGGGTAGGCACGGGTCTGCACGATGGACGAGTGCAGGTACAGGTTGTGCGGCATCACGGTGGCACCGATGATGCCGATCGCCAGGTACAGCGCATGCGGGTTGGTGACCACCTCCGCGCGCGGGATGAAGCCGCCCAGCACTGCCATCAGCGGCGGCGCGGCCAACGCGATCTGCACCACGAAGCAGGCAGAGATCACCAGCAGCAGGGCGATCACGAACGCTTCCAGCGCGCGGAAGCCGCGATGCATCAGCCACAGCACCAGCACCACGTCCACGGCGGTGATGATCGCACCCACCACCAGCGGCAGCCCGAACAGCAGTTTGAGCGCGATGGCGGTGCCGATCACTTCGGCCAGGTCGCAGGCGATGATGGCGATCTCGCACAGCACCCACAGGCACAGGTTCACCGGTCTGGAAAAATGGTCGCGGCAGGCCTGTGCCAGGTCGCGGCCGGTGGCGATGCCCAGCCGCGCCGACAGCCCCTGCAGCACGATGGCCATCAGGTTGGAGAGCAGGATGACCGACAGCAGCAGGTAGCCGAACTGCGCGCCACCGGCGATGTCGGTCGCCCAGTTGCCCGGGTCCATGTACCCCACCGACACCATGTAGCCGGGGCCCAGGAAAGCCAGCAGCCGGAACCACCAGTGTCCACCGCTGGGCACGGCCACGCTGGCGTGCATCTCGCCGAGGCTGGGGCGATTGCCGGTGGCCTGCGGCCACGCGGTGACGGTCGGGGAGGTGGGTTCCGCGCTCATGCCCGCCAATATAGCAGCGGCTATATTATAAAGGTGAGGGCATCGGCAACGACCGCATGCCATGGGTATGCGGCAGGCTGGCCTTCATGGCATCGATGAAGGCGCGCAGCCGCGAGGGGATCTGGCGCGCGGCGGGGTAGACCAGGTGCACGGGCAACGGTGGCGCTTTCCAGCCGGGCACCAGCTGCACCAGGCGTCCCTCACGCAGGTCATCACCCACCAGCCACGCAGACACCACCGCGGCGCCCAGGCCAGACACGGCCGCCCGGCGCACGACAAACAGGTTGTCGGTGAGCAGGCGCGGCTGGATGTCCACCCGCAGCGCCGGACCGTCATCGGCCGGAAGCAGGGTGAAGCGATCGCGGTAGAAGGTGGTCAGGGCGATCCACGGCAGGCCGGGCAGCAGGGCGGGATCGTGCAGGTCGGCCGCGTCCAGCAGCGAAGGTGCGGCAATCACGATCCGCGGCACCTCCGCCAGCGGCACCGCCACCAGCTGCGGTTCCTCTACGCCGCCCACCCGGATGGCGCAGTCGATCCCGTCGGCGATGAAGTCCACCGGCTGGTCTTCCAGCATCCACTCCAGAGTGACCTGCGGGTGACGGGCCATGAACTGCAGCATCGGGTCCAGCAGCTGGGCCTGGCCGAAGGCATGCGGCACCACCACCCGCAGCCGTCCCCGTGGTACGTCCACTTCGCCACGCAGGTCCGCCTGGATCGCATCCCAGTCATCCACCAGGGCGCGAGCGTGCGCATAGCAGCGCTCGCCGTCCTCGGTAAGTGTCATCTGATGGGTGGAGCGCTTGAGCAGGTGCAGGCCGAACAACCGTTCCAGCGTCTGCAGCCGGCGGCTAACGGTCGGCTGGGTCGTGCCCAGCTGTACCGCGGCCGCCGACAGGCTGCCGCTCTCGACAATGCGCACGAAGGTGGCCAGCAGGTCGATCCGGTCCGCACCGGATGCCGGGAAGGGCGTGCTCATACAACCTTCGTATGATGGATATGTACCGAAGCCTACTACACGCCTTGATCTACAGGCGCGATGCTGACTCCACTTTCTTGAAGCGTGGAGTGGCTCATGTCCAGCGTGCATACCCCGGCGATGGCCGTACCCCGGCCTGCGGTGCCGTCGCGGCTGATCGTCGCGATGGCGGCCGGGGCCGGTTTTTCAGTGGCCTCGATCTACTACAGCCAGCCGATGCTGGGCGTCATCGCCAGCGGGCTGGGCAGCGACGCGCAGGCTACCGGCATGGTGCCAACCCTGACCCAGCTGGGCTACGCGCTCGGCATCCTGCTGCTGGCGCCCTTGGGCGACCGCTTCGACCGCCGCCAGCTGATCCTGCTCAAGTCGGTGCTGCTTGCCACCGCGCTGGCCGGAGCAGCGCTGTCGGGCAGCCTGCCCACCCTGCTGCTGGCCAGCCTGCTGATCGGGCTGATGGCCACCGTGGCCCAGGACGTGGTGCCGTCGGCGGCGATGCTGGCACCCGAAGCCGAGCGCGGCGCGGTGGTGGGCAAGGTGATGACCGGGCTGCTGCTGGGCATCCTGCTGTCGCGGGTGGCCAGTGGGCTGGTCGCCGAGGCCCTGGGCTGGCGGGCGATGTTCGGTATCGCGGCCGCCTCGGTGGTGGTGATGGCGTTGGTGCTGGCGCGCGAGTTGCCGCACCTGGCACCGACCACGTCGTTGCGGTATCCGGCGCTGCTGCGTTCGCTGGCTCACCTGTGGCGTGGACAGCCGCAACTGCGCCGTGCGGTGTTCGCGCAGGGGCTGCTGGCGGTAGGCTTCAGTGCATTCTGGTCGACCCTGGCAGTGATGCTGCACGACCGGTACCAGTTGGGCAGCGCGGTGGCCGGAGCCTTCGGCATCGCCGGTGCGGCCGGTGCGCTGGCGGCGCCGCTGGCCGGCCGCTGGGCCGACCGGCTGGGCAGCCACGCGGTGGCGCGTATCGCGATCGGGATTGCCTTGGCGGGGTTTGCAATGCTGCTGCTGGATGCGTGGCTGCCGCGGGTGGCGATCGTGCCGTTGCTGGCGTTCAGTGCCGTGGTGTTCGACTTTGGGTTCCAGGCCGCACTGGTATCGCACCAGACGCTGGTCTACGGGTTGGCGCCGGAAGCGCGCAGCCGGCTCAATGCGCTGCTGTTTACCGGGGTGTTTCTGGGCATGGCCGCAGGAGGGGCGCTGGGCGCGGTGGCGTTGGCGCACGGTGGATGGAGTGCGGTCGCTGGGTTGGCGACGCTGGCGGCCGGGTGCAGTCTGGTGGTCCGGTTGCGCTGAGCGGCTTCGCTGGGTGGGGCGTGGTTGCCGGGCAGGGCCCGGCACTACGGGTCGATGTCCAGGGTGATGATGCCGCGCTTGAGGGCGAGGGTGACGGCGTGGGTGCGGTCGCGGGCGCCCAGTTTTTCCATGATGTTCTTCATGTGCGCCTTGACCGTCTGCTCGGAGATGCGCATCTGTTCGCCGATGCTCTTGTTCGAGCGCCCGGCAGCGACATGGCCCAGCACTTCGGTTTCGCGGGGTGACAGGCTGTCTTCAACCACGTGTGCGGCGATGCTGGCCGCCAGCGTGGCCGGAATGCCGGCGCGGCGGCCGCTGTGCACGGTGCGGATGGTGTCGACCAGTTCATGGCGCAGCATGTCCTTGAGCAGGTAGCCGCTGGCCCCGGCCTGCAGCGCACGCACCGCGCGCACATCGCCGCGGTAGGTGGTGAGCACGATGATCCGCGCCCGCGGGTCGAGGTGGCGGATGCGGGTGATCGCTTCCACTCCGTCCACACCGGGCAACTGCAGGTCCATCAGCACCACGTCCGGTTGCAGGGCCAGGTACTGGGCCACCGCCTCCTCGCCATCGGCCGCTTCGCCCAGCAGGCGCATGTCCGGCTGCAGGCCGAGGAGTGCGGCCAGGCCGTCGCGCAGCAGGGGGTGGTCGTCGACCACCAGGATGCCGATCGGCAGGGATGCAGCGGTCATGCGGTTTCTCCGGAAGTACGCCGCCACCGCCAGCGCCGACGGTGGTGGCGATAGATGCGCTCGCCAGGCAGGGACAATTCTATTTCGGTACCCACCCCGGGGCGCGACCACAGCCGCAGGCGCCCGCCGAGCCGTTCGGCGCGTTCGCGCATGCCGACCAGGCCCCAGCGGCCGTCTGGCAGGGTGGCCGGCAGTCCGCTGCCGTCGTCGCGGATGTGCAGGCGCAGGCCGCGGCGGGCGTAGATCAGCTCGATGTCCACGGCCTCCGCGGCCGCATGCTGCAGGGCGTTCAACAACGCCTCCCGGCCGATCAGGAAGACCTCTTCCGCGGCATCGTGACGCAGCGGCTTCGGCGTGCCTTCCACGTTGAGGCGCAAGCACGGGCTGCTGCTGTCGGCGGCGCGCTCGCCATACACCTGCACCAGCGAGGCGCCCAGGTCCTGGTAATCATCGCTGCCTTCGCGAAGCCGGTTGACCCGTTCGCGGCCTTCGGCCAGCGCGCTCTCGGCCTGCTGCATCGCCGCTTCCAGTGCTTCGCGCACTTCCGGGCTGGCGTGCGCCGAACGGCTTACTGCATGCAGGCGCAGGATCAGGCCCTGGGTGCCCTGCAGCAGGGTGTCGTGCAGTTCACGCGCGATGCGCTCGCGTTCGGCGTGGCGCTCCTGCAGGCGCGCGCGTACCAGACGGGTGAGGCTGCGGCTGCGCAGACGCATGGCCAGGGCCAGCAGGGCCAGCATCGCCAGCACGCACGCGGCGCTGAACCACAGCGTCTGGTACCACATCGGTGCGATGGTGAAACTGCGCTGCGCGACTGCGGTGCTCCAGACCTGGTCTTCGTTGGCGGCGCGCACCTCGAAGCGGTACGGGCCCGGCGGCAGGTTGGTGTAGAACGCGCGGGTAAGGCTGCCGGCCTCCTGCCACTCCGCGTCCAGTCCCATCAGGCGATGCTGGTAGCGGGTCCGCTCGGGGCGTGCCAGCGACACGGCGAGGTAGTCGATCTGCAGTTGCGCGGTGCCGGCCGGCAACTGCAGGCCATCGCGCAGCGGCTGCTGCCGGTTGCCGGAGGTGACCGTGTCGATGTGCGGCAGCAGCGCCGGTGCGTTGGGCCGGTCCTGCAGCGTGTCCAGCCATGCCAGGCCCTGGTTGGTCGCCACCCACAGCAGCCCGTCCGTAGCCAGCAGTGCGCTTGACACCGGGGTGGCCTGGGTGGCGATTCCCGGCATGCCGTCGGCGGTGTCGTACAGGCGCGGAGCGGTTTCCCTGCCCGCGTCGACCGCCTGCTCCAGCGCGTCGGCGCTGGCCCGGACCAGGCCGCGGCTGCCGTTGAGCCAATAGTAGCCGCGGGTGTCGCGCGCGATGCCGGTAATGCCTTCGAAGACACCTGCGGTGGCGGCCAGCGCGGTGCGGAAGCGTCCGTCCCGGCCGAGCAGGGCCAGACCGTTCTCACCGGCGACCCAGATCCGTGCGCCGATCATCGCGGTGGACGTCACCGGGCCCACGTCCAGGCCGTCGGCGCGGGTGTAGTGACGATAGGTGCCGCTACCGCCGACCCGCAGCGTGCCGTCGGGGTAGCCGATGGCCACCTGACCGTCGCTGCCGCTGGCCAGCGCGGTACACGCCTGCGGCGGCAGGGCCGGGTCCTGGATCCAGCGCCCGGCGCGGTAATGCAGCACGCCGCCATTGCGGAAGCAGAACCAGGCTTGGTCATGGCCCAGCGCCAGCATCGCGCGCGGCTCATGCGGGGCAGGAATGCCTTGCGGTACCAGCGGCGTGCGCTGACTGCGGTCGATCCGCAGCAGGCCCTCCTGCCCGGTCAGCCACAGCGGTCCGGACGCCACAGGCGGACCCGGCGAGCGTCGCGCCGGGGCCGCGTCCACCCCCTCGCGGCGCAGCGCCATCGGCCGCAGGTCCTTGCCATAGCCGAACACCTCACCTTCGGGCGTACGTGACAGCGTGCGCAGGGGGTCGGCCGGACCGGGCAGCGCCAGTGCATGCACCAGTCGCTGGCGGAACCGGTTCAGGCCCAGGTTGGAGCCGACCCAGAGGTTGCCTTCGCGGTCCTGCAGGAGCGGCCCGGCGGTGGTGGAGGCCAGCCCCTGCGCGGCGTCGAAGTGCTCGACCCGGTTGCCGCCGCTGTCGTCGGCAGCGACGTGGAAGATGCCGCCGTTGGCCACGAAGCTGCCCCACAGGCTGCCGTCGGAGGTGAAGCGGATGCGTCCGGCCAGCAGCCCCGGCAGCCGATGGGCGTGGCGGTGTGCGGCGGTCACCAGGCCACGTGCATCGCCAATGGGCATCACACCCTGCTGGCGGTCGGCCAGCCACACCTGGCCGTCCCCGCGCTGGGCAAGCGAGGAAAACCGGGACACCGCCAGGTGCATGCGCTCGAAACGGCGGGCATGCGCGCGCAGCCGCCACAGTTCGTCGCCGGCCAGCAGCCACAGCGTTCCGGCGCGGTCGCGCAGTGCCCAGTGCGCCGGTATGTCGCCAATGCCCATCGCCTCGGTTGGCGCTTGCCAGCGTTCGCCGTCGAACCAGCGCAGGCCTGCATCCGAGGCGGCCCACAGGCGGCCGCTCGCATCGCGTTCCATGCGCGGGATCAGTCCCGGGCGCAGGCCGTCGCGGCTGCCGAAATCGCGCGAGCCGTGTGCATCCAGGCGCGTGATGCCGCCGTTGAAATACGCAATCCACAGCGTGCCATCTGGATCGACGGACAGCGAGGTCATGTTCGCCGAGGGGAACGAGCCGCCATTGGGCGGGGCCACCCGCTCGAACTGGCGCCCGTCGAAGCGGTACAGGCCCGCGCCAGTGGCCAGCAGCAGTCGGCCATCGGGAAGCTGGGCGATGTCCCAGATATCACCCGGGGCCCCTTGGCCGACCACCCAGGCGCTGTGCCCGTAGGCGTCCAGGCCGGCCGCGGCAACCGGCAGCGGTGCCAGCAGCGCGAGAACCAGTGACACCAGGAGTGCACGCGGCGCCCGCCACGCGGCTGCCGGAACGGGGAAACGAAACACGTGGGACGCATGCGGCATGCGGGGATTGTCGCAGGCCAGGGGCAGTGCACGACTACCCTTTTGGGGCAGGCGCGCGCCGGCGTCGATGCGCTAGCGGCGCCGCGTCTCCCCCAAAAGAGTAGCCAACGCCACCACCCAAGGGGGGTAGGGCATTGCCGCTCCGGCGACGACCATGAGCGGATCCGACCACCCAGGAGTTCTCCATGACCACCGCCACCGCCGTTGCCGGCGCCTCGTTGCTGTCGCCGGCCGATCACGCCCTGGTGCTGATCGACTTCCAGTCGCAGATGGCCTTCGCCACCCGCACCATCGATATCGCCGCGCTGCGCAACAACGTCGCGCTGATCGCCAAGGGCGCTGCCGGGTTCAAGGTCCCGGTGGTGCTGACCACCGTGGCCGAAAAGTCGTTCTCCGGCCCGATGTTCCCGGAGATCGCGCCGATCTTCCCGGGCCAGAAGGTGTTCGATCGCACCTCGATGAACTGCTGGGAAGACCAGCCGGTGATCGATGAGATCAACCGCATCGGCAAGCAGCGTGTCGTCATCGCAGGCCTGTGGACCAGCGTCTGCATCGTCGGCCCGGCGCTGTCGGCCATCGACCAGGGGTTCGAGGTGTATGTGATCACCGATGCCTGCGGCGATGTCAGCGATGAAGCACACGAGCGTGCGGTGACCCGCATGGTGCAGGCCGGCGCGGTGCCGATCACCTCGGTGCAGTACCTGCTGGAACTCCAGCGCGACTGGGGCCGCAGCGCCACCTATGCCTTCACCACCGGCATCGCCCGCGAACATGCCGGCGGCTATGGCCTGGGCATCCAGTACGCCAAGAGCATGTTCGGCGCACAGGAAGGCGGGCACTGAGCATGGGCGGCGCCACCGGCCTGGACCTGGGCCTGCTGGTGCTGCGGCTGGCAGCAGGTGGTTTCCTGCTGCCGCATGCGCTGGGCAAGCTGTTCGGCTGGTTCGGGGGGCCGGGACTGGCCGGCTTCGCCGATGAACTGCGTGGCTTCGGCCTGCCTGCACCGGCACCGGCGCCGCTGCTGCTGGCGGTGGTGCAGGTGCTGTCCGGGGTGGCCGTGCTTGTGGGCTGGCAGGTGCGCGTGGCGGCCACGGTCGCGGCGCTGTTCCTGGCATTCACCGCCGTGCTGGCCCTGCCCAGGGGCTGGTTCTGGATGCGCGGCGGCATTGAATACCCGTTGTTCTGGACGCTGGCGCTGTGCGCCATCGCCTTGGCCGGTCCCGGCGCGCTTGCATTGCAGTTTCCATGAGCGGAGACGTCCACCATGACCGCTGATCCCACGCTGCCTGGTCGCCGTGACGTGCTGCTCGGCGCTGGCGCTGCCATGGCGCTGGGCCTGGCCGGCCGCGCCTTCGCCACGTACCCGGAGAAACCCATGACCACGCTGCTCATCCGCAATGCCCGCATCACCACGCTTGACCCGCACCTGCCGCACGCGGATGCGCTGGCCGTGGTCGATGGCCGTATCGCCGCCATTGGCACCGAAGCGCAGGTGCGCGCAGGCCTGACCGACGCGACGGTGATCGACGCCGGCGGCCGCCGGCTGGTGCCCGGACTCAACGACAGCCATACCCACCTGATCCGCGGCGGCCTCAACTACAACCTGGAACTGCGCTGGGACGGGCTGCGCTCGCTGTCGGACGCAATGGCCATGCTCAAGGCGCAGGTCGACAACACCCCGGCACCGCAGTGGGTGCGGGTGGTGGGCGGTTTCACGGCCGAACAGTTCGTGGAAAAGCGCCTGCCGACGCTGGCCGAAATCAACGCCATCGCGCCGGATACGCCGGTGTTCCTGCTGCACCTGTACGACCGCGCGCTGCTCAACCGCGCCGCGCTGCGTGCCTGCGGGTACGACAGGAACACGCCCGACCCGCCCGGCGGGCAGATCGCACGCGACAGCCTGGGCAACCCCACCGGGCTGCTGCTGGCCAAGCCGAACGCGCTGATCCTCTACGCGACGCTGGCCAAGGGCCCGCGCCTGCCGATCGAGTACCAGGCCAATTCGACCCGGCACTTCATGCGCGAACTGAACCGGCTGGGGATCACCTCGGTGATCGACGCCGGCGGCGGCTTCCAGAATTACCCCGAGGATTACCAGGTCATCGAGCAGCTGCACCGCGACGGTGAACTGACGGTGCGCATCGCCTACAACCTGTTCACCCAGAACAAGGGCAAGGAAGTGCAGGACTTCCAGCACTGGAGCGAGATCCTCACCCCGCGCCAGGGCGATGACCTGCTGCGCCACAACGGCGCGGGCGAAATGCTGGTGTTCTCAGCGGCCGACTTCGAACTGTTCAACGAACCGCGCCCGGAACTGCCGGCAGGCATGGAGCCGGAGCTGCATGAAGTGGTCAAGCTGCTGGTGGAAAAGCGCTGGCCGTTCCGCATCCACGCCACCTACGATGAAAGCATCGACCGCATCCTGGATGTGTACGAGCAGGTCAACCGCGAAATTCCGTTCGACGGCCTGCACTGGTTCATCGACCACGCCGAGACCATCACCCCGCGCAACATCGACCGGATCAGCGCGCTTGGCGGTGGCCTGGCGATCCAGCACCGCATGGCCTACCAGGGCGAGGCCTTCGTGCAGCGCTATGGCGCTGATGCGGCGCGGCACACCCCGCCGGTACGGCGCATGCTGCAGGCGGGCGTACCGGTCGGCGCCGGCACCGATGCCACCCGCGTGGCCAGCTACAACCCGTGGGTGGCGCTGTCGTGGCTGGTCACCGGTCGCACCGTGGGTGGGCTGGCCCTGTATGGCGAAGAGAACCTGCTCGAGCGCGAGGAAGCGCTGCGCCTGTGGACCCAGGGCAGCGCGTGGTTCTCCGGCGACGACGGCCGAAAAGGCACGCTGGCGGTCGGCCAGCTGGCGGATTTCTGCGTGCTCTCGTCGGACTTCTTCGCGGTGGACGATGCCGCCATTGCCGATATCACCAGCGTGCTGACCGTGGTCGGCGGACGGGTGGTGCATGGCGAAGGTGACTTCGGCCCGCTCGCGCCGACACTGCCGCCGGCAATGCCGGACTGGTCACCGGTCAACCGCTTTGGCGGCTACCACGTCGGCGGCGCGGCTACCGGGCTGGTGGCGCATTCGCATGCACACGGTCACGGCGCAGGTGCCTGCCGCACCCATGGCCACGGCCACGCGGCGGCGCATGCGGTGCCTACCGATGCGCCGAACGCGTTCTGGGGCGCGCTGGGATGTTCGTGCTTCGCCTTCTGAGCCTGGCACTGGCGTCGGCGGTACCGGCGCTGGCGTTCGCGTGCACGCCGGATGGGTCGGGGCGCTGCATCGCGCTGGACGGCGGTGGCGAGGTACAGCTGGAGGCGTCCCTGCGCCTGCGCGGCATGTATTACGACCCGACCCGCTTCGGCATCCAGGGCCGCGAAGATGGCTATGGCCTGCTGCGTGCGCTGAGCTCGGTGACCGTCACGCGGGACCGCTGGGAAGCGATGGCGCAGCTGGGCGTACATGCAGAGCAGGGCCGCGATGGCGGCCCAGGTGGCACCGACCGTGGCGCGCTGGACCTGCAGCAGGGTTACCTGCGTTGGCACGGTGAGCGACTGTCCTGGCAGCTCGGGCGGCAGGAGGCGGCCTATGGCAGCTCGCGCCTGCTGTCGGTGCGCGATGGCCCCAACATCCGGCTGGCCTTCGACGGCGTGCGCGGGCGCTGGCAGCAGGGTGCACTGACGCTGGACGTGATGGCGCTGCGCCCGGTCGATAACCGCATGGGCGCCTTCGATGACCGCAGCGACCAGGGCCAGTTCCTGGTTGGCAGCTACGCCACCTGGCAGGGCGCACGGCCCGGCAACGGGCTGGACCTTTACCTGCTCGGGTATGGCCGCGATGGCGCACGCTTTGCCAGTGCGGTGGGCGACGAGCGCCGCACCTCGCTCGGCGCGCGCGGGTTCGTGCTGCAGCCGCGCTGGAACGCCAACATCGAACTGGTCGCGCAGCGCGGCACGTTGTCGCGCGCGCAGGGCGATCTGGCGATCCGCGCCTGGACGCTGGCCACCGACAGTGGCGTTCGCTGGCCGGGTCATCGCTGGCATCCGCGGTTGGGTGTCAAGCTGGACATCGCCAGTGGTGATCGTGACGCGCACGATGGCCGCCTGGACACCTTCAACGCGATGTACCCCAAGTCGGCGTACTTCAGCGAAGCCAGCCTGCTGGCGCCGGCCAACCTGATGGATGTGCAGCCGACCCTGTCCTTGACGCCGCGCCCGGGCCTGACCACCGAGATCGGCTGGCAGCTGGCCTGGAAGCACCGCCGCAGCGATGCGGTGTACACCACCCCGGCACCGCTGGCCGCCGTGCCCGGCACGGCCGGCACGCCCCGGCGGATCGGCCAGCAGTACAAGTGGGAAACCAGCTGGGAGGCCAGCCGGCACTGGACCTGGAAAGGCCAGCTGGCCTGGTTCGAGGCCGGTCCCGGCCTGCGTGCGGCCGGTGGCCGCGACACCCTGTTTGCATCGGTAGTAGGAGCATGGCAATGGTAGATACACACGAAAACGCCGCCCCGGGCGCGTGGTCGCCACTGAAGATCAAGCTGTTCCGCGCGATGTGGCTGGCGATCCTGGGCAGCAACGTCGGCACTTGGGTCAACGATGTGGCCGCCGCGTGGGTGATGGCCGAGCGCACCGGCTCGCCATTGATGGTGGCGCTGGTGCAGTCGGCCACCACGGTGCCGGTGGTGCTGCTGGCGCTGGCCGCCGGCACGTTGGCCGACATCGTCGACCGCCGCCGCTACCTGCTGTTCACCCAGGGCTGGATGCTGCTGGTGGCCGCCACCCTGGCCACGCTGACCGCACTGAACCTGCTGACCCCGCCGTTGCTGGTCGGGCTCACTTTCGCCATGGGCTGCGGCGCAGCAATGGCGATGCCCGCGCAGGCGGCGATCGTCTCCGAGCTGGTGCCACGGCCGATGCTGGCCTCGGCCGTGGCGTTGAATTCGATCGGCATCAACATCGCGCGCTCGCTCGGCCCGGCCATCGGCGGCCTGATCGTGGCGCAGCTGGGCGCGGGGTGGGCGTTCGGCCTGAACGCGCTGAGCTTCGCGGCGATGCTGTGGGTGCTGTTCACCTGGAAGCCCGAAGCGCACGTGTCGAACCTGCCGCCGGAGGGCTTCGGCGCCGGACTGCGCGCAGGCCTGCGTTATGCGCTGCGGGCCGGGCGCCTGCAGGCGGTGCTGATCAAATCGGCCGGGTTCTTCTTCTTCGCCAGTGCGGTGACCGCGCTGCTGCCGCTGGTGGTGCGCAGCGAACTGCATGGCGGGGCGGGTACCTATGGCCTGCTGCTGGGCTGCATCGGCGTGGGTGCGGTCAGTGGCGCCCTGGTGCTGCCCAGCCTGCGCGCGCGGTTGGACCGCGACCTGCTGGTGCTGCTGGCCACGCTGGCCTGCGCGCTGAGCCTGTTCGGCCTGGCGTGGCTGCGGCACATGGCGCTGTTGCCGCTGGCAATGCTGGTCAACGGCTTTGCATGGATCACGGTGCTGTCCTCGCTGCAGATCGCCGCGCAGACGGCGGTACCTGCGTGGGTGCGGGCGCGCGCGCTGTCCCTGTACATCATGGTGTTCTCGCTGGGGATGGCGGCCGGTGGGCTGAGCTGGGGCAGCATTGCCCAGCGCACCTCGATCCCGCTGGCGCTGACCATCGCCGCAGTGGGTGCGGTGATCGGCGGGCTGCTGGTGTGGCGGGTGCGCATTGCCGGCAGTGAAGAGCTGGACCTGCGGCCGGCCGGCCATTGGCCCGCGCCAGAGCTGGCGGTGCCGGTCACCCACGACCGGGGACCGGTGCTGGTGACGGTGGAGTACCACATCGACGATGCCGACCGCGCCGCGTTCCATGTGTTGCTGGGTGAGCTCGGCAGTACCCGCCGCCGCGATGGCGCGGTGATCTGGGGCGTGGCCGAGGACGTGGCCACGCCGGGCATCCACCTGGAATATTTCGTGACCCCCTCCTGGATCGAGCACCTGCGCCAGCATGAGCGGGTGACGGCCGAAGACCGGACCCTGCAGGAGAAGGTCAGGGCACTGCACCGCAATGAGCATGCGCCGATCGTGCGTCATTTCGTGGGTGGCACGGGCGCCTTGAAGGCGCTGCAGCACGGTCACCAACATCCCGCACTTGGGTGATGGTTCCGGTGCATCACCAATGGTGGTGCGCTGCCGGTCATGGCACCTTCTTAACCGCAATGCGCGTATGGTCGGTGCTCTTTGAGCGGGAGTGAATGCATGCGCTGGATCGTGTTGTTGGCCGCCTTGGCCATGCCGTTGGTGGCGTGGTTGTCCCAGACCGGTCAGTTCGGCCCGACCAATGGTGCGATCTCCGACCGCTATCCCACGTTGCTGGTTGCGGCCGGCTATGCGTTTTCGATCTGGGGCCTGATCTTCCTGTGGGACGTGGCCTTCGGGCTGTGGCAGCTGCGCCAGCGCCGGCCCGATGACAATGCCGGGGTGCGCGGCTGGGCGGCCGCCGGGTTCGCGCTGACGGCGGCGTGGATGCCGGTATTCTCCAACCAGGCGTTCCTCCCGGCGCTGGCCATCATCTGGCTGGCGCTGGTGTGCCTGCTGGTTGCGGCGGTACGCGCGGCGCCGGCCACCGCCAGTGCCGGGCAGCGCGCCTTCGCTGCCTATCCGCTGGCGCTGCACGCAGGCTGGCTGACGATGGCCGCCTTCCTCAACACCGCCCAGGTGATCGTGGCCTACCAGTGGCTGCCGACCGGCGACATGCTGTCGTGGAGCGTGGTGCTGCTGGCGCTGGCCACCCTGCTGGCGTGGGTGATGAATCACCGTCTGCGTGGGCACTTCGCCTACCCGGCGGCGGTGATCTGGGCGCTGGTGGGCATGTACGTCAAGCAATCCGGCTGGCGCCTGCCCGGTGCCGATACCGTGGCCGTGCTGGCGCTGGCCGTGGCCGCGCTGCTGGTGCTGCAGACCCTGCTGCTGCGTACCCGGGCCTGGCGCGCACCGCGCGTGGGCGTGGTCGCCGCACACCGCCATCGTCGTTGATAGAGGAGATTCGCATGCGCGCTGCATTGCATGAACAGTTTGGTGACCCGACCGTTGTCCTGCATGGCGGTGAGGCCGCCACGCCTGATCCCGGTGCGGGCGAGGTGCGCATCCGCACCGTGCTGGCGCCGATCCACAACCATGACCTGTGGACCGTGCGCGGCCAGTACGGTTACAAGCCCGAGCTGCCTGCCATCGGCGGCAGCGAAGGCACCGGCGTGATCGACGCGCTGGGCGAGGGCGTGACCGGCCTGCAGGTGGGGCAGCGGGTCAGTGCGGCGTCGGTGCATGGCACCTGGGCCGAGCAGTTCATTGCGCCGGCGCGGATGGTGATTCCGATGCCGGACAGCATCGACGATGAAACGGCCGCGCAGCTGATCGCGATGCCGCTCAGCGCGTTGATGCTGCTGGAATTCCTGCAGGTGGAAGCCGGACAGTGGATCGTGCAGAACGCGGCCAATGGTGCGGTCGGCAAGGCGCTGGCGATGCTGGCCAAGGCGCGCGGCGTGCACTGCGTGAACCTGGTGCGGCGCGATGCGGGCGTGGCCGAAATGGCGGCGCTGGGCATCGACAACACGATTTCCACCGCGCAGGCGGACTGGGTGGCGCAGGTGCAGGCGCGGGTGGGCGAAGGTGCGGCCGCGGCGGTCGATTCGGTCGGCGGGCGTGCCAGCGGCGAGTTGCTGGGCCTGCTGGGCGAGGGCGGCACGCTGGTGTCGTTCGGCTCGATGACCGGCGAGCCGATGCAGCTGGGCTCAGGCGATGTGATCTTCAAGCAGGCCGTGGTGAAGGGCTTCTGGGGCAGCAAGGTGAGCCAGAACATGGCCGCGGAAAAGAAGCGTGCGCTGGTGGGCGAGCTGCTGAAGCTGGCCGCGGCGGGCGGCCTGAGCCTGCCGGTGGACGCCGTATTCGGGCTGGACCAGATAGCAGAGGCGGCGAAAGCCAGTCTCGAACCGGGCCGCAACGGCAAGGTCCTGCTGCGCCCGTAAGGGCGCGGCGTTACACCCGCAGCGCGTCGATCACCACGCGCAGTGCGCTGGAAGATTGGCGGCGGCTGGGGTAGTAGGCGTAGAAGCCGTCGAACACATCGCACCAGTCCTCCATCACCCGGTGCAGGCGCCCTGCAGCGATGTCCTCCAGCACCATCTCTTCCAGCAGATAGGCCAGCCCAGCGCCGGCCAGTGCGGCGCGGTGCATGGCGATGCTGCTGTTGAAGGTCCATTGCCCCTGAACGCGCACGTTCACGTTCTGCTCGTCCCGGCGCAGGTCCCACACCATCAACCCGCCGTGGGTAGGCAGCCGCAATCCGATGCAGTCGTGTGCGGCCAAGTCACCTGGCCGCAGCGGCGCGGTGTGGCTCCTGAAGTACGCCGGGCTGCCGACGATCGCCATCCGCTGCGGGCCGGTGACCGGCACCGCGATCATGTCCCGTGCGACCCGTTCGCCGAGCCGGATGCCGATGTCGTAACGCTGTTCGACGATATCGGCAAGTTCATAGTCGATGGTCAGCTCCACGTTCAGATCGGGGTAGCGGGGCAGTACGTTCGCCAGGCGGGGCCATACCACCGTGTTGGCCACGTGCTCGGAGGCGGTGATGCGGACGGTGCCGGCCGGACGGTCACGGTACTCCGCCACGGCCGCGATCTCTGCTTCGATTTCCTCCAGCCGCGGTGCCACGCTCACGTACAGGCGTTCGCCGGCTTCGGTCATCGACACGTTGCGGGTAGTGCGGGTCAACAGGCGGACACCGAGCCGCTCCTCCAGCGCCCGCACGGTATGGCTGAGCGCAGACTGCGATACGCCCAGCTGCGCGGCAGCACGGGTAAAGCTGCGCTCGCGCGCTACGGTCACGAAGACCTGCAGGTCATTGAAGTTCTCGCGGGCCATGAGGGCAGCTGCGGCGCATGACGGTCATGCCAGCCCATGATGGCCGGGAGCCATGGCGATTGGTAGGGGCGTGGGGTGCAGGCTAGAATCGCGGTTCTTCCGTGACAACCGCGAGCCCCGCATGAACGACACCCGCTTTTATCCCATCGGTACCCCCGGCCAGCCCTGGGGCGATGCAGAGAAAGCGGAGTGGCGGGCGCGGCAGTTGCCGGTGCGGCGTTATGCCGACGATGTGCTGCCGGTACTGGACCAGCTGCGCGCCCAGTTCGATGTGGTCCAGTACGGCACGCTGGAGTACGCACCGGACAGCTACCCGCTGTTCGCGGTGCGCAGCCGTGACTGGAACCCGGCGCTGCCGTCGGTGCTGGTCACCGGTGGCGTGCACGGCTACGAAACCAGCGGCGTGGAAGGTGCACTGCAGTTCCTGGCCACGCGTGCGGCCGACTACGCAGGGCGCGCCAATGTGCTGGTGGCGCCGTGCGTGAGCCCATGGGGCTACGAGCGCGTCCAGCGCTGGAATGCCGATGCGATCGACCCGAACCGCTCGTTCGTGGCCAGCAGCCCGGCGCAGGAATCGGCAGCGCTGATGGCCCTGGTGGCGCCGCTGCGTGACGGCATGGTGCTGCATATCGACCTGCACGAAACCACCGACAGTGACGAAAGCGAGTTCCGCCCGGCGCTGGCCGCGCGCGATGGCAAGGCGTTCGCCCCGGGCCTGATTCCCGATGGCTTCTACCTGGTGGACGACACCGAAAACCCGCAGCCGGCGTTCCAGCAGGCGGTCAACGCGGCGGTGGAGCGGGTGACCCATATCGCCCCGGCCGACGACAGGAACGAGATCATCGGCTCGCCGGTGGTGGCACCGGGGGTGATCGAGTATCCGCTGAAGAAGCTGGGGCTGTGTGCCAGCATCACTGGTGCGCGCTTCACCACCACCACCGAGGTGTATCCGGACAGCCCGCGCGCGACCCCACAGCAGTGCAACGATGCGCAGGTGGCGGCGGTGTGCGCGGCGATCGATTACGCGCTGGCGCATTGAGCATTGCAGGCGTGCACCGCCCGATGACGGTGCGCGCTGTCCACGCAGGGTGTGGACCTACGCCTTCACCCAGCGGGCGGTGATGCCTACCAGCAGCAGGGCTGCTGCGACCAGGCAGAACGCCGTCGCCAGACTGCTCGCTTGGGCGACGACGCCGATCAGGGCCGGGCCGGCGAGCACGCCGGCGTAGCCGAGGGTGGTGATGGCGGGGATGGCCAGGCTTTCCGGCATGGTCCTCTGGTTGCCGGCCATCGAGAACAGGGCCGGCACGATGTTGGCGCAGCCCAGGCCGATCAGGGCGTAGCCGAGCAGGGCCGGTAACAGGGCGCTGGCAAAGGTGGCGATGCCGAAGCCGGCGGCGGCCACGAGGCTGCCCAGCAGGATCGCGCGCAGCCGGCCGAGTTTCGCCACGATGCCGTCGCCGACCAGGCGGGTAACCGTCATGGCGATGGCGAAGGTCATGAAGCCCAGGCCGGCGCGGTCCGGTGGTACCTGCTGCACTTCATGCAGGAACACCGCGCTCCAGTCGAGCATGGCCCCCTCGGCAAGGAAGGCGACGAAACAGAGCACGCCGATCGCCAGTACCACGCCATGCGGGATCGCGAATACCGGGGCGCCGCTCGGCGCGCGATCGCGCCGCCAGTACGCTACCGATAGCGCCAGCACTACCGCCATCGCCACCGACGCCAGTACGCACACCCACAGCGGCGGCAGCCGCAGCGCCAGCAACGCGGTCATCGCAGCAGCACCCACCGCACCACCGATGCTGTAGAAGGCGTGGAAGCCGGACATCATCGGCCGCCCGCTGTCGCGCTCCACCATCACCGCCTGGATGTTCATGGTGCAGTCGCAGGCGCCCACACCGGCGCCGAACACGAACAGGGCAAGGCCCAGTGTCCACGGCGAGGGCGCGATGGCCAGCAGCGGCAGGCTCGCCATCACCATCAGCAGGGTGGCGATCATCACCGCGCGGCAGCCATGGCGCGCGGCCAGGATGCCGGCCAACGGCATTGCCAGCAGCGAACCGGCGCCGAGGCACAGCAGCACCAGGCCGAGCGTGCCTTCATCCAGTCCGGCGCGGCTCTTGGCGAACGGCACCAGCGGGGCCCAGGCGGCGGTAGCGAAGCCAGGCAGGAAAAACGCAGCACGGGTGGCGTGCTGTTCGGCGGTTCGTGCGCGTGGGCTGTCGGAAAGGGCGTTGCTGGCATCCTGCATGGCACTGAAAACGATTACAGAAGGACGCCCAGCTTACCTGCACCCCCTCGCCCCAGGTCAATCCGGGCGGCCCAGCTCCGGCGTGACCAGCGCCGCCAGCCAGTCCATGAAGGCCGCCACCCGGCGTGGCAGGTGCCGTCGCTGCGCGTACAGCAGGGTGACCGGCATCGGCTCGGCCACGCACTCCGGCAGGATTTCCACCAGCGTCCCGGCGGCCAGCGCCACGCGCGCACCCAGCCGTGGCACCTGGATGATGCCCAGCCCGGCCAGCGCCGCCGCACTGTAGGCCTCGCCACTGTTGACCGTGATGGCGCCGCGCATCGGCACGCTGCGGTAGGCCTGGCCATCGTGGTACTCGAAGCCCGGCGAGCGCTGGCCGAGCGTGCCCACGTAATGCACCAGCGCATGGCGCGACAGGTCCTCCAGCGAGCGTGGCACGCCGTGTGTGGCGAGGTAGGCCGGGCTCGCGCAGTTGACGATGTGCATCACCCCCAGCGGGCGCGCTACAAGCGTGCTGTCGTCCAACGGGCCGACCCGGACCACGCAGTCGAAGCCTTCGCGCACCAGGTCGACGCGGCGGTCGGTGCCGCTCAGTTCGATCTCCAGCCCGGGGTGCCTCTCAAGAAACCCCGGCAGGCGTGGTATCACCAGCTGCCGGGCGAGCCCGCTGGACATGTCCACCCGCAGCCGGCCTTTGAGCTGGGTGTCACGGCGGAACATGCCCTGCAGGTCTTCCATGTCGTCGAGCAGGTCGCGGGCACGCTGCTGGAACTGCGCGCCATCGGCCGTCAGCCGCACCCGGCGGGTGGTCCGGTGCAGCAGCTGCACGCCCACCTCCGCCTCCAGCCTCTGGACGGCCAGCGATACGCTGGCCTTGGGCAGGCCCAGCTGCTCGGCGGCGGCCGTAAAAGAGCCCAGTTCGGCAACGCGCAGGAAACTGCGCAGGTGGTCGAGGCGGTCCATGGATTGTTCGCTCTGGGTGGACAGTCAAATCAGGATTGCGTGGTTTATGTGATTGTGCAATGCCAATAGTCTGGCGTCACACCTCATCCAGGAGCACTCCATGTCCCTCTCCACTTCCCGTGTCGTGCTGATCACCGGGGGCAGCCGTGGCCTTGGCCGCAACGCCGCCCTGGCGCTGGCGGCCGACGGTGCCGACATCCTGCTGACCTACCGTCGCCGGGCCGATGCGGCCGACGCCGTGGTCGCCCAGATCCAGGCGCTGGGCCGGCGTGCCGCCGCGCTGCCGCTGGACATGGCCGACAGCGCCGGCTTTGCCGGCTTCGCCATGGCCGTGCAGGCGCAACTGCAGGCCTGGGGCGCGGCCGGCCTGCAGGGGCTGTTCAACAATGCTGGCGAAGGCCTGTATGCGGGGTTCGCTGACACCACCCCGGCCCAGTTCGACGAACTGGTCGCCGTGCACCTGAAAGGGCCGTACTTCCTGACCCAGGCGCTGCTGCCGCTGATCGCCGATGGCGGCCGCATTCTCAACGTGTCCAGTGGCCTGGCCCGCTTCTCGCTGCCGGGAAGTTCGGCCTACGCGATGATGAAGGGCGGTATCGAGGTCTTCAGCCGTTACCTGGCCAAGGAACTCGGCGCGCGCGGGATCAGTGCCAACACGCTGGCGCCGGGCGCGATCGAAACCGACTTCGGCGGCGGGCATGTGCGTGACAACGCCGACATCAATGCGATGGTGGCCGGCAACACCGCGCTGGGTCGCGCAGGGCAGCCGGACGATATCGGACCGGTGGTTGCCGCGTTGTTGTCGCCGCGCACGGGCTGGATCAACGCGCAGCGCGTGGAAGCGTCGGGCGGCATGTTCGTCTGAGTGCGAAAGCATCGCATTCGCGCCAAGCCGGTATGATGGCCGGCCTTGCCGCCCCTGCAGAGATTGCCTTGCGAGCGTCCGTACCGATGCACCCGATGGGTCGTGTGTTTGCCGTTGTCGCCTTGTTCGAGGCCTTTACCTGGGCCGGGCTGCTGGTCGGCATGTATCTGAAGTACCACGCCGCCGAGCCGTCCACCGCTGGCGTGGCGCTGTTCGGGCCGGTGCATGGCGTGGCCTTCATGGTCTACGTGGTGGTCACGGTGCTGGCGGCGGTGAAGCTGCGCTGGCCGTGGTGGGCCGCCGGCCTGGCACTGCTGGCAGCGGTGCCGCCACTGGTGACGTTGCCGCTGGAGGGGTGGTTCAAGCGGCGCGGCTTGTTGTCCGCGCCGCCATCTCACCACCTGTAGCTGAGCCCGATCTGCGCAGTGCGCTGGAAATATCCCTGGCCCTGCTGCAGCGACAACCCGCCCCACGCGCCAAAGCCGTTGGCGAACAGCAGCGAGGCACCGGCACTGAACTCGCCACGGTTGCGCGGAATGCGCGCATCCACCGGCTCGTCATCCATGCGCACGCGCGCGTCCGCGCCGGTGCGGATCCAGTGCGCGGCGATGTAGGGCTGTACGCTGGCCGCCGTGCCCTGCCAGCGGGTCACGCCGGACACGCGCACGCCGACACGCCCGAAGGTTCCGTTGGCGTCTTCGCTGGTGACCAGCGTGCCGTTCTGTTCAAGATGTCGTACATCACTCCAGCGCGTATAGCCCACCTGCAGCTGCGGCTCGAGGAACACCCCGCCATGCCCGCCACCGCCGATGCGGAAGGCGTGGCCCACTTCCAGCGCGCCCTGCCAGGCGCGGCTGTCGTACTGCTCGGTGGCCAGTCCGGCGCCTTCCACCCGGTTGGAAAAACGCGCGTGCTGCAGCGAGCCGTCCAGGTAGAACCCGGTGTAGGGATCGGCATCGGCGTCGGCCGCGGCGCGCCAGGTGGCATACACGCCCAATGCGGCCCCGCGCACCTTGCCGCGGGCGTAGTATCCGGTCAGCGTGCTGGTCGAGGTGCTGGAGGCATTGCCGCTGGACAGCATCACCCCGAACGCGCTGCCCTGGGTGTTGCGCAGCAGGTCGGTACCCACGCTCAGCGCCTGGCTGCTGCCATGCACATCCAGCTGGGAGCTGTCGGCGTCGAAGCGCGAACGCGCGCCATCCACGCGCACCCAGGCGCGCCCGCTGTTCTGGCCTGCGTGGCGCTCGTGATAGCCGAGCCGGAACATCCCTTCGGCCGCCTGCAGGTTGGCCAGGTACGCGCCCGGTTCCGGCCGCAGCACCGGCACCGGCTCGGGGTCCACGCATTCGGGCAGGGTGGGATCGACCGCGCACGGATCCGGTTCCGGATCCACGCAGCCAGGCAGGGTCGGATCGACGCTGCAGGGATCGGGGGCCTGCGAGCGGAGGTACCAGTTGCCATCGGCGGTGCCCTTGAACAGGAAGTACTCGTATTGGCCACCCACCGCGCGCCCGGCGAGGTCGAAGGTGCCGTTGGACGCCCCACCCACTTCGATCAGGCTGATGCCCTGGCTGGTCTGCGCACCTGCACCGCCGACATTGTTGACGCGCACGCTGGTCTGGCCGCTGCTGTCGCCGGCGATCACCAGCTTGTCCGAGGCCGATTCGTCGCCGGCCAGTACGGTGTTGAACAGCAGCGTACCGCCGCCGCCTACGTAGTCACCGGCCACCTGGAGCGTGTTGAAGGTGCTGCCATCACCCAGTTCCAGCAGCGACCCGCTCCCCAGGGAAAGGTCCTGCACCGTGCTGTCGCCGGTCATCTGCCAGCGGGCGTCGGTGAGGCCGACCGCGGCACCGTTGAGGATGGTGCCGGTCAGTGATGCCCCCTCGCTGAGCGCGATATTGACCTCGGCACTGTTCAAGCCGCGGGTCTGGCCGACGATGTCGCCGACCAGGTTGGAGCCGGCAACCGCCAGGTTGGCGACCGCCCCGGCCGCGACCTGCAGGATCACGCCATTGCCCGCTTCAACGGTGGAGCCGTTGGCGATGCGGATGTCGGCGTTGCCCGTCAGCGGCATGACGATGGCCGGGCCGGTAGTCGACACCAGGCGCGACTGGTCGATGACCACGGTGCTGTTGCCGGCGGCGTTGCCGGTGATGGACAGGGCGCTGCTGCTGCTCTCCACGGTGCTGCCCTGCGACACCACCAGGCTGGCGTTGTTCAACACCACGCCCATGCCGTTGTTGGCGCCGCTGCCGGTGCCCGTGCCACGCACCTGGCTGGCGGCCAGGGTCAGGCTGGCCCCGCGCGAGACGGTCGCGCCGGTGGCGCCGATCACCTCCGAGCCGGACAGCGCAGCCGTGGGGCCGGAGGTGCCGGTGCCGGCCATGGACAGCGCGGTGCTGCCGGACTGGATCGTCGAGGCATCCATGACCAGCGCGCCGCCGGTCATCGCCACCCCGGACAGGCTGCCCGTCAGGGTGCTGCTGGATACGCGCGCTGTACCACCTTCGATGTCCAGCGCGTAGCCGAAGCCGGCGCCGGGAGTGCCGACCGAGGTTGCCTGCACGTTGTCCAGCACCAGCAGCGCGCCATCGCTCAGCTGCAGGGCTTCGCCGCCGGTGTCGACGGTGGTGTTGGTCAGGGTGAGTTCGCTGCCTTCGCCGGTGGCGCTGAAACCGCGCCCGGCAGAAGCGACGGTCACCGCGTTGATGCCCATCGTGCTGCCGGACGAGACCCCGCCAGCGTCGGCGAAGGTCGAGGTGAAGGTCATCGTGCCGCCGTTGATGGCGGCGCTGCCGGCGTTGGCAACGCGGATCCCGAACAGGCCGCTGATGTCCACGTCGGTGCCGATCACGCTGGCGTTGTCGACCTGGGTCGGGCCAGCCAGGCCACCGGCGGCGATGGTGAGCTCGGCGCCATCGGACACCGTCCAGTCCTCACGCAGGTCGCCGGGCTGCACGGTGTGCGTGCTGCCGGGGCCGGTGAGCGTGCCTGCTGCTGCAGCAAGGGGCAGGGTTGCGAGCGTCACGGCGATGGCCGTAACGAGCATGCGGCGCGGGCCGCATGGGGTAATGGCTGTCATGACTGGACTCCGAAACGGAACTGGGTGGACCGCACGACCCCCGTAGCACCACAACGTCGTACCAGGATCAGCGAGGGACCGAATCCTCCGGTCCAAAGGCCGCTGTATCCATGCAACATCTTGTATGCGTCATCTATCACTACCGCCTGTTCAGCATGAGCAGGTCTCTGTGGGGCCAGCGTGAAGGCAGTGTGGTGGCACGGCGGACGCCCCGTATCCGGGCACGCGGAGGACGTCGCCCGGCGTGCGCACGCAGAGGACCGGTTGTCGCACCCGGTGGTGCTATTTCCAGGGCAGCCCGCGCAGCTGCAGGGCACGCTGGTGCATCAGTTCTGCGTGCAGGCGCACATAATCCTCCCCGGTAAATGCCTGCGCCATCGGTGAGCGTGCGGCCTCGGCGGCCACCCGTGCGCGCGCCTGGTCGAGATCCTCGCTGCGCAGGGCCAGATCGGCCATCACGATCACCTTGGCGGGTTGCACTTCCACGTAGCCGCCGGACACGTACACGTGCAGCGGCGGTTCGGCCTTGAGTGGATACACCGAGACCATGCCCTCGTGCAGCGTGCTCAGCAGCGGGGCATGCCGGGCCATCACGCCGAAACGGCCGTCACTGCCGGGCATGCTCACCTCGCGCACCTCGCCGCTCCACAGTTCACCCGCCAGGCTGATGATCTGCAGTGGGAAGCCCTGTGCGTCGGCAAGCAGAGCGGGCGGGGCAGGTGACGCCATGGGCGGGTTTCCGGGGACCATTGCCTGCAGCTTAGTCGGGTCGCCGGAAGACGGCGTCGATCCGCCTCATGAACACCGGAATCATTGAGCGGGCAAACACAAATGCGAGCTGTTATCATTTGAGTCGATAGCCACGACGGTCCCCGGATCGACGAAGCCGAATCAATCGAACGCCCGCTCTCGCGCGGTGCGTGTCCATTTCTGATCGGTCGTGGTGATGCATGCATTCAACTCCCGTGGTACCCGGCTTGCCCGATCTGGTGTCTGCCGAACGAGATGCGGGGTTGCCGGTTCCGGCCGCGCAGGCGAGGCGACAGTTCCTGCTGCGCCTGCCCGGACGCACGCTGGATGCACGCGGATGCCATGCCACGCTCCCGGCCGGCGGAACCGCAACGCTGGACGCGCGCGTGCGGACCTTCTTTGCGCGCGAAGGCCGCGCACCCGGGCTGCTGGTGGGCGCGCTGCCGTTCGATCCGGCAGCGGCCGACGCGCTGTACCAGCCGCAGGAACTGGTGCAGGGAAGCGCTGAACCGGCGACGCCTGCAGTGCCCTTCAATGGCGACATCCACCCGGAGCCGAGCGCGGCGCAGTATGCGGATGCGGTGCAGCAGGCAGTGGCAGCGTTGCACGACTGCGACGGCGAACTGAAGAAAGTGGTACTGGCACGCACGCTGCGTGTGCACAGCCGCGCGGTTATCGACCCGCGCGCGTTGGTGGCGCGGCTGGGCCAGGACCCGGCAGCGGTCACCTACCTGTGCCCGCTGCCGGTAGCCGCCGGCGATGCACCAGCGTGGCTGGTCGGGGCCAGCCCGGAGCTGCTGGTGTCGCGCCGCGGACCGCAGGTGTTCTCGCATCCGCTGGCCGGCTCGACCCGGCGTCGCCCGGATCCGGATGAGGACACCCTGGCGGCCCATGAGCTGTTGGGCTCGGCGAAGGACCATGACGAGCACCGCTACGTGGTCGACGCCATCGTGGCGGCACTGCGTCCGTATTGCGAGCGGATCGACGCTGCAGCGCGGCCGACCCTGCATGCCACCACCACCCTGTGGCACCTGGGCACGCGCATCGAAGCACGCCTGCGCGATCCGTCCACCTCGGTAGCCACGCTGCTGGCTGCCCTGCATCCCACACCGGCGGTGTGCGGTACGCCTGCCGCACTGGCGTTGGATACCATCCGCCGCCTTGAGCCGGTGCAGCGCGGCTTCTACGCAGGCGCGGTGGGCTGGATGGACGCGCACGGCGATGGCGACTGGTACGTGGCGATCCGCTGTGCACGCGTGCAGGGTCACCGGGCCCGCATCCATGCCGGCGCCGGCATCGTCGCGGGTTCGGAGCCGGCCGCAGAGGTCGTCGAGACCGGGGTGAAGTTCGGGGCCTTGCTGGCCGCGCTGGGCGCGGACGCCGCCCCACGGATTGAAGGATGGACATGCTGATGACTACCGCCGCTTCTCCGGTGCGTGTGCCGCTGCGCCAGGTCTGGCCGCCGGCGCTGGTCGCACGCTACCGCGCCGCCGGCTACTGGCGTGGCGAAACCTTCCCCGGTTTCCTGCGCGAGCGTGCAGCGCAGTTCGCCGACCACGTGGCCGTGGTCGGCGGCGAGACCCGCCTGACCTATGCACAGCTGTGGCAGGAGGCCGGGCGCATCGGTGCTGGTCTCCTGGCCGCCGGATTGGCGCCGGGTGACCGGGTGGTGGTGCAGCTGGGCAACACGGTCGAATTTGTCAGCGTCGTCTGTGGGCTGTTCCGCGCGGGCTTGATCCCGGTGTATGCCCTGCCGGCGCATCGGCTGACCGAGATAGCCCACGTGGTGCGCACGGCAGAAGCCAGCGCGTACATTGCCGCCGCCTCGTCGCCTGGAACCTTCGACTACCGGACATTGGCGCGCGAACTGCAGGCGTTCATTCCCGCCCTGCGCCACGTGTTCATCGTCGGCGATGCCGCGGAGTTCGTTGCCGTTGCCGGGTTGGCCGGCGATCCCGACGCGCTGCCGCCGGACCCCGACCCGCAGTCGGTGGCGTTCCTGCAACTCTCTGGTGGCAGCACCGGTTTGCCGAAGCTGATTCCGCGCACCCACGACGACTACCTGTATTCGTTCCGCGCCAGCAACGGGATCTGCGGCATCGGCCGCGACAGCGTGTACCTGGTGGCGCTGCCGGCCGCACACAATTTCCCGATGAGTTCACCCGGCTTCTTCGGCGCACTGTACGCCGGGGCGCGAGTGGTGCTCAGCCCCGGCCCAGGCCCGGACACCGCGTTCCCGCTGATCGCGCGCGAGCGAGTGACCTGCGTGGGCCTGGTGCCGCCGTTGGCGCTGTTGTGGGCACAGGCTGCGGCCAGTACCCCGCATGACCTGTCCAGCCTGCAGGTGCTGCAGGTCGGCGGCGCCAAGCTGGTGCCGGAAGCCGCGCGCCGGGTCATCGATGGGCTGGACTGCCGGTTGCAGCAGGTGTTCGGCATGGCCGAAGGGCTGGTGAACTACACCCGCCTGCACGATGCGCCGGAGTGCGTGCTGAATACCCAGGGCCGCCCGATCTCGCCCGACGATGAAGTGCTGGTGGTGGACGATCACGGTAACCCGGTGGCGCCGGGCGAGGTGGGCCACCTGCTGACCCGGGGCCCTTACACGATCCGCGGTTACCACAATGATCCCGGCGCGAACGCACGGTCGTTCACCGAGGATGGCTTCTATCGCACCGGCGACATGGTCCAGCAGCTGCCGGGCGGCTACCTGGTGGTGCAGGGCCGCGCCGGCGACCACATCAACCGCGCGGGTGAAAAGATCTCTGCCGAGGAGATCGAAGACCACCTGCTCGCGCACGCCAGCGTCTTTGACGCGGCGGTGGTGTCCATGCCCGACCCGTACCTCGGCGAGCGCAGCTGCGCCTTCGTCATCACCCGCGGCGAGCGCCCGACCGCCGCCACCCTCAAGGCCTGGGTGCGCGGCCGCGGCCTTGCCGCCTTCAAGGTGCCGGACCAGGTGGTATTCGTGGACGCCTTCGGCACCACGGCGGTGGGCAAGGTCAGCCGCCGCGAACTGCGTGCGCAGCTGCGCGCACGCCATATTGAACAGACAGGAGAACCGCGCTGATGGCGCTGCCCACCATTCCCACCTACGCGCTGCCCACGGCGGCCGAATTGCCGGCGCCGCGCGGGCCGTGGCAGCCTGACGCCGGGCGCATCGCGCTGCTGGTGCATGACATGCAGCGCTACTTCCTGGCCGCGTTCGGTGCCAACGCCGCGCCGCTGGCCCCGGCGACCGCCAACATGGTCCGGCTGGTCGCGCAGTGCCGGGCGCAGGGCATTCCGGTCTTCTACACGGCCCAGCGCGGCAACCAGGACCGGCGAGACCGTGGACTGCAGGCGGATCTGTGGGGCCCGGGAATGCAGGCGATCAGCGAACACGTGGCGATCGTCGATGCGCTGGCGCCTGCCGATGGCGATCACATACTGGTCAAGCACCGCTACAGCGCGTTCCAGCGCAGCAACCTGGAGACGATGATGCGTGCACGCGGCCGCGACCAGCTGCTGGTGACTGGCGTGTACGCCCATATCGGCTGCGCCGCCACCGTGGCCGAGGCGTTCCAGCGCGATATCGAAGCCTTCATCGCGGCCGACGCCGTGGCCGATTTTTCGCGGGCGGACCATGACCAGGCACTGCACTGGATCGCCCGCACCTGCGGCGTGCCGATGACCACCGCGCAGCTGCTGGAGCGCCTGGCATGAATGACGCCCGCACCGCATCCCTGACCTTGGAACGGATGCGCGCCGATGTGGCCGGCATGCTCGGCGAAGCCCCTGACGCGGTTGGTGATGACGACCACCTGATGGACCTGGGCCTGGATTCGATGCGGGTACTCGGGCTGGTGCTGGCCTGGAGCAGCACCGGCATCGCGCTGGAGTTCGGCCACCTGGCCGAGCACACCACGCTGGCCGGCTGGTGGCAGGTGGTGCAGCAGCTGCAGGCCCGGGCCAGCGCCGGGGCATGAGCGCGCAGGTGGCCAGCGCTGAGGGCGCAGGGCAGCAACGGTATCCGCTGAGCGGGGCGCAGACCGGCCTGTGGTACGCGCAGCGCCTGTCGTCTGCGCCCGCAGCATTCAATACCGCACACGTCGTGTGGTTTGAAGGCGCGCTGGATATTGACCGTTTCCGCGCCGCTGCCGATGCAGCCGCCGCTGAAGCCGAGGCACTGTGCCTGCGCGTGGCCGAAGACGCAGCGGGCGTGCCGCAGCAGTGGCTGGACCCGAGCCACATTCCGCGCGTGCAGGTGGTGGATCTGTCTGCGCAGAGCGACCCGTTGCACGCCGCGCGGGAGGTGATGCAGGCCGACCGCCTGCGGCCGGTCGATCCCGGCCGCGACCGCGTCGCCCAGCAGCGCCTGTTCGTGCTTGGTCCGCGGCGTTTCGCGTGGTATCTGCGGGTGCATCACCTGGCCACCGATGGCTATGGCATGGCGCAGTTCAGTGCCCGGGTGCGTGCGCTGTACGCCGGGGAGACCACCGATGCGCTGCAGCCACTGTCGCCGGTGCTGGACGAAGACGCGCAGTACCGCACCGGTGAACGCCGCGCGGCCGACGCCGCCTATTGGCAGGCATACATGCGGGGCGCGGCACCTGCAGAAGTTTTGGGGGGGCGCATGGCCGCGGCGGCTGGCGACGCCCTGCGCCTGACCAAGGTCATCGGCGCGCCGCTGCGCGAGCGGCTGCTTGCCGCTGCGCAGGCCATGGGCCAGCCCTGGCCGGACCTGCTCACCGCATTGACCGCCGAGTACTGCCGACGGATGACGGCAAGCGACGAAGTGACCGTGGGTGTGCCCTACATGGGGCGCTTGGGCAGCGTGTCGGCACGGGTGCCGGCGATGGTGATGAACGTGCTGCCGCTGCGCGTAGCCGCAACAGCAGATGAAACCGTTGAGGGCAGGGTGCGCGATACCGCGCGGGCGCTGGTGCGCGGCCGACGGCATGGGCGCTACCGGGGCGAGCAGATCCGCCGGGACCTGGACTGGAGCGGGCAGCAGCATCGGCTGCACGGCGCCCTGGTGAACGTGCAGCCGTTCTACCGGCCGCTGCCGTGGCCGGGGGTCGAGGCACAGCTGGAAGTGCTGTGTACCGGCCCGGTGGACGACATCACCTTCGGCTTCCGCGGGGATGCACTGACGTCGCTGGCGCTGGAGATCGAGGCCAACCCGCAGCAGTACGCGAGGTCGGGGATCACCGCGCATGCCAGACGGCTGCTGCATTTCGTGTCGGCCGCGCTCGACGTGCAGGCACGCGGTGACCTGCTGGCAGACGTTGCGCTGTGCACGCCTGACGAGGCGCAGCAGTGGCTGCACACGGTCAATGCCACGCAGCATGCGGTTCCCGATGTGTCGCTGGCCGCGCTGCTGAACCTGCGGCTGGCCGATTCGCCGGACGCAACCGCGCTGGTGTTCGACGGCGAGGCATTGAGCTACGCGGCGCTGGAACAGCGCAGCCGTGCCTTGGCGCTGCAGCTCCAGGTACTTGGCGTTACCCGCGAGTCGCGCGTGGTGGTGGCGTTGCCGCGTTCGTTGTCGCTGGTGATCGCGCTGGTGGCCGTGGTGCGTGCAGGCGGCGCGTACCTGCCTGTGGATCTGGACCACCCGGATGCGCGCCTGCGGAAGATCCTGGCGTCGGCGCAGCCACGGTGCGTGCTGGCGGAGGCAGGCGCCGCGCACCGTTTCGTGGGCGCGCCCGTGTTATCGCCGCCGCAGTGGGCAACCAGCAGCGATCATGCTCTCCCCGATATCGTGCAGCCCAGCGATGCCGCGTACGTGATCTATACCTCCGGCTCCACCGGCGAACCCAAGGGCGTCGTGGTGGAACACCGCGCCATCGTCAACCGTCTCGAATGGATGCGCAGCCAGTACCGGATCGGGCCGGAGGCACGCATTCTGCAGAAGACGCCCGCCACCTTCGATGTCTCGGTCTGGGAGTTCTTCCTGCCACTGATCAGCGCTGCCACGCTGGTGATCGCATCGCCCGGCCTGCACCGCGACCCACAGGCGCTGACCCGACTGATCGCGGCCGAACGCATCACCACGCTGCATTTCGTGCCGTCCATGCTGGACGCCTGGCTGGCCGTGCCGGATCTGCGTGGGCTGGCGCTGCAGCAGGTGTTCACCAGTGGCGAGGCCCTGGACGCCGGCTTGCGCGACCGCTTCCATGCGCGCGTGGATGCGGAACTGCACAACCTCTACGGTCCCACAGAGGCCGCGGTGGATGTCAGTTACTGGCCTGCTTCCCGCGAGGACCGCTCCGACCCGGTGCCGATCGGCCGCCCGGTCTGGAACACCCGACTCTACGTGCTGGACACACAGCTGCGTGCGCTGCCGGCAGGCGTGCCCGGTGACCTGTATCTCGGCGGTGTGCAGCTCGCGCGTGGCTACCTTGGGCGGGAGGACCTGACCGCCGAGCGCTTCCTCGACGATCCGCACGTCCCCGGAGGGCGCCTGTACCGCACGGGCGACCGCGCACGCTGGCGTGATGACGGGGCGCTGGAATACCTGGGCCGCAGTGACCACCAGGTCAAGCTGCGCGGCCTGCGCATCGAGCTGGGCGAGATTGAATCCGCGCTGCGCGGCGTGCCCGGCGTGGCCCGCGCCGAGGTGTTGCTGCGCGACCAGGATCCAGGCATGCCGGCCCGTCTGGTGGCGTACCTGTCCGGCGACGTACCGGACACAGGCAGCCTGCGCCGTGTGCTCGGCGCGCAACTGCCCGAGTACATGGTGCCGGCCGCCATCATGGTGCTGGAGGCATGGCCGGTGACGGCCAACGGCAAGCTCGACCGCACCGCGCTGCCACTGCCGGACACCCACGCGGCCGGCCGCCGCGCGCAGACGCCAACCGAACAGGCACTGGCCGCGCTGTTCCAGCAGGTGCTCGGGCTGGCGGCGCCGGCAGCAGCCGACGCGGACTTCTTTATGCTGGGGGGTGATTCGTTGTCCGCCGTGCAGCTGCTGCTGGCGATCCAGCACCGTTGGCAGCAGGACCCGGGCTTGGGTGCGGTATTCGCCACGCCGACGGTGGCAGGGTTGGCCGCGCGGCTGGAGGCGGCGCAGCAGCACACCGACCACGGGCTGGCGCCAGTGATCACCCTCGCACGCGGCGAGCCGGGCAGGGGGCCGCTGTTCGTGATCCATCCCGCGGGCGGCATCGCCTGGAACTACCGTGAGCTGGGCCGTGCGCTGCACCCGGCGCGCGATGTGCATGGCCTGCAATCGCCGGTACTCGATCCCGCCCAACCGCTGCCGGCGGGGATCGATGCGCTGGCTGCCGACTACGCCGCACGTATCCTCGCGCTGCAGCCGCTGGGGCCGGTGCACCTGTTGGGCTGGTCGGTGGGCGGCATCATTGCCCAGGCGATCGCCGTACACCTGCAGGCGATGCAGCGTGAGGTCGGCGCGCTGGTCCTGCTGGATGCGTATCCCAGCGAATGCTGGCGCGCCGAACCCGAGCCGGACCCGGTGGCGGCGCTGCGTGCGCTGCTGGCCATTGCCGGGTACGACCCGGAGGGCCATCCGGAGCTGGACAGCCGTGAACGCATCGTGGCGTTCCTGCGCCGCGGCGACAGCGCGCTCGGCAACCTGCCCGGGCACGTACTGGACGGCGTGGTGCGCGCGGTGACCGGCACCAACCGGCTGATCCGCGAGCATGACCATCGCCACTTCGACGGCACCCTGGTGCACGTGCGTGCCGGCAATGACCATGCGCTACGCCCGCACCTGCAGTCCGCGCTGTGGCAGGCGCACGCATCGCGGGTGGAAGCAGTGCCGCTGCCGTTCCTGCATGCCGAGCTGACCGGCCGCGATGCCGTGGCGCAGCTGGCGCCATGGCTGTCGGCGCGGCTGCAGCACTGGGACGACCTTGAACGAAAGGACAGGACATGAAGCTGACGGGATTCGAAAATACGATTGCGCTGGTCACCGGCGCCGGCGGTGGGATTGGCGCCGCGCTGGTCCAGCAGCTCCTGGACAGCGGCTGCGTGGTGGTGGCCACCGACCTCGCCGCGCCGGCGCTGCCGCCCCATCCGCGACTGCACCCGCGGCTGCTGGACGTGACCGATTCAACGGCGGTTGGCGCCCTGGTCGGAGCGGTTGAAGCCACCCTTGGCCCGATCGGCTTCGGCATCAGCGTTGCCGGCGTGCTGCAGGTCGGCGAGGTCAGCGGCATCGATGACGCCCAATGGCACCATGTGTTCGCGGTCAACGCCGACGGCGTCTTCCATCTATGCCGTGCGCTGGCGCGGGTGATGACTCCGCGCGGGCAGGGGGCCATCGTGACGGTGAGTTCGAACGCCGCCGGCGTGCCGCGCCATGGCATGGCCGCGTATGCGGCGTCGAAAGCGGCGGCGACCATGTTCACCCGCTGCCTGGGCCTGGAACTGGCACCGCACGGCATCCGCTGCAACATCGTGGCGCCGGGTTCCACGCTGACGCCGATGCAGACCGGAATGTGGGCCGATGAACACGGCGCGCAGCGGGTCATCGATGGCAGTCCTGCGACCTACAAGGCCGGCATTCCGTTACGCAAGCTGGCCACCCCGGATGACATCGCGCAGGCGGTGATGTTCCTGCTGTCCGACCAGGCCGGCCACATTGCCATGAGCGACCTGTACGTGGACGGCGGCGCGACCCTGCGCGGCTAGCGCGCGGTACGGCTGCGGCGCGGCTTGGCCGGGGCACGGCCGGCCACGCTGTCGCGACTGGGCAGGGTGCCGCGCTGCTGCATCTGCTCCAGCCAGGCCAGGTTGTCGATGTACGCCAGGAAGTGTTGCAGGTACGCGGGCGACACGTCGCCCATCCAGCCGATGGCACGGTGCACCAGCACGCTGGAGTTCAACGGACCGCCATCGCTCGGGGTCTGCGCCAGGGTGTGCCGCACCTGGCCAGCGGTGCGCAGCGCTGCCCACGTGCTGCGGAACCCGGCCAAGGCCGGCAGTGCCGGGTAGTCGGGGTTGTGCGTGGCGCGCGGTTGGCCCAGCGCGGCCAGCGTATCCGCCCTTTCGGCGTGCCTCGCGGGCGCGGTTGCAACGGGGGCGGCAGCCACGCGTTCAGCGTAGGCCGCCAGCAGCGTCTCCAGGCGAGCGTCCAGCACGCCGCGCAGCGAACCGCTGGCCAGCTGCGCGCGGCGCTGCAGCGCTTCCAGGAAGGCGAACTGCACCGGATCGTGGCGATCCAGCTGCTGCCCGCGCCAGTGCGCGAGCCGGTCGCTGGCGGCAGTACGGTTACCGTCCATCGCCCGCTACGGTCGGTTTCGGGCGTGGAATCGGCGCCATTTCCACGCGCCGGTTGCGCGCACGGCCTTCCTCATCGGCGTTGGAGCCCACCGGCTGTTCGGCACCGAACGCGGCGGCGAACACCGAACCGGCCGGCACGCCTTCGGCGATCAAGGTGCGGGTCACGGTCAAGGCGCGCTCGGCCGACAGTTCCCAGTTGTCGGCGAACTGGCGGTTGCTGTCGCGTACCGGACGGTCATCGGTGAAACCGCTGACCATCAGGATTTCCTCGCGCGACGAAAGATACCCGGCCAGCGGCGCGGCCAGGCTGCGCAGCAGCTCGCGACCTTCAGGCTGCAGCTGGTCGGAATTGAGGGCGAACAGCACGCTGCCACGGATGCCGATGCGGCCATCCACCAGCGTCACCCGCCCGGCGGCCAGCGGGCCGGCCAGCGCCTGTTCCAGGGTCTGGCGCCGCTTGGCTTCGGCCTGGCGCTGCGCGACTTCCTCATCGAGGCGATGCGACAGCTCCAGCTGCAGCGCCACCACGCCGACCAGGATCAGCACGAACGCGCCCAGCAGCACCGACATCAGGTCGCCGAAGGCGGCCCAGATCGGCGCGCCGGTTTCGCCTTCCAGCTCGATCTCGTCACTCATGCGGTGGCGGCCCCGGCGTTGCGGCGGCGGCCGGCCAGCTGCTGCAGTTCTTCGATGATCTGCTGCTGCGAGAGCACGCTCAGGTCGATCACTTCACGCGCCTGCGTTACGTAATACGCCAGCTGCTCATCGCTGCGGGTCATCGAGGCATCCAGTGCGCCGGCCACCTGCTGCAGCTGTTCGCCCAGCCCGGTGCTGGCGGTGCCGAAGCTCTGCATCGCGGTGCCGAAGGCGTCGGCCAGGCTGGCCACTTCCACCGCGCTGCCGCTGAGCTGCGCGGCCACGCCATCGAGCTTGCCGGTTTCCGCGGCGATGTGGTCGGTAAACTGCGTGCTCACGCGCTCAAGCAGATCCGCCGAGGTGCTGACCAGCGCGTCCACGGCGGCGCGCTGCTCGGTGGAGGCGTGGTTGACCGCATCCAGCAGCGTTTCCAGCGTGGCCAGCAGGCGGGTGCGCTCGTCCAGCATGGCGGTGTCGCGGACCATGCTGTCGGACAGCTTCTGGCGCAGTTCGGCGACCACTTCGGCGGCCGCCTTTGGTGCTTCCGAGGCGAGCGTGACCAGTCGCGAAATCTCGCTGATGGTCTCGGCCGCATGTGCCTGCGCCCGCGTGCCGATCTCGTGTGCGGTACGCGACAGGGTTTCGCAGACCGCCTGCTGGCTGGCCGCGACCTGGGCGCCGTTGTCGGCCCACTGCTGGCCCAGCTGTTCCGACAACTGGGTGAAGGCATCGCTCCAGGTGGCCAGGCGCTGCGCATCGCGCGCCTCCAGGCGGTCCTGCAGGCCGCTGTGCGAGGCCTGCAGGCCGTCCACCAGCGAACGTGCATGGCCATCGAAGCTGGCGGTGGCCGCCACCAGCGCCTGCTGGTTGCGCTCGGCGAGTTCGGCATTGACCGATTGCTGGCCCTGCAGCGCATCGCGCCACGCCTGCGCATGGGTGCTTGCGCTGCTCTCGATGCGCTCGGCGAGGGTATCTACCAGCTCGGTGGCCCGCTGGTTGTGTGCGTCGCCGAAGCGTTCCAGTGCGGCGCCCAGCTGCGCGATCAGCGCGGCGTGGGTCTGCTGCTGCAGTGTCTGTGCTTCCTGCCACTGGGCTGCCGTGGCCTCCAGGCGTGCGCCTACTGCGTCCAGCAGGCGGGCACCGTGCTCGCCCTGCAGCTGGCTGAAGCGCTCAAGGGTGCCGCGCAGGTCGCGGGTAAGGGCGGCGTGACGCTGCTCCTGTTCGGTCTGTGCCCCGGTCCAGGTATCGACGCTGGCGTCGAGACGGGCCGCCAGCGTTTCCAGCAGCTGCACGGCGCGCTGGTCGTGCTGCTCGCCGAGCGTGGCCAGGGTCGAACGCAGTTCGGCCGACAACGTGTCGTGCGCCTGCTTCTGGCTGCTGAGCGCAGCGGTCCAGGTCTCGCTGGTGGCGGCGCGGCTGGCCTCGAAGCCGCTGGCCAGGCCGTCGAGCTGCGCGCGCACGGCATCGCCCACGGTGGCCTGCAGGGCAGTCGTCTGCTGGCTGATGCCGGCCATGGTCTCGGCCATGATCGGCTGCAGGGCCTCGCCGACCGCGCGCGCACTCTGCGCGACGCTGGCCTGCAGTGCCTCCTGCACCGAACCGGCCAGGCGCTCATGGGCGGCCTCGGCACGGGCATGGAACGTTTCCTGGCTGGCCGCCAGGCGTTCGCCCGCCGCGCCGCTCTGCGCTTCGATCGCGGCACTCAGCGCTTCCAGGCGGTCCACCAGCGCCGGCATCAGGCCTGCCTGCGCCTGCAGCAGGCGGAACGCTTCAGCGCGCTGCCACGCCTGGGAATGCACGTGCAGGGTGGTGGCGATACGGGTATCCAGCTGCTGCACGCCCAGCAGGCGTTCCCGCCGGCACAGCGCCGACAGCAGGCCCAGCATGGCCGAGGTGGCCACACCGGCGATCGAGGTGCCGAACGCCACGGCCAGGCCCTCCACCGGCGCGCCCAGCGAACCGCGGATGGACTGCAGGTCGGTGGCGCTGCCCAGTGCCAGCCCGGTGCCGCGCAGGGTGGCCATCATGCCGAGCAGGGTACCGAGCATGCCCAGCAGCACCAGCAGGCCGACCAGGTAGGGGGTCAGCACCGGCGCCGGCAGCGCCACGCGCTCGCCCTCCACGCGCAGGCGCACCGCGTTGCGCAGGCCGGCCGGGACCTTCTCCAGCCACGCGCCCAGGCCGGCCGGCGCGGTAGCCGCCTCGGCCACCGCCAGCCCCAGCCCGGCTGTCGCCTGCCGGTAGCGGTGCAGTTCAACGGCACCGGCCACGTAGCAGGCGGCAATCACCAGCGCCACGGCCAGGCCGACCGGGTTGCTGCCCACGTAACCGGCACCGATCCAGCACACCGCCAGCAGGCCGGCGAGGAAAACAACGAGGTAGAGAGGAGTTCTGAACATGACAGCCCGGTTAGTGGGGGCGAAGCGCTGCAAGCAGGCCTTCGATAGGGTGAAAACGGACATCCAGTTCGGCCAGCAGCACGGCCTGCATGTCGTTCGTGAACACGTGCAGCCAGCCGCTGTCCGGATCGACCTCGGCGGTGCCGGCGTCGTCGCGCAGACGCTCGAAATGGGCGCCGAGCAGGGCCGGCACGCTGGCCAGCAGGTGCTGCTCGCGCGGGCTCAGCGCCTGCTCCATGGCGGCGTCCACCTCGGCCAGCCGCGGCAGCTCGCCGGGCCCGGCACTGAGCCGGTCCCGCAACAGGCCGCGCAGGCGCCCGGTGGCGGTGAGCATGGCGCGCTGCACGGTGAGACAGCGCTGGCGGTAGGCCGTGGCGTCGGTCGCGACCGGCTTGCCTGCCGCGGGCGGGGCGGTGATGCTTTCGACCAGGGTGGTGCGAACCCGCGCACATTCTTCGTCCAGCGCCTCAATGGAGCCCGGTGCGGGCTCGGCCACAGCCGGCAGCCGCCCGTCGAGCGCGCGAGAAAGCGCAACGGCCCGGGTCCAGTCGATCCACTGGCTGAGCCGGTCGGACAGGTCGGGCCCGGCACGCGGGGCATTGCGGTCGGCCAGCGCCGCCAGCAACCGGATGAAGGGCGGGCCGGGGACGGGCGTGCGGTGCTGCTTCTTCGCCATGGTTCCGGTCAAAAACCGTGAATTTTACACCGTAATGACGAACCAGCTCCCTGAATGCCCTTGCACACACGGCGAACACGCGCCTATGCACCGCGCTTACATTCGTTTCCCTACGGTGGGGGCGGGCCAACACACCGCCCGTTTTTCCATCCAAGGAGTCCTCCATGTCCCACCTGCAGATCCCCAAAGGTACCCTCGTCATCGTCGCTGATGGCGGCTCGGCCCGCGTGTTCACCAATGTGGGCGACGACCGCACGCTGCAGCTGAAGCAGGAGGACGAGCTGAAGGTCAAGGACATCAGTGCCGAAGGCGTCTCCGGCCAGGGGCCGTCCGGCGCGGTGCCCAAGGACATGAGCATTTCCCAGCTCAATGAAGCCACCTTCGCCAAACAGCTGGCGCAGCAGTTGAACGATCACGCGCTCAAGCACCTCTACGAGCACCTGATCCTGATTGCCGACCCGACCACGCTGGGCCACATCCGGCCGCAGCTGCACAAGGAAGTACAGAGCCGGATGCTCAAAGAGATCGCCAAGGACTACACCAATTCCACGCTGGAAGACATCCAGAACGTACTGGCGGCCTGAGTCATGGCCTACGCACGGAAGTTCACCGACCAGTTGGAGCCGCCCCGCGCCGAGGTAGAAGCTGGCGAGGGCTGGCTGCTGCTGGAATTCGGTACGGACTGGTGCGGGCATTGCGCGGCCGCGCAGCCAGTGGTCAAGGACTTTGTTGAAAAGCGCGCCCTGGACCACCGCAAAATCGAGGATGGCAAGGGCCGCCCCTTGGGGCGCGCCTTCACGGTCAAGCTCTGGCCCACACTGATCCTGCTGCGCGATGGCCGCGAGGTGGGGCGGGTAGTCCGCCCGACCGCCAAGGAGGATCTGGAGGTGCTTGAACGCGCCCTTGGGTAGATGAATATCCCTTTATTCCCAATTTACCCAAAAGGGGTATAGTGGCCACATTCCCTTGCTGGATGTCGGTCATGAGCCTGCCCCTGGATGTTCCCGGCCTTGAAAAGGCCACTGCGTCATCGGTGAAGACCCGGGGCTGGCCGAGCCTGATGCGTACGGTGCGCGAAAAGCAGGCCCTGGTAATCACCAACCACAACCACCCCGAAGCGGTGATCGTGGACATCAAGGCCTACCAGGAACTGCTGGCCCGCGCGGCCGGCAACCCGGATGACGTACGCCAGGGCGAGTTGGACCGCCTGCGCGCGGAGTTCGACACCACCCTGGCCAGCCTCAACGCCAACGGTGGGTTGGGCAAGGTGATGGGTCAGCCGATCCGTCGTGGGCGCAGGACTGCCCTTGGCCCCTCGCTCTGATCGGTGGCAAGGATACTGGTACTGGCCGGCGTCAATGGCGCCGGTAAAAGTTCGCTGCTGGGTACATGGCTGCGCGACGCCGGGTTGACCTGGTTCAACCCGGACAGCTTCACCCGGCGCCTGGTCGAACAGGGCTGGCCACTGGACGAGGCCAATGCGGCCGCGTGGAGCGAAGGCGCGCGGCGGCTCCGCCAGGCGATGGCCGACGGCACCGATTTCGCGTTTGAAACCACGCTGGGTGGCAACACCATCCCGCGTCTGCTGCGCGATGCCTGCCAGACCCACGACGTGGCGATCTGGTTCTGCGGCCTGCACAGCGTTGCGCTGCACATCGAACGCGTGGCCGATCGGGTCAGCCAGGGCGGGCACGATATTCCGCACGACAAGATCCGGGCACGGTTTGATTCCGCGCGCGAGAACCTGATCGACCTGCTGCCGCATCTCGCCGAACTGCACGTGTATGACAACAGCGCGCCGGCTGATGCAAAGGGCAGGGCAGCACCACTGCCACTGCTGCAGCTGGATCGCGACGGCCTGCATTTTCCGGTGACGGTGATCGATCTGCTGCAGACGCCGGATTGGGCCAAACCCATCGTGATGCGCGCAATGGAACTGCAAAGCGGGGCTTGATGCGGCCGCGGTGTTCGCCGTGCGGCGGTAGGGTCGATTCCCAAACGACCGCCCTCGACGCGTCCGCGTTCGGTAACGCATGACCTGCGCCGACGCGAAGGCCGTTTTCCGGTAATGGTCATGCCACAAACGAACGTTGGTGGTTCCACTGCAGTCGATCGGGATGCGACCCTACCTGCGCACGCGTAGCCAAAACATGCCTTGAAAAGGGCATTTACGCCGTGCGTGAAGAAGTGATAAAGGACGCATGCACACACTGTGCTAACATAACCGCTTGATCATTGCCTCGGGCCATTGCCCGTCTCTCGGTCATCCTTCCTGCAGCGCCGTGGTGTACCACGCGGCCGTCCGGGAACGCCTGTTGCTACCCCTCTTCGCGCCTCGTGCAGCGTTCTTCCAGAGGCGGTGTTCACCTGTGCCTTGCGCGGGACCTCGGGCGCGTTGATGGCCCTGCTTCCAGGAGAAAGCAGATGCAGGAACTGCATGCCGCACATGCCCACTTCGGGTGGTTCAAGCGCCGCCGCCAGATGAAGGTCGACGAAGTCACGGTGGTCGACCGCCCCATGCTCAAGAAAGCGGTGGGTGCCGCCGCGCTCGGCAATGCGATGGAATGGTTCGATTTCGGTGTGTACGGCTATCTTGCGGTCACGCTCGGCCAGGTGTTCTTCCCCGCCAGCAGCCCGACCGCGCAGTTGATCGCCACCTTTGCCACGTTCACCGTGGCATTCCTGGTACGCCCGCTGGGCGGGCTGGTGTTCGGCCCGCTGGGTGACAGATACGGCCGCCAGAAAGTGCTGGCCTTCACCATGATCCTGATGGCGCTGGGCACCTTCAGCATCGGCCTGATTCCCTCCTACGACAGCATCGGCATGTGGGCCCCGGCCTTGCTGCTGCTCGCGCGGCTGGTGCAGGGCTTCTCCACCGGTGGCGAATACGGCGGCGCGGCGACCTTCATTGCCGAGTATTCCACCGACCGCAACCGCGGCCTGATGGGCAGCTGGCTCGAGTTCGGCACGCTGGGGGGCTACATCGCCGGTGCGGCCACGGTGACCGTGCTGCACATGGCCTTGAGCAGCACGCAGATGCTGGACTGGGGCTGGCGCCTGCCGTTCATGATCGCCGGCCCGCTGGGCCTGCTCGGCCTGTACATGCGCATGAAGCTGGAAGAAACCCCGGCCTTCCGCGCCTATGCCGAAGAGGCCGACAAGCGCGACCTCGAGCGCCCGGGACTGGGCGCGCTGCTGCGCGTGCATTGGCCGCAGCTGCTCAAGTGCGTGGGCCTGGTGCTGGTGTTCAACGTCACCGACTACATGCTGCTCACCTACATGCCCAGCTACCTGAGCGTGACCATGGGCTACGCCGAGAGCAAGGGCCTGCTGCTGATCATCATCGTGATGCTGGTGATGATGCCGCTCAACGTGGTGGGCGGCTTGTTCAGTGACCGCCTGGGGCGCCGGCCGATGATCATCGGTGCATGCATCGCGCTGTTCGCGTTGGCTATTCCGTGCCTGCTGCTGGTGGGCAGTGGCCATGACGGGCTGATCTTCCTCGGCCTGATGCTGCTCGGGTTGGCGCTGGTGTGTTTCACCAGTTCCATGCCGTCCACGCTGCCTGCGCTGTTCTACACCCCGGTGCGCTACAGCGCACTGTCGATCGCGTTCAACGTGTCGGTGTCGCTGTTCGGTGGCACCACGCCGTTGATCACCGCCTGGCTGGTGGAGCGCACCGGCGACCCGCTGGTGCCCGCGTACTATCTGATGGGTGCAGCGGTGATCGGCCTGGTGACCATGCTGTTCGTCAACGAAACCGCCAACCTGCCGCTGCGTGGCTCGCCGCCGGCAGTAGCCAGCGAAGCCGAAGCCCACGCCCTGCTGCGCAGCGACGAACCGGTAACCGTGGACGCCACCCAACCGACGCTGCCGCAGCCGGCACTACCGGACGACCCCACCCCCGCGTAGTGCCACGCCCTGCGTGGCAACCCCGGCCAACCCGCTCCGCTCGACCAACTCGCGACACTCCCCGCGCCGCAACATGCGGCGCGGGGACAACCAGTGCTAGGATCGGTTCACCTTGAATCGATCTAAATTCATATGAGCAGAGCGGGGAAGTCGGGGTGGGTGGCATTGGCCATGGGCGCCATGCTGGTGGCAGGGGGCGCGACAGCAGCGCCGCAGAGCGCAGGCGAACGCGCGTACGCGGCCGTGGACCCGTTCATTGGTACCGGCGGCGAAGGGCATACCTATCCCGGTGCGACGGTCCCGTTCGGCATGGTCCAGCTCAGCCCGGATACCCGCATCCAGCCGCGCGAAAAGGCCTACGACTGGGCTGCCGGCTACCGCCATGACGACAGCAGCATCGTCGGCTTCTCGCACACCCATTTCTCCGGCAGCGGCCATTCCGACCTGGGCGATGTGCTGGTAATGCCGTTCATCGGCGACCCCGGCCTGGAGCGTGGCGATCCGGAAAAGCCGCGCAGCGGCTATGCCTCGCGCTTCGACCACAAGGATGAAAAAGCGGAGCCCGGCTATTACGCCGTGACGCTGCAGGACTACAAGGTCCGCGCCGAACTCACCGCCAGCGCCCGCACCGGCGTGCACCGTTACACCTACCCGAAGGGCGAGTCGGCCAAGCTGCTGCTCGACCTGCGCACCAGCCTGTACGACTACCCCGGCAAGATCCTGTGGTCGCGCCTGCGCCTGCGCGAGGACGGCACCGTCACCGGCTTCCGCGAAACGCGCGGCTGGGCCCCGGGGCGCCAGCTGTATTTCGCCATGCGCTTCTCGCGCCCGCTCACCGGGCACGCGCTGCACAACACCGAAACCGATATCGCCTACAAGGGCTTCCCGCCGCCGGGCCAGAACAATCCCGAGCAGCGCCCGCAGATCGAAGGCCGCCAGCTGGTGGGCACGTTCGACTTCGGCAAGCTCGATGCCCCGCTGGTGGTCAGCGTGGCGATCTCCCCGGTAAGCGAAGCCGGCGCCATCGCCAACCTCGACGCCGAAGCGAAAGACCAGAACTTCGACCGCATCCGCGCCGACGCCCGCACGCAATGGCAGCAGGCGTTGTCGGTGCTGGACATCGAGGCCCCCGCGCATGACAAACGCAGCGCCTACACCGCGCTGTACCACAGCCTGCTCGGGCCAACGCTGTTCATGGACGTCGATGGCCAGTACCGTGGCTCGGACAACGCCGTGCACCGCGCCGAGGGCTACACCAATTACTCGACGTTCTCGCTGTGGGATACCTACCGCGCCCTGCACCCGCTGCTGACCCTGGTGCAGCCGGAACAGCGCACCAGCGACATGGTCAATTCGCTGCTGGCCCACCAGCACAACAGTGCCTACGGCATGCTGCCGGTGTGGGCGTTCCATGGCCAGGAAACCTGGTGCATGATCGGCTACCACGCGGTGCCGGTGATCGCCGATGCCTACGTCAAGGGCATCCGTGGCTTCGATGCCGACAAGGCCCTGCAGGCGATGGTGGCCACCGCCAACTACGGCCCCTACGATGGCATCGCGCAGTACCGCGAGCTGGGCTGGGTGCCGATCGATGAAGAGGGCGAAGCGGCGAGCAAGACGCTGGAGTATGCCTTCGACGACTGGACCATCGCCCGCATGGCCACGGCCATGGGCAAGTCCGACGTGGCCGCCGAGTTCGACAAGCGCGCCGGCAACTGGCGCAATGCCTTCGACGCCGAGACCGGGTTCATGCGCGCACGCAAGCGTGACGGCAGCTTCCGCACCCCGTTCGATCCCAGCGCAAGTGGGTACGGCACCGACTACACCGAAGGCAACGCCTGGCAGTACTCCTGGTATGTGCCGCAGGATGTGGCCGGTCTGGTCGATGTACATGGGGGTGCCGACAAGCTGCTGGCGCGCCTGGACGCGGTGTTCGATGCCAAGGTCGATCCGTCCATCTTCGAGCACATGGAAGACATCACCGGTCTGATCGGCTGGTATGCGCACGGCAACGAGCCCAGCCACCACGTGGCCTACCTGTATTCCTACGCAGGCCAGCCGTGGCGCGCGCAGTCGCGCCTGAAGCAGATCATGGACACCCAGTACGCCGACCGCCCCGATGGCCTGGCCGGCAATGACGACCTGGGCCAGATGTCGGCCTGGTACGTGTTCACCGCGCTGGGCTTCTACCCGGTGGCACCGGGCAGCACCGAGTACATCATCGGCCGCCCGTTCCTGCCCAAGGCGGTGCTGAACCTGCCCAACGGCAAGACCTTCCGCATCACCACCGAGGGCATGGGCAAGGGCCACGAGTACGTGGGTTCGGTGACGCTCAACGGCAAGCCGCTGAACCGCACCTTCCTGCGCCATGCGGAAATCCTGGCCGGCGGCGAACTGCACTTCACCCTGCAGGCAGCGCCTAACAAAGCATGGCCCGGTGAGGGCGCGGAACAGCCGTACTCGATGTCGCGCTGACCTCGCTCAGCTGTCTTCGTCCCAGCCATCGCCGTCCCCGTCAATCGGGGGCGGCGATGTCGTTTCAAGGTCCGGGTCGACCGGCTCCAGCAGCGTGTAGTCGTCGCGCTTGAGGTCGCGGAAGGCGCGCCCGACCGGATAGGCCTCCAGTGCCGGCGAGCGTACCCGCAGCGCGGCAGGCGTGTTGGCGGCACCGGAAAGCCATGCCAGTGCCAGCTCGGCGGGCAGGAACACCGGCCCATCCGGTGTCAGCGGTTCCGGAATGGAACGGTTGGGCGCGGTGAGCACGCTGAAGGAATCCATCGCGTTGCCTTCGCCGTCCTCCCAGTGCTCCCAGAGGCCGGCCGCCAGCAGGGCCAGGCCATCGCGGCGCTGCACGAACAGCGGCCATGGCGGGCGGCGCTGACGGTCCAGCTTGTAGTACCCGGTCATCGGAATCACGCACGGGCGTTCGGCCCAGGCCTTGGCGAAGATGCGGCTGCCGGGCGCCCGATCCAGCCG
Organism: Stenotrophomonas sp. NPDC047960; assembly: GCF_043204395.1. NCBI lineage: Bacteria > Pseudomonadati > Pseudomonadota > Gammaproteobacteria > Lysobacterales > Lysobacteraceae > Stenotrophomonas > Stenotrophomonas sp. NPDC047960. The sequence goes on along the minus strand of NZ_JBIDBX010000008.1, from coordinate 200,494 downwards.
GGCAGTGACCGTGGTGTAGGGCGTATCCGGCGTCTTCGACCAGCGCGGCACCAGGCCCCAGACCATGTCGGTCACGATCAGCTCGCCATCGGCATTGCGCGCCAATACCGATGCGGTGGAGCCCTTGCCGATGTTGTAGCGGTCCGGCGCTGCGGCCACGGCAGTGGCGAGCGCGCGCGGCAGTCCGTCAGGGACCGATTCCGGCTCGGCGATGGCTTGGGCGAAACGACGCATGGGTGCAGGGTAGGGCGCGCGCCGTGAGCATGTGGTTGAGCGGCGGCACGGGCGGCGCTAAAGTCTCCGGGTGGTTGTTTCGCGGTATCTGCCCATGCCTCATCGGAAAAAAGACATCCGCCCTGTCGACGCTGCTGGGCAGCGCCTGCCGCTGGGTCCCGAGTCCGCGGTCATCTGCCGGGCGCGCGACTACGCCGCTGGTACGGTGATTCCGCTGCACCACCATCCGGACCGACACCAGCTCGTCTATGCCGCCTCCGGCGTACTGGTGGTGCAGGCTGGCGCCGGCCGCTGGGTGGTGCCCAGCACGCGCGCGATCTGGATGCCGGCCGGGATCGGCCACAAGGTGAGCTGCATCGGCGCGGTGCGCATGCGCAGCCTGTACATCCTGCCGCAGGCGATCGCCGACGCGCCGCCCAGCGCAGCGACCGTGTCGATCACCCCCTTGCTGGCCGAACTGATCAGTGCGGCCGCCATCGTGGCGCACCCCTACGGTCCGCACTCGCGCGACGGCCATCTCATGCAGCTGATCCTGGATGAACTGCAGGCGCTGCCGGTGCTGCCGCTGCATGTTCCCGAACCGGTCGACCCGCGCCTGCAGCAGATCGCGCAGCACTGGGAAACGTCGCCTGATGATGCCTCAACCCTGCAGGACTGGGCGCTGCGGCTGGGCGTGGACGCCAAGACCATCCAGCGCCTGTGCGCCCGCGAACTGGGCATGACATTCGGCCAATGGCGCCAGCAGATCCGCCTGGTCCGTGCGCTCGAACGCCTGGCCCACGGCGACAAGGTGATCGACGTAGCGCTCTCGCAGGGATACGCCAGCCCCAGCGCGTTCACCGCCATGTTCAAGAAGCGCTTCGGCCAGCTGCCCAGCCAGTTCTTCCAGTAACGCGGCAGTCTGGTGCGCGACGGTCGCACCGACTGTTGGCTTGGCTACCCCACAGCCGGCTATCGCATCGATGTCTTCGGCAGGAACGCAGTAGCCAACCCCAACAACGGCAGGAACGAGGTGAGGTGGTAGACCCACACGATGCCGTGAATGTCAGCCAGCTTGCCCAGCCCGGCCGCGCCGATCCCCCCGATACCGAACATCAGCCCGAACATCAGGCCCGACACCATGCCGACGCGTCCCGGTACCGCTTCCTGTGCATACACCACCAGCGCCGCAAACGCAGACGACATCACAAGGCCGACCGCAACGGCCAACACCGCCGTACCCATAAGGTTGGCGTAGGGCAGGGCGAGCGCGAACGGGGCCACGCCCAGGAAGGAAATCCAGATCACTGCCTTGCGCCCGATCCGGTCACCCACCGGGCCGCCAATGAAGGTGCCCAGCGCGATCGATGCCAGGAACACGAACAGGTACATCTGGCTCTGCTGCACGCTCAGGTGGAAGCGTTCGATCAGGTAGAAGGTGAAGTAGTTGGTGATGGAGGCGATGTACACGAACTTGGCGAACATCAGCACCGCGATCACCGCGATGGCCTGCACCACCTTGCCGCGGCCCAGGCCGATGCCATGCGAGCGCGCGAGGCTGTTCATCTTGGCCTTACCGTGGCGCACGGTCCAACCGGTCAGCCGGAACAGCACGAAGATGGCCACCGCTGCGATCAGCAGGAACCAGCCGATGGCGCGCTGGCCATGCGGAATCACCACGGCGGCGGCCAGCAGCGGGCCGATGGCCGAGCCGGTATTGCCGCCGACCTGGAAGGTGGACTGCGCGGTGCCGAATCGCCCGCCCGAGGCCATGCGGGCTACGCGCGAGGCTTCCGGGTGGAACGTGGCCGAGCCCACGCCGACCACGGCGGCGGCCAGCAGCAGCATTTCGTAACTGCTGGCCATAGCCATCAAGCCGATGCCGACGAAGGTGGCGATCATGCCGGAGGGCAGCAGGTAGGGCAGCGGGCGCTTGTCGGTGTACATGCCCACCCACGGCTGCAGCAGCGAGGCGGTGAACTGATAGACCAGCGCGATGGTGCCGATCTGGGCGAAGGTCAGCGCGAACTGGCTCTTGAACATCGGGTACACGGCCGGCAACACCGCCTGGATCATGTCGTTGAGCAGGTGCGCGAACGCGGCGGCACCGACGATGCGGATCGCGAAGCCCTGATGGGCAGGGTCGGCGGGGGCAGGCGAGACCGGTGAAACGGCGGCAGGCGAAGCGGATGGTGGGGTTTCTGTGCTCATGGGACCGTTGAAGGACAGCAGGGCCCGGGCCGGCCACCCTGCAATGGGTCCGGCGCGTGCTCCAGCCTGGGCCTGGTGGGGGACAAGCGAAGGAAGAGGGTATGCCAGATGCACGCTGCCGTCTCGCGCGATAGGGGCCACTATCGTCGCATTAGGGACATCACGCATGATGGCGGCATGAGAATCCGTTACGCCGCGTTGTTGCTTGCCCTCATGATTGCCCGCGCCGAAGCGGGACCGCTGCTCGAGCCCGGGATTTACCAGCTCTCGCCCGAGGCGCCCGAGGCAGAAACGGCGGCAGCGCCGGCCGCAGGCGAAATCCATCACGAAGCGCTTGCCAGCGCCGTTCCAGACGCGGCGAAGGTACGCTACGCCTTCGTGTCGCGCGATCCGGGCAAGGCCTTGAACAAGCTGGTGTTCGTCACCGATGCGGCGTACCGCTACGACATCAACAGCACCAGCCGGCTGTGCACGGCCTATGCCTTTCCCGATTGGAACGAACGTTCCGACGCACAGCCGTTCTGCCGCACCCACATTGGCAGCGCGGACACCGAAGCGGCGCTGGCCTGGACCGAACGTGGTTTCACGCTGCGCTGGGCCGACCAGAAAACGCTGATCCGTACCGAGCAGGTTGCCGCCACCCGCAAGCCCTCCCCGGATGAAATCGGTGCCTGCGCGGTGGGCGGCGTATGTGAGCCCGCCGCTTACGGCAGCGTTCTGCAGCACTACCAGGTAACCCACTATCGCGACGGGTTCTCCCTGCAGGCGCCACGACCCTACATCGACGTGTTCGCGGCGACCGTGGACACCCCGGTTTATCGAAGCGCCGAGGACGGCACGGCATCGGGCACGCTTGCCGCGGGGCGCTATGCCGGTGTGCTCAGCAGGGGCGCCGAATGGATCGGCATCGAAGAAGTGGCGGCGGGCGGTGCGACGACGCCCGGCTGGATCCGCCGGGATGATCTTGCCGGCGGGGAGTTGCGTATTCCCCAGCAGGCAACCACCGCCCACCTGCGTTTCGTGCTGGTCGTCGCGCCCGCCGACGACGATCAGGCGCTGTTGCAGGCCATCGACATCCTGGACGCCACCACCGGCCAGCGTCGGCAGATCCTGCGCGACATCGATGCCGAGCCGCTGAGCGCTGGCCCGGACGTGGTGCAGCTTCTGGACGCCAACTTCGACGGCTGGCCCGACCTCAGCGTGCCTGGGTACTCTGGCGGGGCAGGCCCGAATGCCACGCGGAACCTGTTCCTCTTCGATCCAGCGGCCCAGGCCTTCATGTTCGAGCCAACGCTGTCGAGCCTGCCGCAGCTGGACATCGACCCCGCCACGCGCACCCTCACGTCTGCCTCGCGCGGGGGCTGTTGCGCGCACGCCACCGAAACCTACCGCTATGTGGACGGGAAGCTGCAGCAGGTGGCCAGCTGGGAGGAATCGCTGTCGCCCGATGGCGAACACCTGCAGACGACGGAGGGCACCCTGCGCAACGGAACGATGAAGTACCGCACCCGCACGCGCAAGCTGCCCGCCGACTGGCGCTGAGCGCATCAACCCCCCGTCACGCACGCGGTGGCAGGATACCGGCTGCATTCCCCTCAGGAGACCGCCGTGTCCACAACCGCCGTCGTGACCCGCCACTGGGTCATCCATCCGTTCCATGCCGCCGTACTCGGCGGCGTGCTGCCGCTGTTCCTCGGCGCGCTGCTGGCCGATTACGCGTACTGGAACACCTATGAGATCCAGTGGAGCAACTTCGCCTCCTGGCTGCTGGTCGGGGCGATGGTGATGACCACGCTGGCCCTGCTGTGCGGTCTGGTAGGCCTGGTGCGCGGCAGCCGCAACGGCTTCTACGTCATCGTGCTGGCGGTCACCTGGATCGTGGGCTTCATCAACTCGCTGCACCACGCACGCGACGCCTGGGCCATCATGCCGGCCGCGCTGCTGTGGTCGGTGATCGTCACGGTGCTGGCGTTGATCGCCACCTGGCTTGGTTTCTCCAGCGTCCGTGTGCGCGTGGGAGGTGCCCTGTGAACCGCGTTTCTTCGAAGGTACTTGCACTCTCCGTGCTCGCCGTGGCCCTGGCGGCTTGCAGCGGCAAGGCGCCGGAGCTGCAGCAGATCGGCGCCAACCCGGAACTGCCCAACCCACATCGCGGCGTCATGCCCGACATGACCATCGCCAAGCCGACCGCCTGGGGCGATACCGTGCCCACCGTGCCGACCGGTTTCAAGGTCTCGGCGATCGCCACCGACCTGGCCATTCCGCGCCAGACCCTGGTGCTGCCGAACGGCGACATCCTGGTGGCCGAAGGCCGGGGCGGTAGTGCGCCCAACCTCAAGCCGAAAGACGTGATTGCCGGCAAGATCAAGGCCAAGGGCAATACGCAGGTCAAGAGCGGCAACCGCCTGACCCTGCTGCGCGATGCCGATGGCGACGGCGTCTATGAGCTGAAGACGGTGTTTGCCGACAAGCTCAATGCCCCCTACGGGCTGGCACTGGTGGGCAACGCGCTGTACGTGGCCAACCAGGATGCGCTGGTGCGCTTCGATTACACCGAAGGCCAGACCAAGGCCAGCGGTGCACCGACCAAGGTGACCGACCTGCCATCGGCCATCAACCACCATTGGACCAAGTCGCTGGCGGCCAGCGCCGATGGCAGCCATCTGTACGTGGGCATCGGCTCCAACAGCAACATCACCGAACGCGGCATGGCGGCGGAAATCGACCGTGCCCAGGTCTGGGAGATCGATGCGCAGACCGGCGCGCACCGCACCTATGCCAGCGGCATCCGCAACCCCACCGCATTGGCGGTGCAGCCCGGTACGGGCACGCTGTGGGCGGTGGTCAACGAGCGCGACGAGATCGGGCCGAACCTGGTGCCGGATTACCTCACCTCGGTGCGTGACGGTGGCTTCTATGGCTGGCCTTACAGCTACTGGGGCAAGCATGTGGACCGCCGGGTGATGCCGCAGAACCCGGAGAAGGTGGCGTCTGCGCTGACCCCGGACTTCGCGCTGGGCTCGCACGTGGCCGCGTTGGGGGTGGCGTTCGCCAACCCTGCAGTGGGCGGCAAGTTCACCGACGGCGTGTTCGTGGGCCAGCACGGCAGCTGGAACCGAAACCCGCCGGTGGGCTACAAGGTAGTGTTCGTGCCGTTCCGTGACGGCAAGCCGGCCGGCGACGCGATCGATTTCGCCACCGGATTCCGCGGTGATGACGGCAAGACCCGCGGCCGCCCGGTCGGCGTCAGCGTCGATCCGCGCGGCGCAGTGCTCGTGGCTGATGATCTGGCCAACACCATCTGGCGGATCACCCCGACCGCTGCACCCGCCACGCCAGCAGCACCGCCTTCGGCAACGCCGTCGACGCCTCCGGCAACCCCGTCGGCGCCGGAGGCCCCGGCGCCGTAGGGCCACGCCCTGTGTGGCTGCTTTGCGCCTGCGGCCCAACGCCGCAGGCGCAGACCCACACTCCACCGTGCGATGCCCACGTGAGCCGGATCTTGACGCGCACGCAGCGCAGTGACGGGGATACTGCTGACTCCTTTCGCAGGAGCACGGTATGGCCCGTCGCAGGCGCCTCCGGATTGCCACCTTCAACGTCAATGGCATCAAGACGCGGCTTCCGCATCTGTTGGCGTGGCTGGAAAAAGAGAAGCCGGACATCGTGGCGCTGCAGGAGCTCAAAGCGAGCCAGGATGCGTTTCCTGAAACCGAGATACGTGACGCAGGCTATGGTTGCCTGTGGCAGGGGCAACGAGCGTGGAACGGCGTGGCGCTGCTCGCCCGTGGGCAGGACCCGATCGAAAGCCGGCGTGGGCTTCCAGGCGACCGCAACGACGACCAGAGCCGCTATCTCGAGGCGGCGGCGCACGGCGTGCTGGTGGGAGGGCTGTACCTGCCCAACGGCAATCCGCAGCCCGGGCCGAAGTTCGATTACAAGCTGAAGTGGATGCAGCGGCTGCACAGCCATGCACTGGGGCTGGTCGGGCTTCCGCATCCGGTCGCGCTGATCGGGGATTTCAATGTGGTGCCGACTGACGCCGATATCTACGATCCCAAGTCGTGGCGACGGGATGCGCTGTTGCAGCCGGAGGCGCGAGAGGCGTACGCCGATCTGCTGGCACAGGGATGGACCGACAGCCTTCGCCAGATGCACGGCGACGCGCCGATATTCACGTTCTGGGATTACTTCCGCCAGCACTACGAACGTGACCGGGGCCTGCGGATCGACCACCTGCTGCTCAATCCCGTGCTTGCGGATGGGCTGAAGGATGCTGGCGTTGATCGCTGGGTAAGAGGGCTGGCGAAGGCGAGTGACCATGCCCCCACCTGGATCGAGGTTCTTGCAGCGTCACCGGTGAAAAGTGTGAACGCTTAAGACTCGGCGTTTTTACTGCGCCATGCACTGAGGTTCATGCCAGAGGCGCATGTCCATATGCGTTATGGAAAGCAGATGGTCGATCCGCAGGGGCAGATCGAGGCGCATTCTGGCGCTCGTGCGGTCGGTGGTCACGAAGTTGTCGCGCCGGGTTCACGAGTTGTTTATTCGCATCACAGGTAGATTCCAACCAAGGTTGACGCGCGACGGCTCCGGCGCCGCAGAAACCCCCCGCTCCTGGCGCAACGCCATGGGCACCCCCACAGCGGTTCCACCTTCGAGATAACCCCCATGTCGCCTCCGCGCGTCTCTGCTGTTCCTGTTCCTTTGCCTGTTCCCGCTGCAGAGGGCGCTGGTCGCGGCAACCGCGTGCGCCGCGCGCCCCGCCTGCGCGCGGTGGAAAGCACCCCTGCGCCCACCGCCAGGACCGCGCGTGCGCGACGCGTACTGTTCGTGACATCGGAAATGGCCGACTACATCAAGGCCGGCGGGCTGGGCGACGTGGCCGCATCGCTACCGCGCGCTCTGCGCGGGCGCTCCGACGTGCGCGTGCTCATCCCGGGCTATGACGAGGTGATTGCCGGTTCGCCCGACCTGCGTCTGGTCGGCCGCGTCCCGGCGCGCGCGGGCATTCCGGCCTGCGACATCGGCGAAGCCACGCTGCCGGATGGGCTGCCGGTGCTGGTACTGGTGTGTCCGGCGCTGTACCAGCGTGGCGGAAGCCCCTACGTCGATGGCAGCGGCCAGGACTGGAGCGACAACGCGGTGCGTTTTGCCGCGCTGTCGCGCGCCGCTGCGGTGATCGCCTGCGGCAATGCGGGGCTGGAGTGGCAGCCGGAACTGCTGCATCTCAACGACTGGCCGTGCGCGCTGGCAGCCGCCTACCTGCGCTGGTACGGCTCGGCTGTGCCGGCGCTGCTGACCATCCACAACCTTGCCTACCAGGGGCTGTTCCCGCTGGACCAGGCGGCGGCACTGGGCGTTTCGGCCGACCAGATGGACAGCATCACCTTCCACGGGCGGCTTTCCTTCCTGCAGGCCGGGATCGTCCACGCCGACCAGGTGAACACGGTCAGCGTCAGCTATGCCCGTCAGATCACCGGCCCGGAGCAGGGCTGCGGGCTTGACGCGTTGTTGTCGCGGCACGCCGCCAGCGGCCGCCTGAGCGGCATCGTCAACGGCATCGACAGCAGCTGGGATCCGCGCACTGATCGCCATCTTACCGAGCACTTCGACCTGCACCGCTGGGAGGGCCGGGTGGCCAACAAACGTCGCGTGCAGCGTGCGCTTGGCCTGCCCAACAGCGACGGCCCGCTGTTTGCAGTGGTGTCGCGGCTGGTTCACCAGAAGGGGCTGGACCTGAGCTGCGCGGTCGCCCATCAGATTGCCGCGGCCGGTGGGCAGCTGGCCATCATCGGCGGCGGTGAGCCGCGCATCGAAGCCGACGTGGCCGCGCTGTCGCGACGCTTTCCTTCCTCGGTGGGGGTTTATCCGGGGTTCGATGAAGGGCTGGCCCGCAAGATGTTTGCCGGTGCAGACTTCCTGTTGATGCCGTCCCGCTTCGAGCCGTGCGGACTGAGCCAGATGTACGCGCAGCGATTCGGCTGCCTGCCCATCGCCCATGCGACCGGCGGCCTGATCGATACGATCGAGGACGGCGTGACCGGGCTGCTGTTCGACTCCGCCGATGCCGATGCCCTGCGTCGCTGCGTGCAGCGCGCCTTCCGTACCTATCGCATGCCGGGCCTGCTCTCGGCGATGCGCCGCGCTGCGATGCTGCGGCCGGGCAGCTGGGACCTGGCCGGCTCCCATTACCTGCGGTTGTACGACCGCGTGCTGGAGCGTCAGGCATGAGTGAGGATGTGCGTGTGCGGTGCGAAGACCTTGTGGTTGATGAGCAGCGGGAGGAAGCCGCCGAGCCATTGCCCGTGGCGTACGCCGATCTGGTGGCCGGTCGACCCTGCGATGCGTTCGCGCTGCTGGGTCCGCACCAGCAGGCGGCAGGCTGGCAAGTGACGGTCTGGCTGCCGGGGGCACGCGGCGCCAGCGCACAGCTGTCGTCTGGCAGTTGGCTGGCGCTGGCGCGGGTAGACCCCGCGGGTCTGTTCCAGGCCCACGTCACAGAACGGGGTACGGGGCTGCTGCGCATCCAGTGGCCTGATCATGTGCAGGAGATCGAAGACGCCTATGCCTTCGGCATCCAACTGGCCGAATCGGACCTGCATGCATTGCGTGCCGGCGACCCCGATGCCGCGCGAGGTTGGCTCGGTGCGGTGGCGACCAGCTGCGACGGCGTGCGCGGGGTCCGCTTCGCGGTCTGGGCGCCGAACGCCAGCCGCGTGGCCGTGGTCGGCGATTTCAACGGCTGGGACACCCGCCGCCACCCGATGCGGCTGCGTCATGACGCGGGCGTCTGGGAGCTGTTCCTGCCGCGGGTGGAGGAGGGTGCCCGTTACAAATTCGCGCTGACCGCCGCAGACGGAAGTGCGGTGATGTTGAAGGCCGATCCGATGGCGCGCGCCTGCGAGTTGCCACCGGATACCGCCTCGCGTGTGCGCGCAGCGTCCCGCCACGAATGGAATGACAGTGGCTGGATGGAAAACCGGTCCATCCAGCCGGGTCAGGCGATCTCGGTTTATGAGGTGCACGCCGGCTCCTGGCGGCGCGACGCAGATGGCACCCCTCTCGACTGGAATGCGCTTGCCGCACAGTTGATTCCTTACGTGAAGGCGTTGGGGTTCACCCACGTGGAGCTGTTGCCGGTCAGCGAGCACCCGTTCGGCGGCTCGTGGGGCTATCAGCCACTGGGTCTGTTTGCACCCACCGCACGCCATGGCAGCCCGGATGACTTCGCCGCCTTCGTGGACCGCTGCCACCAGGCGGGTCTTGGGGTCATCGTGGATTGGGTGGGCGCCCATTTCCCCACCGATGCCCATGGCATGCAGCGGTTCGATGGCACCGCGCTGTACGAGCACGAGGACCCGCGCCTGGGGCTTCACCCGGACTGGAACACGCTGATCTACAACTACGGTCGCGCCGAAGTGGCCGCCTTCCTGATCGGCAGCGCATTGGAGTGGATTGATCGCTTCCATATCGACGGCCTGCGCGTGGACGCGGTTGCGTCCATGCTCTACCGCGACTACAGCCGCGCTGAAGGGGAGTGGCTGCCGAACGCCAACGGCGGGCGCGAGAACCTCGAGGCGGTGGCGTTCCTGCGCCGGTTCAACGATGCCATTCGCGCCCGCTTCCCGGATGTGCTGGTCATGGCCGAGGAATCGACGGCCTGGCCAGGCGTGACCGCTCCTACCGCTGCGCACGGACTGGGGTTCACCCATAAATGGAACATGGGCTGGATGCACGACACCCTGGCCTACCTGCACCGCGACCCCATCCACCGCTGCCACCACCACGGCGAGATGACCTTCAGTGCGATCTATGCCTTCAGTGAGCGCTTCATCCTGCCGCTGTCGCACGATGAAGTGGTGCACGGCAAGGGTTCGCTGCTGGCCAAAATGCCCGGTGACCGCGACCAGCAGCTGGCCAACCTGCGCGCGTGCTACGGCTTCATGTGGGCGCACCCGGGCAGCAAACTGCTGTTCATGGGCGGCGAGTTCGCCCAGCCGGCCGAATGGAACCACGACGCCAGCCTGGACTGGGACAGCGCCGCGCAGCCAGCACACGCCGGCATGGCCCGGCTGATCGGCGATCTCAACCGCCTGTTGCAGCAGGAACCCAGCCTGCGCCTTGGCAACGACGAGGAAGCAGGGTTCGAGTGGAGTGTCAGTGACGACCACCGCAACAGCGTGCTCGCCTTCGTTCGTCATGCCCCGGCAGGCGAGGGACGCTCCACGCTGGTGGTGTGCAACTTCACCCCGGTGACCCGTCACGGCTATCTGCTGGGGGTGCCGTCGGCGGGGCAGTGGTCCGAGCTGCTCAACACCGACAGTGCGTTCTACGGCGGCAGCAACATCGGCAATGCCGGTCGTGTGTCCACGCTTGCCCGGCCGATGCATGGCCACGCCCAGTCGCTGCCGCTGACCCTGCCACCCCTGTCGGTGCTTTACCTGCAGGCAGAGGAATGAGCGTCGAGGCAGGGCGCTGGGGTGCCTGGCCGGGCACGGACGGTCATTGGCACTTCTCGCTCTGGGCGCCCGCCGCGCGGCGCATGGATCTGCTGTTGGAAGGCGCCGAGCTGACGATGCAGCGCGACGACAGTGGCTGGTTCACGCTGCGCACCCCGGCGGCGGCAGGCATGCGCTATCGCTACCGCATGGACGGCGAACGCGTGGTGCCCGACCCGGCCTCGCGCGAGCAGCCGGAGGGCCTGTTCGGCCCCAGTGCACTCGCCCTCGATGACGCCTTTGCCTGGCAGCACCGGTCCTGGCGCGGGCGCCCCTGGCATGAGGCGGTGATCTACGAAGTGCACGTGGGCGCAGCGGGAGGCTCCTACGATGCCGTGCGCGCACAGCTGCCGCAGCTGGCGGCGCTGGGGTTCACCGCTATCGAACTGATGCCGCTGGCCACTTTCCCGGGCAACCGCAACTGGGGCTACGACGGCGTGCTGCAGTACGCGCCGGCTGCAGCCTACGGCACCCCGGATCAGCTGAGGGCGCTGGTCGACGCCGCCCACGGGCTGGGCCTGATGGTGCTGCTGGATGTGGTCTACAACCATTTCGGGCCGGATGGTAATCCGCTGCCGGCGCTCGCCCCAGGCTTTTTCCAGGAAGATGTACATACCCCGTGGGGGGCGGCCATCGACTTCCGCCGGCCCGAGGTGCAGCGCTATTTCATCGACAACGCGCTGATGTGGCTGCGCGACTACCGCATTGATGGACTGCGCCTGGACGCAGTGCATGCCATCCAGCCCACGGCGTTCCTGGAGACCCTGCGCGCGCGCATCCACGCGGCACTGCCCGGCCGCGAGATCGCGCTGGTGCTGGAGAATGAGCACAACCAGGCATCGCTGCTCGCCGCCGGCTTCACTGCGCAGTGGAACGACGACTTCCACAATGCGCTGCACGCGCTGCTGACCGGCGAGCATGAAGGCTATTACCGCGATTTCGCCGATGATCCGAACGGCCGCCTGCGTCGGGTGCTGGCCGAAGGTTTCGCCTGGCAGGGCGAGGTCAATGCATCCGGTCGGACGCGCGGTGAACCGAGTGCCGCCATTGCGCCGCGCCAGTTCGTGGTGTTCGCCCAGAACCATGACCAGATCGGCAACCGCGCGCAGGGCGAGCGCCTGCTGCAGCTGATCGGCCCGCGCCGGACCGCGCTGGCGCTGGCGCTGACCGCGTTGACCCCGGCGATTCCGCTGTTCTTCATGGGCGAACCCTGGGGGGCCACGACGCCGTTCCTGTTTTTCACCGACCACCGTCCGCCGTTGGACGTGCAGGTACGCGACGGGCGACGCGCCGAGTTTGCCCATTTCAGCAGTTTCCGCGACGACGCCCTGCGCGCCCGCATTCCCGACCCGAATGCGCCCGGTACGTTCGAGGCGTCGCGCTGCCCCTGGCCCGACCCGGGCGATGCGGAGGCAGCGTGTTGGCTGGGCTGGTTCAGCGCCCTGCTGGCGGTACGTGCGGCCTGTCTCGGAACCGCGGTCGACGTGCGTCCGCTCGGTGCCGAGGTGCTGGCGCCGGGGGTGCTGCGTGCCGGCTGGCAACTGCCCGGTGCGCAGTGGTGGATCGCATTCAACGCCAGCGATGCGGCCGAGGCCGTGAGCCTTCCGTCCGGTCGTGAAGTATTCAGGCTGGGTGCGGCGCGCGATGACGGGCGCTTGGAGCCGAACGGGCTGTATGCCGTTCTGGTCGATGGCGCATGAACGGCGCCGCGTCACTAAGCGCGCTGGCCGACGCGGTCGGTCTGAGTGTCGACTGGACCGACGTCGACGGACGGCCGCAGCGGGTGCACGAGGACGCGCTGGTGCCGCTGCTGGAGGCGCTCGGGGTACCGAGCGCGAATCCCGCACACCGACGCGACGCCCTGCTGTCACTGCGCTTGGCACGGCAGCGCCCCGTACTCTGCACCACCCTTGTGGGTGAGCGGGTGCAGGCGGGTCCCGCCGACGCGCCTTGCCTGTGGGAGCATGAGGACGGCGGTCGAGAGGAAGGACGTGCAGACGCGCACGGCAACGCGCAGGCACCCGCGCGCCCCGGCTATTGGACCCTGTCCTGCGGCGCGCGCAGCCAGCGCGTTGCTGTCGCTCCCGCACGTTGCTTCGGAGTGCCGGACGCGGTGAAGGGGCGATCGCACCCTTGGGGACTGGTGCTGCAGCCGTACGCGGCGCGCGGCCCGCATGATGGTGGGGTGGGCGATACCGCCGCGTGTGCTGCGTGGGCGCAACGCGCTGCGATCGCCGGTGCGGACGCGCTGGCCTTGGGGCCGGTGCACGCCGCCAACGGCATCGACGCCGCCTACAGTCCCTACTCGCCGGGCGACCGACGCTATCTGGAGGCGATCCATGCCGCGCCTGTGGACGCCTTTGGCGACATCGCACTACAGGTACTGGACCAGCATCCTGCGCTGCGCGAGAAGCTCGCCGCGCAGGAGGACGCGACGCTGATCGACTGGCCCGCTGCCGCCGGGGCAAAGTGGGCGTGGCTGGCCGCGGTGCACGCCGCCGTTTCTGCAGATCCAGCAGCAGCCGAGGACCTGCAGCGCTTCGTTGAAGAGGGAGGGCAGGCGCTGGAGCGGCACGTCGCGTTCTCGCACCCGCACGCAGGCGTGTCTGCACCGCTGTACCGGTTCGGGCAATGGGTGGCAAGCCGTGGCTGGCGACGGGCGCAGCATCTGGCGCGAGGCGCCGGCATGGGTATCGGCCTGATCGCCGATCTGGCGGTGGGTTTCGATCCCCGTGGTGCCGAAGCTGATGCTGCGGGCAGCGCCCGCCTGCAGGGCCTGGTGCTGGGAGCGCCCCCCGACGCATTCTGCGCCGGCGGCCAGGTATGGGGAGTGACCAGCTATTCTCCGCAGGGACTGCACGAACTGGGCTTTGCGCCTTTCATCGCGCTGCTGCGCGCGGTGATGCGCGACCGCGGCGGACTTCGCATCGATCACATCCTGGGCTGGCAACGGCTGTGGGTGGTGCCGGAAGGGGCCGGCGCAGGGCAGGGCGCCTACCTGCGCTACCCGCTGCAGGACCTGCTCAACATCGCGGCAATTGAGTCCTGGCGGCAGCGCTGCATCGTCATCGGCGAAGACCTTGGCGTGGTTCCGCCCGGCATCCGCCAGACACTGGCCGCGCGCGGTGTGCTGGGCATGGATGTGCTTGCGTTCGCCCGCGACGAGGCAGGCGGCTTCCTGTCGCCCCGGGCCTGGCGCGCGGACGCGGTGGCGATGACCGGCACCCATGATCTTCCTACCCTGGTCGGATGGCGGCGTGGCCTCGACCTGGGCTGGCGGCACCGTCTGGGTGAGATGGATGACATTGCCCTGCAGGCGCAGGCCGCCGAACGCGCGGCCGATGTGCAGCGCCTCGATCTCGCGCTGGGCCAACCGGCCGGGAATGAAACAGACGTGCGCCTGGCTGCGCTGGAGTATGTAGCGTCCAGCCCGGCCGCGCTGGCGCTGCTGCCGGTGGAAGACGCGCTCGGCATGGCCGAACAGGTGAACCTGCCGGGCACCGTGGCCACCCATCCCAATTGGCGGCAACGCCTGCCCGTATCGGGCGCTGGACAGACACTGGAGGATTCGATGGCCCGTTTCGCAGCCGCACGCCGCAGGGCCGAGGCATGAGCATCGTGCGTGCGACCGTCCGGCTGCAGCTGCATGCCGGCTTTACCCTCTACGACGCCGCGCGCGAGCTCGATTATTACGCCGCGCTTGGCATCAGCCACCTGTATCTGTCTCCGGTCTGGCACGCCGTGCCAGGCTCAACGCACGGGTACGACGTGGTTGATCCCAGTGCGATCAACCCCGCCCTGGGGGGCGAGGACGCCCTGCGCGCCCTGGCGGCGCAGGCGCGTGCGCTCGGCATGGGGCTGGTCCTCGACATCGTGCCCAATCACATGGCCGCGCACGCCGACAACCGCTGGTGGTGGGACGTGCTTCGGCACGGGCGTCAAAGCGCGTACGCACACTGGTTCGACATCGACTGGCGCGCGCCCCTGTCGCAGGGCCGCCTGCAGGTGCCCGTGCTGGACCGGCCGCTGGACGCTGCGTTGGACGAAGGCGCGTTGCGCATCGACAGCAGCGGCAGCGAACCGGTGCTGCGCCACCACGACACGCGGCTGCCGCTGGCGCCGGGCAGCGTGCCCGACACGCCCGCGCCTGACCTGCGCGCGGTGGTGGGCGCGCAGGCGTACCGGCCGCTGTGGTGGCGGCTGGGCGATGACCGCCTCAACTACCGGCGTTTTTTCACCATCTCCTCGCTGGTCGGACTGCAGGTGCAGCACGACGACGTGTTCGATACCGTACACCGGTTGCCGTTGGCGTTGCTGGCCGAGGGCCTGGTTGACGGGCTGCGCGTGGACCACGTCGATGGTCTGGCCGACCCGCAGGCCTACCTGCAACGACTGCGGGCCGCCATGGATCACGCGTGGGGCCAACGCGCGGAGCGGCCCCTGCTGTGGGTGGAAAAGATCCTGGCGCCGGACGAGGACCTCCCATCCGGATGGGACTGTGACGGCACCACCGGCTACGACTTCATGGACCAGGTCGGGGCGTGGCTGCACCAGTCCTCGGGTGAAGCGCCACTGGCGCGGCAGTGGCGCCAGTCCACGGCCCGGACCGCACGTTTCAGCAGCGAGGAGCGGCTGGCGCGCCGTGAAGTCCTGGAGCGCGGCCTCCGGAGCGAGTTCGATGCGCTGCTGCGGCTGGTGGTGAAACACGAGCGCAGTGCGGTGCAGCCGGGCGCACGGCTGGGCCGCGCGGTCCTGTCGCGGGGGCTGACCGCACTGCTGGTCCGGTTCCCGGTGTACCGCACCTATGCGACGGCGACGACGGCCCATGACGCCGATCGCCAGCGCTGGGACAACGTGCTGGACGGGGTGGCAGGCGAAGAGCCCGAGGACACGGCACTGGCCGCACGCTGGATCGCCGCACGATTCTGGCAGGACGCCACCGCGGAAGCCGATCTGCAGGCGCGCGCAACGCTGCGCCGGCGATTCCAGCAGCTCAGCGCCCCGCTCAATGCCAAAGCGGTCGAAGACCGGGCCTTCTACCGTCATGGCGTGTTGCTGTCGCGCAATGAAGTGGGCAGCCACCCCGATCATTTCGCGCTGTCCAGCCGTGCCCTGCACACGCGGACGCAGATGCGCGCCAGCCGCCACCCGCAGGCGATGCTGGCGACCGCCACCCACGATCACAAGCGGGGCGAAGACAGCCGCGCCCGCCTGGCGGTGTTGTCCGAACGTCCGCAGTGGTGGGCGCGGCAGACCCGCTCGCTGGACCGCCGCGCGGCCCGCCTGGGTCTGGCCCTGCCGCCGCCGGCAGTTTGCCAGATGCTCTGGCAGACCCTGCTGGGCGCCTGGCCGACGCAGGGCATCGAGGATCCCGCACGCTTCGCCGCGCGCATCGTGGCGTGGCAGTGCAAGGCACTGCGCGAATCCGACCTGTTCTCCTCGTGGACCGACCCCGATGCGGTGATGGAGCAGAGGGTGCAGACCTTCATTGAAACGCTCCTGCTGCATCCGGCTACGGGGTCGCTGCGCAACGTGCTGGAGCAGGCGGTCGCCCACGTGGGTGCCGCTGGCGCGCGCAATTCACTTGCACAGGTCGCCCTTCGGCTGACCCAACCCGGTGTTCCCGATCTGTACCAGGGCACTGAAGGCTGGGACCTGTCGCTGGTGGATCCGGACAATCGAGCGCCGGTGGATCATGCGCAGCGCCGTGCCTGGCTGGAAGATCGCCGCTCGTGGCCACAGCTGCTTTCAGACTGGCAGGACGGCGCGGTCAAGGCACGCCTTGTGCAGCGCCTGCTTGCGCTGCGGCAGGCCCGACCCGCGCTGTTCGCCGGCGGAGACTACCAGCCGCTGCACGCCGACCGCGAGGTGCCGATGCTTGCCTTCCTGCGTCGGCATGCGCACGACTCGCTGCTGGTCGCGGTGGCGCGGCATACCGTGCTGCAACCTGCGCGACAGGGTGCAGCCCTGGGCGACTCACACGCAGCCGGTGCGCTCCTGGTGATTCCCCAGGGGACGTACCGCAACGTTCTGACCGGCGCCTCCCTCGTGAGCGACGGTTCTCCCATGCGACTGCGGCAGCTGTTCAACGGCAGCCCGGTTGCGATCTACTCCACCTGCTGAGACGACGATGATGGACGAACAACAGAAGGCCGAACGCACCCGGGAACTGGCCCGGCAGATCTGGGAGGCCGAGGGGCGCCCGGATGGGCACTCGGCGCGTCACTGGCAGATGGCCGAGCGGCTGGTCGCCGCTGAGATCGAAGCGTCCCTGCATGACCAGGAGGCCAGCCGATGAGCCGCGCCACCAGCACCAGCCATTCTCGGGTGAAGGCCGGAAGGCCCTATCCGCTGGGCGCGACCTGGGACGGGCTGGGGGTGAACTTTGCCCTGTACTCCCGCCATGCCACCCAAGTGGAGCTGTGCCTGTTCAACGAAAAAGGCCGCGAGGTGGAGCGGATCCGCCTGCCCGAATATACCGACGAAATCTGGCACGGCTACCTGCCCGATGCGCGTCCGGGACAGCGCTACGGGTATCGTGTGCATGGGCCGTACGCGCCCGATGCCGGCCACCGCTTCAATCCCAACAAGCTGGTAATGGACCCTTACGCCAAGCAGCTGGTCGGGCAGATCAAATGGGCGCCGCACCTGTTCGGCTACACCATCGGGCACAAGGACAAGGACCTGAGTTTCGACCGGCGTGACAGCGCCGCGTACGTGCCGCGCTGCGTGGTGGTCGACCCGGCGTTCACCTGGGGCGACGACCGTCGTCCATCGGTACCGTGGGACCGCACCGTGATCTACGAAGCGCACCTGCGGGGGCTTTCGATGCAGCATCCCGAGGTTCCGGAGGCTTCGCGCGGTACGTTCTCGGCGCTGCGCGCCGACGCGATCACCGACCATCTGCGTCACCTCGGGGTGACCGCGCTGGAACTGCTGCCGGTGCATGCGCACGTGGATGACCAGTACCTGGTGGAGCGCGGGCTCAAGAACTATTGGGGCTACAACACGCTGGGTTTCTTCGCGCCGGACCCGGCGTATCTGTCCACCACTACCATCGCCGAGTTCAAGCAGATGGTGGCCAGCCTGCACCATGCCGGCCTGGAGCTGATTCTCGATGTGGTCTACAACCACACGGCCGAGGGCAATGAACTGGGGCCCACGTTGTCGTTCAAGGGCATCGACAACGCCAGCTACTACCGCCTGGCCGATGACCGCCGTTACTACATCAACGACACCGGCACCGGCAACACCTTCGACCTGACCAATGCCGGCGCACTGCGCATGGTGATGGATTCGCTGCGCTACTGGGTGCAGGACATGCACGTGGACGGGTTCCGCTTCGACCTCGCCACCATCCTTGGCCGCGAGCGGGCCGGGTTCGATCCGTCCGGCAGCTTCCTCGACGCGGTACGCCAGGACCCGGTGCTGAGCCAGGTCAAGCTGATCGCCGAACCGTGGGATATCGGCCCGGGTGGGTACCAGTTGGGCAACTTCGCACCCGGCTGGGCCGAGTGGAATGATCGTTTCCGTGACAACCTGCGTGCCTTCTGGAAGGGCGATGAAGGGCAGCTGTCCGAATTCGCCACACGCCTGATGGGGTCGGCCGATCTGTTCGACCACAACGGCCGTCGGCCGCCGGCCTCGGTCAATTTCGTGACCGCCCACGACGGCTTCACCCTGCACGACCTGGTCAGCTACAACGACAAGCACAACATCGACAATGGCGAGGAAGGTCGCGACGGCAGCGACCACAATATTTCCTGGAACCACGGCGCGGAAGGCGCTACGGACGACGCGGGCATCCTAGCGCTGCGCCGTCGGCAGATGCGCAACCTGCTGGCCAGCCTGCTGTTGGCCCAGGGCACGCCGATGCTGCTGGCCGGCGACGAATTCGGCCGCACCCAGAATGGCAACAACAATGCGTATTGCCAGGACAACCCGATCAACTGGATCGACTGGGAGCGCGCGGCCAGTGAAGAGGGCCAGCAGCAGTCGCAGTTCGTCCGTCGCCTGCTGGCGCTGCGCCGCCGCTATCCACAGCTGCGTCGCAGCCGCTTCCTTGACGCTCGCGACGGCCACGAGGCTGACGCCGCGCACTGGATCCGTCCGGATGGGCAGCCGATGCAGGAGGCCGATTGGCACGCTCCGCAGCAGCGCGCGTTGATGCTGCAGTTGCCGGCCATGCCGCAGGAGGGCGAGGCACACGCGGCCGAAAGCACACAGCTGCTGTTGCTGATCAATGCTGCCGCTGAACCACAGGTGTTCGTGCCACCCACGGCCGACAATACCCCGTGGCGGCTGCTGATCACCTCGGTGGACGACACGCCGGTGCAGGCCGACGACCAGGGCACGTGGCGGTTGCCGGATCGTGCGATCGCCCTGCTGGCCAGTCGTGGCGGCGGGTCGCACTGACCCGCGTCAGGGATCGTCGCCGGGCGTCATCCCGGGTGGCCGCGACAGCCACTCGGGGCCGGCGCGGGCGCGGTCATGGCCGACCTCGTACAGGACTTTCATGCGTTCCGGGTCAACGCTGGTCGCACGCATGGCGTGCCCCTACGGGCGATCCCAGTTGCCGAATCCCTCCAGCAGGAACGCCGTCACCTCGCGGACCTTGCGGGAGCGCAGCTTGTTCTCGGGCGAGAGCAGCTGGATGTAGGAGGTCTCGGTCGCGACCGAGCCCTCCCACGCCCCGAGCAATGGCACCAGTTGCTGCTTCGCGAAGCTTTCGCGGTGGTACAGCCAGCTGGGGAACAAGACCACGCCGTGCCCTTCGAGCGCCGCGGCGAGCAGCACTTCGGCGTTGTTGCTGCACAACGGCCCGCTGACGTTGATGCCTTCGAACGGCTGCGATGCCTCCTCGCGGAAGTACCAGCGCTGGGTGCCGAACTGGCCCTTGTAGAGCAGGCAGCGGTGGTCCAGCAGGTCGGCGGGCACCTGCGGCGTACCGTGCGCGGCCAGGTAGGCCGGGCTGGCGGCCACGATCTGCTGCTGGGCAGCGACGGTCCTGCCGATCAATCCCGAATCCACCTGCGGCCCGATCCGCACCGTGATGTCCACGCCTTCCTGCACCGGGTCGATGTAGGCGTCGGTGAGCTGCAGTTCCACATCCAGCGCCGGGTGCCCGGCCTGGAGCGCGTTGATCAGTGCGGCCACGTGCAGCCGCCCGAACGCTTCCGGCGCATTGATCCGCAGCCGGCCACTCAACCCGCCGTCATCGCGCCCCAGGTCGTCCACGGCCGCATCGAGCAGTTCGATGGCTTCGCGCACCTGCTGGTGGAAGCGCTCGCCGTCCTCGGTGAGCCGCACCGCGCGGGTGCTGCGGTAGAACAGCTGGCGGCCCAGGTCTTTTTCCAGCGCGGCGATGAAGCGCGACACCGAGGAGGCCGGTACCCGGAAATGCCGGGCGGTGGCCAGGAAGCTGCTGGTACTCGCCACCATCAGGAAGTAGCGCAGGGCCTTGAGCTGCATGGGGAGTGCTCCATGAATGCCATTTGAGCAATTGTGATTTGCCCGTTGGCTGGATTGTAGCTGTATCGGCATCTGTCTAGCATGCACACCTGCCCGCATTGGCGGGCCCCTCCCCAGGAACACCGCAATGACGTCCTTGTTCACCCCGTTCGATCTCGCCGGCACGCCGCTCCGCAACCGCGTGGTGATGGCCCCGCTCACCCGCGCCCGCGCGCCCAACGACATCGCCGACGAGCGCATCGCGCTCTATTACGCGCAACGCGCCACCGCCGGCCTGATCGTCAGCGAAGGCACCCCGATCTCGCAGGAAGGGCAGGGTTACCTGTTCAACCCGGGCATCTTCCGCCCGGAACAGATCGAGGGCTGGCGCCTGGTGACCAACTCGGTACATGCCCTGGGCGGCCGCATCGTGGCCCAGCTGTGGCACGTGGGCCGGGTTTCGCACCCGACCATCCAGGCCGATGGCCGCCTGCCGGTGAGCGCCAGTTCCAAGCAGCCGGTGGGCGCGCAGGCGTTCGGCTACGACGAAACCGGCACGCCGACCCTGGTGGCACCGCCGGCGCCGCGCCAGCTGGCCACCGACGAGATCGCACGCATCGTGGGCGAGTTCGCGCAGGCGGCGGCCAATGCGATCGACGCCGGTTTCGACGGCGTGGAAATCCACGGCGCGAACGGTTATCTGTTCGAGCAGTTCATGAACCCGCTGGTCAATGACCGCACCGATCAGTACTCGGCCGACACCATGGAAAACCGCCTGCGCTTCACCCTGGAGGTGATCGACGCGGTGGTGGCCCGAATTGGTGCGGCGCGCACCGGCATCCGCCTGTCGCCGTATGGGCAGCTGTTCGACATGCCGTTGCACGATGGCATCGACCAGACCTACGGCGTGCTGAGCAAGGCCATCGGCGAACGTGGGCTGGCCTTCGTCCATCTGATGGACCAGTCCGGGTTCAAGGTGGGCGATGTGGTGGTCGACCCCGGCGCCGAGGGGGGCTTCCAGGGCCTGCTGCGCACCATCAAGGGCAACCTGCCCAACACCGCGTTGATCCTCGCCGGTGGCCTGGACCGCGCACGCGCCGAGCAGTTGATCGACGCTGGCCTGATCGACCTGGCCGCCTTCGGCACGCCGTTCATCGCCAACCCGGACCTGGTGGCGCGCCTGCAGAACGGCTGGCCGCTGAACACCCCGGACCGCACCACGTTCTACGGCGGTGGTGCGAAGGGTTACACCGATTACCCGGCGTACGCTGCGGCCTGATCGGCGAAGGCATCGGTGGCGCGCACCAGCGCGTCCACCGTGGCCGGCTCGGTCGCGCTGTGGCCGGACAGCACCATCTCCAGTCTGGCTTCCGGCCATGCCTGGGACAGGTCCCATGCGCTGCGCGGCGGGCAGATGATGTCGTAGCGCCCCTGCACGATCACCCCGGGCAAGTGGCGGATGCGGTCGATGTCGCGCAGCAGCTGGCCGTGCTCCAGGAACGCGTTGTGGCGGAAGTAGTGCGCTTCGATCCGCGCCTTGGCCAGGGTATCCAACGGGTCGGCGTCGGAGACCGCGTCCACGTCGTGTACCAGCGTGGCGGCGAAGTCCTCCCAGCCCAGCCAGGCCTGCGCCGCTGCGATTCGGGTGGCACTGTCGTCGCTGTCCATGCGTTGCCAATAGGCCTCGATCATGTTGCCGTGTTCGCCCTCCGGCAGATGGGCAGCGTAGTTCGCCCAGCGCTCGGGAAACACCCAGCGTGCACCGCCATCGGCTTCATTGAACCAGCGGTTCTCTTCGGCGCGGCCCAGGTAGACGCCGCGCACGATCACGCCGGTGGCGCGTTCGGGATGCGCCTGCGCATACGCCAGGGCCAGCGTGGAGCCCCATGAGCCACCAAACACCAGCCAGCGTTCGATGCCCAGCCGGGATCGCACGGTTTCGATATCGGCCACCAGGTGCGCGGTGGTGTTGTCGCGCAGTTCGCCGAACGGAGTGGAGCGGCCGCTGCCGCGCTGGTCGATCAACACGATCCGGTAACGCGCGGGATCGAAGAAGCGCCGGTGCGTCGGCGAAACGCCCGCGCCAGGACCGCCATGCAGGAACACGACCGGGATGCCGTCAGGCGTTCCGCATTCCTCCACATGCAGGGTGTGCAGGTCATCGACCTGAACGTGGTGCTCGCGGAACGGGGTGATCGACGGATAGAGCGTGCGCATGGAGGAAACCTTGGGGCGGGTGCCATGCAAGGATAGCCCACGCATCGGATCAGTCGCGCTCTACGTCGACGTCCACGTCCCGTGCGGCGTCGCGTAGCAGTTCGACCGTAAAACGCGGTGAGCCGCGTCGCGCCGTGATGACCACTTCCTCGCCACCGACCAGCACCGCCGTATAGCGGTTGCCCAGCCGCCCGCCCAGTGCATCGCGGACGGCGATGGCGATGTCCACGTTCGACTCGCCCTTGCGGATCGGAATATCGACATGCATCGGCGACTCCTCATGCACCCAGAGACGGAAGCTGATGATGCCGTCTGAATCGGCCGCGTCGCTGAACTCCAACCGCCAGCGGTCGGCCGGCTCGGGTCGCGGTGCCTGGTCGGCTTTCGGCATGAGAAGCGGGGAGAACTGCGCGTGGACAGGCGCAGGGGCGGCAGGCAGCGCGCAGATGGCAACCAGCACCGCCACCAGGGTGTTTCTGATCGCCTGCGGATTCATGCTGGACGCTCCGCCGTTGGCCGAGGAAACAACCCAGCGTGAGCCTTGCATGAAAAGGCGCCGTCCGCATCGGAAAATCTGCGTGGACGTGATCGGTATTTCTACGCAGCAGCAGGTAAGGTGGGCAGCCATGGCCTCCGACGCTGCTTCCGCCCCGACCGTATTCGCGCCCGCTACCCACGCCTGGTTCGCGTCGGCGTTTCCCGCACCCACTCCGGTGCAGGCGGCGGCGTGGCGCGCCATCGCGGCGGGCGAACACACGCTGGTGATCGCGCCGACCGGATCGGGCAAGACATTGGCAGCCTTCCTGCATGCGATCGACCAGTTGTACCGCGCGCGACAGCAGGAGGCAGCGGCGCAGGCAGGCGCTTCGAGAGCAGCGCCGCGCCGGACCCGCGTGCTCTACCTTTCGCCGATCAAGGCATTGGGTGCTGACGTCCAGCGCAACCTGCAGGTGCCATTGCAGGGCGTCGACGCCGAGCGCCAACGGCGTGGCGATCCCGCGGTGGCCCTGACGGTTGGCATCCGCACCGGCGACACGCCGGTGGCTGAGCGTGCGCGCCTGGTGCGGCGGCCGCCGGACATCCTGATCACCACGCCCGAATCGCTGTTCCTGATGCTGACCTCGAAAGCGCGCGAGACGCTGCGCGAGGTCGATACCGTGATCGTGGATGAAATCCATGCGGTGGCCGGCAGCAAACGCGGCACCCATCTGGCGCTCAGCCTGGAGCGGCTGGACGCATTGCTGCAGGTGCCCGCGCAGCGCATCGGCCTGTCCGCCACGGTGCGCCCGGTGGAGCAGGTGGCTGCCTTCCTTGGTGGTGACCGGCCGGTGACCGTAGTCGACCCGGACAGTCCGCGCCATCTCGACGTACGCATCGTGGTGCCGGTGGAGGACATGGCGGACCTGCCGCCGCACGCAGGGCCCGGCGCGGAACGTGAACCGGGCGGCCGGGTGGGTTCGATCTGGCCGCACGTGGAAGCGAGCATCCTCGACCAGGTGCTGGCGCGGCGCTCCACCATCGTGTTCGCCAACTCGCGTGGCGTAGCCGAGAAGCTGACCGCGCGGCTCAACGAGCTGCATGCCGAACGCAGCGCGCGCGCAGCCGGCCAGCCGCCGGTCGCGCCGGTACCCGAGCAGTACGGCTCGTTCACCGGCAGCACCGTGTCGCGGGTGGTGGCCAGCCCCGAGCTGATCGCGCGGTCGCACCACGGCTCGGTTTCCAAGGAACAGCGGCGCGACATCGAGCAGTCGCTCAAGGACGGTTCGCTGCGCTGCGTGGTGGCCACCTCCAGCCTGGAACTGGGCATCGACATGGGGCTGGTGGACCTGGTCATCCAGGTCGCGGCGCCACCGTCTGTGGCCAGTGCGCTGCAGCGGATCGGCCGGGCCAGCCACCAGGTCGGCGGGACTTCCACCGGGCTGGTCTACCCGCGCACGCGACGCGACCTGATCGACGCCACAGTGGCGATCGAGCGGATGCTGGAAGGGCGCATCGAAGCGGTGGATCCGCCGCGCAACCCGCTGGACGTGCTCGCCCAGCAGACCGTGGCGGCGGCCTCGATGGAGCCACTGGATGTCGAGGTCTGGTATGCGCGCATACGTCGCGCGGCACCGTACCGCACGCTGCCGCGCAGTGCGTTCGATGCCACGCTGGACATGCTGGCCGGGCGCTACCCGTCCGACGACTTCGCCGGCTTCCGTCCGCGCCTGCTATGGAACCGGCAGACCGGTGAACTGAGCGCGCGCCCCGGGGCCAGGCAGCTGGCGGTGACCAGCGCCGGGACCATTCCCGACCGTGGCATGTACAGCGTGATGCTGCCCGAAGGCGAAGAACGTGCCGGCTCGCGCCGGGTCGGTGAGCTGGACGAGGAGATGGTCCACGAATCGCGGGTCAATGACGTGATCACGCTGGGGGCCACTTCCTGGCGGATCGAGCGGATCACCCATGACCAGGTGGTGGTTACGCCCGCGCCCGGGCGCTCGGCACGGCTGCCGTTCTGGCGGGGCGAAGGCGTGGGCCGTCCGGCGGAACTGGGTGAGGCGGTAGGCGCGTTCCTGGCCGCGCTGGATGCCGACGCGGGCAACGACACGCTTGCACCGGCGTTGCTCGCGCGGTTGCAGGGGGCGGGCCTGCAGCCCAATGCGATCGCCAACATCGTCGGCCTGCTGGACGAGCAGCGCGCGGCAACCGGCGTGCTGCCGACCGACCGCCGGCTGGTGGTGGAACGCTGCCGTGACGAATCCGGCGATTGGCGGGTGATGCTGCATTCGCCCTACGGACGGCGCATCCACGATCCCTGGGCGCTGGCACTGGCAGGGCGCATCCAGGACCGCTGGGGCGTGGACCCGGCGGTGGTGGCCAGCGACGACGGCATCATCGTGCGCATTCCGGATTCGTCCGGGCGGCTGCCCGGTGCCGAGCTGTTCCTGTTCGAGCCGGAACGGCTGCGTCGTGAGGTCACGCTGGCGGTAGGCAATTCAGCGCTGTTTGCCGCGCGGTTCCGTGAGTGTGCCGCACGCGCACTGTTGCTGCCGCGAAGCAAGCCCGGGAAGCGTTCGCCGCTGTGGCAGCAGCGCCTTCGCGCCGCCGAGCTGCTGGCCATCGCGCAACGCTATCCCGAATTCCCGATCCTGATCGAAGCGGCGCGCGAGTGCCTGCAGGATGTCTACGACCTGGATGCGCTGGACACGGTGATGCAGCGGCTTGCCGAGGGCCGCATCGAGATCGCCGAGGTCACCACCGAGGTACCTTCGCCGTTCGCCGCCAACCTGCTGTTCGGCTACGTGGCCGAGTTCATGTACGGCACCGATGTGCCGCTGGCCGAGCGCCGCGCCTCGGTGCTGTCGCTGGATGCCGGGCTGCTGGGTGACCTGCTCGGCCAGGTGGATCTGGGTGAATTGCTTGATCCCTCCGTCGTGGAACAGGTGGGGTGGGAGCTGCAGCGGTTGGCACCGGGGCGCCAGGCGAACGGCAGGGAAGGAGTTGCCGACCTGCTGCGTGAACTGGGGCCATTGAGCGAAACCGACATCGCGGCGCGCCTGATCGATGGAGACAGCGTCAGGGTGCATCTTCTGTCGCTTGAGAGCGAACAGCGCATCGTGTCCGTTCCGATAGGCGGACGGCAGGTCTGGGCCGCAGTGGAGGACGCCGCCCGTTTACGGGATGCGCTCGCCGTTGAACTGCCGGACGGTGTACCTGCCGTGTTCCTGCAGCCTGCCAGCGACCCGTTGGGCGAACTATTGGGTCGCTACGCACGCACCCATGCTGCATTCACGACGGGCGACGCCGCACGTCACTGGGGGCTGGGGGTGGCCGTGGTGGACGCGGCGCTGGAGCATCTGGCCGGACAGGGCAAGGTGCTCAGTGGTCATTTCGGCGCGGGGTAGGCGCGCGGCGATGGCGACGATGCTGCAACGGTTCCGTTGGCGCGCCGCGAATGGGTGGGGGACGCCGTGTTCCAGCGCCTGCGCCTGCGCTCCCTGCAGGCCGCGCGCGAAGCGACCCGTCCGGCCAGCCGTGAGGCGTATGCGGCGCTGCTGCTGGAGCGGCATGGGCTGGTGGCCGACGCGACGGTGGCGTCCCGCTCCAGCGCGGTCCCTGCGCACGGCGCGTTGCAAGGCGCGGACGGCGTACTGCGTGTTATCGAGCTGCTGGCCGGCGTGCCACTGCCGGTGTCGGCGTGGGAGCAGCAGATCCTGTCGGCACGGGTAGCCGACTACACACCGACGATGCTGGACGAACTGCTGGCAACCGGCGCGGTGGCGTGGGTGGGGCACGGCCGCCTGGGCGAGGATGACGGTCTGGTGTCGCTTCACGTGCAGGAGGGCATGGGCGAAACGTTGCCTGTCGTGCAGGCGATCGAACCTTCGCCCCTGCAGACGGCGCTGTTGACGGTGCTGGCAGACGGGGGCGCGTTCTTTGCACGGCAGCTGGCCGCCGCAGTGCAGGCGCGCCTGGCGGCTGCGGGAGTGGGCGACGTCGTGGTCGACGCCGAGACGCTGCACACCGCGCTATGGGAACTGGCGTGGGCGGGTGTCGTGACTACCGATCTATGGACGCCGCTGCGCCACCTGTCGGCCACCCGACCCGCGCGCCCACGGGCGACGACGTCTGCGCGGCAGAGTCGCTACGCACGGGGCAGGGCGATGATGGATCCACTCGGCGCGGCGGGCGGCCTGCATCCGATGGCGACCACGTTGGCCACACCCACCCTCGCGGGCCGATGGTCGCTGTTGCAGCGGCCGCCGGTCAGCGACACGGTGCGCGCGGTCGCGCTGGCGAACGGGCTGCTGGAGCGCCACGGTATCGTGACGCGCGGCGCGGCCATCGCCGAAGGCATCGCCGGCGGTTTCCCGGCGCTGGTGCAGGTGTATCGCGGCATGGAAGATGCCGGCCGGGTGCTGCGAGGGCGGTTTGTCGATGGCATGGGCGGCGCACAGTTCGCAGAGCGTGGCATGGTCGATGCGTTGCGTGAGGTGGCCGAGGCACAGCAGCCGGGGCAGGTTGGACTGAGCCTGGGGCTGTCGGCGGTGGATCCGGCCAATCCGTTCGGGCCGGTGCTGCCGTGGCCGGCGCACCACGCAACGCAGCGGCCGGTGCGACGGCCCGGGGCGCTCGTGGTGATCGGCGGTGGTCGCCTGCGCATGTACCTGGCCCAGGGCGGTCGGCAATTGCTCACATGGTTCGCGCCGGGAGCGCCCGGCGAAGATGCTGCGCTGACGGCGGCGGCGCAGGCGCTGGTGATCGCACTGCGACGCGGGCGGCGCATGTTTACGCTGGAACTGATTGACGATGCGCCCATCCAGCGCGATCCGGTAACCGAGGCACTGCGTGCGGCGGGTTTCTCCAGCGCGCCACGCGGCCTCGACTGGCAATCCTGAAACCACGACGTCAGTCGTCGATCAGTCCCAGTTCGTGCGCGGCGCGCAGATCGTCGGGGGTATCGATATCCAGCGCGAGGGCAGGGGCGTGCAGCACGCCGACCGTTCCGGGTTCCAGCGCACGCAGCCGTGCGCGGAAGCCGCTGTCACCCTGCCCATCGGCGAGGTCGGCGAACCACGCGCCGGGCACCACCGCCGGCACGCCGAGCGCGCCGGGCAACAGGGTAGCCGCGCAGCCTGAGGTGGACTGGCTGGCGCTCTCCAGCAACGCGTGCAGATGCGCAGCCTCCAGCGCGGGCTGGTCGCAGGCCACCACAAGCACCCGTGCGGATGCCTGCACGGCAGGCGCGGCGACCACCAGGCTGCTGCCCATGCCGCGCTGCGCGTCGGGATTGAGCGCATGCACGCAATCGAGGTCGGCCACCGCGTCCCTGAGCGCTCCGGAGGCCTCAGGCAGCACGACCACCAGCAGTGAAGGTGCTGTAGCGGCTGTCAACCGGACCATCCGGTGCAGCAGGGTCTCGCCGTCGCGGCGCAGGAGCTGTTTGGGGCGACCCAGCCGCGTGCTTGCGCCGGCGGCCAGTACCACGGCGGCATGGGCGTTCATCACGGCAGTTCCGGCACGCCGTGCCGCCACGCCTGCAGCTGCGCGGCAATGCTCAGTGCAATGGCCTCCGGCCCCCGCCCACCCAGTCCCAGCCCGATGGGCGAACGCAGGCGAGGGGAAAGCGATGCCCGCGTTTCGGGGGACAGCACGGTGAACAGGTCATCGCGCCGTCGTCCTGGCCCCAGCAATCCGATGAACGGAATGGCCGTGGCCGCCAGCGCGTCCAACGCCTCGCGGTCCAGCTCGAAGTTGTGGTGCATCACCAGCACCGCATCCGGCAACGGCGCGTTCGTCCACCGCGTCCTGCAATCAGTGGACGAACCCCCGGTAGCACCCGACCGTTGGTCGGGTGTCGCGACAACAGCAAGCCGCTCCCGCCACCGCTCCCGTGGCTCATGAATCTCCACCCGCCATCCCAGGCCCCTCAACAAGGGCAGCAATGGCGCGGCCTCCGGCCCAGCCCCCAACACCACCACGCGCGGCGCACGCCGCCATTGCAGCTGCCACTCCGCGCGAGGGGCTTCCCAGTCGACCGGCGGACTGGCGATGTCATGGGAAAGACGCATAGCGCCGCAGCGCCATTGCAGTGCTCCGTCACTGTGCAGCCTGAGCTCCAGCGTTCCCTCTCCCCGCAGCCACCGGCCAAACACGCCATCAATGCCGGCAAGCGCTGCCAGCGGAATCAACACCACCCGCTGCCGCCCCCGGCATCCCACCGCGTTGCCGGCAAACAATGCGTCATCATCGCGGGTATCGATCTCCATCCACGCCAAGGTGTTCCCGTCCACGGCCTGCATCGCTCGGCGTTCAATCTCCGGTTCCAGGCAGCCACCGCTCAGCCACCCGACGTGGCCGTGATCAGAAAACAGCACCACCGTGCCGGCGCGGGTATAGGTGGAACCCTCGGTTTCGAGCACCACGGCCAGCGCCGCGCGGCGACCCTCGTACAGCGCATCGAGGGTCGCCTCGAACACGAGGCCGGGGTTACCGTCCTCGGCATCCAGCGGCGTAGTGACCAGATCGGCACTCATTCCAGTGCAGGCAGCCCGGCCAGCAGCTTGTCCAGCGTGATCGGATACTCGCGCACGCGGGTGCCGGTGGCGTTGTAGATCGCATTGGCCACCGCCGCACTGACACCGCACAGGCCGAGTTCGCCCACGCCCTTGGCCTTCATCGGCGACGACACCGGATCGGTCTCGTCCAGGAAAACCACTTCCTGGTGGGGGATGTCGGCATGCACGGGCACTTCGTAGCCGGCCAGGTCGTGGTTGACGAAGAAGCCCAGCCGCGTATCCACCGCCAGCTCTTCGGAAAGCGCGGCGCCCACGCCCATGGTCATCGCGCCGATCACCTGGCTGCGCGCGGTTTTGGGGTTGAGGATGCGCCCGGCGGCGCACACCGCCAGCATGCGCCGGATCCGGCTTTCGCCGGTGGCAACATCCACGCCCACTTCGACGAAATGCGCGGCAAAGGTGGACTGCTGGAACTTCTCTTCCAGTTCGGCGAACTCGATGGTGTCTTCCACCACCAGCTCGCCGTCGGCCGCGGCCTTGCCCAGCGCGACGCTCTTGCCGCCATCGCTGACCTTGCCCTTGGCGAAGGTGGCTTTCGCCGGGTCCAGACCCAGCTTTCC
The DNA here is from genome assembly GCF_043204395.1 of Stenotrophomonas sp. NPDC047960. Taxonomy (NCBI): domain Bacteria; kingdom Pseudomonadati; phylum Pseudomonadota; class Gammaproteobacteria; order Lysobacterales; family Lysobacteraceae; genus Stenotrophomonas; species Stenotrophomonas sp. NPDC047960. The sequence goes on along the minus strand of NZ_JBIDBX010000008.1, from coordinate 170,281 downwards.
CGCTACGGCCTCGCGCAGCTTGGTGCAGGCGGCGAACACACCGGCGGTGGAACTGTTGGCGCCCCATTGGCCGCCCGAACCGGCCGAGGCGGGGAAGCTGGAGTCGCCCAGTTTCACCGTAACCTGCTCCAGCGGCACGCCGAGCATTTCCGCGGCAGTCTGGCCGAGGATGGTGTAGCTGCCGGTGCCGATGTCGGTCATGTCGGTTTCCACCGTGACCCGGCCGCTGCCATCCAGCCGTACGCGTGCGCCCGATTTCATGACGAGGTTGTTGCGGAAGCCTGCGGCCACGCCCATGCCGACCAGCCAGCGGCCGTCGCGCCGGGTGCCAGGGCGGGCGTTGCGCTGGTCCCAGCCGAAGCGCCTGGCACCCTCGCGCAGGCACTGCACCAGCTGGCGTTTGGAGAACGGGCGTTCCGGATTGGCCGGATCCACCTGGGTGTCATTGCGGATGCGGAACTCGATGGGATCCAGGTCCAGCTTTTCGGCCATTTCGTCCATCGCGATTTCCAGCGCCATCAATCCGGGCGTTTCGCCCGGCGCGCGCATGGCGTTGCCTTCCGGCAGGTCCAGGTGCGCCAGGCGCAGTCCGGCCAGCCGGTTGGCGCCGGCGTACAGCAGCTTGGTCTGCTGTACCGCTTCTTCGGGCGAGCCGCCGGGCAGGTTGCCCGACCACGATTCGTGACCGATCGCAGTCAGGGTGCCCTCGGCGGTCGCACCCAGCCGGATCCGCTGCAGCGTGGCCGGGCGGTGGGTGGTGTTGTTGGCCACCATCGGCCGCGACAGCGCTACCTTGACCGGGCGCTTGGCAGCGCGCGCACCGAGCGCGGCCAGCACCACATCGGAGCGCACGAACAGCTTGCCGCCGAAGCCGCCGCCGATATAGGGCGAGATCAGCCGCACATTGTCCTTGGGCAGGCCCAGCGTCTTGGCCAGGTCCGTCCTGCCCCAATCGATCATCTGGTTGGAGGTCCACACCGTCAGCTTGTCGCCTTCCCAGGCGGCCAGCGTGGCATGCGGTTCCATCATGGCGTGCGACTGGTCCGGCGTGTGGTACATCGCATCCAGCGTGACCGGTGCGTCGCCGAAGGCCTTTTCAAAGTCACCGACGCGCGCGTCCGGATCGGTCTTCTGGAAATTCGTGCCTGCCTTTTTGGCTGCAGCCAGGTCATAGGCACCCTGTTGGGTGGCATAGCGCAGCCTCACCAGCCCAGCTGCGGCGCGCGCCTGTTCAAAGGTTTCCGCGACCACCAGCGCCAGCGCCTGGTGGTAGTGCGTGATGTCCGGGCCGCCCAGCAGCGGGGCGGCATTGCGCTGCGACTTGTTCAATGGACCGGCATTGTCGGCGGTCACGATGGCCAGCACACCGGGCGAGCGGCGCGCGGCGTCGAGTTCCATCGACGTCACCCGGCCCTTGGCAATGCCGGCGGTGACTACGTAACCGTATGCGGCGTTTGGCACGGCATCGTGCCACTCGTAGGCGTACGTAGCATGGCCGGTTGTCTTCAGCGGGCCGTCGATCCGGTTCAGCGGCTTGCCCACCACCTGCAGCTGGTCGATGGGGTTGGTGCCGGCGGGGGTGTCGAATTTCATGGCTTATCCCTTCGCTTGCTGGAGGACGGCGGCGAGCGTGCGCTCGGCCAGCTGCACCTTGAAGGCGTTCTGCGGCGAGGGCGAAGCGCCCTCCAGCAGTTTGGCCATGACCGCGGCAGCGCCCTGCGGAAGCAGGGCGTCCGCTTCCGGCTTGCGCCACGGTTTGTAGGCCACGCCGCCCAGTGCAACCCGCCCGCTGCCATCCGGTTGCAGCACCGCCGCCACCGACACCAGTGCAAACGCGTAGGAGGCACGGTCACGCACCTTGCGGTAGATATGGGTGCCGCCAAGCGGAGCGGGCAGAATGGCCGCGGCGATCAGTTCGCCTTTCTCCAGCACCGTCTCGAGGTGCGGGGTGGTGCCCGGCGCGCGGTACAGGTCGTTCAATGGAATGCGCCGGCTGGATCCGTCGGGGCGCAGCGTCTCCACCACGGCATCCAGCGCCATCATCGCCACCGCCATGTCGCTCGGATGGGTGGCGATGCATGCGGCACTGGTGCCGACCACGGCCAGCTGTCGGCTGAAGCCACCGATGGCGCCGCAGCCACTGCCCGGCAGGCGTTTATTGCATGGCTGCGCGGTGTCGTAGAAGTAGGGGCACCGAGTGCGCTGCAGCAGGTTGCCGGCGGTAGTGGCCTTGTTGCGCAGCTGGCCGGAGGCGCCGGCCACCAGTGCGCGGGTGAGCAGGGCGTAGTCGCGGCGGATACGCCGGTCGGCCGCCAGGTCGGTGTTGCGCACCAGTGCACCGACGCGCAGGCCGCCGTCAGCGGTCGCTTCGATGGTGTCCAGCGCCAACCCGTTGACGTCGATCAGGTGCGCCGGCGTCTCGATCTCCAGCTTCATCAGGTCCAGCAGGTTGGTGCCCCCGGCAATGAAGCGCGCGCCCTGGGTGCGGGCGGCCGCTGCGGCCGCTTGGGCCGGGGTAGTGGCACGCTCATAAGTGAAGGCCCTCATGCGCGCGTTCCTCCGACGTCTTCGATCGCCTCGACGATGTTGGAATAGGCGCCGCAGCGGCAGATGTTGCCGCTCATGCGTTCGCGGATCTCATCGGCGGTCAGCGTGGCGCGGGCGGCCAGGTCATCGGTGACGTGGCTGGGAATGTTGTCGCGCACTTCCTGCAGCACTGCCACCGCCGAGCAGATCTGCCCGGGGGTACAGTAGCCGCACTGGTAGCCATCGTGTTTGACGAACGCGGCCTGCATCGGGTGCAGTCTGTCCGGAGCGCCGAGCCCTTCGATGGTGGTGATCTTCGCGCCCGGGTGCATCACCGCCAGGGTCAGGCACGCGTTGATGCGGCGGCCATCGACCAGCACGGTGCAGGCACCGCATTGTCCGTGATCGCAGCCCTTCTTGGTGCCGGTCAGCTGCAGGTGCTCACGCAGTGCATCCAGCAGGGTGACGCGGGTGTCCACCTGCAGCGTGCGGGGCTTGCCATTGACCTCGAAGGTCACCTCGGCGGTCACCGGCGCGCGTGCGCCGGCGGTATTTCCCTGGGCTTCGGCGACCACGGTGGGGATCACCATGCTCGTGGCCGAGCCGGCGCCGAGTTTCAGCACGTCGCGGCGGGAAAGGGATAGCTGGGGGGGCGTGCTCATGCGGTGGCTCCTCGTTGGCTGCTGCAGCCTGGCTCACGGGGTCGGTACGACGATGATGGTTCAGCGGGGGTCGGCATGCGGTGAAGCGCTGTGTGAATGGGGGTTGCCGCCGTGCGAGCAGACCACCCACTCGCTGTCGCCTTCCACGTACAGCTCCTTCTTCCAGACCGGCAGCCGGTGTTTGATCGCATCGATGATGTAGCGGCATGCGCCGAAGGCGGCGTCGCGGTGGGGCGAAGAGACGCCGACCCATACGGCCAGCTCGCCTACGGCCAGGCGTCCGCTGCGGTGTACGCCGATGGCGTCGATGTCGCCGAAGCGCTCGCGGGCTTCGTCCAGGATCGCCTCGCCCTCGATCTGGGCCAGCGCGGTGTACACCTCGTACTCCAGCCCTTCCACGTCGCGACCGTCGTTGCGGTTGCGCACCCAGCCTTCGAACGCACAGAAGGCGCCGTGGGCGGGGTTCTGCAATGCCGAGCGCAGGGCGGGAACATCCAGCGCAGACGCGCTCACCGAAAACGCGCTCATCCGCCGTTGACCGGCGGAATGAACACCACGGTGTCGCCGTCCTGCAGGGGCTGTTCCCAACCGCAGAAGCGCTCGTTCACCGCGACCCGCAGCGCCGACGCCGGCAGCGTGAAGCCGTGCCTGGCCTGCAGCTGTTGGTAGAGGGTGCCAAGCGAGTCTGCGTCGGTGTCCACGCGCTCGGCGCCCATGTTGGCCTGTTCGCGCAGCTGCGCGAAATAGTTGAGTTCAACCTGGGGCATCAGTTCGGTTCCAGTTGCTGGCGCGCCTGCAGCAGCTCGCCAGGGGTATTGACGTTGTCCAACGCGTTGCCAGGGGAGGGCAGCGCATGGATCTGCAACTGCAGCAGCGCCTCGCGCGGGCAGAAGTGGTGCGCCTCGAAGCGCTGGCGCAGCAGCGGTGCCGATGACGGCTCCCAGATGGCACAGAGTGGCTCTGGAAGGCCGTCGTGGCGACTGACGAACACGGTGGCGTCCTTGCCCGGTTGTCGTGCCGACACCAGTGACCGCAGTGTGCGCGCATCCAGCAGAGGCAGGTCACAGGCGATCACCAGCCATGCGTGCCCGGGGTAGGCCTGCTGCGCGGAGAGGATGCCGGCTACCGGACCCACGCTGTCAACGCTGTCGGCCAGAGCGGGCAGGCTGCCCCGCAACATTTCGCTGCGCTGGTCCGGCCGGAGCGAGACAAACGCCTGCACCAGCTCGATATGCCGCAGCAGGGCCCAGGCGCGCAGCAGCTGCGGCTGCCCGGCGTAATCCAGCAGTGCCTTGTCGGCCTGCATGCGGCGGCTCGCGCCACCGGTGAGCAACAGTGCCGACAGCGGTGCACTCATGACGGATGGTCCAGGTCGGACTTGCCGCCGCGTTTGGACACCAGCCGCACCTGCTCGATCACGATGGCGTGCGAAAGGGCCTTGCACATGTCATACAGCGTGAGCGCGGCAATGCTGGCCCCGGTCAGGGCTTCCATCTCGACGCCGGTGGTGCCGTGGCAGGCGACCGTGCAGTCGACCACCGCACTGTCACCGTCCATGTCGATGGTGATGTCGCAGCGCTGCAGGGCAAGCGGGTGGCACAGGGGAATCAACTGCGGGGTGACCTTGGCGCCCATCACCCCGGCAATGTGGGCCACGGTCAGCACCGCGCCCTTCGGCAGCACGAAGCCGGCCTCGCGCAGCTGGATGGCGACCTCGGGCGGGAAGCGCACCCGGGCCTGGGCGTGTGCCACCCGGTCGGTGGCGGTCTTGCCGCCTACATCGACCATGCGCGGCCGTGCATCGGCGTCCAGGTGCGAGAGCAGGGAAGGATTGGGTTCCATCATCCACCTATGTAGTGCATTTCGATGCGGCGCCCGGGCTTGGACGCCGGGCGGCCGCGCAGTTCGCTGTAACGGTCGTTGCGGGCCGACCACACCCCCGCCAGCACTGCGCGAAGGGCGGCGTCGTCCGCGCTGGCCCGCAGCAGGCCGCGCAGGTCGGTGCCGCGGGTGGCGAACAGACAGGTATAGAGCTGGCCTTCCGAGGACAGCCGCGCCCGGGTGCAGTCGCCGCAGAACGGCTTGGAGATGGACGAGATCAGGCCGATTTCACCGGCGCCATCGACGAAGCGGTAGCGGGTGGCGACTTCGCCCGGATGGCGGGGCGGCAACGCCAGCAGCGGCCAGCGGGCGTCGATGCGGGCGTGCAGTTCCTGCGAGCTGACCACGCAGTCGGCCGACCAGCCGCTGCGGTTGCCCACGTCCATGAACTCGATGAAGCGCAGCACCACGCTGCTGCCACGGAAGCGTTCAACCAGGTCGAGCGCGCCGGCGTCGTTGCGCCCGCGCTGCAGCACGGCGTTGATCTTCACCCCGTCACGGAAGCCAGCGTCCTTGGCCGCATCGATCCCGCGCAGCACGGCATCCACGTCGCCACGCCCGCCGCTGATCTGGCGGAACAGCGCGGGATCCAGCGTATCCAGGCTGACCGTGACCCGGTCCAGGCCCGCGTCAGCCAATGCGTTCGATTGCCGGTCGAGCAGCACCCCGTTGGTAGTAAGGGCGATATCGTCGATGCCGTCGATGCGACGCAGGCGGCGGATCAGGTCGGGCAACTGCGGGCGGAGCAGCGGTTCGCCGCCGGTCAGGCGCAGCTTGCTCACGCCCAGTGCCGCAGCCTGGCGGCATACGCGTTCGATTTCGTCGAAGCTCAACCGCGCTTCCGGCGGCAGGAACGCATAGTCCTCGCCGTAGGTCGACGCCGGCATGCAGTAGGTGCAGCGGAAGTTGCAGCGGTCCATGACCGAGATGCGCAGGTCGCGCAGGGGTCGATTGCGGCGATCCAGGAGGGGTGTGGGTGCGCTCATCTCACCACCGGTGCAGCCGCAGTGGCTGGCCTGCTGCACCCACGCGGCCGGCGGCAAGTTCCAGCACGCCGGCGGTGCCGGCCAACGCCGTGAAATCGCCGGAATTCCGCGAGGCCACGGGCTCGGCCACCGCATTGCCGGCGTCATCCTCATGCAGATGGACCGGGATGAACTGGGCCAGCGCAAAGGCGGGCAGGGCGGTGGCGAGGGGAACCTGCTCCGCTGCAGCGGGTGCAGCGCCCATGCCCGCCAGCAGCGCCGGACGTACGTAACGGATCAGGCAGACCAGCGACGAAACCGGGTTGCCCGGTAGCGCGAAGACCCGCTGACCTTCAGGCCCCACGCCATACCACATGGGCTTGCCCGGGCGCTGTGCGATGCCGTGGAAGTGGCAACGCACGCCCAGCGCCGCCAGCGTGTCGGGCAGGTAGTCGCGCTGCCCCATGGAAACACCGCCGGACAGCACCAGCGTGTCGTGCGACACCAGCAGCCGGCCCAGCGCCTCGGCAAGCAGGGCGGGATCGTCTGCCAGATGATGCAGGGAGGCGCGGCCCAGGCCGGCCGCCTGCAGCGCGGCCATCAAGGCCAGGTCGTTGGAACGCCGGATCCGCCCCGGTGGCAGTGCTGCGCCCACGTCCACCAGCTCATCGCCGGTAGCGACGATGGCCACGCGGGGCAACCGCGCGACGGTCACCCGGGCCACGCCGTTGGCGGCCAGCAGTGCCATCTGGGGGGCGCCAATGCGGCTGCCGGGCGCCAGCACCGGCGTGCCGGCGGCGCAATCGGTTCCACGGCGGTGGATGAACTGGCCGGCGACCGGCGTGGCCGTAGCGCGCAGTGCATAGCCGTCGGCGGTACGTTCCAGCTGTTCGATCGGCACGATGCAGTCGCAGCCCTCGGGAAGCACGGCGCCGGTCGAAACCTCGATGCAGCTGCCCGGGTCCTCCAGGACCTGGCCGTGCATACCGGCCATCTGCGCACCGGCAACGCGGAGCACGGCGGGCATCACCGGCTGCCAGCGGGTGGCCACCCCGTCCATCATGACCCGGTCGAACGGCGGTTGCGGGCCTTCGGCGACCACGGCCTGTGCCAGCACGCGGCCGACCGCTTCCGGCAGGGCGATCTGCTCGGTGACGACGTCGGGAGTGCTGGAACGAAGCACGGCATCGGCTTCCTCTACGCTGATCAACGGCCTCATCAGTGCGTATGGGTGGCAGGGAATGGCCCAGTTTGGCGATTCCTGCGTGATCGCCATTTCACGTCAGCGCATCACCTTGTCCGGGGTGATCGGGGTGCTGCGGATGCGCTTTCCGGTGGCGTGGAAAATCGCATTGCTGATCGCGGCGGATACCCCCACCAAGCCGATTTCGCCCACGCCCTTGGCGCCCAGGCTGCTGACCACCCGGTCATCTTCATCCACAAACACCACGTCCACGTCGTGGATGTCGGCGTTGACCGAGACGTGGTACTGGGCGAAATCGCGGTTCATGAAGCGGCCAAACCGATGGTCGGCCTCGGTGTGCTCGTGCAGGGCCGCGCCGATGCCCCACACCACGCCGCCGATGATCTGGCTGCGTGCCGTGGTCGGGTTGAGGATGCGCCCGGCGGCAATTGCGCTGACCACCCGCATCACCCGCACGGTGCCCAGGTCTTCGTCGACCCGCACTTCGACAAACACGGCACTGTGGGTGGCGCGGGTGAACCTGCGTTGCTCCAGCAGGTTCGGCAGCAGCAGGTAACTGGCCTCGATGCTGGCTCGCTCAGCCCCGGCCAGCAGCGTGGTCAGCGGTACCGCGCTGGCGGGGTCGTCGCGGAGCGCCAGGGTGCCATCGCGGAACACCACATCCTCCAGACGGGCGCGCGCGAACGCGGTTCCGGGCGCCAACCGCGCCAGTGCCAGCAACCGGCGGCGTAGTTTGGTGCAGGCGCCCTCCACCGCCGAGCCTACGGTGCTGACGTGCGAGGAGCCGCCTTCGATCGGGGCCACCGGCAGGGTGGAATCGCCCAGCTGGAAGGTCACCTGCTCCAGCGGCAGACCCAGCGCTTCGGCGGCGATCATGCTCATCACGGTATAGGTGCCGGTCCCAATGTCGCTGGCGGCGCTGCTCACCACCAACTGGCCATCGGCATGCAGCACCGCGCGCGCGCGGGCGAACATCTGCATGGCATCCCATTGACCGGTGGCCATGCCCCAACCGACCCACTCATTGCCTTCGCGGCGCGAACGCGGCTGCTGCGGGCGGTCGGCCCACCCGAAGCGGGCTGCGCCCTGCTCGTAGCATTCACGCAGTGCCTTGCTCGAATAGGGCTTGCCGTCGGCCGGGTTGACCTCGGCATAGTTCTTCAGGCGCAGCGCCAGCGGGTCCATGCCGAGGCCGGCGGCCAGCTCGTCCATTGCCACTTCCAGCGCATGCACGCCGTGGGCCGCACCGGGTGCGCGCATGTCGATCGGGGTGTACTGGTCCAGGTCCACCACCTTGTAACCCAGATGCACGTTGTCGCAGCGGTACAACTGGCCGCTCCAGTTGACCACTACTTCCACATAATCCTCGATACGTGAGGTTTCCCCCACGGCCTCGTGCCAGATCGAGCGCAGGGTGCCGTCGGCGTCCGCGCCCAGCTTCACCCGCTGCACGGTCTCGGCGCGGTGGCCGAAGGTGAACATCTGCTGCCGGGTCAGCACTACCCGCACCGATTTTTCCAGCGCCAGCGAGCCCATCACGGCCAGCGGCAGCTGATACTGCGGGCGCAGCCCCGCGCCAAAGGCACCACCCACATACGGGTTGCGCACCGTCACTTTCCGCTTGGGCAGGCCGAACACATGCGATACGTACCACCGGCTGTTCTGCGACCCCTGTGTCTTGTCGTAGATGGTCAAGTGCCCGTCATCCCCGCGGATCACCGTGCTGGCGAACAGCTCCATCGGGTTGTGGTGTTCCACGCCGTGGTAGAAATCGGCGGTGACCTGGAAGGGCGCCTGCGTGAACGCGTCATCGGGCTCGCCCTTGTCTTTGGGCGGCGCGGAAAAGCCTGCTTTCAGCTTCTTCGGTGGGCGTGCCCGGGCCATGGCAGCCAACAGGTTGGTGTCGTGCTCCTCGACGTCGTAGTGCACCTCCACGCGTTCGGCAGCCTCGCGGGCGGCTTCGAATGTCTCGGCCAATACCAGCGCGACCGGCTGGCCGCTGTAGAGCACGGTGGCGTCGTACAGGGGGCGGAACGGGCTGCCGGCCGGCGCGGTCATGTCCTTGTAAAACACACCTGCACTGCGCATCCGCGGGCGGTTGTCGTGGGTGAGAATGCGCAGCACGCCAGGGACTGCCAGGGCGGCGTCCAGGCTGAAGCCCAGAATCCTTCCCTTGGCGACGGTGCTGTTGACCGCCACCCCGTACACCAGGTCCAGCGCCGGCCACTCGGCGGCGTAGCGCGCCTGGCCGGTGACCTTGGCGCGCCCGTCAATGCGCGGCGTAGCGGTGCCGGTCGGCACGTGCCCGGTGCCTGCCGGTGCTACCGGCGGATGGAGCGGGTTGGGAAGATTCATGCCGGCGTCTCCGGTTGGGGGCGCGAGCTGCCCTGGTTGTCGACGGTGCCACGTGCGGCGGTTTCGAGCGCGCGGATCACCGTGCGCCGGGCCAGCGGGATCTTGAAGGCGTTCTGGCCCTGCGACACCGCGCCCTGCAGCAGTGCCTCAGCGGCGGCGGCAAAGGCTTCGGCCCCGGGTCGTGCGCCCTCCAATGCCGCTTCGGCGGCAGCCACTCGCCACGGCTTGTGCGCCACGCTGCCCAGTGCCAGTCGCGCAGCGCGGATGGTGCCATCCGGCCCGATATCCAGTGCGGCCGCGACCGAGACCAGCGCGAATGCGTAGGACAGGCGTTCGCGCACCTTCAGATACGCGCTGTGGGCGGCAAAGCGCATGGCCGGGGGCAGCTCGATGCGAAGGATCAGTTCATCGGCGGCAAGCGAGGTGTCGACATCGGGCGTGTTCCCGGGCAGCCGATGGAAGTCGGCGAACGGAATCGCGCGTTCACCGCGCACGCTGGCTACATGCACTACTGCGTCCAGGGCGGCAAGGGCCACGCACATGTCCGACGGGTGGGTGGCGATGCAGTACTCGCTCGCGCCGAGGATGGCGTGGTGGCGGGTCAACCCGCCGATGGCAGAGCAGCCGCTGCCCGGCTCACGCTTGTTGCAGGGAGTGGCGCGGTCGTAGAAGTACGTGCAGCGAGTGCGCTGCAGCAGGTTGCCCCCGTTGCTGGCCATGTTGCGGATCTGCGGGGATGCGGCGGCGAGCATGGCGGCTGACAGCAACGGGTAGTCGCGCTCCACCAGCGGGTGCCAGGCCGTGTCGGCGTTGCGCGCCGTAGCGCCCAGGCGCAGGCCGCCGTCATCGCGTGCTTCGATGCGATCCAGCGGCAGCCGGTTCACGTCGACCAGTGCGGCCGGGGTGACCAGCTGCAGCTTCATCAGGTCCAGCAGGTTGGTGCCGCCCGCAACGGGCCGTATATCGTTGCTGCCGGCGGAGCCGGCCAGGGCCTGCAGGGCGTAGGCGATCGTATCGGGTCGCTGGTAGGTGGCCGGAATCATGCCGGCACCGTTCCTGGAACCCATTCAGACGCCGGGGCGTCGGTTCGTGGAGATTGATCCGTTTCCAACACGGACATGACTGCCTCGGTGATCTGCGGGTAGGCGCCGCAGCGGCAGACGTTGCCGCTCATCAGCTCGCGCACCTGGTCGCGGCTGCACGCCTTGCCCTCGTTGATGAGGCCCTGCGCGGAGCAGATCTGCCCGGGCGTGCAGTACCCGCATTGCAGCGCATCGCAGGCGATGAAGGCCCGCTGCAGCGGATGCAGGTCGTCGCCGTCGGCAAAGCCTTCGATGGTCTGCACCTGTGCCCCGTCCTGCATCACCGCCAGGGTCAGGCAGCTGTTGATTCGTCGCCCGTCCACCAGCACGGTGCACGCCCCGCATTGCCCGTGGTCGCAGCCCTTCTTGGTGCCGGTCAGCTGAAGGCGTTCACGCAGCAGGTCAAGCAGGCTGGTGGAGGATTCGACCTGCAGCGCATGCGGCGCCCCATTGATGGTCAGACTCAGCGGGTACAGCACCCGCGGGCGCGGGGCAGGCCGTGGGGGTGTGGCGGCAAGCAGGGGGGCGACAGACTCGCTCATGGCAGTTCCGGCTGGGGCGATACGCTCCACCGTGCGCCATGTGGCGTCCAACCGGGGTGCAGGCGCAGTGCAGTGCACGCGAAGATGTCGCCGGCTGCCCTCACGTAGATTTACTGAGTCGCGCTCCGTAGTTCAACGCTGGCTGCGGTATCTGCGTGCCACCACCCTGTGCGCAACACTGCCACCGCAGTGCTCCGGGAGCCCGCGTGCCATGCCCAGTCAAGCCTCCGCCATCCACTGGGTCGAATGGTCGGCATTGGGTATCGAGTTGCTGGCCATCGCGCTCATTGTTGCCACGATCCTGGTGTCCACCGCCGTCTACGTCGTGGCGCTGGTGGTCCAGCACAAGGACCATGCCGACAGCTACGAGCGCTACCGGCGTCGGCTGGGCCGCGCTCTGTTGCTGGGCCTGGAGATCCTGGTCGCCGCCGACATTGTCCGCACCGTGGCGCTGGACAGCACGCTGAACGCGATATTGTCGTTGGGCCTGCTGGTCATCATCCGCACCTTCCTGAGCTGGTCAGTCGTGCTGGAGGTCGAGGGCTTCTGGCCCTGGAAGCGCCCACCTGCGCGGCAACCGGGCGCACGGGAGGAACACGCTCCGCCATGACGATCCAGGCACTGACGATTCTTCACGTCAAATGGCGACGGCGCAGTGTATCGACGTCGCCTGTCACACGTGACCAGGGTTCAAGCGGCTGACGCGATGCAAGTGGCGATCACTGATTTCCTTCGCCATGGCGTACGGCGAAGATGATCTCCTTGCGGTGCATCTCCGCCAGCTCCGAGCGGGCCACCACGATCTCGTCGTCCATATCCCACACGACCTCCTTGAGATCGCCACGCAGCTCGCGCTTGGCCGACAGTTCGTCATCCCAAGCGCTGCTGTCGGTGACCACGGTGACGGTGTCCGGCTCGACCTTGATGACCTTCAGCAGGCCGTAGGCCTTTTCGCCCGGCTGCTGGAACTCGGCAAATTCCGAAAGCACCGCTGCATACAGGTCACCGACCTTCGGGTCGTTCGACTCAGTGGCCTTGTCGCCGCCACGGCCGCAGGCAGTGAGAAGGCTCAGCGAGGTGAGCAGCAGGGCAAGGAAGGCAAGCTTCTTCATGGTCATCCATAATGTGAAGGGCAGAAAGTGGCGGCATTCTACCTCACCCGCTGTTGCGCACGACCCGCTTGCGGTACTCACGCACGTTGTCGCCCCGGATCCGCGTTTCCTGCGTGCCCGTGATGGTGTCGACCTGTCGGTCCGAGCCGGTCACTGGCTTGGCCTCCACCGTGGTCTCACGCTCGAACGCATGCGACTTGTCGGTGTTGCGGTAGTACCGGTACAGGCCCCAGTACAAGGCGGTCGCGCTGGCGGGACCCGCCAGCAGCAACCAGAGTCCACTGTCATCGCTCATGAGGCTGCTACCAGGAACCAGAGGGTGATGGCTTCAACGATGGTGCCGGTGGTGAGCGCGGCCAGCAGCAGCTTCCACTGCTGTACCGGCACGCTGCCCATGGTTTCACCGGTACGGCCGTTGACCGCGATGTAATGCAGCATGCCGCCGTTGCGGCCAGGCTGGTGGTACGAATACAGCCATACCGGCAGGTACATGGATACCCAGCGCGAGCCGTGCAGGTCCACGCGTTCCTGCTCCCAGCGCACGCCGCGGTCGTAGCGGCGCACCGAGCCTTCCACCTGCGCGCGGGCGATGGAGAGCAACTGGTCTTCCAGCCGCGGCTTCATCTTTTCCACGTCCAGGGTGCGCTTCTCGGACGAGAAGCCCAGCAGGTACGATGCGTTCCACTTCAGCGCGTTCTTGGTATCGAACGGCAGGATCGCATTGATGATGTTGTTGGTATTGGCCTTGGTATCCAGGTTGCCGCGTTCGGCCGACGATTCCAGCGGCAGGTCATCCACGGTAAAGTCCACCGCGCGGTCCACCTGGTATACATCGGCGTCGTAGTAGGTCTTTTTCTTGTCGCCTTCGCCGCGGGTGTACTGGCGGGTCAGGATTTCGCCCTTGCCGGATACGCTGGCGCTGACATTGCTGTCCACGATCATGTAGGGCATGTACACGCCGACCACGTTCTCGGGCGTGAACTGCTCCTTGAACGCCTTCAGCGCGAACAGGCGGCGCTTGTCCACGAACTGGCGGATGCGCGCCACCGCATCGTCTTTCGTGATGCGGAACGGCAGCACCGCATCGGGCACCGCGCCGTTGGACACCTGTTCGTTGACGCCGAACACATGGCGGCACCAGTGGCAGCGTGCGGTCATGGTGGTTTCGGTGTTGATGGTCACTTCGGCGCCGCAGCCGGTGCATTTGAAGCTCATCAGGCTGGCGGTGCCGGCCTCGATGTCGCGTGCGCCCGACGCGATGATGGTGCCGCGCAGCTGGTCCAGGCCTTCGCCCAGGCCGAACTCCTGCTCGACCAGCGCGCCATGCCATTCGTTCCGGCAGAACTGGCAGACCAGCACATCGGTACCCAGCTTGAGGCGCACATCGGTGGAGCCGCACTTGGGGCAGCGGTTCAGGCCGTCCTTGAGCTCTTCGGCACTGGTATCGAGCGCGACCGGATCCGGCGCCTCGATCTCGGCGCGGATCGGATCGGGCAGGGTGGCCGGGTCAAGCGGGAAGCTGCCCGGCAGGGGTGGTACATCGCGCGGCGAGCCGGGGCCGGTCACGCCCGCCGGCAACGGCGGTGGGCCCCCGGGTAGCGGGGGCGGAGTCTTCGGGTCGGACATGGTTTCGTTCGTCCGCCTTACAGACCCAGTGCCTTGGCCTTGAGTGCGTTGTAGTCGTCCTGGGTGATCAGGCCGAGGTCCAGCATCTCCTTGGCCTTCTGGAGCTTGGCCACCGGATCGTCGGCCGCCGGTGCTGCCGGGGTGACCGGCTGCTGCATGCCGGCCGCACCGAACATGCCGGTCGCCATGCCGACCCCGACCAGGCCGGCCGCGCCGCCATTCTCACCGGCCGACTGGATGCCCTGGGCCACGCTGGCCTGCAGGTTGGAATTGCCGCGGCCACCGGACAGCGCATCGGCGCGCTGCACCGTCTTGAGCAGCTCGCGGGTGTTGGCGTCGTATTCGATGGAGACAATGGCGGTCTTGACGATGGCCAGGCCACGGTCGGACTTCCACTGGTAGCCCTGTTCAACCGCCGCCGACAGGCTCTGGGCAAAGCCCAGCGAATCCTGCTGCAGCTTGGTGATGCGGTTGCCCTTGCCGGGATCGTTGGTGTACAGGCTGAACGCCGGGGCCAGCGAGCCCACCACTTCGTTGAACAGCTGGCTGGCCGCCGCGTTGTCCAGGTCGGTGAAGTCGAACACCTTGCCCGGCTGCAGGTAGATGGCCGGCACGAAATTCTTCACGAACAGGATCGGGTCGACGATCTTCAACGTGTACGAGCCACGCGTGACCGCACCGACCTGGGTGTTGAGGAAGCCGTCGTCCCAGTAGATTTCCGACTGGGTGCCGAAGCGGTTGTCAGGCAGTTCCTTGAGCGAGACAAAGAACGCCGCCTGCTGGCCGCCCGGCTGGCCGCCGAACTTGAAGCGCTCCCAGCTCTGCTTGATCAGCGGGGTGACGATGCCGTCGCCAGCAAAGATCGACTGCGAATTGAGGTCATCCGAGCGCCATTCGTAGCCACCCGGTTCGGCCACGAAGCCGGTGATGGCGCCATCCTGGAACAGCAGCAGGCCGTAGCCTTCCGGCACGACGATCTTCGAGCCGTTGGTGATGATGTTGGACGAGCCGCTGGTATTGGACCCGCGCCCGGCGTTGGTGCCCTGCGGCACGGCCGCGAACAGCGCCGCGGTGGCCGGCAGGCCCGCCGGCACGGTGTAGAAGTCCTTCCACTGGTCGGCCAGCACGCCGCCCACTGCACCCTTCACTGCCTGTACAAGACCCATGACCCGCTCCGTGTGATCCAAGGACGGGCACCGCGCCCGTCACGATGCGTGGACTATAACAGCGGGACGTGGCCCGGCGATGGACGTATCCGGCAGCGGTGCCTTACGGCAGATCGCACTTCATCCTGCCGTCCACATAGTATGGCTTGGGTACGTTCGGGTTCTCGCTGGTCTTCTCGAACACCACCTCGAAGGAGGCCGCATCCGGCGTGCCCTTGCGCTCGGTGCAGGCGTCCTGCAGCTTCTTCTTGACCGCGGCGATTCCCGCGTCGCGATTGGCGCCGTCGGCGCTGTTGGTCAGGTTGGCGACTTCCGCGAAAGCGAGGGAACTCATGCCCAACAGGCATCCGGCGAGAACGGCAGCGTGCAGCTTCTTCATTGCGACTCCTTTGCAGTGCCCAGTGCTTCGGTCAAGCGATCCGGACGGAACGAGGGTCAGCCCGGGCGCTGTGCCCAAGGCGGGCTGTCAGCATAAGGAGCGCGGGTTAAGGCGTCGTGGTCGGATGGCTGTCTTGACGCCGCCTTGGCACCGGCTGAGGATACTTCCAGCGTGTCCAGCGGGAGACGGGTCATGAGCGCATCACATACTAGTTTCAAGGCGCCGCAGGTACTGCGGATCGAAACCATGTCGCTGGATCTGGGCGAAATGGCGGTGGTGATCGAGCTGGACGCTGCGCCGTCGCGCGCCTGGGCCCATGCGCTCGACAAGGCACTGTTGCAGGGCGAAGGATTGGAAGACGCCAGCGCACGGTTCGATGGGCGATTTGTGTACATCATCGGCCTGGAGCCGGAGCTGCGGGGCGCCGTGCAGCGGGTCAGCCGGGTGCTGGCGGTGGTGCAGGGGCGCGCGGTGCAGGGCCCGCGCGTTCCCGCTGCGGTCCAGCACGGTGGCAGGCAGGCGGTGCATGCCTGAAGGTGGGGGCGTTGTCAGCCACCGGCACGCCTTTCCCTGCGCCGGCGCTCATACAGCTTCATGTCCGCGCGGTTGATGGTATCGGCGACGGCTTCCGACGCCCGGTTGATCGCGCAGCCGCCTGAGAAGCGGATCGGCGCGAGGTGGGCGCGCTGCTGGTACCCGGCCTCCAGTGCCTGCAATCTTCCCAGCGTTGCGCCGGGGACGAAGACCAGGAACTCGTCGCCGCCCAGACGTACCACCACTTCGCCTTCATCAAGCGGGGCTGACAGGAACGCCACAAACTCCACCAGCACGGCGTCGCCGTGGGCGTGCCCCTGGGTGTCATTGATCTCCTTGAAGTGATCCAGGTCGAACACCAGACAGCCCCACGCATCCAGCTGATTCCCGGCCAGCTCGCTCAGATACCGGCGATTGAAGGCGCGGGTCAACGGGTCGCGGATGGCCAGCTCGAGCAGCTGCCGCTCCTGCAGGTGCTGGGTGGTGATGTCCTGTGCGTGGCCCAGCACGTAGGGTGGGTCGGCCTCGGTATCCAGCACGTTGTGGTAGGCCCAATAGCGCTTCGAGCCGTCCTCGGCCACCAGCTCCATCAGCCCCGAATCGCTCTGGTTCTCCACGATCCGCTGCAGGTAGTGCTGCAGGTGCGGCTGCTTCTCGACGGGGATGATCTCGCCCAGCGAACGCCCCAGCAGTTCGGCCTCCGGTCGTCCCAGCGACAACGACGCGGCAGGATTGACCGAGGTGATCACCCCGTCCAGGGTATGCGTGCAGATCAGTCCCAGGCTGTGCTGGAACAGCCGGCGGTAGCGTGCCTCGCTGTGCGCCAACGCGTCGCTGGCCGTGCGTTGTTCGGTCACGTCCTGAATGGCACCGATCAGCCGGGTACCGGTCGCGTCATCCACGCGTTGCCCTACGATGTGGACCCAACTGCGTTCGCCGCCGGCCTTGGTTGCCTTTACCGTGAGGTCGATGGGGGTCCCATCGGCGGCGCAGGACGCAATGGCATCCTGCAGCAGGGCCCGGCTTGCGTCAGGGTAGAACGCCCATGCGGCGTCAAGGCTCGGATCGAACTCCTCGGCCACGCCATGGATCAAACGGGTTTCCCGGGTCCAGTCCAGTATGCGGGTGTCGAGCGCCAGCTCCCAGCCGCCGACTTTGGCCAGGGTATTGGTGCGCTCCAGGAAGCGCTGGCTGCGTTGCAGCTGGTGGTGCAGCCGGTTGCTCTCGGCAATACGGTTGAGCAGGCTGGCGCGCTGCTCCATGCCGATGGCCGCTACCCGCGCAAGCCATGCCAGTGCTTCGCGCTGCCCCAGGCTCGCGCGCCCGGGCTCCGGGTTGAGCAGGCACAGCGTGCCGATCCGGCTGCCGCCCTCCAGCCGGATCGGCGCGCCCAGGTAATGCCGCACGTACGGCGGGCCCACTACGATCGGGTTGTCGGCAAACCGTGGGTCGTCCCGCGCGTCCTCCACTTCCAGCACCATGTCGGATTGGATCGCCCAGGTGCAGAACGAGATGTCGCGCGCAGTCTCGGTGGCCACATCCAGGCCCACCTGGGCCTTGAACCATTGTCGTTCGCCATCGATCAGGGAAATCATCGCGACCGGCATGCCGGTCAGGGCATGTGCGGCGCGGGTCAACGCATCGAAGAACGGTTCGGGGTCCGAATCCAGGATCCGCAGGGAATCCAATGCTGCCTGGCGTGCACTTTCGGTCATCCGGTGGCTCCACAGCGCATTTCGACGCGACCCTCCGTCGCGTCTGGACCCATCGTAGAGAGCCGCCGGGCAGTGGCCGGTGAAATACGGTGTTACGTCTGAGTAACGTAATGTTATAGTGTCACATTACTTCCAGCGCTCTGACATGAAGATCCACGCCCTCGTTGCGGCCCTCGCCGCCGTTCTGCTCGCCCCCGACTCCCGCGCCCAATCGTCCGACGCTGCGCTCACGCTGGGCCGGGTAGACGCACACCAGCACACCGAAGGCCAGCTGACCGCCCATCAGGTGCTGACCTCGGTGGACGTGCTTGGCGCCGACCAGATCGAGGACAAGAACGTCTCGCACAGCTGGGAACTGCTCGGCCAGATGCCCGGCATCCAGCTCACCGAAACCCGCCAGGGCGCCGAATCGGGCAAGGTCAGCTTCCGCGCCTTCAATGGCGAGGGCTATCTCAATGCGATCAAGACGCTGATCGATGGCGTGCCCAGCAACGTCAACAGCGGCAACCAGCGCTTCATCGACATGCTGTTTCCGCTGGAAATCAGCTTCATCGAGGTGGTGCGTGGCACCAACGATCCGCGTTACGGCCTGCACAACATCGGCGGCAACGTGAACTTCGGCACGCGCCAGGGCGGCACCTACACCGACGGCCGGTTCAGCTACGGCAGTTACAACACGCGTGATGCGCAGCTGGCCATCGGCCGGGAGAACAACGGCTTCGCGCAGAACTACTTCATCGGCACCCAGGCCTCGGAGGGGTATCGTGACCATGACAGCTCACGCAAGTACGCCATCGGCGGCAAGTGGTTCTACGGGAGTCTGGACGACGGCATGCGCATCGGTCTCACTGCACGTGCCTACCACCACGAAGCCGATGAGCCGGGTTTCATGACGGCCGAAGAGCTGCGTACCGACCGCCGCGGCTCTCAGCTGCGAAACGCCAACGACGGCGACGACCGTGACATGCGCCAGATCGGCGTGCACATGGACCTGAAGCTGGCCGACACCCTGTTCCTGGGCAGCAAGCTGTACTACAACCGCTACGAAGACGACCGCCGGGTGACCTTCAGTGACCTGCCCACCGGCAATGCGCCGCGCCAGCGCCGCGTGTGGGACGAAACGCAGACCGGCATGCTCACCACGCTGACCTGGCAGCCCGGCGCCACCCTGACCCTCGAAGGTGGGGTGAATGTCGAGCACCAGGACAACGGTTACATCCGCGAGCGTTTCAGCTACGCCGAGCCCACCGACTTCAGCGCCCCCCCGGCACGCGTGCAGAACAACGACCGCCACACTTTCGACAATTACGGCGCGTATGTGCAGGCGATCTACCAGCCCATCGACGCGCTGAAGATCGTGCCGGCGTACCGGGTGGACCGTTTCGATGGCGATACCCGCCTGCCGGGCGGCATCACCGGCCCGCTGCAGCGCTACGGCACCATCGAGCAGCCCAAGCTGAGCGTGGTCTATGCCTTCACCGACAGCACCAACGTCTATGCCAACTGGGGCCGCACGTTCCAGGTGCTGACCGGCTCCACTGCGCCGGCCTACCTCACGCCGGGGCAGGGCGCCATGAACCCCTCCACCAATACCGGCATGGAGCTGGGCATGAAGTTCAGCCCGTTTGCCGGCAGCCAGGCGCGTATCGCGGTATGGCAGCAGGATGCGGCCAACGAAGTGTCCAACATGCCCGCCACCGGTACCACCGTGACCCTGGGCAAGACCCGCCGGCGTGGCGTGGATGCGCAGATCAGCGCGCAGGTGGGGGAGAAGTGGACGGTATGGGCCTCCCACGCGTACCAGGAGGCCAGGATCGAGCGTGATGGTCGCGATGCCAGCCTGTCGCTGGAGGGGCGTGAAGTCGCCGCCACCCCGCGTTACATCAGCAACATCGGCCTGGATTACCAGGCTACTGAAGCACTGCAGCTCGGCTTGCAGGGCAGGGCGCAGGGCGATTACTACCTGGAAGAGCGCAACGCGGCCGGCAAGTACGGTGGCTTCGCGGTGCTGGACCTCAGCGCCCGCTATGACATCACGCCCCGTTGGAGCGTCGATGTGCAGATGAAGAACGCCACGGACCGCCAGTACGCTTATGCGTGGTACGACAGCTTCTTCTGGGAGCAGCCGCAGCCGATGTTCTCACCGGCTGCGGGGCGCTCGCTCCATCTCGCCTTCAACATGAAGCTCTGACCGATCAGAACCGCGCAGTAGCTCCCACGAAGAAGGTGCGCGCACCCCCGTCGTAGTTGTTGCCTTCGTCGATGGTGGAGACGTCGCCTGCGTTCAGCACGCCTGCGCGCAGGGTCAGGTTCTCGTTGACGTTGAACCCGGTCACCAGGTCCCACGTGGTGTAGGCCTTGGCGAACGTCGCGCTGGTGCTGGAGACCAGCTGCTCGCCGATGTGCTGCGCGCTCAGGTTCAAGGACCACGCCTCGGTGACCTGCCAGTCCAGCGAGGTGTTGGCGGTGATCTTCGGCACCACCAGCAGGTTCGCGCCGGTGGTGCGGTTCTTCGATTCCAGCATGCGGGTGGCGTTGGTGGTCCAGCTCAGGCGCTCGTGCAGGGGCACGGTGACGCTGGCTTCCACGCCCCGGGTGCGCGCCTTCTGGATGTTCTGCGCCACCGTCCACCAGAAACCGTTGACGAAGCTGGAGTCGTAGCCGGGAATCTCGCGCAGCGGCACCTGTTCGATCTTGTCGTCGAAGTCGGTGAGGAAGTAGGTGGCCGAGGCCGACCAGCCGCCGCGATCGAAGCCGACGCCCAGCTCGTAGTTGGTGCTGGTTTCCGGTTCCAGGTTCGGGTTGCCGGCCATGTAGCAGCCGGTGGTGCCATCGGCGCTGACCGACCGGTTGGTCCAGCCTTCCACGGTCAGGCTGCGGCAGCCGTTGCCGCCGGACTGGGTGGCCGCGCCGGCGCTGCCCTGCTTCAAGTTCGGGGCGCGGAAGCCCTGCGATACGCCGCCGCGCACGGTCCAGTCATCGGACGGGTGCCACACGCCGTAGATGCGCGGGCTGAGGTTGTCGTCGTAGTTTTCGGTGTTGTCCCAGCGCAGGCCCAGGGTCAGGGTGAAGCGCTCATGCAGGGTGATGTGATCTTCGGCGAACAGCGCCCACGAATCGGCCTCGTTGGTCGGGCTGATCCGGCCGCTGCCGCTCCAGGTCACCGGCACGGTGCCGATGGTGTCGGTGTTCTGCAGCTCCTCGCGCTTCCACTGCCCGCCCACGTTCAAGCGGTGCTCGACGCCCAGGTGGAAACCGGTGGCGAAGGCGGTATCGAACACCGTCTCCTTGGAGTGGTTGCCCACCTGGCTGCCCTTGTCCTCGTAATCGTTCTGGGTCAGCGTGGACTTGGAAGTGCTGGCATCACCATAGCGACCGTCATGGGTCACCACATAGCCGGTGTGCACCAGCTTGGACAGGCCCCATGCGCCGACATCGCCGCCACCGCGGTTGCGCTGCACGCCATGGGTGGCTTCGAAGCCCACGGTGTGGTCGCCGTTGATCGCCCAGTTGAGCAGCGCGTTGGCATTTTCCGCCTTGGTGCCCGGGGTCTGACCACGACCACGATCGGATTTGCGATCGGTCACGTTGGCGCCGATGCGCAGGCCCAGGTTTTCCGTGAGCGGGCCGCTGAACAGCGCGCCCATCTGGGTGGTGTTGCCGCGCGTGGACGAATCCGGCTTGCTGTAGTTGAAGGTGACCGAGCCACCCCATTCCGGGGCGATCCTGCGGGTGATGATGTTGATCACCCCGCCCATGGCATCGGAGCCGTACAGCGACGACATCGGGCCACGCACCACTTCGATGCGTTCGATCATGTCCGGCGACAGCCAGTTCAGATCCTGCGGACCCAGGTCATCGCGGTAGTTCACGCCGGACGAATTGCCCTGGCGGCGGCCGTCGATGAGGATCAGCGTGTACTGCTCGGGCAGGCCGCGCAGGCGGATCTTGGACTGCGCACCTGACAGCGCGTAGCCACCGGTCACGCCCGGCACGGTGCTGAGCAGTTGGCCGATGCTGGTCACCGGCTTGCGCTCGATTTCCTGGCGGGTGATCACGCTGATGCTGGCGGGGGCGTCCTTGATCCACTGCTGGGCACCGGTGGCGGTGACCACCACGGTGTCCATGTTTTTGGCATCGCCCGCGGCATCGGCGGCTGCATGGGCCTGGGCGGAGAGGGCGAGGGTGATGGCGGCGGCCAGAACGGCGGAGACATGGGCGGAACGGGAGGAAACGTGCATCGAGCAAACTCCTGAGCAAGAGGGTCCGCTGGCGATGGCTGGGACGTCCGTGTGCGTTGTTTCAGACAACTTTAACAATCGTATCACGAATCATTCGCATCAGATACATTGCGACATGAAGGCGCCAGCATCCTGCTGGCGCCGTCGCGCGCCTCACCAGTCGGTGGGCGCGTAATCCTTCAGGAACTGGCCCCACACGTGCTCGCCCGTGTTGAAGCCGTGGATGATCGGGTCGACGATGCGCGCGGCACCATCAACGATGTCCAGCGGCGGGTGGAAGCGTTCTTCCTCCACCTTGCGCGCGGCGATCTCTGCCGGATCCTCATCGGTGACCCAGCCGGTATCCACGGAGTTCATGTGGATGCCATCGTTCTGGTAATCGGCCGCCGAGGTGCGCGTCATCATGTTCAACGCGGCCTTGGCCATGTTGGTGTGCGGGTGGCGGGTGGTCTTGAAGTTGCGGTAGAACTGCCCCTCCATCGCCGACACGTTGACGATGTGCTTGTCGCGCTCGGGCGAACGCAGCATCAGCGGCTTCAGGCGCGCATTGATGATGAACGGTGCGATGGCGTTGACCAGCTGGGTTTCCAGCAGTTCTACCGACGGCACTTCGGCCATCAGCAGGCGCCACGAATTGCGCCCGCGCAGGTCCACCTGCTGCAGGTCCTGGTCCAGCCGACCTTCGGGGAACAGGTGCTGCTGGCCCAGCAGTTCATCGGCCAGCAACGGCACCTGCGAAAGCTCGGCCGCGCGGGTCAGGCCATCGGCCCCCACCAGCGCCTGCTCCTGCAGCGAGGGCACGTTGGCATCCGAGCCCAGGCCCAGCATCTCCGGGCTGCGCAGCCCTTCGTACTGCCCCACCAGCTTGCGGATGGTGTCCGGCAGGTCGTGCAGGGCGGCGGTTTCGCCGGCCATCATGTGCGCGTAGAACTGCGGCGGGCGGCGCACGGTCTGGCAGGCGTTGTTGATGATGAAGTCCAGCCGCGTGCGCGTGGCCAGCAGCTCGTTGCAGAACGCTTCCACGCTGGGCGTGTGGCGCAGGTCCAGGCCGTACACCTGCAGACGGTGGCCCCATTCGGCGAAGTCCGGCTCTTCGGCATAGCGTGCGGCCGAATCGCGCGGGAAGCGCGTGGTAACGATCAGCTCGGCACCGGCGCGCAGCAGCTTCAGGCCCGCCTGGTAGCCGATCTTGACCCGGCCGCCGGTGAGCAGCGCCACGCGGCCGCGCAGGTCGGCGGTTTCGGTGCGCTTGATGAAGTTCAGCTCGGCACAGGCCGGGCACATCTGGTCGTAGAAATGGTGCAGTTGGGTGAACTTCTGCTTGCACACATAGCAGTGGCGCAGTTCCGGCGAATGCACCGGCTCCGGCGTGGCGTCGGCGTTTTCACCGTTGTGCGGATCGTGCAGGCCGGCCTTGTGCGGCGGGAAGTAGTTCGGCGTACTGAACACCGGCTTGCGGCGCAGCGCGCGTATGCCGGTCTGTTCCAGCAGCGCTTCGGCCTTGCGCACCTTTTCCTGGTGGCGGGCCTTGGCCTGCTGCTTGAGCATCGCCCGGCGCGCTTTGGGCTCGGGGTGGTAGACCTTGGCCACGACCTGGTGGAAACGCACGCGGTCATCTTCCGGCAGCGTGTCCAGCACGGCGCGGTCGGCCTCGATCGCCTCCAGCAGGTCCAGCGCAGCGCGCAGGCGGTCGGTCAGGGGCAGCTCGTCCTGGGGCAGGGCGTCGGCGGGAGGGGAGGCGATAGCGTTCACGTTGGATCCGGAGATGACGGCAGGATGGCGGCCGGGGTAGTGCGCCCGGGCCGCAGGTTCAGCGGGCCGCTATTCTCCCCGATCTGGGGCTTTCATGCTGGGGAACGCTGAACGAGGCGCCGCCGTGTGCACGCTCAGCTGACGTCGTGCCCGGTCCATTGCGCCGACAACACCCACAGTTGTTCGGCAATGGCATCGTCCGCCGCCCAGGCTGCCACGCCCTTGCGGCCCATGGCCCCATCGTTGAGTGGAGCGACATCGGAATCCTCGCAATACACCGCGCCGTGGCCGGCAAGCAGTGGGCTGGTTGCGCACCAGAGGGTGGTGGCCGCGCCCTGTTCGACGGTTTTCATGCCCTTCTCAGGGTCGACCTTGGGGTTTCCCTGTGCATCCAGCGCATCGAACGCAGAGAGCTCTTCTTCGCTGAGATGGCGCGCCAGGTCGGTAAGGATCTGGCCAGGATGCAGCGAGAAGGCACGAATGCCGTGATCGCGGCCGCGTGCATCCAACGCGCGTGCGAACAGCGCATTGGCGGTCTTGCTTTGGCCGTACGCCACCCATTTGTCGTACGGGCGCCGGTCGAAATCGATGTCATCCAGGTCCACCCCTGCGAGCTGATGGCCCCGCGAGGAGACCGCTACGACCCTGCAGCCTTCTGCGGCCCGCAGCGCCGGCCAGAGTCCGCACGCAAGGCGGTAATGACCGAGGTGATTGGTCGCAAACTGAGCCTCGTGCCCGTCGGCATCGTGCGACAGCGGCGTGGCCATGATCCCGGCGCTGTTGATGAGCAGGTGCACCGGAACCCCACGACGGACGATCGCAGCGCCGAAGGCGTCGACCGAAGCCGCCGTGAACAGGTCCATCGGCATGATCTCGACCCCGGACAGGCCCGCCAGCGCCGAACGGGCGCGGGTCACGTCGCGTGCCGGCACGATCACCTCGGCACCGGCCTGGACCAGGTGGCTGACCGTGACCCGGCCAAGACCGGAGTAGCCGCCGGTGACGATGGCGCGCTTGCCGATCAGGTCGATACCGGCCATGACGTCGGCGGCAGTGCTGGCGGGGCCAAAGGGACTTCCAAGGGGCTGCTGGGGGGTGAGCATGGGGCGGGCCTGTAGCGGGGATGTGCGTCTATTTTCCCTGTCTCAAATGGACGAACCAGCTGCTGGCGTCTATATTTCTGTCGTGATCATCCAGGACCTGCCCGCCGATCCCCTGTCCGATGTGCTCAGCCTTTCCGGCCTGAGCGCCGCATGTTCGGTGCGGCTGTCAGCAGGGGGCGATTGGGCGCTGCGCTTCCGGCCCATTGCACTGAAGTTCAACGTCGTTCGACGTGGCAGCTGCTGGTTACGGGTGGAAGGCATGCCTTCAGTGGCGCTGCAGGCGGGCGATTGTTTTGTGGTCAAGGCAACACCGTTCGTGTTGGCGAGCGATCCGGCCGTGCCAGCCATCGACGCCGCGCAGGTATTTTCCGGTTCACCCGACGCTGGGCGGTACGGCAGTGGTGAGGATGTTGCGCTGCTCGGCGGCAGCGTCACCCTGCAGGGACCGGCTGCGTCCGAACTGCTGGAACTGCTTCCCGGCGCCATTGTCATCCGCGCGCAGCCGTGCGGGGCATCGCCCATCGCCTGGCTGCTTGATGCGCTGGATCGCGAATGGCGGGCCGGGCACGCAGGTGCCCGTGTGGTCTGCAATGACCTGCTGCGTCTGATGTTCGTGCATGCGCTGCGGCAGCATATCGATACGGCCGATGTGGATGCGCTGGGGTGGCTGGGTGGTCTCAAGGATCCGCCCATCGCGGCGGCGCTGCGCAGCATCCATGCGGCGCCCGAACAGCCGTGGACGCTCCAGGCGTTGGCCGCGATCGCCGGGATGTCCCGCTCGGCATTCGCGTTGCGCTTCAGGCAGGCGGTGGGGCAGGCCCCGGTAGCCTATGCTGCCCGGTGGCGGATGCGGGTCGCGGCGTTGCGATTGAAGAACACGGTCAGCAGCGTGTCACGGATTGCCGCGTCGCTTGGATTTCTTTCCGACGCGGCGTTCGGCGCGGCCTTCCGCCGCGTGTACGGCATGTCGCCTGGCCAGTACCGCCGCAGCTGATGCTGGCGCGCGTGTCGCGCGCCAGCCTGTTTTTATTCTGCGTCTTCGCTGTCCCGCGCGGTCGTCGGATCATGCGCGGCCTTGGCCGCCTTGGCCTCGTCCTGCAGGTGCTGGCGGACCTTTCTGGCCTGGTCGGCGGTCACCGTGCCCGCATTGTTGCCGAAGTCCTGGCGGATGAAGGTCGCCAGCTGCGCGATCTCGGTATCCGACAGGCGCTCGGCGAACCCGGGCATGCCCAGGTTGGAGGGGCGCAGGGCGGTGGAGGGCAGCTCGCTGCCGGCCAGCAACAGGCGGATCACCGAGGTCGGGTCATCGGCCAGCACGGTCGGGTTGCCGGCGATGGCAGGGAACACGTTGGTGTAACCCCTGGCATCGGTGCGGTGGCAGGCGGCGCAGTTGTCGACGAACAGCACAGCACCGCGGCTGTCGTTGATGCCGGTCTGCAGCTTGCGCGCGGTGGCATCGCTGGCGGTGTACGCAGAAGGATCCTGCGCACTGGCCGGCAGCTGCTTGAGGTAGACCGCGATCGCCTTCAGGTCGTCGTCGGTGAGCTTCTGCGTGCTGTGCCGGACCACGTCGGCCATCGGCGTGCCCACCACCGCGCTGTGCGCGTTGCGGGCGGTACGCAGGGTGTCCACGATGTCCTGCTCGGACCAGCGGCCCAGGCCATCGGCCGCGTTGCCGCGCAGGTTCACCGCGTTCCAGCCATCGATCACCTGGCCGCCCGACAGATAGGCAGCCCCGGATTCGTCCAGTGCTTTTTCCTGCAGCGCGAAGCCGCGCGGCGTGTGGCAGCTGCCGCAGTGGCCCAGGCCCTGTACCAGGTAAGCGCCGCGGGCCAGCTGGGGATTGTTGTAGTGGCTAGGATCGAATGCCACCGCTTCCGCGTCCGGCGCGAAGGTCTTGCGCCAGATCGCCAGCGGCCAGCGCATCGACAGCGGCCAGGTGATGTCCACGCCCCGGTTTTCCTGCCGCACCGGCGCGATATCGCCGTGCACGAAGTACGCGTGCAATGCCCGCACATCGTCATCGGTGATGCGTGCGTAGGACGGGTAGGGCATGGCCGGATACAGCGTGCGGCCATCGGGTGCGATGCCGTGCCGCACCGCGCGGTCGAAGTCGTCCAGCGAGTAAGCGCCAATCCCGGTTTCCTTGTCCGGCGTGATATTGGTGCTGTAGATGTTGCCCAGCGGCGAGGCCACCGGCAGCCCGCCGGCAAACGGCTTGCCGCCCGGCCTGGTGTGGCAGGCGGTGCAGTCGCCGGCCGCAGCCAGGTAGCGCCCGCGCTCGATCAGCGCCGCGTCGGCGGTGGGGCCATCGGCCAGGACGCGGGTCTTGGTGGGAATGAACGCATAGGCCAGCGCGGCCAGCAGCACCACCAGGCCGATCACCACGATCCAGAGAAGAAGCTTCTTCATGCGCGCCTCCTCAAGCCTGGACCAGTGGGCCCGGATCGGGCAGGTACTTCTCGCGGATCGCCTTTGCTGCCCAGTAGGCCAGCCCGCCGACCAGCCCAGTGGGGTTGTAGCCGTTGTTCTGCGGGAACGCATTGGCACCGATCACGAACACGTTCGGCACGTCCCAGCTCTGCAGGTAGCGGTTCAACGCCGAGGTCTTCGGGTCTGCGCCCATGATCGCGCCGCCGCAGGTGTGCGTGCTCTGGTACTTGGTGATGTTGTAGTGCTCGCCGTTCTTCTTGGCATCTCCACTCATCGACAGCGGATTGAGCGTGCGGCTCATCTGCATGGCCTGGTCCACGAAGAACTGGGAAGCCTTGATCTCGTTCGGATGCCAATCGAAGGTCATGCGCAGCAGCGGGCGGCCGAAGGAGTCCTTGTAGTTCGGGTCCAGGCTCAGGTAGTTCTGCCGGTAGGACATGCACGCACCCTGCACCTCGTAATAAAAGTTGTGGCGGAAGTTGTCGGCCGCTGCCTTCTTCCACGCCGCGCCCCAGTTCGGCGTGCCGGAGGGCACGTTGATGCCGCGCACCGGGCCGGCGCCGGGCTGGCGCGCCCAGACCAGGCCGCCACCGACAAAGCCGGCCTTGGCGTTGTCCAGCTGGTTGCCGTTGAGGTCGTCCATGGTGGTGCCGGCACCACCGATGCCGATGAAACCGTTCGCCTGCACGTCCTTGTCGAAGAACAGCACCACCCGGTTGAGGTTCTGGTAGGAGTAGTTGCGTCCCACGGTGCCGGTGTTGGTCTGCGGGTCGTAGGCTTCACCGATGCCGGAGACCAGCATCAGGTGCACGTTGTAGAGCTGGAACGCGCACAGCAGCACCATGTCGGCCGGCTGGTCCACTTCACGGCCCTGCGCATCCAGGTAGGTCACGCCGGTGGCCTTGGCTTTGGTGCTGTCCAGGTTCACCCGCAGCACCTGCGAATGCGTGCGCAGCTCGAATTTCGGGCGCTGGCGCAGCACCGGCAGGATGCAGGCGTTCGGGCTGGCCTTGGAATAGTTGAGGCAGCCGTAGTCGCTGCAGAAGCCGCACGCGTTGCACGGGCCCAGCTGGCAGCCGTAGGGGTTCACATACGGGCCGGAGGCGTTCGAGGCCGGAATCGGGTAAGGGTGCCAGCCCATTTCCTTGGCCGCCTTGTAGAACTGCTCGCCGCCCAGGTAGTTCGGGTTTGGGCCGAGCGGATATTCGCCCGAGCGTGAGCCTTCGAACGGGTTGCCGCCTTCCTGCACCACGCCGTTGATCACGCCCGCCTTGCCGGAGGTGCCGCACACCAGCTCGAACATGGCCAGATGCGGCTCGAGTTCGGCATAGGTGACCGGGAAATCCTGGATGGTCATGTCCGCCGGGATGAAGCTCTTTCCGTAGCGTTCTTCCACATTGGTGCGCAGGATCAGGTCTTCCGGCAGCGGCCGGAAGTGCGCGCCGGACCAGTGGCTGCCCGCGCCGCCCACGCCGGTCCCGGGCTTGAACGAGCCCATCTGCCGGTAGGGCACTGCGGTATCGGCCAGGGTGTGGCGCACCGTCACCGTTTCCTGGTTCAGGCTCTGCAGGTACTTGCGGTGGACCGAGCCTTCCAGCTCGTCCACCACCTTCGGGTAGGCGAAATCGGGCTGGGTATCGCGGTCGCCGCCGCGTTCCAGTGCCACCACGTGCAGGCCGGCATCGGTGAGTTCCTTGGCAAGGATCGCCCCGGTCCAACCCATGCCGACGATGACCGCATCGACCTTCGGTTTCGTGATCGCCATGGCTCAGCCCCTCCGCCCGGCCAGGTCCACCGGCGGCAGGGGGTAGGCCTTGTTGCGGACGCCGATCCAGTCTATGTAGTCCGCGCGCATGCCCGGGTAGCCGATCATCTTCCAGGCCGCCATATCCTTGTTGGCGCCGTACTTGGGATCGGCGAAGTAGCCATTCTTTACTTCGCCGAGCAGGTTGGAGAAGAACAGCTTGCTGGAGATCGCCTCCAGTTCCAGCTTGCCGCCCTCGGCCGCCTTGAGCAGGGTTTCCTGCTGCTCATGGCTGAGCTGGGCGAAGGTCTTGCCATCGAACTGACTGCGGCAGTGCGCATCGAACGCATCGATGCCCACCTTCAGGATGTCACGCAGGGCCAGCTTGCCCTGGTAGCCGAACTCGCTGGGCGCTTCCAGGAAGGGGCCCTGCATGTACCAGATGGCGCCTGCCGCGTAGGGGGTCTGCATGTGCCGGTCCAGGAACTCGGGCACGCCCGATTCCACCGCGCCGGGGCCGGTCTCATCGGAGGGGATCAGGCGGTCGCAGGCAGCGGTGATGAACGCCCATTCGGCGGCGTTGAAGAATTCGGGGGTGTAGTCCTTGGCCGGCGTGGCGGCCTGGGTGCCAGGTTCGGCGGGGGTGCCGGGTGCGCAGCCGGGGAGGGCGGCGGCTACGGGGAGCAGGGTAAGCCCCTGGAAGAAGCGGCGACGGGTCAGCGTCGGCCGGTTCTGGTCGGCATCATCTTTCATTGTGCGGCTACCTGGTGGGTGGCTGTGGCTGAGCATGGCGCGGGTCCTGTCGCGGCAGCTTGCTCGCCGAATGCGGCCGGCCCTTCCGCGGCTGGCATGAATGCGACCATTGTGTGGATGTGCGACTGTTTCCGTAATGGCAATATGGGAAAGGAACTCTTGCCAGACTGGAAACACCGGCGTGATCGACGACCTCAACGAGCTGCGCACCTTCGACCGCATCGTGCACGGCGGCAGCCTTTCCGCCGCCGCCCGCGACCTGGGGATTTCGCTCGCCGTGGTCAGCAAGCGCCTCACCGCATTGGAGCGGCGCGTGCAGGTGCGGCTGTTGAACCGCAGCACACGGCGCGCCTCGCTTACCGACGAGGGCAGCCTGTTCCACCTGCACTGCCGCCGCGTGCTGGATGCGGTGGAAGCGGCCGAGGCGGCGCTGGAGCAGCGCCAGGACATGGTAGCCGGCGTGCTCAAGCTCACCGCGCCCAACGGATTCGGGCGCCGCCACGTGGTGCCGGCCGTGCGCAGCTTCCAGCAGGCGCATCCCGGGGTGCGCGTGCACCTGTCGCTGCGCGATGAGCTGGTGGATCTGGTCGGCGAAGGCGTGGAGCTGGCGCTGCGCTATGGCGCGTTGGACGATTCCCGCCTGGTGGCGCGCGAACTGGCGCCGAACCGTCGCATCCTGTGCGCCTCCCCTGAATATCTGCGCCGCCGCGGCACGCCGCTGAGCATCGACGACCTCCACGACCACGATCTGATCGCCTCAGGCAGCCCGCCGGTGTCGCACTGGGTGTTCGCGCAGCCGGGTGGCACCATCGCGTTCCCGCTGGACGCCAGCACGCTCTGCGACGATGGCGAGGCGGCGCACATGCTGGCGGTGCAGGGCGCCGGCATCGCCCGCAAGTCGATCTGGGACGTGGCCGATGACCTTGACGCCGGGCGCTTGAAGGAAGTACTGGCCAACTGCGCGCTGGCGACTTCGCCGCTGAGTGCCGTCTACTCACCCGGGAAACAGGTGGCACCGCGGGTACGGGCGTTCCTCGGCCACATGGTGCAGCAGCTGCAGCAGTCGGCGGGCTGGCGGCATGCGAACCGTACCGCACCTGGCATCGGGATGGATCAGCAGAGTCGGGCGGGATAGCCCACGGGCTCAGACCCGCGCCAGGCTCGCGATCGCAAGGATGACGGTCGCGGTGGTGACCACGGTGAAGTACAGCCATCCCAGCGCGACGAACTTGAGCGTGGTCACCAGCCAGGATTGTGCGTACACCCGCCGCTGCATCAACCAGAGATACAGCGGCATCCACAGCAGCAGCGCCGTGATCAGCAGGCCTATGACAACCCCCGCGCCAGGCACGGTGGCCATCTGCCCGCCCAGCATCGACAGCAGCAGGATGCCCAGCAGCGCCACGCACAGGAACGCATGGCTGTACAACGCCACCACCAGGTGCTCCAGGTACAGCCGGCCACTGCCCAGGTAGAACACCTTCAGCAGCACCGCAAACAACGGCACCAGCACGAACAGCGCCGAAGGCACGGAGCCGAAGAACGCGTTGACCAGCAGCTGCGGCCGTTCGCTGATACGGGGCAGGTTGCTGCGGATGATCTCGGTCTGGCCGGTCAGCCAGCGGTTGGCGAACCCGGGCAGGAAACTTATCTCTACCGGGTCTGACTTCTGTGTCGCCATGTCCTGCACGGTGAACGGCTTGGCAGCGGGGGGCTTGCGGGCCGACGCGACCGGCGGGTGCTCCTTCAGTTCGCGCTCGCGCTTGGCGGCTTGCCTGTCCACCTTGGCAATGGCACTGTCGATCGGCGCGCGAAGGGACTCGGGCATTGCGTCGCGCGATTGCTGCAACGGTGCCAGCAGCGCACGGCGCACCTGCTGCACCTCGTCGTGGGTGGTGGCATCACGGAACGCACCCGGCACTTCCGGCGGGCGGGGAGTCTGGCTTACCAGGGAACCCGCATCCACGTGCACCGCCAACCGCGCCACGAAGAAGGTCAGCACGCTGAGGATCACGAACAGCCGGATCGGCGGGATGTAGCGGGTGCGGTGGCCGGCCAGGTAGGCCGCCGCCAGCCGGCCAGGCAGAAGCAGCTGGTGCAGGGTGCGGAAGATGCGCCCATCCAGGTGCCAGAACGATTCGAACACCTCTTCCACCGCGTGGCCGAAACTGCGTACCGGGCTGTGTGCGGACTGGCCGCATTCATGGCAGAAATCGCCCTGCAGCGGGGTGCTGCAGTTCTCGCAGGCGGCGGGGTGGGCAAGGGCGGAGTGCATCAGTGCGCGGAGCCGGGCAGGGAAGGCGCCTACGATAGTGGGGGCCGGGTACGGGTGCCAGTGCCGGCGTGCATCAATCACTGGGCGCGGGTCGGTAGAAGTACGGAAGCAGATCGGGAGGCTATCGGACATCCTCGAACGAACCCTCGCGCACTGTTGGTGATGCACTATGGATCGGCGGTTGTTTACCGTGAATCTCCCGATGTCCGCCAAACCACAGGGGCGCGGTCCTCTGCGCTTGGCGTTGCTCATTGCCTCAGTCCTGCTGGTGCTCTCGCAGCCGGTGCAGGCGCAGGATGCCGACGCGCTGGCGAAGAAGCTTTCCAATCCCGTCGCGGCGCTGATCAGCGTCCCGTTTCAATACACCTATGATGACGGCTACGCCAACGGGGGCTACCGACACACGCTCAACATCCAGCCGGTTGCGCCGTTTTCCATTGCCGAAGAATGGAATGTGATCTCCCGGACCATCCTGCCGCTGGCGTACCAGAAGGACGTGGTTCCAGGCACCGATCAGGCCGGCATGGGCGACATCACCCAGAGCTTTTTCTTCTCGCCGAAGGAGACCGGGTCCTCTGGCATCCTCTGGGGAATCGGGCCTGCCCTGCTGCTGCCTACCGGAACCGACGACCTGGGCGCCGACACCTGGGGTGCCGGGCCCACCTTCGTGGTGCTCAAGCAGGACAAGAGCTGGACCGTGGGCGCGCTGGTGAACCACATCTCGGACATTGCCGGCACCGGATCGGGCCGGCGCGACATCAGCAACACCTTTGTCCAGCCGTTTCTGGCCAAGGCGCTCCCCGGCGGCCGAACCCTGGCGTTCAACATCGAGTCCACCTATGACTGGAAGGCCAGCCAATGGACCGCCCCGCTCAACATCCAGTACTCCAGGGTGAGCAAGCTGGGTAGTCAGATGATCAGCTATCAAGGCGGCGTGCGCGCCTATCTGGATGGCCCGCGTGGCGGGCCGGACTGGGGGGTTCGGTTCACGGTCACGTTGCTCTACCCGAAGTAGAGTCGGCTCACCACCTTACGGAACGCCGACCATGCCACTGACCGACAAGCAACTAGCCATTCTGCGGGCCATCGAGGCGACCGATCCCGTGTCAGCGGACGATGCCACCTGGGCCGTCACCGAAGGTCTGGCGGTACAGGCCGAAGACAGCGATATCGACCTGACGTCTGCCGGCAAGGTCGCGTTGGGCGAGGCGTAGTACGGGTGCGCCTTTCGCGCGCACTGCATGCCGGCTGCACGCGCGCTCCACACCGCGCTGCCTACAGTGGTTGCCATTCCCCCGACGGCGCCGATAGCGTGAACCTGCAGACCTCCATGCCCCTTCCGCTTCCGCGCCGCCCGCTGCCGGACAGCTGCCAGTTCGAACTGCTGGATGTGAACGCGCTGCAGGACCCGTGCAGCGGGCGGATCGTGCACCTGTACTCGATGGTGGCGCGCTGCCTGTCCTGCGAGGCGGTGTTCAAGGCGCAGGAAGGCGATGGGTTCGTCAGCACCTCGGCCGCACGCGTGCTGCGCTGCCCCTCGGGCTGCGGCCAGCAGTCGCTCAGGGGTGCCGCGCTTCGCCAGTGGGGCGCGCAGGCAACGACCGGCTCTGGATCGACACGGCTTCAACAATCTGTTCCGGCGTAAACGCGCAATGCCCTTCGCCGGTGGGCGGTAGCGTACTCGGCGGGGGCGTCGCGCCTGCCTTGGCGGCAAGCGCCGGGTAGATCGGCTCGAAGCGGGGCGTCACGGAAGGGTCGTTGAGGTTGTACTGCAGCAGCAGCGGCCGACGCAGCGCGCCGGTGAGGGCCAGGTCGCGATCCAGCGTCGCCTTTGCTTCGGGATCCGCGGCAATGCGCCGTACGCCGGCGTTGAATGCCTTGTCGTCGCCGAAGCCGGCATACACCGTGTCCTCGTTGCTGACCGGAATGCCGCCGCTGATCTTGACCAGCTGCTGGAACACAAGGGCATGCAGGCTGATGGTGCCCGCCAGCTCATCCCCCTTCAGCTCCAGGCGCTTTGCCAGCACGTCGGCTGCCTCCGGGCGGGACCGCACGGCAGCGGCGATGGCATCCACCATCTCCCCCTGCGGTAACGTCGCAGCGGCAGGTGAGCTCAGCCCGCCTTCCGGCAGCCCTTTCGCGCCGGGGAAGAAATACTCGAACGCCACCAGCGAGGTGAGCACTTCGGCGGCCAGCACATCGCCGGGCAGGTTGGCGCCACACATCGAGATGCCACCGGTGTAGTGCTCCGGCATCCGCTCCAACGTTCCGATCGCCACTGCGCCCCCCATCGAGAAGCCCAGGATCCAGCTGCGTTTCGTGTCTGGATGGTGGGCCACGAACTGCGCGCGCAGCCGCTCCAGATCATCGATGGCCCCGCGCACGGCCCAGCCCTGGTCGGCGTACCCACTCTGCGCCACCGCATAACCGGCCTTGACCAGCGCCTCGCTCCACGCGTTGCCTGGCCACGGGTCCGGACGCGGCGTGCCGACGGGCTCGAAGCCATGGGCGTACATCACCAGTTCGCCGTTCCAGTGGGCCGGCACGTCGATGCGCCAGGGCGCGCCCTGCAGCGTGCCTGTTTCGCTGTGGCTTTCCGTGGTCACCGGGGCCTTGGCCCAGCCCGGAGGAAGCAGAAGGGCGGTACACAGCCCCAGGCACAGCGAGACGGTCGCAGCAGTACGCATCCAGATCATCCTCGGTCAGGTGCCGGCGCAAGATCGACCAGCAGCGTGGGAATCAATTCGGAAACCGTGGGGTGGATCGGCACCGCCCAGCGCAGTTCATCCAGCGGCCGGTCGGCACTGATCATGTCGAGGATGCCGTGGATGGCCTCATCGCCGCCAGTGCCCAGGATCGCCGCGCCGAGAATCTTCCGGGTCTCAGCATCGGCCACAACCTTCATGAACCCCTTGGTCTCGCCTTTCTCCACCGCACGGCCGACACGGGTCATGGGCCGCTTGGAGAAGAGCAGAGGCCGGCCGGACTTCACCGCCTCTGCCTCGGACATCCCGGCCCGACCCAGCGGCGGGTCGATGAACAGCGCATACCCCGGCACCCGGCTGCTGACCCGGCGGTCCTCCCCATCCAGCAGGTTGGCGGCGACGATCTCGAAGTCGTTGTAGGCGGTATGGGTGAAGGCACCACGGCCATTGCAGTCACCCAGTGCCCATACGCCGGGAACCGAGGTCTGCAGGTGGTCATCCACCTTGATGTAACCGCGCTCGTCCCGGTCGATCCCTGCGCTGTCCAGCCCGAGGTCGTCCGTGTTGGGGCGGCGGCCAATGGCGATCAGGACGTGGCTTCCGGCCACCTCTGCGGGGCCGGTGGCGGTCTCGAAGGCCACCTCGATCCCGTCGTCGATCTTCCTGAAGGCAATCTTGTCGGCGCCGGTACGGACCTCGATGCCCTCATCTTCCAAGATGCCCCGCACCGCCTCGGAGACATCCGGGTCCTCGCGTGTGATCAGCCGGTCGGCCCGCTCGATGACGGTCACCTGCGCGCCGAACCGCCGGTACATCTGTGCGAACTCCAGCCCGATATAACTGCCGCCCACCACCAGCAGATGGGCGGGCAGGGCATCCAGCGCCACGATGCTGCTGTTGGTCAGGTAGGGAACGTCGTGCAGGCCCGGCATGTCCGGCACCGCTGCGCGGCCGCCCACGTTGACGAAGATGCGGGGGGCAGCAAGGCGCTCTCCGTTGACCGTGATGCTGCCCGGTCCATCGAAGCGGGCGTGGCCACGAATCAGTTCGACGTTGGGCATGCCTGCCAGCCAGTCCTCATTGCCTTTGCGCGAATCCATGATCACCTTGCGTGCGCGGGCCTCCACCACCTTCATGTCCACGCTCACCGTGCCCGTGGAAATCCCGTATTCGGCACCCCGGCGGGCCATCTGCGCGGCATAGGCGCTGGCCACCAGGGTCTTGGTCGGCTTGCAGCCAGTATTGACGCAGGTACCGCCCACCAGATGACGCTCGATGATGGCCACGCGCATGCCCGCCGCGTCCAGCCGGCCGGCCAGTGACGGCCCGGCCTGGCCCGTGCCGATGATGATGGCGTCGAAGGCGCGGGCGGCGGGACCCTGCGCGGTAGAGGGATTCGACATGGGAAGACCCTTGTTGTGTGTACCAATGGCCATTCAATACACTCGTTGACGTGAGCGCCACGCACATCCGGCCCGGAGGCGCGGTGCCACTAGTATGATTTCTGCTCGATGGCCATGGAGAGGTAGCGTTGAACAAACTGGGTACAGGTGTGCTGTTTGCACTGATTCTCACCGGGTGTACCAAGACGCCTGAGTCCCCCGATTCCGAGTCCCTCGTCGATACGTCGTTGGCGGCCCCGCAGGTCCCGGCCAAGGCCTCGGCACTGGGCGGCCAACGCGGCGAAGGCGCGCCCTATGAAGTCGTTGGCAGCGAAGTCTGGAACGTTCCCGACCCGGTTTCCGGGCGGACGTACCAGGTGTTCGTTGCGCTGCCGGCGTCCTACGCGGACAGTCCCGAGCGCAGATACCCGGTGCTCTATGTCACCGACGCCGACTACGCATTTCCGTTGGCGCGGCAGATCGGCCGGCGCCTGAATGTGGAAGGCCCCAAGCTGGAAGAGTTCATCCTGGTGGGCCTGTCCTATTCGGTGGGTGACGATGGCATGACCAGCCGCCGGCGCGACTACACCCCGACACCCAACGGCCCCAGCAGCGCACCCAAAGACGCTCTGCACGGCGGCGCTGCACCCTACATCACCTATATGCGCGACCAAGTGCTGCCGTTCGTCGCCGGCCGCTACCGCACGGACGAAAGCCGGCGCCTCTTGCTGGGCCATTCCTACGGCGCGTTGCTGGGCAGCCAGATCCTCTTCACCGATCCGGACATGTTTGCGGGCTACATCGTGGGTAGTCCATCGTTCTGGTACGACCGCAATGTCATGTCGCGGTTCGAGAAGGACTATGCAGCCGCGCACAAGGATCTCAAGGCATCGGTGTACATGTATGTCGGAGAGCGTGAAGCCCCGGCCTTCGGCAACGACGCGGACATGGTGGCCGATGCGAAGAACATGCAGGCCGCGCTGCGCGCGCACAACTACCCGTCACTGCGCCTGCAGCTGGACGTGCTCAACGACGAGGACCACCTGAGCGTGGCCCCGCGCGGATTGACACATGGGCTCAAGTACCTGCTTGGCAAGCAGCCGGGCGGCTGACCGCCGTAAGAACCGCCGGAGCGGTCAGTACACGGCGACCGGGTAGGGCACTCCGGTGGCCCGACAGGACTCGACGGCGTTGATCAACGCCGTAATGGGAAATGGCTTGGAGAAGAACGGCGCCCAGCGATGCTCGTCGGGCAGGGTGCAGGCGCTGCCCGATGCGAACACATAGGGCACGCGGTCAGATCGCAGGCGGTCCGCCACCGGCAGGGTGGTGCCGTCTGTGACCGACAGATCGAGAATGGCTGCCTCGATCCGCCGCTCACTGGACAGGCAGGCAAGCGCGTCAGCGTTGGACCCCGCCAGCACCACGTCATACCCGGACATGTTCAGCACGTCCTGAAGCAGGCCAGCCAGTTCGGCGTCGTCTTCGACGACCAGCAGGGAGCCATGGACGGCGGGGTAATCGCTTGCGTGCGGCATGGGAAGGTGTGTTCCGGCAGAAGTACGCGCAACGCTACGGCGGAGCGCGTGACGGCACCGCGCCGAATTGCGTGAGGGCAGTGTCAATGCCGGCCCTGATGGACATCAGGGATTCGGGCATGCAGGGGTATAGTCGAACCCAATCTCATCGCAAGGATCAACGCCATGCCCAAGGGCTCGGATCTATTGGTTGCAGCGCTGGAGAACGAAGGCGTAGATCGCATCTTCGGCGTCCCAGGCGAGGAAAACCTCGACTTCCTGGAATCGCTTCGCAACTCCAGCATCGAGCTGGTCCTCACCCGCCACGAGCAGGCGGCCGCCTTCATGGCCGCCACCCACGGCCGCCTTACCGGCAGGCCGGGTGTCTGCCTGGCTACCCTCGGCCCCGGCGCGCTGAACTTCTCCACGGGCGCGGCCTACGCCCACCTGGGCGCCTGGCCGATGATCCTGATCACCGGCCAGAAGGCGGTGATGAGCGCCAAGCAGGCCCGGTTCCAGATCGTGGACATCGTGGCCTCGATGAAGCCGCTCACGAAAATGACCCGCCAGATCGTCAGCGGCGCGGCCATTCCGGCCACCGTGCGGGATGCCTTCCGCGTGGCCATGGAAGAGCGGCCCGGCCCGGTGCATCTGGAACTGCCGGAGGATATCGCCGGCGAAGAAGTGGAAGACGTGCCGGTCATCCCGGTCCACCCGCTGGAGCGCCCCATCGCCCACGCCGCCGCGCTCGACCGCGCAGCGGAAGCGATCCTGGCCGCCAAGCGGCCGCTGGTGATGATTGGCGCGGCGTGCAGCCGCCCGTGGCTGACCGAATCGCTCTCCACGTTCGTTTCCCGCACCCGCCTGCCGTTCTTCAATACCCAGATGGGCAAGGGCGCCGTCACCGGCGGGTCGAATCTGTACATGGGCACCGCCGCGCTTTCCGAAGGCGACTATGTGCACGAGGCCGTGGCGCGCGCCGACCTGATCATCGCCATCGGCCATGACACCGTTGAGAAGCCGCCGTTCCTGATGAAGGGCAAGGGCGGGCCCAAGGTCATCCATGTTGGCTTCCAGTCAGCCACGGTCGAACAGGTCTACCACCCGGATATCGAGGTGATTGGAGACATCGGCGCCACCGTGGATGGCCTCGCCGAGCGGCTGGAAGGCAAGGTGTCCGAAGACCAGGGCATGGTCGACCTGCGCCAGAAGATTCTGTCGCGCCTCAACGACCGGGCCGATGAGGACCGCTTTCCGGTCACCCCGCAGCGGCTGGTGCACGACGTGCGCGAGGCCATGCCCGAAGACGGCATCGTCTGTCTCGACAACGGCATGTACAAGATCTGGTTCGCCCGCAACTACCGCACCCACGTGGCCAACACGCTGCTGCTGGACAACGCCCTGGCCACCATGGGCGCGGGCCTGCCGTCGGCGATGATGGCTTCGATGCTGTACCCCAACCGGCGCGTGCTGGCCGTGTGCGGCGATGGCGGCTTCATGATGAACTCGCAGGAGATGGAAACCGCCGTGCGGCTGGGCCTGAACCTGGTGGTGATCATCCTCAACGACAGCGCCTACGGCATGATCCGCTGGAAGCAGGCCGTGGATGGCTTTGAAGATTTCGGCATGCGCTTTGGCAACCCGGATTTCGTGCGCTACGCCGAAGCCTACGGCGCCAAGGGCACACGGGTAACCTCGGTAGAAGAACTGGTGCCCACGATCGAAGCTGCCTTTGCCGGCGGCGGCGTGCACCTGCTGGACGTGCCGATCGACTACTCCGAAAACACCCGCGTACTGGTCGACGAGCTGCGCAACCGCACCCCCGATGTGGGCTGTGCGTAAGCGCCACCGTTGACCTCTTAATACAAGGAACCCCACATGTTGACCGTAGTACAAGCCTTCGACCGCGCCCCGATCCAGGACGTTCCGTTCGATGACGCCGACGCGCTGGAGCGCAAGCTCGGCAATGCCGAACGCGTGTTCAAGGACCGCGACGGCTGGCTCAAGCCGCACCAGCGCATTGCCATCCTGCGCAGGCTGGCCGCCCTGATGGAAGCCAAGCGCGACCACCTGGCCCTGCAGATCGCGCGCGAGGGCGGCAAGCCGCTGCCCGATGCCATTGTCGAAACCAACCGCGCCATTGACGGCGTGCACAACGCCGCCGACGAGCTGCGCAATTTCGCCGGCCGCGAGATCCCGATGGGCCTGTCGGCCGCGGCAGAGAACCGCTGGGCGTTCACGACCAAGGAGCCGCTCGGCATCGTGGCCGCCATCTCGGCGTTCAACCACCCGTTGAACCTCATCGTCCATCAGGTTGCCCCCGCCATCGCGGTGGGGTGCCCGGTCATCATCAAGCCGGCCTCCACCACGCCGCTGTCGTGCCTGGAGTTCGTGGCAATGGTCCACGAGGCGGGCCTGCCGGAGCCGTGGTGCCAGAGCTTCATTCCGGAAGGCAATGAGTTGGCCGAAGCGCTGGCCACCGACAAGCGCGTGGCCTTCCTCAGCTTCATCGGGTCGGCGCGTGTGGGCTGGTCGCTGCATGCCAAGCTCGCCCATGGCGCGCGTTCCGCGCTGGAACACGGCGGCGTGGCACCGGCCATCGTGGACCGCAGTGCGGACCTGGCCAGGATCATCGAACCCATCGTCAAGGGCGGGTACTACCACGCTGGCCAGGTGTGCGTGTCCACCCAGCGCATCTTCGTGCACAACGACATTGCCGAAGACTTCACCGAAGCGCTCATCGCACGCGTGGAGAAGCTGCGCACCGGCGATCCCACCCTGAAGGACACCGAAGTAGGCCCGCTGATCCAGCCGCGCGAAGCCGACCGGGTGGCCGAATGGATCGACGAGGCAGTGAAGGGCGGGGCCAAGCTCGCTACCGGCGGCAAGCGCCTTTCCGAAACCACGTTGCAGCCCACCGTGCTGCTCAATCCAGCCGCTGATGCACGGGTGACCACGCAGGAGATCTTCGGGCCGGTGGTGGCGGTGTATCGCTACAGCGAGCTGGACGAGGCCATTGCCAAGGCCAACTCGCTGCCCACCGCATTCCAGGCCAGCATCTTCGCCCAGGACATCGACGTGGCCATGCGCGCCGCCAACCGCCTGGATGCCTCGGCCGTGATGATCAACGACCCCACCGCGTTCCGTACCGACTGGATGCCGTTCGCCGGCCGCCGGGAATCGGGCTACGGCACCGGCGGCATTCCGTACACCATGCGGGACATGTCGCAGGAAAAGATGATCCTGATGCGCAGGAGCTGAGCCAAAGCCCGGAAACGGTATGTTTTCTGGGTAGGGCACAGTAGTTGTACGGGCGCGCAGGGGTAGGGCAGCTGATGCAATAGCACTGCATCCGCCGCCCGTCCTGTTCTGGAGAGTCACATGCGCTTCCTGGCACTTTCGTCTTCCCTCACGCTCATCGTTGCAGCGCTCGCCACCAGCGGGTGCTAAAGCACACCTCAGCCCGCTGAGCCTTCAGCGCCTGCGCCCCGGTCGTTGCCGGGCCCCATGACAGCGGCTTCTGCTGCGGTGACGTTGCAGGGCCAGATCACCGCCATCGACACCCGCACCCGCGCGGTGACGGTCACCGGTGCCGACGGAGGCAGCCTGGACTTCATTGCTGGCGCCGACGTGCGCAACTTCAACCAGCTGAAGGTGGGCGACAAGGTCACCCTGGACTACCAGGCCGCCGTCGCCCTGGACCTGCAGCCGGCAGGCAGTGCGCCGGTCGGCGTGACCAAATCGCAGGCGGGTACCGTGCCGATCCGCGGCGCCACGCCGGGTGGGGCGCGTTCGAACACCATCGAGATCGTCACCGAAGTGGCGGCCGTGGACCCGGTGGCCAACACCATTGCGCTGCGAGGGCCGCGTGGCAACACCCAGATCATCGCGGTGGAGCGCGAAGACCTGCGGGCCAAGCTGCCCAACGTAAAGCGGGGTGACCTGCTGAAAATCTCCTATACCGAAGCCGTGGCGCTGGGCATTCGCCGCGACAGCCCCTGAAACAACGGCGTGGGAGGCACGGGGCAGGTGGGTGTACGCCTGCCCCGGTGGGGCACTTGACGGGCCAGTGGGTAGCCTTGACGATCGGCGCATTCAGCCTGCCGTCCAAGGATTGACCATGTCTGGCTTCCTCGGTGACCTGTTGGAAGGCATTGTCGATTTCGTGACCGACATCTGGGTACTGCGTCGGCAGCGTGCCGCGAACGGCCGGCCGGCGAATTCGTGGGGTGAGGATGCGGCGGATACAGCTGTGTTCAATGCCTGGGTGATCGGCCTTTCGATCCTGGCCCTCGCTGCCGGCATGATCATGCTCTTCGTGCTCAAGCTGCCGCTTTGGATGAGTCTGGCGCCGGTAGTCGCGGGCGGGGTGTACGTGGGCTACCGTTGGATTGCGCTGACCCGCGCTTGATCGCGCACCGTGCGTCGGATGCGTCATGCGTTCGGTATTCCCGCTTTGCACGCCTGTGACGCGTTGAACGCCGCAGACGTGATCTGGTGCCGACGAAGACACGCCGCACCGCACGAAATTGCACGCAAACCGCCCATTCCACGACACATATAGATGGCGCCGATCAAACGCGGCCGATCAAAAGATCAAAACAACTTCCGCTATGCTCACGTTCGCGACATGGTTGAACCTCGGAGCGTAAGAACTCCCACAGTACGAAGCAACTTGGACGTAACATGTCGGGAGGGTGACGAAATACAACACCTTCGCGGGAATACGTCGCGCCGGACTGTGCGGTTCTTAACCTCCCGACTCCCTCGCCATCCCGGCGAGGGACGCTCCCTAACGGAGGTTCCACCATGTCCAGCCATTCCACCGACGCATCTTCCAGCGCAATCGCCAGTCAAAAGCTCTGGTGGCGTAAGCCCAAAAGCGTCATGACCAACGCGCTCCACCACGACGGCCTGGTGACCTTTCCCGGCTGCCCGCCCATTCCTTGCCTCAAGCTGCGCGGGCTGTGGATTCACGCTGTCGGCATCGAACCTGGCACCCGGTTGTATGTTGAAACAAGGCCGGGCGTCATCATCCTCTCGGTTGATCAAGCTGGCGTAACCGACATGCCTTCGGTGGCGTATCGCAAAGCTGTGCGCACTCCGGTGATGCTTGATAAGCAATGAGCACGTCCAGCATCGTTCACAGCTGAGACTGGCCGCACAGAACAGCGATCTCGCGATCCGCAGAACTCGATGCGAACGTACACTCTTCGTCAAGAAGAACCTCGGCTCACACGCCGAAGCAGGGCGAACAATGACAAAGACATCAAGCGGTCCGACCCCTAAAACACCAGCCGAGCGCGCACCAACCCACAAGGCAAAGAAGGCTGCGCGCGGAGCGGCTGCGGCACCCGGCACGGCAAGTGCCAAAGCCGGCTCGGAAGCGCCGGCGTCCAGGCGAAAGAGCTCGGCGCCGAAATCCTCTCTTGCACTGGCCGGGCCAGTGAGAGGACACACCAGCACGTTCCCGCTAAGAAAATTCCGCGTCTATGGATGCAGTCTGACCAAAGCCCAGCGCATCAGTGCTGTCTTCTCAGTAATGAAAAAGAAATAGCCTGAACTATGATTACGTCAGGGATTGACGCGAACTGCGCGAACCACGTCTTCATCAACTGTCCGTTCACAGATGACTTCCGGCCCCTGTTCCAATGCGCGATCTTCACTGTTCTTCTGTGTGGGTTCTTGCCACGATCGGCGCTGGAGGCTGGGGATGGCTCTGAAGTTCGAATGGACAAGATCACGCGCCTGATCAAAGAGTCGCAGTACAGTATTCATGACCTATCCGCTGTCCAGCTTGATTCCTTCAACGATCTGCCGCGCTT
This sequence comes from Stenotrophomonas sp. NPDC047960, assembly GCF_043204395.1. Taxonomy (NCBI): domain Bacteria; kingdom Pseudomonadati; phylum Pseudomonadota; class Gammaproteobacteria; order Lysobacterales; family Lysobacteraceae; genus Stenotrophomonas; species Stenotrophomonas sp. NPDC047960. The sequence goes on along the minus strand of NZ_JBIDBX010000008.1, from coordinate 126,802 downwards.
CAACATGCCATTTGAATTGGGAATGGTCATGGGCTCGAAGCGCTTCGGCGGAAAGCGGTTTGCAGGTCGCTCGGCGTTGATCATGGAACATACGCGATACGCTTCACGGAAGTGCCTGTCCGATATAGCCGGGCAGGATCTGTCGGCCCACAACGGCGCGCCTCGTCGCATCTCTCGCATCATCCGCACGTGGCTGGCCCAGGAATCAAGACGAAACGACATCCCGGGTGACCAAAGAGTGTTCGGTGCTTACGAAAAGTTCGCGGCAGAGCTACCGTCCATCTGCTCGTCCCGAGGCTTGGAGTACGAAGGACTGAGCTATCCCGACTTCCTCGGCTTGGCGCAAGTGTGGATCAATGCGCATTGATGAGTTCCGGATCAGGTCCTTGCCGCCCCGTAACACTGGATGCTACGCCATCTCCACCACCACCTTGCCCTTGGTCCGCCCGCTCTCCACATGTGCCAGCGCACCCCGGGTATCCTGGAAAGGGAAGACCCGGTCGATGACCGGGCGGATGGCGCCGGACTCCACCAGCGAGGTGATCTCGCTCAGCTGACGCCCGTCGGCGCGCATGAACAGGAACGTGTACGCCACGCCCCGCTGCCTGGCTTTGCTGCGGATGCCACGGCTGAGCAGGCGCAGTATCTGCTTCAGCGGCCAGGCAAGCCCGCGCGCCACGGCAAACGCGGGAGTGGGCGGTCCGGAGATGGAGATGAGATGTCCGCCCGGCTTGAGGATCTGCAGCGAGCGGGTCAGTTCATCCTTGCCCAGGCTGTTGAGCACCACATCGTAGTCGCGCAGTTCAGTGGCGAAATCCTGCTGTTTGTAATCGATGACGACATCGGCGCCCAATGCCTTCACCCACTCGACGTTGGCCGTACTGGTGGTGGTGGCAACGAAGGCGCCCAGATGTTTGGCCAGCTGGATCGCCACGGTACCGACGCCGCCGGAGCCGGCCTGGACGAATACCTTCTGACCGGGCTTGATCTGGGCGGTTTCGACCAACGCCTGCCATGCGGTCAGCGCGACCAGCGGCAGTGAGGCCGCCTCCACCATGGTGAGATTGCTGGGCTTGAGCGCAACCGAGGCGGCGTTGACCGCGATGAACTCGGCAAACGTCCCGATGCGATCATCATCGGGACGCGCATACACTTCATCGCCTGGTTTGAAGTGGTGCACCCCTGCACCCACACTGACCACCGTGCCGGCCATATCGTTGCCAAGGATCAGCGGCAGGCGATAGGGCAGGATCAGCTTGAACTCCCCGGTGCGGATCTTGGTGTCCAGCGCATTGACGCTGGCCGCATGCACGCGGATGAGGACATCATCATCCCGCAGCGAGGGCTCTGGGGCGTCGCCGATGCGGCCGGTCTCCTTCTTGCCATAGCGGTCGATGAGGAAGGCTTTCATGCGCGGTGTGCTTCTGGATGAGGGGTGGCGTCGGGCTGCGGGGCAGGGAGGGTGGCGTCGTTCGGTCAGGGCTTCACTCGGCGGGGCGATAGCGTTCCGCCGCCTGCGCCTGCCGGATGTCCGAGAGCAGGCCCTGGCGGGAGGCATCCAGCGTGTCCCAGCGTTCGGCAGCATGCAACGGCGGAATGGTGACGTTTTCGCGGCGATCGAAGCCGACCAGGGCGGCATCGACCAGCTCGCCGACATCCATCACTTCCGGCAACGTGTTGATGTCGATGCCGGCACGCTCCCAGATCTCGGTGCGCGTGGCGGCAGGCAACACGGCCTGCACGTAGACGCCCTTCGGCGCCAGCTCCAGGCTCAGTCCCTGCGACAGGAACAGCACGAAGGCTTTGGACGCACCGTACACGGACATGCCGAACTCCGGCGCCAGCCCAACCACCGAACCAATATTGATGATCGCGCCTTCGCCGGCGTTGGCCAGGCGCGGTGCGACGGCCGCGGCGAGGCGGGTCAGGGCCAAGGTGTTCAGTGTGATCAGCTGTTCGATGCGGTCGGCCGACTGCTCGGTGAAGCCGCCGGATTGAGCGACGCCTGCATTGTTGATCAGGATGCCGATGCGGGCATCGTCGCGCAGGCGGGTTTCAACATTAGCCAGGTCGCTGCGCTGGGTGAGATCGGCCGGAAGCACGTCGATGGCAACGCCGGTGTCGTGGCGCAGGCGCTCGGCCAGTGCGTCCAGCCGCCCCTTGTCGCGCGCGACCAGTACCAGATCGTGGCCGCGGCGAGCAAAACGTTCGGCATAAACGGTGCCGATGCCGCTGGAGGCGCCGGTGATGAGGACAGTAGGCAGGCTCATGATGTGTCTCTTGAAATGTGATGGGCGAACGGGGACGCAGCGCGGCGCTGGCCGCAGGGTTACTGCGGAAGCGTTTCGGTCAGGGCGGGGTAGTCGGTGTAGCCTTCCGCGCCACCGCCATACAGCGTGGCCGCGTTCAAGGCGTTCAAGGGCGCGCCGGTCTTCAAGCGTTCGACCAGATCCGGATTGCTGATGAAGGCACGGCCAAACGCGAACAGGTCGGCCTTGCCAGCGGCGAGATGCGCGTCGGCCAGTTCCAGGTCATAGCCGTTGTTGGCCAGGTAGGTGCCGCTGAAACGGCGGCGCAGGCCGTCGAAATCGAACGGGGCGACGTCGCGCGGGCCGCCCGTCGCGCCTTCGATCACATGCAGGTAGACGATGCCCAGCGCGCTGAGCTGATCGACGATGTAATCGTACTGCGGCTGCGGGTCGCTGAGGGTTGCGATGGCGTTGGCCGGAGAGACCGGCGAGATGCGCACGCCGGTGCGATCGGCGCCGATCTCAGCAGCCACCGATGCAGCCACCTCCAGCAGCAGGCGCGCACGGTTTTCGATCGAACCGCCGTAGGCGTCGGCGCGCTGGTTGGCGCCGTCCTTGATGAACTGTTCGAGCAGGTAGCCGTTTGCACCGTGGATTTCGACACCGTCGAACCCGGCGGCAATCGCATTGGCGGCAGCCTGGCGGAAATCGTGGACGATGGCGGGTAGCTCGTCGATCTCCAAGGCGCGCGGATCGGACACATCAACGAAGCCGTTGTGGACGAAGGTCTTGGTCTGCGCGCGGATCGCCGATGCGGACACGGGCGCGGCGTTGCCCGGCTGCAGGTCCACATGCGAGATGCGGCCCACGTGCCACAGCTGCACGAAGATGCGTCCGGCGCGTGCGTGCACGGCTTCGGTGACCGTGCGCCAGCCATCAATCTGATCCTGCGTGTAAAGCCCTGGGGTGTCCTGGTAGCCCTGGGCCTGCGCCGAGATCTGGGTCGCCTCGGTGATGATCAGGCCGGCAGAGGCGCGCTGTGCGTAGTAGGTGGCGGCCAGCGGGCTGGGCACCAGACCGGCACCGGCGCGGTTGCGCGTCAGTGGCGCCATCACGATACGGTTGGACAAGGTAAGCGGGCCAAGGGGATAAGGCTGGAAGAGCGGCGAAGTCGTCATGGGGGGGGGCAGGGTCGTGATCGTTGTGGGGTGACAAAGGCGGGCCAGCAGTGTCGCCGGCTGCAGGGTTTAATGATGATGACCGTAATCTTAGATGTCAATGGATTGATGATGACAATAATCTATCCGTGATAAACTCCGGATCCAGCAAGGCAGAGCATCAAGAGACAACCCGTATGAAGGTCACCAAGGCGCAGGCCCAGGCCAACCGGGCGCACATCGTCGACACCGCATCCACCCTGTTCAGGGAACGGGGCTACGACGGTATAGGCGTGGCAGACCTGATGGCGGCCGCGGGCTTTACCCATGGCGGCTTCTACAAGCACTTCGGGTCCAAGGGCGACCTGATGGCTGAGGCGGCGAGCTGCGGCTTTGCGAAATCGGCCCTTGCCGCCGCCGACATGGATGCGGCGAGCTTCATGAGCTACTACCTGTCCCGCCAGCACCGTGACACGCCAGGCCAGGGCTGCACCATGTCAGCTCTCGCTACGGACGCGGCGCGGCAATCGGATCAGGTCAAGGCAGCTTTTGCAGCCGGTATCGAGGCGCAGCTGGCCGTATCTCGATATCCAGAAGGCCAAGGAGACAGCCTCACACCCGGGCAGTTGCGTGCGCGGCGTATCGCCTTGATGGCCCAAGCGGTCGGTGCGCTGGTGTTGTCCAGGGCCTGCCCGGACGACTCACCGCTGGCGGACGAGATCCTGGATGTGTGCCGGGCAGACGTGCTGGCGCGGCTGTCGGGTGTACCCAACGGCTGACGCGTGCCGCTGTCTGCCTATCTCCCCAGCGCAATCGACCAGGTCAGAAATGCGGCCCAGGCCGGGAGGAAAAACAGCGTCCATCCCGCAAGCTGACGGAACCCGCGGCGGCCGAACACAGCGACCAGGAGCGCGAATGCCGGGCCCAGCACGCCGATCTCGATCAACAGGTTCCGCCAGAGATAGTAGTTGTCGAACGCCAGCGATCCAGCACTCGGAAGGACGCCGGTCGGAATGCTGACTCCGCCATCGAGAGGCCAGAACAGCGGAACAGGGCCCGCCCGCGTGGGCGGCTGATGGTGGCCGTGTGTGGTGGAGGTGAAGCCTCAGCCGAAGCGGGCAGGGGATCACGGCGCTCCATGGGCAGGACCAGTTGTAGCAGCACCGGCACCTGAATCAGTCTCGCGGCATGTAAGCTCTACGGCCCGGAAGATATCTGCATCCTGCACGATGCGCTCGAACTGGGGATGGCCAAACCAGAAGCCCTGCATCAGGCTGATCCCAAGATCGGAAAGGCAGTGCGCCTCATCGCTGGTTTCTATCCCTTCGGCAATGACATCGATACCCAGCTGCCCGCACATGGCCACCACGCCCGCCACGATCGCCCGCCGCGAGGGGCTCTGGTCGATTCCCCGAACCAAGGCCATGTCCAGCTTGACGATGTCGGGCTGGAAATCGGCGAGCAGGTTCAGGCCGGCAAAACCCGCGCCGAAATCATCGATGGCCGTCTTGAATCCAATACGCTTGTACTCGTTAAGGATCTCAGCCAGCCACTTTCCGTCGCTGATCCGCTCCCCCTCCACGGTTTCGAAGATGATGCGCTCCACCGGAAATTTATGCCGAGCCGCCGCCTGGAGTGTGGAGCGTATGCAGACCTCGGGCCGGTAGATCGCATTTGGCAGGAAGTTGATCGAAAGCGCGGACTGCATCTGCAGCTGCGACGCGATCCGGATGGCCTTCTCACGGCAGGCCTGGTCGAACGAGTATCGATTCTCCGGCGTGATACGTGGCAATACTGAACCTGCGGGCTCGCCGGCCGGACCGCGTACCAGCGCTTCGTGGGCGAATACCTTGCGGGCACGCACATCTACGATAGGCTGGAACGCGTAACTGAATTCGAACGGCAAGGGATCTGCGTTGCGGCAAAGTCCACAGCCGGCGCGCAGATCGGTGGGTGTCATGCGGTTGATTCCGTGTCCGTGTTGGGGCCACGAGCGTAAGGCAATGCCCATCAGGGCAATGTGGACGCCTCGCCTGGCGTGTCGGCCACGTGAACGCAGGCCTCGGCGCCATTGCCCATGCCGCAGGCCAGCTGCAGCGCCTCACGCGCCGCAGGCAACCGCCCGGCGGTGCGCAGTGCAGACGCCACCGCAGTGCAGAAGGCGGCGCTGGGCTGCTCGCGGCACAACAGGGCCACTTCGTCCAGCTGCTCATCGGGCAGGGTGGGTTCGCTGGGCATCTCCTTGGCCAGCTCGAATGCCCTGCCGACCCCCTGTATGCGCTCCGCATTGTCAGCCTGGCGGCAGGCCTCGGCATCGAACGCAGCATCGTCTTGCTGGCACACGTTCGGGCTGCTGGACGGAATGCTGTCGTCGGCCATGACCGTTGCGATTGCCCACTCGCTGCGTGCCATGAAATTGTAGTTCTCGATCAGACGCGTGCAGGCGGCCGGGATGCCCTCTCGGCACCATTGCCGGTAGCTGTCCACGCCGGCCCAGGACATTTGGCGCATGCAGCTGGCCACATCGGCACGGCAACTGTCCGGCGCGAACGTCGGCTCTGCCTGGCAGGCGGCCTCGCTGTCGAGCGTGTAGTGGTCCGTGTCGTCCTCGAGGTGGCGGCCATCGACGCTGATCGACAGGGTCGCCATGCTGCGATCAGCCAGGTTGGCTGTGAGCAACTGGTCGCCGTCGCGTTGGAGGTGATACGGCTCGGCGGCTTCGCCGGGCAGTTGGCGTTGCCCTTGCGCCGCGCTTTCCACCCGCAGTACCGCGCCACTATCCGCGTTCTTGTAGGTGCCACAGCGCAGCGACTGTGCGGCGGCGGGAAGGGACAGTGCAGCCGATGCAGCCAGCACGGCGAACAGGGCAATGCGCCTGCGGCGCAGGCGGTGTGAGGCAACAGCAGGGGGCACGGCATCATCCTTGAACGGAAATCAGAGCGCGTCGCGGGTTCGTGTCGGCACCGCACTCGCGTACGGCGCCGCAGTTACCCTTATCGGCTGCCGGCAGGATAGGGCGTCCGCGCAAAGATGCCAAGGATCAGTGAGATTCCGTGATCGGCGCCATCAGCCAGGCACTGTAGCCTCAGCCATCTTGGTGATCGCATCGTCAATGGTGAACGTGTTTGGCTTCTGGATCGGCGGGAATTCCTTGAACGTCTCCGCAAACGCGGCCGCAGCGTCCTGCGCGAGGAAGAAGAAGTAGCCGGTATGCATGTACCAGTCCCAGTAGCTGTTGGACGTGATGTCGGCGAACTCGAACGGGTCCGTGCGGAGGTTGAACAGCTTGGGCACGCGCAGCCGCGTGAACGGCTCTGCCCAAACTTCAAGCGTGCCCTTTGAGCGCTGTTCAAGGAACACGAACTTCCAGTTGTCGTAGCGCAGCGCCAGGATGTCCCCGTCATCGCTGATGTAGAAGAACAGCTTGCGCGGACCGTCAGGGTCCTTGCCGGTGATGTGCTCCAGAAGACTGCTGCCGTCGATGTGATTGCGATAGGTGCGGCCGATTGCCTGATAGCCCGCCTTGAGCTTGTCCACGATGTCAGGAGCCCCGGCCATCGCCAGGAAGGTCGGCAGCCAGTCATGGTGCTGGACGATGGCATTGGATACCGAACCGGGCTCGACCTGGCCGGGCCATCGCACCAAGAGCGGAATCCGAAAAGCGCCCTCCCAGTTGGTGTTCTTCTCGCTGCGGAACGGTGTGGTGCCGCCGTCGGGCCAGGTGTTGCGGTGCGGTCCATTGTCGGTTGAATACATCACCAGGGTGTCTTCGGCCAGACCGAGTTCATCGAGGTAATCGAGCACTTCACCCACCAGCTTGTCGTGGTCAACCATCGTGTCGTGGTAGTCCGACTGCCAGCGGCCTGCCTGGTCTTTGCTCTCCGGCTTGGGGTGGGTGATGAAGTGCATGTGGGTGGTGTTCAACCATACGAAGAAGGGCGTGTCGCTCTCATCCGCGCGCCGCATGAAATCCTTTGCCGCCTCGGCAAAATGGTCATCGATGGTTTCCATGCGCTTGCGGGTCAGCGGCCCGGTATCCTCGATCTTCTGGCGCCCCACGCGGCCCCACCGTGGCTCCTCGGTGGCGTCATCCTCAGCGGTCGCCCAGCTGTGGATCACCCCGCGCGGCAGGAAGCGGTCGCGGAAGCGTTTGTCCGTGGGGTAGTTATGGTCCTCGGGGTCTTCCTCGGCGTTGAGGTGGTAAAGATTGCCGAAGAACTCATCGAACCCATGGTTGGTGGGCAGCATGTGGTTGAGGTCGCCCAGGTGGTTCTTGCCGAACTGGCCGGTGGCGTAGCCCTGCTCCTTCAGCAGGGCGGCAATGGTGACGGCCTTGTCGGTCATGCCCACCGGTGCCCCGGGCATGCCAACCTTGGAAAGCCCCGTCCTCAGCACGCTCTGGCCGGTGATGAAGGAGGAGCGCCCCGCCGTGCAGCTCTGCTCGCCGTAGCTGTCGGTGAACAGCATGCCTTCGCGTGCGAGCCGATCAATGTTTGGGGTCTGGTATCCCATCAATCCCCGCGAGTAGCAGCTGAGGTTGGTGATCCCGATGTCGTCACCCCAGATGACGAGGATGTTGGGCTTCTTGGCGGTACTTGACATGGCTGTTCCGGGGCAGGGACTGGTGGCCAGAATGTTCGGGCGGGCCAAGTGTCGACAACCGTGTTTCTACTGGCCTGGGCTCAGTAAGTCTTCGCCCCGCCAGGTCTGAGCGGGTGGACCCAGAACGATCTCGCTAATCGCCATCGAGGGCGTAGGCCGCATGCACCAACGCCAGGTGACTCAAGCCCTGTGGTGTGTTGCCCAGCCCCTGCTCAGCCTGCGGGTCCCACATCTCCGACATCAGGCCCACGTCGTTCTGTACCCGAGCCAACAACGATTCGAACAACCGCGTAGCTTCGTCCGCTTCGCCCAGCAGGCCGTAGGCTTCCACCATCCAGAACGCGCAGCTGATGAACGTGCCCTCGCTCCCTTGCATGCCGCTGTAGCGCCAAAGCAGGTCACCGCTCTGGTCCGACAGCTCGCGACGGATCGCCTCGCGGGTGGAGACAAATCGCGCCCGGCGCACCTCGGCAAGCCCGAAGCGCGACGCCAACATCAGGCTGGCGTCCAGCCGGTCATTGCCGGCGTGCATTACGTAGCTTTGCCGGCCTTCGTCCCAGCAATGCTCGTCGATCCACTCCAGGACGCGTTCCTTCTCGCGCTTCCAGCGTGGAAGCCGGGCAGTGGTGATGTGTCCCTTCTCGGCCAGCTCGCAGGCGCGTCGCAGCGCCATCCAGCACTCCACTTTCGACATGGTGTAGTGCTGCGGGTCTTCCAGCTCCCAGAAGCCGTGGTCCTTCCGCATCCAACTGTCGGCGCACTCGTCGGCCAGCTCGAACAGCAGGCGCGCAGTGGCCGGGTCCAGAACGTGGCCGGCGGCGACCATCCGGCTTGCCATTTCCAGTACGTCGCCATAGGCACAGGTCTGCAACTGGTCAGTAGCGGTGTTGCCGATACGCACCGGTTGGCTGTTCCGATACCCGGGCACATCAATGTAGCGTTCCTCTTCGACGCGATCGCCTCGCAGCGTATAGCAGGGCGAGAGACCCGGTCGATGTCGGCCAATGGTGGTCATCAGCCAGCTGAAGCCGGCCTTGGCGTCGGGCAGGGCGCCCGCGCGAAGGAAGGTCTTGATCACGTAGGCCGCGTCGCGCACCCAGGCATAGCGATAGTCCCAGTTCTTGTCCCCGCCCATGCGTTCGGGCAGCGAGGCGCTTACCGCAGCAGCAATGGCGCCGGTGGGAGCAAACCACAGGAACTTCAACGCCAGTGCTGATCGGATCACCTCTGCATGGCGGCTTGCATGGCAGTGCAGATCGTCCACCCACTCACGCCATTCCCGGTCAGAACGGTCAATACGGGTGTCGATGTCGGCCAAAGGTGGGACGGGGAGTACTTCGTCCTGGGAGACCAGCAGTGCAATGACTTCCCGGCGCCCCGCAGCAAGCCTGAGACTGCCACGTACTTCACGGTCGTCGCAGTTATCGATCTCCACCCTCTCAGAATGGCGCAGCATTGTCATTACGGGGCCGGCATGATGCACGCGTCCATTGGGGGTGTCGCTCATCCAAGGCGTGCAGGTACCGGCACGGGTGCCAGGCTGGTAAAGCAGATCGAAGGTAACTTCCCCCTCGATGCCTTCCACCCGGCGAGCGAGCTCCGACCAAGGCAGCCGACCGGCGGGGCCGCTGTTTAGCGACTCGGTCACGCGAGCCAGGCCGGTCGCGGTGCGGACGACAGTCTCCAATACGTTACTGTTATCACGGTAGCGCCGCTGGACCTGCTGAGTGTCCCGGGCCTGCAGGACAAAGCGACCGCCGGCAGGGGCATCCAGCAGACGGTCGAGCAATGGGGGAGCGTCCATGCAGGGGGCGCACCACCAATCAATGCTGCCATCCGGCGCGATGAGCGCGCTTGAGCGCCCATCGCCGAGCGCGGCATACGCGTGGATGGGCGCATACCCGTCCGGGTCTCGCTCCACGCGCACCTTGTCGATATCTCCAGCCCCAGCGGTCACGGCAGCAGCATGCCGCTGGTGGCGCTCAGTACCCCCTCATCAATACGGGTCATTTGGTCGGCCAGGAGATCAGAGGGTGACGGCGCCGCCGGAGATGGTGAGCAGCGCTCCGGAGGTGTAGCTGGCGCTGTCGGCCGCGAGCATCACGTACGCAGAGGCCAGCTCGGCCGGCTGGCCGGGACGACCAAAGGGCGTCTGGCTGCCGAAGTGCTCGACTTCTTCCGCAGCCATCCCGGCTGGAATGAAAGGCGTCCAGATCGGGCCGGGTAACACCGCGTTGACACGAATTCCTTTCTCGGCAAGAAGACCGGCCAGACCGATGGTCAGGTTGGCGAGCGCGCCCTTGGTGGCCGAATAGGGAAGGATGTTGGGCGTGGGCTTCTTGGAGTTGACCGACGCGGTATTGATCACCGAACCTCCATCCTCCAGATGTGGCACGCACAGGCGGGTGAGATTGAACACGGCATGCACGTTCGTCTCGAATGTTCTGCGCCAGTCCTCCAGGGTGATGTCGTCGAATGACTCGTAATAGCGCTGGTACGCAGCGTTGTTCACCAGGATGTCCAAGCCGCCGAGTTCGGCCGTGACCTGCTTGATGAGCGCCGCAGCCTGCGCGTCGTCGCTTATGTCGCAGGGGCACAGGACGGCTTTCTGGCCCGCCGCTTCTATCAGGGCGCCAATGCGGGCGGCATCCTTCTCCTCCCCCTCAAGGAACGCAATCGCTACGTCCGCCCCCTCGCGGGCGTAGGCGATGGCCACTGCGGCACCGATGCCACTGTCGCCGCCGGTGATCAGAGCTTTCTTTCCCCTGAGAAGGCCGTGGCCAACGTAGCTGTCCTCACCATGGTCCGGCCGAGGATCAAGCTTGTCAGTCTTCCCAGGAAAGGACTGCTGCTGGGCTTTGAAGGGCGGTTTTGGATAGTTGGGCACGGGCATGGGCTGAGCCTCCAGGGGGTTGAAGAACGGCCAGTGTGCGGTCGGGATGGTAAACGTCGCGGCCCAGCGGTGTAGATGTGATGTGCAGGCTCAGGGGCATGCTGCAGATGTGGAGCGGTCCTGTTCGCCCATTCTTCACTGGAGCATCGCTTAGCGGCAATGCCTCGATCGCTAGAGTGTCTTTCCTCCAACCGAAAGAGTAGAAACCGATGGCCGAAATCAAAGAAAACCTGATGGACTGGCTGCGTGACGCACACGCGATGGAACAGCAAGCGGAAACCATGCTCAAGGGGCAAGCGTCCCGCATCGAGCACTATCCTGTTCTGAAGGCCCGCATCGAAGAGCACATTCAGGAAACGATCGGCCAGCGCGAGCTGCTGGAAGGCTGCATCAAACGGCTGGGCGGTTCGCCCTCCACCATCAAGGACGTCATGGGCAAGATGGCTGCATTCGGCCAGGCGGTTGGTGGGATGACTGCATCTGACGAGATTGTCAAAGGGGCAATGGCCGGTTACGTGTTCGAACATTTTGAAATCGCGTCTTACACCGCCCTCATCGCTGCAGCAAAGACAGCGGGTGACGCCGAAACCGCGCGGGTTTGCGAGGAGATTCTGGTGCAGGAAGAGGCAATGGCGGAATGGCTGGCCGCTCACCTCCCGGAAATCACAGAAGAGTTCATGGTTCGCGACGCCACGCCAGGTGTCGAGGCCAAGAAGTAAGTCCTGAAATCAACCGTCCCATCGGAGCGTGCTATGCCCTCCGATGGGTCTGACGGTTCTTGTAAGTCCAGCAACGCCAGAACTCGTGGACAGCCGGCACGCCGGTCAGGAACAGGGTCGGCAGAAAGGCGAACAGCCACAGAGCCAGCGGTCTGGGGTGCAGCATGAATGGGGAGCCATAAGCCTCGCTGGGCATCGACCAGTAAATGGCCCCTGCCGCTATCCACGGGGCGATATCCAGAATGCTGTGGACGTGCTGCTCCAGAGGCTGGATGGCGCGCTTGGGATATGCAACGCGCGTATCCCAGTAGCCTGTCACTGCGTGCAGGGTCACCAGCGCAAGGAGCAAGGCGAAAACAGCCGGCGAAGCTTGAAAGCTGAGCCACAGCGTTGCCGCCAACCCGAGGATGGCGATCTGGACCAGATGCAGTCTGGACTCCCGCAGGCCTGAAGTGGATTCGATGCTGCTGGCTCGATGGAGCGAGAAATCCAAGGCTCCGGCGATTAACCAGACCAGATACAGGATATGCCAGATCAACATGTTCCATCATGATGAGGGGCGCCAGGAAACAGCACTTGAATGGGGTCTGACGTTCATGGTCAATCTGATGCCGACCGCAGGTCGATCAACTGGCAGGGTAGGCCACAGCACTGCAAGGTGGTGTGTTCGTCTCAGTGTCGAGATTTGACGGGTCATTGACGCAGTCCTGACGCGGCGTGCCCTCGCCGCGGCGGATAGTCCGCGGACGAAACCCATTCCTGACACGAGAATTCACCATGACCGATGACAAGAAGAACTCCGGTAGCCCGGACCGGGACCGCATCAACGTCAACGAAGATTACGAGCTCCGGTATTGGACCAAGGCCTTGGGCGTCAGCGCCGAAGAGCTCCGAGCGGCGGTCAAAGCCGTTGGCCCAACAGCAGCGGCCGTGCGTGACCACCTTGGCAAGTAGCACGGAGTAGGGCATGTCCCTCACCGAGTACCGCCGCAAGCGGAGCTTCGACAAGACCAAAGAGCCAGAGCCAGGGAAGACGCTGCCATCCGGGCAACGGGCGATCTTCGTGGTGCAGCTTCACCACGCCAGCCGCCGGCATTACGACTTCCGGCTTCAGGTGGGTGACGCGCTCAAGAGCTGGGCCGTTCCCAAGGGACCGAGCTATGACCCGAAGGTCAAGCGCATGGCGGTGGAGGTAGAGGACCATCCCGTGGATTACGCAGGCTTCGAAGGTGAGATTCCGAAGGGGCAATACGGCGGCGGCCATGTCGCCCAGTTTGATCACGGTGTGTGGGCCACCTCGGGTGATCCGGAAGCCCAGCTGGCTAAGGGGCATCTACGGTTCGAGTTGTTCGGCACCAAGCTCAAAGGCGGTTGGCACTTGGTCCGCTCGGGCAAGCCAGCCAGGCAGCCGCAATGGCTCCTGTTCAAAGAGGACGATGCCTTCGCGAGCGATGTGGAGGCGGATGACCTGCTGGGTGACGTCACCGCACCGCCTCCGGAAGATCTGAAGCGGGCAGGGGCCGGCAAGGCCCAAAAGAAAAAGCTCACAGCCGTCGCATTGCCAAAGATGGGCGGTCGCAAGAATTGGGCGAAGAAGGCCGCCGGGCTGACCAAGGCCAGGAAGGCCATGCCGCCAGACGGGCCCTTCGAACCGCAGCTGGCCAAGCTCGGTGAGTCCCCACCCCAAGGTGAGCACTGGGTGCATGAGATCAAGTGGGATGGCTACCGCATACTGACCACCATTGCCGACGGCCAAGTGCGCCTCTGGTCACGCAATGGGTTGGAATGGACCGAAAAGATTCCCGAAATCAGAGATGCCGTTGCAGCCCTTGGGCTGAAGTCGGGGGCGCTGGACGGGGAGCTCATCGCCGGCAACGGCACGAAAGAGGACTTCAACCTCCTCCAGGCCACTTTGTCCGGAGAACGGCAGGGCACGTTGGCGTATGCCTTGTTCGATCTGCTGCACATTGATGGAATAGACGTAGCCGATGCACCCCTTCTGGAGCGTAAGGAACTCCTCCAGGAGCTGTTGGAGGGGAACCCCGGGCACCTGGCTTACAGCTCCCACATCGAGGGCGATGGGGAATCGGCCTTCCAGCTTGCCGGCGAGCGCCACTTTGAAGGCATCATCTCAAAGCGTGCGGACCGGGCCTACCACGGCGGCCGCAGCGAGGATTGGAAGAAGACCAAGCAGCTGGCCAGCGATGAATTTGCAGTGGTGGGTTATACCGCTCCCAAGGGTAGCCGCTCGGGCTTTGGGTCGCTGCTCTTGGCCAAGCCTGACCCGAAGCACGGGTGGCTCTATGTCGGCAGGGTAGGTTCGGGCTTTTCCGACATACTGCTTAAAGAGATAGGCCAGCTGATAGGCCGAGCCGGAGGAAAGACGCCTACCGCCTATGTTCCGACCAAGGACACCGACCTCCGCTCGGCCACGTGGTTTGAACCGAGATTCGTGGTGGAGGTTTTCTATCGCGGCATTGGCGGGCAGCAACTGCTCCGGCAATCCTCACTCAAGGCGATCCGGCGGGACAAGGACGTGGCCGACCTGGCCGACTCGGACAGGGCGGCCCCGGTCGAAAAGCCCGTCGATGCCATGGAGCCTGCAAGCGCTGGCAGGCGGCTCAAGACGGCCTTACTGCCAGGCAGTGCCCCGGCAGTGGCAGAGGGCCGCACGCCCCCCGCGCTGTCCAGTCCGACCAAGGTCATCTTTCCTGACATCAAGGCCACCAAGCAGGACGTGTGGGATTACTACACCGCCGTGATGGACCGCCTGTTGCCCGAGGTCATTGGTCGCCCCTTGTCGATCATCCGGTGCCCGAGCGGCACCGCCAAGCCGTGTTTCTTCCAGAAGCACCATACGGCAGGCCTGGAGCTGGTGGATTCGGTTCGGTTGAAAGAAGACAGCGGCATCAACGCCCACTATCTGGTGGTCCGGGATGCAGCCAGCCTGCTTGAGCTGGTTCAGTTCAATGCACTGGAGTTCCATCCATGGGGCAGTCACGCAGAAGCGCCGGACAGGGCCGACCGCGTGGTCTTTGACCTGGATCCCGGCCCGGACGTGCCGTTCTCCGACGTCAAGAAGGCGGCCTTGGATATCCGCAAGCTGCTCGAACAGCTGGAACTGGAGTCGTTCCTGCGGGTGTCGGGAGGGAAGGGGTTGCATGTGGTGGTGCCGTTGAACCCGGGTTGCGATTGGGACCTGACCAAGCGGTTCGCCAAGGGGTTTGCCGACGCGTTGGCACAGTCAGAGCCCACCCGGTTCCTGGCCACGTCGACCAAGAGCATGCGGAACAAGCGCATCTTCGTGGACTACCTGCGTAACGGCCGCGGGGCGACCGCAGTCGCGTCCTACTCCCTGCGGGGTCGGCCGGGCGCCCCGGTGGCGATGCCCATCGCCTGGAGTGAGCTGTCGAAGCTGAGCCGAGCCGATGCCTTCACCATGAAGGACGTGCCGGCGAAACTGGCGCGACGCAGGAAAGATCCTTGGGCGGACATCGACACGATCCAGCAGAACCTGGCCCGCTGGGCGCAGGACGATTGATCCTGCCTGCCCTGCAACCTATCTGGAGTGAACCGCCATGCATCGATCCATCCTGTCCGCCGCAGCCGCGCTCGCTCTGACCGCCTGTGGAGGCGGAAACACCGAGTCCAGCGTGCAAGCCCCCGGAGCCGACGAAACGGCGAAGACCAAGGCGCTGGAGACCGGCGCGGCGGTGCTGCAGGACCGGCCGCCCATCGAGGCCATCAACGCCTACCTGGACGGCTTCCATTTCTACAACGGCAAGATGGACGTGCAGATGGAAGCGCACCACTACTGCTCGATCCTCAATGAGGATGTCATCCAATGCACCATCTACGATGGGAATGTCAAAGACGCCAAACTGATGGGCGTGGAATACATCATCAGTGAAACGTTGTTTGCCGGGCTCCCTGAGCAGGAGAAGGCCCTGTGGCACAGCCACGTCCAGGAAGTGAAATCGGGCCAGCTGACGGCGCCCGGGATTCCTGAGGTTGCCGAGCATGAGCTGATGGAAAAGCTTGTCCGTACGTACGGGAAAACCTGGCATACCTGGCACACCGACCTGGACAAGGACCTTCCGCGCGGCATGCCCCAGTTGATGATGGGCTTCACGGCCGATGGCCAGGCCGACTCGGCGATGGTGGCCGCTCGCGACGCGCGGCTTGGTGTCAGCAGCGATGACAAGCGAAAGCGCCGCGCCGACATAGCGACGCCCACGATCGACCCGGGCGCAGACGCTTGGCAGAAGGGCACCGTAATTCAGATCGAAGACGCCAGCGGGGCGCAAGCCTATGACACGGAAAGCAGGGTACGTAGGCCTTCCAGGCCCGATGTGAACGCGAAATCGAATGGCTCAAGCAGCCAGTGACCACCTCACGGTCCATGCATGGCGTTTACACCAAGTTGATGAAGCAGGCCGGGCGGGGCCTCCCTGAAGAGGTCAACGCCACGCTCACGCGGCCCGCACGAGGCTGATCCTATCGTCACTGGCACCCCTTGCACTCAGGGGCCGACGAAGGAAGTGGGCGAGCGGACATGTGGAAAAAGAATGGCCTTTCGATAGTCTTGTTCCTGCTGCTGATTGGGTCTTTGCTCGGGCAGGTGTGGAGCGGGTTTCTCACGCACAACGAAGAACTGCGTGAGGCACATCGACCGCTGCTGGATCTCTGGAGTTATCTGCACAGTGGACACTTCGTCAGCGCGACGTTTGAGAATTGGGAGAGCGAGTTTCTGCAGATGGGGATGTATGTACTTCTGACCGTATCGCTCAGGCAGAAGGGATCTGCCGAGTCTCGCCCGCTGTCTGAGAGTGAGGAGCATGAGCGCGTCGAAGACGGCCCAACCCCGTGGCCTGTCCGCAAGGGTGGCATCTGGAAAATGCTGTATGGGCATTCCCTGGCCATCGCGTTCACGCTGCTGTTCGTCGTGAGCTTCTGCCTGCATCTGGCGGGCAGCTGGCGAAGTGAGGTTGACGAGAGCGTGTCTAAGGGCCTTCCCGCGCCCACTGCATTGGAGCACCTCTTCAGCAGCAGCTTCTGGTTTGAATCCTTCCAGAACTGGCAAAGCGAGTTCCTGGCCGTACTGGCCTTGGTGGTGCTGACCATCTTCCTTCGCCAGAAGGATTCGCCGCAATCCAAACCCTTGGCAGCCCCGCACAGTCAAACCGGAGATTGAAGGCTGGACTTGTTTATGGAAAGGGAGCGGCACACGGTGCCGCTCCTTGGTTGCAGCTGACGGATCAGGCAGCCTTCACGGCCTTGGCGTTGCCCCCGGCCTTGGCGATCATCGTCAGCTTCTCGTCGGTTGCCTTCTCCTCTTCGAGGGTCTCCAGCAGCAACGGGAGGGCATCCTTGTAGCCAAGCTGCTTGGCAAGCGCGGCGATCGTGCCGTAGGACGCGATCTCGTAGTGCTCCACCTTCTGTGCGCCGCCAATCAGGGCCGCATCGCGCACAGGGCCTTCCTCGATGCTGTCGATGGCCTCCTTGCCTTCCTCGACCAGGCCCTCCATGGCGGCGCACTTGATGCGCTTGAGCCGGATGCCGAGCAATTCCACGACCTTATCGATGCGCTCGATCTGGCCCTGGGTTTCCTCCAAGTGGGTTTCGAACGCCGCCGCCAGGTCCGGATTGGTCGCGGCACGGGCCAGGCGCGGCAATGCCTTGGTGAGCTGCTTTTCGGCGCTGTAGATGTCCGACAGCTCGTGGATGAACAGGTCTTCTGCAGTCTTGATCGCCATTCTGGTTCTCCGGGTAGTGCCAAGTGGAGCACCAAACCTAGGCCCCTTGCCGTGAGTGCCGCGCGCAGGGCCGTGAAGTGTTCTACACAGTGGTCGGCGCGTCACTTTTCAGGCGACGGGCTGTCGCCCCGTTCATGCCACGACGGAAGTTCCAGCGCGTGGCCCTTGAGGATGGCTGTGATGCGCGCGTGCACGTATCTCCTCTCGTGGTCGTTGCACTGATCCAGAATCTCCGCAGCCAGCAGCTCGAACTGCGGCCAGAACTGCGCCGGATGGCGCATGTGCGCCAACCAGTGCGCCAGCATCTCATCCAGCGCGTCCAGCCGTGCCTGTATGTCGGGACGGACGATCATCCCGGCGGTGCCTCAAGGTCAAGCGCCACACGGTAGTGGTGACCATCATCGCGGAGCTGGACGGTCAGGTCCGGCTGCAGCACGTCATCCACATGCAGGGTGGGCTGTCCCCGCGCAGTTCGGGTCACCACGAACTCGTAGCGGCTGCGGCCGAACCGGTAGCTCAGTTCGAACGATGGCCAGTGATCGGGCAGGCAGGGGGCGAGCGACAGCCGATCGCCATGGCGGCGGATACCGAGCAGGGATTCGACCAGCAGGCGATACATCCACCCGGCCGAACCTGTGTACCAGGTCCAACCGCCTCGGCCCACGTGTGGGGATACAGCGTACACATCGGCCGCCAATACATACGGTTCAACGCGGTATGTCTGGACTGCCTCCGCATCCAGCGCGTGGTTCAGGGGGTTGATCATGCCAGCCAGCTCCCAGGCGCGCGTGGCGTCGCCTTGGTGCGCAAATGCCATCGCGGCCCACACGGCCGCGTGGGTGTATTGCCCACCATTCTCGCGCACGCCCGGTACGTAACCCCGAATGTAACCCGGGTCTTCCGAGGTCTTGTCGAAGGGTGGATCGAGCAGCTGGATCAACTTGGCGTCTTTTCGCACCAGATGCGTGTAGAGCGAATCCAGCGCCTGCCGGGCGCGCTCCGGCGCGGCAACGCCGGAAAGCACCGACCAGCTCTGCGAGATCGAATCGATGCGGCATTCCTCGCTCTGTTTCGATCCCAACGGGGTGCCGTTGTCGAACCACGCGCGGCGATACCATTCCCCATCCCAGGCATGCTGTTCGAGGTTCTGGCGCAGGGTGTCGGCCTGCTCCTGGCACCAGTGCGCGCGGTGTTCATCGCCACGCGCATTGGCCAGCGCGATGAAGCGCCGCAGCGTGTCATGCAGGAAGAAGCCCAGCCACACGCTTTCACCGCGCTGCTGGTCGCCGACGCGGTTCATCCCGTCGTTCCAGTCGCCGCTGCCCATCAATGGAATGCCGCGTTCGCCGAGCAACCGGCAGCCGCGCTCGAGCGCGAGCACGCAGTGCGCATACAGCGTCCCGCGCAGCGCCGACGGGGTCGGCATGTCGTAGTAGCTTTCCTCCTCCAACGTCACCGCGCGCCCTTCGATGAAGCCGACCATTTCGTCCAGCACGGTGGCGTCGCCGGTGACCTCCAGGTAGCGGCAGGCGCCCTGAGGCAGCCAGAGATAATCGTCCGAGCAGCGGGTGCGCACGCCGCGACCCTGCGGCGGGTGCCACCAGTGCATGACATCTCCCTCGGCGAACTGGTGGGCAGCGCACAGCAGCAGGTGTTCGCGGGCCAGGTCCGGGCGGGCGTGGATGAGCGCGAGCACATCCTGCAGCTGGTCGCGGAAACCAAACGCGCCGCCGGACTGGTAGTAGCCACTGCGCGCCAGGTAGCGGCTGCCCAGGGTCTGGTAGACCAGCCAGCCATTGGCCAGCGCGTCCAGCGCCGGATCGGGGGTGCGCACCTGCACGCTGGCCAGCACATGGCGCCAATGAATGCGTACAGCGTCCAGCGCATCGTTGGCTTCGTGGGCGCCCTGGCGGCCACGTACGAGCGCGAGGGTTTCGTCGCGGTCGCGACCCGCGCCAAGGCGGAACGTGGTTTCACTGCGCTCGCCCGGCGCCAGCTCCAGCGGCACCTGCAGCGCCGCGCACGGGTCCAGGCCCGCGCCGGAACGCCCACCCAGGCGTTCGCGACGCAATGCCGCCGGTGCATGCAGGCCGCCGTTGCGGCCGATGAACTCCAGGCGGTCGCAGGTCCACCCGCTGCCTTCGGCATCGGTATCGAAGAACGCCATGCGGCCGCCGAATTCGGTGTTGTAGGTGTTGCGCGCCAGCAGCGCGCCGGTCTGCGGGTCGCGCTCGGTGACCACGTGCATGCGTGACTTCGCGCGCAGGTCACCCATCACCCATTCCACGTAACCAATGGCCGACAGCCGCCGTGGCCGGCCGGACAGGTTGTGCAACCGCAGGACCGAGTACTTCAGCGGCGCTGCGACGGCGACGAACACCCACAGCTCGCTGACGATGCCGTCCTCGACGTGTTCGTACACCGTGTAGCCGAATCCGTGACGCGTGCGGTACGCACCTGTACCCCGACGCGGCAGCGGCATCGGCGACCAGACCCGGCCGGTATCCTCGTCGCGCACGTAGAAGGCTTCGCCGCCGGTGTCGGACACCGGGTCATTGAGCCAGGGCGTCAAGCGGAATTCGTGCGCGTTCTCGAACCAGGTGTAGCCGGGCGCACTTTCGCTGACCACCGTGCCCAGGCGGGCATTGGCGATCACGTTGGCCCAAGGCGCCGGTGTCGGGGCACCTTCGCGCAGCACCACCACGTATTCGCGGCCGTCGTCGCTGAAGCTACCGGTACCGTTATCGAACTGACCGGCGCCACGGTAGGGCAGGAACGGCCACGGGTCGTCCACGTCTTCGTCGTGTGCGGGCGCCGGGGGCAGGCCGGGCTCAACGCTCGGGTCGGCGATGATGGGCAGCCCTGGCGTTTCCTCCATCGAGAGTTCCAGTTCTTCCTGCACCGCCTGCGGTACCAAGGCCGGAATCCGTTTCGCGGGGGAGGCTTGGCGACCCACCTGCGCAACCAGCGTGCCGTCTTCGTCGCTGATCACCGCGCGTGCCACCGCCTGCAGCAGGATGCGGTCCTCGTGGGTCATGTTCTGCACCGGCCGCACGAAGATGCCGCCGGGGCGGTCGAGCAGGCCCGTTTCCGAGCTGGCGGCCACCATCCCCAGGATCTGGTCCTGCAGCTCCTGCCGGTAGCCGGCCTTGCTGTCGTTCCAGATCACCAGGTCGGTGTTGAGGCCCTTCTGGCGCCAATAGGCATGCGCCTGCACCAGCTGCCGGACCAGCTCCACGTTCTCGGCGTCGGTGACCTTGAGCAGCACGATGGGCAGATCCCCCGAGATGGCATGGCCCCACAACCCGGATTGTCCGCGCTGGTTCTGCTGGAGGACGCTGGCGCCCGCCCGCAGCAGCGGGTTGGCATACAGCACGTGGCTGGCCAGACGCTCATAGAGCTGCGCCTCGGCCTGGGTGGCGTTGATCTGCCGGCGTACCACCTGGCTGTGGGTCCAGGCCAGGTCGAACACGCGGTCGGCCAGGCGGCGGTCACGGTATTTGTCCAGCAGCGCCTCGCAACCGGGGCGGTCGGCGCCGATGCCGTAGACCATGTCCAGCTGCACGGTCTGCTCGGGTTCCAGTACCACCCGCACGCGGATGGCCACGATCGGGTCGAGCACCGAGCCGTCGCTGCCGGAGAGGTCGGTGTCGGCGGTCAATGCCTGCGGGGTGCGCGGCGTGTTGCCACGGCCAAGGAAGCGCGCCCGGTCGGTTTCGTACGAAATCGCCGCCACCTCGGCGTCATGCACCGCCACCAGATGGAACATCCACGGCGGTACTTCGTCATGCGAACGCGGCCGGCGCGTGCACAGCACGGCCTGCTTGGCGGCCACGATCTCGCTCTGCACGAACAGGTTGCTGAAAGCCGGATGCGCATCGTCAGCGGCCGCCGGTGCCAGCACCACTTCGGCATAGGTGGTGATTTCCACAGTACGCGCGCGACGGCTGCGGTTGGTCAGGCGCAGGCGCCGAAGTTCGATGTCGTCCTCGGCGGAGATGGCCACCTGCAGGTGGCTCTCGCAGCCATGCAGGGCGCCACGGAACTCGGCCTTGGCGTCGGTGAAGATGGCCTCGTAGTTGTCCATCGGCACGCAGGTGGGCTGGTAGGCGGCCGACCAGAAGTCGCCGCTGTCCACGTCGCGCAGGTAGCAGAAGGTGCCCCAGGCATCGGTGGTGCCGTCCTCGCGCCAGCGCGTGAGCGACAGGTCGCCGTGGCGGCTGTAGCCACCGCCGGCATGGGTGAGCATGCCGTGGTAGCGGCCGTTGGAGAGCAGCTGCACTTCCGGGCGCGGGCCACCGGGCTTGCGCAGCACGCGCAGTGAGGTCTCGTCCTGCGCCGTGGCGGCGTGCTCGCCCAGCGATTCGACTTCATGCGGGTGGAACACGCCGACGCGCGGAATGCGCTCCTGCAGCAGCAACAGGGTGGCCTGGAACTCGACATCGGCAACGAAGCGGCGCTGCATCGGCTGGTCGCGCAACAGGTAATCCAGCGACAGCAGGCCCATGCCCTGGTGGTGGGCCATGAACGAACGCAGCAGAACGTGGTCGTGCCCCGGCGGCACGCGGGCGGGGGTGTAGTCGATCGCTTCGTACATACCGAAGCGCCCGGCGAAGCCCAAGCCTTCCAGCGCCTGCAGATTCTGGCAGGCCGCTTCCGGCGCCACCATCAGCGCCATCATGCTGGCGTAGGGCGCGATGACCCGGTCCTGGCCCAGGCCGCGCTTGAGCCCCAACCCCGGCACGCCGAACGCGCGGTACTGGTAGTTCAGGCGCGCATCGACGGCGTTGTAGCCGGACTCGGACACGCCCCACGGCAGGTTCAGGCTGCGGCCGTAGACGATCTGAGCTTCCACCGCATGCCGCGCGGTCTGGTCGAGCAGGGTGTCCGGATAGCTGGGCATCACCAACTGCGGCATGAGGTACTCGAACATCGAGCCACTCCACGACAGCAGCGTCGGGGTGCCGTTGACTTCGGTCAGCAGGCGGCCAAGGGCGAACCAGCTCTCCTGCGTCAGCTCGCCCTGGGCGATGGCCACGAAGGCGCACAACCGCGCTTCGGAGGCGAGCAGGTCGTAGAAGCTGTTGTCGAGGCGGTGGTCGTCCACGTTGTAGCCGATGGAGAGCAGGTTGCGGGAGCGGTAGAACAGGAACCCGTATTCCATCAGCGAGAACTGCCCGGCGCGGTGTGCCAGGTCCTCCAGCTGCGCGATGCGCGTGCGTGCGTCGGCACCGGCGGTACCGGGCAGGGCGGCCAGCTGGCGCAGGGTGGGTACCGGCGCATCGGCATCCGCACTGGCATCGACCGGGATATCGGCGAGTGCCGCACATGCAGCGTGACATTCGGCAGCGAAAAGGGCCGGCCAGTGCAGGTCGCCGTCCTCGGGCGAGGGCGGCGCCGGCCACTGCGCCAGCACGGCGTCGGCCAGGCTGGCCAGCTCCTGCAAACGGGCCAGCGCTTCGGCGGCACCGCGCGGGAGGTCCGCCCGCGTTGCCACCAGGCGCTGGCGAAGGTGGTTGAGGGCTTCGCCCAATGGCGCGTCGCCGGGGCGAAGGCGCTGCCGTTCCTCGTCCAGCACGCCGAGGGTATCGGCCAGGCCATCGAAGGTGTGCGGCGCCAGCACCGGCGCGTCCACCAGTGCCAGCAGGCCTTGCCGCAGCGTAAGCAGGTGGCCGGCAAGGTTGCCGCTGTCCACGGTAGAGACGTAGCGCGGCGGCAGCGGCGCCAGGGTTTCGGTGTCGTACCAGTTCAGGAAGTGGCCGCGGTGGCGCGGCAGCTGGTCCAGCGTGCCGAACGCGAGCGCGGTGCGTTCCGCGACCGCACCCTGCTGCAGATAGCCGAAATCCCACGCAGACAGATTGGCCAACAGGGACAGGCCGATGTTGGTCGGCGAGGTGCGCCGCGCCACCACCAGCGCCGGATGCTCCTGGATGTTGTCCGGCGGCAGCCAATGATCCTGCTCGCGCACCCAAGCCTGGAAGAACGACCAGGTGCGCCGTGCCAGCCGGCCAAGGAACGCCCGCTGCGTGACCGACAGTTCGGCAACGATCTCGGCCGGCGGCCGGCCCAGCCACGCCATCAACCCAGGCGCGAAGGTACACGCCAGCAGGAAGGGCAGCGCGAGCGGCAGCGCCTGCGGGCGCAGGGCAGCCACCACCGCCACCAGCGCGAGCGCCAGCAGCGACCCTGGTGCCATCACCCGCCATTCCGCGCCGCGATCGCCGCCCAGGCGGCGCTCGACTTCGCTGGAGGGGTTCCACTGCAGCAGGTGGCGGCGCGTGATGGCCATGCGCCACAACGTGCGCAGCACCGCGCCGCCGGCCAGCAGTGCTTCGTAGGGCAGGCAGGCAATCTGCGTGGCGGCGCGCAGCAACGACTGCAACGTACCGCGTCCAACCTTGATGTAATGCGCTTCCAGCGGGGTGTCGTCCGGCACGCTCAGGGCATCGCGCAGCATGCCGATCAGCGGTGGCGCGAACCACAGCGCCAGTACCCATGCAGTCCATGCAGCCGGGTTGTCGGCGTACAGCCAACCCGCCACCAGCAGGACCAGCGCCGCGATCGGCACAAGACTCCGGCGCAGGTTGTCCAGCAGCTTGCCACGCGACAGCAGGCTGAGCCGGTTGCGTTCCCAGCCTGATCCCGCGCGCGGGGTCCACGGCATCAGCCAGGGCAACAGCTGCCAGTCGCCACGGATCCAGCGCGCGCGGCGCTTGGCGTCGGCGGCATAGCGTTCGGGGTAGTCCTCGTACAGGCGCACATCGCTGACCAGGCCCGCGCGGGCATAGCAGCCTTCCAGCAGGTCGTGGCTCAGGATGCGGTTCTCGGGCAGGCGGCCCTCAAGCGCATGTTCGAAGGCTTCCACGTCATAGATGCCCTTGCCCACGAACGAGCCTTCGTCGAACAGGTCCTGGTAGACGTCCGAGACCATGCGCGTGTACGGATCGATGCCGGGTTCGCTGCCGAACATCCGGGCAAAGCGCGAGGTGCGGCGCCTGCCCAGGCTGGTGCCCACGCTGGGCTGCAGGATGCCGTAGCCCTCCACCACACGCTGCAGCGCGGGATCGAAGCGCGGCCGGTTGAGCGGGTGGGCCAGGGTGGCGACGAACGCACGTGCCGCATCGCGCGGCAGCTGCGTGTCCGAATCCAGGGTGATGACATAGCGCACACCGAGCAGGACCGCCGCGTCGCCGACGATGCGCATGAACGCGCTTCCATCGCCATGGCGGAGCAGGGCATTGAGCGCGGCCAGCTTGCCGCGCTTGCGCTCGTGCCCCATCCACACCCCTTCACTGGGGTTCCACTGCCTGGGGCGATGCAGCAGGTAGAAGCGGTCGCCGCGCTCGGACGCGTACCGCTGGTTCAATCCCTCGATGCGCTGCGCGGCGTGCGCAAGCAGGGCGTCGTCGGTCGGCAACTGCGCTTCTGCGGCGTCAAGGAAGTCGGTCAGCAGCACGAAGCGCAGCTGGGGATCGCGGTTGGCCAGGAAGCGGACCTCCAGCGCTTCGACCAGGACATCGATGCCGTCGATACTGGACAGCATCGACGGTACCGCTACCACGGTGGCGCAGGCCTCAGGAATGCCTTCACTGAAATCCAGCTTGGGCAGCGGCTTGGGGGCGACCAGCACGGTCGCAGTCCAGTTGACCAGCACGATGCCCAGCTCACTGAACACCAGCAGCCCGAGCAGGGCAGCCAGCCAGGTGGGAACCTCGCCACTGCCGGTGGCCAGCAGGCCCCAGGTGGCCAGCACCGCCAGCAGGGTGATCGGCAGCAGGTACAGCGCAAGCGGCACGCGATGCGCCAGTCCCCGTGCCTTGCGGTGGCGTGGCGCGGCGTCAGCCACCGCGTCAACGGTGGTATGCAGGCCTTCGCCGACCAGCCAGTAGCCGACATGCGTGCGTGGTCCGTCGGGCGGGGTAGCGGCGCGCGCCAGGTCCAGCGCAATGGTGGCAACGCGTTCCTCGGCGATGCGGCTGCCCCGGGCGATCTTCTCCACTACGTGGCGATAGGCGTCTCGGGTACCAAAGTCCATCTGCGGATAGACGGCCATCGGGTCTTCGCGCAACCGCTGCTCGACCACACTCATGTCTTCGACAAAGGTGCGCCAATCCATGGTGGAGAGAAAACGCAGGCTGCCGATGCTGTTGCTGATGGACACCTGGTCGGACGCCTGCTGCTGCCCCTCGGCGGCAACCAGCTCCTCGATGCGCTGCCCGGACGCTGCTGCCCACTGTTCCAGCCAGGCGATGGGCATGGCCCATGCGCCACCACGGCCCTGCAATGAACGGGTCAGTTCGGCGATGAATGCGCCGGTCAATGGCGGCTCGGAGCGGGCCATGTCGGCCACCACGAGCACCACATCGGTAGGCGTATCGGACGCCGCGCGATTAAGGTTGTCCGCCCATTGCGAGGCCAGGCGCCGGTCTTCCCCATCGCGCATCACCCGCGCGGCCATCCGCCGCAGGTTTTCGAGCAGCGCCAGGCGCAGCATGATCGGAACCGCCCACAGCTCGCCCAAGCTCAGCGGCGCCAGCGACTGATAGGAGGCGATGAAGCGGCCCAGCGTATCGCCGTCAATACGGCCGTCGCCGTGCGCGATGGCCTGCATCGACAGTTCATATACGCGCGGCAGCCCGGCCGAGGGGCCGGTGGCAAGCGAAGGCAGCTGCCGGCTGTAGCCACGCGGCAGGTGGCGCCGCGCGGTCTGGATCTGTTCTTCGACCAGGTAGTAGTTGTCGAGCAGCCATTCACCCGCCGGGGTGACCGGGCGCTGTTCGCGCACCACGGTGCTGAGCAGGGTGTTGGCGTCCTGCAGGACGCGTTCGTTGGCCTGCAGGCGCTCGAGCAGGCGTTCCGGGCTGGGCCGCATGCGCACGCGGTGCTGGCGCGCAAGCGCGCGGCCGTAGACCTCCATCTGTTCAACGCTGTACAGCGCAGCCCGCAGCGGGCCCTCTGTGGCCTCGATGGCCGGGGCCGAGGCCTGCCGCTCACGCCAGCGCCAACGAACGAGCCGCCGCAGGCGAAGCCAACGGCCGAATAGACGACGAAGGTGGGGCATAGGGTACCGGGGGGGAGGCTGGTTGCGCCTTGCATCCTTGCATTTGGGGGGCCGAGGACGCTGTGAAGGTCAGATATACCTCCTTGAATCCGTCATCTGCCACTCCCGCACTGTCCAATCATTCCCCTGTGTGTAGATTCCCGTGATCTCTCAGGTCCCCTGCGGGCACCAGGGAGGGGGCGTAGAGTGCCCCCGTGAAGAAGACACGTACTCTCGGACGAGGAAGGTGCTGGATGAAACGCGATTTCCCATCGACCGAAGCATACGCTTCCGAAAGGGCGCACTTTGACGCACTGGGCGTTGTGGACATCCAGGCGCTGCAGCGCGAGGTGACGGCGCCCTACCGCAACCAGGTCCTGCTGGATTTCAATGGAAACTGCATGAGGATGGCCGTTTTCGAGGGTGAGTACCGGTGGCACATGCATCCGTCGAGTGACGAGATCTTCGTGGTGGTGGAAGGTGAGCTGCATATTGAATTCGAGGCTGCGGCTGAGCGCGTGCTGCGTCCTTGGCAGGCCATCACCGTGCCCGCTGGAACCGTACATCGCACGCGTGCGGTGGGGCGGACAGTCAACCTCACATTTGAGCAACAGGGAGCGGAGACCGTATTTGTCGAGCCACCTGCTGGCCTCTGAGCGGAACTACTGCTGTTCCGCGCGAATCCATTGGCAGAACACTTCGACATCAGGACGCTTCCCCGGCCATGGCCGGCAGATCATCCAGAAGGCATGGGAGTTGGGCACTTCTTTCTTGAACGGCTTGAACAAGCGGCCCTGCCGAAGGTCCTCCGCTACGTCAATGGCGCCCGTTTCGGCTGGCGCGAACCGGTCATCGGGCAGCCGGGCGTGCTCACGCCCGAGCAGGCGGTGGCCGCTGCGGTTATCCTCGGCGCTCGGGTGCTGGTGCCGATTCACTACGGCATCAGCGGAATGGATAAGTATGTCGAAGTGGATGATCCGCTGGGCAGGGCTCGCCGGGCCGCACGTGAGCGGGATGTCCCTTGGCAGATCATGGAACCGGGCACGTGGCTGCAGTGGCCGGAAGGAAGCCTATGAAAACGCTGGACTGCATCATCTTGGCCGTATCGTCCCTCGCCCTGCATGCACACGCGGCGGAGCAGGCCAGCCCCAAGCGCCCCTCCGTCGAGCAGCTGCAGAAGGTCATCGTCAGCAGGGCGCCACAGACCCGTGTGGAAGCACCGGACAGCGAGCGCATCACCGCACGCCGCATCGACATCGTCGACGAGAACGGCGTGATCCGCATGACCCTTTCGGGCCAGACACCGGCGCCGATCATCGATGGCATCCAGTACAAGCGCGCCTTCAATGTGGCTGGCATGGTGCTGTACGACGACAAGGGCAGTGAGCGCGGCGGCTTCGGTACCGCGGACGTGGATGGGGGCATGGCCGTGCTCGCACTGGACCACCCTGCCATGGATGCCATCGGCTGGCGCGTCTCGCCGGATGGCGAGGTGCGGTTTTCGATCAACCAGGCGCCGCCGTTGATTCGCGAGCCCCGCCTGGACAATCGGTTGATTCCCGGCGTGCAGACGCCCACGCGGATCCAGATGGCGGTGGGTGCCGACGGCACGCCGGCCATCGCACTGAACGACAAGCAGGACCGTGCCAGGCTGCGCTTGACCATCACCCCGGAGGGCTACGGCGCCATCGAGTTCCTGGATGCGCAGGGCAGGGTGATCCACACGCTGGCACCGGAAGCGACGAAGTAGTGATGCCATCCATCTTCATGAAGCATGCGCCACTCGATGCATTTCCGCTGCAGTCCCGGCCGGGTCGACTGGACCGGCGGCATCGCATTCAGCTACCTGTTTCGGACATTCAGCTTCTTCACAATCCATGTACGTAGTTCAGCGCAATTATTGGTCCGGCAGAGGGGGCGCTATTTAACCAAGACCCAAGAAGGAGTGCTGGAATGATCATGAACAAGAAGAGTGTGGTGTTGACGCGTACGCTGGGCGTGGCGCTCGTCGCCGCTTTGGGCCTTGGCGGTTGCGCCACCTATAAGGATGAGTTCGCGACGATCAACTCGCGCCTCGATTCGCTCGATACCAAGGTGAACAGCGCAGCGCAGAGCGCTGAATCGGCCAACCAGTCCGCGCAGCAGGCAAACCAGCGCCTGGATCAGATTGAAAGCCGTGTGCAGCGCCTGGAAACGGTCCCGCCGAAGCGTCAGCCGCGCGGCTGATCGCTCCGCCGCAGATGCAGTATCGAAGTTTGTAATCCAGGAGCCGGTGGCCTTAGATGGCCACCGGTTTCTTTGCTTTGCTCCATCGTAGCTCCAAGGAATCCCCCACCACCATGTATATGCACCCCGCTATCCGAGCCACGTGTGGCGCACTGGCGCTGACGCTGGCGTTCGCCGGCCCCGCTTTGGCTCGTGCACAGGACCCGGCCGAGCAGCAGTCCGCTGGACAGCCGGCATCGTCCAATGACCTGTTGCCGCCGGACCAGCCGGTATCCGACACGGTGCTTCAGCTTGCCGGGTGGGTCAAGGCAAGCAGGGACGCAGAAGGCTATCCGTTTGCGGTGATGGACAAGGCAGCGGCGCAGATCCTCGTGTTCGACGGTAGTGGCAAACTCATCGGCGCAGCGCCGGGCCTGTTTGGCTCTGCGGTGGGTGATCATTCCGCCCCGGGCATCGCGGGTCTCGCGCTCAAGGAAATACCGGGACGCGACCGCACCACGCCGGCTGGCCGCTTCATCGGCGGTTACGGCGAATCGCTCGACGCCGGGCGCGTGCTCTGGGTGGACTACGACACCGCGATTTCCATCCACCCCACCGCAACCGGCGTACCTGCCGAACGGCGCGTCGAGCGCCTGGCGTCGCCTTCACCGGACGACAATCGTGTGACCCACGGTTGTATCAACGTCAACCCGGATTTCTACGCGAAGATCATCAAGCCGACGTTCGAGAAAGGCGGCTTGTTCTACATCCTCCCGGACCAGCAGTCGCTTGCTGAGACGTTCCCTGACTTTGCGCGGAGCCAGGAGGCCACGGCGCAGAACGGCGAGGGTGGTGGCAAGGGCGCCGCCAGATAAGGGTTCAGGGGAAGTGTCAGAACACCCCGGCTGACGCTTGACGCAAACTGGTTTGCACTGCAAACTCACTCCAAGGCCACCGCTTGGAGTGCGTCATGCAATCCCCGACTGCCAGTGATTCCTACCGCCGTTTCCAGGAAATGACCCGCGAGTACTCACGGTTCTCGCGAAGCGCGGGCGGCATGTCCGCGATCGCCGGCGGCGTTGCCTGCCTGGCGTCCTTCCTTGCAGGCGCCCTGTTGCCCGCCACGATGGAGCTGCGTGCAGCGCTCATCGCCGTTCCCGTGCTGTGGCTCACAGGCAAGCAATGGCTGGTCCACCGCTACTACCAGCGTTTCGGACAGGTCGAGGAACAGGTCACCCCGGCCGAGCGCAACTTCCAGCGCGCTTTCATCGCGTTCACCGCCCTGATCAGCGCGCTGATTGTTGGCTTCGTGCTCACGCGGTTGCAGCCAGTCGGCAGCCTGCCGTGGGACCTGCGCGCGATTGGCTATCTGATGGTAGTCGCGGTGCTGCCGCTCATTGTCTGGCGGTGGTTGCGCACGCCGCTGGAGTTCATCGTCGGCGTGTTCCTGCTGTGCCAGGCCGCCGTGGCATTCACCGGCCAAACCTACGCGTTCGGCCCCACCACCGTGATGTTTCCGCTGGCTGCCATTGCGTTGGTGGTGGTGGGATGGCGCGACCACCAACGGTTCCTGCGCCTGCAGACGGAAATGCGCGCGTTCGTGGCCGCGCGCAAGCCGATCCCATGACCCAGCTTCCCGACCCCCGCAGCCTGTTGCAGCTGGATCGCCTGATCCACGAACCGGCGCGCCTGCTCATTCTGTCGATCCTGGCAGGCGCCGAATCGGCCGAATTCGCCTTCGTCGAACATCTCAGTGGCCTGAGCAAGGGCAACCTGTCCAGCCATCTGAGCAAGCTTGAAGCGGCCGGCCTGGTGGCCATCGATAAATCGTTCCGCGGCAAGCGCCCGTTGACCACCCTGCAGCTGACGCCTGCAGGCCGCCAAGGGCTGGCCGAGTACCGCACGCAGCTTGCGGCCGTCGTCGCAGGCATTCCTGATCCACACGGCACGGACTCCTGACATGACAGTGTTCGCGAAAATGATCGCAATCCTGGTGCTTTCGCTGTTGGTATCGAACGGCATTGCCGCCACCCAGGACCCGCGCCAACAGGGCGCCCGTCTGACCACGCAGTTCTATCAAGGCCACGCCGATGCGCTATGGGCGCGCATGACGCCGCTGATGCAGGCCGCATTCGGATCAAAACAGAGCCTGCTCACGGCAAAGGAGCAGATACTCGCTGCGTGGGGCGAGGAAACCGAGGTGATCAGCGAAACGGTCAGTGCCAGTGGCGGGAATGACATCTACCTGCGGCAGGCTCGATTCAAGAACAGCCCCGACATCATCGACGTCACCTGGACATTCGACGCACAGGGCAAGGTAGTGGGGTTCACTATCCGCCCACACCAGGTCGCGCCGCAGCCTGCGGCCAGCGAGCGTCTTGACTACAAGAACCGCACGCCGCTGCAGTTGCCATTCTCCGACGAGTTCTACGTGGTCTGGGGTGGTCGCAGCGTCGAGCAGAACTACCATGCAGCGCACGCAACCCAGCGTTTCGCCATGGACCTGCTGGTCATTCGCGAGGGCAGATCGCACCATGGCGAAGGCAAGCGCAATGAGGATTACTTCTGCTTCGGAAGACCCATCCTCGCGCCCGCAGACGGCACCGTGGTGGAGGTGATCGAAGGCGTGGCCGACAACGTGCCCGGTGAGATGAACCCGTCCCAGCCCACCGGCAACCGCGTCATCCTCGATCATGGCAACGACGAATACTCGGTCCTGGCCCACCTGCGCCAGGGCAGCGTACGGGTCACGAAAGGGCAGGTCGTGCGCACCGGCGCGCAGCTGGCAGACTGCGGCAACAGCGGAAACTCGTCCGAAGCCCACCTGCATTACCAGTTGCAGGCCGGGCCCGAGTTCGCCAACGCCACCGCATTGCCGGCGCAGTTCGCCAACTACCTGGCCGATGACAAGCCGGTCGCGCTGGGTGAACCGGTGAAAGGCCAGCGCATCCGCCAGGCCGTTGCCGCCGCTGCAGCCGGGCAGTAAGGCGTGAGGCGTGAGGCTAGGTAGCCTGCACCGGCCCTGATACGGAATCACGCGTGATCAGCTGATGTGCAAGCACCTGATTGACGATGGCGCGCGCCGAAGCGGGCGCGCGTCGGATCTCACGCAGCAGGATGTCGATGGCGGTGTCGGCCATGTCCGCCACCGGCTGATGGATGGTGGTCAGCTCCGGCCACACCATGGTCGACGCTGAGGTATCGTCGAAGCCCACCACCGAAAGATCACGCGGCACGTCCAGCCCGCGCCGATGTGCCACCGATACCACGGCCGATGCCATGTCATCGTTGCTGGCAAAGATCGCACTCGGCGGCTGGGGCAGGGCCAGCAGTTGCTCGGCCGCCTCCAGTCCGGATCGATACGTGAAGTACCCGGGCTGCACCAGCGCCTCGTCGTAGCCGATGTCGGCGTCTGCCAATGCATCCCGGTATCCCTGCCAGCGTTGCGCGCTGGCGGTCTGATTCGGATCACCGGTGATGTAGCCGATGCGCGTATGCCCGTGGGCAACCAGATGCGCCACCATCTCCCGGCTGGCGTGGCGGTCATCGATACGCACGCAGGACACCCTGTCGCTGAACTGGCTGGATGCGATGGAGACGACGGGAATCCCCGCGTTGACGAAAATGTCGACGATCGCCTTGGATTCGCACAGGGGCGGCGGAAGAATCACCCCGGCCACGCTGTCGCACAGTTGTCGTGCGGCCTCCCGCCGTGCATTGGCGCTCAGCCCATCCCAGGTGGAGATCGCCAACTGCGCCGCGGACCGGGTGGACCCGCGCAGCGCGCCCACCAGCAGCTCACGCAGGTAGCTGGAGCTGGGATTGGTGTAGATCAGCGCGATGCAGGTGTGCTGCGCGGCCGCCAGGGCGCTGGCGGCCAGGTTGGGGCGGTAGTCCAGTTCAATCACGCTGCGCATGACCCGTTCGCGGTTTTCCTCACGCACGCTGGAATGGCCATTGATTACGCGCGAAACCGTCATCGCCGATACGCCGGCATGCGCGGCGACCTCATCGATGGTGATGGCACTGCCTTTGCGACGCACCACTTTCTGGCTGTTTTTCAAGGAAGCGTTTCCTTTGCTGCGCTGCATGATGACAACCGTGTGACCGGGTGATTAGTCTGCGCCCTGACGCGATGGTAGCGCTACCACTCAGCCAGGGTAAGGCTCAGCGGTTACCCCCCCATATACCAAACGCGTGTTCTGGCAAGCCTGAAAGCGAGTTTGAATCGCAGTGCAGCAACAAGGCACTGCGATGTTCGGTGTGGAAGACGGGCATCGCCCGTGCGTGCCCCTTGGAGGGGCGGTACATCCATTCGATCGTATGTCAGAGGGGAGAGTCATGAGCGCTTTTGCTTTCCGTCGTACCCCAGACCTGAGGGCTCACGCATGAGCCGGAAGCTGGCGAAACTTACATCCCGGGCCATGTTCACCTTCGTGGGCGGCGTCCTGGTCATCAATCCCGCATTCGCGCAGGACGCTGCAACGCCGGCGCCTGCCCCGCAGTCGCAGTCCACCCCGACCCAGCTCGACACCGTGCAGGTCACGGGTATCCGCAACAGCCTCAGCCAGGCGATGGATATCAAGCGCGACTCGGCCGGCGTGGTGGACGCGATCAGTGCCGAGGACATCGGCAAGTTCCCCGACACCAACCTGGCCGAATCCCTGCAGCGCATCACCGGTATCTCCATCGAGCGCCGTGATGGTGAAGGTGCGCAGGTCACCGCGCGTGGCTTTGGCCCGCAGTTCAACATGGTGACCCTCAACGGCCGGCAGATGCCCGGTGCCGACGCGTTCGGCGCGTCGGGGCAGGTCGCCATCGGCGGCGTGGACGGCGGTACCCGCGCGTTCAACTTCGCGCAGCTGGCGGCCGAAGCGGTCAATGGCATCGAGGTCTTCAAGACCAGCCAGGCCAACGTGCCCAGCGGCGGCATCGGCGCCACCATCAACATCCTCACCGGGCGTCCGTTCGACCATGAGGGCACCGTTGCCAGCGCCGGGGCCAAGATCGTCTCCGACCAGAGCCAGCCGTTCGACAACGACCTGACCCCTGAGCTTTCCGGCATCTTCAGCTACACCAACCCGGACAAGACCTGGGGCGTGGGTGTCAGCGCGAGCTACCAGAAGCGCAAGGGCGGTTCGGTGCAGGCCACCAACAATTACTGGAACATCCAGCCGTGGACCGGGACCCTGCCCGGCAACCCGACGGTGACCAATGCACCGGCAATCGGCGCGCTGTACGGGCGCCCGAACGATCTGCGCTATGCCTTCGCCGACTTTGAACGCGAGCGCATCAATGGCCAGGCGGTGCTGCAGTTCGCCCCGACCGATGCAGTAACCCTGACCCTGGACTACACCTATTCGACCAACGAGATCGAAGAGAATCGTGGCGAGCAGGGCATGTGGCTGCAGAACAGCAACTACACCGATGTGGTGTTCGATACCAGCGGTGCGGTGGCCACGCCGATCTACATCCGCGAAATCGCCGGCACCAAGGACTTCGGGCTTGAACAGCAGCGCAGCATGCAGAAGTACAAGCTGGGGTCGCTGGGCTTCAATGCCACCTGGAACATCACCGACCGCTTCAAGCTGAGCTTCGACGGCCACGATTCCAAGAACGAGAGCCGGCCGAACGATCCGCTTACGGGCGGCGGCTCCATCTTCTCCAGTATCGCCGGCACCAACAACTGCACCACCGGGCCGCAGTGTGGGGGCACGTACGTACAGGAAATGGTCTGGAACAACGGCCTGCCGGTGGGCACCCAGGTCTGGTACCCGACCGCTGCCGATGCCATCGCCAAGACCAATGGCGTGGTCAATGGCGGGTTCGTCCCGGGAGAGATCGGCTCGCAGGTGCTGCGCATCAATTCGCAGACCCAGATCAGCGAGATCAAGCAGGGTCGCGTCGACGGTGAGTGGGCCTTCGACGCAGGCCGCTTCCAGTTCGGCGTGGACACCAGCAAGCAGACCACCCACCGCCTCCAGGCCGCGGAAAACTACAACACCCTGGGCGACTGGGGCGTGGCCAACGTGAACGGCGATGTGGCCAACGGCCTGATGGACCTGCTGCAGCCGGTGAACATCGTCGGCATGTTCGACGATTTCAACGTCAACAGCTTCAGCGCCTGGCGCGGCGACGCAGGCCGGCTGGCCCAGTGGGCAGGGCAGTACTATGGCGCCAACCTGGGGGTCAGCCCGCAGAACGCGGCCGACAACCGTGTGGAAGAGAAGACCAATTCGGCCTACATGCAGATCGAGCTGGACGGCGACCTGGGCGGCCACCGCACCAATACCCGCTTGGGCGTCCGTTACGAGACCACGGACGTGGTGTCGACCTCGATCATCGCCACGCCGGAGTCCATCCAGTGGCAGGCCAACAATGACTTCCGCGTGTTGTTGTCCGATGACAAGCAGCCCTTCACCGAGAAGACCAGTTACAGCTACATCCTGCCCAACCTGGACTTCAGCATCGACCTGTTGGACGACCTGAAGGGGCGAATTTCGTTCGGCAAGAGCATCGCCCGTGCGCCGATCGGCAACCTGTATGCCGGCCCGACCGCACAGCAGCCGTTCGGCTCGGTGCTGATCGATCCGTCTTCGCGGGCCAGCGGCACCGCGCAGAACCCGGCCCTGAAGCCCTTGGAATCGGACAACCTGGACCTGGCGCTGGAATGGTACTTCGCCGATGCCAGCTACGTGTCGGTCACCTACTGGAACAAGCAGGTCGCCAACTTCATCGGCAACACCATCGTGCAGGAAAACCTGTACGGCCTGCGCGACCCGACCTCCGGCCCGGACGCACAGACCGCGCTGGGCTTCCTGACCAGTGGGGCCTGCATTGCCCAAGTGGGACCGGCCAACGCAGCGGCCTGCTCGGCCAATGACACCTCGCTGTTCACCGCGTTGGCGCTGCTGCGCAACAATCCGGCCGGGCTGGGTGCCTACAACGGCACCGATGCACAGGTACTGGCCACCGAAGCGGCGTACGACCTGTATGGCACCGCGGCCGACCCGCTGTATCAGTTCAACGTCAACCGCCCCATCAACCAGAACGAGTCCAAGCTGCACGGCTGGGAACTGGGCGGGCAGTACTTCTTCGGCGACACCGGCTTCGGCGTGCTGGCCAACTACACCATCGTCAACGGTGACGTGGGCTACAACGACGCGGGCGACCCGAATGTCGACCAGTTCTCGCTCACCGGCCTGAGCGACACCGCCAACGCCATGCTGATGTACGAAAAGTACGGCTGGTCGGTGCGCCTGGCCTGGAACTGGCGCGACCAGTACCTGATCCTGGCCAACCAGGGTGCCAGCCGAAACCCGTACTATGTGGAAGAGTACGACCAGTGGGATCTCAGCGTGGGTTACACGTTGAATGACAACTGGTCGTTCAGCCTCGAGGCCATCAACCTCACTGGCGAGGATGTGCGTTGGCGTTCGCGCACCTCGCAGATGATGGTGAAACTGGCTGACCAGGATCCGCGTTACATGCTTGGCGTTCGTTACAGGTTCTGAACAGGCCATGGGTGCCGCTGCTTCGGCAGCGGCACCCGTGCAGGCTCCTGCAGGGATTGGACTACACATGCCGCGTTACGAAATGCTCAACAACATCGCCCACCGGGAGCTCCGTGTAGCGACCGGATTCGGCCCCGAATTCGGCGACGCGGTCGGCATGGTGCCCGCCTACCCGAGCGAGTACGCCGAGCTGCAGCGTGAATACCCGATTTTCCTGCGCAGAGACGCCGCTACCGGGAAGTGGCAATCGGTCGTACTGCTGGGATTCGAGCAGCACGAAAACCTGTACCTGGACGACGGCCGTTGGAATGCCTCCTACCTGCCGGGGGCTGCGGCCAAGGGGCCGTTCCTGATCGGCTTCCAGGAGCACCGCATCGACGGTGAGCTTACGCAGGAGCCGGTGCTGCACGTAGACCTGGACCACCCGCGCGTGAGCAGCGGCGCCGGAGAGCCGGTGTTCCTGCCACAGGGGGGCAAT
Source organism: Stenotrophomonas sp. NPDC047960 (assembly GCF_043204395.1). Classification (NCBI taxonomy): domain Bacteria; kingdom Pseudomonadati; phylum Pseudomonadota; class Gammaproteobacteria; order Lysobacterales; family Lysobacteraceae; genus Stenotrophomonas; species Stenotrophomonas sp. NPDC047960. The sequence continues at coordinate 90,189 of NZ_JBIDBX010000008.1, read as the reverse complement.
ACGCCGTATCTGGACCACATTGCCAACGTGCTGCGTGGCATCCACGACGGCCATGCCTTTGGCGCCGAAATGTTTGCCATGCTCGACAGCAAAGGCCTGATTCAACCGATTACCCTCGACTTGCAGATCGACCCGCACAACCGGGTGGGGGTGAACGGCCTGCACGCGATCGACCGTGACCGCCTGGCCGAGCTGGACGGCGCCACGCTGGCCGAACTCAATCGCGCCGGCTACCTTGAGGGCGCATACCTGATGCTGGCCTCGCTGCATAACATGCGGCGGCTGATTGCTGAAAAGCAGCGTCGCCTGCGTTCGCAGGATGCCGCCGCCGCGACGGGCAGGAACTGAGCGATGCTCGACGGTGTGGCCATGCGCACCCTGGAAGGCCTGCAGCCCGGTGCGCTCCCGCTGGAGGCACTGGTGGCCGCCGGCGAGCCGGTGGTGCTGCGTGGCATTGCGCGCGACTGGGCGCTGGTACAGGCCGGGTTGCGTTCCACCGGGGAGGCGCTGACGTACCTGCGCGGGTTCGATGCCGGTCTGCCGGTGCAGTACTCCTACGGCGGTCCCGAGATCGAAGGACGCCCGTTCTACAACGATGATTTCACCCAGTTGAATTTCGAGGTCCGGCGTGGACTGCTGACGCAGGTGCTGGAGGAGATCGCCGACACCTTTGATGTTCCGAAGCCGCCCACCTATTACGTGGCCTCGCTGCTGATCGACCGGGCGCTGCCCGGGTTCGCGCAGGCCAACGACGCCGGCCTGGCCGGGCAGGGCATCGATGCCTCGGCCAGCATCTGGATCGGCAACCGCGTTACCGCGTCCTGCCATTACGATACCCCGGACAACCTGGCCTGCTGCGCCGTGGGCCGGCGCCGGTTCACCCTGTTTCCGCCGGAACAGATCGACAACCTCTATCCCGGCCCGCTGGAACCCACTCCCGGCGGGCAGGTGGTCAGCGTGGTGGATTTCGACCGCCCGGATTTCGACCGCCATCCCCGGTTCCGTGACGCACTGGCCAGCGCGCAGACTGCCGTGCTGGAACCGGGCGATGCCATCTTCATTCCCAGCATGTGGTGGCACCACGTGCGCAGCCTCGAACCGTTCAACGTGCTGGTGAACTACTGGTGGCGCAGCGTGCCCAGCTTCCTGTCCTCACCGCTGCCGGCACTGCAGCACGCGATGTGGGCGCTGCGCGATCTGCCGGAGCGTGAAAAGAAAGCCTGGGCAACGATCTTCGAGTACTACGTATTCGGTCCCGGTGAGCGCGCAGGGCAGCACCTGCCCGACGCCGCCCGGGGTGAGCTTGCACCGTTCGATGAGATGCAGGCGCGCCGCACGCGCGCGCAGCTGCTCAGTCGACTCAACCGCTGATGGGGGCATCGCTTTGAACGCTGCGAACACCACAGAAGGGCGCATCCGCAAGGTGGTCATCGCCGGCGGTGGCACCGCAGGCTGGCTGGCCGGCTGCGCGCTGTCCCACCAGTTCCGCGAGCAGCTCGACATCACCCTGGTCGAGTCCGAGCAGATCGGCACCGTAGGCGTCGGCGAATCGACCGTGCCGCCGATCCGCACCTTCCACCGCTACCTGCAGATCGATGAGCAGGAGTTCCTGCAGGCGGTGGCCGGCACCTTCAAGCTCTCGATCTCGTTCGAGAACTGGCGCCGCCCGGGTGAGCGCTTCATCCACCCGTTCGGCACCATCGGCCAAAGCACTTGGGCCACCCCGTTCCATCATTTCTGGCTGGACAGCCTGCGCCGTGGCATGCCCTCGGACCTGGGCGACTTCTGCCTGGAAAGCGTGGCTTCGCGCGGCGACCACTTCTCGCTGCAGACCCAGCCGCAGGTGAACTACGCCTATCACTTCGATGCCGGGCTGTACGCGAAATTCCTGCGCCGCCGCGCTGAAGCGCAGGGCCTGCGCCGGGTGGAAGGCAAGATCCGCGAAGTGCGGCAGCACGCCCACGACGGTTCCGTTGCAGCGCTCGTGCTGGAAGACGGGCAGGTGATCGAAGGTGACCTGTTCATCGACTGCACCGGCTTCCGCGGCCTGTTGACCGAGCAGACCCTGCACAGCGGCTATGAGGACTGGAACCAGTGGTTGCCCAGCGATCGCGCCGTTGCGGTGCAGACCGAGTCGGTCAAGCCGCCGGTGCCGTACACCCGTGCCATCGCGCACGAGGCCGGCTGGCGCTGGCACATCGCGCTGCAGCACCGGGTGGGTTGTGGACTGGTGTTCTCCAGCCGCCATATGTCCGATGACGAGGCGCAGGCCAAGCTGCTGCGTGACGTCGAGGGCCAGCCGCTGCGCGATCCCTGGCTGGTACCGTTCCGCAGTGGCCGCCGGCTGAAGGCGTGGAACAGGAACGTGGTGGCGCTGGGCCTGGCCAGCGGCTTCATCGAGCCGCTGGAATCGACCAGCATCCACCTGACCATCAGCGCGGTGGTGCGGCTGATCCAGCTGTTCCCGTTCGATGGCATCACCCCGACCCTGACCGCGCTTTACAACGATGTCAGCCGCCAGGAAATGGAGCACGTGCGTGACTTCATCATCCTGCATTACCACGCCACCCAGCGCGACGAGCCGATGTGGAAGGCCTGCCGCGAGATGGAGCTGCCCGAATCGTTGGCCGTACGGTTGCGCGCATGGCGCGAGCGCGCACACGCGTGGCAGGACCCCGGCGAACTGTTCCGGGTGGATTCCTGGACCAGTGTGCTGATGGGGCAGGGCATCCAACCAGGGCCGCCGCACCCGTTGGCACGCGCGATCAGCGATGCGGACCTGCGCACGCTGTTGGCGCGGATCCGGCAGCCGGTGCAACAGGCGGTGGCGACCATGCCCTCGCAGGCAGACTTCATTGAACGCTACTGCAAGGCGCCGGACGGGGTCTGGCCAAGGCGCCTGGCCACCGCCTGACGGGGCCACCTTTCGCCGCACAAAATTGGTAGCGCTACCTTTCTTGAACACACGGGGTACTTTGGATGGATCTGGTTGCTGGAATCGATGCGGGTACGCAGAGCCTGAAAGTACTGGTGTACGACCCGGCCAAGCGCAGCGTGGTGGTCAGCGCCAGCGCGCCGCTTGAGCTGGACAGCGCCGCCGATGGCAGCCGTGAACAGCGACCGGCTGACTGGGTGGCTGCACTGCACACCTGCTTCGCTGCCATCACGCCGTCGGTGCGCGCGCGCATTTCCGCGTTGGCGGTATCCGGTCAGCAGCACGGTTTCGTGCCGCTTGATGCAGCAGGGGAGGTGCTGGCACCCGCCAAGCTGTGGTGCGACACCAGTACCTCGGCCGAATGCACCCAGATCATGGAAGCTGCAGGCGGCACGGCGCAGACCATTGCGCTGGCCGGCAACCCGATCCTGACCGGCTACACCGCCTCCAAGCTGCCGTGGACGAAGACGCACCGGCCGGACGCGTACGCACGGCTGGCCACCATCCTGCTGCCGCACGACTACCTCAACTTCGTGCTGACCGGCGAGCGGTTCTGCGAATACGGCGATGCCTCGGGCACCGGTTGGCTGGACGTGCGCACCCGCACCTGGTCGCCCGACCTGCTGCGCGCGACCGACCCGGACCGCGACCTGACCGAGTGCCTGCCGCCCATCGTGCCACCGGAAGCATTGTTCGACATTTCGCCCGCAGCAGCGAAATCGTTCGGCCTGCCTGCCACGGTAAAAGTAGCGGTCGGCGGCGGCGACAACATGATGGCCGCCATCGGCACCGGCTGCGTCGTCCCCGGTCGTCTTGCGATGAGCCTGGGTACCTCGGGTACGCTGTTTGCCTATTCCGACACACCCGTGGTCGATCCCGATGGAGCGTGGGCCGCGTTCTGCTCGTCCACCGGCGGCTGGCTGCCGTTGATCTGCACCATGAACTGTACCGTGGTGACCGAGCAGGTAGCCGACGCGTTCGACTTCAGCACCCGCTTCGGCGATGGGCACCTGCGGGCGACCTCGCCCGGGGCGGATGGGCTGGTGATGCTGCCGTTCCTCAATGGCGAGCGCACGCCCGACCTGCCACACGGCAAAGGGGTGCTGGCGGGCCTGGACACCACCAACATGACCCCGGCCCACCTGTACCGCGCGGCCATGGAAGGGGCCACCTACAGCCTGAAATACGGGTACGACGCCTTCGTCCGCGCCGGCATGCAGTTCGACCGCATCGTGCTCACCGGCGGCGGCAGCAACAGCGCCGCATGGCGGCAGCTGGTGGCCGATGTGTTCGGCCTGCCGGTGGACGTGCCTACCCAGTCCGAAGGCGCAGCGTTCGGTGCGGCGTTGCAGGCGCTGTGGGCGCTGGGCCATGCGCGGGGCGATCTCGCCAGCATTGCCGATATCGCCGAGCGCCACGTAGCGCTCGACCCGCAGCTGTCGGCGTGTCCGGAGCCGACGCGTACGCCTGCCTATGCCACCGCCTATGCGCGCTTCCTGCGCTATCTCGACGCCATCACGCCGCTGCAGCGCGGCTGATCTCTCTACGCGACACCTCGCACAACGAAAGGAACTGCACCATGAGCACCCAGCCCTACATTGGCGCCAAGGAATACTTCCCCGGCATTGGCCGCATCCCCTTCGAAGGCCGCGGGTCGGACAACCCACTGGCGTTCAAGGTCTATGACGCCAACAAGGTGGTCGGCGGCAAGACCATGCAGGAGCACCTGCGTTTCGCGGTCTGTTACTGGCACACCTTCTGCAACGCCGGACACGATCCATTCGGCCCGGGCACCCGCCATTTCCCGTGGGATGCCGGCTCGCCGATGGCCGCCGCCGAGGCGAAGGTGGATGCCGCATTCGAGTTCTTCACCAAGCTGGGCGTCCCGTACTGGTGTTTCCACGATATCGACCTGTCGCCGGACGCCGACGATGTGGGCGAGTACGAGAAGAACCTCAAGCACATGGTCGGCCTGGCCAAGGCGCGCCAGGAAGCGACCGGCATGAAGCTGCTGTGGGGCACGGCCAACCTGTTCTCGCACCCACGCTACATGAATGGCGCGTCGACCAATCCGGATTTCGCCGTGGTAGCGCGTGCCGCCGTGCAGGTGAAGGCGGCGCTGGAAGCCACCGTTGAACTGGGCGGCGAACATTACGTGTTCTGGGGCGGCCGCGAAGGCTATGCCTCGCTGGTAAACACCCAGATGAAGCGCGAGGTGGATCACTTCGCGCGCTTCCTTACCATGGCGCGCGACTACGGCCGCAGCATCGGCCTGAAGGGCAACTTCCTGATCGAGCCCAAGCCGATGGAGCCGATGAAGCACCAGTACGACTTCGACAGCGCCACCGTGGCCGGCTTCCTCAAGGAACACGGCCTGGAGAAGGACTTCAAGCTCAACATCGAAGCCAACCACGCCACGCTGTCCGGCCACACCTTCGAACACGACCTGCAGGTCGCCTCCGACCACGGCCTGCTGGGCAGCATCGACGCCAACCGCGGCAATGCCCAGAACGGCTGGGATACCGACCAGTTCCCGACCGATCTGTACGACACCGTGGGCGCCATGCTGGTGGTGCTGCGCCAGGGTGGCCTGGAAGGCGGCCTCAACTTCGACGCCAAGGTGCGCCGCGAATCCACCGACCTGGACGATCTGTTCGTTGCCCACATCGGCGGCATGGACGCGTTTGCCCGCGGGCTGGAAGTGGCTCATGGGCTGCTGAACGACTCGCCGTGGGAACAGTGGCGCAAGGAGCGTTACGCCAGCTTCGACAGCGGCGCCGGCAAGGACTTCGAGCGCGGCGCGCTCAGCCTCGTTGAACTCGCAGCGCTGGGCGCGAAGGGCGGCGAGCCGAAGCAGACCAGCGGTAAGCAGGAGCGTTACGAAAACCTGATCAACCAGTACCTGCTGCGTTGAGCCCACCGGCAAGGATGAGCACCATGACCCACCACACCGCTATCCGCCGCACCGGCTTGCTGCTGGCCGCGCTGCTGCTTTCACTCGCTGCCTGCAAGGGCGACGACAAGCCGGCTGCACCGGCCCAGGCGGAGGCCAAGACCGACGCCAACCCCTGGCCCCAGGTGACCTGGCCGCTGCCCGATGACCCCGCGATGGAAAAGCGGATCACCGAGCTGATGGCCGGCATGACGGTCGAGGAAAAAGTCGGGCAGCTGGTGCAGGGCGACATTGCCAGCATCACGCCGGATGACGTGCGCAAGTATCGATTGGGCTCCATCCTTGCCGGCGGCAACTCCGACCCGGGCGGCCGCTACGACGCCAAGCCGGCCGAATGGCTGGCCTTGGCCGATGCCTTCTACGCGGCGTCCATGGACACCTCAACCGGCGGCAAGGCCATTCCCGTGCTGTTCGGCATCGACGCCGTGCATGGCCAGAGCAACATCGTCGGCGCCACCCTGTTCCCGCACAACATCGGGTTGGGTGCAGCACGCAACCCGGAGCTGGTGCGCCGGATCGGCGAGATCACCGCATTGGAAACGCGCGCCACCGGCATGGAGTGGGCGTTCGCACCCACCGTGGCGGTCCCGCAGGACGACCGCTGGGGACGCACCTACGAAGGCTATTCCGAATCCCCTGAAGTCGTGGCCAGCTACGCCGGCGCCGTGGTTGAGGGTCTGCAGGGCAAGGTGGGCTCGCCCGACTTCCTGGATGGCCGCCACGTGATCGCCTCGGTCAAGCACTTCCTTGGCGATGGCGGCACCACCGATGGCAAGGACCAGGGCGATACCAGAATCAGCGAAGCCGAGCTGGTCCGCATCCACGCCGCGGGCTATCCGACCGCGATCGCGGCGGGTGCACAGACCGTCATGGCATCGTTCAACAGCGTCAATGGCGAGAAGATGCACGGCCACAAGCCGTACCTGACCGATGCGCTGAAGGGGCGCATGAACTTCGGCGGCTTCGTGGTGGGTGACTGGAACGGACATGGGCAGGTCAAGGGCTGCACCACCACTGATTGCCCGGCCACCATCAACGCCGGCCTGGACATGGCCATGGCCTCGGACAGCTGGAAGGGCTTCTACGAGACCACGCTGGCGGCGGCGAAGGCCGGCACCATCACCCAGGACCGCCTGGACGATGCGGTGCGCCGGATCCTGCGGGTGAAGTTGCGGCTCGGCTTGTTCGAGGCCGGCAAGCCGTCGTCGCGCACGGTCGGCGGCCAGTTCGCATTGATCGGCGCACCGGAACATCGCGCGGTTGCACGCCAGGCGGTGCGCGAATCGCTGGTGCTGTTGAAGAACCAGGGCGGCGTGCTGCCGTTGGCGCCCAAGCAGCGCATCCTCGTGGCCGGTGATGGGGCAAACGATGTCGGCAAGCAGGCCGGCGGCTGGACGTTGAACTGGCAGGGCACCGGCACCACCCGCAAGGACTTCCCTAACGCGGACACCATCTTCGAAGGCATCGCCCAGCAGGCCAAGGCCGCGGGTGGCGAAGCCATGTTCGCGGTGGATGGGAAATACACGGCAAAGCCCGACGTGGCCGTGGTGGTGTTCGGCGAGAACCCCTATGCCGAATTCCAGGGCGACCTGGCGACACTGGCCTACAAACCGGGCGACGACGCGGACCTTCAGTTGATTAAAAAGCTGAAGGCCGATGGCATCCCGGTGGTGGCGGTGTTCCTGAGCGGCCGGCCCCTGTGGGTGAACCGCGAGATCAACGCCTCCGATGCGTTCGTGGCGGCGTGGCTGCCAGGGTCGGAAGGCGGCGGCATTGCCGATGTGCTGCTGCGCAAGGCCGATGGCAGCGTGCAGCACGACTTCAAGGGCAAGCTGAGCTTCAGCTGGCCGCGCACGGCGATCCAGTACGCCAACAATGTTGGCCAGAAGGACTACGACCCGCAGTTCGCGTTCGGCTTCGGCCTGACCTACGCCGACAAGGGCGATCTGGCGCCACTGCCGGAAGTGTCGGGCGTGACTGGCAACGAAGGCGCGGCCGGTGTGTTCTTCGCACGGGGTGATGCAGGTTCCGGCATGGCGCTGCGGCTTGAAGGCAGCACGGGCCAGAGCGTGACCGTTACCAAGGTGCCCGAATCGCTTGATGGTGACCTGCTGAAAGTCACTGGCGTGGACCACCTTGTGCAGGAAGACGGCCGCCGCCTGGCGTGGTCGGGCAAGGGCGAGGCAACCGTCGCCGTGCAGTCGCACGTCCCGTTGGACCTGCAGCGCGAGAGCAATGGCGACCTGATGCTGATCACTACGCTGCGGGTTGATGCTGCGCCCAAGGGTGACGCCTGGCTGTCGGTCGGTTGCGGCGCCGGGTGTACCGCGCGCGTTCCGCTTGCGCCTTCGCTGGCCAAGCTGCCGGTGGGCGACTGGAAGCGCGTGGGGGTGCCGTTGAAGTGTCTCTCGGCCGCCGGTGCAGACGTGGGCAAGCTGGATCGGCCCTGGTCGATCGGCACCGCCGGCGCCATGACCCTTTCGGTGTCACGCGTCGCGCTGGGTGCCCTGAATGAAGCGGACGCCACCGTCGCATGCCCGGGCGCGTAACCATGCGCGCAATGCCATCACCGCTTGGGCGGGGGCGCGACCGAATCGCGCATCACCAGGCGGTGTGGCAGCACGTGGTCGGTCAGCACGCGGCTGTCGTCGGTGCGGTGGCGGATGGTGCGCAGCAGGATGTCGATGGCCGCATCGGCCATCGCGGCGATGGGTTGATGCAGGGTGGTGAGCTCGGGCCATACCGTGGTGGCCGCGGAGGTGTCATCGAAGCCCACCACCGACAGGTCACGCGGCACCTCGAGGCCCTGCCGGTGCGCCACGGAAATCGCGGCAGCCGCCATGTCGTCGTTGCTGGCGAAGATCGCCGTGGGAGGCTGGGGCTGGGACAGCAGCTTCTCGGCGGCATCCAGGCCCGAGCGATAGGTGTAGTCCCCCTGCTGGACCAGGCTGGCCTCGACCTCCAGCCCGGCCTCGTGCAGGGCAGTGGCGAAGCCGTCGTAGCGTCGCGCGCTCGCGCTGAGGTCGTTACGGCCTCGGATGAAGCCGATCCGGGTATGTCCCTGCTGGATAAGGTGTTCCGCCATCTCCTTGCCCGCGTGGAAGTCATCGATGCGCACGCAGGAAACATCGTCGCGCAGGTGCCCCGACGCGATGGCGACCACCGGAATGCCGGCCTTGACCAGCTCGGTCACGGCCACCGGCGATTCGCACAGCGGGGGCGGCAGGATCACGCCGTCGACGCGGCCGGCCAGGGCGCGCGCGGCCTTGCGCTCGGCAACGGGGTCCAGGTTGTCCCAGTAGTGAATGACCAGCTGGATGGCCGCATTGGACGCGCCCCGCAGCAGGCCCACCAGCAGTTCGCGCAGGTAGGCGCCGCTGGGATTGGTGTAGATCAGCGCAATGCGCGTGTGCTGCGCCGCGGCCAGCGTACTGGCGGCCAGGTTGGGCGTGTAGCCCAATGCCTGCACCGCGCGCATCACGCGTTCGCGGGTGTCATCGCGCACCTTGCCCTGGTTGATCGCCCGCGACACCGTCATCGGCGACACCCCGGCCAGCGCCGCCACCTCGTCGATCGTCACGCCACTGGTTTTGCGGCGGACCGATTTCTTCGGTTTGTCCAATACGCCCTCCCGTTCTTCTTTGTGACGCTGTGGCGTCCAACGCACCGCCTGAGCTTACAAGGTTTGCTGCCGACGCTGCGGGGGCAGTCGCGTGTCGTGCGGTGTCATTGGATGCTGGGTGTTGCCGTGGCATTGATGGCCTGCAGCGCGGGTGCGCGCGCGGAGGATGGATACGACCTCTGGTTGCGCTACGCCCCGCTGGAGCCGGCAGTTGCTGCGGACTATCGCGCACAGCTGGGCGAGGTTGTCGCTCCAGATCAGACGCCCACGCAGCGTGCAGCCCGTGACGAGCTGGTCCGTGGCCTGACGGGACTCTTGGGAAGCGCACTTCGAGCCCAAAGCGCAAGCTCCGGTAGTCAGGTGCTTGCGCTTGGCACGCCTCGGTCGTCGGCATTGATCGCGTCGTTCCGCGATGAGGTCGCGTCGCTTGGGGAAGAGGGGTACCTGCTCAAGCGCACGCGGGTCGATGGGCGCGACGTACTGCTGGTGGCCGCGCGCAGCGATATCGGCGTGCTGTACGGCACGTTCCATCTGCTTCGGTTGCTGCAGACGGGCACGTCGTTGAATGACTTGGAAGTCAGAGAATCACCCAAGGTGCGCCTTCGTGTACTTGACCATTGGGACAACCTCGACGGTCATGTCGAACGCGGCTACGCCGGCCGCTCCCTGTGGGACTGGCAGACGCTGCCGGAATGGCGCGACCCGCGCTACACCGATTACGCACGGGCCAATGCCTCGCTGGGCATCAACGGCGCCGTGCTCAACAACGTCAACGCCAACGCTCAGAGCCTCGCGCCGCAGTACCTGGCCAAGGCCGCCGCACTGGCCGAGGTGTTCCGGCCTTACGGCATCCGCGTGTACCTGAGCGCGCGTTTCAGCGCCCCGATCGAACTGGGTGGACTCAAGACAGCCGATCCGCTCGACCCGGCGGTGCAGCGTTGGTGGCACGACAAGTCCGACGAGATCTACCAGCACATTCCGGATTTCGGCGGCTTCGTGGTCAAGGCCAACTCCGAAGGGCAGCCAGGCCCACAGGACTACGGCCGCAGCCATGCCGATGGCGCCAACCTGCTGGCCGATGCCTTGGCATCGCACGGCGGCGTGGTGATGTGGCGCGCCTTCGTCTATGCACACGAGGTGCCTGCCGACCGTGCCACCCAGGCCTACACCGAGTTCGCCGGCCTGGACGGTGCGTTCCGCCCGAACGTGGTGCTGCAGGTGAAGAACGGCCCCATCGACTTCCAACCGCGCGAACCGTTCCACCCGCTGTTCGGGGCCATGCCGCGCACGCCGCTGATGATGGAGTTCCAGATCACCAAGGAATACCTCGGCTTCGCCACGCACCTGGTGTACCTGGGGCCGCTGTTTGAAGAAGTGCTGCACGCCGACACCCGCGCAAACGGCAAAGCCTTCACCGTGGCGCAGTCACTGAGCGGTATCGCCGGCGTCGCCAACATCGGCACCGATCGCACGTGGAGTGGTTCGCAATTTGATCAGGCCAACTGGTATGCCTTCGGCCGCCTTGCCTGGAATCCGGATCAATCGTCCCGTGACATCGCGGCAGACTGGGCGGCGATGACATTCTCGCCGGACCCCGCGGTGGTGCAGCCGATCGTCGGGATGATGATGGCTTCACGCGAGGCCGCGGTGAACTACATGACCCCGCTGGGCCTGCACCATCTGATGGCGCGCGGCCACCATCATGGCCCCGGCCCCTGGGTTGACGGCGGCCCGCGCGCGGACTGGACGTCGGTGTACTACCACCGCGCCGACCGCAACGGCATTGGCTTTGACCGCACTGCGACGGGCAGCAACGCCGTAGCCCAGTACGCCCCGGAAGTAGCCGCGAACTATGCCGACCTGGAGAGGGTGCCGGAGTCGCTGCTGTTGTGGTTCCACCACGTGCCGTGGGAGCACCGCATGGCCTCCGGGCGGCCGCTATGGGACGAGCTGGTGGGGCGGTATTCGCTGGGCGTACGCCAGGTCCGGGCCATGCAGACCACGTGGGCAAGCCTGCAGGGAAGGGTCGATCCACACCGTTACGAACACGTCGCCGCCTTCCTCAAGATCCAGCTGCGCGAAGCGCAATGGTGGCGCGATGCCAGCGTCGCATACTTCCAGTCGATCAGCGGCAGGCCATTGCCAGCAGGCGAAGCCGCACCCCCACACCCGCTGGCGTACTACGAGACGCTGCAGTTTCCGTCTGCACCGGGAGATGGCCGATGAGCTGTAAACCGAGGATGGGGTGGCTGTTGGCCAGTGCTCTGGCGCTATTCGCCGCACCGGCCATGGCGCAGGAATCCGTGGCGCCGCTGCTGCACCCGCTGTTCCAGGACCATGCCGTCCTGCAGCGCGACCAGCCGATTCCGGTCTGGGGCCATGCCGCGCCGGACACCACCGTATCGGTGAGGTTCGCACGCCAGACTGCCACTGCACAGGCGGATGCAGAGGGTCGCTGGCGCGTCACCTTGAAGCCGATCGCCGCCGGCGGCCCTTACAAAATGAGCGTACGGGCAGGGCAGCTCACCCAGACCGTGCGCGACGTGCAGATGGGCGACGTCTGGTTGTGTTCCGGCCAATCGAACATGGAACTGCCAGTGCGGCGTGCGCTCGACGCCGACAGCGAAATCGCCTCCGCCACGCAGCCGGACATTCGCCTTTTCACCGTGCCCAAGGCCGCGGCCGTGACGCCTCAGGAGCGGTTCGCCGGCCCGGTGTCATGGCAACCCGCATCCCCTGAAAGCGTGCGCGACTTTTCCGCCGCCTGCTACTTCTTCGCGCGTGAACTTCGGAAGACCGTCAACGTGCCGATGGGTCTCATCCAGTCGGCGTGGGGCGGTTCGCGGATAGAGGCCTGGACCAGCGCCGCTGCGCTGCGCGCGCAAGGTGGCATGGAGGAAGCGCTGGATGTGTTCGCGCTGTATGCCAGCGATCCGGCGGCAGCGAACGCAGCATGGGGCAAGCACTGGCAGCAGTGGTGGGAGCAGCGCGAAGGCGCCACACCCGGCGATGCCCCGTGGCAGCCCGACGCTGACCGCAGCGGATGGCGCCCGGCCCCGGCCCAGCTCGGCGCCTGGGAGCGCTGGGGCATTCCCGCGCTGTCGACGTACAACGGCATGGTCTGGTACCGCACCGAGCTGAGGCTCAGCGCCGCACAGGCAGCGCAGGGCGCACGCCTTGAGCTGGCGGCTGCCGATGAAACAGATGTGACCTGGGTCAATGGCGTGGTGGTGGGGAGCCAGAACGCCCCCGGGGACGCGCGATCCTATCCGCTGCCGCCCGGCCTGCTGAAGGCCGGCACCAACAGCGTGGTCGTCAACGTGCTGGACACCTGGGGCGCCGGCGGGCTGGCCGGTCCCGCGCAGGCCCATGCCCTGCATCTCGACGATGGCACCCGGATCGTTCTTGATGCGCCCTGGCAGTACCGTGTAGCGTCCGGCGACCAGGCACCCCCACTGGCCCCCTGGCATGCCGCCAGCGGCCTTTCGACGCTGTACAACGGCATGATCGCGCCGCTGGGCAGCTATGGCCTGCGCGGCATGCTCTGGTACCAGGGCGAATCCAACACCGGCGAGGGCGCTGCCTACGCGGACAGGCTGCGCACGCTGCGCGCTGACTGGCGAGGGCAGTTCGGCGCGGACATGCCTTTACTGGTGGTGCAGCTGGCCGGCTATGGCCAACCGCCCGTGGCCCCGGCTGAAAGTGGCTGGGCGCAGGTGCGCGAGGCGCAGCGGCGCGTTGCCGCCGAGGACCCGCATACCGGCCTGGCGCTTGCCATCGACATCGGGGATGCCTACGACATCCATCCGCCGAACAAACAGGAACTGGGCCGGCGTCTGGCGCGGGTGGCGCGCCATGTGGTGTACGGCGAGCGGTCAGCAGCCCCCTCCGGCCCCACCGCAGGCAAGGTATCCCGCACGCGGGTGGAGGTGCGCATCGGGTTTGACGATGTCGCCGGAACGCTGGTCGCAACCGGTGCGGACGGCCCCATCGGCTTCGAGCTGTGCGACGCCGGGTCGACGCGCTGCGCCTACGCAGACGCCACGCTGGATGGCAACGCGGTAGTGCTGAACAGCCTGCGGGCCGGAACGGCGGCCAGCGTCCGCTACTGCTGGGCAGACGGCCCCATCTGCACGCTGCGCGACAGCAGTGGCGCACCTGCCGGACCGTTCGAGCTGTCCCTTATCCCAGCGGAGGAACCCTGATGCGCCTGCTGCTTGCCACGCTCCTGCTGCTGTCTGCTGCGCTGCCGGCGCAGGCGGCCACACCCGCGCCCCCGGTCTACTTCGACTGGTTCGAGTACGCCGGCAACGACGCCGCGTTTGCACCCCCGCTGCCTGCCGGGCACTACCGCAACCCGATCCTGGCGGGCTTTCACGCGGACCCGAGCATCACCCGTGCCAACGGGAAGTTCTACCTGGTCAATTCAAGCTTCACCTACTTCCCGGGCATCCCGGTGTTCGAAAGCGTGGACCTGGTGCACTGGAAACAGATTGGCAACGTCATCGACCGCCCATCCCAGCTGGATTTCGATGGGCTCAGCGTGTCACGGGGAATCTTCGCGCCGGCCATCTCCTTCCACGACGGCGTGTTCTACGTGGTTACCACCGCCGTCGACAGCGGCGGCAATTTCATCGCCACCGCCCGCGATCCGGCCGGCCCCTGGTCCGACCCGCACTGGCTGCCGGGCATCGAGGGCATCGACCCGTCACTGTTCTTCGACGAAGACGGCAAGGTCTACCTGCTCAACAACGATGTGCCGCCCGGCCCGCCGCGTTATGAAGGCCACCGTGCCATCTGGATGCAGCAGCTGGATCTGGCGTCGTTTACGCCGGTAGGCCCCCGCAAGGTGCTCATCGACGGCGGCGTGGAGCCGGCCAAGAACCCGATCTGGATCGAGGGGCCACACATCTACAAACGTGATGGCTGGTACTACCTCTCCGACGCGGAAGGCGGCACCGGGCCTCAACATTCGCAGGTGGTCCTGCGCAGCCGCGAGGCGTGGGGGCCCTACGTGCCGTATGCGGGCAACCCGATTCTCACCCAGCGCGACCTGCCCAGCGACCGGCCGCTGCCGATCACCAACGCCGGCCATGCCGATCTGGTGGAAGGCCCGGACGGTTCCTGGTGGGCGGTGTTTCTTGCCAGCCGCAACTATGACGTCCGCCACTACAACACCGGGCGCGAAACCTACCTGCTGCCGGTGGAATGGCGTGACGGCTGGCCGGTGATCCTGCCGGCGGCGCAGACCATTCCGTACGCGGCCAAGGCGCCATCGTGGATGCAGAGCGAAGCAAAGCAGGCACCGTCAACCGGCAACTTCATAGAACGCAACGAGTTCGACACCGCCACGCTCGGCAACGACTGGCTCCGCATACGCGTCCCCAAACAGGACTGGGCCGACCTGCGCGAACGCCCGGGTTCCCTGGCGTTGCACCCGCTGCCGGAAGACCTCGACACGCTACGCAACCCCGCGTTCCTGGGCCGCCGCCAGCAGCACCTGCGCTTCGAGGCCAGCGCCCAGATGACGCAGCCAGCAGATGGCGTCGCGGCAGGATTGGCCGCGTTCCAGATCGAGGCCTACTGGTACTTCCTCGGCGTCCGCAGCCTGGGCAATGATCGCGTGGCGATCTTCCTCGAGGCGCGCGATGGCGGCGGCGCAACGAAGACGCTGGCATCGCGCGAGCTTGAGTTGGCCGCCTCGCTGCGCCTCCAGATCAAAGGAGACGAAGGGCGTTATGCCTTCGCCTTCGACACAGGCGACGGGCATGGCTGGCAGACCCTCGCCGATGACGTGGACGGAACGGTATTGAGTACGGATCGTGCAGGCGGCTTCGTCGGCGCCCTGCTGGGACCATTCGCGCGCGACGAGCGCGCCCTGAGGAGCAAATGATGACGCGCAGGCCCTTGTTCCGCACGCTGGCGCTCTGCGCCGCCATCACCTTGGCCACCGTCGGCCACGCCGCCGCACCGCCGCCGTGGCTCGACACCTCGGCCAGCTTCGAGACCCGCGCCGCCGCGCTGGTCGCGCAGATGACCCTGGAAGAAAAGGCAGCCCAGATGCAGAACGCCGCGCCCGCCATCGATCGGCTGGGCGTTCCCGCGTACGACTGGTGGAACGAAGGCCTGCACGGCGTCGCACGGGCAGGCCAGGCCACCGTGTTCCCGCAGGCCATCGGACTGGCCGCCACCTTCGACGTGCCGTTGATGGGGCAGGTGGCCACCACCATCAGCGACGAAGCCCGCGCCAAGCACCACCAGTTCATCCGCGAAGGCGCGCATGGCCGTTATCAAGGGCTGACCTTCTGGTCGCCCAACATCAACATCTTCCGCGACCCGCGCTGGGGCCGCGGACAGGAAACCTACGGCGAGGACCCGTACCTCACCGCGCGCATGGGCGTAGCCTTCGTGCACGGCCTGCAGGGCGACGACCCGGTGTACCGCAAGCTGGACGCCACCGCCAAGCACCTGGCCGTGCACAGCGGTCCCGAGGCCGACCGCCACCACTTCGACGCCCGGCCCAGCAGGCGCGATCTGTACGACACCTACCTGCCGGCGTTCGAAGCGCTGGTAAAGGACGGCCAGGTGGACGCCGTGATGGGCGCCTACAACCGGGTCTACGGCGAATCGGCCAGTGCCAGCCACTTCCTGCTGCGCGACGTGCTGCGCCGCGATTGGGGTTTCAAGGGCTACGTGGTCTCGGACTGCTGGGCCATCGTGGATATCTGGAAGCATCACAAAATCGTCCCCACCCGCGAAGCCGCTGCCGCGCTGGCGGTGAAGAACGGCACCGAGCTGGAGTGCGGCCAGGAATACGCCACGCTGCCGGCAGCGGTGAAGCAGGGCCTGATCAGCGAGGCGGAAATCGACGATGCCGTGACCCGGCTGTTCACCGCGCGGATGCGGCTGGGCATGTTCGATCCGCCAGAACGCGTGAAATGGGCACAGATCCCGGCCTCGGTGAACCAGGCCCCCACACACGACGCGCTGGCGCTGAAAGCCGCGCAGGAGTCGCTGGTGCTGTTGAAGAACGATGGCGTGCTGCCGCTGTCACGCAACCTCAAGCGTATCGCCGTGGTCGGCCCCACTGCAGATGACACCATGGCGCTGCTCGGCAACTACTTCGGCACCCCGGCCGCACCGGTGACGATCCTGCAGGGCATCCGCGATGCGGCCAAGGGTGTGGAGGTGCGCTACGCACGCGGCGTGGACCTGGTGGAAGGGCGCGACGATCCCAGCGCTACCCCGCTGATCGAAGCGGCGTACCTGCGTCCGACCGCCGATTCCCCGGAACGCGGCCTGCGCGGCGAGTACTTCCGCACCGCCGATCTTTCCGGCACACCGGCGCTGGTCCGTACCGATGCCCAGATCGGCTTTCGTTGGGACCGCGGCTCGCCCACCGACAACCTGCTGGCCCGTGGTGAAGCGGCGCCGGGACAGGGCATTCCCAATGACAACTTCAGCATCCGCTGGAGCGGCCAACTGCTGCCGCCAGTATCCGGCCGTTACCGCATCGAGGCCGCCGCCGACGACGGCTTCCGCCTCTACGTGGACGGCAAGCGCGTGCTGGACCACTGGGGCACCAGCGACCGCCTGCACGGCGACGGCGTGGACCTGGACCTGCAGGCAGGCCGCGCCTACGACCTCAAGCTTGAGTACTTTGATGCCGAGCGCGACGCCGGCGTGCGGCTGGGCTGGCGCATGCCCGGTGCCAAACCGCCGTTCGAGGAGGCCCTGGATGCCGCCCGCAATGCCGATGTAGTGGTGTTCGCCGGCGGCCTGACCGGCGATGTCGAAGGCGAGGAAATGAAGGTCAACTACCCGGGCTTTGCCGGCGGTGACCGTACCGACCTGCGCCTGCCCGCGCCGCAGCGTGCCCTGCTCGAAGCGCTGCACGCCACCGGCAAGCCCGTGGTGATGGTGCTCACCGGCGGTTCCGCACTGGCCGTGGACTGGGCCCAGGCAAACCTGCCTGCCATCCTGATGAGCTGGTACCCCGGGCAACGCGGCGGCACCGCGGTGGGCCAGGCGCTGTTCGGCGAAACCAACCCCGGCGGGCGGCTGCCGGTGACGTTCTACAAGGCAGACCAGGCGATGCCGGCCTTCGACGACTACACCATGGAAGGCCGCACCTACCGCTACTTCCGGGGCACACCGCTGTACCCGTTCGGGCACGGCCTGTCGTACACCACATTCGACTACGGCAGACTCCGCCTGGATGCACCCCGCATCGCCGCGGACGGGCAGCTCAAGGTGCAGGTGGACGTGGCCAACACCGGCAAGCGCGCAGGCGATGAAGTGGTGCAGCTGTATGTGCGGCGGGTGGATGCAGCGCGGGGTGATGCGCAGCAGGCGCTGCGCGGCTTCCAGCGTGTCCAGCTGGCGCCGGGTGAACGGCGCACCGTGGCCTTCGATCTGGATGCGAAGCAGGCCCTGCGACAGTACAACGAAGCCCGCGCGGCGTATGTCGTACCGCCGGGTGCGTACGAGGTCAGGGTAGGCAGCTCCAGCGCCGATGCGCGCGTGCAGGCCCGCTTCACCGTGGAGGCTGCCCGTGACTGAGCACGTCCTGTCGGTACGGGAAAAGCTGGGCTACAGCCTGGGCGACCTCGCGGCGAACCTGATCTTCCAGACGCTCATCACCTACCTGGCGTTCTTCTACACCGATGTGTACCGGCTGCCGCCGGCCACGGCGGCGACGATCATCTTCGTGATCGGCCTGCTTGGCGCCTTCGTGTTCACCCCGCTTATCGGCATCGCTGCCGATCGCACGGCAACGCGATGGGGCAAGTTCCGGCCTTGGATCCTGTGGACGGCGGTGCCGTTCGGCGTGCTCTCGCTGCTGGCCTTCAGCACCCCGCAGCTGGGCGCGCAGGGCAAGATCATCTACGCCCTGGGCACCTACGGCCTGCTGATGCTGGTGTACGCGGCCAACAACCTGCCGTACTCCGCGCTCAGCGGCGTGCTCACCGGCAGCATGGCCCAGCGCAACAGCCTCTCGGCCTACCGCTTCGTGGCGGTGATGATCGCGCAGTTCATCATCCAGGTGCTGCTGTTGCCGCTGGTGCTGATCCTTGGCGACGGCGACCGTGTGCTGGGCTTCGAGCGGGTGATGACCGTGTTCGCCGTGGTGGGCGCCGTGTTCTTCCTGATCACCTTTGCCACCACGCGCGAACGCATCGTGCCGAACAAGGAGCAGACCGGCGGGGTACTGCAGGACCTGTCCGACCTGGTGCGCAACCGGCCGTGGCAGGTGATGCTGGCCCTGACCATCCTGGTCTTCATCAACCTGGCCCTGAAGGGCGGTACCTACGTCTACTACTTCCAGTACTACATGAGCGGGCCGGCTCTCGCCGACTTTCTCGACAACACCGGCTTCAACCGCTTCATCGGCGGATTGAACGCCACGCTCAACGGCATGGGGCTGTCCGGCTTCGCCTGGCCGGAGGACCCGGCGACCTCGGCGTTCAGTCTGTTCAACGCCTGCGGCATCATCTGCATGATCCTGGGTATCGGGGTCTCCCGCCGGCTGGCCGACCGCCTCGGCAAGCGCGACGTGTTCGGTGGGGCGTTGCTGGTCTCCACTGTGTTCCTGCTGGTGTTCTACTTCTTCCCGCCCACCGCCGTGGCCGTGGCGTTCGTGTCGTTCATGCTGCACGGCTTCTTCTACGGCATCACCATTCCGTTGCTGTGGGCGATGATCGCCGACGTCGCCGACTACTCCGAATGGAAGAACAACCGCCGCGCCACCGCCATCATCTTCTCCGCGATGCTGTGCGGCCTGAAGATCGGCCTCAGTATCGGTGGCGCACTGGTCGCCGGCATCCTGGCGTACTACGGCTACCAGGCCGGCGCAGACCAACAGCCGGAGGGCGTGGTCAACGGCATCCGGCTGACGGTGAGCGTGTACTGCTCGCTTCCGTTCCTGATCGCCGTGGCGATGCTGTTCCTCTACAGGATCGACAAGCGCATGGAAACCCGCATCGAGCAGGACCTGCAGCAGCGTCGCGAGGGCAACGACCTGGGCCACCTGGCGGCACATGCCATCTCCCAGCCGCTGGTGACCCATATCTACACCGCCGACCCGTCGGCGCATGTATTCGAAGGGCGGCTGTACATTTATCCGTCGCACGACATCGATGCCGGCACGCCATTCGATGATGACGGTGGGCACTTCGGCATGGAGGACTACCACGTCCTGCGCATGGACAGTCCCACCGGCGCGGCGACCGATTGCGGCATGGCGCTGCACGTCCGCGACGTGCCATGGGCCGCAAAGCAGATGTGGGCCCCGGACGCTGCGCACCGCGACGGCCGCTACTACCTCTATTTCCCGGCCAAGGACGGGGAGGGCAGGTTCCGCATCGGCGTCGCCGTGGCCAACCGCCCCGAGGGCCCGTTCACCGCCGAACCGGAGCCGATGGCCGGCACGTACTCCATCGACCCGGCCGTATACGAAGACGACGATGGCGCGCATTACCTTTACTTCGGTGGCATCTGGGGCGGCCAGCTGCAGAAGTACCGGGACAACCGCTACGACGTGGCACACGAAGAACCCACCGGCGATGCGCCTGCGCTTGGCCCGCGTGTCGGCCGACTGGACGCGGGCATGACCCAGCTGGCCGAGCCCACGCAGGAAGTTGTCATCCTGGACGAGCAAGGCCACCCCTTGCGCGCCGATGACCACGAGCGCCGGTTCTTCGAAGGGCCGTGGCTGC
Source organism: Stenotrophomonas sp. NPDC047960 (assembly GCF_043204395.1). Classification (NCBI taxonomy): domain Bacteria; kingdom Pseudomonadati; phylum Pseudomonadota; class Gammaproteobacteria; order Lysobacterales; family Lysobacteraceae; genus Stenotrophomonas; species Stenotrophomonas sp. NPDC047960. Next base: position 69,961 of record NZ_JBIDBX010000008.1, on the reverse strand, counting down.
ACAAGTACCAAGGCAGGTATTACCTGTCGTACTCCACCGGCAACACCCATCTGCTCTGCTACGCCATCGGCGACAGCCCGTACGGTCCGTTCACCTATGGCGGCGTGATCCTCAAGCCCGTAGTGGGCTGGACCACGCACCACTCCATCTGCGAAGTCGAAGGACAGTGGTACCTGTTCTATCACGACGCCCTGTTGTCGGGCGGGGTGACCCACCTGCGCTCGGTCAAGTGCACCCCGCTGCACATGGAAGCGGACGGCAGCATCCGGACCATTGATCCCTATGGCAACTGAGCGCCGGTTGCCCATCGACGATGCGCAGGCGCCACTGCCTGCCGGCCGCCTGCACTGGTTGCGCGCGGGCAAGCTGGAGGTGGCGCTGGCCCCTGAGGCCGGCGGGCGCGTTGCTCGTATCCGCTACGACGGCGTGGAGTGGCTGGTCGACGAACAGGAGAGCGGGGCAGCCACCATCGCTTGGGGCTGCTACCCGATGGTGCCGTGGGCCGGCCGTATCCGGCATGGTCGGTTCAATTTCGACGGCACGATGTACGCATTGCCAACGAACTTCGGCGAACATGCCATCCACGGCGTGGGGTTCGCGTTGCCGTGGCAGATCGACAGCATCGCGGCGGACAGCGCCACGCTGTCACTCGAGCTTCCCGAGGACGACTACTGGCCCTTTGGCGGCACGGCAACGCAGGTCATACAGTTGACGCCGCACCGTCTCGAACTGCGCCTCGCCGTGCAGGCCGGCACCCAGCCAATGCCGGCGGTACTCGGCTGGCACCCGTGGTTTCGCAAGCCGGATCAATTGCAGTTCGAGCCCGACGCCATGTACCCGCGAGACGGGGAGGGCATAGCCAGGCTGCCACTGGAAAGCGCATCCCCCGGCCCATGGGACGACTGCTTCATCAACCAGGCCGATATAATGCTGGTGTACGCCGGCCAGCGCCTGAGGCTGCGAGCCAACACCCACCACTGGGTGGTCTACGACGCCGCCCCCCACGCCACCTGCGTAGAACCCCAAACCGGCCCACCAGACGGCTTCACTCTAGCCCCAAACCGCCTCAACCCGGGCGAACAACTAGAGCTGACCTTCAATCTCGCCTGGAACCCGGGCCGGTAGGGTCGGTTCCCAAACGACCGCCGATAACGGTGATCGGCACGGCAACGCATGCCCCGCAATCGAAGAGGCGCCACCCACGTTCGAGGTCATTCCCGGCGTGCCTCAGCCTGAAACCCGCACGTCATTGCCCGGCGTTGCTTGGCGCCACGCGGCCACGTAACGGAGGTACTTGCCGATGAAGATCCCGGTGAAACCGCCCGACAGCAGCAGATAGGCAGCGCGGAAACCAACATCCCCCGCGAGCGTCGGCGACATCGCCAGCGCGGATTCAAACCCGTACTTCACCGCGAACGTCACCAGCAGCAGCGGCAGCAGGCTGTAATCCGCACTGCGCCACAGCTTTCCGGTTGCCCGGTTCGCGGTCAGCGTCGCCCGGCGAAGCATCATCCAGCCGATGCCCGCCCCCGCGCCGATCCCGGCCAGCCACAGCCCCCATGCCTGCCAGGAGGTGCCATAGCGGGCACTGATCGACCACAGGCCCCACGCGGTGAACAGCGCAGGCACCACCGCCAGCCTCCCCAGCGTGATCTCACCCGGCTTCATCGCAGCAACGCCGCGCGTAATCAGGAAGACCAGAAGCGCCCACACCCAGAGCGGGGTGTGCGAAGCGAATTGCTGCAGCATGTTCATGGAGGTTCCTTGGCTTGGGGTGGGGGCCGGCAGTTCAGCGCCGTGACGGAATGGAGTAATTCTCTCTTTGGGCCAAAACGGAACAAGTGACAGCTGTCAGCCATCGGGAAGTACAGGTTGGCGGCTACCATAGGCGCCCTCCAGTACGCTCAAGATGGCCGGATGACCAAGCACGACACGGACGCCACGCAACGATTCGACGCCCCGGGCATCAGCCTTGGCAGGCGTATCCAGCGCATTGCCCAGTCGGGCCTACTGGCACTCGCTCTAGGCATCGCGCCGGCATGGGCGGAAGAACCCCAGACATTCGTCCTGCAGGCCAGCGGGTTCGATAGCGGCCTGGTCGCCAACGGTCAGGGCCGGTTGATCCAGGAGTGGCCGGGGCGGCCGCAGCAGGTTGCTCCGCATCGCTGGCTCGTCGTGGATTTCGAGAGGAGCGGCAGCGTGTGATTCGATGACGCTGGCCGCGTGTCATTGAAGGGCCCGTATGTAGAGCTCCGATCCGATGCGCCATTCGAACGTCACCCGGACGACCCAGACGAAGCACCATTGTTCAGCACGTGGTCCAGGGCAGGGACCGCCCTGTTACGTGCCGATGGAAGCACTTTCCTCGACTGGCAGCCGGGCAGCGGCGAATGGGCCATCACGGCGCACCCGCAACGCTACAGCTGGCGCTCGCGGGAAGCGGGCGAACGCATTTTCGATGCGCGTGGGCAGCTGCGCATGCAGTTCGCAAAGGGCGAGCTCCGTGCTGCAGGCCCGTTCCCGGAACGCAGTGAGTACCTGGTCTGCGACCTCAACCCGGGCACGCCCTGCGCGCTGCGCGATGAGGCAGGAAAGACGCTGTGGACCGAGCACATCGACAACCTGATCCCGCTCGATAACGGCGGCTGGCTGGGATTGCAGGGCAGGGCATGGCGCCGGCTGGATGCGGGCGGCCAACTGACCGGAGATCGCGCGCTCATCTACGTGGTGGGCTACTCATCGGCGCGGTCGCGTAGCCCCGCGTCTGAAGACCTGGGCAGCTGGCCGCGCTGGGCCACCGAATACCACGTCATCCGCGAAGACGCAGAAGGCATTTTCGCGAATGAAGCCGACGCCGTGCACGGCCTCATGTACCCGGATGGGCGCTTCCAGGCAATCGCCGGTGCGACTTCCGGCGAGGAGATCTGCCCGGGTATATGGCGCACGCGCATGGGCGATACCGGTGACACGCTGGTTGATGCCAACGGCCAGGTGCTGGGGCCCTTCACCGCCTACGCCTGGAAGGAGGTCGAGGGGCGTCCCGAGCTACGGCAGGCGATAGCGGAAGATGGGCAGGAAACCCTGGTGAACTGCAGGGGAACGCTGCTGGCCCAGACACCACCGCTGAGCCGCCTGAGCGCGGAGGCCACAGGCTTCTTCGGCACGCTGGAGGGCGAATCCCAGCCACGACTGTGGCTCGATGCCGGGCTTGGCCAGCACCTGCTGCCAAAGGGCATGTGGATTGACCAGGTCAGCGCTGATGGTCAGTTGCTCCTCGTACGAAGCGACGCAGAGGGGTTTCGCCTGTATCACGTAAAGCGCGAGCGCTTTGTGGGCGAAGCCATCGGATATGCGGAAGCGCTCCTGCCAAGCGGGGTCGTATTGCTGCGCGATGGCTATTACGGCTTCATTGATGCTGACGGGATCGAGCGGCTGCCGGCTCGCTACACCGCGATCACCCCGTGGGGCGAAGACCGCCTGTGGACATCCCGCTACCTCGCCAATGACGCGCCAGGCAGGATCACGACACTGCATCGCATGGATGGCTCGGCCATCGCCAGCTGGCTCAATGCCTCGATGAACGACAGCCCCATGCTCCGCAACCTGCCCAACCAAGGATCACTGACTGAGCTGATCGGCCCAACCTTTGAAAGGCCGGACGGGGAGTACCTCGGCCAACAATGGGTAGACCGCAACGGCCGCACCCTGTTCCTGTCACTGCACTGCCAACGCGGCTCAAGGGAAACCGAAGGCAGCGTGATCGAGCCGCTCACCGGGCCCGCCCGACGCCAAGGCACCGATTGCCCAATCCCGGATGACATCCGAGCCGCAATGTCCGCGACCCGCACCAACTGAAACCGACGCGGCGTGGCAGGGTAGGGTCGGTTCCCAAACGACCGCCGATAACGGTAATCGGCGCGGTAACGCATGACCTCGAACCGAAAAGCGCTACTCGCGTTCGAGGTCATGCCCTAAAGAGTGATCACCACCCCGGCGGTTGATTGGGATGCAACCCTACCGATGGCCACATCGCGGTAGATCCGTTTCCAACTGCCTATCGCGGCAACACCTTCTCGGCGATATCGAGCAGCGCCCGCAGCCGATCCATGTGCCGAAGATCCTGGTGATACCCCACCCACACGTCCCTGCTTGGCGGATCCCCGAGCAGATCAATCCGATGCAGCCCCTGCACACCCTCAGCCAACGGTCGCGGCAACACCGCAACGCCATGGCCGCGAAGGCACATCTGCGCCTGAACGCTGCGGCTGGTACTGGTGAAGGCGCGCTTCGAATGCGGGAATCGATCCAGCAGCCAGGTGACATCCGGGAAGTGGGCCTGGGCTGAGTTCATCAGAATCAGCCGCACCGATTGCGGATCGTCGCTTACCGCGCGCACGGTCTCCGCCGAGCCATAGAGACCGTAAGGCATGCTCATCAGACGACGCTGGACGATGTCCGGCTCACTGAAAGGAATGATGCGGAAAGCAACATCAGCTTCGCGACGGGACAGGTCAAGCAGCCGATAGCTCGCGATGACCTCAGGCACTACGGCAGGGTGACGCCGCCCCAATTCAACGAAAACCGGCGCCAGGACATAAGCGGCGAACCAGTCCGCCGAGGATATCCGCAGGACCCCTTCGAGCCGTTCGTGGTTGCCCGCCAAACGCCGTTCCATGGAAAGCGCGGATTCCTCCATGGACTCAGCCAGGGACAGTACCGCGTCCCCGGCGTCCGTGAGCACAAGGCCGTTTTTCGTCCGGCGAAAGAGTGGCTGTTCGGCCTCTTCCTCGAGCGCCTTGATCCGCCGGCCCACTGTCGGGTGGCTCACGCCAAGGCTGCGGGCAGCCTCGCCGAGTGATTTTCCGCGCACGACCGCGAGAAATATCCGGATGTCGCTCCATTCCACGCCAGACACGCCCGTTCAAATATGTACGCAGAATATGCAGCAATGCCAGTCCACAAACAATCCTGTGGGAGCGACCATGCCCGCCTTGCAATCAACCTGGGCCCACATCATGAACAAGCTGAGCAACAAGGTCGCACTCGTCACCGGCGCTTCGAAAGGTATTGGCGCTGGCATAGCCCGCCGCCTGGCCAGCGACGGGGCGAAGGTGGTCGTCAACTACACCACCAGCGAACGCGAGGCGGCAGCACTGGTTACCGAGATCAAGGCCGCTGGTGGAACTGCACTATCGGTCCGCGCCGACGTTCGCAACAAATCGGAGGTGGATGCGCTCATCCAGTCCACCATCGCACGCTTCGGCGGGCTGGACATCGTGGTCAACAATGCAGGCATCTATCAGTTTGCAAGGATCGAAGACACCACCGAGGAGCTGTATCGCCAGCAGTTCGACCTGAATGTGCTTGGCCCGCTCCTCGTCGCTGGCGCCGCCGTGCCGCACCTGGGGCAGGGCGGGAGCCTCATCAATATCAGCTCTTTCGTTACCCGGATCCTGCCAGCCGATAGTGCGATCTACAGCGGCACCAAAGGAGCCCTCGACGCCATCACCGGCGTCCTCTCGCGCGAGCTGGGGCCGCGAGGAATCCGCGTCAATTCCGTGAACCCAGGCCTGATCGAAACCGACGGTACCCACGCCAATGGCGTGATGGGCTCGGAGTTCCAGACGTGGAACGAGCAGCAGACGCCGCTTGGCCGGATCGGACAGGTTGAAGAAATCGCGGCGATCGTCTCGTTCCTCGCATCCGGCGATGCTGGCTGGGTGTCGGGCGAGCACATCATCGCCTCGGGCGGCATGCGCTGATCTGCGGGTCCGACGATGAAGCCCTTGACCATCAATACCGACGCACACGTTACAGACTCGCGCCGCTGGCCGGCCCTTGCCGTGCTGCTTACTGGCACGCTGTTGCCGCCGCTCGACTTTTTCATTGTCAATGTGACATTGCCGTCGATTCGTGCAGACCTGCACGCATCGGAAGATGTCGCGCAGTTGGTGGTGTCGGTGTATGCGATGGCGTACGCCGTCACGCTGATCCTCGGTGGCCGTCTGGGCGACATCTACGGACGTCGACGTACGTTTGTAGGGGGCATGCTCGGGTTCGGGCTGGCGTCCACCCTCTGTGGCCTTGCCGACTCGGCCGCCGTGCTGGTCATTGGCCGGCTGCTACAGGGCATCTCGGCCGCCGTAATGGCGCCACAGTCCCTGGCATCCATCCATGCGCTGTTCCCGGCGAGCGAGAAGGGCCGTGCGCTCAGCCTGTATGCCGCCACGTTCGGGTTGGCTGCGGTGGGCGGCCAGCTGCTGGGGGGCGTGCTGGTCTCGACAGATCTCTGGCATACCGGCTGGCGCAGCGTCTTCCTGATCAATCTCCCCGTCATCGTGCTGGCTGTACCTGCCGCACTGATCCTGGTGCGCGAAACAAAAGGGGCGACAGGGGAGGGCATGGATTACCCCGGTGCACTGCTGCTGGCGTTGGGCGTGCTGGCGCTGGTGGTTCCGCTGATTGAGGGCCGCGAGCATGGATGGCCGTGGTGGAGCCTGGTCCTATTGATGCTGAGCCCGGCGCTTCTCATCGCCTTCTGGCGTAACGAAAAGCACCGCGAACGAACAGGCGTTTCCGCACTGGTGCCTCCCTCGGTCATATCGGCCGCCCCCGGCTTCCGCCTTGGCCTGCTGGCAGCGGTCCTGTTCTATGCGCTGGCAGCGTTCTTCCTTACCTTCGCGGTCTACCAACAGGCCGGGCTCGGCCGGAATGCACTGGCAGCGGGGCTGGCGATTCTTCCGCTCGGGATCGGACAGTTGTTGGGGCCAACGTGCGGGCTGAGGCTCTCGCGATGGTTGGGTTCAAGCGCAGCTTCGTTCGGTATGAGCCTGGAGGTCGCGGGCCTGCTCCTGGCGGCTGGGTTGGCGGCGACGGGCAAGCCGCTCCTGCTCCAACTTCCCCTGTTCCTCATTGGTATTGGACAGGGTATGGCCCTCCCTGCGCTGGTGCGACTGAACGTTGATCGGGTGGACCCCCGCTGGGCGGGCCTGGCAGCGGGCAGCGTCAGCGCCGCGATGCAACTTGGCGCCGCGCTCGCAGTCGCGTTGGTGGGCGGGGTCTTCTTCTCGCTCGCACCTGACGGCGCAAGTGCGGACGAGGTCAGGTCAGGCTTCGCTGTGGCCTGCCTGATGATCGCAATGGCGATGGGAACGGCGGCGATTCTCTGCAGCAGGCTTGCCGCTACCGCCCCAGAACCGGGCATGACGCCGGAGGGTGGGATCGGTTCCCAAACGCACGCAGCGGCAGATGCACACCCGCCCATTAATGTGCACAATCCCCCGGGGACCGGGCATGACGCCGGGTAAGCTCCATGCCACGTCCGGGGGGACGGCAAGGAGCAGGACAACAGGGGGATATACATAATGGATTCGCTCTATCCGGCGGGGCCGTCGGCCGTGCCCGCGCAGCTCACCGCACCCAGCTCCGCCTACCGCCGTCATGCATGGCTGGCCGTGGCCGGTCTGCTCGGTTTCGCCATCGCGTACTTTGCCTTGATGGGCTGGTTCGGCTGGACCGCCTACCGGGTGTTGCGCACCCTGCTGGCCGGCGACAGCGGAAACTCGCTGGCCAACGTCATCGTCGGTGCGTTCGCCCTGTTCCTGGCCGCCTTCATGGCCAAGGGGCTGGTCTTCCTCAAGCGTGGCCAGGCCTCCAAGGACATGGAGCTCAAGCCGGCAGACCAGCCCGAGCTGTTCGCCTTCCTGCACCGACTGGCCGACGAAGCCGGCGCGCCGCGTCCCAAGCACGTGTACCTGTCGCCACGGGTCAACGCGGGCGTCTTCTATGACCTCTCACTGGTCAACCTGCTGCTGCCCTCGCGCAAGAACCTGGACATCGGCCTGCCGCTGGTGAACGCACTGAATCTGGGCGAGTTCAAAGCCGTGCTGGCCCACGAATTCGGCCACTTCGCCCAGCGCACCATGGCGGTGGGGCGGTGGGTGTACGTGGCCCACCAGATCGCCAGCCAGCTGGTGGCCCGGCGCGATGCGCTCGACACCATCCTGGCTACCGTTTCGCGCCTGGACCTGCGCATCGCGTGGGTGGGTTGGCTGCTGTCGCTGATCGCGTGGGCCATCCGCTCGCTGGTGGATACGGCCTTCAGCGTGGTGGCGCTGTCCGAGCGCGCCCTGTCGCGCGAAATGGAGTACCAGGCCGACCTGGTAGCCGCCTCGCTGGCCGGCAGCGATGCCCTGGTGCATGCCTTGCACCGCTTGGGCGCGGCCGACGATGCCTGGGGCAGGACGCTCAGCTTTGCTTCGCGCGAATTCGCCGCCGGCCATGCCGTGGCCGACCTGTTCGCCGTGCAGACCCGCATGCTGGCCAACCTGCGCCGGGTCTCGCCCGACCCCCTGTATGCCGAACCGCCGCAGCTGCCCGAACGTGAGCGCGAACAGCACCGCGTGTTCCGCCAGGCCATGGTGCGTGCACCGGAAATGTGGTCCACGCACCCGGCCAACGTAGACCGCGAAAACAACCTCAAGCGCCGCTACGTGGAAGCGGCCATCGACGAACGCCCGGCCATGCTGCTGTTCCGTGACGCCGACGCGCTCAAGCACCAGCTTTCCCGCGACATGCTGCGCGAAACCCCGCCGGCCTTTGAAGACGGTGAAGAATCGCTGCGCCGGCTGGATGCCGAATTCGACATCCGCGCCCTGCAGCAGCGCTACCAGGGCACCTACCTGCGCCGCTCGTTCGTGCGCGGCGTGGCCACCCCGGCCGAGCTCTTCCTGCACACCCTTGCGCCGCTGAACGACGCCCAGATCCGCGAGCGCATCACCACCCTCTACGCGCCCGCCCATGGCAAGGCGCTGCAGCAGCTGCAGCTGCTGGAGGACGAGCGCGCCACGCTGGAGGCTGCCCGCGCCGGACACCTGCGCGCATCGGGCAACCGCGTGCATTGGCGCGACCAGGTGCTTGACACCTCGCGCCTGGGCCCGGTGATCACCACGCTGGATGCGGAGATCGCCCCCCTGCGCCAAACCGTGACGAAGCACGACCAGGAATGCCGCAGCCTGCACCGGCTGGCCGCACGCCGCAGCGGGGCAGAGTGGGAGGCACTGCTGGAAGGGCAGGTGGCCCTGCTGCACTTCTGTGAGCACACCGAAGCCGACCTGCGTGACGGGTACGGGGTGTTCGTCAACGTGCTGCAGGTAGTGACCGCCGACAAACGCGTTTCCAGGAACGAGCTGCGCCGGCTGATCGTGGCTGCCGGCCGCGTGCAGCAGGCCCTGGTCTTCATCTACGACAGCGCCCGCAGCTGCGTGATCGATGAGACCGTGATCGCGCACGGCGGCAAGCCGCTGGCGGAAGCCCTGGGCAAGCTGGGCCTCGCCACGCCGGCAGAGGGCAACATGGACAACTGGATCCAGCACGCGAGCGACTGGGTCAACCACACCTGCAACGTGCTGTCGCAGCTGCGCGCGGCAACGCTGGAAGCGCTGCTGGCCAACGAAGACGCCGTGGTGGAACGGCTGGATTCGGGCGAACTGGCACCCGCTGCGCCGGCCCCTTCGCGCCCCCCCAAGGGCTACCCGGTGCTGCTGCCCGGCCAGGAGCGCAAGCTGCAGACCAAGCTGGGCTGGTGGGACCGGTTCCAGACCGCAGACGGCTGGGCCGCCGGCGCCGCCCGCGCTACGGCCGCAGCCGCCATCGTGGTGGGCGTGCTGGTGTTCGGCATGCTTACCGGCAGTGCCACGGTCTCGCTGTACAACGGCCTTGCCACCCCGGTGCAGGTCACTATCGACGGCAAGACCGTCGCACTGGCGCCGCTGGAGAGTGCCACCCTGGATGTGGACCCCGGTACCGCGCACAAGGTGGTCACCCATACCGCAGACGGGCAGCTGATCGAGTCTTTCGACAGTGAACGCATGACCGGCCGCTCGCACTTCACCTACAACGTGGCCGGCGCCACGCCGATGGTCCAGTGGTCGGCCGTGTATGGCGGCGCAACCGCAGACCCCGAGCGCCAGTTGGGCGCACAACGCTGGGCGGCCACCAGTGCCGACATCGTCCTCGAGGAACCGCCGGAATCCATCCAGACCCAGAAGCATTCCAATGGCGGCAAGCGCTCGGTGGTAACGGCCGTCGGCGACTTCTCGCCGCAGCGGCAGGTAGGCATGGTCTCCGATGAAAGCGAGCGCGAGGCGATGATCCTGGCGCATGCGCGCTGGGATGCGCCGGAGTCGCGCCACCTGACCACCTGGCTTGCCATGGCAGCGAAGAACCCGGCGACCCTGCAGGGCATCATCGACGAGCGGCTCAAGCGCCATCCCGAAGACGTCGCAACCATGCGGATCGAACAGAAGCTCAGCGAGAGCAACGGCGTCAGCGCCGCCTGCGAACGCCACAAGCAACAGGCCGCGCGCGAACCTTCCTCTGCGCCGTTTGCCTACCTCGCCATTCGCTGCATGGCCGACAGCCCCGAGCAGGACGAAGCCTTCCTGGCCGGGCATCGCCGCTGGCCGGAGAACCCGTGGTTCGCGCTGGCCGCCGGCTACGTGCTGGCCCAACGCACCGACTGGGCCGGTGCCAACGAGGTCTGGACCCAAGCCGCGGCGGTGCCGCAGACGGCCGAGTTCACCGCGCTGGAACTGGCGCGCGTGCGGCGCATGCTGGGTGCCAGCAATGGCGCACTTGCAGCGCTGGCCAGGGAATCGACCCTGCTGGCCAACATGCTGGCCCTGGAAAGCAACGAAGCCGACGGCACGCCCTATGAGGCGTACTACCAGCTCGACCAGGGCGAGTACCAGCGCGCATTGAGCCTGGCCGAGACCGACGCCGAACTACTGCCACGCATCGTCCGCCTGGTAGCCGCTTCCGACGGCGCGCAGGGCGACTGGGTCAAGCAGGCCATGGGGCTGCCGGAAGAGCAGGGGATTGATCCGGATTCGGTGTGGAGCATGTGGGCATTGGCTCTGCGGCACGGCGGCAACGAAGCGGCGTGGCGCGAGAAGGTGCTGGCCACCGATCCCCGGGAAGCCGCACGCGTGGTGGCGTTCGTCGATGCCGTGCGCGCCAACGCCAGCGTGCAGCAGGCAGAGAACGCACTCGGCCGCGTCAGCCCGGCCAATCGCGGCTACGCCTACACCGTTGCAGCGGTGGTGCGAGGCGAATCGTGCCCGCAGGCTTGGCGCGAAGGCGCCAAAAAGCTACTCTTCGGCACCGAGCGCCCGCACCTGATGTAAGCCACAAGGCACGGCGAGAACCGCTCTCGCCGTGCCAAGCCGCGTAGCGCCGACCTATGCGGGACCGGGCGCCGCCTGGCGGTGGTAGGGGCGGTCGCCAGACGACCGCCCTCAAAACATCAACACCCGGTAACGCATGACCATGAACGAAGCGCTGCCGGACAACACAATGACCGCAAAGATGCGCGGAACACTGGTTGAGTGGCTACTCGTGATCACCGGCCCGGTGTCGCGCAGCTGGATTCGATTCTAGAGATGGTCAGGCGCGACCAAGAGCTGGCGGACCGTGCCGTGAAGCAAGCGGCTCTTGCCGAGCAGCAGGCGGCCCATGCCGACGGACGTCGCTAGGCGCATTACCTCGGCAGCATACCTGGCATCGACACAACCAGGCGCCATGCAGCCCACTGCCTGATGCAGTGAATCCCAGGTGATGCGTACCACCCAAGACTTCACTACGTGGAAACCGTGACGGTGCAACTCTCTTCCGTCACTTTCTTCCCCCACGAAGTGCAGGCTCTCCATGACCAACAAGCAGCTCACGACGATCAATCCACTTACCGAAGAAGTGATTGCCACCTATTCGTACATGTCAGACGACGAAGCCGCAGCGGTAGTCCAATCCAGCCACAACGCTTACCTGGAATGGCGCCTGCGCCCCCTGGACGAACGGGCCAAGGTGGTTTCCGCCATCGCCAAAGCGCTTCGCGAACGCAAGGAAGAGTTCGCCCAGCTGATGACCCGCGAGGTCGGCAAACTGATTGAAGACAGCCGCACGGAGGTGGAACTGTGCGCCGCCATCTGTGACTACACCGCCAAGCAGGGGCCTGTGGCGTTGGCGGACGAAGAGCGGGATGTAGAAGGTGCCACCGGCATCGTGACCCATTCGCCAATCGGCGTGGTGTACGGCATCCAACCCTGGAACTTCCCGGCCTACCAGGCGATCCGTTACTCCATCGCCAGCCTGATGGCAGGCAATGGCGTGCTGCTCAAGCACGCGGAAAGCTGCACCGGCAGCGGGCTGCTGCTCCGTGATATCTACGAAAGTGCCGGCCTGCCCAAGGGCCTGTTCGGCGTGCTGTTGATCACCCATGACCAGTCCAACGGCATCGTGGAGAACGACCTGGTACGGGCCGTGACGCTGACCGGCAGCGAAACCGCAGGGCGCACCGTGGCAGCCAAGGCGGGCGCAGCGCTCAAGAAGACGGTACTCGAGCTGGGCTCCAACGACGCCTACCTCGTGCTTGACGATGCCGACCTTGATCTGGCCGTGGAGACCTGCGTCAAAGGACGCCTGTTCAACAATGGGCAGACCTGCGTCAATGCGAAGCGCTTCATCGTGACCGAGAAGAACTACGATGCCTTCGTCAGCGCCTACGCCAGTAAGTTCAAGGCGATCAAGATGGGCAACCCGAACGCCGCCGATACGCAGCTGGGCCCGCTGGTCTCCGAGGCGCAGCGTGACAAGCTGCACGAACAGGTCACAAAGAGTGTCTCGCAAGGCGCCCGCCTGCTGGTAGGCGGTGAGGTACCAGAGCGCACCGGCTGGTTCTATCCGGCCACCGTACTGGCCGACGTCGCGCCGGGGCAGGTGGCGTACGACGATGAGCTGTTCGGCCCTGCGGCCGCCATCATCCGCGCCAAGGACGATGAGGATGCGCTACGCATTGCCAATGACAGCCGCTACGGCCTGGGCGGCGGCATTTTCAGCCGCGATGTGAAGCGCGCCCGCGAGCTGGCCACCAAATACTTCGATACCGGGATGGTCTTCATCAACACCTTCGACGTTGCCTCCCCGGCGCTGCCCTTCGGCGGGGTGAAGGCATCCGGCTACGGCCGCGAGCACGGCCCGGAAGGGTTGAAGGAGTTCGTCAACGTCAAGTCGATCAAGATTCCGGCTGCCGCTTGACAGTTGACCGCGGCGCCAACAACCGGCTCTGCGGCACCGAGCGCCCTCACGTGAAGTGACGCATCCGGCAAGGTGCCAGAAACGCTTACAATCGCGTGCACCGCGCATTGACCGGTGCACGAAGAAGCGTAGTGCCACGCCATGCGTGGCTGCCCCAGGAAGAGAGCATTACAAATTGATCGCAAGCGAATGGTGTAAGTCCCTCGGTCTCATTGGCATGGCACTAGCCTTGGCACCCATGGCGTCAGCGACAGAACCAGCCCGGAACCCCGCCCCCAATCAGGAACAAATCGACCGCGCCGTAGCCCTCGCGACCTGCAAGGCCGACCGCGCAGCGTTCCGCACATTGGCCCATGAGCTACGCGACGTCGCATCCAGCCGCGAGCCCTCGGCAGGCTGGCAACCGGTCGCCCGCGAAGCGGGAGAATACGGCATGGCGCTGGGCAACATTGCCGGTGTCCTGGCGGAAATGCAGCTCACCGAACCCGTGCTCATTTTCGGCCATCCGACCAGGCGTTTGATACTGTCGCGCAGTTCCGTAGTCGCCACCTTCGATGACCCAGCCATCGGCGCAGGCCTCGCCAAGTCCATGGGCATTGAACCGGAGATGAGGCAGGGCGGTCCTGCCGGGATGCGCATTGTTGAGTCAACGCCGGAAGCCGAAGGGGATGGCATCGAGGTGAAGGCATTGATAACCTCGAGGATCGACGCCGATCATGGACCGTCCGCCGTGGCAGGGTGCCTGTACTACACCCAGTAGACGCGAAGCCACCTCGGCACCCCATTCAGCGAGTTCCCCAATGCAGTGGATTGATCTGCGCAGCGACACCGTCACCCAACCCACCCCCGCGATGCGCCAGGCCATGGCCACCGCAGAGGTGGGGGATGACGTCTACCAGGACGACCCCACCGTCATCCAGCTTGAGCGTCTGGCCGCCGACATGCTGGGCAAGGACGACGCGCTGTTCGTTCCCACGGGGGTATTCGGCAACCAGCTCGCAGTATTCACCCATTGCCGCCGGGGCGACGAAGTCATCGCCGGCGACGACTCGCACCTGGTCTGGCACGAAAACGGTGCGGCGGCGGTCATCAGTGGCGTCCAGCTGCGTACCATCGCCAGCAACCGGGGCCAGTTGGACCCCCGCGAGATCGCAGCCCGCATCCGGGTGGGGGAGGACATCCACATTCCCCGCACCGGACTGATCTGCCTGGAAAACGCGCACGGCAACGGCCGCGTGATTCCGCTGGCAACGATGGAGGCCACCGCCGCCATCGCCCGGGAACAAGGCGTTCCCATCCATCTGGACGGCGCACGCGTGTTCAATGCCGCCACCTACCTGGGCTGCGACGTGAAAGCGATCACCCAGCATGTGGACACGGTAATGTGCTGCCTTTCCAAGGGCCTGGCCGCACCGGTCGGTTCGATCCTGGCCGGGCCCGCGGCCTTCATCAAGCGCGCCCGTTACAACCGCAAGCTGCTGGGAGGAGGGTGGCGCCAGGCCGGGGTGATTGCCGCGCCGGCCATTCTTGCGCTCACCGAAATGACGCAAAGGCTGGATGTGGACCACGACAATGCAACGTACCTCGCCCAGCAGTTGGCCCAAGTGCCAGGCATTGACGTGGACATGGAAGACGTCCACATCAACATGGTGTGGTTCGCGCTACCCGAAGGCGTAGACATGCCGGGGCTGATGCAAGCCCTGGAAACCGCCGGCATACGGGCCAACGGTGCGTACGACGGCAAGATGCGCCTGGTGACCCATTGGCAGATCGACCGGGAAGCCATTGACCGGACCGTATCAGTGATCCGGAGCGTGGTGGCTGGGTGATCAGTCAGGCCGGCGCGCGACCCAGCCCCGGAAGCTGAAGGCGGCGTAGAACAGCTCCACGTCCGTGAAGCCGGCCGCCTCCAGCAACGCCACCTCGTCCTCTGCGGAGATGGCCGGCAGCTTATCGGCCATGACCGCAATCGACGCTTCGTCCCGCTCGTCCAGCACACCGTTGATCGACGCGAATGCAGCTGAGCGGCGAAGCCAGCGCATACGGGCTTTCGGCGCATAGCTGTGGTGGGCGACCACCAGCAGACCACCAGGCCGGAGGCGCTGGAACAACCCTCGCAGGGTCTTCAGCCGCGCATCCGGGTCAAGGAAGTGCAGCGTCAGCAGGCAGGTAGCGCCGTCGAACTCACGCGGCGGCGCATCCTCGATGAGGCCCTCCACCAGCACAGCACGCGAGGCGTTCGCGCCCAAGGTCTCCCGTGCAAGCTCCAGCATTGGAAGTGAAGGGTCCACACCAACGAATCGCCAGCCAGGCTGCGCCTGGGCAAAGGCGTTGAGCTCCAGCCCGCCCCCAGCACCCAGCACCAGCACCTCGCCCGTTGGCGGAACGGAGTCGGCCAGCAGGATGTGGGTCATGCGATGGAGTGCCGCCATGCCAGGCACCTTGGCCTGTGCCGTTTGCTGATAGCTGCTGACCGAGGAGGGGTCCTTGAACGTCGACATGGATACTCGGCCTGCGCGTGCCCACTGATATGTAACCTACATTGTTACATACTAAGGTACAGTGGGGATGAGTCAAATAACATCCTGGTCCGCCAAATCGCTACTCATGCGCAGCGGCCTTGTCGGCATCGATCTCTCGCACAGCCTACCCACCGGTTCGCCCCAGTTCCGTACTATCGCCCCGAAGGTCGTAAGGTCGGTTACTAAACGCCGCCGATCGCCTGGGTCACCCGAGAACGCATGACCCAGATCGAAGACGCGCCTTAACGCCCGAACCCAACAGCCCCTGGATGTACGGAGAACCCTGATTCTCCACGCCCAAACGGTCGCCAGAAAAATGACCGCTATTGGCCCAAAACAGACTTGGAGAGCCCAATTGCAGGGTGCTATTGTTTACCTCCAACAAGAGTGTTTCGCGGAGCTTAACCGGCGTGGGCATGTTTCATTACAGGGCGGTCCTCCGAGAGCAGTCACCCGCCGGGGTGTTCATATACTCTTTCTACCCCGATTTTTTGATGGCTAGCAACGTATCAGGAACGTTTACCCTTACCCAGGACGCTTGGCAGCCAAGCATCATCCATGCCGCCGGCGCGGAGGAGATAGGCCTCGTCTCGACAGACCTGCGTTGCGTGCTTGCACTGACGTCAAAGATAAAGGCCGAGTTCAGTCCAACCGGTAGGATGCCGCACGAGATTCTGCGCATCTCATAATAATGCTCCTCTGGGGCAAAACAGGACGTGTGAATCGGACGAATGCATCAAATTCTTAATGCCCGTCAACGGGAACCCTGGCAGGCGCTCGCTTGCTGTCAGTTGTTGGCTTCGTCGATCAGGCAGCCATCCGTATAGTTGCGGTGCCGAGGCTACTTCAGTGATGCGCAGCCACCTGAGAGGTCAGAAATGAGTTTCCGCGTGCTAAAGGTGGAGTTGGAGAATTTTCGCGGGAAACGGCCTTCCGTCCAGATCCTCACTCTCTCCTGCTCATACGCGGAGCTCCTTCAGCGATGCCCGCCTAAGCGTGGCGCGGCTGTTGCGGTGCGTGTATCTCAACCTGGGTGCTTCAAGTTTGCCGCCAGTATTGCGATGGTTCACCCGATTTCAGCACCCGCGATGCTCACAGTCCCCTTGGCGGGCGGACGGGTCGAAGTGGGCGCGCACTTGGATTTTCTCCCAATTCGTTCCTGAGGTTTAGATGTCTGCTCCTGGCCGAAAGTGGACGTTTGGGGAGGATAGAGGCGCCGACCGCTGGTAATATCCGCTTTCAACGGCGGTTTCGACTGGTCAATGCAACAGCTTGTTGATATCGCTGTCCGCAACACTCCTGCTGCTTGAGCAACTGTCCGTGTTTCATCGAACGTATGAAACCGCCACCCAAAGCGGACACCACGTGCGACGACTCAGCGCCATTTCGTCGCCGATCCGGGTGATCCATCGGCGGCTTCTGTGGCTTGGTCGCAAACGGGTTGCCACGCCCCCACGCGGATGGCAACTTGCAGCGGCGATCACGTCGAGCTGGAGCCCCGCATGACCCCCTTAGCCCTGTATTCGCCCGATCCGCCCCGCGGCTGGCTGCCCTGGGCCTGGGTGACGCCGATCCTGATGATCCTGTTCAACGCGGTACCGGTGATCGCGCTGGACGGGTGGATGCAGTCGCAGCATTGGTCGACGCCGCGTGGCGATCCGATCGGCCTCGCTGGCTTGCATGCGGTGCTGTGGATCGGCTTCGCGCCGACGCTGGCGGCCGTGCTCGCCTGGGTACGCTTCGTCGAAGGGCGCTCGCTGGCGAGTATCGGGCTGACCGGTCCGGCGCCGCTGAAAACCTTCCTGCGCGGACTGGCCGTTGGATTCGGCACCGTCGCGCTGGTCGTAGTTGCGATCTGGATGGCTGGCGGCATGCAGGCGGCGGGCTTGGGGCCGGCCTGGCGGTCGCCCGTCAGTCTGCTGCACATCGGACTGCTGCTATTGAGTTTCACGTTCCAGGCGAGCGTGGAGGAAGTCATCTTCCGCGGCTGGATGCTGTCGGTGGTGGCACGCAAGACCAATGTCGCGGTGGCAGTGCTGCTGGTGTCGCTCGTTTTCTGCTTCCTGCACTTCAGTCCGCACCAGCCGCCCCGGGTCATGCTCGGCACGTTCCTGTTCTCGCTGTTCGCCTGCGCCTGGGCGCTGCGGACCGGCAATATCTGGGGCGTGATGGGCTGGCACGCGGGGTGGAACTGGTTGCTCGCGACCGGCTTCGAACTGCCCGTCACCGGCATTGATGCGCACTTGCCGGCGCTGCTGGTGGCGCTGCGCCCGCAAGGCCTCGACAGCCTGACCGGTGGCGCGGAGGGGCCGGAAGGTAGTTACCTGTGCAGCGTCTTCTTCGTCGCCGCGATCGCGTGGATCCAGTGGCGAAAGATGCGCGGAGCCCAGAACTTCTCGCAGACCGGCAGGTAGCGCCACTGCCGGGCGGCATCGCCCTGTCCGGGCCCTTGCCGATCGGGTGCTGGTTCGCGCCCTACCGGCGACGAACAAGCAATGGAGCGTCTGCTAGCGATGGGTGGGCCGATCGACGCTCCGCTACGGGGCTTCTCGGCATCGACCGACCCGCGGCCGGTCCACCACCCGATTTTCAATTCCGGCGCTTGGCTGAACCATGCCCGCCTAGCTATATTCAAACCTCAGGAAGAGGAAGCAGTCCATGGAACGTACGACGAAGGAACTGTCGATGGCAGACATAGCCGGCTGGGGATCGGCGCTGGTAACGTTCGGACTGATCCAAGGAGCCCTCTATCTAAAGGCCTACTGGGGCCATTTTGGCCTGGACCCATTCCAATATGTCGCCGTGAGCGAGATCGCGCTGGCTGGCCTGGCGGGCATCGGCTTGGCGCTCGGCATGATGTTTGTGGCCATTTTGCTAGGCGATTGGCTCGGGAACAAGCTCACCAGCATAGGTCCAGACCGTAGGTTACTAGGCTTCCTTGCGCCGGCAGGCCTGTTTCTAGGATTGGGAGCCATCATCTGGTGGGCAAACGCGTGGGCGGTACTGCTCGGCGCCCTGTTAACGGTCGTCTGCCTAGCGGCAGTCTCAATCGCTCCAACGGTTCCCGCTGCGATCAAAAAGTCGCCCTGGCTGACCTACGCTGTAGTCATGCTTGTGTATGTCTCCATAGCATCAAATTGGCTTGGCGCTGAGCGAGCAAAGAAGATCACGCGAGGTGAAGAAACGCGTGTCGCGAACATCAGAATCGAGTCCGGGAGCCTGAGTGGGCTGAGCCTGATTGGCCGCTTGGGCGACTCCTATGCGTTTTGGGATAAGGCGCGAAAAGCGACACTGCTTCTACCTGCAAGCGAACTCAGGAGCTTGGAGATAGGGCGCGGTCCCCTGGCAGAGACCCGAGGTACCGACTAAGCGGCTCATGGCTGATGTAACTTGGTCCTGCAGCCCGACCAGACTCGCCGTGAGACGGCATTGAACAGAGAGGTCAATCAGTGCAACCCAATCCTCGCGACTATTTCAAGTTCACCTCGAAAGCCCGACTGGACAAAGCTATCAATGCGCTGATTGGCATCGTCGAAGGCATCTCGATCGACGGCCACATCAACTCCCTCGAGCACGACTACCTCAACCTATGGCTGGCCGAACACGACGAGCTGCGTGATCAGCACCCTTTCAACGAGCTCGTACCGGTTGTCACTGCGGCCGTAGCCGATGGCATTCTCACCGAGGAAGAACACGCTGACATACTCTGGCTTTGTGAGCGCCTTCGCTCGACTGAGTACTATGACTCCGTGACTGCCGACCTGCAGCGATTGCACGCCATCATGGGCGGCATTGTTGCCGACACACACATCTCCGTGGAAGAGCTGCGAGCACTTTCAGATTGGATGGCCGACCACGAACACCTCAAGACTTGCTGGCCGTTCGACGAGGTCGGCAGTCTCATCACCGGCGTATTGGCCGACAAGCAGATTGATGAGAATGAGCACGCGATGCTCCACGCTTTCTTTGCGGAGTTCACCGCGTTTCTCGACGACCGCACAATCACCCGTGCGCCGGTACTCCAAGGACAACTGGTCGTAGGCCTATGCGCGGTTGATCCAGAGATAAGCTTCCTGGACAAGGGCTTCTGCTTTACAGGCGCGTCGTCACGATTCACCCGCGCCGAGTTTGAACGCCTTGTCCAGAAGCTGGGCGGCTCAGCGCACTCTTCGCCATCGAAGAAGGTTCACTACCTGGTGATCGGCGCGGAAGGCAATCCTTGTTGGGCATTTGCGTGCTACGGACGCAAAGTGGAAAAGGCTATTGAGCTGCGCAAGGCCGGATCACGGATCGTCATCGTGCACGAGCTCGACTTCCACGATGCCTTGGCAGACCAAGGCAGCTGACGTCCGCTATCTACTCCCGGCGAGGCGAGGGGGCCCGTACGCGAGGAGAGAGGGCTCCAGAAATGTGCCGTCCGGCGCCGAACTCTTAATTCACTGGCGGCTCCAGGTCACTGCGGAATGAGATCTCACCGTCCCACGCGATGCAAACGTACGGTCGGTGGCCAGACGACTGGCCTGAACCCACCAACACCTGGTAACGCATGACCTCGAACGAAGCCCAAGCCCAACCAGGAAGTGTCACGTAACAGTGCCTATGGAATTTCCGCGCCTACCGAAGCACGGAATCAAACAGCATCCTGGCCTGCTCAATCGCCACCCGATGCGTAGCCGCCTTATCAGCCTCCACCGCGCACAGCGCTCCCACCCGCTCACGCCCCAGCGCAGTGCACTCAGCCAGGTAGTCGTAGTGGCCCACCAACGGCAACACCTGCAGCCGCGCCTTGCCATTCGCTTCAGCAATGACCTTGCTGTTGGTGGCAGACGAGGCGACCTTATCGACCTCACCCACAACCACCGACACCGGCACCTCCAAGCGCCCAAGCTCACCCGGCTCAAACGCCTGCACAATCGCCGGCGCCATCAGGAACACACCGCGCACATCGGGAATACGACGATCCTCCCCAGCGCCGGCTACCCAAGGCGCCAACCCCGGCGTTGCAGCCGCCGCCATCCGCCGCTCAAGGGTCAGCTCGGGATTCTCGGCCTGCGGCAGGCAGACCCCATCCTTCGGGGATGACTGGCAGAAAGCGATCAACCGGGACATGTCCGGACGCGCACCGGCAGCCACCAGCGCCGTGAACCCCCCAGCCGAATAGCCAACCAAACCCACCCGGTCCGCATCCACATGCGCAGACAGCACCGGGTCGGCCTGCACCGCCGCCAGCGCGGCGGCGAGGTCGTCGGCCCGGTTCCACGGAAGAATGCTGCCCGCGTCCGTCATCGGGTCCACGCCGTTGTTGCCGGGATGGTCCACCGCCACCACCACATACCCCGCGCGCGCCAAGGCGGTACCGAACCAGCCCATCATGCGCGCACTGCCGCCGTTGCCATGCGACACCAGCAGCAGTGGCCAGCGGCCGGCTGCAACCGGCGCATCCACGGCAGACGAACCCTCCTGGAAGAGTGGCGCGCCCGGCGGCCCTATCGCGAGCGGCTGCTCCTGCGCACCGGGCTGCGCCGGGTACCACACCGTGTAGCGCACGCGGTCGCTGTGCCCGGCATCACGCACCGCTGCGCTGGCCGTATGCGCCACCCCATGGCTTTCGCCAACAGCGGGAGCGGGCTGAGCCGCCCATGACGGCGGCACGAACAGACAGGACAGCAGAACGAGGGCGTGTGGCATTACTCGCACGGATGAATCTCCTTGGGTCAACTCAGGTTGGACAGCGGCAGCCAGATCTCCACGCCACCGTGTCCGGTGCGGTCGTCGAAGCGGGCGTCATAGCGTTCAAAGTCGGGTGCGTCGGCGAGGGTCAGGCCGGAGCGGGGCAGGTGGTCGTTCAACAGCCAGAACCAGGTGGAGCGGATCGTGGAGATGTGGCCCGCATGCCACGCCACCAGATAATCCCCGGCCGGGATGGAAACGGCATGCCAGGCCAAGGGCACGGCGGCGGTCGCCCCGATCTCCATGCCGGCGATGTAGTCGAACGCCCCCTCGCCATCGCGGTTGCAGCAGACCCCGAAGGCGATGTCCTTGCCCAGCTCCCGGGTCAGCGCCAACTGCTGCCACTGCGAGGGAATGGACGCCACCGTGGCAGCGGTGTGGCGGGCGCGGATGCCGGCCACACGCAGTGGGCCCTGCTGGCGGTGCACCGGCTCCACCTCGCAGGGCAGGGGTGGGGCGTCGAGCTTGACCGCCTCCACCAGCGCCAGCCCCTGCAGACCTTCGCGCCGCACCTGTTCCGGTGCCTGCTTGAACTGCTCGGTAAAGGCATGGGTAAAGGCCGCATGCGAGGCATAACCGGCGGCCAGGGCGACATCCAGAATGGGCATGCCGCCAGTGGCCAGGGTGCGGGCGGCCTCGGTCAGGCGACGCGCACGCAGGTAGCGCGCCATTGAGGTTCCGGTACTGACCTGGAACAGGCGTGAGAGGTGGAACGGCGAGAGCTGAACCGCCTCGGCGATCTGGGCCAGCGGCGGATTCTCGGCGAAGTGGCTTTCGATATACCACAGGGCCTTGCGTGCCGCTCCCATGACGCCTGCTCCGTGCCAGTGACTGGGTGGGAGCGTACCGCAGGGCGGGGGAGTGCGTTTGCGGGATCTTGCTGTTGGTGCGCGGTGTGGGTTGGGAGCGACAGGGTTGCGGGTTGCTCGGCGAGTATTTTCGCTAGCGCAAGCAGCTCCGGAAGTGCGACCGGGTGCCTTGGTAAATGCGTGACGACACGCGGATTTTCACGAAATGATTTGCTCGCCACATGCTGTTTAGCTGTTCCATTGATGCCGTGAACCGCGATCGGACGACGTCGAGTTCCAGTACCCTCACGTCTGTCGCATGGTGTGTCTTGGGTGTCAGAACCCGAAACAAGCATCGCAAGTTGGACTTCCTGTGTCGGGAGGGTGGCGGAATACAACACCCTCGTGGAAACACGTCGCACCGTTTTGTTTGTTTCACGGTTCTGAACCTCCCGACTCCCTCGCCATTCCGGCGAGGGAGAACACAGAGGAGAACCATCATGCACGACGACTGGACGAGCTTGACCCCCGAGCAACGCGCCCTTCTCAGGGGCTTCTGGCGCGCGCCGAAGAGCGTAATGATCAACGCACTTCATCACGAAGGGCTCGAAACCTATCCCGGCTGTCCAACGATTCCGTGCCTGAAGGCGAGGGGGCTGTGGATGCGTGAGCTGGGCATTAAGCCCGGGACGCGCATGTACCTGGGCATCGGACGCGAGCTGTTCGTCCTGGCAGCAGACCCGTCGCCGGAGGCGCTGTCCAAGGCCATGGTCCGCTTCGAGAAGACCGGGGGCAGCTGGAGGCTGGGGCCGATTGGCTAAGGCAGGCGTAGCGCCGGGCAGAGCCCGGCGCTACCAACAGGCCTCTTACAACTGCTTGTCCAAGCTGATCTGCACACCGTGGTCGCGATCCTCGCCGCTGCCCACCAGGCCCCGGTAGTCCACCCGCAGGCCCCAGTTGCGCCTGAAGTCGAACATCAACCCGGCACCGAGCATCCAGCGGTTGCGGTCGAAGCCATCCAGCGATGTGCGGTAGAACGGCACACCGACCAGATCGGCGTACTGCATGGTTGCCACGCCGCTGCCCTTGAAGTCGTGCTGGTATTCCACCCGCAGCTGCGGCGTCCACGCACCCCACACGGCCGTGTTGCGGAATTCGACGCGGAGGCCTGCATTGCCGGTGCTGGTATCCACATCCTGGTCGCCGTAGCGCAGCGCGTACAGTTCGCTGCCGCGTTCCGCATAAGGGTCGAGGGTGCCTTGCGATGCATCCAGCCGTGCGTAGGGCGTCACCAGCCAGTTGCCGCGCGCCAGGTCTGCACCGAGCGAAAGCGAACCGAACCACTGGCTGCCATCGCGCAGCGCATGCACCAGGCTGCCATCGCTGGTCACGTAGCGGCGCAGCTCGTAGTCCAGCAGCTGGTGGCCCACCAGCGCGTCCACGAACAGATGGTCGCCCGGGGAGTAGCTGGCATACAGCGCCAGGGTGTAGGCCTGGCCATCGCTGCGACTCCCGCTTTCGCCCACGTCGGTGCGGTCCCGGGCGTATCCCAATGCCACGCCCAGCGCGAGGTCGCGCCCGACCTGCAGGTCGCTGCCCAGCGTCACGCCATCTGTGTTGAAGTCTCGACCTGCGCTGCCGCCCCCATTGCTGCGCCCGCTACGCACGTTGCCGCCCACCCAAAGCCCGAGCGGGGCCTGGGACTCGTTTGCGGTAGCCGCCGGTGCATCCAGGCTGGGCTCGCGGTCGAACGGCTGGCGCCGCTGTGCGTCGCAACGGGTGCCGGGCAGGGTGCCGACTGCTGGGTCGCAACGCTGCTCACCATAGGCCAGGCTCACGTTGTTGCTGAAGCCGTTGTTGCGGCTGGCGCCGTGCAGGCGCTGCATGCGTTGCTGGATGTTCTCGATCTGGGAAGTGGCAAAGCGGCGGGCAGTGTCGGCCTGCGCCGACAACAGCCCACGCACCTCCGGGTCACGGGTCGGATCGGGGCGCTGGGCGATCTGCACGGTGTAATTCCGCGTGCCGGTGAAGCCCAGCGCATCGGTGGCGGTGATGGTGAAGGCAAACGCACCGGAAACGGTCGGCGCGCCGGAAAGCGCACCGGAACCGGCAAGCGCCAGACCGCCCGGAAGCGCACCGCCGGTAACCGCGTAGCTGTAGGGTGCCGTGCCGCCGGTGGTGGACAGCTGCTGCTGGTAGCCGTTGGCGAACAGACCCGCCGGCAGCGTTTCAGGGGTCAGCGTGAGCACCGGAGCGGCCACGCTCACCGTGTAGGCCTGGGTGACCGTGCTTGCGGTGCCCGTGGTGCTGTCCGTAGCGGTGACGTTGAAGCTGTACGTGCCGGCCGCGGTCGGCGTGCCTGACAGCCGGCCACTCGCCGCATCCAGTGCCAGACCCGCAGGCAATACCCCGGCGCTGGTGGCGAACGAATACGGTGCAACGCCATTCCCGGCGCTGAAGGCAACCTGATAAGCGCTGCCTGCCGTGGTGGCGGGCAGGGCACCTGCGGCCGGAGTCAACCTCAATGCAGGGCGGGCAACCTCCAGCGTGTAGTTCTGCACCACGCTGCCTGGCGTTCCACTCGTACTGTCGGTCACGGTGATCGTGAGCGCGAAGCTGCCGGCTTGGGTCGGCGTGCCGGACAGCACGCCGCTGGCGCCATCAAAGACCACGCCACTTGGCAGCGCGCCACTCACGGCGTAGCTGTAGGGAGCCACACCGCCGGCCGTGGTGACCACCTGCTGGTAGGACGTGCCTGCGGTGGCAGGTGCGAGGGTTGCCGGGGTCACCACCAGCGTGGGGCTGGCCACGGCAAGTGTGAATGCCTGGGTGGTGGTGAAGGGTCCGGCGCCGCTGCTGCTGTCGGTGGCCGACACCTGCAGGGTGAAGCTGCCGGCCTGGGTCGGCGCACCGGAGATGGTGACACTGTCAGCCGTGCTGGTGGCGATCGAAACACCGGCCGGCAGGTTGGTCACCTGGTAGCCGGTGTAAGGCGCAGTGCCCCCGGCCCAGCTGAAGGTCTGGCTGTACGCCGATCCTGCCACCGCCGAAAGAGTGCCGGCGGTGCTGACGGTGATGGTCGGATTGCCCACGGTGATACTCACCGTCGCCGGTGCGGAGGCGCCGCTGCCGTTTCTGGCGAGGTAGGTGAAACTGTCATTACCCGCAAAGCCCGCAGCCGGCTGGTAGCTGATCGCCGTCGGACCGCTCACGGTCGCGGTGCCGTGCAACGGTGCACCGGCCACTTCGACGGAGGTGGCCGCGCCGCCGGAGAGCGCCAACGTCACCGGGGCAGCAGGCGCACCGTAACCGAACGAGGCACTGACGTCGCCGGCCACGGGCAGGCCGTCGGCCACGGTGATCGACCGGCTCGAACTGACGCTGTAAGGGCCGGAACCCCCCGAGCTGTCAGTCGCAGTGACAGTGAACGTGAACGTTCCCAACGCGGTCGGGGTGCCGGCGATGGCGCCGGTGATGTCCATGGTCAACCCCGGGGGCAGGGCACCGGCGGTGATCGAATAGATGTACGGCGCGGTGCCACCACTGGCGGGGTCAACCGGAGCGGTGTACGCCTGCGACCGCGTTGCATTCGGCAACGGCCCGCCGGGCAGCTGCAGCGCAGGCGCTCCCAGCGTCAGCGTATAGGACTGCGCGCCGATGTAAGGGCCAGGTGCCGTACTGGTATCGGTGGCGGTGACGGTGAAGACATACGAGCCGCCAGCCGTGGGCGTGCCGCTGAATGTGCCCGCCGGACTGACGACAAGGCCCGGCGGCAGCCCGCCCGCAGTCAACGCAAAGGTGTAGCTGCCGCTGCCACCGCTGGCGGTGATCGTCTGGCTGTACGCCACGCCCACGGCTGGGTTCGGCAGCGTCGTCGGCGAGACTGTCACCGGCTGGTCATCATTGAGGATGGTAACGGTGCCGGACGTACCGGCAATAACGGCGTTGCTGGCCCCGGACAGGTTGACGGTAAAGGTTTCGTCGGCCTCAGGCGTGGTGTCTCCATTGACCTGGACCACGATGTCACGGGAGGTGACGCCCGGCGCAAAGACGAGGGTGCCGCTGGTGCTCACATAATCCGTCGGCGATACCGCGGTGTTGTTCGAGGTCGCGTAGTTGACCGTGACGGGCTGCCCGCTGGCCGCTGACAGTGCCACTGTGAGTGTGGCGGCTGACGTACCTGCATTACCCTCGCTCAACGAGACGTCGTTGATCGACAACGCCGGAACCGGGTCATCATTGACGATGGTGCCAACAGCCTGGGCGTCGGTGACGGTCGCACCGCTGACGTTGCTGACATTGACGAACAGGTTTTCATTGGGTTCGTTCAACGTATCGCCAAGCACCAACACGGTGAAATTCGCGATGCTGCTGCCTGCAGGAATGACCTGCCCGCTCAACGCGGCCGCAACATAGTCACTGCCGGCCGTTGCGGTGCCATCGGCGGTAGCGATGTCGAAGCTGACCCCGCCCGGGCCCGCCGGCGCGCTGAGTGACACCGTGAAGGCCATGATTGTGGTGCCGCCGTCACCCTCGTTGAGGCTGACGTCGTTGATGGACAACGCCGGCAGATCGTCGTCGATGATCGTGCCCGTCGCCACGGTCGGCGCACCCAGGGTGTAACCGGCACCAGACCCCAGGGCGATCGTTACCGTCTCATTGCCTTCGATGTTGGCGTCGGCGATCGGCATGACCATGATGGAGCCGCTGGTAGCACCCGCAGCGATGACCAGCGGGGAACTCACTGCCGCGTAATCGCTGCCACTGGTGGCGCTGCCGCCCACGCTGAACGCAATCGAGAGGGGTGCCAATGGCGCCTGGTCCAGCGAAACGGTGTACACCAGCGCAGTGCCGCTGTCTTCGTTCACCGATGCAGGGGACACCGAGATCGATGCGACTGGCACGTCATCATTGAGAATCGTGCCGGTGGCGCTGGACGGGGTGCCCACCGTGTAGCCGCTGCCAGTGCCCACCGTGAGAATGACGGTCTCGTTGGCCTCAACCACGCCGTCGGCGACCGGGTCGATGGTCAGCGTGGCGGTGGTGGCACCGGCAGGAATGGTCAGTGTCGTGGTCGCGCCGGTGTAATCGGTGCCGGGGGTTGCCGTGCCGCCGGTGGTCAGGTTGACGACGGTGGCCGAGGAAAGATTCAGACTACGAGTGACCGTGTAGACCAGATTTGTGGCGCCATCTTCCGACACGCTCGCTGGCGCCACAGCAATGGACACAGTTGGCGCCGGACTGACCGTCAGGGTGAAATTCTCCACCTCGAAATAGCTACCCGCACCGGTGCTGCTGTCGGTAACCCGGATGCTCACCGCGTAGTTGCCTGGGGCGCTTCCCGTGGTGCCGCTGATCACCCCGGTGCTGCCAAGCACGAGGCCGGCAGGCAGGGCGCCCGTTTCAAGCTGGTAGGTGAAAGGCGCAACGCCGCCAGTGGTGGCAAGCGTCTGGGTGAAGGGCACGCCCTGGATCGCGGTTGCAGAGCCCGGCGCCAGGGAAAGGCTGGGATTCTGTACGGTGCCGCCGTAGCTCTTGTCGACCGTCGCAGCGGTGCTGTCGGTGGCACGCACGCTGAAGGAGTACGCGCCGCGCTGCGTCGGCGTGCCGCTCAATGTGGCGCCGGAAAGCGAGACGCCCGGGGGCAGGCTGCCGCCGACAAGCGCGTAGGTGTAGGGCCCGCTGCCACCGCTGGCGCTCAGGGTCTGCGAGAACGCAGTACCGGCACTCAGCGTCGGCAGCGTCGCCGGCGCGACCACAATGGCGGAGTTGGCCGGGGTGACGGTGATGTTGACCCGCACCGCGCCGCCGTTACCTTGGGCCTCCCCATCGGTGAATTCGAATGCGTCGGAGGTGGTGGCGCTGCCGTCGTGACTGTAGTCGAGCAACCAGCGGTTGCCATCGACGCGGAGGTTCGCCGTGCCGTTCTGGGGAAAGGCAGGGCCATCCGCTGGGCCGTAGAAGAAGTTTGCCGCGCCCTGTGCGCAGTCCGTGACATCTATCGTGACGGCGCCACCGTTGGCCACGGTGGCAAACTTTTCCGCACACACCGGTGAGGTGTGCGCTGCCCATGCGGCACCTGGCCAGCACAGCGCGGCGCACAACAGAAACATCGAGACTGCAAACACGCGCGCGAAGCGCGCGCGGTCATTGAGGTACGCCATGACCTTTCCCCCTTGGAAAGATTTCACCTGATGCAGAACAACATCGAGGTGCGCGTCCTTTGCTGGCTGCCCCGTGAGCGTTTCGCTCCCGTCGTTCCTTGACGTTGCCAGCGGCAGGCATTCCACGCCTCCCCCCTGGAGGCAATTGGAACAGAGTCTGCGCAGCGAAGGAAGGGGCCGTCAGATGGGGCTTGTGAACAGCCTGAATGGCGTTCAGAGTAAGCGCGCGTCACTCCGGCGCCGCCGCTCAGCATCCAAGGGGGATCAGATGAGCGAATTCTACGTCGGTCAGATCATGATGACCGGTTTCGGCTTCGCGCCCAAAAACTGGGCGCAATGCAACGGGCAGATCATGCCCATCCAGCAGAACCAGGCACTGTTTTCACTATTGGGCACCCGCTACGGCGGCAATGGCAGCCAAACCTTCGGACTGCCGGATCTGCGCGGCCGCACCCCGGTGGGCTCTGGGTCGTCCGCGGATGCAAATTGGCAGCCACCCCCGATGCAGGCAGGGCAGATGGCCGGTAACGAAACGGTGACAGTGCTCAGCAACCAGCTGCCGCCGCATGGGCACCAGGTGAGCGGCGTGGCCGCCGCGGGCGACAACCGCAACCCGAGCAGCCGCACCTTTGCCGGCGCCAACGGCGGGGTCAAGCTGTACGCAACGCAGGGCGGGGCGGAAGTTGCCCAGGCACCGGGTTCGGTGGCACCCGAAGGTGGGAATATGCCGCACCCCAACATGCAGCCGTATACCGCATTGAACTTCTGCGTTGCCCTCAACGGCATCTACCCCTCCCGCAGCTGAGCCCCAGGAGTACAACCACATGAGTGAACCTTACATCGGCGAGATTCGCATGTTCGGGTTTACGCGGGTTCCCACGGGATGGGTCGCCTGCGATGGCTCGCTGCTCTCCATTGCAGATTACGAGGTCCTGTATACCCTGCTCGGCACCACCTATGGCGGCGATGGGCAGAACACCTTCGGCATACCGGACCTGCGCGGTGCCGTGCCGCTTCATCAGGGCCAGGGCCCTGGCCTGACGATGCGCCCGCTTGGGCAGCGCGGCGGCAGCGAGACGGTGACGCTGACCGCAGCTCAGATGCCCAGCCACACCCACGTGCTGGTTGCCACCAGCGTCTCCGCATCCCTGGATACCCCGGGCGCCACGTCATTACCAGGCGCGGTCAGCGGTGAGACGTTCTACGTCAGCGACGTGGCTACCGCGACCGCGGTATCGATGGAACCCACCGCCGTGTCCGTTGCCGGCGGCAGCCAGCCGCACGAAAACTGCATGCCCACGCTGACCGTGCAGTACTGCATCGCGTGGTCCGGCATCTACCCCTCGCAGTCCTGACCGACGCGCCCGCACAGAGAGACGACCATGACCACACCCTTCATCGGTGAGATCCAGATGTTCGGCTTCGACTACAATCCCTACGGCTGGGCGTTCTGCAATGGCACCACGTTGCCTGTGACACAGAACACCGTTTTGTATTCGCTGTTGGGCGTGATGTACGGCGGCAATGGCAGTTCCACGTTCCAGCTTCCCAATCTGGTAACGCGTGCGGCATGCGGCCAGGGCACCGGCCCGGGCCTGACACCGCGCAGGGCTGGCGACGCCTTCGGTGTCACCGCAGTGACCCTGACGGAGCAGCAGATGCCCGCCCATCAGCACGTGCTAACGGCCTTCCAGCAGGGTGACACCACCAAGCGCAGCAGCACGCCGGTTCAGGGCGGCGGCCTCTCCCAGCCGGGGTCCAGTACGGTGAAGCCGTTCAGCAGCAGCCCACCGAATGCGCCTATGTCACCGACCATGCTCAAGCCCGCGGCCGGCGGTGCACAGCCCCATGCCAATCAGCAGCCCTACCTGGCGGTGAACTTCTGCATCGCGCTGACCGGTGACTACCCCAGCTTCGGATGATGGCCTCACCACCCCTGGCACCGTTTCCGCCTGCGCGCTTCGCGGCGCTGGCGGCGACGTCGGACACAGCATGGCACTGCCGCGCGCTCGGTGGCGACGATCTGGCGTGGTTGCCGGCGTTGTACGCCAGCACCCGTGAGCAGGAACTGCAGGCCGTGCCATGGCCCGCCGATGTCAAACAGCAGTTCCTGGCACAGCAGTTCAACGCTCAGCACCAGCACTATCTCGCCCACCACCCCCACGCGCATTATCTTGCCATCGAACGCAACGGCGAGGCCGTGGGACGCATTTATGTCGATGAGAGCGGCGCGGACGACCTTCTTGTAGATATAAGCCTGTTCCCATCATGGCGGGGGCAGGGCATCGGAAGCGCGCTGATACAGCGCCAGCAGCAGGCATCGGGTGGGCAGGGGCGTGGGCTGGCGCTGCATGTGATGGTCCACAACATGGCCGCGCAGCGTCTGTATGCGCGGCTGGGCTTCGTGGAAAACGGCGAGTCGGCAGATGGCCTGTACCTGCCGCTGCGCTGGCAACCTAGTTGAAGACGGCCTGGTAGAGGAAACCGGCGCGCTCCTGCGCGACAGGGACCAGGAAGATGCCGACTTCACCCACCCGCCCGTGGCGCAGAGGGTAGATCTTCTGCGGAAATACAATCGGTGCGGCGTTGCGGAACAGCAGCGAGAACGGTGCACGCGCCGCGCCGGGGTGCGGCGAGGCCAGGGGGCGGGCTTCCACCAACACGAATTCCATCGCCATGCCGTCGTACTCGGCAGCGAACGTCTCATTCACGCAACCGGCGAAGTGTTCCAGCGTCAACAGTTCCATGTCCGTCCCCCGTCGGGCAGGCCGCAGGATGCGCGGCTCTGGGTATCGTCGCTGCATTGGGTTGCTTGCGCAAGATGAAAGGGCGAGGTGCGGCTTCCCGAGTGCCAGAGCCCGGCCTCCCATAGGAGATATACTTCCCTCACTCAGGATCCAGGATGGATTACAGCCCTATGCGTCTCACTGCAGCAGCCAGTTCGCTTGTCGTTCTACTGTCCATGGCATCTACCGTCCCGGTCTCTGCGGCGGAACCTGAAATATTCGGCATCAAATTAGGGGCACCATTAGCGCTGCCCCTCTGCCAGCTATCCTTGCCCGCTCCAGCCGCCCCCAGAAGCAACAAAGGGGTAGGGGCCAGGGCGTTCAACAAGCTGATGACCCCGCCGCCGGAACCGCCGAAGGCCACCCCACCAGCAACAGGGTTGTGCGTCGCGCCCGGCACGACAAACATAGCTGTAGGCAATACGGAGTTCGGGGCAGGGGAGTATGGTTACCTGGTCTTCGCCACGGAAGAGTTCCCAGCGTGGGTTGCGCCCATCGGCATGGCGATCGGGGCGGGCGCGGGTGACGCGTTTTCTCTGGAGGGTGCAGGCGGCCTGGTGCTACTGCGCAACGGGCGTGTGATCGCCCTGCGCTTCAACACCACTGGGTTCGAGGCGCAGCCGCGCGTGATGGAGCTGCTCAAGCGAAAGTTCGGCTCGCCCAGTGCGGAAAAAGCGGTGACCTGGAACAACGATCTTGGCGGCAGCCGCGATTCGATCTCCGCGCAGTGGCGCAAGCGTGATTTTTTTGCGGATTATTCCTCGGTCGTGCAATCGCAGCCCATGCGAGCACAAGGGCTGTCCGGCGGAATCGGGTTCCTCAGCATCGGCAATGATGAGGGGCAGCAAGTGCTGCAGCCTGCCAGCAAGGAAGCGGAGTTCTAGGTCGCGCAACGCCAAGACCTGACCGGGATTCCTGCGGCCCACAATGGCCAGATGACGGATCTCTGACGATGAAGGGAGGCTTCGGCATGAAGATTGCGGGGCGCCCACCGCTTTGGTCCACGCTTTGCGCCTGATCCTGCTGTGCACGCTGGTGCTGACGATGGGCGACTGCAGTCGGATAAGTGAGTCTTCCGCACCTGAGGTCGGGGGAATCCCGACATCCGAATACGGCCCCCAACGCTATGATTGACTACCGGTCCAATGTGCCGCGCCAGGGCAGGGCGTCTGCTCTTCAATACCCTAGGTCACCGCAATGGATATGCAGGTGGAGGTGCCCCCCGCAGATGCGGGCCCGGCCGAATCCATAATCTTTAGGTACGGCTGGCTCTACCAGCTAGTGCAGCAGTGGGGGCGGATAGAGCTTGAACAGCGCACGCGGTTCGTTACCAGCCTGCACCAAAATAGGCTCGAGCATATGCGCCTGTTCCTCGGTGGACTGCAGAAACTAGGCCCGTTCCCCGTTCCCCGTTCCCCGTTCTGGTTCCTTCGTATCTCCAGTTCCTCAACTGGGAATGGAGGAGCTTGGGCAGCAGCATGCGACTCGGTCGGGGCACTGCTGATCTATGCAATGGCGATGATCTATCTAATGGGGTGGATACCGGTAGCTATGCGCACGCGGCTGGACACCTAAGTCAGCCCGCTTGAGGCCGACATCAACTGGGCATCGCTCAGGGCGACACGAAGAGCTGTCTATCGCTAAACCCATACGAACACATTTTTGAGGAAGCTGTGAACACCATTCTGCTTATCACCATCTTGGCGCTGCTCATCGCAGGCGCCTCGTTCATCGTCATCCGCCGGAAAACAACCAGCACTCCTATTGACGCCGGCGAGCCCAGTCGCCTCGATTCATCGTCGGCCGGTATGCCGGAGGCGAAGACCGACCTAGGCTGCGACTTCGCTCTGTTTGACGACAACGGAACGAGCCTGCTTGAATGCAGAGAAATCGAGCGCATCCCGGCGCGAACGCACACTCTCGATTCGTCAGGTAGTGGCATCGAACGCGTCAAACACCTTGCAGCCGATCTGTTCAAGGGTGCTGCAAGCGTTCCCGGCAGGACTGTCGAGGTGGTCTTCAAGCCCGAGATCCAAAAGGGACTCACGGAAGGCACTTACTCATTGATGAAGACCAAGTCGGGAGAGATCCTCGCCGATGCGGTTGACTCGTCCAACAAAGTGGTCGGAAAGGCAAGGCTTATGCAGGGCGGAAAGGCCAAACAGCTCGCCGGTGGAGCGTTTCAGCTTGTCAGCATTGCCGTGGCTCAATCCCATCTTGCAGACATCGAGAAGAGCCTTGGCATAATCAGGGACTCCATCGCCGAAATAATTGAAAGGCAGGAGAACGAGGACAAAGCACGAATCACAGGCGCATTCGACTACATCAAAGAGATTGCCTCGCACATGCGAGAGCTGCGCTGTCCAGATGAGCTGCCCCAGCACAAGATGAACACGATCGAAGGCGTCATTAAGGACTCCTACGCGTGGCGCAACAAGCTTGAGGAGGACATGTGCTCGCTGATCAGGCAGATTTCGACGTTGACCGACTCGGATACCTTTGGGACTGGCGAAACGTTCAATAAGCTCAAAGGCTTTATCGAGCGGATGAGGCCTCTACTAGCCAGGCGCGAACTCTTTCTCAACCTCGCCTCAGCGCTTGATTTTGTCACCGCCTATCTCGATCCGGCGCAGCGTAACTACTCACGCATATCGGTGAACGAGGAGCGCTGGAATGATCTCCTGGAGCAGTTCGGGAAAGCTGTTTCCACTAGGGAGGCCGCACTGATGGGTAAGGCGTTCTGGAACTCCGGTGAAACCCTCCAGTTGCGAAAAGATAAGCTGAGGTCAATGACATCCGACTATCACCGGCTCGGCAATGATCAGCAGGCCAGCTACCTGCAGGTGCGGCGCGCACTGGATGAGAGTGTCTCCCGCCTTATCGATGCCAGTGGCAAAGTCCGGATTGCAATCGCGTTCGATGGCCAGGGAGGTGTCGGTGGCGCAGCCATCCTCTAGACAACCCTACTCGAAGCAACGTCTACAACGAACATCGTTGCTGCAAGGCAACCAAGCATCGTGCGAAAAATCATGGAGCTAGTATGAAAGCCAAGCCACTACTTGAAGCACTCGCGAAGAAGCTCAAGACAACATCGCAAGCAAGCCTTGCATCTGCGTTAGGCGTCAGTGTGATGACGCTCCACAACTGGAAAAGCAAGAACAAGTCACTGACCGCAGGACAAATTGCGAACGCAATATCCAAGTCAAAAGTTGCCGCAGTTAAGACTTCGCAGTTTCAGACGATACAACCAATTGTTGAGTTCTACTCGATTGACCCATGCAAGACCAGGAATGGAGGCTCTTGGCAGATACTTGAAACTGGAAGCGCCGTAAATTCATACCGCAATGGACTTCGATCGGCTCTAGAGCACGCAAATGGGGTGTACATCTTCTATGACTCAAGAGGAAAGGCACTATATGCAGGCAAAGCAAAAGATCAATCTCTATGGAAGGAAATGAATCTTGCCTTCAACAGAGACCGTGAGCTCCAGAAAATCAACCTCACTCACCATCCCGACAGGAACCAAGAGTTCCGGCCGGGCCACGAGAAACTCAGGCAGCCCAAGAGAACTCAGCTGGAGCTTAGCAATCTTGCGGGGTACTTTAGTGCTTACAAGATTGAATACGGCATGATTGATGACCTTGAAGCGCTACTTGTCCGGGGCTTTGCCAATGACCTCCTCAACGCCAAGATGGAAACTTTTGCCCATCAGCGCATCGGCACCTAACATTTCAATCAAGCCGATGCCGCTTCCTGCATGCCTTAACTTGGGCATTAAAATCCATGGACAGAGACTAGAAATTCTAATCTAATGATCCAATTCGAGGAAGGTTGGCCGATTGGGAACGGGGTCTACTTGGATGAATGATGCGATTACTAGGCGTCAGCAGCACCGCTCTGGAGTTCTCGATCCGGGACGGGGCAACCCTATGACAGCACCCCAGAATTTGCCCCGAATTGGCGAGGTCCACACTAGGGGATTACATGCGGGTTCGTTTGTGGATGCCCACGACTGGAATGTCGTCAGCTGCGGCTTCGCAGATTCACAAGGCGACGTAGCCTGCGCCCTGGCCAAAATCTGAAGGTCCACAACCAGGGCACAACTCGATGGCGAGTTCGAGCAAGCCATTCAATTGCAAACAGCATCGGTGAGTTCGAGGCAAAGGATTGACGCCACTGTTCGCCAAAAGTCGGAGAGTCCAAGCTACAGCTGCGCCATGAGTGGGGTCAACGGAGTGTGGACCATCTGACTTGATTGAACTGATGGATCGAGCTGATAAGCTCTGGGGAAAGTCGCTACTGATTGAACAGGGGGCAAAGATGGCGTGGTACGACGTGGGAAACCTTCTTGAGAAGGTTCCGCTGGAAGATCTGGTAAATCGTCTGGGCCTGAAGACAGAGCGGCGCGGCCATCAAGTGACCGCGGTGTGCCCCTTCCATCAGGATACGCGTCCGTCGCTCAGAATTTACGCGGCAGCAAAGGGGATGCCCCCTCATTTCCATTGCTTTGCGTGCGGCGCACACGGCAATGCGATTGACCTCGTAAAAGAGGTAAACGGGAGCGACTTCAAGACCAGCGTCGAGTGGCTTGCCCGGCAATACAGCATCCAACCCGCACGGGGTGAGCCCGATAGTGTAAAGACACGAGGGCGGAGACTATCGGCGCTGGATTTTGCGCTTCGCGAGTTCGACCGCAATCACGACGCAGGGGAGTTTGAACGTTGGTGCATCAAGCGTGGGTTTGACAAAGAGTTCCTGTACGAGAAAGGGTTGCGCTGCATCACCGGCCCGGTTTTGGTGGCTGCGACCAAAGCGCGGGCGCTCGGTGAGCAGCTGGAGTTGCTGGATGGCTTACTTGAGTTGGGGCTTGTCCGGCGCCTCCGTATAGTTGAGGAAACCCCTCAGCTCAAACTGGATTACCGCGATCAGTTCAATGACTATTTTGCTGACGGCCGCATTGTAATCCCTGTCTATGCTGCTGAAAAAGCGCCCAACAAAGTTGTCGGCTTTGCGGGGCGGCTGCTGGATGTTGCTGCGGCCAGCGATGTACCTAAGTACCGATTAACGCCAGGATTCAGAAAGGCCGAATACCTTTTCAATGCGCAGGCCGCGTTTGCGGGTGTGACCGCTGAACTCAAAGCAGACGAGCCGTCCAGATTGTATCTGGTGGAAGGGTTCCTAGATGCATTGCGCCTGGAGTACCTCGGGCAACATGCGGTTGCCCTGATGGGCACAAGCCTGAGCAAGGAGCAGCACGGGCTGTTGTCCAGGTTTGTGGAGAGCCAGCCGGACAGTGCGCAGCCGCTGAGCCTGTGTGTATTTCTGGACAACGATGCTGCAGGGTTCAGCGGCGCAGAGAGGCTTGTCAGGGACCTGCTTGGGATGACCGGGGTAGACCTGCAGTGGATGGGCATACCTTGGCGCACACGACCTGGCATTGGCAAAGACCCGGACGCCTGTCTGCGCGCAGCATCTACAGAGGATTTTGCTCAAGAATGGCTGGCGCAGTACAGCATGCCCGCAGAAGCGGTGCTGTTGGTCGCATCGCTGGGCGGCAAGGACAGTTCGGTGCTGGAGGAGAACTGGGATAACCTGCCTGTCTCGGCGCGTGAAAGGGCGCTATTTCGTGCGGCGCTTGCAATAAACCGTTCGCGCGGGAAGCGGCAGCACAGTGCTTTTCTTGCACGCCTTGGCCACGTTGGGTCGGAGTGGGCATACGAGCTGGGCGAGCTTCTAACGGGGGACGCAGCAGCGTCCTCGCGAGCTTCAAAGGCGGTATACCTTGTTGGCCAGTATGAACGCACTGCGCTGGCACGGACGCTGGCGTACTTTGGCTCGCGGCGGGGGGAGCTGCCGTGCGATGAGGAAGCTTGGCTGACGTTAAGCGCAAACGCGCGCCTATTTGACACGGTTGCGCTGGATAGACTGAAAAGCGTGACCGCCCATGAGGGTGCCTGGCGTCAGGCCGCTCCCTTCGAGGCAGTCAACCTGCCCAGGAAACTAAGCTGCGATGAGAAGGTGCTGAACGACCCACGGCTAAAAGTGATGCCTCACCCGGCTGACCTGCATGTTCAACAGATTGTTCTCAATGAACTGCTGACTGAACGGCATGACCGCCTCAGTGCGGACGGAAAGACCTTCTCTGCCAGCATCCCGGCCGTCCGCTGGTATTCATCACGGAATGAGGTGGTTGTCAGCGGGCCATATCCTGCGCTCAACGAGCCGGACCTGCACGTCGGCGAGCCAGCGACGTTGAGTTTTGGCTACCAAATCGACATGGAGGTGCTGGAAGGGCACAAGACGCCTTCGGACCAGGGCATGTTCCGCCCGTTCGGCCAATGCTGGCGCGACTTCATGGCCTGTCTGGGCCAGCAATGCCACGCCATTGGCCCGCAAGTGCACGTGCTTCGCTTGGACGTGCAGCGATACTACGATACGGTTCAGCAGTTTGTGGTCCGCGACAGCCTGCTCACACCATTGATCGAGGAGGTGGAGGCATCGGGGCTGCCGACTGGGCTTGCGGACATGCTGTCCCTGCGAGGCGAGCAGGACGGCGGAAGCTGGGCCGAATCGTTGGAACGGCTGCTGAAGGGTTTTCTGTTCGGGTATGCCTACCGTAACCCCAAGCAGCAGGGCCGGGATGCTGTCTTGAGCGCGGAGACCATGGGCATCCCGCAGGGGCCGGTGATCTCTGCCTATATTGGGACTATTGCGCTGTTTCCGGTGGACAACTGCGCCCGACAGTTCATCCGTGAAAGTTCCAAGGTCTCAGAAAGCGGGCAGTCCCTTCCTAGAGCAGGGTACGCCCGTTACGTCGACGACATTGTGATCTTCGCCGACAGTGCACAGTTGCTTGGCCAACTGCGGGAAGCGCTGCAGGCGGAAGCACAGAGCCTGTCGCTGGCCTTGATCCACAAGGGCGATCGCGTGCGAGCAGGGTCGCCAGAGCAGGTAATGCGACAGCTCAATGAGGGCCGCGGGCTAGCCGCGTCAGTACCAGGATGGGAGGCCCCACTGGTTGGAGATGGTGAGGCAGGTTGGAGCTTGGCGCAGGATCTACCCAGCGTCGACCGCCAGTGTGCGCTGCAAATGCTGCGCCACCCGGACCTGTTGACCCGGCCTCGGACCATCCTTCCGCAGGTACAGACGGCGATGGCTGCCAAGGAGTTACGGCCGAACGACATTGGCCTGTGTACCCGCTGGCTTTGGTGGCTGGTTGCCTTGGAAAGCAGGGGCCCGCTGTTGAGGAGCAGCGAGGAAATCTGGGCGCAGTACTGGGATTTGTGGGAAAAGGCCTGCGAGCACCTTGTGGAAAGTTGGGACGATTCGTTTAAGCAGCGCGGCTACCACTGGCTGTATGCCATTGAGGGTCTGGACCGGCTGCTTGATCCGAACCCCTGGGTGGAAAATGGCCAAACAATGAGCGAGGTGCCTGCGAACCGGGCCCATCGTCAAAACTTGGCGCACAGCGTGTGCCAAGGGGACTTCTTCATTTTTCTCAAAGGCGCGGTGGCCATCAAAGAAAACCTGTCACACCTTCGGCGGCGCGCGCGATTGACGGTCGTGAAGGCACACAGGCTGTCCCGCCAG
Organism: Stenotrophomonas sp. NPDC047960; assembly: GCF_043204395.1. NCBI lineage: Bacteria > Pseudomonadati > Pseudomonadota > Gammaproteobacteria > Lysobacterales > Lysobacteraceae > Stenotrophomonas > Stenotrophomonas sp. NPDC047960. The sequence goes on along the minus strand of NZ_JBIDBX010000008.1, from coordinate 31,289 downwards.
AGCGCCTCAGTCCGCATGGACGACATTCATCAGGCAGGGGCGGTAACCTCGGTGGAGTGGCTGTGCCTGGCTGCTGAGGCGCTCAATGCTGTGCCCGACGTTGCAATTGACCAGTGGACGCCGCTGAACCCGCTGACAAAACGCGAAGAGACCCTCTCGCTTGGAAATGATGGGCTGGGCCTCGCCAACGCCGTGAGAAACATACTGAGGAGCGGAGCCGACGCTCCGGTTTGTGAGTCTAGCGAGAGCACCGCGCGGGGCATGGCGATAGACTTCGTGTTGAACAGCGCCCCCAAAGGGAAGGGCCTGGAAGTTCTGACCAGGTTCAAGCAGCTATTCAAAGATGAAACAGGTACGGCACTAGAGCTGATCGCAAACCTGCCTGTCGCCCGCGAGCAAACCTCGGTCTTTGCAATGGGGGGCGGGGAAGGGGCCTTTGGAAAGCGCGTATACGTCTACACCGTTCCGCCCCAAGCGCCGCATTCACGTGATTTCATTCGAGTTGCATTGGGCGACAGAGCTTCCGCTGCCAGCTTTTCAACGCTTCAATTCGGTGGCGAGCAGGACGACACCACATGCCTGGGGGTGGAAACGAGCGCCGAGGTGCCATGGAAGCGCATTGATCCAAGCGAAATGGCATTACTGGGGCCACTGACGTACCTAGCCGCCGCGCTGTTTGACGGACTGTACGCAATGCACCGCGATGACGTTGAGGAGGCGATGGCCTACGTCCCCTTCAAACCACAGCTGGTACAGCACGAACGCAACGGTGAAGTAGTCATCCACCTGGTGGGTGAGCCGGTGCGGCGCGACTTGCTGGGTGTCAATGCGTGGTTCCACGATGATGATGGCCGGGTCCGCGCTACAAGCGTTCCACACCTCCATGCAGACATCTGGCGGGTGGGTTGGGCGGTTGCCGACGTGCTGGGCATTGCGGCGACAATATCGGGGGAGACGGGAAACCGCGAGGAGACATTGGCTGAGAATGTCCTTCAAGGTGACTCCTCCATTGAACGTGACCAGGTGCACGCTGACCAGCTTGAGAGCTATGTACTCAGGCAGCAGCTACGCAAGCTACAGGGCGCTTACCTGTCGGATGCGCTGTCTGATGCCCCCGCGGCCAAGCTGGGCGCGTTGCCTGGAACAGTAAGCCGAGCGCTGGAGCTGTTGCGGAAGTACCCGTCTAACGCAGACCTGCGCACCAGGACGCACCATGTGCTGACCATGGAGGCGCAGACCAAGGCGATGGCGCTTCGCTTGCGCGGTGGCGGTGGCGGTGGCGCTGACCTGCGCAATCTGCTTCACTTGGTATTTCCTCGGGTAATTGAGCACCTTCCTCTGTGGGTGCTGCAGGGCATGGAACTCGTACCCGCGCGTCCGGATGGGATGCGCCCTGAACTTGGATTGATGCATGCGCTTTATGGCGCACTGAACGAGGCGCCGGGAGTGCACGCCGAGCAGGCGTCCGACAGAGCGCCCGCCCTGCGGGTGGCTTTGGCGCTTGCGGTTGCCACTGCCGGGCTGCGGGGCAGCGTTGCCGCTCTGTGGGGGCTGATGTGGGGCAATACGAACCGGTTGAGCGAACTGCCTCAGTTGCCCGAAACATGGGCGCTGCCCGAGGTGTTGAGCGCCGACCCACAAAGTGACTACCGCGCCATCTGCAAATGGCTCATTGATGCTGATGGCGATGCGCTTGGACGAGCTACCCCATGGCACTGGATGCTAGCGATGGTGGGGCTCTTGGATGCCAGCTTCCCTCAGGCTCTGGAGATTCCAGCGCTGGCCACGGTGTTCTCCACGCTCGCTAAATGGCGCTACGCAGACGCCGCGTCCGACGTGGCAACCGAACCCGCGGACACAATCGAAATCGAAGCGCTGTGCGATGAATCCGCGTGGCCTTTTGAGGATCTCCCCACGCTCAGTGTGCTGGATTGTGATGCGTTAGTGGGCGCGATAACAGCGGCCATGGTCGCTGTTGATGGCGTGCTGGGCGTGCAGGTCATTCGAGAGAAGGCGTCGCGCTTTGGTAGAGACCCGCATACCGGTGAGTTCACCGATGCCAGCGGCAAGGGCTGGCAGATGTCCGTGCCCCAGTACTCCTTCTTGGGGCGGGAGGGTCCTGAGCGCGTGGAAGTTGGCAGGGGCAGGCTGTCTGCTTGGACGGAAACGCGGAGGACCGCAGATGGCGAACTATTAGCCGTCCACTGGTTGAACGGAAAGCTAGGGCGCTGGTTTGGCATGCATCGTGGGCATGCCGTAGTGAGCCCGTTTGAACCGTCCATGCCTGTGGAGGCAAAGGGTGTTGGAACCGTTGAACGTGCGCAGTCGCCGGAGGAAGATGGCCAGACGCTCTTCACGCGCAGTCAAGAGACTGTCCTGCCAGCACCGAACCCACCGCCAGAAAGGGGAGGGGGTGATGTAGGCGAAGATAGGGCTGCGTTTAGGCAGAAGGGCCGTGCTGAGTCGGGGTTTGATGTGCTGGCCAAGCTGCGCAAGCTGCAGAGCGCTTCCTTCGATACTCGTAAACGAAAGACTCCCGCCGATGTCTCGGGCACTGAATCAAGTCACTTCCGCGTGGCGTTGCTCCAGCTCAGTGCCCACGATAGCTACTGCCACCCACTGGCGGAAGTGGGCATTGATGGGCTGCCGCTGAGTAAGGGGGCCCGCGAGGTGTTGGCGTCGAAGCTGGACAACAAGGACTTGAAAGCAGCCAGGAAAGCCGCCAAGCCTGGGAGTGAGCACCAATGGAAGGACACGGTGCAGGTTGTCTCGTGGCCGGAGCACCGGCGGCGCGCAGTGCTGGAGGCAGCGCTCGATGCATGCTACAGGCTGGGTGTCGAGTTGCTGGTGTTGCCAGAGGTTTCTCTTCGCAAGGAGACCATTGATTGGATGAAGCGGAAGTTGGCCAATCATTATCCTGGACTTGCGGTGCTGGCCGGGACCTATCGAAATTTCAGTGCACAGAGTCACCCAGACCACTTGAAGGAAATGCTCACCCTGCTGTGGCGGCCTGAGAAGTCGCTACTGGACGAGTTCAGGCTGGAAGGAAAGACAACCTTTGAGCTGACCAGAGGCAAGAAGTACAGGTCAGTAGCTTCACATGAACTGTTCAGGCCGGACTTGAATGAGCTAGCGCCACTGTATTCGGACAGGCGTGTGATGGACGCTGTTATGCGGTTGCGCGAGGAGAGCAAACAAGAAGATGGCTGGACTTCCAGCCAGGTCAAAGGGTTGATGGTGAACCTTGCCGAGGGCTCTCCTAAGCTGCGCCATTGTATGGAGCTGATCTGCTCAGAGCTTTTCCTATTGACCAGCCCGGCAAATCGCAAGCCGTTGGTACAGGAGCTGGAGAAGATATTGGCCATTTTTGAGGCGCCGGCGGGAGTGGTGGCGGACGCAAACAATATGGTCAATCGTGATCTAGAGGCAGTGGGTGATCTGCTCACCATTGCGCAGACACAGCGCGAGCGGCGGTCGGTGCTGCTGGTGCCGGCCCATACCAACCGCACAAACGACTACTGGCATGCCGGCCAAGCCAGCGTATTGGCCTCCGGGACGGCTACGGTTTTCTGCAATGCCGTGCTTGGTGGCGCCAGCGGAGAGAGCTGCTTCATCGGCATAGACTCGGTCACTCGTTCGCATTCAACTGCGGGCGCGGTAAAGCTTCTGACGCCTTACCACGGGTGGCATACGGGCATCCTCCAGCCCGATTGCAAGGGAGCGCTGTCAAATAAGGATCAGGCGCTTGTAGTGGTTGATATTGACCCGGTGCATGTGGTGAGTGGAAAGCCGCGGCCACAGTTGCTACCCGAGCCTATGGCCTTGGTGGCGTACCTCCCGGTGGTTGAGGTGGTGGACAAAGAGCACAACGACATAATGCTGGCGAAGGCGTTGATACATGCTGACAAACCACATCTGAAAACGCTTGAAGAAGAGGATGCTTGGTTGGCCAAAAGAGCGCCTGAGGTTGCTGGACTGGAAGCATTGCTAAAGCGTTGGCTGTTCAAGTCGAAGGATTCACCACACTCAAAGGATGAATTTGAGCTGGCATACCAACCGCTGGAAAAGATCCGCTCAGGGAATGTTGACGAAGTAGAGTACGTTGCGCTGATGGAGCAGTTCTCCGAGTTTTTCGGCGATCCGAGAGCGGTTTGCGAGCGATTTGACGCTTGGCATAGAAACCGACATCAGCAGCCGGGAATCAAAAAGGGCGCGAGCAATGGGTACGAGCCAGCATGGGTGGACTTCCTGATTGCGGACCTGACTTGTAGCGGCGAGCTTCCGACGTTGGAGGTGCCGGCTTGGTGCGGGCTTGGCTCTTTCCATGAGGACCAAGGAGGCTAAGAAATTGCATAGGAAAAGCTCGAACTTTCCTGAGCTGAAAGAGTTGCCGTGAGTCTTGGCGGTGCTGGAGGGCGGCCAAACCACCTGACGGGTTTGGTCAGCCCTTTTGAGGGCAAGTCGACGGGCAGGCTATCCAGGCTGTCTCGGCAAGAGGCAGCCGATGACCGCAGCCGACCCGGGCCACACGTCCATCGCCGTAGCACCGCGTCCTATGGGCACGTTCCACTAGTCCGTGCCGAACCGCCACGGTGGCGGCTAGCCATTGCGCTGCCAGCCGTGCCTGTAACATTCTGATTATCACAGGCATACAATCACGCCAGATCCGGCCGATAGGGGTAAGGGAGTGGATATTCTTGGAGATGGCTTCTTCGGATCGTTAGTGGGCGCCATCATTGGCGCCGTTGTTGGCGGCGGCTTTGCGTTATTCGGCATAGTAGTTGCATGGCTACTTCAGCTCGTTGTGACGTGGCTTGCGGAGCGCAAGCAGGTTCGCGCAGTGCTCCAGGCAATTATCCATGAGATATCTGTACTTGAATCGCTCTACATGCACAGAATCGGCGCAGCTGTCGAAATGAACGGGGGTCAAGACATCCTTGAAATATATTTCCCAATTTTGTCCAATTATTTTGTTGTGTACGACACCAACTGCGGCGGAATAGGGCGTGTTCAAAGCGCGGAGGTCCGCAAAGCTGTAGTTGAGACGTATGCACACCTTAAGTCACTCGCTGACACCTTTGGCTATAACAATCAGCTTTTGATGGAGCGGCAGGCGCTTGATCAACAGCTGGTGTCTAGTCCTGACAGCGAGGCGTTGAAGATCCTCGTGATGTTCAAGGAAGATGAGCTGCGCGCATACGGAGCAGGTATCTGGCAGCTTCACGTTGCTGCAATGAGCGCCGCGTCGAATCTTAAAACCCTCATTGGTGATCGTCTGAGAGTTTGCGGTGTTCCTTAGGGTGTAGGGGCAGCACCCCTACGGCTATCGCTTCACCCGCGTCGGCCAGGTCGCGGCCCACGTCGCATCTGGACCACATTTAAAGGTTCGGCAGTGGGGCCAGGATCACCCATGCCCAACCGCCTTTCTCGGCGAATCCTGGGGGCTGTTCGTCGCAGAGATTTGACGGCAAGCTAAGTCACTGATTTCTTGGGTCATAATTCTATCGCAACGCCACAATCTCCATGATCCAACGCAGATCTTTCTGTGCCTAGGATGCCAGTCGCAGACATTCCTTCCACTGGAAGGTCAGATGCCGACAATTCCGCCCTTCGGAGATCCGATGCAGACAATTCTGCATCTCAACGAACTAGTAAGGGGCGGTCCAGGTTTGGCAGGGAAGGATCCTCCATCCACTACACCTGACCGCCGGCTCTGCTTCGCTCCTTGCGGGCGCAGCCCAGCCACGCCAGAGTCAGAAGGCACGAGCTCCTTCTATGTCTGATCAACACCACTGGGCGGATCAGTGCGGCTTCATCATCGGTAGCAGAGCCGTCAAGTCGGCCGAGCAAGTGAAGGGCGGAGCTCGCGAAGCCGCGACCCAGTACCCGTTCGTATGCCCGCGCCAGGGCCTCGATCGCAGGGTTGTCAGACGGGAGGAGAGACATTGCCTGCGCGATCTCTCTTAGGACCGCCTGTGTGGGCCTACCCAATACACGGCCATCCAGGAACAGGTGCTCGCGGACTCTGTAGGCGGGGAGCAATACAACCGAAGCGCGCGAGGATGGCTGCCCCCCACCTTCCGAGGCCTCAGGCAAGCCTAAGCAGGCTCGCTCACGTGCCGAGAAGGTCGACTCGCGGAACTTCGCCGCAACTGAGGCCGTGATACGCGCCATCGGTCTTTCAAGCGCCTGAGGAAGCTCAAGAAAGAAGTCACGACCTGGCCCCATGGACGGGGCAAGGCGCGAGAACGCGGCCTTCTGGGAGCGAGCTTCGACGGATTGCCCATGACGTACGGTAGACGCCCTGATGAGCACGTCCGACGAGGCGTACTTCGGTCGGTACCAAGGGTAAGCCCTGCCGCGAAACAGGACTGCCGCCTCCTCGGCGGACGTCAGATCATCTCCCACCCCGATCAGCGTTCGCCGACCTCGACTCGCCCCGGCCCAGCGAAGGTATCGCTTTATCCAGCTGCCACGAAGGTCCTCGATCCTACCTTCTTCGTCAAGGGTATTCCGGCTCGAAACCGGGTCATGCCCGCATGGGCATAGTAGGGGAGGGGCATCGGAGCGAAAGCCATGCCATAGCGGTCTCGAGCAATGGTCGCACTGAGATGAGAGGGGTTGCGAGTGCCACGGACACCGGTTGACCCAAGGCATCTGGAACAACATCGAGTGATACCCAGTTTTCATGCACTCAGTACACCCCGACAGGTATGGACGCCAGTGCGTCGCAGAACCGCCGAATGCTTGCCAAGCAGTTGGCTGCCACAGTGGCGCGAGGATAGACGCAGCAGGAATTCTTGCCGCAATCGAAGTTCTGGCCTTTGCAGAGAGACAGAGCTGACGACACAAATCCTCGGTGTACCTTGGGCGAATGCCGAACGCACCATGACCATCACTGCAGTAAAGGCTATTGAATCTCAGCGTCTGAACAACGAATCCGAACGGGGAAATGCCGGCACTCCACGCTGGCGGTAGGTGGGCTACAGTTCTGACCTCACTGTCGCTATCCATTGATGCCTCCATCTGCTGTGAAAGTCAGCGCTCCCGATTCGCCATCAAAGGCAGCAAGATCCGAGAAGGCGACCGACATTTCAATGTCACTAGACGTGACCTCCTTGAAGCCAATTTTGCAGATGACCCTGGTCGCCAAGTAGTACGCAATGAGGCGCATAGCCTTGAGAGGCCACTCATCTTGACTGGAGTGCCCGGCTGCGGCGCGACAGCTGCAACCGGCATTCCAGATCTGCTCACTGAAATGCCGTAAACGGAACTCCCCGTCGTAGAGCTCTGGCGCAAGGCTCCTGGGCAAGGTAACGCCGGCTCCGGCGCTAGCCTCTACCTCGTCCTCGAAGCGCTCCAAGAACGTCTCAACGTCCAGGGCCCCTCGAATTCCATGCAGGCGATGGTAGCGGGTCAAGAAGCGCCCACGGACCTGAGGTGTGACCGTGGTTCTATTGATCTCTTCGCGCCGGCTGGAAGTGTGATTGTCCTGAAACAGGAAGATGACAAAGAGCGAAATGCCCTTCTTCTCCAGCGCGTTATCGATTGTAATGAAATGTTGAAAGGCGGCTTGCTCCAGCAAGTTTGCATCATCGGCGATGAAGAATAGCGATCCGCCGCCTGCAGACCTGAGCATCAGATCAACGGTATTAACGATCCTCTCGATCTTTCGGTCAGCAGCCTGGTGGGAGATCACTTGTGAGCCGAGCTGTGAAATGAACCAGTCCAGGAATGCGGACTCTCCAGGACCAAGCACCCGGAGGTTTGCCTGCTTGGCCACGTATTTGCATTCTGTCCATTCAGTGTTTGCGCAGATGAACTGCGCGAGGGTACTTTTTCCGAACCGGGTCAGCGAATGAAACCCGATACCGCGGTAGTCAACCTCAAGTGCGGAGATGATCTTGGTCAGAGCATCTTCCATGCCGCGGGTCGGGATGATGGGCTCTCCTTTGTAGTTGAACGTTGTCATTGCTTCGGCCCCTTCCTGCCCAAGTTGACCCGGCCGGTAATGGGTACGAACAAGTCCTCAGCAGGTGCTCGCTGTTGGCCGGTCTCGGCCAAAGGCAGTGTCGTTTCCTTAGCCACCGGTGAAGCCTCAGATGCCGCATCTAGGTCACGCCGGTGTCGCGTTGCTGCAAGCGCAGCGCCGTGCTCTGAGCTGAAGTTCCTTCTTACATGCTCCCTGTACGCGATGACCGCATCTTCTGCACCACTGATCTCGAAGCCATCCGTTCGGCTTCGGCGTTGGATTAACCGCCTAAGCGCAAGGCTATGCGGTGAGCGACCCCAAGGGCGGAGCGCCCTCAGGACTACGAACAGCTCTCCTGACGCGGTGTATAGATGCAAGAACCTTCCATCGTGGATGTCGACCTCTGCCGCGAATTTCTGGCCTAACAAGTCCCACCTGTTCTTCATTGATGCGGCTCGATACTTCGCGTGCCCAAAGCGCGCATAGGGCTGACGCCTCTTACGTCGATCTCCACGAATGGTTACGGAGAAGTTGTGCTTCGAAAGTGACCGAGCCCGATCCTCGTGATCCTTGGTGGCAAACAGCCATCCGCCAGACGCTGCAAAAGACTGAAGCGCCTCGACTGGCGTGCGGTTCTGGAGCGTGTTGATCGGCGATATGTTAGAAGCCGCGATCGTGACATCCATGAGATCTTCGAGTGCCGTGGGCTGCATTGGGAAGTTCTCGAATTTGTAGCCATTCGTTTTGGTCGCATCGGACAGCTCGCCCGCCGGCCGGAACCCGCCTGGCAGCTTTCGGACCACCGCTTCTTCCATCCGCTTGTTCCACGCTTCGAGGTGACCACGCGTTTCAGGAACATGGCTATGCCCAAGATGAATGACACCCATCAGCTCCGACGCCATTCGCAACCTATTGACCTTCAATTTGTGAGCCATCGCATTGTCGACACTCGTAATTGCTCCCGTTGCCACAAATCCAATGACGGACAAGGATCCGATGCACGCCCCTGGCTCATAGTTCATTGAGGGCACAACGAGGTCACGAACGGACCTTTCTCGCAAGCTTTCTGCGCATGCCGCGTTGAATTCGGTTCCGTTGTAGTTGGTGGAGAAGGAGAGCCACCAGCTAGAGCAGAGCCGCATCAGCGCGAAGTAGCCGACTATCAACCACGTCTTCGTGATCGTTTGGAAGAACGGGTTCCCATCCGCGTCCTCGCCTTCAACATTGAAATTCGTGTCCAAAGAGTGTCCATCGAACTGCACCCAGTCACCCATCTGTAGCGCAAACACTTCGTTCAGCTGGCTGGCTAGGGTTGCGTCCTCTATCTCGAAGCCATCATCTACAAACGGAGAGCCTTGACGCAGTCTTTTTAGGTACTGCAGGACGCTTCTCCTCGCACATGATTTGTCGTTAGCTGGATAGCGATCTGCCGGAACCGACTTCTGCACAGTCTTCTTCAGTAGTTTGAAGAATCGATCAAACTTGGGGCTGCGCTCATTTCTCGAAGGCAGTGGGCCGGCGTAGCCTATGAGCATTTCTTCGAATTCCGGGAGCTTTCTCAGGAACGAATTGAATGCTCCCGGTCCCGCAGCGGCTGGAAATTCTGCGGCAAGGCGTTGGCTGGAATTTCTTACTCTGTATGGCAGGCAGGCGCGCCAACCCCACGGCCGCCCATCTGGGGACGTCTGCTGTGTGTTTCGCAGCGTCAATGCAAGCGTCTTGGCGTTCAGCCCGTGACGCTTCGCGACCGCAGCGATCGAGGAGCCTGCGACGACGGCATGAACTGCGTCAACGCGAGCCTGGTAGGACTTGAGTTGGTTTGAGGTCAGCCCTTGAGGACTAAGCAGATCCCAGGACAGTAGCTCCTCGCGACTCACCCCGCTCATGGGTTTGCTCCCAGCGTAACTGACGACGAGGTCCGAAGCCTCTCATTGAAGTTGATCGCCAGGTCCCCGCGATGTACCAGAAGACAGGTCGCACTGCGAATATCCCGCCAATCGAACGTCGGGCGCAGGCTCGTTTCGATTGCATGGAAAGAGCTGACGGGGTGCCTTCTCATGTGGGTCATCACTGCGTCAATGAAGACACTGATTCCTCGCGACCGTCTAGCTGCCTGCACATAAGGAAGCAGCTCAAGTCGCGTGGCATTGGCCACCCGTGCTGCAAGAATGGACTGCAACTTCCGGATTGCAAGGTCCAAACCCGCACGCTGTGAAGCTTCCATCAGTTCGGCGCAAAACTGCTGTTCGGCGCGGAGCGCCGGAACAGTGGCGGCGGCCTGTCTGCGGAATACGATGAAGCTTTCGGTGCCACACTTCCTGGAGATCCAGAAGCAGAGCTCAACATCTCGGCCACGCACCAGTAATGTTCTAGGGCGCTCAACGTAGGTTGCCACGCTTGGATCAAACTCCAGATCCAGCGCCAAGGCCAAGCGGCATGGTTCCACGACAGCAACCAGGCGTTGGTTATTCCTTGGTGACTGGTAGTAGTAGGCGTCCAGTCTGGTGGATTCAGAGGGCGTGAGTGGGCGAGCGGTGTACGCCTCCTTGCTAGACGCGGGCGGGGTGTCTGATGAGGTGACTGAAGGGTGGGGAAGACTAGCCATGACGCCTCTCCCATTGAATCCCTAGCCGGTGGCCGGCAGGGGAGGCGGTGACCGGAGGAGCGGCAAGGGCATGGCACCGAAACTGAAAGAAGCGAGCCGCGTACCCAGCTAGCCAGTCATGGTGACTGTTCGCGGCAGTCATCACGGGGTAGTGGCGGGTGATGCCGCGCAGAGTGGCGACTAGCCGGCTTCGGCGTACAGGCCAAGCGGCATAAGAAGTTTCGGTGGGGCGCAGGTTGGGGTGATTGACCCGAGCAGTGTCGAACATTACCGGGCAGGCAGCTCCTGAAAGCATGGTTTTCTCCGGATTAGGTGCACGGTGGCACCACACCGCGAGGGACGGGGCGGGCCAGGGCGCAACCTTCACTCGGGTCGGCATATGCCGGCCCATGTAAAGGCAACACCTGTCTGGCCGACCATCACTGGCGGCTTGACTTCGCGGAAGAAATGAAGGAGCCTAAACCTGTTGGTGTTTAGTACTTCCTACCTCTCGCTCTTTCGAGAGGCTAATGCCCTCGTTGACGCGGGGGCATTGTCATTTCCAGGGGTCAGAGAGGGCGGTTTCAGCTCATGCTCAGGGCTTCCTGGTGGGTTGGGAAATGCGGCTAGCCGCCGGACGATGCCTTCGCAGAATCCACGAAGGCGGCAACATCGACAGTGTCGGCAAACCAGCCGCGGCGCTTGGGCAGCAGGAACATTTGGAAGGGCAGCGACCCGCGTGCGCGCGCCTTGGCCAACGACGCAGTGCTCTTGTAGCCAAGGATCCTTGCGGTCTGGGCCGCAGACAGAACAGCGCCGAAGGTGCGCAGGTACTTCGTTTCGAGCGAGTCTTCGGACATCTGCCGTACTCAGTCGTGGTCTGGCCGCGCAAGGTCGCGCACTGACAACAACTCTACTCGTGCGCGCAACCCCCTGCAATATGGCTAACATATTGATTGCAATGCACTTAATTGGGGGCAATTAGGCGTGGAAGCACTTTCAAATCGCATGGTTGGGAATGCGAAATTGCGCCGGTTGGGCTTTCAAAGCTTGAAAGCTTGCGGTTGAGTTCCTCGTGTCATTAGCGACCGCTTGTGAGGAGCTAGGAGACACCCCGGTAGCGTTCGACTCCTGCAACGTTCCGAAAAGCGATCTCCCTTGAGGAGCGCCCCCCCCCATGGATAGGGCATCCAGAGCCGGTGCTTAGCCGGAAGATCAAATCAGAAAGCATGATGCACTGGGAATCGCGGAGTAGAGGGCGGCGTAGAAGACGCAGTCGAGCAGAAGACTCGGACGCCGGGTTGTGAGGTGCTTTGGGCCGGAAGTTGTCCTCCGCCAAACGCGGGAGGAGGCATCCAGCTTCATGATTAGGATTCGTTATCGGGGGTAGGGTAGATGCCCACTTCTGGCCGAAGTCGGACATCTGCGAGATGGATTGCCGCCGCTGGGACGTATGCCGGCGAGGGCGACATCACGCACGCCGCTTCCCTCGATCCGGTGAGGCAGTCGTTCCATGGACGTACTGTCGAGCTGGTGGCTCGATGGGGTGCAATGGCGATGGATGAGGACTGTATGAGGGAAAGACGCTGGCGACCGTCGGCCCTCTTGTTTCCCGAAAGCCAAATGCAATGGCTGCCAAGGGGTGACGCCCCCACCTGATTCGAGGGGGATTCATTCAATCAAGGTGCCATGGTGCCGACTTTACCGGATCGATAGCGTGCTGCTACTTTACAGGCGGTGGCAGCAGGGTAATGAGCGCCATCCAAGGTGCAATGGTCAGGGCGGTAGCGAGGTAAGACCTCTTCAAGCACTTGAACTTAGCGACCAGGATCTTGGAATTCCTCCAGCATTGGCCCAACACGTCGCGCTCAAACCCATCCAGCGTTCTGGTTTCACACGCGCGCAGGAACTCAGACTCGGTCATTTTTTCGATTCGACTAAAGAAGATCAGCGAATTGGATCCGCCGCGAAGATCGGGAAAATAGCCCAACCACAGGTTCCAGAAGCTCAAAGTGAGGGGCGTCAGGAACAGCACGCCAACGACTGAAACAAGCAGGGTGAGATCTTCTGGCTTGGGGATTCGGGTGGAGAGCATCGCCAGCATGCCCAGGTTGATGCCCAGACCCACCGATAGCTTCGTGTCCACTCGCGAGAAGAAGCCAAGAACGAGTTGAAGCTGCTGCCATGCAGCGTTAACGCGGTCGCTTTGATTTGGCTGGCGGTCGCCAGTATCTCGAACTTCTTGCATGTTGAGGGTTCTCTTTCTTCGTGCATCCGACTTGCTTGCGCCGGATGGCGTTGCGAAGACCGCATGTCTCCAAGGTCCCGCAGCAAGCCATTCCCGCTGCCGCGCATTGATCAAGGAAGGCCCTGTCGGCTAGCGCGCAGCGGTGCCGCTCCAGGACATAGGTCGCCAGAGCTTCGGCGTGGTCCGCGCATTCCGCTGTCGTGCGCTTCGGTCGGCAACCGCAGGGGCAGGCCAGCTTTCCGGAAATCAGGGAATTGCTGCGAAGTGAAACGCGCGCAATCAGTTGATCGCCACGCCACAGCTCCAGTCGACGCTTTCCCGGCCGCACATCTTGCAGGACTTCGAACAGACCGGCTTGCGCCGCCGCCTTGAATTCTGGGCCCAGGCATTCGGCCGCCTGCTCCGCGATAGCTTGATGCTTGGCCGCGTCGCCATGGGCGCGGCCGTTTTCTGCACCTGGGAAGACCCTGCGTACATTCGCGCTGATTTGATGGGCCAAGAATCGATACACCGTCGACCACCACTGTCTGGCTGCCGCTTCGTCGATAATGTGCCCCGGCTTACCGTCACCCCATCCCAGGCAGAAGCTTTGGTTGGGGTTGATGTGTCTGTCAGGGCAGAATTGCGGAAGTTGGTGGTGTCCTGGGACTTCCTTAGCAGACACGTGCTCCCCGGCGATGGAGATCGCCAGGGTGAAAACATGCACAGCCCCGCCTGGACGAGTGACCGAGATCTCAGCCCTCCCTCCGCCTGCGGCGCGATGCAGCGTGGCACCGTAGTCCGATGCCACGCCTTGCAGCAATTCGAAGGCCAACGCCATCAGTGGATATCTGAGTGCGGGCGGATCGGCTGTTCAAGGCCGGGAACCACCGCGGGGGCCGCCTCTGCGTAATGGGCCGCCAACACCGCCTTGGCCACTGGGTCACCCGACGCGGCCAGTTCTTCCACCGCTGCCGCGTAATCGAGGTTGGCCACCTTTCGGTCAGATGCGAACACTCGACGAACTGCGTCGGTACCGGCGTTGTAGGCCTTCTCACCGATCGCGGTCTGCACGCCATCGCACTGCCGCTGTTCGGCCTCCGAGGCCAGCACCGCCCTGCCGGTTGCGCAGCGCACCAAACTGCCCTTCATTCCCAGCCGGGACAGTGCCAGCGGCCCAAGCTCAAAGCCGATGGCCAGACCCAGCTCCTCGGTGATCGAACCCTCGGAGTTCAAGTAGTCAATGGCCACGGCGAAGCTGCTGCGAAGTGCGCCTGCGCACTGTACAGCTGTACTCACCGTCGCTTCGGTGTCGGTCTCCTTTGAGGTACCTTCCAGCAGCACGCCTTGCAGGCAATCGCCGATAAAGCGAATGCGCCGCCCGGCAAAGTCCAAGTGCACTACCGCATCCAGCTCTGACCGCAGCACGTGGAGAGCGCGTACCAGATGCTGCGGATCCTCATCCAGATGCTTATCTACGAAGTTGGTGAAGCCGTCGATGTCTGCATACAGCGACACACCCTCGAAGCGCTTGGACTTGGCAGCGCTAAGCAGGCTGAAGTCCAGATCGGAAATCGGCGGGGTAGGGCGGCTGAATTCGAATTCGCCAATGGGCAGGTCCTCCTGCTCCTCCTTCCAGAGCTCTATGATCCGCGTCTTGGAAACGCCCAAGCCTGCCGCCTCAACGCAGGCCGCCACCTGATCCTGGGTCAGCGGCGTGGTGCGGTCTTTGTCGCCGCTCAGCGCCGGCAGCTCGAGCAGCGCCCGTGCACCATGGGTGAGGTAAATGCCCTCCGCCACGCCATGGCCGGCGCACTTGGCGGCCTGATTTGCCGGGGAGCCCAGGAAGAGCGGCTCGCGGCTGGCGCGGCGACCGTTGTTGACGGCCAGTGCCAGCCCGCTGTCGATACCCACACGGACCTGTGCATTAGGGATGTGCTCATCCGTATCGCCCGTTTCGGCCAGAACGTCGATGGTCAGCTGGGCAATGGCCACCGCGCGCTCGATCCGTGCGCGCTCATCGGCATCGCCATAGGGCTTGGTGACCACCGCATGCAACCGTTGGTTGTGGAAATCCACGCGGACCGTCTCACTCTCGACCAGGAGGCGGTGGACGGCGCGGTAATGCTGATTCAGGAAGCGGAGAGCGCGCTTGTGGCACGTTTCCCCTTCAACATTGGTGCAGTTGAGCATGTCCTGCAGATTGACGATGTCGATGTAGACATGCGCGCCGTTAACCCGATAGGCGCGGTTGACCGCGATATTGTCCAACGAGGTCTCGCGCGTGTAGTCACGAATATCGACCTTACGGACTTCCTCGTAACGCGTGGTAAGGCGCTTCTTGGTGCGGTCTTCCTTCCAGCTATGTCCCATCGTCCTGCTCCCTGCGGCCAAATGGAGACCGAGCCGGAGCGGGTCGCGTCGCTCTCGGGCCGGGCACCAACCGGTTTTCGGCTGGTTCATTTGTCGTATATTGGGAGCCAGTTCACACTTTCAAGGGAGGGAAGGTATGGGGGCGAGCATTATCGAGCGACTTTCTGCCGACGGCGGCAGGCGACTGGTGGCGGCCTTGGCCGAGTTCCGCACCCTGGCGGGGCTGGAGGCTGCTGCCACGCAGCTGGCTGAGGCCGGGGAACTGCTGGAAGTCGCGGCTGGCGCGTCCTTCATCACGCAAGAAGATGCCGAAACCGACGTGTTTTTCATCGTTGCCGGTGCGGTGGACGTGATCGTCAATGGCAAGGTGGTCAATACCCGCCGAGTCGGGGAACACGTGGGGGAGATGGCAGCCATCGAGCCGACCCAGTTGCGTGCGGCCACCATTACCGCCACCGAGCCCACAGTGGTGTTGAAGGTGCCTGAAAGCGATTTCAGTCGCGCTGCCGATGCACACCCATTGATCTGGCGGCGCTTGGCAGCTGCTCTGTCGCGCCGGCTGAAGGAGCGTAACCGAATGATTACGGCCCCCCGCGAACGGGTCCGGGTCTTCGTGATGTCCTCGGTGGAGGCGCTGCCGGTCACCCGCCTGCTGGTGCAGCATTTCGAGCACGATCCCTTCCTGACGGTGGTCTGGGACCACGGCGTTTTCCGCGCGGCCAACTACACCCTTGATGAGCTGGAGGCCCAGCTGGAGCAGGCGGACTTTGCAATTGCCGTGGCGCATGCCGACGACATGGTGATCAGCCGCGGTGACGAGTGGCCGGTCATGCGCGACAACGTCGTCTTTGAGCTGGGCATGTTCATTGGGTTTCTGGGACGTCGGCGCGCCTTCCTGATGGAGCCGCGCGAAGACAAGCTGAAGCTGCCGAGCGATCTGGCGGGGCTGACTACCGTTCCTTACCGATACAAACCTGGTGCCGATGCCCGTGCCTTGCTGGCACCGGCGTGCGAGCAGATCCGCGCCCGGATTCTCGCCGCTGGACCGAGAGACTGACCATGACAGTGCTGGAAGAGATGACGGCAGCAGTGGAAGCGATCACGCAAAACGAATGGTCAACCCGACAGGGCCAGGTCGTGCCCGATCCTGAGGATCTGCGGCTCGGCAACGACGCAGTCGAGTTTGATCGCGCCACGGTCCTGTACGCAGACCTTAAAGGCTCCACCAAGATGGTCGATGCCGAGCATTGGTGGCTGAGCGCGGAGATCTACAAAGCGTTCCTGCATTGCGCCGCCACCATCATCAAGAAGGAGGGCGGCAAGATTACCTCCTACGACGGTGACCGCGTCATGGGTATCTGGGTCGGTAACCGGCAAGCCACGCCAGCGGCCAAGGCAGGGTTGAAAATAAACTACGCGGTCAAGAATATCGTCGTGCCGGCACTGCGGCGCCAGTATCCGCACTGGGCCGGCACCGTGAAGCAGGTGGTCGGAATCGACAGTAGTAGAGGGTCGGCAGGGAATCGTTACGTACAGGGCAAAAAACCGCCTAAGCGATTGAAACAAAATCATAATTTCCTTGTCCCGATAGCGGATCTCCCCGTCTATGGGGCCTGTTCAAGGACTTTCGCTGTATAGCTCAGCGGCGCCACTTCCCTATCAAGGTCGAGATGGTAGTCGCCGAAGCGATTGATGTGGCTGGTCCGATACGGCGACAGGCCGGCCAGGATCTCGGGCGTCAGTTCAATCCCCTCCTTCCGCATCTCAGCCAAGGTGCGGCTCATGCCCTCCACGTTGTGGAGGATGATCATGTTGGCGACCAGCTGGCTGTACTTGATGATCTTGCGCTGCTCGTGTTGGACGTTCTCAGCAATGATCCCCTGGCTGCCAAAGAAGACCCACTTCACGAAGCCGTTGTACTCCTCGCTCTTGTTGGTCGCAGCATGGATCGTTTTGCAGATCTCGTTGTCATCAATGTAGCGCAGCAAGAACAGCGTTCTGACGGCCTTGCCAAGTTCCCGGAAGGCGAAGTACAGCTTGTTCTTCCGACTATAGGTGCCCAGCCGGCGCAGGATCGAGGACGCGGTGATCTTGCCCAATCGGATCGAGATCACCACCCGCAGCATGTCGTGGAGATGGGTGGCGATCAGTTGCCAGTCGATGCTGTCTCCGAACAATGCCTGGATGTTCTTATAGGCCCTGCCAGGTTCGGGCCGGAAGAATGTCAGATCCTTGATGTTTCGTATCCTGGGCATCAGCTGGATGCCCAGCATGTGGGCCAGACCGAAGACCGGGTAGCTTTGGGCCTGCGTGTCGCCATGGACGATCTCAGGCTGGATGTCGGACGTGTTGGCCAGCAGGCCGTCGAGGATGTAGATGCCCTCGTGCACGCCACAGGGAATGAAGTGACTGAACAACGCCACGTATTTGTCGGATACGTGGTAGTAGCCGATGCCACCGTAACCGCCGTAACGGATGTGGTACTCCGACAACAGGTTGTCCTCGTAGACGCTCCATTTGGTGCCATCTGCTGAGGCGCTCTTCCCGCTGCCCCAATAGCCCGGCAAGTCGAATTTGTTGTAGGTATTGATGACCTCCACGATGGCCTTCTCAAGCACATCCTCGGTCACGTATTTGAGGTTGAGCCAAGCGACCTGGCGCCGACTGAAACCCTTGATCGACCGCGCCGTCTGCGTCGGCCCCAGGTTGCAGCCATAGCAAAATAGCGTGGTGATCACACGTCGGGGCAGATCTTCGACTTGGCTCTCGGTACCGGCGATCGGGCGGAAGAAACGGTGCAGATCCAGCCATTGGCTGGCATCGATCAGGACATCTACGATGCTGGACTCTGGGAGCCGTTCGGCGATGAGGCGATCCACGGCGGTAATCGCGCTGGAGACTTCGGCCCGTTGCCCCTTCCGCAGCACCAGGCGCCCATCTAGGATGTCCGCATGCGCGTTTTCCGGGAAACGCGCGTCAACCTCATCGGCCAAGGCGGTCAATTGTGCACGCAACCCCGCCACGAAAGACTCGGCGTCGGTGGGCAGGCCTGACACCTGACCATAGGCTTCCAGTTCCTGGGCCAAGGTGGCTTCATCGACCAGCTGCTCGCGGTAGTCGTCAAACCGTTCGCTGCTGGGAATGAAGAGATCTCCGGATTTCAGCTCGTCTTTGACCTGCACCAGCACGGCCACCTCAAAATACTTCCGGTGCATCCAGCCGGCGCCGGCCGCGCTGGCCCGCTTGCCGAACACGTGCTGACGCCAGAGCTTGGACATCCAGTCGAAGTCCTTTTCCGGGTCCAAACCGAGGGAAGCGACCTCGATCAGCTCACGGCGCTGGTTGCGCAGCGAGAGCACGGCTGCGATCAACGGCTCCATGCCGGCATCGTGGCTGGTCGCCCGCAAGTTCATCAGCTCAAGCCCATTGAACAGCAGCGGCCTGACCGCGCCATAGGGCTGCAGCATGAAAGGCAGGTAATTCTTCCCGGCGTAGGCCATATGTTCTTCGCATTCGGCCAGCAAGGTCGACACTTCCGCTTCCAGGCTGTTGTCGATGGCATCCACGCGCTGACTATCGCTGCCGTCGAGCTGATAGGCCTGCAGGATCTCCTTGAGCTGGCCGATGAGGAAGTCGGCCCGCTTGGCATGTTCGAGCTGGTAAGCCAGCAGCTTCTGCTGGGCCGTGTTCTCCAGCCCGCGCACCTGCTTGATGAACAACTCGGCTGCATCATCCAGCGTCTTGGCGTGCTGGGAGCGAATGAAGATGGTGGCCAGCGCATAGCGCTTGTCCTCAGCCAATTCGGCCAGTTCGCTGGCGTCATAGGCCCGAGCCATTGCACGGAATTGCTTGAGCTTGGGCACCGGCACATCGATGGGAGGCAGTTGGTCAGCCAACTGCTGCAGCATGCGGATGTGCTGCAGATAAAAACGAACTTCCTTGTTGGTCGGCCGGCCAGGCTCGCGCTTGAGCGATTGCCAGCCAGTAAATCTGGAGCCTTCCGGTGCGCGCAGCAATTCGTCAATGAGCGTGCGTGTGGCAGGCGTCAGTGCGTGGCTGATGCTGCGGTAGTACCCCAAATTGACCCGCTCGCGTGCGCCAATGGCGGCCAGCTCCAAGGTGCGGAAGCCTGGCAGTTCGTAGCGGTGGTGCACCAGCTCTTCGAGCAGGACGTTCACGATGTCCGGGATAGTGTGCTTGGTCTGGGCTGCTCCGGTGGCCACTGTGTCCAGCCAAGACAACCCAGCTTTGTCCAAGGGACGCACCCCAATGAACTGCCGCAGCTGCGGCATATGCCGGCGCTGGCTGCCGGAGGCGTCATAGCGTTCGAGCTGGTCGGTGTCCAATACGCGCCCGAGTCGGGCGGCCTTGGCGATGTGCTTCCGGATCCGCTCGGGCACTTCGGCCAACACTGTGAGGTAACCCAAGCGCTGGAAGAGCTTGAGATGGATCAGTACCGCCAGTTGCGGACCCGGCTGGGTGGTCAGCTGCTTGGCGAATGCAATCTCAGCGGCGGTGGGGGTAGAGATCTCCTCCAGTTCCTTGGCGGTGGGATCAGGCTTCAGTCGCGGGTAGGCGGTCTCGTGAAGGGTAGCCATTGGATCCGGAGGTTATGAGGGGATCAATCCCAGTGCCGGCCGTCGTCTGTATTGAGAGACGCTTCCAGGAAACACTGGTGCGTATCGGCCATGCGGTGCATGTCATCGAGCAACGTGGCCAGGATTTCATCCAGATCCCGATCGGGATCGGTGGGAACAGTTAACCGGTACTCGCTGCTGGCGGTGTTCAGACGCACTGCCTGGAACGGAGCCAAGCAGATCTCTTCAATCCGGCCCCGGGCCTTGGCCGCGCCGCGGCCCGCGCGGGCAAACGGGGTCAGCACCATGCGCAGACGGAGCTGCAGCGCAGATTTGCCCTCGGGTGCCGGCAGTGCCATCGCCGGTACCGGCGCGGTTGGACTGGGTAGGCTCGCTTCAATGCGGTCCCGGGCAAACGGGTCACGCCCATCCAGGTAGCGCATGGCCGACTGCACATCGCGCCAGCCCACGTACTCCATCAACGCCTTCATGTCCCAGCCTTGGTCGTTGGCCCAACTGGCAAAGCCGCGGCGCAACGAATGGCTGCTGTGGAGCCCCGCATCGGCAAAGCCGGCACTGGTCAGCAACTCGCGTAGCAGGCGCACCAAGCTATTGGGATGGAGGCCTTCGGCGCTCACCTGGCCCCATTGGTTGACCGCCCGAAATACCGGTCCTTCCTGCAGGTCGGCCGCCTGCAGCCACACCTGGGTCGCCTCCACCGGGCACAGCCGCGACAACGCCGGCACCTTGTAGGTAACGCCGGCCGCTCGGCGATCGCCCTTGCTGCGCGGCAGGAAACAGGTCATCCCCTGTCCCGGCACCAGCGTGAGATGGGCCACGTCCAGACGCAGCAGTTCATCGCCGCGAAAGCCACGCCAGAATCCGAGCAGCACCAGCGCTCGGTCCCGTTGGTGGCGCAGCGCTGCCGCTCCGTCGCCCCGCGCGCGTGCCGCCGCGATCGCAGCGGCCAGCCAGTCGTCGAGCTCGACCAGCCGCCGAATCTGAAGCGGCGCGGCTTGCTTGACCTGCCCGGGGTGCAGGGTCTGGATGCCTTTGAGCACCTTGCGCACCAGCGGCGACCGGGTGGGATCGACAAATCCGTGGTCGCGGTGCCAAGAGGCGATGGCCGCCAGGCGTTGGCGAAGGGTGCTGGTGGCCAGGGTCTGCGCATACGCGGCCAGGTATCGGGCCACGCTGTCAGGTGTCGCTGGGAGGTGGCCTTGCCACTCGACTTCAAAGTGCCGCAGCGCCGACGCATAGCTGCGCACCGTGTTCTGGCGCGTGGCCGCATCGAGGTAGCGGTCCAGTTCGGTCACTGGCGCGTGGCCTCCACAGCGACCGGCTGCCGCAGGGTCGACAGGATGGTGCATTCCGCCCGCTGCCCACCGTGGCAACTGGCAATCACCCGTTCCAACTCGCTGGCCATGCGCTGCAGGTCGGCCATGCGCGCCCGCACGTCGGTCAGATGGCTGCGTGCCAGCCGATCCACGTCCCCGCACGAAAGCTCCTCATCGCCGGCCAGCTGCAGCAGGCTGCGGACCTCCTCTAGGCTGAAGCCTAGGTCCCGGCCGCGCGCAATGAAGCGCAGCCGCTCGATGTCGGCCGGGCCATAGACCCGGTAGCCATTGCCCGAGCGCCCCGGGCGCGGCAGCAGGCCGATCCGCTCGTAATAGCGGATCGTCTCCAGGTGGCATCCACTGGCGTCGGCAGCCTCACTGATTTTCATTCGTAGTACGCTTGACTCCGTAGTAGCTACGGACTTTACCCTCACCTGCTGTGTCATGCCAGCGGCCCGCCCGGGCCCGGCTTCCCTGCGACTGGAGATGTTCCGATGAGTGATTGCGGCTGCCACCACGAGGCCAAGAATGCGCAGGAGCGGCGCGTCCTCTGGATCGCCCTAGCGTTGAACGCGGCGATGGCCGTGATCGGCGGCATCGCCGGCTGGATTGCCCATTCCACTGGCCTACTGGCCGACGCTCTGGACATGCTGTCCGATGCCACCGCCTATGCCATTGGCCTGGTCGCTATCGGGCGCACGGCGCGATTCAAGGCCAATGCCGCGTGGGTCAGCGGCAGCGTGCTGCTTGTGCTGGGTGTGGGCGTGTTGGTTGAGGTCGGCCGTCGCGTGATGTACGGCGCCGAGCCGGTCAGCGGCTGGATGATTGGCACCGCCCTGCTGTCGCTGGCGGTCAATATGACCGTGCTGCGCATGCTGGCGCCGCTAAAGTCCGGCGAAGTGCATCTGCGAGCGACGTGGCTGTTCACGCGGGCCGATGTGGTCGCCAATGTTGGGGTGATCCTGGCCGGTCTGTTGGTGTGGTGGCTGGCCAGCCCGTACCCGGATTTCGTGATCGGCGCCCTGATCGGCCTGTATGTGATCAAGGAAGCCTTCGAGATTTTGGGTGATGCCCGCCGGGCACGTGCCGACGCGCGCAAGACGGCTGCATGACCAGGTTTGGCCGGCAGGGCTCGGGCCTGCGCTGGCTTCTGCTGGCGCATCTGGCCGTGGGCCTGGTGACACAGCCGGTGCTGGCCCTGGTCGGCGAGCTGCATGCCCAAACCCACCTGGTCACTGCCGACCGCGGCCCGGCAGTGGCGCCGCCAGCTTCCGAGCGTGGCGTAGACGCCGCCCTGCACCGGCTTCAGCAGCTGGTGCTGTGTTGCAGCCAGGCCGCGCCAGCGCCTGAGATCCTGCTGGCCGTGGCGGACATCGGCCGGCATTTTCCGGTGATCCAAGCCAACACGCGCTCTTATCCGCACGAGCATCCGGTCGCGCCGTTCCGGCCTCCGATCGCAGGGTGATGTCCGCCGGCAGTGCCGGCCCAGCGACCCGCTGCTGCGCGCGGTGGTGATCGTTTGTTGATATCGAAATCTTTCGGAGTACTTCCATGCATGTGCGATTGGCGGCCTTGGCCGCATGGCTGCTGTTGGGCAGCGCGGCGACGACGGCGGCGGCCGCGGCCGCCGAGTTGATGACCTTGGACGACGCGTTTGCACGCGTGGCCCAAACCCACCCCGAGCTGCGCTTGGTCGATGCGCGGGCCATCGTGCTCGCTGCCGAGCGCGACCAGGCCGTACAGCGGCCACCGTGGACGTTGGGGGCGGAGGTCGAAAATGCGCTGGGCAGCGGCGCCGCTCGCGGCCTGGACAGCGCCGAGCTGACCCTGAGCCTGAGCTCGGTGCTGGAGCGCGGCGGCAAGCTCGACGCCCGCCGCACCTTGGCCCAGGGCCGGATTGATGCACTGGCCGTGCAGCGGGAGACCGGCCGACTGGACCTGCTCGCCGAAACGGCGCAGCGCTACCTGGCCGTGGTCGGTGCCGATCGGCAACGCAAACTGGCGAACATGGATGTCGGTCAGCGCCAGCGGACCGTGGCGGCCGCCCGGCAGCGCCTACAGGCCGGCGCCTCACCAGAATCGGTGGTGCTCACCGCCCAAGCTGCACTGGCGCGGGCCGAGCTGACCCGTGATCGGGCCGAGCAGCAGCGAATCGCCGCTCGTCAGCATCTGGCCGCACTGTGGGGCGAACGTGCTCCCAGCTTCGAGGTGGCTGCGGCCGATCCCATGGTCTTGCCGGCGATCGCGTCCATGCAGACGCTGGCCGAGGAGCTGGAGCGGACTCCGGAACTGGCGCAGTTTGCCGACGCCCGTCGGATCGCGCAGGCACGACTGCAGCTGGCGCGTTCGGCGGCCGCGCCGGACCTGTCCTGGCAGCTGGGTGTGCGTCGCCTGCAGGAGTCCGATGACACCGCGCTGGTGGCCAGCCTGTCCATGCCGCTGGGCAGCCGCAGCCGTGCACAGCCGGAGATTCGCGCCGGTGAAGCCGAACTGGAGGTGCTGGCAATCGAGCGCGAGGCCAAGGGCTTGTCGCTGTATTCCACGTTGGTCGAGGCCCATGGCCGCTACACCGTGGCACAGGCCGAGGTGGCACGGTTGCAAGGCGACGTGCTGCCGAAGCTGGCCCGGGCTGAGCAGGCCGCCGAGCGCGCCTATCGCGCTGGCGCGATCAGCTACCTGGAATGGGCACAGTTGCAGTCCGAATGCACGGCCATGGCCCAGCAGCAGCTGGACGTGGCGCTCGATGCGCAGCGCGCCCTGATCGAAATTCAACGACTGACCGGCCAGGCGCTTGTCACGCCGCCGGCGGCCGCTTCCACTGGAGAGACCCCATGAATCGCTTTTCCTGGACCGCACTGGGCATGGCCCTGATGCTGGCCGCCTGCAACGCGTCGGCCCCCAACGAAGCCTCCGAGAGCGGCGCCGCCGCTGAGGGCGAAGAACACGGTGAGCACGAGGAGGCACCGTTGGAAACCAAGATTGCCGCCAAAGCGGCGCAGGCGGCGGGTATCCAGGTCGCGCCTGCAGGCCCCGGTGAGATTGCCGATGAGCATGAGGTGCAAGGGCTGTTGACCCCGATTGACGGGCGCATCGCGCAGGTCACTGCACGCTTTCCCGGACCGGTCCGCTCCGTGCGAGCCGGCGTGGGCGATCAGGTACGCGCCGGCCAGGCACTGGCCACCGTGGAGAGCAACCTGAGCCTGACCACCTACACCGTCACCGCGCCGATCAGTGGCGTGGTCATGGCGCGTACGGCCGCTGTGGGCATGGCAGCCGCTGAGGGCGCACCGCTGTTCGAGGTAGCGGACCTGTCCACGCTGTGGGTGGACCTGCACATCTTCGGGGCCGACGTCCAGCACATCGGTGCCGGCGTGCCGGTGACGGTCACCCGCTTGAGCGATGGCGTCACGGCGCAGACCACCTTAGAGCGCGTCCTTCCCGGCACCGCCACCGCCAGCCAAAGCACCATTGCGCGCGCCACGGTGGCCAACACCGATGGCCTGTGGCGGCCCGGTTCGGCGGTCAAGGCGCGGGTGACTGTGGATCGCCAATCGGCAGCGCTGGTGGTGCCGATCACCGCGCTGCAGACCGCTGAAGACCAGGACGTGGTCTACGTGCAGCAGGGCGAGACCTACCACACCCGGCCGGTCAAGCTGGGCCGCCGCGACGCCGAACGCGCCGAAGTACTGGAAGGACTCAAGGCCGGTGAACAGGTGGTGGTGGCTCAGAGCTTCCTGATCAAGGCCGACATCGAAAAGTCCACCGTGGAAGAGGAATGAGGCCCGCCATGCTCGAACGCCTCATTGGGCTGTCCATCCGCCATCGCTGGCTGACGCTGGTGCTCACCGCTGCGCTGGTTGCGCTGGGCGTGTGGAGCTACCGTCACCTTTCCATCGACGCCACGCCGGACATCACCAACGTCCAGGTCCAGATCAACACCCAAGCCCCGGGCTACTCGCCGCTGGAGGCCGAGCAACGGGTGACCTTTGCCATTGAAACGGCCATGGCCGGCCTGCCCAAGCTGGACTACAGCCGCTCGCTGTCGCGTTATGGGCTCTCCCAGGTCACTGTCGTGTTCAAGGACGGCACCGACCTGTACTTTGCCCGCCAGCAGGTCGCTGAGCGCCTGCAGCAGATCTCTTCCCAGCTGCCCGAAGGGTTGGACCCGGAAATGGGCCCCATCTCCACCGGGCTGGGCGAGATTTTCATGTACACCGTGGAGGCCGAGCCCAACGCTCGCAAGCCCGACGGCACCCCGTACACGGCCACGGACCTGCGCACCCTGCAGGACTGGGTGATCCGGCCGCAGCTGCGCACCACGCCGGGCGTCACCGAGGTCAACACCATCGGCGGCTTTGAGCGGCAGATCCACATCACCCCCGACCCGGCCCAGCTGGTGGCGCTGGGCTTCACGTTGAACGACGTGGTCGCCGCGGTCATGCGCAACAATCAGAACATTGGCGCCGGCTACATCGAGCGCAATGGCCAGCAGTTCCTGGTGCGCGTGCCAGGTCAGCTGGCCAATCTAGAGGCGATCGGCAACATCGTGCTGGACCGCCGTGACGGCGTGCCCATCCGGGTGCGCGACGTCGCCAGCGTCGGCGAAGGCAAGGAGCTTCGCACCGGCGCGGCCACCCAGAATGGCCATGAGGTCGTGGTCGGTACCGCCTTCATGCTGTTCGGCGCCAACAGCCGGGAAGTCTCCCAGGCGGCCGCGGCCAAGCTGGACGCCGCCAACGCCAGCTTGCCTGCCGGTGTACATGCCAAGGCCGTCTATGACCGCACCGCGCTGGTGGACCGCACCATCGGCACGGTGTCCAAGAACCTGATCGAGGGCGCGCTGCTGGTGGTGGTGGTGCTGTTCCTGCTGCTAGGCAATGTGCGCGCCTCGTTGATCACCGCGGCGGTGATTCCGCTGGCGATGCTGTTCACCATCATCGGCATGGTGCGTGGCGGCGTATCGGGCAACCTGATGAGTCTGGGTGCGCTGGACTTCGGCCTGATCGTGGACGGGGCGGTGATCATCATCGAGAACTGTCTGCGCCGGTTCGGGGAGGCGCAGCACGCGCTGGGCCGCCAGCTCAACGATGAAGAGCGCTATGACCTGACCGCCTCGGCCACCGCCGAGGTGATCCGTCCCAGCCTGTTTGGCCTGGGCATCATCGCGGCGGTCTACCTGCCGATCTTCGCGCTGTCCGGGGTGGAAGGAAAAATGTTCCACCCGATGGCGATCACGGTGGTGCTCGCCCTTACCGGCGCCATGGTGTTGTCGCTGACCTTCGTGCCGGCGGCGATCGCCACCT
The DNA here is from genome assembly GCF_043204395.1 of Stenotrophomonas sp. NPDC047960. Taxonomy (NCBI): domain Bacteria; kingdom Pseudomonadati; phylum Pseudomonadota; class Gammaproteobacteria; order Lysobacterales; family Lysobacteraceae; genus Stenotrophomonas; species Stenotrophomonas sp. NPDC047960. Next base: position 4,916 of record NZ_JBIDBX010000008.1, on the reverse strand, counting down.
TCCTGCGCGGCCGCGTGGCTGAGCACGACAACCGCCTCATGCGCTGGTCGCGGGCCCGCTATACGCCGCTGCTGGATTGGGCACTGCGGCGCCGGGTCGTGGTGCTGGCAGGCGCGGCCGTGCTGGTGGTGGGCTGTGGCGTGCTGGCCACCCGCTTGGGCTCGGAGTTCGTGCCGAGCCTGGATGAGGGCGACATCACCTTGCAGCCCATGCGTATTCCCGGCACCAGCCTGGAGCAGTCGGTGGCTATGCAGGAAACGCTGGAGAAGCGCCTGGCCCAGTTCCCGGAGGTGGCCAACATCTTCTCCAAGATCGGCACCGCCGAGGTGGCCACCGACCCGATGCCCCCGTCGATGGCCGACACCTTCCTGATGCTCAAGCCCCGCGGCCAGTGGCCCGATCCGCGCAAGCCCAAGGCCGAGCTGGTGGAAGAGCTGGAGGCGGCGGCCAAGGAAATTCCGGGCAGCAACTACGAGTTCACCCAGCCCATCCAGATGCGCACCAACGAGTTGATCTCCGGCGTCCGTTCGGACGTGGCGGTCAAGGTCTACGGCGACAATCTGGACCAGCTGACGCGTCTGGCCAGCCGGGTCGAGCGGGTGATGCGCAGCGTCCCTGGCGCCGAAGACGTCAAGGCCGAGCAGGTCTCGGGCCTGCCGCTGTTGACCATCACGCCAGATCCGGCGGCATTGGCACGGTATGGCCTGAACCCGGGCGATGTGCAGGAAACGGTGGCCACGGCCATTGGTGGCAGTATCGCAGGCCAGTTGATCGACGGCGACCGACGCTTTGACCTGGTGGTGCGCCTGCCCGAGTCCCAGCGCCAAGACCCGGCCGTGCTGGCAGATCTGCCCATTCCGCTGCCGGCAAGCACCAGTGTCGATGAGTCCAGCCGTCTGGCCGCCGGCGCCAATGGCGGGCCTCGTACGGTGCCACTGCGGGAAGTGGCGAAGATCCAGGTGGAACGCGGGCCCAATCAGATCAATCGGGAGAACGGCAAGCGGCGTGTGGTGATCACCGCCAATGTGCGGGAACGCGACCTGGGCGGGTTCGTCGGCGAGTTGCGCACGCGCATCGGCCAGGATGTCACGCTTCCAGAGGGCTACTGGATCGATTACGGCGGCACCTTCGAGCAGCTGATCTCGGCCACCCAACGCCTGGGGGTGGTCGTTCCGGTGACACTGGCGTTGATCTTCGCTCTGCTGTTCATGGCCTTCGGTTCGGCCAAGGATGCGACCATCGTGTTCAGTGGCGTGCCACTGGCGCTGACCGGCGGTGTGCTGGCACTGGCTCTGCGTGGGATTCCGCTGTCGATCTCGGCCGGCGTGGGCTTCATCGCACTGTCGGGCGTGGCCGTACTCAATGGGCTGGTCATGATCGCGTTCATTCGCCGCTTGCGCGAACAGGGTGATCCGCTGGACGAGGCGGTACGCGACGGCGCCCTTGGACGCCTGCGGCCGGTGTTGATGACCGCCCTGGTAGCCTCGCTGGGCTTCCTGCCCATGGCCTTGAATGTCGGTGCTGGTTCGGAGGTGCAGCGACCGCTGGCCACCGTCGTCATCGGCGGCATCGTCTCATCCACCGCATTGACTTTGTTGGTGCTGCCGGTGCTCTATCGTTGGCTGCATCGCGACCGAGCTCCCCGCGGCGATCGCACTGCCTTGGAGTCCTCGACATCATGAACGAGATCAACCTGGAACAGGTCCGTGCGGCGATGTTTACCGACCCCGGTGTGAAGGCGGTAGACGATCTACGCCTGGTCCCCGGCAAAGAACATGGCCGTGCGATCGCTGCCACCATCACGGTCGCTGCGCCCTCAGTCGACCTGGACTTGGTGCACGCGGTGACCGCCCGCGTGCTGGCCGACCAATTCGGCATCGATCAGGTCATGCTGTGCTTCAACGACCCGGGCCCGGTGCCACCGCCACCCACCGGGGCGCCGTTGAAGAAGATGTGATCGCTGTCCGTGGCTCTATGCGTCTGCGCTGGCTGGCGCATAGAGCTGATGACCCGGCAGGGCGCACGCGCCGGCATACACAAAGGCCACGCTTTGCCGCGCCCTGGTGAAAGCCACGTAGTACTTCGGTGGCGCGGTGATACGCGCCGCATCTGCGGTGCGCAGGTACTGCGTCAATGGCCCGTTCGGAAAGATGAGGACTCGACTGTAGGTGCGGCCCTTGCACTGCCCAAAGTTCACGGCCGGTAGTCCGTCGCACGCTTGCCGCCGGTCATGCCGGAGCACGGTGGGGGCAAACTCCTGCATATACGCTGCAACATCCGCTGGAGCGACGAGGTAGATGCCATCGTGCCCGGTGACCTCGCCATTGCCTGATTGGGTTCGCGGCATCTGCGGATAGAGCGTGTCCGCCATATCGCACAGGGCCTGGACGCAGCGCAGACTGATGAGGCGGTGATCCAGCTGGCATAAGCCGTCCGACTCCCAGATCTGAAACAGCGCTGCCAGATTGGGTCCACGATACTGGCTGTGCCTTTGCGCATAGTTGGTGGCATACGTCGCCTGCCGCGTATCACCCACCAACGTGACGGCGATATGGCTCTTCAACAGCCGCTCGACCAGATCCAAATCAAAGCCGGCCAGGTCCTGAACTTCGTCGATGTAGAGCTCGTCGTACATGGCCGCCAGGCGTGCGATGACCTGACCTTGGGTCAGCTCATCGCAGCGCACAGCAAAGTCGGCGGCCCGGTCCGAATACATCCGGTTGCCTGCCCGGTAGTGGCGCGCCACCTGGGTGCGTGGGGCCCGGTTGTTGGTGACACCTTCTACGAACAGGATGGTCTCGATGCGAGGCTCAGGGCACAGTGCCGCCTGGTACGGGCGGATGCACTGGCGCAGTAGGAAGCCATACCAGCTGTGCAAGGTGACATGCGCGGGGACCGCACCAGCGTGGACCTCAAACGAGCGCCGGATCTCTTCTAGATTCTCCAGCGTGTAGGTCACAATCGCGATGCGGCGCCCAGGGCGTTCCAGGGCCTGCCGGACCAGCAAGGTGGTCTTGCCCGAGCCGGCCGCTGAGAGCAGTACCCGGTTAGGTGATGGCACGCTGGACATAGTCCGGGAACCTGATCGAATGCGGGCTGTTGAAGATCGCCAGGGCCGTGTCGGTCTTATGGCCCTTCATGTACTTGAGCAACGCTACCTCATCGGCAAATGCCTTGCCCAGCACGGTATTGAGCTCGGCCAGCGAATTGGCTTTGATCAGCTGCTCTTCCAGCGACGGGGCGCTCTCATCGGAATCGTAATAGATCGCGTTGATGTGCTCGGCATAGCGCTCCTGCACAACGGCGATGTCGCCATCGTTGTCGGTTATCACCTTGGCCTGAATTCTCAGCCGATCTGCAATCTGCAAGAAGCGCTTGAATGCCAACGACTTGACCGAAATGATGTCTACGCCACGAGCCATCGGCGCCACGCCGTGGTGGTCGCTGTAGGCACGCTGCACGATCAGCTCATCAGACGGGCCCTCCACCAGGATTGCCTGCTTGGCCAGGATCAGCCGCAGCGTGTCGTGGCCTGGCAGCTTCATGAAATAGTCGTGTGTATCGCTCGGCAGCTGGTCCAGCTTCATCTGGCCCTGCGCGCTGAACAGGATCACATTGTCCACGCCCAGCTTGTTCAACACGAAGCTGCTGTGGGTGGCGATGATCACCTGCTGCGCGGTGGAGAGGGTCGCAATCTTGTCGATCAGTTGCGTCATGCTGGAGAAGGACAGATGGTTCTCTGGCTCTTCGATCAGCAGCACGTGGGCCGCCCCTGCCGCGTGCATGGCCAGCTTCATCTTCACCGCGCTTTGTTCCCCCTTGCCGGCCTGGGTGAAGGGGAGCTCATCCAGGTACGGAGACAGGCTGGTTTCCCATGTTGAGCGCGGCGATGTATCCACCCCCACCGTCAGCGCTCGGTGGCTGATGTCCCCGGTGTGCTCGGTCAGGTAGGCATTGATGGCCGCCACATCGGCTTCTTCGGAGAAACTCTGCCGCATGCGTCGGAAGCTGAGCGACAGCGAGACGCGCTGCGCAGGCGTCAGTGCCTGCTCGATGATGCCGGCAATATAGCGATCGGCACCGGACAAGGTCTTGATGCCGTGCGTGTCGATGATGGTCGAGTCGAACGGAATACTGCGGGCGGTGACGCCATTGTTGGCGAAGGAATACCATCGCACCGTGTAGTACTCCACCGGCAGGCTGACCGCACCCTGGTGCTGCTGCAGGTAGGCGTTGAACTCCTCGCGGTAGTCGTCGTTGAGCTCGACCAGCAGCCGGATGCCGGCAGTATCTAGGCGCAGGGAGTTGTTGGTGCCGCGTAACGACGCCAGCGCGGCATCGCCGCCCAGATAGGCTTCGATGGAGATCCGTGGCGGCGAGGCCGGCGTGCCTGCTGCAAGCGCCGCGAAGTACTCCCGCACCGTCGGCTGATGGAACAGGTAGGGCGTGAGCTCGTAGGCGAGATTGCGCCCATGCAGCTGGCCGGTGACCACCGCGTGGATGGCCTCCAGCAGAGTGGACTTGCCGACCTCGTTATCGCCCACCACCAAGTTCATGTGGGCGTTGAGCGGCAGGTCCAGATGGCGAAACGACTTGAAATTGTCGATGACGATACGTTCGATCGGCATGCACAGTCCTTTGATGGCCAACGAGTTCGGTGGCGGCGCCTGCTTGCACCCCGGCTGGCCTCCTTTCCGCTCTGGGCCATAGTACCCAGCGATCGCCGGCCTTGGGCGGTTTCGTACCGTTTTGACGACTTGAAATGGCCGAAACGCCGGTTACGCGGGATAATTCAATATTATCCCGTATAACTATTTTCGCCGACGAGCGGTCGTCTACCTGCTTTAATAGTATGTAATTACATGGTATGTAATACATTACGAAATAAAGTGGGGTGGCACGATGGCGCGCGCAGG
>NZ_JBIDBX010000007.1:0-335353 GCF_043204395.1 Stenotrophomonas sp. NPDC047960 | reverse complement strand
CCCCGGGGCCCTGCGCCGCGCAGGCAGCACTGGAGCGGGGGGTCGATCCCCTTGCGGGTGTGGCGGAGGCGCAGCAGGTAGCGGTCCTAAAGGGTACGCAGGCCGAAGTAATCGAAGTTCAGGTCCAGCGAGATGTCGATGGCATCGTTGAGCTTGCGCGCGTTGGTCTGCACGAAGTTCAGCAGGCGGTCGTTGATCAGGCCCACTTCGTGGCCACGGCCGACCGACTGCGAGAAGGCGTGGATTTCCTGCCCCGACACTTCCTTGGCGATGTAGTTGGCGAGCAGGCGCGCGGCCAGGCGGCCGTACTCGGGCTCTTCACCGATCAGCAGGGCGGCGGTGCGGATGGACAGCTCGTCCAGTTCCTGGGTGGTGGCGCCGTTGTACAGGCCGGAGATGGTGCGGGTGGCCACGCGCATCGGGTCGACCGAGTGCAGGCCTTCAGCCGAACGCTGCACCGCGCGCACGATCTTGTTCAGATCCACCAGCTCGGTCGTGCCGTTGCGCTTGGTCACGCTCATGGCGGTCGCGGTCGGCGGCGAGGTCAACAGGAATTCGCTTTCCTGGTCGGTGGCTGCGCTGGTTTCGGTGCTCACGGCGTTTTCCTCTTGGCGTGATTTGGGGTGGTGCAGGGTCACCTGCGGGGCAGGCGTGGGCCGGTGCGCTCAGCGCTCAGGGTGGACCATCGGTGTCGCATGGGACGCGACCGGCGCGATGGCGCTGCGGACGATCCCCTTGCGTCACCGGTCATCTCCCCCCGGAGACTGGTGCTGCCAGCGCCGCACCCTGTACGGCATGCGGTTGTCGGTGGGCGTTGGCCCCGTTGGACCCTTCGACTTGTGGTCGAAGAGACCGACGGCCACAAGATAGTGGGGGTGTAGGGGGCCGTCAACGCCAAATGTAGGGAATCAGGGCAATCCCTTGCGGCGCAAGGATTCGGTGTCGGGGGTGTCCGACGAACGGTCGCGACCTGTAGAAAGCGAGTGCGCAGTCAAGGGTTGGGGGCGACTTTTCGTGCGATTCAAGCGTTCGAAAAACGGAACGATGGGCGTCACGCGGACGTAACAATTGCGGGCGGTCTGGCACCACGTGGACACGCCTGGCGTGTCCCTGCGACCGGGTGACAGCCGGTTTCCTCGATCACGCCCGGTGGGGCGTGCCGAGGTATTCGGCGCTTTGCATTTCTATGAGGCGCGAGGCGGTCCGCTCGAAGGCACCCTGCAGGCGGGTGCCGGTATAAAGGGCTACCGGCGCGTCGGTGGCGGTGCAGACCAGGTTGACGTGGCGGTCGTAGAGCTCGTCGATCAGGTTCACGAATCGGCGCGCGGCGTCTTCATTCATCCGGTCGAAATGCGGGATGTCGCCCAACAGCACCGTGTTGAACTCGCGGGCGATCTCGATGTAGTCCGAGGGGCCGCGGGGGCCTTCGCACAGGGCCTTGAAGTCGAACCAGACGATGCTCTTGCCACGGGCGCGCACCGGGATCTTGCGTGCTTCGATCTCGATGTTGCCCGGCTTGGGCGGCTGGCCGCCGCTCAGCGCGGCCCAGCGGCTGGCCAGCCAGGCGTCGCTGTGCTCGTCGCGCGGGGCCTGGTAGACCGGCGAGTGGGTCAGCGCGCGCATCCGGTAGTCTTCAGTGCCCTCGGCGTACAGCTCCACGCAGTAGGTCTGCAGCAGGCTGATGGCAGGCAGGAAGCTGTCGCGCTGCAGCCCATTCAAGTACAGGTTCTCCACCGCCGTGTTGGAGGTGGTGACCAGGGTGACCCCTTCGGCGAACAGGCGCTCGAGCAGGCGCGCCAGCAGCATGGCATCGCCGATGTCGGTGACGAAGAACTCGTCCAGCACCAGTACGCGCAGCTTGGCGCGCCATTCCTGGGCGATGCGGGCCAGTGGGTCGCTCTGGCCCTGGTGCTCGCGCAGGCGCTCGTGGATGCCGCGCATGAAGCGGTGGAAATGGGTGCGGTACTTCTGCTCGATCGGCAGCCCGTCGTAGAACAGATCCACCAGGAAGGTCTTGCCGCGCCCTACCCCGCCCCAGAAGTACAGGCCCTTGACCGGGTCCGGCTTCTTCCAGAAGGCCGAGAGGCGGTCCAGCCAGCCGTCCTGGGCGCTGTCGACCAGGGCCAGGTGGATGCGGTCCAGCTCGGCCAGGGCGGCGTGCTGGGCCGGGTCGTTCTGCCATTCGCCCCGGGCCACGCCTTCGGCGTAGCGCTGCGACGGGGTCAGTGCGGTATCACTCATGCGGTGGCGCTTTCCGGGTTCGGCAGCCAGCCCTTGACGCCGTGGAGCACCGCGCCGCGCAGGTCGATCAGCTTGCGGTGGAAGAAGTGGCTGGTTTCGGGCATGCGCACCAGCTCGTGCGGGGCGCCCAGGCTGTCCAGCCAGTTGTAGACGGCCTGCGGATCGACAATTTCGTCGGCCTCGCCCTGGATGACCAGCCAGTTGGCCGGCGGCTGCACGCCGTCGAAGTCCCAGCGCCCGGCGGGCGGAGCAATCGAGACCAGGACCTGCGGCTGCAGTTCGGCGGCCGCGCGCAGGGAGACGAAGGCGCCGAAGCTGAAGCCGGCCAGCCACAGGGTGGCGTCGGGGCGCTGTTCGCGGACCCAGGCCACCACGGCCTTGAGGTCGTCCTGCTCGCCCACGCCCTGGTCGAATTCGCCGGCCGACGTGCCGACGCTGCGGAAGTTGAAGCGCACGGTGGCAATGCCCAGCTCGCGCAGGGTGGTGCCGACCATGGTCACCACCTTGTTGTGCAGGCTGCCGCCCTCCGTGGACAGCGGGTGGCAGATGACCGCCACCACCGGCTGCGCGGGCACATCGGCCTTGGGCAGGTCGACCGCCACGTCCAGCGCGCCGACCGGGCCGGCCAGCTGCAGAGTGGTGCTTTCATTGGGAAAAGGGGGATTGTGCATGGCGTCATAATACCGCTCCCCCGCGGGCTGCACTGCCGCGCCTGCCTGGAACCCCATGTTCTATCTGCTTTTCAGCGTGGTCTGCAGCGTGTTGGTGTCGGTGCTGCTGAAGCTGGCCGCGCGCCGCCAGCTGGATGTCGCCCAGATGGTGACCTGGAATTACCTGGTGGCCGCCGGGCTTACGGCCGGGGTGCTGCGGCCGCCGCTGGAGGCGCTGCAATCAAGCCATGCGCCGTGGCCGGCGCTGCTGGTGCTGGCGGTGGTGCTGCCTTCGCTCTTCCTGGTGCTGGGCCGCACGGTGGCGGTGGCCGGGATCGTGCGCACGGATGTGGCGCAGCGGTTGTCGCTGTTGCTGTCGTTGTTGGCTGCGTTCCTGTTCTTTGGGCAGAGTGCCACCCCGCTCAAGCTGCTTGGCCTCGGGCTGGGGCTGGTGGCGATGCTGGGCATCAGCCTGCGCCCGCGTGGGCCAACGGTGGCCAATGAGGCGGGCAGCTGGCGCTGGCTGCTGGCGGTGTGGGTGGGGTTTGCCCTGGTGGATGTGCTGCTCAAGCAGGTTGCGCTGTCGGGGACGCCGTCGATGGCGGCGCTGCTGGTCTGTTTCAGCATCGCCTTTGTGTTGATGCTGGGGATGCAGCTGTGGCGGCACTTCAGTGGGCGCAGCCGGTTGCGCGCGCGTAACGCGGGTGCGGGGGCGCTGCTGGGGCTGCTCAACGGCGGCAACATCCTGTTCTACGTGCATGCCCACCAGGCCATGCCGGACAGCCCGGCCACGGTGTTTGCCGGGATGAATATCGGGGTGGTGGTGTTGGGAGCGCTGGTGGGGGTGTTTGCGTTTGGCGAGCCGACCACGCGGTGGAACCGCGCGGGGCTGGTGTTGGCGGTGGTGGCGATCGGATTTATCGCCTGGGGCTGAGACCACGCGCAGTGCCGACCAACGGTCGGCACCTACCGGCGCGATGTCGGGGCGTTACTTGTCGAAACCCAGGATCAACGGGTCGTGGTCGGAACTGCGCCACGGGCCGGCTTCGTTGCGGTCGCGGTAGCCGATGTCGTCGGCTTCGTCGGCATTGATATGCCATTCGGCCGCGCCGCGCAGGCGCTTGGCCATGCCCGGGCTGAGCAGGGCGTGGTCGAGGCGGCCGGTCATGCCGTTGTAGACATAGCTGTAGGGACGCTCGACCTTGGCCACGGCGAAGGCGTCGCGCCAGCCGGCGTCATGCAGGGTGCGGATCGGGGCTTCCATCGCATAGGCGTTGAAATCGCCCAGCAGGATCGCGTCGGTGGTGCCGGCGCCGGTCGGGTCGGTACCCAGCCACTGGTTGAGCAGCCGCGCCGATTCGACGCGGGTGGCGTTCCAGCAAGCCTGGCCGTCGTTCTGGTCGGCATCGGCGCCGGCCGCTTCCGAGCAGCCCTTGGACTTGAAGTGGTTGGCCACCACCACGAACGGCGCGCCCTTGCCGGCGCGGAACGCCTGGGCCAGCGGTACCCGGCTGTGCGGGCCGAACGGGGCGGTGTCCAGCACGGCGGGGGCGCCGACCGGGGCCACCCGCGCGCTGCGGTAGATGATGCCCACGCGGATCGGGTTCTCGCCCGGGCCCTTGCCGGCGTCGATGAAGCGCCAGTCCGCGCCCTTGCCAAGGTTGGCATTGAGCGCGGTGACCAGTTCGGCGATCGCCGAATGCGGGCCGTAGCCGTCGTTCTCCAGTTCCATCAGCGCGGCCACGTCGGCGCCGAGCGCGTTGACGGTGGCCACCAGCTTGGCGGTCTGGGCCTGGTGTTCGGCCAGGGTGCGGGCGCCGCGCAGGGTCGGGTAACCGCCGCCCTGGCCGTCGCCGTTGAAGAAGTTTTCCAGGTTGAAGGCAGCCACCTTGAGCGCGCCGGGCACCACCGGGGCGGCCGGTCGGTTCAGCGCCGGCAGCTTCAACGGGGTGGTGACCTGCAGGCGCGGGGTGCCCTTTGCGTCCACGTGGACGATGCCTTCGACGTTGCGCAGCACGGTGCCGGTGCGCAGGGTGGCGCCGGCCGGCAGGTAGGCGACCGGGCCGGGGTCGCGCGCGCTGCTGCCGTCATCGAGCAGCAGGCGGCGGCGCTGGTTGTCGGCGATCACCCTGGCGTGGGCGTCGGTGCCGGGGGCGGCCATTTCGCTGGGCTGCCAGAGGCGGCCATCGAAGGCAACGGTGAGTTCGCCGAAGCGGGCCAGGCCGTCGGTGCCGGCCAGGGTCAGTGGGGCGGCAATGCGCACGTGCTGGCCATCGAGCGCGCGCCAGTCGGCGGGCGCGGCGGTGAGGGTGACGGGGGCGGACGTCGCCGGGGTCGATGCGGTCGGCCGTGCCTGCGGCTGGGCCTGGGCGAAGGCGGTGGCGGGCAGCAGCAGCGACAGGGCAAGAGCGAGGGTGCGACGGCGCATCGACGGCAATTCCGGAAACGGGTGCACAGGGTAATGCGGAATTGTGGCGGGAAGCGGTCGCCGGTGGGATTTGGGCGGGTTTGGCAAAGCCGCGCCGGGTTGGGTCCACGTGGGACACCCATGGGGGCGCGGCGCCCCCCGCCGGTTATTTCAGGTTCGCCAGCATCCAATCCACGGTGGCGTGGATCTGCTCTTCGCTCAAGGCGGGGTTGCCGCCTTTGGGCGGCATGATCCCGCCATCCGGGCCGGTGTAGCCCTCAATGGCGTGCTTGTAGAGGGTGTCCTTGCCCTGGGCCAGGCGTGCATCCCAATGGGCGTGGTCCAGGGTCGGCGCCTGGCCGACGCCGGTGGTGTGGCAGGCGGTGCACAGGTTGTCGAAGATCACCTTGCCATCGGTGGTGCCACCGTAGGCCACCTGCGAGGCGGCCTTGGCCATCGCCGCGGCCTTGGCCGCAGCCTGGTCGGCAGCACCGGTGGCGCCGGCATACACGGCACCGGCCGGGGCAATGCGCAGTTCGGTGCGCTTGGCGGCCTGGGGCGAGACCTCAGGAGGAATGCGGGTGTGCAGGTACGCAGCGAACAGGATCAATCCGAGCGTGATGGCCATCAACAAGGCAATGACCATGGAAAAGCGTTTCAGGAACTCGAGGTCGTAATTCCGCACTCTCTGTTACCCCTGGCTGGTAGTCGTTGGACCACGGCTTGTCGGCCGAGTATGACCAGCGTGTGCGGCGCTCTGCAAGCCGCCTCCCACTACCGCAATGCAGCATCAGACTTGGGGGGCCCCTGCAGCACGCAGGCAGAAAACGCAGATGGATTCGACCAGTGCGGTCTGGTCGCCATGTGCATCGCGGCTGGGCGCGGTCGGCCCGACCAGTGCTTCGGTGAACGCGCCGACGATGCAGGCGGCGGCCACATCGGTGTCCTGCGCAGGGAAACTGCCGGCTTCAATGCCATCGGCCACGATGCGGCGGAACACGTCACCGAACAGGCGGCGGCAGCGGATGCGCTCGGCTTCCACCTCCGGGTCCACCGGTTCGGCGATGAAGGCATAGGCCAGCCCCGGGCCAGCCAGTGCGCGGCGTACGAATGCGGTGATCGCCCGGCGCAGCCGCTCGGGTGCGGGCAGCGGTTCGGCGGCAATGGCCTCGAAGATGCGCAACTCGTGTTCGACCGCGTCGGTCAGCACCTCCACGAACAGCTCAGCCTTGGACGGGAAGTGCCGGTAGATCAGCCCGGTGGACACGCCCGCTTCGGCCGCCACTGCAGTCACCGGGGCATTGCGGTAGCCGCCGGCGGCCACCAGGCGGCGGGTGGCCAGCAGGATCCGCTCGCGGGCTCCGGCCAGGCGTTCTTCCATCAAAGCTGAGCGTTTATAGGCCATTTGTTGATTCTATGTTCAATTTTTGAATTTGTGTTCACTTTTACCTCCGGGAGGACTAGGCTGGGAGCCTTCGATCCCTTCCAGCCGTTGCGGAGCCGCCTCATGCACGTCCCCACCATGAACTTCGACCTCGGCGAAGAGATCGACATGCTCCGCCAGAGCGTGGCCCATTTTGCCTCGGCCGAGATCGCGCCGCTGGCGGCCAGGGCCGACGAGGAAAACCTGTTCCCACACCCGCTGTGGCGCAAGCTCGGCGAACAGGGCCTGCTCGGCCTGACCGTGGAAGAAGAATACGGCGGCAGCGGCATGGGCTACCTGGCCCATGTGGTGGCGATGGAAGAAATTTCGCGCGCCTCGGGCGGCATCGGCCTGTCCTACGGCGCGCACTCGAACCTGTGCGTGAACCAGCTGCGCAAGAACGGCACCGAGGAGCAGAAGCAGCGCTTCCTGCCCGGCCTGTGCAGTGGCGAGAAGGTGGGTGCGCTGGCCATGAGCGAACCGGGTGCCGGTTCGGACGTGGTGTCGATGAAGCTGCGCGCGGACAAGCGCGGCGACCATTACGTGCTCAACGGCAACAAGATGTGGATCACCAACGGCCCGGATGCCGACGTGCTGGTGGTGTACGCCAAGACCGACGTCGAAGCCGGCGCCAAGGGCATCACCGCCTTCCTGGTCGAAAAGGGCATGAAGGGCTTCTCCACCGCGCAGAAGCTGGACAAGCTGGGCATGCGTGGCTCCAACACCTGCGAGCTGGTGTTCGAGGAGTGCGAAGTGCCCGAAGCGAACGTGCTGGGCGCAGTCGGCGGTGGCGTGAACGTGCTGATGTCCGGGCTGGATTTCGAGCGCGTGGTGCTGTCCGGTGGCCCGCTGGGCCTGATGTCGGCCGCGATGGATGTGGTGATGCCGTACGTGCATGAGCGCAAGCAGTTCGGCCAGGCGATCGGCACGTTCCAGCTGATGCAGGCCAAGCTCGCCGACATGTACGTGGGCCTCAACGCCTGCCGCGCGTATGTGTATGCGGTGGCGCGCGCCTGCGACCTGGGCCGCACCACCCGCCAGGATGCGGCCGGTGCGATCCTGTATTCGGCCGAGAAGGCCACCTGGCTGACCGGCCAGGCGATCCAGATCCTGGGCGGCAACGGCTACATCAACGAATACCCGACCGGGCGCCTGTGGCGCGATGCCAAGCTGTATGAAATCGGCGCGGGCACCTCGGAAATCCGCCGCATGCTGATCGGCCGCGAACTGTTCCAGCGCACCAAGTAAGGACGATGCCATGACGGTACTGAGCACCCAGCTGCAACCGGGCAGCGAGACCTTCGAGGCCAACCGCACTGCGTTGCAGGCGGTGGTCGACGACCTGCGCGCCACCCTGGCGCAGACCGCGCTGGGCGGTACCGAAGCTGCGCGGCAGAAACACACCGCGCGCGGCAAGCTGCTGGTGCGCGATCGCATCGATGCCCTGCTCGACCCGGGCAGCGCGTTCCTGGAGATCGCACCGCTGGCCGCGCACGGCATGTACGACGACCCGATTCCCAGTGCGGGCGTGGTGGCCGGCATCGGCCGCGTTTCCGGGGTGGAATGCGTGATCGTGGCCAACGATGCCACGGTCAAGGGCGGCACCTATTACCCGATGACGGTGAAGAAGCATCTGCGCGCGCAGGAAGTGGCCGAACAGAACCGGCTGCCGTGCATCTACCTGGTGGATTCCGGTGGCGCGTTCCTGCCGCTGCAGGACGAGGTGTTCCCGGACCGCGACCATTTCGGCCGGATCTTCTACAACCAGGCCAACCTGTCGGCGCAGGGCATTCCGCAGATCGCCTGCGTCATGGGCTCGTGCACCGCCGGCGGTGCGTACGTGCCGGCGATGAGCGATGAAACGGTGATCGTGCGCGAACAGGGCACCATCTTCCTGGGCGGCCCGCCGCTGGTGAAGGCGGCTACGGGTGAAGTGGTCACCGCCGAGGAACTGGGCGGTGCCGATGTGCACACGCGCATTTCGGGCGTGGCCGACCACATGGCAGACAACGACCTGCAGGCGCTGGCGCGGGTGCGCGCGATCATTGCCCAGCTCAACTGGCGCAAGCCCGAGCCGGCGTTGGCGGTGCAGGCTCCGGTAGAACCGCGCTACGCCGCGCAGGAACTGTACGGGGTGATCCCGGCCGACACCCGCAAGCCCTACGACGTGCGCGAAGTCATCATGCGCCTCGTGGACGATTCGCGCTTCGACGAATTCAAGCCGCGCTACGGCAACACGCTCGTGACCGGCTTCGCGCACCTGCACGGCTACCCGGTGGGGATCATCGCCAACAACGGCATCCTGTTCTCCGAATCGGCACTCAAGGGCGCGCACTTCATCGAGCTGTGCACCCAGCGCGGCATTCCGCTGGTGTTCCTGCAGAACATCACCGGCTTCATGGTGGGCCGCAAGTACGAACACGGCGGCATCGCCAAGGACGGGGCCAAGCTGGTGATGGCGGTGGCCTGCGCCAAGGTGCCCAAGTTCACGGTGGTGATCGGCGGTTCGTTCGGCGCCGGCAACTACGGCATGTGCGGCCGCGCCTATTCGCCCAACTTCCTGTGGATGTGGCCGAACGCGCGCATCGGCGTGATGGGTGGCGAGCAGGCGGCCAGCGTGCTGGCCACGGTGAGGCGCGATGGCATTGAAGCCAAGGGCGGGCAGTGGTCGGCGCAGGACGAAGACACCTTCAAGAGCCCGATCCGCGACCAGTTCGAGCAGCAGGGCCACCCCTACTACGCCAGCGCGCGGTTGTGGGATGACGGGGTGATCGACCCGGCCGACACCCGCCGCGTGCTGGGCCTGGCCTTGTCGGCCAGCCTCAACGCCCCGGCCCGCAAGACCGATTTCGGCGTGTTCCGGATGTGATCCGGCCCCCTGGCATGCGCAACGAGACTTCCATGTTCACCAAGATCCTGATCGCCAACCGTGGCGAAATCGCCTGCCGCGTCATCGCCACCTGCCAGCGCCTGGGCATTGCCACGGTGGCGGTGTACTCCGACGCCGACCGCGACGCACGCCATGTGCGCCTGGCCGACGAGGCCGTGGGCATCGGCCCGGCGCCCGCGCGCGAAAGCTACCTGCGCGCCGATGCGATCCTGGACGCGGCACGCCGCACCGGTGCACAGGCCATCCACCCCGGTTACGGCTTCCTGTCCGAGAACGCGGACTTCGCCCAGGCCTGCGCCGAGGCGGGCATCGTGTTCATCGGCCCCTCCGCTGCGGCGATCCGCGCGATGGGCGACAAGAGCGCGGCCAAGGCGCTGATGGCGCAGGCCGGGGTGCCGCTGACCCCGGGCTACCACGGCGATGCGCAGGAACCGGCGTTCCTGCGCGAACAGGCCGACGGCATCGGCTATCCGGTGCTGATCAAGGCCAGCGCCGGCGGCGGTGGCAAGGGCATGCGCAAGGTGGACGACAGCGCGGCCTTCACCGAGGCGCTGGCCAGCTGCCAGCGCGAGGCGCGGTCCGCATTCGGCAATGCGCACGTGCTGGTGGAAAAGTACGTGGAGCGCCCGCGCCATATCGAAATCCAGGTATTCGGCGACAGCCACGGCAACGTGGTGTACCTGTTCGAGCGCGACTGCTCGGTGCAGCGCCGCCACCAGAAGGTACTGGAAGAAGCGCCCGCGCCGGGCATGACCGCTGAACGCCGCGCCGCCATGGGCAAGGCCGCGGTGGATGCCGCGCGTGCGGTGAACTACGTGGGTGCGGGCACGGTGGAGTTCATCGCCGGGCCCGATGGCGATTTCTATTTCATGGAAATGAACACCCGCCTGCAGGTGGAGCACCCGGTCACCGAGTGCATCACCGGCACCGACCTGGTGGAGTGGCAGCTGCGCGTGGCCAGCGGCGCACCGCTGCCGCTGCAGCAGGAACAGCTGCAGATCAACGGCCATGCACTGGAAGCGCGCCTGTACGCCGAAGATGCCGACAAGGGCTTCCTGCCCTCCACCGGCACCCTGCACCACCTGCGGCTGCCGGCTGGCAGCGCGCACGTGCGTGTGGATGCGGGTGTGGAACAGGGCGATGCGATCACCCCGTTCTACGACCCGATGATTGCCAAGCTGATCGTATGGGACGTGGACCGCCATGCGGCGCTGCGCCGCATGCAGCAGGCGCTGGCCGAGTGCGAAGTCGTCGGCGTGACCACCAACGCGGCGTTCCTGCGCCGGCTGGTGATGACCGATTCGTTCGCCAACGCGAAGCTGGATACCGCGTTGATCGAACGCGAGCAGGCCGCGCTGGCGCCGCACCAGGGCGATACCGATCCTGCCCTGTGGGCGCAGGCGGCCGTAGCTGCGATGGCCACCGACGCAGCAGCTTCGGTGGATGCGCGTGACCCGCACTCCCCGTGGCAGGCGCGCGATGGCTGGCGGCTGGGCCAGCGTGCCGCGCGGCGGCTGACGCTGGAGCATCGTGGCCAGCAGCAGGTGCTGGCCGTTGAAGGCCATGGCGAGGCGTGGTCCATCGAGGTGGGCGGCAGCACGGTATCGGTGCAGGGCCGGATGGAGGGCGAGCGGCTGGCGTTGCAGGTAGGAGAGCGCCTGCACCGCGCCCGCGTGGTACGCGATGGCAGCGAGCTGTACTTGTTCGGCACTGAAGGCGTACAGCGCTTCACCCTGCATGATCCGGTCAGCGAAGCCGACCACGCTGTAGCGGACGCCGGCAGCCTGGTGGCGCCGATGCCGGGCCGCATCGTGGCCACGCTGCTGGCACCGGGCACGCAGGTGGTACGCGGCACCCCGCTGCTGGTGCTGGAAGCGATGAAGATGGAGCACACCCTGCAGGCCCCGGCCGATGGCACGGTGCAGGGCTATCGGGTCAAGGCCGGCGACCAGGTCGCCGACGGCGCGGTGCTGATCGACTTCGACGCCACGTCATGACCGGGCCCAGACCACGCCATTGGGATCGAACTCTGCGGTATCCGGCGTATCACCGCGCCAACCGATGCCCACCACGGCGATGGGACTCTGGGTAACGCCATCCAGGGCAAATACCGCTTCGGTGTCCACCTCATTGATGGCCGCGGTGACAAACGCGGCCAGGCCGCACTCAGTTGCCGCCATGTACACGGCCTGCGAAATGTGGCCCACGTCCAGCAACAGTGCGCGGTAGGCCTTGGCGTGGTTGCGGTACTTCCAGTTGGTACGTGCAAAGCGCGGCACCAGCACAAGGTGGGCGGCCGCGTTGGCGAACCAGTCCTGGCCGGACAGCATGGCCAGAGCCACCTCGTGCAACGGACGCCCGCACTGGCGCGGCAGTGCAACGAGGGCATGCCGTACCGGATGATAGTGGTAGAGGCCCGGCGCCAGTCCGTCCACGCGCTGCACCAGCAGATAGGTTTCGGTAGGGTGCAGCCCACCGCCGGATGGCACGTTCTTCTTCAGAAACGCGGTATCGGCTTCCACCTGCACCACCGCCTGCGCCTTCACCGTGCGCTGCAGCAGCTGCGCCAGCTGTCCGCACGCGATGCTGCGCGCTGCATCGAAGTTGCGGCAGGTGGTGCGGCGTTCCAGCATCCGGTCGTAGTCGGTGGCGTCCACGGCAGGGAGCGGCTGATAGGTGCCCGGGTGGATCTGTACCGCCGGCGGCGGCGCACCCAGCTGCCGGCGCAGATCCCTGGCGGTGACCATGTTGCTGTCGCGCATCTGCGCGGCGCTGTTCACACCACTCCAGCGGGCATGCCGGTGGACCAGCGCCGCCAACGGCCACCAGTGGCCGTCGCGCATGCCTTCGTCGCGGAGGCGATGCGTGGCGTGTTGCTCGTCATCGGCGATCAGCAGCCCGGCCTCGAGCAGCGCCCGCCAGTCACCCGGGGCACCCCGGATGTCGCCTGCGTCGGTCCACTCACTGGAACCCACCGAACCCAGCAGTTCCCGCTGTGCGGCACTCACCGGCACGGGCTGTTCCAGGTGTGCGGCCAGCGCAAACCAGGCAATCGTGGTGGACAGCTCCGTACGCCCGGCAAGCATCGCGTTGAAGTCGACGCTGACCTCTTCGCGCGGCTCGAACATCAGGATGGTGCAACGGCGCAGTTTCATTCGGGGCCGACCGTGGAGGGACCCGGACATTCTAGCCGGGGCACCTTGGCTTCCGTGGTGCGTGGCCGGTTGCCGACGTAACCTGCGTGCTGCTTCGCACCGCGCGTTGGCCGGGCCGGGCGCTACATTCCCGCCCGGCCCGGCCGATAACCCTCACTTCACCCACTGGATCGAGCGCAATGAGCAACGACAAACCGGAAACGAACAAGATTTCCCCTGAAATCGCCGCGCGGCTGGTCAGCAGGTTGATCGACGACCCCGCTTTCCGTGAGTTGTTCCAGCAGGATGCGCAGCAGGCTCTGACCGAGTTGGGGTTGAGCACCGAGGTCCAGCCACTGTGCTGCGATATCCAGCAGCTGGCCAGCGTGGAAGAACTGCGCGCGGTGCAGGCCCAACTGGAGAAGTACCTGAGCACGTCGTACCAGGCGATGCTGGTGCCGCACTGCTTCGAGGCGGGCAAGGCCGCCGACTCGCTGGAGTGACGACCCCGCCAGCCTCGGCCCAACCTAGTTGGAACGCAGGCTGGCGTCGGCCAGCATGTCATGCAGGCTCAGCGGCTGCATCAGCTGCATGGAAGCCAGTTCGGCAATCGCGCGACCCCGGTGGGCATACAGCCATTCGTTCTGCTGGTGGAATGCCTCTGCATTGCCCAGCTTGCGCTGCACCTCCCGCAGTGCCACCCGCGCCTGCACCGGTTCGGTACCGTCCAGGATCGGCCGCAACAGCGCCTCGGCCTGCGCCGGCTGGTTGCGGCCGAGCTGCTGCATGGCGAGCACGATGGCGTGCCACTTGCCCACCACCGGGCTCTTCATCGAGGCGATCAACGCCGCGTGGTCACGCAGCAGCGTATCGGCACGCACGCTATCGCCTTGGCGCTGCGCCAGGTACACCAGCGACAACAGGCGCAGCACCCGGTCGGACAGGTTCGGGTCGTTGCGGTCCTTGAGCAGCGGCAGCAGCTGGCCTGACACAGCGGCCAGTGCAGCGGGATTGCGCTGCTCGCACGCGGTGTCCACCACCGCGTGCATCAGCAGCACATGCGTACGGAAGTCGACCGATTCGGCAGGCGGCTCCTGGCTGGCCAACGCTTCGGTCATGCCGGTGCAGTCGTCCTGATCGGCGGCGAGCAGGACGCGGACGCGCTGGTACATGATGGTCTGCAGCTCATCGCGCGCGGTGGGCAACTGTGCCAGCAGTGCTTGTGCATCCTTGTAACGGCGCTGGGCGATCAGCACGTCCACGCGGGTGTCGCTGGCGCTGCGGTCTGTCAGCTGCTCGGCCTGCTGGAAACTGCGCAGCGCCTCGTCATACCGGTTGGTGGCGAGCTGGACCCAGCCGGTGTAGCCGATGGCGTATGCGCGCAGGGGCGCCTGCGGTACCGACGCTGCGCGCGCGTAGCGCTCCGCCTCTTCGTAGCGGTTGTCCATCAACAGGAACCCGGCGGTATTGGCCTGCCCTGCAAACGAGTCGGGATAGACTTCGGCCAGCACGCGCCAGTCTTCCAGCGGCCAGCCCTCCGGGCGCAGCTCGCTGCTCCAGGCCTTGAGGTAGAGGCGCTCGCGGTGCGGCAGGCGATCCTTGAGGGCCAGTGCCCGCTTCAGGTGAGGCAGGGCGTCGGCACGGCGGTCGATCCGCACCAGCAGCCTGGCCAGGCCCATGTGCGCCATGGCGAAGTCCGGATCTGCATCCAGTGCCGCCTCATACAACTTGGCTGCCTCGGCGAAGCGCGCCCCGCCCACGGCCCGTTCGGCAAGCGCGAACGACTTGAGTGCCTGGAGGTTTTCGGTGGATGCCTGCGGCAGTGGCATCGACTGCTGCAGCGAGGCCACGGTTTCGCCCAGACCTGCGCGCAGGCGCCGCACCACGTCATCGACGGCGGCCAACACGTCGTCAGGGGCGCGGGCGTCGGCGTGGTAGGAACCCACGACTGCGCGGCTGGCCGGGTCCATCAGGTCCACGGCCACCACGTACTGACCTGCGGCACGATGAATGCTGGGCACCAGCACCATGCGCGCGCCCTCGCGCGAGGCGACGTCGCCGGCCACGTCGCGGTCCAGCGCGCGCGCGGGGGGCACCCGCAGCAGTTCGCGCGATTGCTTGACCATGCTGTCCGACAGCACGTTGACGTAGCGCGACTGTTCCAGACCCAGCAGCAGGGCACGCTGCAGGCTGTCGTCGAACAACGCCTCACCACTGGTATTGTCGACGTCGGCCAGCACCACCCAGTCGCGCTCGGCAAAGGCGATGGCCGGCTCGGGGCGCAGCAGCATCCAGCCGCCGATACCCAGTACCGCCAGCAGGGCAACTTCGGCGGCCAGCGCGGCCGGCCGGCGCCAGATCGGCAGTTTGCGCTGCGCCTTGGGATGCGCCTTGGGCATGCGCAGCGGCGCGAAGCCCGGTTCGCCGACCTCGAACACCTCCTGGGCGGTGGGAATGCCTTTGAACAGCCACGGGCCGTGCGCGCGCCACTGAAGCGCTTCAGCACGCTCGCCCAGTTCGCTGCTGGCACGGCGGGTCAGCGATTCGGCCACGGCCGAGAGCAGGATCTGGCCGGGACGCGCCAACCCCATCAGGCGCGCGGCCATCGGCTTGGCCAGGCCTTCCACTTCCACCGGCTTGGCACCGGCCTGGATCGCTTCGCGGCTGTTGTCCCAGATCAGCACCTCGCCCACATGCAGACCGGCGCGGGCGCGCAGCGGCACATTGCGGCGCTTGCCCAGCTCGTGCAGCTCCCGTTGGTAGTCCAGGGCGAAGCCGAGCCCATCGATGGCGCGGTCGAACAGCAGGAACAGGCCATCGGAGCGGTCGATCTGCTGCCCGTTCCATTGCTGCTGGAGCGCGAGCACCAGTCTGTCGTGCTGCTGGAACAGCTCGGCCGCGGCGGCATCGCCGATGCGCTCGACCAGCACCAGCGAGTCGCACAGATCAGTGAACAGCAGCGCCCGCAGCAGCGGCAGCTGGGTCGACGTTCCGTTGTCGCCGTTCATTCGAATACCCCGTCAGGGCGTGGCGGTCGCGGCACGCGACCAGTGCAACCGGTTGCCGCCCAAGCGCTTGGCCTGGTACAGCGCATTGTCGGCGCGGGCGTACCAATCGCTCCAGTCGCTGTTCGGTTCGAGCAGGCTCACGCCGATGCTGACCGGGCAGACATGCGGCTGGCCGCCCGGCCGGCCCATCAGGCCGTGGACCGCGCTGAGGATGAATTCGGCCGCGTGCTGCAGGCTGTCGGAGTCTGCTTCGCGCAGCAGCAGGCAGAATTCGTCACCGCCCAACCGACAGGCCCGGTCGTTCTCAGTGGCCACCGAGCGCAGGATGTTGGCCACGCTCTGCAGGACGCGGTCGCCGGCCTGGTGGCCGTGCTCGTCGTTGACCTGCTTGAAGTGGTCGCAGTCGATCAGCAGCAGGCCCTGCGGCGCACCGTCTTCGTGGCTGCGGCATTCCTGCAGGTACAGCGCCAGGCCGCGGCGGTTGTGCAGGCCGGTCAACTCGTCGGTACGCACCAGTTCGCGCGTGTGGGTGAGCTGGTGGGTGGTGACGTAGAGGTTGTCCAGCGCGGTTTCGAGATCATGGTTGCGGCGGCGCAGCTGGCGGATCAGCACCTGCTCGTTGCTCACCACGCGCATGATCGTGCGGCGCAGGAAGTACGCCACCAGGCCCGGGTCACGGTCGACCAGGCGCTGGAAATCGGTGTGGTCCAGTTCGAGCACCAGCGAATCGGTGGTGGCGCGGGCGTCCGCACTGCGTGGGTGGTCGCCGATCAGCAGGCCCAGTTCGCCGAAGAATTCATGCTGGCCCAGTGTCTTGACCACCAGGTCTTCGCCGAAATCCAGCTCGATGGCACCGGTGACGATGACATACATGGTGCTGCCGGCCTGGTTGCGCAGGAACAGGTGCTCGCCGGCACGCAACGCGCGGTGCTGGCCGAATTCGGCGAACAGGGCGAATTCGCCTGCGCTCAGGACGGCGTGCACGATCTCAGCCATCGCGGTCTGCGCGATGTCTGACGCTCGTTCGCACACATTCGTCGCAAGCTTGCCGGTCATTCCCGTACACCCGCTTCCCAGCGTTCCCCGGTGAGCGAATGAGGATAGCACCCCTTAAAAGTGTGCGCCTCATCCCATTTCCATGCCCCGGCGCCCGGATCTATCCGGCGCTCCGGCCCAAACATCCCCAACGCGGCAACCGGCTGAGACCGGCCATCCCGTACCGCATGGTGCCCTTTTGCGGACCGTAGCATCTGGCGGGGGCATATAAAAGAACGGCCGCCCCTGCCGGGCGGCTCTGGTCGGTTGGAGGGGTGCCCGGGAATCCGGCCAATGGCCGGGGTTACCCGGGCGCCGCCACCGCGCTGCGGGGGCGGCAGCGCCGATTCCGGCCGTCAGGCCGCCCGGAATTGCTCCTCTTCGGTCGAACCGGTCAGGGCGGTGGTGGAAGACTGGCCCTGCTGGATGGCCTGGGTGACCGCGTCGAAGTAGCCGGTGCCGACCTCGCGCTGGTGCTTGACCGCGGTAAAGCCCCGGTCGGCGGCGGCGAATTCGGCTTCCTGCAGTTCCACGAAGGCGCTCATCTGGCGGCGGGCATAGCCGTGGGCCAGGTTGAACATGGAGTAATTAAGGGCGTGGAAGCCGGCCAGGGTGATGAACTGGAACTTGTACCCGTAGCTGGCGATTTCCTTCTGGAACTTCGCAATCGTGGCGTCGTCCAGGTTCTTCTTCCAGTTGAAGCTGGGCGAGCAGTTGTAGGCCAGCAATTTGCCCGGGTACTTCGCATGGATGGCTTCGGCAAACTTGCGCGCGAACTCCAGGTCCGGCTTGCCGGTCTCGCACCAGACCAGGTCGGCGTAGGGTGCATAGGCCAGGCCGCGGCTGATGGCCTGGTCCAGGCCGTTGCGGGTCTTGTAGAAGCCTTCCACGGTGCGCTCGCCGGTGGCGAAGGGCTGGTCGTTGGCGTCGATGTCGCTGGTCAGCAGGTCGGCGGCTTCTGCGTCGGTGCGGGCCACCAGCAGGGTGGGCACGCCCAGCACGTCGGCGGCCAGGCGCGCGGCGTTCAACTTCTCGACGGCCTCGCGGGTGGGCACCAGCACCTTGCCGCCCATGTGCCCGCACTTCTTCACCGAGGCCAGCTGGTCTTCGAAATGCACGCCGGCCGCGCCGGCTTCGATCATGGCCTTCATCAGCTCGAAGGCGTTGAGCACGCCGCCGAAGCCGGCTTCGGCATCGGCTACGATCGGCTGCAGGAAGTCGATGTCGTCCTTGCCTTCGGCGTGGTGCAGCTGGTCGGCACGCAGCAGGGTATTGTTGATGCGCTTGACCACGGCCGGCACCGAATCGGCCGGGTACAGCGACTGGTCGGGATACATCTGGCCGGCCAGGTTGGCGTCGGCGGCAACCTGCCAGCCGGACAGGTAGATGGCATTGAGGCCGGCCTTGACCTGCTGCATGGCCTGGTTGCCGGTGAGCGCGCCGAGTGCGTTGACGAAGTCCTTTTCATGCAGGTACTTCCACAGTTTCTCCGCGCCCAGCCGGGCCAGCGAATGCTCCACGTGCACGGTGCCGCGCAGGCGCACCACATCGGCGGCGCTGTAGTTGCGCTGGATGCCGGCCCAGCGCGGGTCGGTGTTCCATTCGTGCTGGATCTGTTCGGCGGTCGGCAGCTTGCTCATGTCGTTTCTCCAGGAAAGGTCAATCGATCCGGTCGTAGGCCGGCAGGGTCAGGAAATCGGTCAGTTCGTTGCGGCGGCTCAGCTCCCCGAGCAGCGCGATGGCCTCGTCGATGCGGGCCCCGCCCGGCAGCGCGCTGCGCTCGCCCAACCGTGCCGGCAGTGCGGCCAGGGTGGCGTCGAGCAGGGCCAGGTCGATGGCAGTGCCGTCGTCCAGATGCTGGCCGGGCATGTGCAGCCACTGCCACAGCTGGCTGCGGCTGATCTCGGCGGTGGCCGCGTCTTCCATCAGGTGGTGGATCGGCACGCAGCCGTTGCCGTCCAGCCAGGCGGCCAGGTAGCGCACACACACCTCCACGTTGCCCTCGAACCCGGTGCGGGTGATGGTGCCGGTGGGCGCGGCAATCAGCTCGTCGCGGCCCACCCGCACATCGCGGCGCAGCACCGCGTGCTGGTTGGGGCCGGGCATGTGTGCGTCGAAGATGGCCTGCGCCACCGGAATCAGCGCCGGGTGCGCCACCCAGGTGCCGTCGTGGCCGGCGGTGACTTCGCGCAGCTTGTCGGCACGCACCCGTGCCATCGCCTGTTCGTTGGCCGCGGCATCGTGGTTGATCGGGATCTGCGCGGCCATGCCGCCCATCGCATGCGCGCCACGGCGGTGGCAGGTCTGGATCAGCAGTTCCGAATAGGCCTTCAGGAACGGCTGGGTCATGGTCACCTGGCCGCGTTCGGGCAGCACCTTGTCGGCGTGCTTACGGAAGGTCTTGATGTAGGAAAAGATGTAATCCCAGCGGCCGCAGTTCAGCCCGACGATGCGGTCGCGCAGCGCATGCAGGATCTCGTCCATCTCGAACACCGCCGGCAGCGTCTCGATCAGCACGGTAACCTTGATCTGGCCATGCGGCAGGCCGAGCATGCCTTCGATGTGCGACAGCGCGGTTTCCCACAGCGCGGCCTCTTCCATCGACTGCAGCTTGGGCAGGTAGAAGTACGGGCCGCGCTGGCGGCACATCAGGGTACGCGCGTTGTGGAAGGCGAACACCGCCGCGTCGAACAGGCCGCCGGCCAGCGGCTGGCCATCGATGCGCACGTGCTTCTCATCCAGGTGCCAGCCGCGCGGGCGCACGATCAACACTGCCTGTTCGTCGAGCGGGCGCAGCGTGTAGTGCTTGCCGGGCTTGCCGTCCGCGCCGGGCGCGGTGTAGGTGAGGTCGCCGCGCACCGCGCCGATCAGCGCCTGCTGGCCAGCCAGCAGGTTGCGCCAGGCCGGGGCGGTGGAGTCCTCGAAGTCGGCCATGAACACCTTGGCGCCGGAGTTCAGCGCATTGATGACCATCTTCGGGTCGGTCGGGCCGGTGATCTCGACGCGGCGGTCCTGCAGCGCTTCCGGGATCGGCGCCACGCGCCAGTCTTCGCTGCGGATCGCGGCGGTGTCGGTGCGGAAGTCCGGCAGGCCGCCGCCGTCGAAAAAGGCCTGGCGCTCACGGCGGGCCTGCAGGCGGCGCTGGCGTTCGGGTTCCACCGCGCGGTGCAGCGACACCAGCAGCGCCAGTACCCCTGCCGGCAGCAGGGCCGACTGGCCGGCAAGCTGGGTGGTCAGTGCGATGCCCGGTGTGGCCGGAGCATCGGCCGGGGTGGGCTGGGCGGTGGCGAAAGCGGCGACAGCGGACATGTCCAACTCCTGCGTTGCGGGTGATGCCACCGTGCGCCGGAGTGTGGTATTTGACAAAACAGTTATCGCAATGCTTTACATAACTTGCGCTTATATTCGTTACGCCATGCCCACACCCAAGTCGCCAAGTCCCCGTTTTTCCTACAAGTCTGACCGGCTCAAGCCGCTGCGGGCGTTCTGCCAGACCGTGCGCCTGGGCTCAGTCTCACGCGCGGCTGAGGCGCTGTTCGTCAGCCAGCCGGCGATCAGCCAGCAGTTGCAGGCGCTTGAACGGGAGTTGGGGGTGGGTCTGTTCGAGCGCAGCGGGCGGCGGCTGGTGCCCAGCCGCGAGGGCCAGCTGCTGTTTGAAATGGCCCAGCCGCTGGTGGAAAGCCTGGACGGGTTGGAGGCCAGCTTCCGCGACAAGGTGAAAGGGCTGGATGCGGGCGAGCTCAACATCGCCGCCAACAGCTCCACCATCCTCTATCTGCTGCCGCGCATCGTGGAGCGCTTCCGCCAGCGCCACCCGGACGTGCGCCTGACCCTGCACAACGCGATCAGCGCCGACGGTACCGACCTGCTCCGCAGCGATGCGGCCGACCTGGCGGTGGGCTCGATGACCGATGTGCCGGCCGACCTGAGCTATGCACCGGCCTATCGCTTCGAGCAGGTGCTGATCGCCCCGCCCGACCACCCGCTGGCCACCGCGCCGGAGCTGACCCTGCAGGCCATTTCGGCCTACCCGCTGGTGCTGCCCCCCAAGCGCCAGATTACCTACCGGCTGGTGGACCAGGTGTTCCAGCGCCAGCGCGTGCCGTACACGGTGGCGCTGGAGGTCGGCGGCTGGGAGGTGATCAAGCAGTACGTGGCGATGGGCATGGGCATTTCGATCGTGCCGGCGCTGTGCCTCAACGATACCGATCGCGGCCGGCTGGTGACACGCTCGATGAGCGCCTGGTTCCCCGAGCGCAGCTACGGGGTGATCGTGCGCCGGGGCCGCTTCCTGTCGCCGCAGGCACGCGCCTTCATCGAGCTGATCCAGCCGGACCTGTTCAGTCCGCGCAGCTATGATGAAAGCGGTCATTCCGAACGCTGATGCGCTGCCATGTCGATTGAACTGCGCCACCTGCGCTACTTCCTGGCGGTGGCCGATACCCTGCACTTCGGGCGCGCGGCCGAGCGGCTGGGCATGTCGCAGCCGCCGCTCAGCCAGCAGATCCGGCAGCTGGAAACGCTGCTGGGCGCACGCCTGTTCCTGCGCAGCAACCGCCGGGTGGAGCTCACCGAGGCCGGGCGTGTGCTGCAGGTGCAGGCCACCGAAGCGTTGGCGCGGGTTGACCAGGCCATTGAACTCACCCAGCGCGCGCAGCGCGGCGAAACCGGCGAGCTGCGTATCGGGCTCACCCGTGCCACCCCGCTGTCCACGCAGATTCCGCGCGCGATCTTCGCCTACCGCCAGCAGTTCCCGCAGGTGCAGTTGAAGCTGCGCGAAATGAACACGCTGCAGCAGATCGATGCGCTGGTCGCCAACGAGCTGGACGTGGGGCTGATCCGCAAGCGCGCGCTGCCCACGCCGTTGATGTCACGCAAGCTGTTCAGCGATCCGCTGGCGCTGGTGGTGCATGACCAGCATCCCCTGATCCGCGACCTGCCCACGGGTGCGCCGGTGGCGCTGCGCCAGTTCGCGCATGAGCCCTTCGTGGGGTTCCTGCGCGAGGTGGGGGCCGGCATCCACGATCATTTCATCGCGCTGTGCCGTGGGGCCGGGTTCACGCCGCGCATCATCCAGGAGGCTGGCGAGGCGTCCACGCTCATCAGCCTGGCCGCGTCCGGGTTGGGGGTGACGG
Organism: Stenotrophomonas sp. NPDC047960; assembly: GCF_043204395.1. NCBI lineage: Bacteria > Pseudomonadati > Pseudomonadota > Gammaproteobacteria > Lysobacterales > Lysobacteraceae > Stenotrophomonas > Stenotrophomonas sp. NPDC047960. Next base: position 313,430 of record NZ_JBIDBX010000007.1, on the reverse strand, counting down.
TGTTGCCGGCCTCGTGCAGCCACATCCATGTGGAAGGCGCGCGCTTCGTGCCGCTGAGCGATCGGGCGGCCAGTTCGGAAGTGCACGTGGCCTACCGGCGCGGCGGGCCATCGCCGTTGATCACCCACTTCACCCGCTTGCTGCAGGGCGGTTTCAGCGGCTGAGTGCCAGCGCGGCCGGCTGCGGTTGTGCGCGGCGGCCCAGCCGCCAGGCGATGCCGGCGCCGATCGCGGTAAGCACGGCGGTGAAGGCACACACGCCCCACCAGTCCCAGTGGGTGTAGAACACGCCGCCGACCGCACCGGCCAGGCTGGAGCCGAGGTAATAAGCGAACAGGTACAGCGCCGAGGCTTCGGCACGCATCATCCCGGCGCGGCTGCCGACCCAGCTGCTGGCGACCGAATGGCCGCCGAAGAAACCGAAGGTGACCAGCGCGATGCCTGCCGCCATGCAGCCCAGCCACGGCAGCGTGAGCAGCACGATGCCGAACGCGATCAACCCGTAGCAGATGCCCAGTACGCGGCCACGGCCATGCCGGTTGGCCTGCTGGCCCATCCACGCCGAACTGAAGGTGCCCACCAGGTACACGCTGAAGATCAGCCCGACCACGGTCTGGCTGAGCCGGTACGGCGGCGCCAGCAGGTGGTAGCCGAGGTAGTTGTAGAGGGTGACGAACACGCCCATCAGCACGAACGCGGTGGCGAACAGCGAGGGCAGGCCAGGATCGGCGAACAGCTGGCGCCAACGCGCGGGCAGTTCGCGCAGGCCACCCCGGCGGCTCTGGAAATGGCGTGACGGCGGCAGCTGCACCCACAGCAGCACGGTGCTGAGCACGGCGATCAACGAGACCACGCCGATGCCCCAGCGCCAGCCCCAATGGTCGGCGACGATGCCGGCAATCAGGCGGCCACTCATGCCGCCGACCGCATTGCCGCCTATGTACAGGCCCATGGCCAGGCCGAGCGCGCGGCTGTCCATTTCCTCCACCAGGTACGTCATCGCCACGGCCGGCACGCCGCTGAGCGCGATGCCGAGCAGGGTGCGCAGGATCAGCAGCGTGGCCCAGTCGTCGACCACGGCGCTGGCGGCCGAGAGTACGGTGGAGGCCAGCAGTGCGGTGATCATCACGCCACGGCGGCCGACCCGGTCGGAGATCAACCCGGCCACCAGCATCGACACGGCCAGCAGGCCGGTGCTGAGCGACAGCGCCAGCGCACTGTTGGCGGCGGACACGCCGAAGTGGCGGCTGAACTCGGGCAGCAGCGGCTGCACGGTGTAGAGCAGGCCGAAGGTGGAGAAGCCAGCCAGGAACAACGCCGCCGCAGTGCGCCGGAAGGCGGGCGTGCCCTGCTCGATATGCTGCGAGCGGGCGGGCATCTGGCTGGAGGAACTGCGCTCGGTCAGCGCTGCGGTGTCGCCGTTCATTGCGTCTGGGCCCGTGGGGCGGGCCGGTGCGTATGGATCAGCGCTCAGGATAGGGAGCAGGTACAGGTCGATCCATAACCTGACGGGTCTGGATTGAGACGTTTTATGTATCAATCAAGGTTTGCGCGAAAGGCGTACCCACCCACGGTGGGCACCTGCCGGATGGATCGCGCTCGTGCTTAGAGCGCCTGCCAGGTGAACCCCTGGCCGCGGCGGTAGTACACGCGCGCTGCCTTGCCATACAGGGCCTTGGCATCGACCAGCCCGAAGTAGCGGCCATCGGCGCTGTTGCCGCGATGGTCGCCCAGCATCAGCACCTTGCCGGCCGGTACGGTCAGGCCGTCGATGTCCGGGCCGCCGCCCTGGCCCAGGTCGAGCTGGGCCAGGGTGCGGCCGAAGTCTTCCACGTCATCGGTGCCCACCTGGCCGAGCGGATGGCCGTTGATGCTGAGGTGGCCTTCATGCAGGTCCACGCGGTCGCCGCCGACGGCGGCGATGCGCTTGATCAGGCGGGTGCCGTCCTGCGGTGAATCGAACACCGCCACCTCGCCGCGCTGCGGCACGCCGGTATGCAGCAGTTCCACCGAGGTGAACGGCAGGCGCAGGCCGTAAGCGCGCATGTCCACCACCACCCGGTCGCCGGGCATCAGGGTGTGCTGCATGGAGCCGCTGGGCACCTGGTAATGGTTGGCCAGGCTGTCGCGCGCGGCGGCGAGCAGGCCGAGCATGACCAGCAGCGGCAGGGCTTCCTTCTTCAGCCAGTAGAGCAGGCCTTTGGAGCGGGGTTCGGCAGCAGCTGCGGTCATGGTGGCGGTCCTTGCGGGCGTGAGTGGGGTCTGACCGTTGCGGCGTTCCGGAGTTCCGAAAAAACTACACGTTGTTTACGCGCCCCGGGCATCCGGGTCATCGCCTCTTTATGGCCGGCGCGCGCATCGTGTCGACACCGCGCCCCCGGGCGCTTTGTCGAGGTGTTCCATGACCATCCTGTTGCTCCGGCGGCCATCGCCGGACCCGCTGCCGGTGCCGGCCCAGCTGGCCGGCCACGCCGTGTACTGCCAGGACTGCGCGACGCTGCCGGCGCTGCTGCAGTGCCTGCGCCAGGCCCGGGAAAGCCAGCCGGCATGGGTGCTGATCGAAGCCGGCGCCGCCGAGCCGGCGCAATGGGCCGCGCATGGCCGCGAACTGTGCGCGGCGCTGGAGGCGTTGCCGGCGCCCTACATCGAGATGGCGGCCAACGATGACGATGGATTGGATGCGCACCTGCACCCGCTGCACGCACCGGTGGCGCGGGTGGTGTGCAGCAGTGGCCGCGAGGATGCGTGCCGGCTGTCGCTGGCGATCGCCGCGCGCCGGTTGCAGACCGTTGCAGGGAGTGCCTGAGCCATGTCCATTTTCATCATTCGTGGCCCGGAGGCGAGCGGGCAGTTGATCCGTACGGCGCAGCCGCTGCCGGCACCGGTGCTCAAGGCGCTGGTGCATCGGGCGATCGATGCGGGCACCACGGTGGCGATCCGTGCGTGTGGGTCGGAGCAGGAGTTGCTGGATGCGCTGCGCGTGGCCGACCACAGCCGCGGCGAGGTGACGCTGCTGGATCCGGGTGCGTGCGTGGGCAGTCCGCGGTTGCAGCGGTTGCTGCCGCATCTGCACAACGTGTACGTGGAGGTGCATGACGATGACGCGGGCGCCCCGGAGGACTGCCTGCCGGCAGACGTGGGCCAGCGCATCGGCGTGGCGCACGGCTACTGCGCGCAGAGTTACATGCATGCATTGGAGATCGCGCTGGATCACCTGGGATGCAGCGAGGTGGGGTGTCGCGTGGGAACGTAACCGGCGTCCAGATACGCGAACGGCGGGGTTTCCCCCGCCGTTCGTTGTTACATCGACCGCATTATTTCAGGCCGCGGTTGACCAGCAGCGGTTCGACCGACGGATCCTTGCCGCGGAATTCGCGGTACAGGTCCGCCAGTTCCACGCTGTTGCCGCGCGAGAGGATCTTGTCGCGGAACACCTGGCCGTTTTCAGCGGTCAGGCCACCGTGTTCCTTGAACCACTCGAACGAGTCGTGGTCCAGCACTTCGGCCCAGAAGTAGGCGTAGTAGCCGGCCGAGTAGCCGCCGCCCCAGATGTGGTCGAAGTAGCTGGTGCGGTAACGCGGCGGCACCTGGGCCAGGTCGACCTTGTACTTCTTCAGCGCGGCCGCTTCAAACGGCGCCACGTCCTGCAGCTTGGCGTCCGCCGGCTGGGTGTGCCAGGCCAGGTCGAGCAGTGCGGCCGACAGGTACTCGGTGGTGGCGTAACCCTGGTTGAAGGTACGCGCCTTGAGGATCTTGTCGACCAGCGCCTGCGGCATCGGCTCGCCGGTCTTGTAGTTCTTGGCGTAGTTGGCGAACACCTTCGGGTCCAGCGCCCAGTGCTCGTTGAACTGCGAGGGGAACTCGACGAAATCGCGCGAAGTGCTGGTGCCGGCGATCGACGGGTACTTCACGTTCGAGAACATGCCGTGCAGCGCATGGCCGAACTCATGGAACATCGTGGTGACATCGTCGAAGCTCAACAGCGCCGGCTGCCCGGCAGCGGGCTTGGTGAAGTTGCAGACGTTGTAGACCACCGGCTTGGTGCCGGTCAGGCCGTTCTGCTCGACGAACACGTCCATCCAGGCGCCGCCGGACTTGCTGTCGCGCTTGAAATAGTCGGTGTAGAACAGCGCCAGCGAGGTGCCGTCCTTGTCGAAGACTTCATACACCTTCATGTCCGGGTGGTAGGTCGGAATGTCGGTGCGCGGCTTGAAGGTGATGCCGTACAGCTGGGTGGCGGCGTAGAAGACGCCGTTCTGCAGCACGTTGTCCAGTTCGAAGTACGGCTTGATCTGCGATTCGTCCAGGTCGTACTGCGCCTTGCGCACCTGTTCGGCGTAGAAGTCCCAGTCCGATGCGGCCAGCTGGAAACCACCCTTCTGCGCGTCGATCACCTTCTGCATCTCGGTGATTTCGCCGCGTGCCTTGCTGGTGGCGGCCGGCACGGTATCGGTCAGCAGCTTGAGCGCGGCGGCCGGGGTCTTGGCCATCTGGTCGGCCAGGCTGTAGGCGGCGTAGTTCTCGAAGCCGAGCAGCTTGGCCTTCTGCGCCCGCAGCTGGGCCAGGCGCTGGACCGTTTCGCGGGTGTCGTTGGCATCGCCGCGCTCAGCGCGGGTTTCCGAGGCCTTGAGCACGGCGGCGCGCTGGTCGCGGTTGCTCAGCGAGGCCAGCACCGGCTGCTGGGTGGTGTTCTGCAGCGGCAGCAGGAACTTGCCTTCCAGGTTGCGCGCCTTGGCATCGGCAGCGGCGGTGTTGATTTCTTCCTCGCTCAGCCCGGCCAGCTTGGCCTTGTCGTCCACCACCACCGCAGCGGCGGCGGTGGCAGCGACCAGACGGGTATGGAACTTGGTGGCCAGCGTGGTTTCTTCCACATTGAGCTTGCGCAGGGCCGCCTTGTCGGCGTCGCTCAGCTGCGCACCGGCGCGGACGAATTCCTGGTAGTCGCGTTCGACCAGGCGGGTCTGCACCGGGTCCAGGCCCAGCGAGGCGCGCTGGTCGTAGATGGTCTTGATGCGCGCGAACAGCTTCGGGTCCAGGCTGATTTCGTCCTGGTGTTCGGCCAGCTTCGGGGCGACTTCTTCCTGGATCTTCTGGCGCGCTTCGTTGGTATCGGCCTGGACCAGGCCGAAGAACACGCGCGACACGCGGTCCAGCGTTTCGCCGCTGCGCTCAAGCGCTTCGATGGTGTTGTCGAAGGTGGCCGGTTCGGCGTTGTCGGCGATCCTGCGCACTTCGGCCAGGTGCTGCTTCATGCCTTCATTGAAGGCCGGCAGGTAGTCACTGTCCTTGATGCGGTCGAACGGCGGGGCCTGGAACGGCAGCGTGCTGGCGCTCAACAGGGGGTTGGTGGAGGCGTCGGCCGGCTGCGGCGCGGCGGGGGTCTGGACGTCGGACACGGGGGTGGACTCCTTGCCGGAACAGGCCGCCAGCGCCAGGCTGATGGCGGCGGCCAAGATAACGGTACGCGACATGAAAACGGGCTCCTGGAATGAGGTGAAGCGGCACACGACCGCAGCCGGTCACCCTACTCCCATTGCCCGCGCCCGGCATGTGCCGGACGTGGCGCCTGGCCTTGCTTCAGACGGTGCCGCGGTTCTTGCCCTGCCAGGGGCGGTAGTACGCGCGGATGGCGGCCATGTCGGCCACATCGTCGCCGGTGGAATAGAACAACGGGCCAATGCCGATGGTCTTTTCCGGGTAGTGGAAGTAGCAGGCCAGTACCGGGACGTCAGCCATCCGGGCGATCTTCAGGAAGCCGGCCTTCCAGTGGGTGACCGCCTTGCGGGTGCCTTCGGGGGTAATGGCATACCACAGGCGATCGGAGTTGCGCAGCAGGCTGACCGCCTGCTCCACCGTGCCCTGCGGCGAGCTGCGATCCAGCGGGATCACGCCCAGGGTGCGCAGCAGCGGCGACAGCGGCCACCAGAACAGCGAGGCCTTGCCGAGCACCTTCACCTGCATGCCGAGCGCGATCTTGGCCGCCATGCCCCAGAAGCCGTCCCAGTTGGACGAGTGCGGGGCGACGATGAAGACCAGCTTGGGCACGTCCGGGAAGGTGCCGGTGACTTTCCAGCCGCCCAGGCGCAGCGTGCAGCGCGCCAGCCAGCGCAGGAAACGGTTCGGTTTGACCTGCGGCATGCTGGGCGGCACGGCCGGCAGCAGCGGACGTTGGTTCTTCAAGCAATCACTCCCAATTGCGTGTGGTACGGCCGCGCTTGATCTGCGCGCGACCCTTCTTTTCATCCAGCCGGCGCAGCTTGGACCCATGCGAGGGCTTGGTGGCCACGCGCGGCTTAGGCACGCTGAGGCTGGCCTGGATGAAGGCGGCCAGGCGCTCGCGCGCATCGTCGCGGTTGCGGTCCTGGGTGCGGAAACGCTGGGCATCGATGACCAGCACGCCCTCGCCGGTCATGCGCCGGTCGCGCCGGGCCAGCAGGCGCGCGCGCAGCGGCTCGGGCAGCGAGGGCGAGCCGGCCACGTCGAATCGCAGTTCAACGGCGCTGGAGACCTTGTTCACGTTCTGTCCCCCGGCTCCGCTGGCGCGCACGAAGCGTTCAACGATCTCCGTGTCCGGAATCGCCAGATGCGCGTTGATGGTGACAGGCCCGTTTCCCATGGGCGGCATTGTAAAGGCAGGACACGCCCCTGAGGTGACCGCAATGTTCACCAATACCGCCGATAACGTGCATAAAAGCACGGCTGCTTGACGGTGTCGCGGGTATGCTCGGCCTTCCACGCAACGCAGGATGCACCTCCATGATGTCGACCCGTTCGCCGGCCCGCCGTGGCCTGACCCGCCTGGCCCTGACCCTCACGCTGGGCTTGGCCGCCATTGCCCCGGCGCTTGCCGCACCGCCGTCGGATGCGGACATCAACCGCCTGCTGGCCGCCTCGCGCGCGCAGAGCATGCTCGACACCATGCTGCCGCAGATCGAAGCGATGCAGCGCCAGCAGTTCCAGCAGGTCGCCCAGCAGCGCCAGCTGGATGATGCCAAGAAGGCGCAGCTGCAGCGCATCGAACAGCGCACCAACCAGACCATCCGCCAAGCGTTGTCATGGCAGCAGCTGCGGCCGATGTACGTGGATCTCTACAAGAAGACCTTCAGCAAGGAAGACGTGCTGGCCATGGCCGAGTTCTACGAGAGCTCGGCCGGGCAGAGCCTGCTCGACAAGACCCCGGCGCTGATGCAGAACGTGATGGTGGCCATCCAGGACAAGATGCAGCCGCTGTTCGTGGACCTGCAGAAGGACCTGGAGGCGATCGTGAACGAAGAAGCCGCACCGGCGGCACCGGCTCCAGCCAGGAAATGATGCGCCATCGGTAGCGCACGACCGTTGGTCGTGCGCCCCCCGCTACCACCCAAAGAGATCCATCGCCTTTCGGAACTCGCCTTCCACCGGCGCGCTGACATCCATCAGCGTGCCGTCCGGATGCGGGAAGCGCAGGCGTTCGGCGTGCAGCAGCATGCGGTGGATGCCCTGCATGCGGAAGCTGCGGTTGTGGCGCCCATCACCATGGCTGGTGTCACCGATCAGGTGGTGTGAGAGGTGCTTGAGGTGCCGGCGGATCTGGCGGAAGCGCCCGGTCTGCGGCTGGCAGCGCAGCAGCGCGTAGCGCGAGGTGGCGAACTCGCCGACCGGCACCGCGATTTCGCCCACGGCCACACGTTGGAAATGGGTGATGGCCTGTTTCTTCACCGGCTTGCCGGGGCCGCCATCCAGGTCGTGGTCGACCGTGAACGCTTCTTCGGCCGGCCAGCCCCGGCAGATCGCCAGGTAGTCCTTGATCACGTCTCCAGCCATCAGCGATTTGCCCAGCCCGCTGGCACTTTCGCGATCAAAGGCGAGCAGCAGGCAGCCACTGGTGGCACGGTCCAGGCGGTGGACCAGGAAGATCGGCCTGCCCAGCTGCTCACGCAGGCGGTCGGCCAGAAAATCATCTTCGCCGCGGGCCAGCTTGCTGTCATGGACCATCAGCCCGGCCGGCTTGTTGACCACGGCCAGGCGCTCGTCCACGTGCAGCAGCTGGAGCGGCGGCAGCGCCAGCGGCGCCTCGACCGTGGCGCCGGCTGGGGTGTCGATATCGGTCACCGCCGCCACCACGCGCTGGCCAGCGAGAACAGGCCCGCTGCCCCGCTCACCCAGCTCCACACCGGCGCATCGCCGAAGTACCAGCCGCCCGGCTGCATGCCGTACAGCACGGCCGCTACGATGAGCAGGCCGACGCCGGCGATGGCGGCCACGGCGCGCTTCTGCAGCTTCTGCAGATTCGTGTTGAGCGCCACCAGGTCCTGCGAGCGCATCGACAGCTCATGCCCGCCTTCCACCTGCTGGCGCAGCCAGGCGTGTACCAGGCGCGGCATGTCAGGGGTGTGGGTCATGATTTCCGGCAGGCGCTTGCGCAGTTCCTTGAACACCCGGCGCGGGCTGTAGCGTTCGCGCAGGATGCGTTCCAGCACCGGCCGCGCCACTGCCCAGATATCCAGTTCCGGATCCAGTTGGCGACCCACGCCTTCGATGTTGAGCAGGGTCTTCTGCAGCAGGATCAGCTGCGGCTGCAGGGTGAGCTCGTAACGCTGGGCCACGCGGAACAGCTTGATCAGCACTTCGGCCAGCGAGATCTGCGACAGCGGGCGGGTGAAGTACGGTTCGCATACCGAACGCGCGGCCGCTTCGAGTTCATCGATGCGCACGTTGTTGGGCATCCAGCCGGCTTCGACATGGAGCTCGGCCATGCGCCGGTAGTCCTTGTTGAAGATGGCCATGAAGTTCTCGGCCAGGTAGTACTGATCTTCTTCGGAGAGCTGGCCCATGATGCCGAAATCCAGCGCGATGAAGCGCGGGTTGTCGCGGCGCGCGGGATCGACATCGACCCAGATGTTGCCGGCATGCGCATCGGCGTGGAAGAAGTTGTCGCGGAATACCTGCGTGTAGAACACGCGCACGCCCTTGGCCGCGAGCGCCTTGCGGTCGATGCCGGCCTTGTCCAGCGCGGCGATGTCGTCTGAGGGAATGCCCCACACCCGTTCCAGGGTGAGCGCGCGTTCGGCGGTGTGGCTCCAGATCACCTCGGGCACGTACAGGTCGTCCGAGTCCACCCAGTTACGGCGCAGGACGCTGGCATTGGCGCCTTCGCGCTGCAGGTCCAGCTCGGCGGCGAGGGTGTTTTCGACTTCGGCCACTACTTCGCGCGGTCGGATCTTGTCGGCGCGCGGGTGGGTGCGTTCGACCAGCGCGGCGGCCGACTGGAGCAGCGCGATGTCGGCGTCGATCTGCTTTTCGATATCCGGGCGCAGCACCTTGACCACCACCTGGCGGCCATCGGCCAGCGTGGCCGCGTGCACCTGGGCGATCGAGGCCGAAGCCAGCGGTTCCAGATCGAAACTGGCGAACGCCTCACTGACCGGGCGGCCGAGCGCGGCTTCGACGATGCGCTGCGCGGTGGCGCCATCGAACGGCTTGACCCGATCCTGCAGCAGGGTGAGTTCGTTGGCGATGTCGGCCGGGATCAGGTCGCGGCGGGTGGACAGGATCTGCCCGAACTTGACGAAGATCGGGCCGAGGTCCTGAAGCGCCAGGCGCAGGCGCGCGCCACGCGACTGCACCGCGATATCGGCCGAGGCACGCGGCACGAACGGCTTGGCCAGGCGCAGCCAGCCTTCCAGCGGGGTGCCGTCAAGCAGGTCATCCAGGCGGTAGCGCAGCACAACCCGACCAATGCGGCTGGCCCGGAACAGCGCCTTCATGCGCGCACCTGGGCAAGGCGCTGCACGCGGGCGGCGATGCGTTCAACGTCGTCGCGCATCACGTCCACATCGTCATGGAAGGCATCCAGTTCGGCTCGGGCTACCACGTCGCGCGACTCCTCGGTGACAAAATCGGCGGCGCTGTGCGCCAGGTCGGACGCGCCACGGCGCGCATGCTGCAGGGCCGAACGCAGGGCGTTGGCGATTTGTACGCCCAGCACTTCGCCGAACACCCGCACGAACGGCTGCTGCCAGTCCGGATCGAAACGGCTGGCCAGCTGCTGCAGGCGGCGCGCCAGTTCGGCGTCGCCCGATACTTTGACCCGCCCGGCCGGGGCATCGCCGCTGCGGCGTGCGTTGGCCAGAAACGGCAGCTGCGCCAGCACCCCACCGAGCGTGCTGCGTACGGCCAGGTCCGGTTCCTGCTGCGGGTCCACCGGGCCCACCGTGAGGCGCTCGCCCTCCACACCGATCCGCATCGCCAGCGCGGGCGATTCCAGGGTCAGGGCGATGTGGCGGCCATCCAGCGCGACCAGCGCGCGGCGGGTGTCGGGATCCAGCGCCAGGGTGCGGTTGAGCGCGAGCTGCAGCGCATTGCCGGCCAGGGGCTTGAGGGAGGAGAGCAGGGAGCGGGGCATCGACGCATTCTACCTCGGCCCGGTTGCGGGCCGATCACGGTGCAGCCACGCAGGGTGGTGGTCTGCCGGACCCATATGCAACGACGGCCCGGCGCTCTTGCGAGCGCCGGGCCGTCGGAGACTGCGCTGGATCCGGCGTGCCCGGAGAGAGGGGGCGCGCAGGACCCTGCGCTACTACCCTCGCTTACGGAACATCGAAATGATCGCCAGGATCAGGAACACCACAAACAGGATCCAGGCAATGTTGCTGGCAGCGCCGGCGATGCCGGAGAAGCCGAGCACCGCCGCAATGATGGCGATGACAAAAAAGATTACGGCGTAGTGCAGCATGTCGATCCTCGCGTCGTGCGTGCCGGATTGGCGTGCTGCCATCTTCACCAACCCCCGGTGTTCAGGAAGTGATGGATTCCTCGCCGCGCGATGAAGCCTTCAGCCTCGTGAGTCCTTCGTCAATGCTGACCTGCGGCACGTAGCCGAAGTCGCGTCGCGCCGGCTCCATGCTGTACCAGTGCGGCGTGCAGAGCTGCTCGGCGAGGAACCGGGTCATCGGCGGTTCGCCGCGCAGGCGCAGCAGCGGCCACAGCCGTTCGGCCACCGCGCCGATGCGGTAAGCAGTCTTGAAGCTGATCGACTTCTCCACCGGCGGCGCGCCGACGGCGGCCATCAGTTTGTTGAGCAGTTCGCGCATCGGCAGCGGTTCGCCGTTGGAGATGAAGTACGCCTTGCCGGCGCACGCTGCGCCCGGGGCCAGGTGTTCGAAGGCCAGGAAGTGCGCCAGCGCGGCGTTGTCGATGTAGGTGGTATCGACCAGGTTGGTGCCATCGCCGACGAAGCGCAGGCGGCCGGCGCGCGCGCGCTCGGCCAGGCGCGGCACCAGCTGCTGGTCGCCCGGGCCCCAGATCAGGCGCGGGCGCAGTGCGACGGTGGCCAGGGTGGCGTCGTTGGCGGCCAGCACGCGTTGCTCGGCGAGGGTCTTGGTGGCCGCGTACGGGGCCTGGAAGTTCTCACCGTAGGGCACCTCGTGGGCGCCCAGCCCTTCCACCGGATGGGTGGCGCGGTGGGTGACGCTGGGCGTGGAGGTGTACACCAGCGTGCGCACGCCGTTGCTGCGGCAGGCGGCAATGACGTTGTCGGTGCCGACCACGTTGGCCAGGTGGTAGCTCTCGTAGCTGCCCCACGCGCCGGCCTTGGCGCCGTTGTGGAACACCGCATCCACCCCGGCCACCGCGTGGCGCACGGCGTCGGCGTCGGCCAGGTCGCCGCGGATCTGGCCCACGCCCAGCGCAGCCAGTGGCGGGTAGTCGCCGCGGTTGAAACTGAGGACCTCATGGCCGCGTGCGACCAGGCCACGGCACAGCGCCTGGCCGAGGAAACCACCACCACCGGTGACAAGGATCTTCATGCGGGTTGTTCCATTCGGGTTGCCGCCCAGAGCGCGAGCTTCTCGCGGCCGATCTTGGCGTTGTGGCGGATATCGACCGGGAAGCCGGGGTGCAGCAGGAAGCGTTCGATGCGCAGCGTGCCGGCATGTGCGGCGGCTTCATCGCGCAGCCGCTGATGCAGGGCCGGTGAATCGGCGGTGCCCGGCTGCAGTTCATAGCAGAGCACCGGCAGCTGCCTGCCAACAGGGCCCACGCCGACCAGGGCGGTGCGGGCGATGCCGTCGAGTGCGTTGAACACCGGTTCCACCTGTTCGGTGTACAGCGGGCCGTGCGCGGTTTCCAGGCGCTGGGTCTTGCGCCCGCAGAACCACAGCCGGCCGTCTGCATCGAAGTAGCCGACATCGCCCATGCGGTGCACCACGCGGGCGCTGCCGTCGGCGCGCGTTTCAGTGATCTTGGCCGCGGCGGTGGCCTGCGGGCGATTGAAGTAGCTGTCGGTGGCGGTCGGGCCGGCCACGGTGATTTCACCGACCACGCCCTGCGCGACTTCGCGCGCCTTCGACCAGTGCGGCAGCGGGGCGTCGTCGATGGCGATGATGCGCACTTCGTTGGGCGCCACCACGCGGCCCACGCAGGTTCCGGCGCCGGCTTCGGTGGCCTGGCGGGTGCTTTCCAGTTCGCGGCCTTCGATCACCGCCACCGGCAGACACTCGGTGGCGCCATAGGGGGTCCAGAACTGGGCGTCGTCGGGCAGCAGGCGGCGAATGCGGGCCACCACGTCCGGCGGCACCGGCGCGCCGGCCGAGGTCACCCGGCGCACGCCCGGCAGCGGCTGGCCATGGTCGGCCAGCACCCGCATCAGCGCGGGCGAGCCGAACAGCTGGGTCACGCCGAAGCGGGCGATGGCATCGTGCAGCCTGCGCGGGTCGGCCTTGGCCGGGCGGGTCGGGTCCATGTCCGGAATGACCGAGGTCAGCCCCAGCGCCGGGTCGAACAGCGCGAACGGCGGGAAGGTGGGCAGGTCGACCCCGCCGGCTTCCATGCCGAAGGCCGAGCGCAGCAGGTCCACCTGGCCGACGAAATGGCGGTGGCGGTAGACCACGCCCTTGGGCACGCCGGTGGAGCCGCTGGTGAACAGGATGGCGGCGACATCCTCGCCGTCGGTGGCGGCCATCGGCTGCGGCTGGCGCGCGCCCTGCGCTTCCAGCTGGTCCAGGGTGGTGCCACCCCAGCCCCAACGGCGGCCGACCGTGACCAGGCGCGTGGCGGCCGGGCACCAGCGCAGCACCAGCCGCGCCACGTGGGCCAGGCCGATGCCGATGAAGGCGTCCGGCTGGGCCTCGTCCAGGCACTGCTTCAGCGCGCGCTTGTCGATGCCCGGGTCGACCAGCACCGGCACCGCGCCGTTCTTGAACAGCGCAAACATCAGCAGGAAGAACTCCGGCGAGGGCCGCACCATCACTACCGCACGCACGCCGCGGCCGATGCCATAGGCGGCCAGACCGGCGGCCATGGCGTCGCTGCGGGCGTCCAGGGTGCGGTAATCGAGGGTCACGTCATAGCGCGCCATCCCCCCGGGGCCGGGCCGGCCGGGGCAGCGGATGGCGATCTGGTCGGGGCGTTCACGGGCCAGTTCGGGCAGGCGCGCGGCGATGTTGATCGGGCTGTTCATCCGTTCATTGTCGCCGCTGCAGAAAATTCTTGCGCGGCGGCCGCAGGCGTGGAAAATTCGCGCCTCGCCTTTCCATCCCCTGCCGCCCGAGGCGGCCCGCCCATGTCCCATCCCTGCATGACGTGCGGCGCCTGCTGCACCCAGTACCGCGTGGCCTTTCACTGGATGGAATCGGACGAGGTCACCCCCGGCGGCGTGCCGCATCAACTGACCGAACCGCTCGACCCGCATCGCCTGTGCATGCGCGGCACCCATTCCAAGCCGGTGCGCTGCGTGGCGCTGGATGCGGAAATCGGGGTGTATTCACGCTGCAGCATCCACCCCAACCGCCCCAGCGTGTGCCGCGAGGTGGATGCGTCGTGGGAGTTCGGCAAGGCCAGCCCTCAGTGCGACAAGGCGCGGGCGATCCATGGGCTGCCGGCGTTGAGCCTGGAGAGCTGGGCCTGGCGGGATGGCGCGGACCACCCCGACGCGGCGTGACCGGTGCGCGTGACGACCAACGGTATGCCCGCCTGCGGCGGGCACGCTTCGGGCCGTCGACGAGCGACGTTGGCAACGGCGTTGCCGCTGCCTGCGTCACCTACCGCCTCGGGGTAGGTACCGACCGTTGGTCGGTACTCCGTTAAATCGGGTTCTGGTCCAGGAAAGCTCGGATTTCAGGCACCAGCACTTCGTGCTTGTCTTCCAGCACGTAGTGCCCGGCATCCTCGAACGCGTGCACCTGCGCCTGCGGCAGCGCCGCCTGGAAGCCTGCCAGGAAGTGGTGGTCGAACACGAAGTCGCGCAGGCCCCAGCCGATGAACGCCGGGCGGTCGGCGAACGACGGCAGCGCCTTGCCGGCGCGTTCCAGCAGCGACCAGGCCTTGTCGGCCGGGCTCAGCGGAATGTCCTGCATGAAGCGGATGGTGCTGATCCGGTTGGCATAGCTGTTGTACGGCGACACGTAGGCACGGCGCACGTCGGCCGGCATCCTGCGCTCCACGCCCAGCCACGAGGCACCGGACGAGAACGCGTTGAAGCTGCGGATGATCCACTCGCCGATCTTCCAGTGCCGGCCCAGCGCGATCTGCCACGGCATCTGCTTGGCCGCCGGCATCGGGAACGCGGCGGTGTTGAGTACCACCAGGCGCTTGACCTGGTCATGGTGCGACAGCGCCCAGCCAAAGCCGATCATGCCGCCCCAGTCGTGCACGGCCAAGGTGACCGGGCCGGTGATGCCCAGGTGCGCCAGCAGCGCGTCCAGGTCGTCCACGCGCGACTGCAGGGTGTATTCGTAGTGCGCGTCATCGGGCTTGTCCGACAGGCCCATGCCGATGTGGTCGGGCACGATGCAGCGGTAGCGGTCCGACAGCCCGGCCACCAGCGTGCGCCAGTAGTAGCTCCACGACGGGTTGCCGTGGACCATCACCACCACCTCGCCATCGCGCGGGCCTTCGTCGAGGTAGCCCATGGTCAGGCCGGGGCGGACTTCGAAGCGCTGGGGATGGGCGGGGTAACCGGGAAGCTTGGGCATGGAAGCGCACCTGTGAAAAGGGCCGGTAGAACCGGCCCTCGAGTATGGGAAGAACCGCGCAGCGGCGCGGAAGTGGCCGCTTACCAGACCACTTCGGCCATCGAGCAGTTCAGGCCCGAACCGATGCCGAGCAGCGCGATGCGGTCGCCCTTCTTCAGGCGGCCCAGCTCCTTGAGCTTGCTCAGCACGATCGGCACCGAGGCCGGGCCGATGTTGCCGTGCTCACCGAAGATGGTCATCACCTTCTTCGGGTCGATCCCGAAGTTCTTGATGAAGGCGGCGGTGTGCGGCTGGCTGACCTGGTGGATGACGAACTGGTCCAGTTCCTCCACCGCCCAGCCCAGTGCTTCGCGGGCGGCCAGGAAGGTCTTCTGGGCCAGCTTGATGCCTTCGATCAGCAGCATGCGGGTGTCGGTGACCATGCGGTCCAGGTTGCCACGGCACAGCTGGTTCCACTCGGTGGCCGAGCGGGTCACGCCACCGCGGTAACGCGGCGCGTCGGGCACCAGTTCGGTGCGCGCCATGACCATGGCGGCAGCGCCGCAGCCCAGGGTCAGGGCGGCCATCTCGTTACGGAAGTCGTCGGCGGTCACGCCCGGCAGGGCCATGCGCTCGAGGGTCTTCTCGTAGACGAGGTTGGCGGTCTCGCCATCGACGATCAGCGCATAGTCGATCTCGCCGCGTTCAAGCATGCGGGCGGCGATGTCCATGCCGTTGATGAAGGCCAGGCAGGCATTGGCGACATCGAAGGTCATGCACTGGTCGCTGACGCCCAGGTTGCCCGAGACGATGCTGGCCGTGGACGGCTCCAGGTAGTCGCGGCTGACCGAGGTGTTGACCAGCAGGCCGATCTTGTCGGCGCCGATGCCGGCGTCGTCCAGCGCCTTGCGCGCAGCCAGGGTGGCAGCGTCGGAGGCGAGCATGTCCGCATCCCACAGGCGACGGGCGTGGATGCCGGCGATATCGCCCAGCACGTCGGTACGGATACCCAGGCGATCCAGCGTCGGCTGCAGACGTTCGTTGATTTCCTTGGACGTCAGCGTGTGCGGCGCGTCGATGTGCGCCAGGCCGGCGATCGATACATTCTTGAAGAGCATCAGTTAGCGCCAAGGCTCAGGCAAAGGGGGCGCTATTGTAAGCCCCCTGCGCCTTCACCGCACCTTTACGAATTCACGTCCGGGCGTATGGTTGCGGCCCGGACCTGACGGGTTCAGCGTGGCGGGCACTGGAAGGCAGCAAAGCGCTGGCTGCCATCAGCCGGCAGGCCCGAGGCCTGGACGGCATTCGCGCCGGCGCTGGGGGCCTCGTTGCGGGCCAGGGTTTCCAGTTCTTCCTGCACCCGCAACGGGTTGCGGTTGTAGAAGCCGACCTTGTCCTTCACGGTGACCACCACCTCTCCCTTGGTCACGCAGCCTGTGGGAACCGGGCCGGACGGCAGCACGCGGACGGTCTTGCCCACCGGTTCGATCGGCACCCAGGTGCAGGCAGTGGCACTGAGGGTCAGAACGGAAAGCAGCAGAAGGCGCATGGCGGGGAGGCTCGTGAAGGTCATTGGGGCGATTCTGCCTGAACAGGCTGAATCGCGGGTGCACAGACACCGAGGAGCCGGGCAGAGCCCGGCTCTACGGGGTGACCTTTATTTCACCGGCTTGCCGTCGGCATCGATGATGGTCACCTCGCCCAGGTTCAGCGCGCGCACCGGGGCTTCGGTCTGCTTCAGGTCGCCTACCACCACCCAGGTCAGGGTCTTGGGATCCAGCGTGGCGGCCGCCTGCTGCACCTGGGCCGGGGTCATCGCTTCGATCTCGGCCTTGCGCTTGAACACGTAATCGTCCGGGCGCTGGTAGCGGACGATGCCGCTGATGGTGCCCATGACGGCACTGGCAGTCTCGTAGGCGCCCGGCAGGCTCAGGTTCTGGATGTTGCGGATGCGGGTGACCTCGGCCGGGGTGATCGTCTCGGCACCGGAGGCGAAGTCGGCAATCTCCTTCTGCATTTCCTTCATCGCCTCGGCGGTCTTGTCGATCTGCACCGGGGCCACGGCCATCCACGGGCGCTGGCCCAGGGTGCTGCTGGCCATGGTGCGGGCGCCGTAGGACCAGTGCTTCTCCTCGCGCAGGTTCATGTTCAGGCGCGAGGTGAAGTCGCCGCCCAGCACGCCGTTGGCAATGTCGAAGCGGGTGGCGCCCGCGTCGATGGTGGACGGCACCACCTGCCCAGCGAACAGGTTGGCCTGCACCGCGCCAGGCTGGTCGATCAGGTAGACGCGGGCCGTGGTCGGGCGCGCGACATCCACCGGCGGCTTGGCCTGAGGTGCCGGGGTGCTGCTCTTCCAGTCACCGAACTGGCGCTCCAGCAGCGGCACGATCTCCTTCAGGGTGGTGTCACCGACCACGATCAGGGTGCCCTGCTCCGGGCGCAGCCAATCGCGGTGGAAGTCAACCAGGTCCGCACGGGTCAGCGACTGGATGTCGGCTTCGTTGCCGCTACCGGTGAACGGAATGGCGTACGGGTGGCCGGCCCCATACAGCAGGGTGGGCAGCACCCGCATGGCCGAGGCGTTCGGGTTGACCTTCTCCTGCTGGATGCCGGCGATCCAGGTGGCCTTGACCCGGTCGATCTCGGCCTGGTCAAAGCGCGGCTGGCGCAGCATGTCCGCGTACAGGGCCAACGACGGGGCCAGGTTTTCCTTCAGCGCCGACAGGTACACGCTGGCGCTGTCCAACGAGGCGGACGCGCCCAGGCTGGCGCCCAGGGCGTCAGCCGCATCGGCAAACGGCAGCGCGCCCAGCTTGCCCGCGCCCTCGCCCATCAGGTCCATGGTGAAGTTGGCGGTGCCCGACTTGCGGCCCTGGTCGGCGGTGAAGCCCCCGGGGAATTCATAGCTGAACTGCACCACGGGAATGTCATGGCGCTCGGCCAGGATCACCTGGGTGCCGTTCTTCAGCGTTGCGCGGTGCAGCTGCGGGAACTTCAGTTCCGGGAAGCTCCGGGTCTGCGGCACGCCAGTGCTGCGGTCCACCCCGGTCGGGCTGGTGCTGAACTTCGGGTCCACGGGCGGCACGGTGAACGGCTTGGGCGTGGCCGACGGCAGTTCGGGCAGCGCCACGCGCGCGCCCGGTTCCACCACGAGGGTATGGTCGCCCACGCCCAGCCACTTGGCGCCGGCCGCGCGCACGTCGGCGGCGCTGGCGGCGTCGATGTTGGCCAGCGAACGGCGGAAGCAGCCCGGGTCACCTTCGAACACGGCGCACTCGGCCAGCGCGTCGGCCTTGCCGCCGAACCCGCCGATGCGCTCGATGCCACGGATGAACCCGGCGCGGAACGCGGTCTTGCCGCGGCTCAGCTCATCGGCGGTGGGGCCGTCCTTGACCAGGCGGCGCACTTCCTCATCGATGATCGCTTCGACCGTGGCCGGGTCCACGCCCTGCTTGACCGTGGCCATGATCACGAAGTTGGAGCCCAGCTGCGAGGTGTAGGCACCGGCGCTGATGTTGTCCACCAGCTTGTCCTGATGCAGCAGGCGCTGGTCCAGGCGCGAGGACTTGGCCCCGCCCAATACCTGCGCGAACAGCTGCAGCTGGTCGATGTCGGTGGTGCCGGTCTGTGCGACGTTCCACACGCGGTAGATGCGCGCCTGCGGCACCTTGTCGGTCATGGTTTCGCGGGTGGATTGCCCGCGCTTGGCCACGTTGACCGCCGGCTGGGCCATGCTCGGGCCGGCCGGGATGTCGCCGAAGTAGCGGGCGACCTTTTCCCTGGCGGTGGCCACGTCGATATCGCCGGCCAGTACCAGCACCGCGTTGTTGGGGCCGTACCAGGTGCGGAACCAGTTCTTGACGTCGTCCAGCGAGGCCGCGTTGAGGTCATTCATCGACCCGATCACGCCGTGGTGGTACGGGTGGCCTTCGGGGTACATGGAGCGGGTGAGCTTGTCCCACACCTGCCCATAGGGCTGGTTCTCGCCCTGGCGCTTTTCGTTCTGCACCACGCCGCGCTGTTCGTCGAGCGCGGCCTGGTCGATCGCGCCGAGCAGGTGGCCCATGCGGTCCGATTCCATCCACAGCGCCATGTCCAGCGCGGTGGTGGGCACGTTCTCGAAGTAGTTGGTGCGGTCGGTGTTGGTGGTGCCGTTCTGGCCGGTCACGCCGACCTGCTTGAACGGTTCGAAGTATTCGCCGGCGTGGTTTTCGCTGCCCTGGAACATCAGGTGCTCGAACAGGTGCGCAAAGCCGGTGCGGCCGGCCGGTTCGTCCTTGCTGCCCACGTGGTACCAGATGTTCACCGCCACGATCGGCGCCTTGCGGTCGGTGTGCACTACCACGCGCAGGCCGTTGGGCAGGGTGAACTCTTCAAACGGAATGTCGACCTTGGCGACCTGCGCCGGCCTGGCCATCGCCGGCGCCGGGACGAAGCTGCCCAGGGCGGCGGAAAGCGCTACAGCCAGCAGCGCGGCACGCGGTCGAAGTTGGGCGGTCATTCCGTTTCCTTGGTCATGAAAGTGAAGGGGGATGCTAGCCCGGGACCACGGGTAAAGGCATCGGCCAACAGTCACTCCCTTTGTCAGGGAACTTTCCAGGCGCGTCGCTGACCGCCGCGGCGCCTTCTGCCGCCACCTGAACCCCTGTCCGGACAGTCGCGCAGCCCCTGATCGGACAGGTGTCCGGACAGCGGACACTCCGAGCACCGCATAAAACCCTTTCAAATCAACAACTAAAAGTTGGCACGGGGCCTGCTTATACCCACGTGCGGAAAGGACACGATCAAACCAAAGCTGACTGATCGCTGAACACAACACGAAATCTGAAAATTTCTCTTGCACTCCCAGATTCGGTGTAC
Source organism: Stenotrophomonas sp. NPDC047960 (assembly GCF_043204395.1). NCBI lineage: Bacteria > Pseudomonadati > Pseudomonadota > Gammaproteobacteria > Lysobacterales > Lysobacteraceae > Stenotrophomonas > Stenotrophomonas sp. NPDC047960. The sequence goes on along the minus strand of NZ_JBIDBX010000007.1, from coordinate 293,641 downwards.
TACCTTACTACCACACCACTGCTCACCAACACTAAACAGGCCCCGTCATGAACACCAAGACCATCGCAATTGCCATCGCCCTCGCTGCCGGCTCCGCGTTTGTTTCGAACGTGCATGCCGCTTCCGCCATCACCACCCTGCCGACCGTGCAGGTCCGCCCCTCCGCCGACCAGCTGGCCCAGGCCGAGGTGGAACGCACCAGCAGCATTCCGACGCTGGCGCTGGTGGAAGTCCGCCCGACCGCCGGCCAGATCGCCGAATACCGTGCCGAACTGGCCAACAGCCAGCGCGTCACCACCCTGGCCGCCGTTGAAGTCCGCCCGACCGCCGAACAGCGCGAAGCCCTGGCTGCCGAGCAGAACGACCGCAGCACCGATTACATGGGTGCCCTGGCTTCCGCCGCCGGCACGATCGCCCGTGACGTGATCATCAACCTGCCGACCCTGCAGGTGCGCCCGTCGCCGAACGACCTGCAGGCCTTCGCGGTTGAAACCGCTTCGGTTCTGGTTCGTCCGTAACGGCAGGTATCGACCAACGGTCGATACCTACCAGAGGGTCGCGGCGTAAACTGTACGGATGACCGCCACGCCTACGTTCCATGTTGTGTTGTTCCAGCCGGAAATTCCTCCGAATACCGGCAATGTGATCCGGCTCTGCGCCAACACCGGCGCGCGACTGCACCTGATCGAGCCGCTCGGTTTTGACCTGAGCGACAAGCAGCTCAAGCGCGCCGGCCTGGATTACCACGAGTACGCGCGGCTGCAGGTGCATCCGGACCTGGATACCGCCCTGCAGGCCATAGCCCCCAAGCGCCTGTTCGCCCTCAGTACCCGCGGCAGCGTGCGGTATGACACCCAGCAGTTTGAAGACGGAGATGCGTTCCTGTTCGGCCCGGAAACCCGAGGCCTGCCGCAGGACGTGCTCGACGCGTTGCCGCACGGCCGCCGCCTGCGCCTGCCCATGCAGCCGGACAACCGCAGCCTCAACCTCTCAAACACGGTTGCTGTGGTGATGTACGAAGCATGGCGGCAATCCGGTTTCGCGGGCGGGGCGTGAAGCATATCGACCAACGGTCGATACCTGCCGAACGCGTATCGACCAACGGTCGATACCTACCGAACGCGTATCGACCAACGGTCGATACCTACCGAACGCGTATCGACCAACGGTCGATACCTGCGGGTAGCGCACGACCGTTGGTCGTGCGTCCGTCAGAACGCGTTGATGCCGGTCAGTTCGCGGCCGATCACCAGCTGGTGCACGGTCTCGGTCCCCTCGTAGGTGATCACCGATTCCAGGTTCAGCGCATGCCGGATCGCCACGTGCTCGGTGGTGATCCCAGCGCCGCCAAGCAGGTCGCGGCACTCGCGCGCGATGTCGATCGCCATGCGGCAGTTGTTCCATTTGGCCAGGCTGACCTGCTGCGGCTGCAGCTGGCCGGCATCCTTCAACCGCCCGAGCTGCAATGACAGCAGCTGCGCGGTAGTGATGCGCCGGGCCATGTCGGCCAACTTGATCTGGGCGCTCTGGGTGGCGGCCACCGGGCGCCCGAACAGCACGCGTTCCTTGGTGTAGTTCAGCGCTTCGTCCAGGCAGGCCACGGCCGCGCCGATAGGGCCCCAGCTGATGCCGTAGCGGGCCTGGTTGAGGCAGCCCAGTGGGCCCTTCAGGCCCTGCACGTTGGGCAGCCGGTTACGCTCGGGCACGCGCACGTTGTCGAAGAACAGCGCGCCGGTGAGCGAGGCGCGCAGGCTCATCTTGTGCTTGATTTCCTGCGTGGTGAAGCCGGCCATGCCCTTTTCCAGCACGAAGCCCTGGATGCCGTCTTCGGTATGCGCCCAGACAATGGCGATATCGGCCACGGGGCCGCTGGTGATCCACATCTTGCTGCCGTTGATCACCCAATCGCCGCCGTCGCGCACCGCACGCGTCTTCATCGCGGCCGGGTCCGAACCGCCGTGGGCTTCGGTCAGGCCGAAGCAGCCGATCACCCGCCCGGCCGCCATGTCCGGCAGCCAACGCAGGCGCTGCTCTTCACTGCCGTAGGCAAAGATCGGGTACATGCACAGTGAGCTCTGCACGGAAACGAAACTGCGCAGTCCCGAATCGCCCCGCTCCAGCTCCTGGCAGATCAGCCCGTAGCTGACCGCGTTGAGCCCGCCGCCGCCATAGGTGTCGGGCAGGCTGGAGCCGAGCAGGCCCAGCGACGCGATCTCCGGGATCAGTTCATCGGGGAAGCGGCCCTGGTCAAAGGCGTCACCGATGATCGGCAGCACGCGTTCATCGGTGAAGCGCGCCACCGTGGCCTGCACCGCGCGTTCCTCTTCGGTTAGCAGCGAGCGGACATCAAACAGATCGTACGGATTGAGGGCCATGGCGGCGACGTCGCGGGCAGTAACAGGACCCCCATTGTGATGCCTGGCCCGGAACCGGCCAAGGCACGCCGCAGCACGCCCGTATGATGGCCGCCTACCACCGCACAGGTCACCGCACATGCAGATCCGCAGCGAGCATCCCGGCGACGCCGACGCCATCCATGCCCTCACCCGCAACGCGTTCGCCGATGCGCCGCACAGCAGCCACACCGAGCAGTACATCGTCGACGCGCTGCGCGATGCCGGTGCGTTGGCGGTGTCGCTGGTGGCGGTGGACGCCGAGGGCATCGTGGGGCATGTGGGGTTGTCGCCGGTGAAACTCAGTGACGGCAGCCAGGGCTGGTATGGGCTGGGGCCGATTTCGGTGGCGCCGGGGCGGCAGGGTGAAGGCGTGGGCAGTGCGTTGATGCAGGCCGCGATGGAGGCTCTGGACGCGCGGGGTGCCGCAGGCTGCGTGCTGCTGGGCGATCCGGGCTACTACGGCCGGTTCGGGTTCGAGGCCGTGCCGCACCTGCGGCTGGCCGGAGTGCCTGCGGCGTATTTCCAGGCGCGGTTGCTGCGCGGGGAGTGGCCGGATGCAGAGGTTGAATATCACGCAGCGTTTGGGGCCAGCGGCTGACGGCGGCGGGGCGTGGGCAGGACCACGCGGTGTCGGCGCGCTGGTTTGATGCAATGCAGCATGCGGCAGCCCACGTCTTCGAGCTAGGCGGAAACCGCGCGTGCCGGTACCCTGATGTACTGATCCAGTAGTTGCGCAGTGACACGTCGCGCGATTCCCAGGCAACCGCCGCCGGCTCCGGCCGGGACGGCACTACCCACGAGTTACGCACCCCCATGAGCGAAGAAACCACTGCCCTGCCCCCGCGTGAAGCCATGGAATTCGACGTGGTGATCGTCGGCGCCGGCCCTGCCGGCCTGGCCACCGCGATCCGCCTGCGCCAGCGCGCCATTGAGGCCGGGCGCGAACTGTCGGTGTGCGTGCTGGAAAAGGGCTCCGAACCCGGCGCCCACATCCTGTCCGGCGCGATCATGGATACCCGCGCGCTGACCGAACTGTTTCCGGACTGGGCCGAGCGCGGCGCGCCGCTGAAGCAGAAGGTCACCCGCGACGAGTTCCTGTTCCTCAGCGCCGACGGCGCGCGCAGCACCCCGCATGCGCTGCTGCCGGAGTGCTTCCACAACGAAGGCAACTACATCATCAGCCTGGGCGAGGTCACCCGCTGGCTGGCGCAGCAGGCCGAAGCGCTGGAAGTGGCGATCTTCCCCGGCTTTGCCGCCGCCGAAGTGCTGTACGACGAGAACGGCGCGGTGATGGGCGTGGCCACCGGTGACATGGGCATCCGCAAGGATGGCTCGCACGGCCCCAACTTCGAACGTGGCATGGAACTGCATGCCAGGTACACGATCTTCGCCGAAGGCTCGCGCGGCCACCTCGGCCGCCAGTTGATCGCGCGCTTCCAGCTCGACGCCGGCAAGGACCCGCAGGCGTACGGGATCGGCATCAAGGAGCTGTGGCAGATCGACCCGGCCAAGCATGAGCCGGGCCTGGTGGTGCACACCGCCGGCTGGCCGCTGGACAGCGATACCTACGGTGGTTCGTTCCTGTACCACGCCGACGGCGGCAAGGTCGCAGTGGGCTTCGTGGTCGGGCTGGATTACCGCAACCCATGGATGAGCCCGTTCGAGGAATTCCAGCGCTTCAAGACCCACCCCTCGATCCGCAGGCACCTGGAAGGCGGCAAGCGCATCGCCTACGGCGCGCGCGCGATCACCGCCGGCGGCCTGCTGTCGCTGCCCAAGACGGTCTTCCCCGGCGGTGCGCTGGTCGGCTGCGAAGCCGGCTACCTCAACGCCAGCCGGATCAAGGGCAGCCACGCGGCGATCAAGACCGGCATGCTGGCTGCCGATGCCGCCTTCGATGCGCTGGCGGCCGATCGCCAGCGCGATGAGCTCAGTGCCTACCCGGCCGCGTTCGAAAGCAGCTGGCTGCACGATGAGCTGAAGCAGTCCAAGAACTTCAAGCAGTGGTTCAAGAAGGGCCGCAGCGTGGCCACGCTGATGACCGGGATCGAGCAGTGGCTGTTGCCCAAGCTGGGCATCCGCAACCCGCCGTGGACCCTGCGCCACAGCAAGGCCGACCACGAGTGCCTGGAACCGGCGTCGCAGCACACGAAAATCGTGTACCCCAAGCCGGACAACGTGCTCACCTTCGACCGGCTCAGCTCGGTGTTCCTGAGCAGCACCAACCACGAAGAAGACCAGCCTTCACACCTGACCCTGAAGGACGCGAGTGTGCCGGTGCGGGTCAACCTGGCCGAGTACGCCGGGCCGGAGGCGCGCTACTGCCCGGCCGGGGTATACGAATTCGTCGGCAGCGAAGGCCACGAGCAGCTGCAGATCAACGCGCAGAACTGCGTGCACTGCAAGACCTGCGACATCAAGGACCCCACCCAGAACATCGTGTGGGTGACTCCGCAGGGCGGCGGCGGGCCGAACTACCCCGCGATGTGATGTCGCTGCCGCGCGTTTTCCTGGTGATGCTGTGCGGCCTGCTGCTGGGCGCCTGCGAGCGTGCGCCGCAGACGCCGGAGCAGGCCCGGGAACGGGAGCGCCAGCGCGCGTTCGCGATCTGCGGCGGTTGCCACACAGTCAACGCCGGGGGCGTGCATCGCTTCGGCCCGAACCTGCACGGCGTGATTGGCCGCCGCGCAGGCAGCGTGGCCGGATATCCCTACTCACCGGCGATGCAACGCGCCGACCTGGTGTGGACCGAGCAGACGCTGGATGCGTTCCTGCGCTCGCCGGCAGCGGTGGTGCCAGGGTCGAGGATGGTGAATGCGACGGCAGACCCGGAGCGCAGGCGGCTGGTCATCGAGTACCTGAAGGAACAGCCGTAGAGCCACGCCCTGCGTGGCCCTACGATTCGTCCAGGCTGAGCAGGTACACCTGCAGCGCCTCTTCGAACGCGCGGATGTCGTCGGCGCTTGCCGCCAGCCCCTGTTCCGGAATCCGCTGCATCAACGCACGTGCCTGCGTTGCCAGTGATTCGGCACCCAGCGTGCCCAGCCCACCGACAATACGATGCAGCACCTCCACCGCGGTGTTGCTGTCACCCGCGTCGCGTGCTTCCCAGCCGCGCTGCAGGTCGTCCGCGGTGGCCTTGCGCATGCTGTCGATCAGCACCGTCGCCACATGTTCGGAACCGAAGCGGCGCACGATCGCCGTCCGCGTAGGCGCGGCAGCAGGCGCGGTTTCGACCCGCGGCGTGGCTTCGCGCGCGGCCTCGTCCGCCTCGTCCGAGGGCAGCCACCGGCGCAGTGCCTGGCGCAGCGTGGCCAGCGCCACCGGCTTGGCCAGCAGGTCGTCCATGCCGGCCTCACGGCAACGCTGCACGTCTTCGGCCAGCGCACTGGCGGTCAGCGCCAGCACGGGCATGCGCTGGCCGCTGCCGCGTTCGCGTTCACGGATGTGCCGGGTAAGGGTGTAACCGTCCATCACCGGCATGCGGCAATCGGTGATGACCAGATCGAAGCCGGTCGACGCCAGCAGCCTCAGTGCGGCCTCGCCATCCACGGCCAGCTCATGCTGCAGGCCAAGCTGCTGCAGCCGCCAGCGCATCAATGCCTGGTTGGTGGGATGGTCCTCCACTACCAGCACGCGGCGGCGCGCCTGGCCGGGCGGCAACGGGTCGACATCACCGCCCGGGCCCTGCTCGTCACGTACGCTTTCCTCTCCAGGCACCAGCGGCAGACTCAACTGCACGTCCACGCGGGTTCCTTCGCCTGGCACGCTGTGCATCTCCAGTCGCCCGCGCATCAACCCCACCAGGCGTTGGCAGATGCTCAACCCCAACCCGGTGCCGCCGTAGTGTCGGGTAATGGCGACATCCGCCTGGGCGAACGGCTTGAACAGCCGCTCGCGCTGCTCGGGGGAAATGCCAATGCCGGTGTCGGTCACGGTCAGGCGCAACGCCTGCGCCATCTCATCATCGCGTTCCACGCTCAACGCGATGGTCACCGAGCCTTCGTTGGTGAACTTGATGGCATTGCTGAGCAGGTTGAATACGATCTGGCGCAACCGCATGCCATCGACCAGATGCTGATGGGCAACCGCCGCGTCGACCTCCAGGCTGAGCGACAGGCCCTTGCTGGATGCCTGCGGGGACAACAGTTGCTGCACGTTGTCGAGCAGGCTGCGCAACATCACCGGCTGCGGCTCCAGCGGCAGCGCACCGGCTTCAATGCGGGAGTAATCGAGGATGTCATCCAGGATCTGCCGCAGCATCTGCGCCGAATCTTCGATGACTGCGATGATGCGCCGCTGTTCGCCATCCAGGTCGGTGTGCGACAGCGCTTCGACCATGCCCAGAACGCCGCTCATCGGCGTGCGGATTTCATGGCTCATGGTCGCCAGGAAGTTGGACTTTGCCGCGGTGGCGCGCTCGGCGTCGGACTTGGCGGCCGCCAGTGCATCGGCCTGCGCCCGTGCTTCAGTCACATCCACCCAATAACCGCTCCACAGCACCACGCCGTGCTCGGCGGCATACGGCAATGCGCGGGTGCGCACCCAGCGCACCACGCCGTGGGGGCTGGTGCGGAACTCCATGTCCAATGCGGAGAAATCACGCGCGGCCTCGTTCAGCGCGCGGTTGACGGCGTCGCGGTCGCGCGGGTCGATCTGGTCTACCAGGCGCGTTTCATCGGCAACCACCTCGGCGGTGCTCACCCCGAACATCGACTGCAGGTCACCGGTGATGTACGGGAACGTGACCCGGCCATCGCTGTCACGTCGCGCCTGGTAGACAATCGCCGGCAGGTTGTCGGTCACTTCCACCAGGCGCTGCTCCAGCCGGCGCCGCATGCCGACCTCACGGCGCAGCCGCCAGTAACCCCAGCCGTGCACGATGATGCCGGTGAGCAGCACCAGCGACAGCGGTACCGCCCAGCGCGCGACCGAGCGCCAGTCCAGCCCGGCGCGGTACTCGGCCAGCAACCAGTCTCCGCGGATGGCAGCGTGCTCGCGCGGGGTGAGGTTGGCCAGCACCCGGTCGAAGGTGGTGGCCAACGGCGCGTACTGGCGCTTGACCGCCAACGACAGCTGGTCGCTGAAACCCGCTGGCGCGGCCACGTGCAGCTTGGCCGGGTAAAGCTCGCGCACCACGCGGTCAACCATGGCCAGGTTGCCCACGTAGGCGTCGGCGTCGCCATTGGCCAATCGCGACAGCGCCTGCTCCACGCCGCGCGCCGGCACGATGCGCGCCTTGGGGGCGTACTGAAGGATGTAGCCCCGCAGACGCTCGGGATCTGAAAGCAGGATGCTGCGCCCGTCCAGGTCGCCCAGGCCCAGCACCGAACGGCTGTTGTTCGGGGTGACGATCACGTTGGGCACGCTGATGAAGGGCTGGCTGAAGACCCAGTCATCGCCCAGGTAATGCGCGTCGTTGGGCATGCCCATCACCACATCGACATCGCCGCGGCGCATCTGCTCGCGCACTTCAAACCAGTCGTGCGCCGGCACGCGGTTCAACTGCGCGCCGACCATGCGCAGCTGGCGCAGGTAATCGCCCGCCACGCCACTGGGTTCGCCGGCCGCATCGATGAACGACAGCGGCGCGCCGGTCGGGGCATAGCCCATGCGCAATGGGGTGGCCAGGATGCGGCGTTCGGCCTCGCCCAGGATCAGCCGCGACTGCGCCGACCACTGCAGCGGCGGCAGCCATCGCTTGTACAGCGCTTCACGCTGCGCGGCGGTCACGGTCGACAGCGCGCTGTCGAGCGCTTCGGCCAACGGCTGGCGCGCGTTGGGCACGCCGAAGTGAAGGCGTTCGGGCGGCAGGTCGCTGGGCCGCAGCAGGGCAATGCCGTCAATGCCCTGCTGACGGATCAACGTGCTGGCCACGTGCGCATTGCCGATGTACACATCGGCCTTGCCCTGCGCCACCATCGCCAGCGCGGCGCGCGTGTTGGGTGCGGTCACCTGGCGGGCGGCGGGGAAACGTGAGCGCACCTGGTGGCTGGTGAGGAATTCCTGCTCGGTGACCACGCGCAGCCCGGCCAGGTCCGGGTCGGTCGAGGTGCGGGTATCCCCGATCCGTCCCACCAGCGCCAGCGGCGCATCGGCATAGGAGCCGGTATAGACCATGCAGCGGGTCCGATCCGGGGTCAGGGTGATGTTCATCACCACGTCGACCTCGCCCCGACATGCCGCATCCAGCACGTCGGCCCAATCGCGATACACCCGCACCTTCACCCGTACGCCGAGCTGCCGGGTCAGCAACATCAAGTAGTCGTAGCCAAGCCCATCCGGGCGGCCGTTGTGCATGAATTCGAATGGTGGCCAGCCGCTGTCGTACAGCCCCAGTAAGATGGTAGGGTTCCGGTCGATCCATTCAGCCTGGCGCGGTGAGAGCGACGGTGCAGGCGCCGGCGTCGCGAAGGCGGTGGCGCCCAGCGCGATCACCAGGCCCAGCACGACCAGCCAGCGGACAACCGAGGTACGCATGCTGTCAGTTCTCCCAGGAGTGATCCGCCCACCGCGACGTGCCCCAAGGGGCCGCTGCCTTACCGGCCATACTATTCCATGAGCTTGCGCATAATCATCGCCGACGACCACCCAGTGGTCCGCATCGGCACCAGATCCGTGATCGAATCCAGCGGCGTTGGCCAGGTGGTGGCCGAAGCCAGCAGCGTGGACGAGCTTCTGGCCGCGTTGAAGGCCAACAAGTGCGATGTGCTGGTCACCGACTATTCAATGCCCGGCGGCGCGCAACCTGACGGTTTTGCCATGATCGGACAGGTCCGCCGTCACTATCCGGACCTGCCGGTGCTGATGCTCAGTGTTTCCAACAATCTGGCGATCCTGCGCATGGTGGTCTCCACTGGCGTGTTGGGGCTGGTCGACAAGACCTCCTCGATGGAGGAGCTGCCGGTGGCCATCCAGACCGTACATCGCGGCCAGCCATACGTGAGCCGTACGCTCAAGAATCTCATCGACCGCATCGGCACGCAGAGCCTGGGTGATGAACGCACGCGGGCGCTGTCGCCGCGCGAGGTGGAAGTACTGCGACTGCTCGCCAGTGGCCTGATCGTCAAGGAGATCGCCGCGAAGCTGCACAAGAGCGTGAGCACGATCAGCCGGCAGAAGGGCGATGCGATGCTCAAGCTCGGCCTGAAGAACGATGCGCAGCTGTTCGACTGGTTGCAGCAATGGCCGTTGTGATTTCGCGTGGCACGCCTCCGGGCTGCCACTGAACATTCAGTTTGCATGACGAATTCAGACCATCGCGTACAGGGCCTGGACAACGACGCCGTCGTTGCGGACTGGCCAGCGATCCTCAACCAGGAACTGGCGTGGCTGCGCGGCCAGTACAGCGCGCTCGACGAGGACAGCCACGTGTTGTGGCACAGCCCGCGCCCGTTTTCCGCCGCGGCGTTGTTGGCAGGCGGATCGCGACGCTGCTTTGTCAAACGCCACCATCGCAGCGTGCGCACGGCCGAGGGACTGGCCGAAGAGCATCGTTTCATCGCGCACCTGGCCGCTGCGGGACTGCCGGTGGTGCAGGTGCTGCCCACGCGCGAAGGCGCAACCGCGATCGAACACGGCGACTGGACCTACGAACTGCACGCCGAAGGCGATGGCCACGACCTGTACCGCGACAGTCCTTCATGGACACCGTTGGGCGATGTGGCCCAGGCACGCACGGCGGGTGCGATGCTGGCCCGGCTGCACCTTGCGTCGGCGAGCTACCACGCGCCCCAGCGCAGCGCCCACCTGCTGGTGGCGCGCGATGACCTGATCCGCGCCCACGATCCGCTGGCGCTGCTCGGCCAGCAGCTGACCGACCGACCGGCGCTGGCCAGCTACCTGGCGCGACAGCGCTGGGCACACGACCTGCAGCGCGCGGTGCTGCCCTGGCACGCGGCCGTGGTCGAGCAGCTGGCCGCCGAACCGGTGCTGTGGGGGCACAACGACTGGCATGTGTCCAACCTGCTCTGGCACGGCCACGGCCCCACGGCGACGATCAGCACCGTCTTCGATTTCGGCCTGGCCTCGCCGACCAGCGCTCTGTTCGACCTGGCCACCGCAATCGAGCGCAATGCCATCGCGTGGCTGGATGCCCGCGGCGGGGGCCCGGTGCCGCATGCCGATATCGCGCTGGCGCTGCTGGCCGGCTACCGCCAGGTACGCCCGCTGGCAGCTGCCCAGGTGCACCTGCTGGCCGACCTGCTGCCGGTGGTACACCTGGACTTCGCCCTCTCGGAAGTGGAGTACTTCCAAGGGGTTACCGGCTCCCCGGCCAACGCCGACGTGGCGTACCACACGTTCCTGCTGGGCCATGCCGACTGGTTCACCCGCCGCCCGGGCAGGGCCCTGCTGGATGCCCTGCACGCCGCTGCCTGAACCGCCGGGGTCGCAACGGGGGCCGATTGGTGTGAAAATGGCCACTGAAGCGGGGGTGCCTGGCGTTGCCAGGCTGAGAGAGTCCCTTGGAACCTGATCCGGTTTGCACCGGCGTAGGGAGCTTGAGCAGCGAGCGCACCCCCATTGCGGGCCGGTGCGCCGGCGCGCCGTCGCTTCGTCTCCTCTGGCTGATGACGAATCGAATGAACCGCTGCTACCGCCTCACGCTGTTGACCGCCGCCCTCTGCGCCGCCCTGCCGCTGTACGCCAGTGACGCCGACACCGCCGCGGGCAAGCGCTCGCCCACCGACCTGGCCGGCATCCGCGTACAGGCGCGCAAGCCCGCCACGCCGCTGGCACCGTCGAGCAGCTTCGGCAGCGCCGACTGGAAGAACACGCCGGCCTCGGTCAACGTACTCGACAGCGCCTTCCTGGACCGCCTGCAGGTGCGCACCCTGTCCGAGCTGGCCCGGCACGACGCCTCGCTGGGCGACAGCTACGCACCGGTGGGCTATTACCAGAACGTCGCCATCCGCGGCTTCGCGCTGGACCCGGCCACCGGCTACCGCTTCAACGGGCTGTCCATCGCCGGCGAACAGCGGCTGGCGCTGGAGAACGTGCAGCAGGTGGAGATCCTCAAGGGTGAGGCCGGCCTGGCGGCTGGCGTGATGGCGCCGGGCGGGATCATCAACTACGTCGGCAAGCGGCCCGCCGAGGTACGCAACGTTACCCTGGCCACCGATTCGGAAGGCTCGCGCTACGCGGCGGTGGATCTGGGCGGCTGGCTGACTCCGCGCTTCGGGCTGCGCTTCAACGCCGCCTGGGATGACGCTTCGTCCTACATCGAGCACGCCGATGGCCGCCGCAACTTCTATTCGCTGGCCGCCGACTGGCTGATCGGCGAACACGGCAAGCTGGAGGTGGATGCCAACTACCAGACCAGCGCGCAGCGTTCGGCGTCCGGTTACCAGCTGCTGGGCGGCAGCGAACTGCCGCGCGGCGTGGACCGCAGCCGCATGCTGGGCCACCAGGCGTGGCAGCAGCCGGTGGGCATCGACAGCACCAACCTCACCGCGCTGCACACCTACGATTTCAGCCCTGCCTGGCAGTCACGCGTTTCGGTCGGCCACAGCCGTTCGGTGATCCAGGACAACGTGGCCTTCGCGTACGGCTGCTACTACGCTGCTGGCTGCGCCGATGGCAGCGTGCCGGGCAACTACTTCGCGCCCAACGGCGACTACGACATCTACGATTACCGCAGCCCCGACGACGTGCGCCGCAATGATGAGGCACGCGGCGAACTGCGCGGCCGCTTCAGCACCGGGGCGGTGGAACACGAGCTGTCGGTGGGCCTGAGCGCCTTCCACCGTACCGTGGACAAGCGCCAGAACGTCAACGAGTACGTGGGCACGGCCAACATCGGCGATGCGCAGGTGCCGGTGTTCGATCCCTCCCCGCTGCAGCCGGGCCCGTCGGCGCGGCGCCTGGACAGCTGGCAGCGCGCGGTGTTCGCGCTGGACCGCATGCACATCGGCGATGACTGGCAGTGGCTGGCCGGCGGCCGCTACGTGCGCCTGGATGAGCGCGCATACGACAAGCGCGGTACCCCGCAACGGCACAGCCGCCTGTCGCAGTTCCTTCCGCAGACCGCACTGGTGTGGCAGGCGACCGAACAGCTGAATGTCTACGCCAGTTACGTGGAAGGCCTGTCGCTGGGCCAGGAAGCGCCGTTCTGGACGTCCAACGGCAGCACCTTCCTGCCGGCCCTGCAGTCGCGCCAGCGCGAGCTGGGCGTCAAGTACGCTGCCACCGACGGCCTGATGCTGGGCGCGGCAGTGTTCCGCACCACCCAGCCGTTCCAGTACGCCAAGCCGGACGCCAGCGATGCCGGCTTCACCTTCGTGCAGGAAGGCACCCAGGCCCACACCGGACTGGAGCTGACCGCCAATGGCCAGGTCACCGAACGGCTGGGCCTGACGGCCAGCGCCAGCGTGCTGCAGGCACGTGCGCGCGATTCCGGCACCGCGTTCCATGACGGCCAGCAGCTGGTCAACGTGCCCAAGGTGCGCGCGGCCGTGCACGCGGACTACGCCCTGCCGTTCGCGCCCGGGCTGGCGGTAAGTGGTGGCTGGCGCTATGCCTCGTCCAATGCGGCGACGGTGGATGGCAGCGTCAAGGCGCCTTCGTATTCGGTGTTCGATGCCGGCCTGCGCTTCCAGCACGCGCTGCGCGCGCATCCGGTGACCTGGACGCTGTCGGTGGACAATGTGTTCGACCGCTTCTACTGGCGTGATACCGGCAGCAGCTACGGCGACTACTACCTGTTCGCCGGTGCGCCGCGCCAGGCGCGGCTGTCGGTCACCTTCGGCCTGTGAGCGCGCTCATGCTCGAGTGGAGCGCTGTCGCCGCCAGCCTGCTCGGCGTGTGGCTGATGGCCCAGCGCCGCGTGCTGGCGTGGCCGGTGGGGCTGCTGGCCGTCGCCCTGTACGCGGTGGTGTTCATCGAAGCGCGGCTGTATTCGGACACCCTGCTGCAGGTCGCCTTTGGTGGTTTCCTGCTGTATGGCTGGCTGAGCTGGCACCGGCACGCCGAACAGGATGGCGCGATCGTGATCGTGCCGCTGCCGCGCCGGCAGCTGCTGCGCGACCTGGCCGTGGGCATCGTGTCCGGCATCGCATTGGGCGCGGCCATGCACACCTGGACCGACGCGGCGCTGCCGTGGCTGGATGCCATGCTGGCCGCGCTCAGCCTGGTGGCGCAGTGGTGGCAGGCACGCCGCCACGTGGCCACCTGGTGGCTGTGGATCGTGGTGGACGTGGTCTATGTGGGCATGTACCTGGCCAAGTCACTGGACATCACCGCCGGGCTGTACCTGGTGTTCGTCGGCCTGGCGGTGATGGGCCTGCGCGCCTGGTCGGCGGCGGGCCATGCCGGGGCCGCACTGAAACCGCGCTAGGCGTGCGCGCCGGCACGAAAGCCGGCGCTTGCCATGTCAGTCGAGCAGGAAGCGCATCGCCGCAGTGCCCAGTGCCGGGTCGGTGCTGCCCGGCCGGCCATCTTCGATGCGCCCGGCCAGGCGCTGCATCACGCCGGACTGCTGGATCTCCAGGTCGTACCAGCCCGCCGTGGGAGCGGCGTTCCAGCGGATCTGCATGGCCTGCCCCGGCGCCAGCTGCAGCTCACGTTCGGGCATGCGGCCCGCGTAGACGGCGGCGCGTACGGTGACCGCGCGCCCCGTAGCCACGGTGTTGTGAAGCTGAAGCAACAGCTGCTCATCCTCCCTGCTGACTGACGCCCGCACCGGTACCCCGGCGTTCGCCTCGCCACGGAACTGCCGGTGGAAGCCGTTCGGGCCCAGCAGCCACAGGTCGTAGCCTTCCCCTGTGTGTATCGGCCAGTGATCCCGCAGCGGCGCACCGGGCGCTACGGTGTAGCGGCGCGGAATCGCCTCCAGGCGCAACCGGTCGTAGACATGCAGTACCGCAGCGGCACCTTCACAACCCAAGGTCAGCTGCACGTGGGTGTTGCCTGCATCCAGCGCGATCTCTGCCTGCGGACGGTACGGCAACGGGCGCGCCGGGCGCACACCCGGTTCCTGCTTCGCCGGTTCAAGGTCTGCCGGCAGCGCCGGCACCGTGCGCCTGGGAAGGGCCGCCGCCCGCGCAGCGACGGCAGCGGTCGCCGGCAGCGACGCAATGAAGGGCCGCGTATCGGAGGCAGTGAAATCGAAGGCACCGGTCAAGTCGCCGCACACCGCGCGGCGCCACGGCGACAGTTCGGGTGCAGCCACGCCGAAGCGGCGCTCGATCAGGCGGATCACCGAGGTGTGGTCGTACACCTGCGAATCGACCCAGCCGCCACGGCTCCACGGCGAAATGACGTAGAGCGGCACGCGTGGGCCCAGCCCGTAGGGGCGGCCACGCAGGTCGTGCGGGTCGGCCTTTTCGTTGCCCGGCGACGGCTGCAGGTGGTACTCGCCATCGGTGGGCACTGCGGAAGCACCTGCCCAACCCGTCGCCGCGGCGGGGTCACGCGACGGCGGTGCAGGTGGCGGCATGTGGTCGAAGAAGCCATCGTTCTCGTCGAACATCAGCAGCAGCGCGGTGCGGCTCCAGACGTCCGGGTCTGCGGTGAGCGCATCCAGCACGCGCGCGGTATAGGCCGCGCCCTGCGCGGGGCTGGACGGTCCGGGATGTTCACTGCCGTCGGCATCGGCAATGATGAAACTCACCTGCGGCAGCTGACCTTTCAGCACGTCCTCGCGCAGCTGCGCCAGGCCACGGGTGCTGACCCCGCGCTCGCGCAGCGCTGCGTCATGCCCGGGCGCGCCGCGCCAGGCCTGGCGGAATGGCTCGGAGCCGGCCAGCGGGTTGTCGGTGAAGTTGTCGGCCATGTCCTGGTAGATCCGCCAGTCGATACCCGACCGTTGCAGGCGCTCGACGTAGGTGGTCCAGGTGTAGGAATCGGGGTGGCCGCCCAGTTCCGGGAAGTTGTCGTGCGAGTTGGCTACGGCCGGGCCGCCGCCGCGTCCATGTGGATCGTTGTGGCCGGTCCAGAGGAACAGCCTGTTTGGATTGGTGCCGGCCTGCATCGCGCAGTGGTAGGCATCGCATACGGTGAAGGCTTCGGCCAACGCAAACTGGAACGGCAAGTCAGCACGACGGTAGTAGCCCATCGCATGGTCCTGCTTGGCCGCTGGCCAGTGGGCCATGCGCCCGTGGTCCCACGCGCGCTGCGCATCGGGCCAGGTGTGCGGGGTGCCTTCCACCCGCATATGGCCGAAGTGTGCGGCGGTATCCAGCGGGAACGGGGCGATGCCGTGGGTGCCGGCCGCGTTCGGCTGCAGCCACACGTTGCGGCGTGGCTGTCCCGCGGCGAGCGGGGCCGCCGGCACCACGAAGCGGTCGCCGAAGCCGCGCACGCCCGGCAGCGTGCCGAAGTAGTGGTCGAAGGAGCGGTTCTCCTGCATGAACACCACGATGTGCTGCACATCCTCGAGGCTGCGGCTGCGTGCATGCGGCGCGATCGCCGCCGCACGCGTGATGCTGGGCATCAGCGCGCCGATGCCTGCGGCCAGCCCGGCCTGCAGCAGCCGTCGCCGGCTGCTGTCGGGCAAGGGCGGGCGCGCCGGGCTCACAGGTCGACCCGGACCGAGAAGCCTACGGTGCGCGGCGCGCCGATAAAGGCCGAGTCGCTGCCGTCCACGCCGGCCAGGTAGCGGCGGTCGGTGAGGTTGCTTACCACGAGGTTTGCGCCCACGCCCTTCAGCTTCGGCGAAAGGCTCTGCAGGTCGAAGCCGATGTTGGCGTTGAACACCGTGGCCGAGGGCAGGCGATTGTCGTTGGCCGCATCCAGGTAGCGCTCGCCCAGGTAACGCCCGGACAGGCCGACGTTCCAGCTGTCGCCCTGCCAGTCGGCCGACACCACCAGCACATGCTTGGGCTGTCCGATCACCTGTGCACCATCGACGATGCCCAGCTCTGTGTCGCGCGCCACGTTGCCGCTGCCCAGGTACCTGGAGCGGTTGTAGGTGTAGGCACCATTGATGCGCCAGCCGTTGTCCCAGCCATAGCCGAGCGCGGCTTCCAGGCCCCTGCTTTCCACGCCACCAAAGTTCTCGTAGACGCCATCGGTCTCGTCCAGGTAATCGATGCCGTCAGCCAGCCGCGCGGGCAGGTAGACGATGCGGTTGTCGAACTTGATGTTGTACAGGGTCAGCGAGCCGGTCAAGGGCCAGCGGCTCACGCGCAGGCCGAGCTCGATGTTGTCGGCGGTTTCCGGTTCCACCCGGGAGAAGCGCTGCGCATCGGTTTCGCCGAGTACACCGGAGGGGATGGCGGCAAAGTTCTGCGAGAAACCGCCGAACAGTTCCAGCCCGTCCACCGGCAGGGTCCAGGTGCCGCCGGCGGAGATAAGCGGGTCGGACTTCGAATCCGAGCGCACGTTCTCGGCGCTGCCGATCACGCGGTTGCGCCTCTGGTCGACGAAGAACTGCTTGACGCCCACGCGTGCGCTGAACGGCCCGAAGCGCGCCACGTTCTCCACGTAGTACATCTGCTCATCGGTCTTGTAGCGGTCTTCGAACTGCACCCAGTACGGCGGGTGGTCGAAGCTGATGTCGGTGCCCACGTTGAGCAGGCGGTGCCAGTCGCGGCGCACGCTGCGGTCGAACTGTTCCAGCCACACACCGGCGCGCACGGTGTTGTCGACCGTGCCCAGGGTCTGCTTCCATTCCACGTCGGCGGTGAAGCCGGCGCGGTCGTTGTCGTAGTGCGAATGGCGGTAGGACTGAACGCCCTGCACGCCCGCTGCATAACAGTTGGGGTCGTACTCGGCGCTGAACCCGGCGCGCGGCACGCACCCGGCCCGCATCTGCGCGGCGCTGCCGTCGGGATTGACGAAGTAGAACTGGCCCAGCGCGCTGCCGCCGTATACGGTGCTGCCGCCCAGGTATTCGGATTCCGGCGCGCCCGCGGCGTCGTTGCGCGCCTGCACAAGGTACGGTGGCAGCCAGTCGCCGCGGCCTTCCATCTTGTGCGCGTAGCCGGTGAGCGAAAGCTTGAAGCCATTGCCGCTGTCGAATGCGCCGCGCAGGTAGCCGAAGGTGTTCTCGCGCAGCGCGCGCGAGCCGGAACGGAAGTTCTGGTCCAGGTACGGAATGCCGGTGAGCGTGCCGGTGAGGCCATCACGGTCCGGGTTGGTCGCGAACGCTTCCGGGGTGACGCTGGTGTACTCGGGTTCGTCGGCATCGTTGTACGAGGCGTAGCCGCTCAGCGTCCAGCGGTCGAGCTCGGTGATGAATTTTGCGGCAAGTTGATCGTTGCTGACGTGGCCGCTGCCGTCAATCCAGTCATTGACCCGGGCCGACGAAGCGCTGATCCACGCGCGGGTGTTGCCGCCCAGCACGCCGGTGTCATAGCGCACGTAGTATTTGCGCGCGTCATTGTCACCGCCACCGGCGACCATGCGCAGGCGCGCGTCCTGCAGCGGGTCGCTGGTGAGGAAGTTCAGCGTGCCGCCGAGCGCTTCGTTGGAGCGCGAGGAGATGTCCGCCGTACCTTGGCTGACCTCGATGGTCTCCAGGTCGAGCGTATCGATGTAACGGTTGGCCAGCGAGCCGCCGCCATAGCCGGAGCCGCCGTTGGGCAGGCCATCGATGGTGGTGCCGATCTGCTGGGTGTCGCGGTTGGTCACGAAGCCGCGCATGCTGATCTGGGTGCCCCAGACCGAGGAGCCGGTGGCATCGGCTTCGCTGACCACCACGCCGGGCAGTTCGTTCAGCGCGTTGTTGACGCTGCCCAGGATCTGCTGGCGCTGCAGGGTTTCCTGGCTGACAGTGGTCTTGGCGAAGCTGGTGGCCTGGCCGATGACCTGTACCTGGTCCAGCGTGCGCGCGTCATCAGCGGGTGCCGGTTCGGCAGCGGTGGCCTGCACGGAAGCAGAAAGCAACAGGGCGAGCAGCGATACGCGGGGATAACGGCCAGCAGTGGGCATCGGTCATGGGCGCGGCAGTGGGGTCGGCCGGCAGTATTGGCAGCTGCGGTTACGTGCCCATGACATGCGCGCGACGGCCGCCCCGCCGCGCGCATGTGTCATTCCCTCAATGTGCGCCGTGCGTGGAGCGGTGGCGGAACCTTCGCGACAGCCATTCTCCGAGGTCGTCCATGACGGTAAACGCGGCCGGGATCACGATCAGGCTGAGCAGTGTGGAGGTGATCAGGCCGCCGATCACGGCGATCGCCATCGGTGCGCGGAAGCTGGAATCACCGGCAAAGCCCAGGGCGATCGGCATCATGCCTGCGCCCATCGCCAGGGTGGTCATGATGATCGGCTGCGCACGCTTGCGGCAGGCGTCAATCAACGCATCGTGCTGGCTCATGCCCTGCTCGTCTTCGGCCATCACCGCGTAATCCACCAGCAGGATGGAATTCTTGGTGGCGATGCCGATCAGCATCAGCAATCCGATCAACGCTGGCAGTGACAGCATGTTCTGGGTGATCAGCAGCGCACCGAACGCACCGCCGGCGCACAACGGCACCGCCGCCAGGATGGTGACCGGCATCAGCGCGTGGTTGAACAGCAGCAACAGCACCATGTAGATGCAGATCAGGCCGGCGGCCATCGCCAGCATGAAGCCGATGAACAGTTCCACGAACACTTCGGCATCGCCGGTGTTGAGGAAGGTCACGCCTGGCGGCAGCTGCTTCACGCTGGGCAGTGCCTGCACTTCGGTCATTACATCGCCCAGCGGGCGACCGTTGAGCTCGGCGGTGAGGGTCACGTTGCGCTGGCGCTGGTAGCGCGAGATCTGCGACGGGCCGCTGCCTTGGCGGATCTCGGCAACGGCGGCCAGTGGTACCGGGCCGTCGCGACCGGGCACGCGCAGCTGCCCGATCAGCGCCGGGTTGGCCAGCGTGGCTTCGGCGAACCCGACGCGGATCGGCACCTGGCGGTCCGGCAGGTTGAGCTTGGCAAGCCGCTGCTCGTAGTCGCCGGCGGTGGCGATGCGCGCCGCCTCGGCGATGTCCTGGGTGGCCACGCCGAGGTCTGCAGCGCGCGCAGCGTTGGGTACGATCTGCAGTTCCGGGCGCAGCAGCGAGGCAGTGGAGGTCACGCTGCCCAGGCCCTGGATGCCGCGCAGGTCGCGTTCCAGTGCGGTAGAGGCCTCCTGCAGGCGCTGCGGGTCGTCGCCGGACAGCACCAGCTGCAGCAGGTTTCCCGGTTCGGAGCTGACGTAGCTGACGCGCACGCCGGGCAGGTTGGCCAGGCGTTGGCGGGCATCACGCTCCAGCGCGCGCTGGTCGCGGTCGCGGTCGTCGGCCACGCCCCAATCCAGCACCAGCGTGGCCTTGCGCGCTTCGCCCACGCCGGTGGTGCTGGGATCGCCCAGGTCCAGCACCGCGCCCACGGCGGTATAGACCTGCTTCAGTTCGGGCATGTCCTGGAGCAGCGCGCGGGCGCGTTCGGTCACCGCCACTGTCTCCTGCAGGCGTGTACCAGGCGGCAGTTCCAGGTTGAGGTTGCTGCGGCCCAGGTCGGACTGCGGAATGAAGGTGGCCGGGATGAACGGCACCAGCGCCAGTGAGGCCACGAACAGGCCGGTGGCGATCCACAGCGTGCGGCCGCGGTAGCGCAACGCGGCGTCTACCCAGCCCAGATACCAGGTCATCAGCTTCGATTCGGGCTTCTCTTCGCCGTGCGGCTTGAGCAGGTAGGCGGCCATCATCGGGGTCAGCAGGCGCGCCACCAGCAGCGAGAACAGCACCGCCGTAGCGGCGGTCCAACCGAATTCGCGGAAGAACTTGCCCGCGATGCCCGGCATGAACGCCACCGGCACGAACACCGCCGCCAGGGTCAGCGAGGTGGCGATCACCGCGTTGCCGATCTCACCGGCCGCTTCGCGCGCTGCTTCCAGTGGCGGCTTGCCCATGCGCAGGTGGCGCACGATGTTTTCGATCTCCACGATCGCATCGTCGACCAGGATGCCGACCACCACCGACAGTGCCAGCAGCGTGATGATGTTGAGCGTGAAGCCGAAGAAGTACATCACCGCGAAAGTGGGAATGATCGACAGGGGCAATGCCAGTGCCGATACCCAGGTGGCACGCCAGTCGCGCAGGAACAGCCACACCACCAGCAGCGCCAGCAGCGCGCCCTCCCAGAGCATCGTCATGGACGAGTCGTAGGAGCGGTGGGTTTCGTCGATGGCGGTGGTGACCAGGCGGAAGTCGATGCCCGGGTGGCTGGCCTTGAGCTGGTCCAGCGCGGTATGCACGCCGGCCTCGACCTTCACTTCGCTGGAGCCGCGTGTGCGCGACATCGAGAACGCCACTACCGGCTTGCCGTCCAGCAAGGCGGCTTCGGTCGGGTCGGCGGCAGCGTCGGTGACGTTGGCGAGGGTGGAAAGGCGCACGGCGCGGCCATCCGGCAACGCGATGGAGTAATCACGCAATGCCTGCGCATCGCCGACGGTGCCCAGTGTGCGGATGGTCTGCTGCGCGCCTTCGATCTCGGCCTTGCCGCCGGCGCGTTCGACCTGGATGCGGGCCAGTTGCTGGGACACATCACCGGCGGTGATGCCCATCGCGATCAACGCGTTCGGGTCCAGGTCCACGCGTACCTGGCGCTGCACGCCGCCCACGCGGGTGACCCTGGCCACGCCCGGCACGCCGTACATCGCGCGCGATACATCGCGGTCGACGAACCAGCTGGCCTCATCGGGCGTCATGTGCGGGGCGACCAGCGCATAGGTCATGAGCGAACCGCCGATGTCCACCTTGGAGATCACCGGTTCCTGGATGTCCTGCGGCAGGTCGGTGCGGATGCGGGTGACCGCATCGCGGGTGTCATCCAACGCAGTGGCCAGGTCGGCCTCGAGCTGGAACTCGATGGTGGTGGTGCTGACGCCTTCACTGACCGTGGATATCACGCGCTTGACGTTGTTGACCGTGGCCACCGAGTCCTCGACCTTGCGCGTGACCTCGGCTTCCAGCTGGCTGGGCGAAGCGCCGGGCTGGGTCACGGTCACGGTGGTCATCGGGAACGCGATGTCGGGGAAGCGTGCCACGGGCAGCTGGTAGAAGCCCCACAGGCCGGCCACGCACAACACGAAGAAGATCAGCAGCGCGGGCAACGGGCGCTTGATCGCCCAGGCGGAAAAGTTCATTTGGCGTTCGCCTTGGCATCGGCCACCACGCGCACCCGGTCGCCTTCACCGAGGAACCCGGCGCCGTCGACCACCACGCGGTCGCCCACCTTCAGCCCTTCCAGGATCGCGGTGCGGCCCTGCACGGCCTGGCCGGTGCGCACCCGCAGGCGCGCGGCCTGCTGCTTGTCATTCACCGTGAACACGTAGCTGTGGCCGTCGCGCTGCACGATGGCGGCGGTAGGAATGGTCAGCGCCTGGCCTTCGCCGGTGACGATGCGCCCTTCCACGTACACCCCCGGCTTGAGCGTGCCCGGTTCGGGCAGGTCGGCGAAAATCGTACCGGTGCGGGTCTGTGCGTCCACGCCCGGGGTGACCGCACGGATGCGGCCGCTGACCACGGCGTCGGCGTAGGGCAGCTCCACGGTATTGCCCACGGCCACGCCGGTCAGCTGGTCTTCGGGCAGTTCCGCGCGCCATTCCAGGCGGCCGTCGCGAATCAAGCGGAGCAGTTCGGTACCGGCCGAAACCACCTGGCCCGGCTGGACCAGGCGCTTGGAGATCAGGCCATCGGCCGGCGCGCGCAGGTCGGCGAAATCACGGCGCAGCTTGGCCGCATCGCGCGCGGCGCGGGCGGTGGCGGTCTGCGCTTCGGCGTTGATGCGCGAGGCGCGCAGCTCGTCCAGGCTGCTTTCGCTGATCAGCTGCTGGGCGGCCAGTTTGGCGCTGCGCTCGTAGTTCAGGCGCGCCAGTTCCTGCGAGGCCTGCGCCTGCTTCAGCGATGCATCGGCCTGCGCCAGTTCGCTGTCCAGCGTGCGGTGGTCCAGCTGCAGCAGCACCTGGCCCTGCTTGACCCACTGGCCCACGTCCACCGGCAGTGCCGTCACGCGCTGGCCGCTGATTTCAACGCCCAACTGCATTTCCTCGTACGCGGTGACCGGGCCGGAGACCAGCACGGTGCGCGCCATGGGTTGCTGCTCCGCGCTGGCCAGCGATACCGGCAACGCCGAGGACGCGGCGGCATCGGCGGCAGCCTTGTCGTCTTTGTCACCGCAGGCGGCCAGCAGTGTGGCCATCAGCAGCAGGGAAGTGCAGCGGAAAAATGAGGGGCGCATCAGTGATCTTCCGTGTCGGAACTGCGGTAACAGGGGAAAGGGAAATCAGGGCACGCGGGCCAGGCGGAGTTCGATGCCGTCCAGCATCAGGCCGAGGCCCTGTTCGAAGCGCGTGTCGAAATCGACCTCGCTCCACACCTCGCGGGCATCCCAGCAATGGGGGAAACGCGCTTCGGCCAGCGCCATGAACGCCTCACCCAGCGCCTCCATGCTGCCGTCGCCGGGCCAGGACTGTTCTTCGATCACAAAGCCCATCGCGTAGTACACCAGGTCCATCGAGGCGGTCGCGGCGAACCGCACCGGCGCCCCGGCGCCGACCAGCGCGGCGATGCTGGCCTCGCCCACCCGCAGCACGTTCTCGGTGGCCAGGAAGGTGCCGGCGTAGACCCGCGCGCCGTCGCGGCGGGCCTTGAACGCAACCCGGAACTCACGGGCGATCTGCAGCAGGGTCTGCCGCCAGGGCTGGCCGTCGGGGATGTCGCGGGCCACGTCCACGATCATGGCGTCGGCCATGGCATCGACCAGCGCCTGCTTGCTCTTGAAGTGCCAGTACAGCGACGGCGCGCGGATGCCCAGCGTGCAGGCCACCTTGCGCAGGGTCACGCCCTCCATGCCAGCCTCGTCGAGGATCTTGAAGGCGGCGCCGACGATGTTGTCCCGGGCGATGGGCTGACGCACTGAGGGCTTCTACCTAACGTTGTTAGGGAGCGAATCTAACAGTGTTAGGTTTTCGGCCGCAAGCACTGCTGCCTCGGCCGGCGGGGCCGCTTGCGTTGTGCGTCGCCACGATGCACGGTGCATTCCTTACCGGGACCCTGGCCATGACACTGCGCATCCTGACCATCGATGACCATCCCCTGATCCGCCAGGGCATCGCATCCATGCTGGAGGTGGAACCCGGCCTTGAGCTGGTCGGCGAGGCTGCCGACGCACTGGATGGCATCGGGCAGTACCGACGGCTGCTGCCGGACATCGCGCTGGTCGACCTGCAGATGCCCGGTGTGAACGGCATCGAGCTGACTCGACGCCTGCGCGCGGAGTTTCCCCAGGCATGCGTGGTCATCCTGACCACCTACCGGGGCGATGCCAACGCACGCGACGCGCTCGCGGCCGGTGCCAGCGGTTATCTGCTCAAAAGCTCGCTGCGCCGTGAGCTGGTCGATGCGCTGCATCGGGTCGCGCAGGGCAAGCGCTGCCTGTCGGCGGAGATCTCCGAAGAGATTGCCCAGCACATCGGCGAGGAACCCCTTACTGCACGCGAGCAGTCCATCCTTGCCGCCCTCGCGCAGGGATGGGAGAACAAACGCATTGCCAATGACCTGGGCATTTCGTCGGAAACGGTGAAATCGCACCTCGCACGCATTTTCGAGAAGATCGGCGCCCGCACGCGCACCGAGGCGATCCATATCGCCCTGCGTCGCGGACTGGTGCGACTGGACGACTAGCGCTTCATCATCGGCAGCGGACGCAGCGGATGGCGCAGTCCATGCCGCAGCGAGAACTGCACCAGGCGCAGGTGAAAGCCCAGGCGCGGGAACCGCTGCACCACCCGGGTGAAGTCATCCGGATGCAGTTCGAAGCGCAGCAGCCCCAGCGACACATCGATCCAGTCGGCGCGGCGGAACGCCTCGATGCGGCGGTCCTGGTCCGGCGGTACGTGCGAGATCCGGTGGTGCTCGCTGATCATCGCCACCACCACCGGCACCAGTTCCGGCCGGTCCTGTTCGAGCAGGTACTGCCGGGCCAGCGCTTCGGAAGGCGCCAGGTAATCGAACGTTCCTGCGGTCCAGATGCCCAGGTCATGGAATGCCACGGCCACCGACAGGACGTACAGATCGTGCACCGTGCCCGGCAGCATGCACCAGTGGAAATTGGCCACGCGGTAGGTGTGGTTGCGGTAAGGATGATAGTCCCGGCCCAGCACATCTGCGTGGCGCTCCAGGATCTCGTCCAGCACCGCCAGGTGATCGAGCATGGCGTTCTCCCGATGCACGGCGAGGACGTCGTGCTGCCGGCAAGGGTAGCGCCGGCGCGGGCCGGTGGCCGCCGCCGGCAGGGGTATCCGTAAATCCCCCATGTGGGGGCGACGGCGCCGCAGCCCCCGGATGGGGGAGCACCCGCGCGCCCGAACGACCGATGCCCCGTCCCTCGCGTGCGTGGGAGGCTGCGCACGTCCCTTCTGCCGAGGCTGCCATGAGCTACTTCACCACCTCCGACGGTGCCTCCCTCTACTACAAGGACTGGGGCAGCGGCCCCGTGGTGTCCTTCAGCCATGGCTGGCCGCTCAATGCCCATGCCTGGGAAGCGCAGATGTTCTTCCTGGCCGGCCACGGCTACCGCTGCATCGCCCACGACCGGCGCGGGCACGGGCGTTCCAGCCAGCCATGGAACGGCAACGACATGGATACCTACGCCGACGATCTCGCCCAGCTGTTTGAACACCTTGGCGTAACCGACGTGACACTGGTCGGCCATTCCACCGGCGGCGGCGAAGTGGCGCGCTACATCGGCCGGCATGGCACCGGCCGCGTGGCCAAGGCGGTGCTGATGGGCGCGGTGCCGCCGATCATGCTCAAGACCGCCGACAATCCCGACGGCCTGCCCATCGAGGTGTTCGATGGTTTCCGCAGCGCCTACCTCGCCGACCGCGCGCAGTTCTTCCTGGATGTGGCGACGGGTCCGTTCTTCGGTTTCAACCGCCCGGGCGCGAAGGTCTCCGAAGGCATGATCCGTTCGTGGTGGACGCAGGGCATGCAGTCAGGCCACAAGAACGCCTACGACTGCATCAAGGCGTTCTCGGAAACCGACTTCACCGCCGACCTGGCGAAGTTCGATGTTCCCACCCTGATCATCCATGGCGATGACGACCAGATCGTACCGATCAAGGCCGCAGCGCTGCGCTCGGCGACGCTGATCAAAGGCGCGCAGCTGAAGATCTATCCCGGCGGTGGCCACAGCCTCGGCGACACCGCCAAGGAACAGCTCAACCAGGACCTGCTCGCCTTCCTGCAGAGCTGAGCGCACGTACGTTCGTCCCTCCCCCTGTCTTCGAGGACCTGCCCATGAACAGCGTACCCCCTGCCGCCGCCCTGCATGCCGTGCCCGCCGACGGGCGTGGCACGGGTCCATCGCGCAGCGAAGAGTTGATCAGTGGTGGCGAGCGCGAGCTGTTCATCCGCAGCTGGCGCCCCAGTGGACCGGCGCGTGCAGTGCTGGCGATCGTGCCCGGCTTCAACTCGCACAGCGGTCACTACCAGTGGGCCGCCGCGCAGTTCACCGCGATGGGTCTTGCGGTGTATGCGGTGGACCTGCGCGGGCGCGGCAAATCCAGCGGCGAGCGCTTCCACGTGGAGCACTTCGACGACTACCTGGCCGATGTGCAGTCGCTGTTGAACGTGGCGCGTGCGCGCGAGCCCGGCCTGCCGGTGTTCCTGCTCGGGCACAGCGCCGGCGGCGTGATCGCGTCGGCGTACACACTGGCCCACCAGGGCGAACTGGCCGGGCTGATCTGCGAAAGCTACGCCTTCCAGGTGCCAGCACCGGCGCCGGTGCTGGCGCTGGTGCGCTGGCTCAGCGGCCCGTTCCCGAAGCTGCGCGTGCTCAAGCTGCCCAACAAGGAATTCTCACGGTTGCCCGAGGTGGTGGCCGCGTTGAATGCCGATCCGCTCATCGCCAACGAAAAGCAGACCGCGCTGACCGTGGCGCAGATGCTGGTGGGTATCGACCGGCTGCGCCGCGGCTTCCCCACGCTGTGTCTGCCGGTGCTGATCGCGCATGGCACCGCCGACAAGGTCACCGTGCCGGCCGGCAGCCAGGTGTTCAACGACAACGCCGGCTCTACCGACAAGACGCTGCTGCTGTACAAGGACCATGCACATGACCTGCTCAACGATGCCGGGCGCGAGGGCGTGGTGCGCGATTTCAAGCAGTGGATCGAGCAGCGCCTTGGCGCGACGCGCACGCCCGACGGTGCCCCGCGGGGAGCACATGCTGCTGGACGAGGGCAGGCGCATTCGCCTGGATGCCATCGTGAGTATTGAGGGCCACCTCTGTCAGGTGAAGCTTCAGCTCCTCACAAACGCCAGCAGTGGAGAGACATCTCCGGCATCCGCGCGGCGTATCGCATTCAAATAATCCTGGCGAACCTGTGCACCGTGGGGTGGAGGGCCCCAGGTGAACGGCTTTCCACCATTCCGCAGGAGAAACATGTCAGCCATTACCCGTGAACAACGACCGTTGCCATTTGGGAATGGATGGATGAAGGTCAGCTGGTGGTGGAGCCGCACTGCCTGCTCATCCAGGGAATAGGTCTGGAATTCCTGCCATGCACTGACATTGTCGAACAGTTGTCGAAGCTGCATGGCAACCTGGTACGGCGCAACGCCGATGTTTCGCTCCGTCTGGCGAAACCGTCCAGCCCATTCCCACACTTGATTGAACATGCGTTCGTGCAGCTGGCGCAGAAACGCTTCGCCATGCACGACGACATCCCGCTTCCTGACTTGAGTGTTCGCCCAGCGCATTCCCTGAAGAATGTTCTCACCTTCGGCGTCGTTGAGATCCGCGCGCGTCGCCACCCAACCGAGTTTCAATCCACGCGCCTCATCAGGGTCGAGAGGGGTCTGGCCGGCGTCAAGTGGCTCCTGAAACAGCGGCAGATCAGCCAATTGGTGACTCCCGCCACAAGGTGCTGTCAGGAATGGCGGCTTCAGCCTGCTGCAGCAGGTGCCGTCGCATCGTTTCAGAGATTGACTGGTCTTCCAGGTTCATATGCGTAGCAGCCCGATCCATGTCAGCGCCGTAGAGCTGGAGGCGGCGCTGGTCAACCATGGATTGGAGCGGCTGACGGGGCACCACCAGTACGACCAGTTCGCAGTCCATGGCGCTTGCCGCGCGGCGCAGCGTATCGATCCGGATGGACCCGACACGTTCGCTCATCTCCAGCTTCGTCACGGAGCCCGGTGACACTCCCAGACGGCGGGCCAAGTCGGATCTGGACATGCCCAATGCCTCGCGCGTCCCGGCAATCCAGCCGCCACGGGGTGCGTGTGGAAGTCTGGGTAACAGCGCGCGGAGCGTGTTACCGATTTCGTCTAGTTTCGCCCTGGCCAACCGGCGCATCTGCGAGCCTTGTCTGGACGCCACTTCTCACCTCCAGGGTCTATTTCGATATGCCAAATATACCCTACAGGGTACAAATGTGCAGCGTGATTAGAGCCTGCAGGTAACATTCTTCATTTGCTTTTGTACCTGGAAGGTTCAGCGCCCATGCGTTGGCCTGGCCCCTACCGTAGTTCCCTGAACGCGCGCTTCATTCATGTACCGGTCAGTTCAATATTCAGGGTTGATTAGAGCGCCTAACGGATAATTCACACCTGTCGACCGTCCTTCTCTCTCCCCTCCCCAAGGGGGACGGTCGGCAAAACCAAATAATGAATAGGTGTGTTCCCGATGATGAAGACCTCTCTGCTTGCCTTGGGCCTGATCGCGGCTCTGCCGTTCGCTGCTTCGGCTGCCGATGGCCTGTCGTACAACTACGCTGAAGGCGGCTATGTGAACACCGATGCCCAGGGCGGCTATGCCGACGGCTGGGCCGTGAAGGGCTCGGTGGCCGTCGCACCGAACTTCCACATCTTTGGCGATTACACCTCGCAGGAACTCAACCGCGGCAATGCCGATGTTGACCAGTGGCGCGCCGGCGTCGGCTACAACTACGGCATCGCGCCGACCACCGACCTGGTGGCCCGCGTCGCGTACCAGAAGTTCGATCCGAAGCGCGGCCTTGACTTCAACGGCTATTCCACCGAAGTGGGCGTGCGCACCGCGTTCACCCCGATGATCGAGGGCTACGCGCTGGCCGGCTACGAAGACTTCAGCAAGAAGCACGGCATCAACCCGGACGGCGAGTTCTACGGCCGCGTCGGCGCCCAGGCCAAGTTCACCCCGAACTGGGGCCTGAGCGGCGAAGTGAAGCTGGCCAAGGGTGGCGACCGCGAATGGTTCGTCGGCCCGCGCTTCACCTGGTAAGGCGATCGCTGCACGGTACGTTGTTGGATGGCGTGATCTCTCTCTCCCTCACGCCATGAAGCCCGGCTTAG
This sequence comes from Stenotrophomonas sp. NPDC047960, assembly GCF_043204395.1. Lineage (NCBI taxonomy): Bacteria > Pseudomonadati > Pseudomonadota > Gammaproteobacteria > Lysobacterales > Lysobacteraceae > Stenotrophomonas > Stenotrophomonas sp. NPDC047960. Next base: position 265,008 of record NZ_JBIDBX010000007.1, on the reverse strand, counting down.
TAGGCCGGGCTTCACTTATCTGGCCCCACCTCGTCGGGGTGCCACGCACAAACCCAGCGCATGCTGGGTTTGTGCGTTCTGGAGGGCAAAAAAAACCCCGGCAGTGCCGGGGTTTTCATCATCATTTGAACAGCGTGTCCGGGTATTCCGGTTTCTGTTCGCGGGCCAGCAGCGCGCGCAGGCCCTCTTCCGGGGTCTGCTCGCCGTGCAACACGGCGCGGACCCGGTCGGAGATCGGCAGGTCGATGCCGTGGCGACGCGCCTGGCGCATGACCTCGTCGGCCGTCTGCACCGATTCGACTACCTGGCCGATTTCGCGGATCGCGTCCTGCAGGCTCTGGCCACGTCCCAGCGCCAGGCCAAGCCGGCGGTTACGCGACAGATCGCCAGTGCAGGTCAGCACCAGATCGCCCAGCCCGGCCAGGCCCATCAGGGTTTCCGGTTTGGCGCCGATGGCAGCGGCCAGGCGCAGCATCTCGTTGAGGCCGCGGGTGATCAGGCCGGCCCGGGCGTTGAGGCCCAACTGCATGCCATCGGCCACGCCGGTGGCTACGGCCAGCACGTTCTTCATGGCACCGCCGAGTTCGGCACCGACCATGTCATCGCCGGTATAGGCGCGGAACGCCGGGCCGTGCATGGCTTCAGCGACCTGCTGGGCGAACTCGGCATCGTCGCCGTGCACGGTAATCGCGGTGGGCAGGCCCAGCGTGACTTCCTTGGCGAACGATGGGCCGGTCACCACGGCCAGCGGCACCTCCGGTCCGAGGACCTCGCGCGCCACTTCGTGCAGGAAGCGCCCGGAGCCCGGTTCGAACCCCTTGGTCGCCCAGGCCACGCCGGCAGCCGCCGGACGCAGCGGCGCCAGCGCACGCACGGTTTCACCGAACGCGTGCGACGGCACCACCACCAGGATCCACGTGGCGTCCTTGACGGCCGCAGCGAGGTCGGTGGTGGCGCGCAGCGATTCCGGCAGCGGAATGCCCGGCAGGTAACGGGTGTTCTCGTGGCGCTGGTCGATGGCGTCCACCATCGCTGCGTCGCGGCCCCACAGCACGGTCTGGCGACCGTGCCGTGCAAGCAGGCTGGCCAGGGCCGTGCCCCAGGAGCCGGCGCCGAGAACGGCGACCTTGTCTGCGTTGTTGCTCATTGCTGCAGCGCCGATCAGGCGTTGCCGGCCGGCTCGGAATCGGCGAGCGAGGTTTCGCCCTGTTCCTGGCGCTGGCGCAGGGTTTCGGCGTACAGGCCTTCGAAGTTGATCGGCTGCAGGAAGAACGGCGGGAAGCCGCCGGCCTGGATCAGCTCGCTCACCAGCGAGCGCACGTACGGGAACAGGATGTTCGGGCACTGGGTGCCCAGCAGCACGTCGATGGACTGCGGGTCCAGCCCGACCAGGCCAAACACGCCAGCCTGCTGCACTTCGGCCACATAGGCGGTCTTGTCGCCGGCCTTGCAGGTCAGGGTCACGGCCAGGACCACTTCGAAGGCGCTCTCACCCAGGCGCTGCACACGCTGGTTCAGGTTGAGCTGCAGCTCCGGCTGCACGGCTTCGTTGAACACGGCCGGGGCGTTGGGCGATTCGAAGGAAACGTCCTTGACGTAGATCTTTTCGACGGTGAACGCGGGGCCGGTGGCGGCTTCGGCCGGCGCGATGGCGCCGTTGGTGTTCGCTTCGGACATTTCCTGTTGCTCCAGAATGAATGCAGTAAAAACGGATTGTTACATGCCCTGCGATGGGGGCGTGTGGCGGCGCGCACAAGGCATGCCGCGCAATCCGGGCAAAATCAGTTGCGGCCCTTGACCAGCGGCAGCTCGGCCTGCTGCCAGGCGGGCAGGCCGCCGTCGAGCACGTGCACCTGCTCGAAACCGGCCTTCTTCAACGCCTTGGCGGCGGTTTCAGAGGCGGTGCCGGTACGGCACACCAGCACCACAGGGCGCTGCTTGGCGTTGGCCACCAGCTTGTGCTCCGGCCCGAACTGGGCGGGCTGCACGTTGCGGCTGCCGGCGATATGGCCCTTCTCGAAATCGGTACCCGCCGACAGATCCACCACGACCGCGCCGCCGGCATTGATCAGCTGGGTCAGCTCGGCCGGCTTGATCGATTTGTAGCCGCGCAGCAGGCGGCGTACCTCAGTGACGAGGATGGCGACAGTCAGGCCCACGAAGGCCATCGACAACATCGGGTTTCGGCCGGCAAAGGCCAGCAACTCTTCGTAATTCACTTAGATCACGGGTCGATTAGCGGGCGCCGATTGTCGCACATGCGGGCGAACCGGCGTCCAGCCCTGCGGCAGCTCAGGATTCCTGCCAGAGGTCGGGCAGCCCACTGGCCTGCAGCCAGCGCTTGCCTTCGGCGTCCCAGCGCCAGATTTCCTTGACCCGCACCGTCCGCTCGGACTGGGTGTTGACGTTGATCACCCTCACCTCGGCATTGCGGCCAACCCGACCGTCGGGCAGCGGCACGTTGTCGCCGGCGCGGTAGCTGGAGATCTTCACCTGCTCGAACCGGCGGATTTCCAGGTCGGTCAGCGGGTGTTCCTTGGCGTACGCCGGGTCCAGGTAGGGCAGCATGTCGTCCACGGTGCCCCAACGCATGGTCGAGTCGTACTTGACCTGGGTTTCTTCCAGCTGCTTGCGCTGCTTCTTGGTTGTCTTCTGCTCACCGGCGAATGCCGACACGGAGGTCAGGGCCAGCAAGGCCAGCAGCAGGATCTGGATGGTGCGACGCATGCGAATTCCCCAATCGGCAAGGCGCCCATCCTACCGCCTTGCGAAGGCAACGAAACGTCCGGTCAGTTCAGCGGCCGGTTTGCCGGCCTCGCCGGGCTGGCGGGCCACCACCTCGATGCGGGCCTTGCCGCGCTGGGCGAAGGTGGCCAGGAAGGTATCCCAGTCGGCGTCGTCGCCCGCGTGGGCCTGGGCCTGCAGGTCGTCGTAGACCGGCGCCAGGTAGCGCACATGGCTGTCGGCCACATAGACATCGGCATCGAAGCCGGCCAACCGCAGGCGCAGGGTGACCAGCGCCCAACCGGACAGGGTCAGCGCCGAAGACAGGCTGCCGCCGAAGGCATTGCCCTTGTCATTGACGTTGGCGGCCAGCGGCGCGCGCAGGCTCAGCACGCCATCGGCATACGCATCCACGCGGATCTGCATCGCCGCCACCGGCGGCATGCGCTCAAGCACCTGCTGCAGCGCGGCCAGGTGGGCGGGGAGGGAATCATGTTCAGACATCGGTACGGCGACGTTGCAACGAAGGCCTCGCATAATGCCCGCAATGAACAGCCACGCACATGTGCCGGATTGGACCCTGCTGTCGCTGCGCCCGCGCGGCCAGCACGCACCGCTGCGCCGCGCGGCCGCAGCGCTGGGCGCGCAGGTGATCGGCTTGTCGCCGTGGGCGCTGGTGGCCCGCCACGATGCGGCCACCCGCGCGGCCCTGGCCCAGGCGCTGGAGGCCGACCGCGTGGTATTCAGCAGCCCGGCGGCCGTGCATGCGGCCGCCCGGCTGCAGCCGCTGGATGCCCCGCACGCCGGCATCTGGCTGGCCGTGGGCGGCGGTACCGCCGCCGCGCTGCGCGGGCATGGCGCTGCCGACGTGGTGGCGCCCACGCGGATGGACAGCGAAGGCCTGCTCGATCTGCCGGTGCTGGCCCAGCTGCAGGGGCTGCGCGCGGCGTTGGTCACCGCACCAGGTGGGCGCGGGGTCATTGCCGATGCGCTGGGGGCCCGGGGCGCGGTGCTGCAGCGGGTGGATGTGTACCAGCGTGTCGCGCTGCGCCTGCCGCCCCGGCAACTGCAGCGGCTGCGCCACCGCGCGGGACCGTGGGTGCTGGCCCTGAGCAGCGCTGAAGCGCTGTCGCTGCTTATCGACCAGCTGCCAGCCGACCTGCTTGCACGGCTGCGGCAGGTCCATGCGGTCGTGGCCAGCGAACGGCTGGCCGTGCTGGCGCAGCAGGCGGGAATTGCACGGGTGACCCTGGCTGCCGGCCCGATGCCAGCGCAACTGGCGCAGGCCGCACACGCGGCCATCACCACCGCCGCAACTTCCTGAACAGGGGTCGCGTGCGGCCTTGCAGGCCCTGCGGGCGGCGAGCGATGCTGTGCGCTTCATCGATCGCCAGCTCGTGAATGCACCGGCGCGATCGACAAGGATGCCTGCATGAACGACATGGTTCCGCCCCCGCCCCACCGTCCGCTGCGCTGGATCGTGCCGCTTGCCGCATTCGCGCTGGTGGCCGGTGGCGCAGGTTGGGGCTGGACCCAGTGGCAGGCGCAGCAGGCGCGCGTCGCGCAGCGCGAGGCCGATGCCGCCGTGCTGGTGCAGGGCTTGGCCGGCAGCGTTGAGGCGCTGCGCCGCGACCAACGCTCCACTTCGCAACGGGTGCAGGATGCGGCCGCCACCAATCGGGTGCTGCGCGATGAAATGCTGGGCCTGAGCCAGCGCAATGCGTTGCTGGAAGAGAACCTGGCGCGGCTGGCTGACAGCACCCGCCACAACGCCCAGGCGCTGCAGCTGGAAGAGGCCGAACTGCTGCTAAGCCAGGCCGGCCAGCGGCTGGCATTCGCCGATGACGTGGAGGGCGCCAAGCGCCTGTATGCGCTGGCGGCCACGGCGCTGGAAGACGTCCAGGGCACCGAATACCTCAACCTGCGCCAAGCGCTGATGCAGGAACGCAACGCGGTCGATGCCCTCGGCCCTGGCGTACGCGCCGGCATCCAGCAACGCCTTGGCAGCTTCTCGCAATCGCTGCTGGCGTTGCCCGAACAGATCGCACCGGCGGCCGGCGCCGCCGCGCCGCCGTGGTGGCATCAGGTGCTGGCCCCGTTCGTGACCATCACGCCCACGGCCGTACAGGGCCCGCTCACCCGCGCCGAGCGCACTGCCGCCTGGGATTCGCTGCAGCTGGAGCTGACCCTGGCCCGTGCGGCGGTTGAACGCGGCGACCAAGCTGGTTTTGAACAGGCGCTGGATCGGGTGGCACTGTGGATGCCGCGGCTGTGGCCGGATTCACCCGGCCTGCGCGAGCGGCGTGGTGAACTGCAGCAGTTGCGCACCCAAGTGCTACGCCCGCCGCTGCCCGAACTGGGCAGCACCCTGCAGCAACTGCGCGCCATGCGCGATGGGAGTTGATACATGAAGCCGATTCAATCCGTAGTGGTGCTGTTGCTGGCCGTGGTGCTGGGCGTGGTGGCCGCGCAATGGCTGGGCACCGAATCCCTGCGCCAGTACGGCGAGGTGATCTACCGCGTGGGCGGCAATGATTACCGCTCGACCGTGCCGCAGGTGGCCTTGATGGTGCTGGTGGGCCTGCTGGTCCTGTGGCTGTTGTGGAGCCTGGTGGCCTCGCCGTTCCGTGCCTGGGGCCGCTACCGCCGCAAGCAGGGCCGTGCCCGCCTGATCGAAGGGCTGCAGGCGTATGAATACGGCCACTGGCAGCGTGCCGAAAAGCTGCTGGGCACCGCTGCCGAGGATGAGGAAGTGAGCGCGGTTGCCTATGTGACCGCCATCCGCAGTGCCGAAGCGCGCGGGGACCAGGCCGCGGTGGACCCGTACCTGCAGCGCCTGTCCACCACCGACGCCACCGCATACGCGCTGATGCAGGCCGAGCGCCTGCTGCAGCAGGAGCGCCCGGTGGATGCGATCAACGCGCTGGATGCCCCGGGCATCCAGCCGCTGCCGCCGCGTGGCCTGTGGTTGCGTACCGAAGCCCTGGCGCGTGCCGGTCGCGCGCACGAGGCCTACGGACAGCTGGGCGCGCTGCGCAAGCAGAAGGTGCTGCCGGACGACGCGGTGGCCGAACTGGAAGTGCGCCTGGCCGCGCAGTCGCTGTTGGAAGCGGGCGATGTGAATGCGCTCGCCGCGCAGTGGGAAGCCACGCCCAAGGCCCTGCGCAGCGACCCCGATGTGGCGTCGGCTTACGCGCTGCGCGCCGTGGCGCTGGATTGGGATGAGCCGGCTCTGCTCAACCTGGAACAGGCGCTGGATACGCGCTGGGACGAATCACTGGTGACGCTCTACGGCCAGATGCCGGTGGAGAAGCTCGCCACCCGCCAGGCCAACCTGCAGCGCTGGCTGGGCCAGCAACCGTCCAGCCCGGCGCTGCTGCTGGCGCTGGGCCGCATCGCCGCGCGCCAGGGCGAGCACGTCCAGGCCGAAGACTACCTGCACCGCGCCATCGCCGCCGGCGCTGGCTCCCCGGCCTGGGAAGCGCTGGGCGAGGTCTTCACCGCACGGGGCGAGCCCGCCCTGGCCGCGCAGTGCTACACCAACGCCCTGCGCCAGCAACGCGGCGAAGACAGCGTGGTGCTCGCGCGCCCGGTAGCCCCGTTGGCTGCCGTCGTGCCCGAACGCGCCACGGTCGAAGAACAGTCACTCATGAGCGAACCGGCGCCGGTCCGCGATGAATTCGGCAACCCGCTTCGCTGACGCCATCCCAATGGGCCCGTAGCAATTCGTAGTGCCACGCCATGCGTGGCAACCGCGCGCCAGCGGGGCGCAAGTCTCCGAAGCCAACAGAATGTCGTCCCCAAACACCCGCCCGACGTTCAGCCCCGCCGAAGCCGCCCATCAGGCGCCATGACCCCAAAACAAAAGGCCGCCCAACCGGGCGGCCTTTTACATTGCGCGATGCCGATGGCTCAGCGTTCGACGATCGCCACCACGCCCATGCCGCCGGCGGTGCAGATCGACACCAGCGCGCGGCCACCGCCGCGTTCGGCCAGCTGCTTGGCCGCGGTGGCGATCACACGTGCACCGGTAGCCGCGAACGGATGGCCGGTGGCCAGCGACGAGCCCAGCGGATTGATCCTGGCCGGGTCGATCCTGCCCAGCGGCGCATCCAGGCCCAGGCGGTTGCGGCAGTAGTCTTCGCTTTCCCACGCGCGCAGGGTGCACAGCACCTGGGCGGCGAAGGCTTCATGGATTTCGTAGATGTCGAAATCCTGCAGGGTCAGGCCATTGCGCTTGAGCATTTCCGGCACCGCGATGGTCGGCGCCATCAGCAGGCCTTCGCCATGCACGAAATCCACCGCGGCCACCTGCGAATCGCGCAGGTAGGCCAGCGGCTCGTGGCCATGCGCGCGCGCCCATTCCTCGCTGGCCAGCAGCACCGCCGAGGCACCATCGGTGAGCGGGGTGGAGTTCGCTGCGGTGAGCGTGCCACGGCCGGATACCTTGTCGAAGGCCGGCTTCAGGGTGGCCAGCTTTTCCAGCGAGGTATCCGCACGCAGAATGTTGTCGCGCTCGACGCCGCGGAACGGCGCGATCAGATCGGTGAAGAAGCCGCGCTCATAGGCCGTGGCCAGCTTCTTGTGCGAGGACACCGCCCACTCGTCCTGCGAGTCGCGGGAGATGTTCCACTCCTTGGCCATGTCTTCGCAGTGGTCGCCCATGCTCTTGCCGGTGCGCGGTTCGGCCACGCCCGGGAATTCCGGCTTCAGTTCGCCCAGCTTGAAGCCGCGCACGATCGCCTTGATCTTGTCACCGGTGCTCTTGGCGCGATTGGCGGCCAGCAGGCGCGCGCGCAGCTTCTTGCCGTACACGATCGGCACGTCGGAGGTGGTGTCCGAGCCGCCGCCGATGCCCGATTCGATCTGGCCCAGCGCGATCTTGTTGGCTACCGCGATGATGGTGTCCAGCGAAGTGCCGCAGGCGCGCTGCATGGTGATGCCCGGAGTCAGCGGGGACAGGCCCGAGGACAGCGTCGCTTCGCGGCCCAGGTTCCAGTCGCTGGAATGCTTGATCACCGCACCCATCGCCACTTCCCCCAGCTGCTGCCCGTGCAGACCGAAGCGTTCCACCAGCGCGCCGAGCGTACGTACCGACATGCCCAGGTTGCCAACGTCCGAATAGGCGGTGTTCTGGCGGCAGAACGGAATGCGGACGCCACCGAGAATGGCGACGGGACGAGCGTTGGGCATGGAGATACCTGGCATGGGAGGGGTGTCTGCAACATGGCCTGCACGAAGGAGCAGGCATAATGGACCCAAGTGTAGCTGCCGCCCTGTGATGGGCCAACTGTGAACCCATGAGCAAACCCGACCCCGGCATGAATGCCCTTGGCGTACTGGCATTGGAACTGGCCGGAGGAGACGCCCCCCGCCACGCGGCCCTGACCTCCGCGCAGGCGGGCGAACTCGCCGACCGCGTTGGCCGCGACCTGGCCAAGCTGGTGCCCGGCGTGAGCGGACTCGATTTCGTGTTCGCCGGCGCCCATTTCGACCCCGCCGAGGTGCTGCGCCCCGGCTGGCCGATCCACCGCCGCCTGGAAGAACTGCAGATGCGCGCGCCCGGCCGCAACGAGGGCCCGCGCCTGCTGGCGTTCGGCGCCGGTGCCGACGGCGAAGTGCCACTGCCGTTCCAGGCCGATGCCAGCCTCACCGGCGGCGGCCTGCGCGTGGTGCCGTTCCTGCTGACCGGCACCGACGTGGCGCAGACCGCGGCGGTGGCCGAAGCACTGGAAGAAGTGCTGCTGGCCCAGGGCATGGCCCAGGCCGATACCGCCCTGCAGGCGCAGAACGCGTTCGGTGCGCAGATCGAGCACGCGCGGTATTTTACCGTGAACGACCTGGCCGCGATGATGTCGATGCAGTACGACAACCAGGGCCTGGCCGCGTTGTGGCCGCTGATTGAAACAGCGTTGATGGCGCCGCAGGCGGAGCAGTGGTTGGACGACGCACCGGAACCGCTGCTTCGATACGCCGATGGCGAAGTGCGTATGGCGCTGTTCGATCCGGCGGGCTGGTGCAGTTACTACAAGCACGACACCGGCAACTGCGATCGCCTGCAGGGGATCTACGACCAGTACCTGATGCGTCAGCGGCAGATGGCCGCCGTGCTGGAAGCGCACGGGCTGCCGGTGCTGTTCGTGCATTGCGAAGCCGGGCAGGATGCGCGGGAACTGTTGACGCGATAAAAAAACGCCGGCATTGCCGGCGTTTTTCACTACACGGGGCCGGTCAACGGCCGGCGCAACCAGTTACGGTGCGGCTTTGATCACCGCGCAGGCCAGGCGCGCGCCGGCATTGCCGGTCGGCTGGGTCTTGTAGTCATCCGGATCGGCATGCACGATCAGGCCGCGGCCGATGATGTCGTTGTCGTTGCCCTCGCCGATGTTGACGTTGGTGGACACGTCGGCATCGACCACCGCATTGCCCTGGGCGTCCGCCTTGATGTTCGGCATGTCGCCGCCGTGGTGCGGGCTGGTGGCCACGTTGCCGTGGTCTTCCTTGCTCGGGTTGAAGTGGCCGCCGGCGCTGTCGCCGTTCGGCGCGCTGCAGTCGCCCTTCTCATGGATGTGGAAGCCGTGTTCGCTGTTCGGCTTCAGGCCGCTGACCTGGCCCTTCACGTGGACCTTGCCGTCGACGACGCTGAAGGTCACGTTGCCCTTGACGTCATTGCCCTGGGTCGGCGCGAGGTCGGCCACGGCGGTGTGGTTGGCGTGGGCTTCGCTGGTCATGGCCGGCGGCGCTTCGGTGGTGCGCGCGGTTTCGGCGATCGGCGGGGTGGCGGTGGCGGCATCGGCCGGCGCGTCGGCCGGCTTGTTGCAGGCGGTCAGGCCAATGGCGGCAATGGCGGCAAACAATGAGGTGTGGATCAGACGCATGTGGATCTCCTTGCGGGTAACGAGTGGAAGAGCGACGTCGGGGGGCGGCGCGTTCAGCGCGTGACCTTGATGACGCCGCAGGCGATGCGGGCGCCGGCATTGCCTGCCGGCTGACTGCGGTAATCGTCGGCGTTGGCATGCACCACCAGCGCGCGGCCCACGATATCGGTGGCTGCACCGCCGCCGAGGGTAACCGCTGGCAGGCGTACATCGACGGCAACCCGGCCCTGCGCATCCGCGCGCAGGTTGTCCATGTCGCCAGCGTGATGCGCACCCGCGCTGTTGCGGCCATGCGGCTGGTTGGCCGGATTGAAATGCGGCCCTGCACTGCTGGCGTCAACGGCACTGCAGTCACCGCGCTCATGGACGTGGAACGCGGCGGTCTGCAGCGGCTGCAGTCCGCCGATGGTGCCGGTGATGTGCACGCCGCGCGCATCGGGCACCAGTGCCAGGCGACCGCTGACAATGCTTGCCGACGCCGGCGCAAGGTTGGCTTCGGCCAGCTTGGCGGTGCTCGCCACCGGTACGGCGGGCACCGGCGCGCTGCGCTGCTCGGGCGCGGTACCGCAGGCGGCCAGCACCAGCAGTGACGGGATCAGCAGGGCGAGGTGGGAACGACGCATCTGGAACTCCTTCTGTGCAAACTAACGTCATGGTCGTCCACGAACCATGAAAGGCACCGCGACGCGGTGCTGACATGCCATGAACAGGGATTCATCCGCCGCGCCGGCGTCCCGCGCCGAGCTTGCGGGTCAGGGTGTTGCGCCCCATGCCCAGGCGCGCGGCGGCTTCGGCACGGCGACCGTGGGTGATCTGCAGGGCCGCTTCCAGCAGTGCCTGGTCCACCCGGTCGCGCACCTGCGCATGCAGGCCTTCGGCGCCTTCGGCCAGGCGCTGCCGCGCCCACGCCGACAGCATGGCTTCCCACTGGCTGGGGTCGCCCTGCACGCGGGCGCGCGGACCGGCGCCGCGATGCAGCGCGCTGTCCACGTCGGCCACGCCGATGGTGTCCGATGCGGCCAGCGCCGCCATGCGCCAGCACACGTTTTCCAGTTCGCGCACGTTGCCCGGCCAGTCGTGCTCGCGCAGCGCCTGCAACGCCGCGGCGGTAAGCCGCTTGGGTGGCGTATCCAACCTGCGGGCCGCCGCGGCCAGGAAGGTGTCGGCCAACTGGGCGACGTCATCGCGGCGTTCGCGCAGCGGGGGCAGGCGCAGGCGCACCACGTCCAGCCGGTGCAGCAGGTCGGCGCGGAAGCGGCCGTGCGCCACCAGCGTTTCCAGGTTCTGGTGGGTAGCGGCGATCACGCGCACATCCACCCGGATCAGCTCGCGGCCACCAACGCGGAAGAATTCGCCTTCGGCCAGTACGCGTAGCAGCCGGGTCTGCAACGGCAGCGGCATGTCGCCGATTTCATCCAGGAACAGCGTGCCGCCGTTGGCCTGCTCGAAGCGGCCCACGTGGCGGCGCTGCGCCCCGGTGAAAGCGCCGGCTTCATGGCCGAACAGCTCGCTCTCCAACAATTCGGAGGGAATGGCGGCGGTGTTGAGCGCCACGAACGGGCCCTGCACGCGCGGCGATTCGTGGTGCAGCGCATGCGCCACCAGTTCCTTGCCGGTGCCGGTTTCGCCGTTGATCAGCACCGACAGCGGCGCCTGCGCGAGGCGGCCGATGGCGCGGAACAGCGCACGCATGGCCGGCGTGTCGCCGACCAGCTGCGGGCGCTGGTCGGGCGCGGGCTCCACCGGCGGGGGGCTGGTCTCGACGAGGGTGGTGTCCGGCTCCGGCAGCACGCGCTGGGCCAGCGCCACGGCATCGTCCAGATCGAACGGCTTGGACAGGAACTCCTGCGCGCCGCCACGGAATGCACCGGCGGTGCTGGCCACATCGGTATAGGCCGACATCACGATCACCGGCAGCTGCGGGTGCGCGGCCTTGAGTTTGTCCAGCAGCACAAGCCCATCATCGCCGGGCATGCGCACATCGGTGAACAGCAGGTCCGGCGGGGGCTGGCTGGCCAGCATCTCCAGCGCCGCCGCCGCGCCATCGAAACCTTCCACCGCATAACCGGCATCACGAAGCGCGGTGCACAGCACGAAACGCACGGCGCGGTCGTCATCCACGACCCAGACACGCTGGGCGGTGGTCTGGCTGTCATCCGCCATGCGCGGTCTCCTCGGCAGCGGGGGTGCCCTGCCCGATCGGCAGCTGCACGGTGAATACGGTATGGCCGGGGCGCGAGCGGTAGGTCAGCGTGCCGCGGTGTTCGCGCGCCACCTGCTGGGCCAGTGCCAGGCCCAGCCCGGTGCCTTCGGCGCGGCCGCTGACCAGCGGCAGGAACAGATGTTCGGCCAACGTCTCGGGCACGCCGCGGCCGTCATCGGCGATTTCCAGGCGCAGCGCCATCGGCTGCAGCTGGTCGCCGATGCGCACGCCATGTTCCACCCGGGTGCGCAGGGTGACGGTACCGGCTCCGGCCTGGATTGCATTGCGCACCAGGTTCCACACCGCCTGGGTGAGGCGGTCGGCGTCGCCGTCGAATTCGGGAATGCTGGGGTCGTAATCGCGCTGCAGCCGCACCGCCCAGCCGCCTTCGCTTTCGGCCAGGCGCAGCACGCGCTCCAGCGAGGCGTGGATGTTGAGGGGGGCGTGTGGCGCAGCCGGGGCTGGGGAGAGCAGCTGCTCCAGCAGCCCGTTCAGGCGTTCGATTTCCGAGCCGATCAGCTCGATCAGCTCGCGCTCGTCCGGGTCGCGCTGGGCACTGCGACGGGCCAGCAGCTGGGCCGCGCCCTTGAGCCCGGCCAGCGGGTTGCGCAGCTCGTGGGCCAGGCCTTTGAGGGCGGCACTCAACGCGCTGGGCAGGGCCTGGGTCGGGTCCAGCCCGGGGAATTCATCCACCGGGTGCGCTTCCAGCAGCCAGCCGTCTTCCTCATGCCGGCTCAGCCAGCCCTCGGCGAAGCGCGGGGCCTCGCCCGGCAGGGCCAGGGCCAGCCGGTGCAGGCGCAGGGTGTCGCGTTCGCCACGCGCCAGGAAGTGCGCCAAGGCCTCGCCCTGCACCTCCAGCGAGGCCAGCGGCTGGCCCAGCAGGCGCCGCACGCTCACCCCCAGCCAGCGCGCAAAGGCCGGGTTGCAGCCGGCGACGCGGCCTTCGGCATCGGCCCAAGCGACCGGGGTGCCAAGGACTTCAAGGGACGGGGACGGTGGAGCGGTGGTCATTGCACCAATGTAGTGCAAAACGGGGGTCTGTTGCCCCTCCTGCACGGCGCTGCATCTATGGACGCTTTGGCAAAGTCAGTGCTGTAGGCACCAACTATGGCGAATCGCATGAGTACGAACTATGCCGAACTGTAGTTTCAGGGTGGGTTCCCAGATTCGACAGTTCAGGGAACTGCGGAACCAGATGAGAGCGTACGCCTGTTTGGCCAGCCAAGAACGCATTCGTGAGAATGAAGCGTTAAGAGTAGCGGGCCATCTTAGGTGCCGAAGGCTAGCGCCCTTGCTCAGGCCCTCAGATTGCCTCGGTTGCCGCTTCCGCAGCCTCGAGGCACTATCTAGTGGCGGCTGGCTTGGCTGCATGGAAGGCGCTCAGGGGGAGCGAAGATATGCGCTTGGAAGCAATCAGCATTACCAACTTTCGTTGCTATGGGGATGAGATCCGGGTCGAACTGGACGACTTGACTACTTTTGTCGGCCGGAATGACATCGGCAAGTCAGCGATTCTGGAAGCGCTGGAAATATTCTTCAACGCAGACGTGGTGGCCATGGAGCAGGGAGATGCTCATGTTCACAGCGTAGACAAGACCGTTTCGATCACGTGTGAGTTCTCGGAGCTTCCGCCAACACTGACGTTAGACGCGGGGGCAGATACCACGTTGGCCGATGAGTATCTTTTGACCTTGGAAGGCCGGCTGAAAATTCGTAAAACCTACGACTGCACCAGCAAGAAGCCATCCGCAGAAGTGCTGGTGCTTGCGTTTCACCCCACTGCGGCCAATTACGACAACCTGCTGGAATTGAAGGAGAAGGAGCTCCAGAAGAGGGTGAAAGATCTTGGCTTGGCGGTTGCATTGAAGGGCAACCCTGGCATGCGCCGCGCACTTTGGGCGGCCGCTGGCGACCTCAAGCTTCAAGAGGTCGCAATCGCGGTCGGCAAGTCCAAGGAGGACGTCAAACGTATCTGGGACCAGATTGAGCCTCACTTGCCGATGTTCGCTCTCTTCCAAAGTGATCGGAGCAGTCGGGACTCGGACAGCGAGGTCCAAAGCCCGATGAAGGCAGCCGTCGCTGCTGCCATTGCAGAGGTCCAAGATGACATTGCTCGAATCCAAACAAAGGTTCGCGAGAAGGCCGAAGAGATTGCGAAGAACACGCACAGTGCTTTGACCACGATCGATCCCAACCTTGCCAGCGAACTTACACCAGAGTTCAGCCCTCCCACCGCCGCCAAGTGGCAGGGACTGTTTTCGCTCGGCTTGAGCACCGACGGTGGCATACCGTTGAACAAGCGAGGCAGCGGCGTCAGGCGGCTTGTGCTGGTGAGCTTCTTCAAAGCCGAAGCGGAGCGACGGCTCAAAACCAGCACCAAGCGCAGCATCATCTACGCGATCGAGGAGCCAGAGACGGCTCAGCACCCCAGCAACCAACGGATTCTCATCGACTCCTTCAAGGTGTTGTCAGAAGACCCCGGCTGTCAGGTCATATTGACCACTCACAGTCCCGGATTTGCCTCGGCGCTACCCCAGCAGAGCATTCGTTACATCTCTCGCCACTCTGACACGAAAAAGCCGCAGGTTGAGTCGGGGGTCGACGTGTTCGGTAAGGTGGCTGAAGCATTGGGCGTAACGCCTGACAGCCGGGTCCAGGTACTAGTGTGCGTCGAAGGTCCAACCGATGTACTGGCCTTGAAAGCCCTTTCCAAAGCGCTCCACGAGGTCGACTCCAACCTGCCAGATCTTTCATCCGATGAGCGACTTGCATTTGTTGTCCTAGGCGGTGGAACGCTGGAGCACTGGGTCAATCACCACTACCTGCGGGGCCTAGGCAAGCAGGAGGTGCACATCTACGACGGCGATGTCCCGGCATATGCCCTAAGCGCGCAGCAGGTCAATGACCGTGGGGACGGGTCATGGGCTGTCGTCACAACCAAGCATGAGATTGAGAGCTACTTGCACAAGGACGCCATTGCGCTCGCGTTCGGATTTGAGATTGAAGTCACTGATCACCCCATGGCGGGCAAAGCTGTTCCAAAGGTCTTCGGGGAAGCTTTTGTCGCCCACGCTGGCGTAGGCAGTCCGCTTAAAGACTCCAACGCCAAGAGAAAGTTGGCTCAGCATGCGTTCCCTTGCATGACAGCAGCCATGTTGGAAGAGCGTGATCCCGATGGCGAAGTTCATGGTTGGATGCGTCGGCTAGGCGAGATGTTGGCTTAAATGCCCCTTTGGGTCGGAAACTGGCCTTCGTTACCCCCGATAAGAGTCCGTAGATCCAGAATTGGATATCTGCTCCCCAAGCCTAAGCTTTGGCAAATGCCCCCTTCCGGCCAGAAGCGGACATCAGGTTCCGCTGCCGAACCGCTCCTGACCGGCCTGGCGGCGTCATCACGCCATCGTCCAACCCGCCACGGCAGCCAGCAACACGACCAGTGCAGTCGGAGCACGCACAACGACAAGTAGCCCAAACGCAACCAACGCCATCGCGACATCCCATCGGTCATGGATCGCGCTCGTCCACACCGGGTCATACAACGCCGCCAACAGGATGCCGACCACCCCGGCATTGACGCCTGCAATCGAAGCTTGGAGATCCTTGCGGGGGCGCAGAGACTCCCAGAACGGCAGCACCCCCACGAGCACAAGAAGGGCTGGCAGGAAAATGACCACCAACAGCGCAAGGCCGCCTGCCCAGCCACCCAGCGGCCCCTCGGCCATAGCCCCCAGGTACGCTGCAAAGGAGAAGAGAGGGCCCGGCACCGCCTGCGCCGCGCCGTACCCGTCGAGGAGGTCCGCCGTGCTCACGGTGCCGCTCTGGACGACCGCGGTCTGCAGCAGCGGCAGCACGACATGGCCGCCGCCGAAGACCAAGGCGCCAGCGCGGTACACACCCTCCAACAGCGCGGCCAAGGGGGAGCCGCTAGCCACCGCCCACAAGGGCAGCAGAACAAGCGGCAGGACCAGTAGCACTAGTGTCACCGCGCCGGTTCTTCGCGAGACGGAATAGCCGCGGTCTGATTGGCCGGACGCCGGTTCGATATTCAGTATCCAGCGACCGAGCAGTCCGCTGGCGATGATCACCACGATCTGGCCGGCGATCGAGGGCATGGACAAGGTCAACACAGCCGCAAAGACCGCCATCGCTGCCCGTAAACGATCCGGGCACAGGGATCGGGCCATTCCCCATACTGCTTGGGCCACCACAGCAACTGCCACGATCTTCAGGCCATGCAGCCAGCCGGATTCAATGATGGCCTGGTATTTGGCAACGCCCGAAGCGAAGAGGATCATCAGCACGGCCGACTGCAGCGTAAAGCCGGCCCAAGCGGCCAACAGGCCAGGCCAGCCGGCGCGACGCAAGCCCAGCGCCATGCCTACCTGGCTGCTGGCCGGGCCTGGCAGTAACTGACACAGGGCCACCAGATCGGAGTAGCTACAGTCCGTCAGCCAACGGCGGCGTTCGACGAACTCGAGACGGAAGTAGCTCAGGCGGGCGATTGGACCTCCAAACGACGTGAGCCCCAGTCGCAGGAACACCAGGAAGACGCGCCATGCGCTGTCGCTTGTCGTGGGATTCAGCGCCGACATGGGGCATGACCTCCTGTGGTTCTCAGCGGTGGCGAGCCAAGCCTGGCATTGGGATCACGGCGTCGAGCTTCCCGGGTGCCCGGTCACCAACTCTCCATCTTCCTTTCGGAAAGGCCCGGGCAGCGGCGGCAGGATCTCCAGTACCACTTCCGAAGGCCGACACAGACGAGTACCCCTATCGGTCTGTACGAAAGGACGATTGATGAGTATCGGGTGCGCCAGCATCGCATCAAGCAGCGCTTCCTCGCTCAGTGCTGCGTCGCCTAGCCCGAGTTCGTCATACGGCGTTCCCTTCTGCCGGATGGCATCGCGCACGCTCAATCCCGCCGCCGCAATGAGATCGACCAGGCGCGCACGGCTGGGTGGGTTGGCCAGGTAGTCGATCACTTCCGGCTCGATCCCGGCAAAGCGGATCAGCGCTAGGGCATTGCGCGAGGTGCCGCACTTTGGGTTGTGATAGATGACAGCGCTCACGCACTTTCCTTCTGGTTCAAAACGGTCTCCACCACGCCTGCGGCAGCGGCCAGCGCTGCTGCCTCGACGGCCCCCTTGCGCTCGCTGTAGCGGTCCACCAGGTAGTCACTACGCCCGCGCACCAGCAGGGTGAACTTGACCAGTTCCTCCATCACGTCCACCACGCGATCGTAGTACACCGAAGGCTTCATTCGACCGTCGTCATCGAACTCCTACCAGGCTTTGGCCACCGAGGACTGGTTGGGAATTGTCACCATCCCCATCCACCGGCCGAGCACGCGCAGCGCGTTGACCACGTTGAACGACTGGGAACCGCCGCAGACCTGCATCACGGCCAACGTACGGCCCTGGGTGGGGCGAACGCTGCCCTCTTCGGGCGGCAGCCAGTCGATCTGGTTCTTGAATACCGCCGTAAGGGTGCCGTGGCGTTCCGGGCTGACCCACACATGTCCTTCCGACCACAGCGAGGCCTGGCGCAGCTCCTGCACCTTGGGGTGGCTGGCTGGCACCGAGTCAAGCATCGGCAGATCATGTGGATCGAACAAGCGGGTTTCCGCCCCAAACTGCTCCAGCAGCCGCTGCGCCTCCAGCGCCAGCTTGCGACTGAACGACTGCGGCCGCAGCGACCCGTACAGGATAAGGATGCGTGGCCGGTGTGGCTGCGCGGCCGGATCGTTGAGCTTGGCGGCCGTGGGAATGTCCATGGCACCCGGTACCACGTTGGGGATCTGCTGCACAGGGCGGGCACCTTTCGGTGCCCGCTTCGCTCATTCAATGACTCGACGACAGCGCGGCGCCTGGCGTACGGTGCTTTCCCAGGCGATCAACCAAGGTCTCACTTGCATCGTTGAGACCGAACACTTCAACGGTCGCGCCGTGCTCGCGCAGCTTCATCACTACCCTGTCGAGCGCATCAACGGCGGTCAGGTCCCAGAAGTGGGCGTCCTTCAGATCGATTTTGACGTTCTTGGGGACATCCAGATAGTTGAAGCTGCTCACGAACTGTCCGGCAGACGCAAAGAACACCTGCCCCCTCACAACGTAGACGCGCGAGTCGATGTCGACCTGGGTGTCGTCGATGCTCAGCATCTTTCCGACCTTGCGGGTGAAGAACACGGCCGACAGGACCACGCCTGTCAACACGCCCTTGGCAAGGTCGTGGGTAGCCACGGTCACGATGACCGTCCCAACCATCACAATTGAAGAGCTCTTGGGATGAACGGCCAGCTCGCGCAGCGAGCGCCAGCTGAAGGTTCCGATGCTGACCATGATCATCACCGCGACCAGTGCGGCCATTGGAATCTGACTTACCAGGTTTGACCCATAAACAACGAGGAGGAGCAGAACCACGCCGGCCACCAGGCAGGAGAGACGGCCTCGGCCACCGGAAGTGATGTTGATCACCGACTGGCCGATCATTGCACAGCCTGCCATGCCCCCAAAGAAGCCCGTTACGGTGTTAGCCAAGCCTTGGCCCGCACATTCGCGATTCTTCTGGCTCGGGGTATCGGTCATGTCTTCGACGATCTGCGCGGTCATCAGCGATTCCAACAAGCCAACGACCGCCAAAGTCGCCGAAACCGGCAGCAGGATCTGGAGTGTTTCCCAGGTGAATGGCACGTCCGGAATCAGGAACGACGGCAGGCTGTCAGGCAGCGCCCCCATGTCGCCTACGGTGCGTACCTGGAAGCCGAAATACATGGAAGCGGCCGTAAGAACCACGATCGCCACCAATGCCGAAGGAACGGCTTTGGTCAGCAGCGGCAGCAGGTAGATGATTGCCAGACCCACAGCACAGATCGCATACACCATCCACGGCATGCCGATGAGCTCGGGAAGCTGCGCCATGAAAATGAGAATCGCCAGTGCATTCACAAATCCGGTCACCACCGAGCGCGACACAAAGCGCATCAGCGAGCCCAACCGCAGGGCGCCGGCCAGCATCTGCAGCACGCCGGCCAGGATGGTGGCGGCAAACAGATACTGGATGCCGTGCTCGCGCACCAGCGTAACCATCACCAACGCCATGGCGCCGGTCGCAGCCGAGATCATGCCAGGGCGGCCACCGGCGATGGCGGTGATGACGGCGATGCAGAACGAGGCATACAAACCTACCTTTGGGTCGACGCCGGCGATGATGGAAAACGCGATTGCCTCAGGAATCAGGGCTAGCGCAACGACGATGCCCGACAGCAGGTCACCACGGATGTTACCGAGCCATTGCTGGCGCAGGGGATAAATTGCAGACATAGGAAATGATCTCCGCGCACAGCCGTGCGCGCCAAACTAAAGAAACAGGCACCCTTCCAGACCTAAGTGTCTGGATCGCTTCTTCAATCAAGCCTCAGGGTGGAGTCATCGCTAGCCGATCCGTTAGGTATTTGACGGTCTATTGTAGGCCGGCATAGCGCCTGAGGGGAAATCCGGCATTGCGGTCGCCTCGGTGCATTCTCAATGGGTAGCTTCCCAGATCCCAAGATCATTTCGCAGGCGAGGTCGACAAGCTGGTAGGCAGTTGATCAGACTGAATTGAGCTCTGACCGAATCGCCAAAGAACAGGTGGACATTCGCCACGGGTCCTATGTCCCGCTATCGGCCATAAGCAGACATCCACCCCATCCCTGATAAACATCCCTAGACCGCAGCAGACCTCGAGCCTGCTGCGGTCAATTGGTTTTGGGGCAGACTACGCCAATGGCCTAAATTCCCCTAGGTCAGTGAGTCTAGCTCGTCCCTTCTAGGACGCCTTAGGCCACTTCAAGTTGATGCATCGTCCGCACAGAAAATCCCATGCATCGCGCCCAGCAGTGCTGCAACGCGCGGGTCTGCCATGCGGTAGATGATCGACCGCGATTCCCGCCGGGTCGCTACAAGCTTTCGTTGGCGGAGTTCGGCCAGTTGCTGGGAGAGCGCCGGCTGTCGAATGCCAGTTGCGTCCTCAAGTCCGCCCACCGTCATTTCACCTTGCGCGAGCTGGCATAGCAGCAACAGGCGCGAGGGGGTGGCCATGAAGCGCAGCAACTCGGCCACTTCGGGCACGCGCTCCTTCATCGTGGCTAGGTCAGACGGGCTGAATGGGGGGCTGGTCACAGGCAATGGCAACTTGGGCGGCTGAGGTGATGCGAACACCATGGGTGGCCCGTCCAATCTAGCATGCTTCAATAGTTGCACATATTAGGTAACTATGTAATTCTCAGGCCACGAAGCCTCCTGGAGCCAGTCATGATCCCATCCGTAGAAACAGACGCCCCCCTGGAGCAGGCTGTGCGCCTAGTCAGCGATGCGCGTGCCGGCCTGCTTCCCTCGCCTTCCGTGAAGACGTTCTTTGATCCTGCTACGTTTACTGCCAGCCACGTCGTACGCGATCCAACTTCTTCAGCGTGCGCCGTCATCGACAGCGTCCTGGACTTCGACATGGCCGCAGGCCGCACGTCCACTTCCTCCGCATCGGCGTTGGTGGACTACGTGCGTGCCGAGCGCCTGCAGGTGCAATGGTTGCTGGAAACCCACGCGCATGCCGACCACCTGTCCGCGGCTCCATGGCTGCAGGAGCAGGTGGGAGGCGCGCTGGCTATTGGCGAACACATCACCGCAGTCCAAGAAACCTTCGGCAAGGTCTTCAATGCCGGTACTGCATTCAAGCGGGATGGCAGCCAGTTCGATCGCCTGTTCGCCGACGGTGCCTCCTTCCGAATCGGTAATCTGCAGGCTATGTCGCTGCACGTGCCAGGCCACACTCCCGCTTGTCTGGCGTACGTGATCGGCGACGCCGTGTTTCCTGGAGATACGCTGTTCATGCCGGACTACGGCACCGCCCGATGCGACTTTCCAGGTGGTTCGGCTCGCCAGTTGTATCGCTCGATCCAGCGCCTGCTGTCCCTACCCGACGCCACCCGCGTATTCCTGTGCCATGACTACAAAGCCACCGGCCGGGACCATTTCGCATGGGAAACAACCATCGGTGCCGAAAGGACAACAAACATGCATGTGCACGAGGGCGTGAGCGAAGCCATGTTTGTGGAACTGCGGGAGGCTCGTGATGCCACGCTTCCGATGCCACGGCTGATCCTGCCGTCAGTGCAGGTCAACATGTGCGCCGGCCATCTGCCCGAACCCGAGGACAACGGCGTGCGCTACCTCAAGCTGCCGGTGGACCTGCTATGACGCTCTCTCATTTGGCCTGGTACTGGCCGCTCGCTGGCGGTGCCATGATCGGAACAGCGGCCGGTGCCTATCTGGTCCTTCTCGGCCGCGTTGCCGGCATCTCGGGTCTGCTTGCCAAGACACTGGGCATGCCGGGTGACGGCGGACGCGGGAGTGCAGCCCTGTTCATGGCAGGACTTGCCCTGGCGTCAGGCTTGGCATTGGCGGCCAGGCCCATACTATTGCCGGCGCTCTCCGCAAACGGAGCAGTGGTATTGGTGATTGCCGGACTGCTGGTGGGTTACGGAACTCGCCTTGGCGCTGGCTGTACCAGTGGGCACGGTGTCTGCGGCCTGGGCCGGGCATCGCCTCGGTCGGCGATGGCTACCTGCGTGTTCATGCTCATGGGCATGGCCACGGCGACCCTAGTACCGATTGTGGCGGGAGGCACGGCATGACCCGTCTCGCCGCGTTCCTGTGCGGCGCACTCTTCGGACTGGGACTGGTCGTATCCGATATGGCCAACCCAGCCCGCGTGCTTGCTTTCCTTAATGTGAGCGACGCCTGGGACCCTTCTCTGGCGCTGGTCATGCTGGGCGCACTGATCCCATCCAGCGCAGCCTACTTGTGGATACGCGCCCGCAGAACGCCGCTGCTTGCCGCATCGCTGCACATTCCCACCCATCGCATCATCGATCGGCGCCTTGTGATCGGTGCGGCGATATTCGGCCTGGGATGGGGACTGGCCGGAGTGTGTCCCGGCCCTGCCATCGCGTTGCTGGGAACCGGCCAGCCCTTCGCGATCATCTTCACCACGGCAATGATCGCAGGCGTGATCCTGCATGGCCTCATTCATCGCCCCACTGCAACTACGGGACAACCATGAACCTCAAGCCACTCTCTGCCTACCTCAAGGTATCCGGTCAGCTCCTGCCAGAGGATATTGAAGCTCTGAAGGAGCAGGGCTTTGGGAGCGTGATCTGCAATCGGCCCGACGACGAACAGCCGGAGCAGCCCAGTCACCATGCGCTGCAGGCTGCCTGCCAACAGGCGGGCATGCAATTTGCCTATCTTCCGGTAGTGCCTGGTGTCATTACCGATGATCAGGTGCATACCTTTGCCAAGTTGATCGACGCGCTGCCACGCCCTATTGCCGCGTATTGCAGAACCGGCACCCGCGCTGCGATGCTTTGGGCGCTGTCGGAAGTCGTTCACAACGGAGCGGCGTTTGCCCACGTCCTGTCTGTTGCCTCGGACGCAGGCTACGACCTTTCCTCCATCGCAACACGGCTGCAGCAAGGTCCGGCGTCCGCCGACTGACATATGGAAACGCTATCTATGCTGCAGTGGGTGCTGGGCGGCCTGTCTGGCGTCCTGGTCGGCTTCGTCCTCGGCGTGGTTGGCGGAGGCGGATCCATCCTGGCGGTACCACTGATGCTCTACGTGGTCGGAGTGGAAGATCCGCATGTGGCTATCGGTACCAGCGCCCTGGCAGTGGCGGTCAACGCGGTGTCGAATCTGGTGATACATGCCCGTAGAGGGAATGTTCGTTGGCCCTGTGCCTCGGTCTTCGCCCTGGCGGGGATCGCGGGCGCCTACCTGGGTTCCAGCTTGGGCAAGGCGTTCGACGGCAACAGGCTGTTGGCGCTGTTTGCTGTGGTCATGGTCATTGTCGGCATCGCCATGCTTCGCAGGCGCAACACGCTTGGCTTCGCGGACGCTCGGCTCGGCAGACGCAATGCACCCGCACTGATTGGGCTGGGCGCCACTGCCGGTGGGCTTTCTGGCTTCTTTGGCATTGGCGGAGGTTTCCTCATCGTGCCCGCACTTGTGGCCGCGACGGGAATGCCGATCATTGCCGCAGTCGGAAGCTCGCTCCTCGCCGTCGCCGCATTCGGCATGACCACCGCACTGAACTACGCGCATGCAGGCCTGATCAACTGGAAGCTCGCGGCAGTGTTCGTCGTTGCCGGGATGGCTGGCGGTACTGCAGGAGCAGCAATTTCGACGAAGCTTGCCAGCTATCGTGGAGCTCTGAACACGGTATTTGCAGTACTGATCTTCATTACTGCCGCATACATGCTGTGGAAGGTGAGCTGACCGTATGTGTTCCAGACCACAGCCGAGTACTGATAGCCAGCGCAGCGCTTCAAAGGCATTGATAGGAAGATACTACGAACGTTGGTCCACATCTTCCAGAGTCAAATAAGATACGACGGCTCGAAGCGCCTTGCGATCAGCTTCGAAATCCATGCCCAATAGGCCGCGCTCCAACGCAATGCGGGCATGCGCCTGTGATGCGACTCTTGTCGCTTCATTCGAGGACCCTGCCAACGCTACGAAGGCCTTCTGCAGCCGGATGTTGACCTCCAGCGAGCCGGCGGCATCCCTGGAGATTGGTGTGAATGCATCCTCGAACATGTCGCGGACATCGAGGCACTGCACGTGCACACGCGGATAGAGCACTTCACACGTCGCAGCGTCCCCGGTGTGGCTGGCCCATGCACAGAGCAGCCTGACACAGGTCCCGATGACGTCGATGCAGGTGCCAGGGTCGTTCACCGCAGGTGACATGGCTCGCTGGGCAATTTCCGCAAGCACGACCAGCCCGAACCGTGGGTCATTCTCGATGGAGCGCGCGTCACTGAAGGAGATGGCTGAGATCACTTCACTCTGCACGTCCGGAAGTGGATTCCCTTCAATGGCTATCAAGGGACGGGCTGGGGTCGCGAACGTACCCGGCTGGCAGAGCAGATGAACTCGCAGATCATGTTCTTGTGCAATGCCGTCAATCCGGGCGACGTCCACATGTTCAACGTAGGCAATTTGATCGCCAACCAGCAGTATCGCCCCCTTCCCTACCGGGACCGCACTGGCTCCGCCGAGCCGAGGCTCCTCGGCGCGGCGCTTCATTGCTGCTTTGGTCGCCCGCTCCACCAGATCGATGGTTTCGCCAACGCGGCCAAAGCGTGAGAACTGCTCGATAGCCCGGAGCAACGTCACTGTGATGACGATGATGACCGCGATGGTTGCCCCGAACAAGACAAGCCGGCCGCTGTCTCCGTAGATGCCGGTGCTGAGCGCGATGAGGCCGACGATCGAGAACAGGAAGGCACCAATGAAGGTGGCCAGCGCACCTTGGGCCCGGGCGTCTTCGATCAGCAGGCGGGCCGCGCGCGGGGTGGCGCTGCTGGATGCGGAGCCGTATGCCGAGACCATGGTGGACAGCGAGAAGGTGGTGACCGTCAGCATTGACGCGGCAAGTATGCCAAGGATGTTGCCGACGGAATCTGCGCCGATCCGTGCGGCAAGGCCAACGGGAATGAGGAACTTCAGGAACGCGCCGGCCAACGCCGTGATGATGCCTAGGGCGCCATACAGGGTCGAACGGAACCACATCCGCTTGGTAACTTTGCTGGCTGCGAGCCTCAGTCGGCTGAGCATGGGCTACTTCCTGAGCAGTTCGACCATCAATAGCACGGTCGGGTGCCGAGGCCACGTCAAAGGCAGGGTCATGCCCGGCCCAAGGCAGATGCCGCCCCTCCGGGCGGCATCT
Organism: Stenotrophomonas sp. NPDC047960; assembly: GCF_043204395.1. Taxonomy (NCBI): domain Bacteria; kingdom Pseudomonadati; phylum Pseudomonadota; class Gammaproteobacteria; order Lysobacterales; family Lysobacteraceae; genus Stenotrophomonas; species Stenotrophomonas sp. NPDC047960. The sequence continues at coordinate 240,438 of NZ_JBIDBX010000007.1, read as the reverse complement.
GTGTACGGATTCTACGAGCGCACCTTGTCCAGGAACTGACGGTGGCGTTCGTACTGATCGAGCACATCGTGGATGAGCTGAACCTTGGTCCACCCCATGACGTCGTAGTCCTGCCCGCCCTCCCGCAGATAGACCTCCGCACGGTAATGACGGGTGCCCTCGCTGACCGGCCGACGGGGATCCTGCAGGGCGAACGTCGGCGGCTCATAGGGCTGGGGCCGTACGGAGTAGAAGAAGTCCATCTCCTCGCCATGGCCAACCTGTAGCCACGCACGACCATCCTCTCCCTTGGAGACCTGGACCGGCAGATCCTGCTTGCGAAGCTCAGCGGCAACCTCTTCCAATGCAGGAATGACGCGCTGCTCGATGAAGCCGGTCACCTCGATCTTCAACGGGTTGTGCGCCAGCAGGCGCAGGCGCGCCCGCCAATCCTCGCTGGTACCCGGTAGGATACGTGCCTCGCGCAGGATCGAGCGCTTGGTGGCATCCAGATGCATGGCCTTCAGCAGTCCCCAGCACATCAGGATCATGACGATCGTAAATGGCAACGCGCTGGCAATGGTGGCAGCCTGCAACGATTCCAGCCCGCCAGCCACCAGCAATGCAATCGCCAGGCCGCCGACCAGCAGCGCCCAGAAGATCCGCTGCCAGACCGGCGATTCCTGCTCACCCTTCGAGGTGAGCATGTCGATTACCAGGGCACCGGAGTCCGCTGAGGTTACGAAGAACAGCGCAACCAGGATGACCGCCAGCGAAGAGGTCAGCATGGTCAGCGGCAGGTGCTCCAGGAACTCGAAGAGCGCCATCGAGCTGTCGGTTGAGACCGCCTGCACCAACTGCTGTATGCCCTCCGCCCGCACCATGTGCAACGCGGTGTTGCCGTAGATGGTCATCCACAGGAATGTGAAGCCAAGCGGTACGAGCAGCACCCCCACCACGAACTCACGGACGGTGCGTCCACGTGAGATGCGCGCGATGAACATGCCAACGAAGGGCGACCACGCAATCCACCAGCCCCAGTAGAACAGCGTCCAGCCACCCAGCCAACCAGTGGGTTCGTAGGCATAAAGGTTGAAGGTCATCGAGAACAGCTGGGAAACGTACATGCCGGTGTTCTGCACCAGCGCCTGCATCAGGTGAACGGTGGGTCCACAGACCAGCACGAAGGCCAGCAGCGCCGCCGCCAGGATCATGTTGAGCTCGGACAACCTGCGTACGCCGCTGTCCAGGCCAGCCACGACCGATCCGGTGGCCACCAGTGTGATGACGGTGATCAAGCCAACCTGGGCGAGCGTACTGACCTCCAGGCCGAACAGGTAGTTCAGGCCGGCGTTGATCTGCATGACGCCCAGCCCCAGCGAGGTGGCAAGGCCGAAGATGGTACCCAGCGCGGCAAACGTGTCTACGGCATGTCCCAACGGGCCGTGGATACGGTCGCCGATGAGCGGATACAGCGCGGAGCGGACACGCAGCGGGAGATTGTGTCGGTACGCAAAGTACGCCAGCGACAGCGCCACCACAGCGTAGATCGCCCATGCGTGGATGCCCCAGTGGAAGAACGTGATGCGCATCGCCTGGCGGGCAGCGGCGGCCGACTCGGGCGAACCAACCGGCGGCGTGGCGTAGTGCATGATGGGCTCGGCAACGCCGAAGAACATCAGACCGATGCCCATGCCGGCAGCGAACAACATGGCGAACCAGGAGCCGTAGCTGTAGTCCGGCGTACTGTGGTCAGGGCCGAGCTTGATGCGGCCGTAACTGCTGATGGCGACGCCGACAACGAAGACCAGGAAGCCGGCTACTGCAAGGATGGTGAACCAACCTGCATCATTGGCTGCCCATGACTTGGCCGCGGTGAACCACCGCGTGGCCATTTCGGGCGCGAAGGCGGCAAGCGCGAGCAGCGCGATGACGATGGCTGCCGTGGGAATGAACACCTGCGGAAGGATCCGCTGGCGAACGGGGGGATGTTGCGGAGCCGTGCTCTGCATGGATACCTCCGTGTTATTGGGTGGAAGAACCTGCGGCTTGCGCGAGGCCGATCAGAAGTAGAAGCCGATATTGAGGTTCAGCCGCGAATGCCAGCTGGAAGGGCCTCCTTCGTCGATGCCGATACCATCACCACCAGCAAACCACATGTTGCGGCCAGCGATCCAGTCGACATAGGTGAGCATGATGCCTTTCTGCAGGCTGCAACCGGTCACGTTCTGCCACGAATCACGAAGGCCCGCGCGGTGCCCGACCGGGCGGGTCATGCTGAGGTTGTTATAGCAGGTGATGTCATCCAGCCAGCCCTTCTGGCCGAACGAATAGGCGATGTTGGCGCTTGGCACATCCGCCTGCGCTGCAACCTGGAAGGGGGATTGGAACGCCGACATTGCGATGCGATCTCCGGGCACGTCATACCGGTACCGCGCCCACTGCAGCTGCGCGGTCCAACCATCGCGCTGCCACTGTGCATGGAGGGCAGCGCCCTGATGACCGTAGTGACGCCGTGTCTGAGTGTTCTGCACCTTGCCAGCAAACGCTGATGCGCCCAGCAACAGTTCGCCGCCGCCCCAGTCGCGCGCGCTCTCCACGCGTGCATGCAGTCGTTGCCGCTCGCGATACGGCAACGCCTCGGTCTGCGCGACATCAAAGGAGTAGCGATCGTAGCGAGCCCCGGACCCGTATTCGTCTCCGGAGAACCAGCCAAGATGCCAGGTTGTGCTGCCGCTGCGGTGAATCACTACAAGGCCCGGATCGTAATCATCCTCGACGCCCAGGTAGTAGCCGGAGCCGAACCAGAAACTCTGCGAAACGGTAGGGAGCAGCCCGAACGGGACTTGCTGGATACCTGCCTTCAGCTGGGTAACATCGGAGAACTGCCAGCCCGCGTACGCGTGATGCACGGCGTCGAAACCATCGTACCAGCGGTACTGGGCAGAGAAGGAAAACGGTCCGGATCCAGCGTCAAGGTCTGCGCGCAGCAGTTCAAGCTGCAGGCGGCTGGTCGGCCCGTAGTCGAGCCAGCCATAGTTGAACCTGACGGCGCCTCCTGGATCAAAGTAAGGATCTCTATGGAGGTTATCCTCAGAAGCATCTGCAGCCAGCGAAGTTCCCGCCAACGCGGCAGCGACAATGAAGGGAATTGATCTCACGGTTATGCGCCTTGCCTCCCTGATCTGCTACGGAAAGCACTTGAGTCTAACGTCGATTGATCCAATGCCTCAAACTGGCGATCTCAAAGAACTCTTGGCGACGCCACAGCAATCACTCACGGCGCGTCTTTAGTCCTCAGTTCCATATGCCACGTAAAAATCATGTGTAGTGAGAAAGTAGCTAACACGATCCACTTTTTAGTAGTCGATCCTGTGATTGAGCGACTCATAGTGGATGTGGAGTGACACGCAATGTCATTTGAGAATAGGCTAGGGCCTCGACAGCGGGGAAGAATTCATGACTATTGATATCAGCGGCCTTTCTGCCAAGGAACTTCGCTCACTGATTGCTCAGGCGGAGAAGCAGCAGTCCAAAGTGCTGTCACGCCCTAAGGCCACAGCGATGCGCGCCAAGATCAACAAGTACGTCAAGGATCATGGATACACGATAGAGGAACTCTACGGCGCTTCAGTGATCGTGCCCTCTGAAACCGCCAAGAAGCGAGGTGATCGGAGGTCTGCCAAATCGACAGTGCCCAACACCGCCCCCAAGTACCGCAATCCTGCAGTGCGCGGCCAGACGTGGTCCGGTCGAGGGCGGCAACCGCGATGGATAGCCGAGCTGGTAGCAAGCGGAAAATCACTGAATGACTTCCTGATCAAGTAGTGATAGCGGGGCAGCCGTACACCGGTACCGCAGCAAGTCCTGAGAATCATTAGTCATCAGATCGAACAGGATGCTGGTGCGCGGAATGCCCTCCCAGGTAGGCGATCAAAGATTTCAGCTAGTCGCAGTTGATGTGACAGCGGGCGAACAGCAGGCGCTCCCCTTGCCTTTGGAGAGTGCGCTCAGGCAGCAATGTTTGCAGTATCCGCTTCTGGCCAGAAGCGGACCTGGATCAGGGCCAATGCGGCCGGGATAGCTTCGGGCCGCTGCGATCCTAGGCAACTCGGTCACTTCACCAAGTTCCAAGAGACGCCGGTGTCGAGCGGTACAGCCTACTAGCGTCACCGAAAGCAACGGCGTTAGGTCAAAGTTGCGTCGGATCCGAAGGATTAGAGCCCTCATGGCAAACCCTCGTCATGTGAACTCTCGCTAGAATCAGCTAAACCTCCGGGGCGGCAATGGCCAGTAGAAGTCAGCTTCGCCAAGCAATCATTGAAGCTCAGGCTTCGCTACGCTTGGAGGGCCTGCCCATCGGAGATCGAGATGATGACATCTATGCCGCAGCCATTGATGGTTCGCTCCGTAGACCGTTGCGCGATCTGGTCTTGAAGCGTATTCGCGCCGAGTTAGGACTGGCTCACGAGACGAATGAAAATTGACAGAGGCCGCGAGGGCTAGGCGACGCTATGTGGTCGCCGGCCACCAGACGGCTGTTTTCGTAAGCGGTTTTCACTTAGCGCCTTCAGCACGTTTCGTGCTCCGAGCATCACCGAGAATCCCACATCCAGCGACACATTGCATCGCTGGCCGATTTGCTTGGCTGCCTGCTGAAGTTTGCGGTGGGATCCTGCTTGGTCTGCATCTCCTTCAACCATCTGTAGCGCAAGATCCATTGCCCTGTTCAAGTGAACTCTTTGACTGTACGGACCTTGCTCTTCGTATCTCAATTTGTACTCCTCGTAGACGTCAAGGTGCATCTCTCTTAGCAACTGCCTATTGAGCCTGAAGCGTCTAAGTACAACTTTCATCTGCGGCACATAGTGGTCTTTCTCGGATGCTTTCAGAACATCTGAAAAGCATTTGGCACATCGCTCGAGCCGCTCCGCATGCCTCCCAACAGGTAGCTTTAACGTTGCATAGCTAAACCAAAGATCCAACAGCGGCTCGGAAGCCGCCGCATCCGGGCTTAGCAAGATGTCGCGTGCTGAGATGGACTGGAGAGCGCAGAGATTGACAATGGCACGAATGGTCGTCCGACCCCTGGTCAAGTTCTTGGTAGCGCGGTAAAATTCCGCCTTGAGAGCGTTAGGATATGCCCGCCTCATCGGATGGCCGTCAACGAGCAGTTTCACGAATCGAACATAGTTTTCGAAGGGAATCTGGGGTTGTGAGGGCGTCGCGCAAAGTTCGATTATGGATGCAAGCTGCTGCTGACCCCATGCCTCGTCGCCAGTAATCGCTGCGGCGGCGCCATCACCGGAAAGCGATTGCTTGCATTTGTGGCATCTTCTGCGCCGCTGGTAGTCTGTTGAGCTCGGCTGGTCCGCGCCACACCTTGAACAGGTGGTTTCGAGCTTGCATTTATGCAGGTCACACTCAGCTTGAATGTCGACGATCCACGATAGCGGCTCATATGAGAGATCATCGTCCCAATCGCGGTAGCACACTGGGCACCAGCGGCGGCGCGTTGTGTCTCGGCCTCCTCCGTAGGTTGCCAGTACGTCCTCCAAAACCCAGAATGTGCCGCACTGCAGGTCGTCCTGGGCGGTCAGCATCTTGAGCGTGCTGATACGGTGACTGAAGTCACGGCTGGGACCGCAATACTTGCCCGAGCCCATGACTTGTCCTCTACGCCCACCAGCAATAGCTGGACCGACTATCGACATCATATTAGCCATGGTCACGCCGACTGTCCACGCTTGCCGTAGAACGTAGTGCTCCAAGGATTCAACTCGCGACGTTCCCACACCCTTCAATTGAAGTGGAGGCAAGGACGACCAGGTAAATCGGTGAATGCTAGACTTCACGGCACACCTCCCCATAAGAGAAGGCCCAACTAGACTTGAGCTGTTTCGCTCTGGCTGTGACGCTTCCAGCCTCCATTGCATCCTCGAATTCCTCGATATCTCGCCAAAGGTTGGCAAGATCGTTGTCTGAATAGTAGGAGGCCTCTATGTGACGTTTAAGGATCCGCTCGCTTCCTTCCTGCTTGGCCGCATCCGCAGCTCGCGACAGAAGTTGAGCCACCTCTCCATAGACACCTCCCGTCGCGACCAGTAGATCCGCCGCCATTCGAATCAATAGGTCCTGTTTAGAGAAATTGTGCCTTTCGCTTAGCGACATAAGGAGGCGCAAGAATGGAGCCCGGTCCTCCTTTCTTCTAACGCTATATGGCGGAACCCATATAGACGTCACACTTCGGCGAAGCTCGGATCCGATCGACCAGAGTTGAACTGCCCTGTGGATTCCGCTCATTATCAGCATCGACCCGGCGGACTCTGCTAACGTCATCAAGTGCAATGCATGGTCTGCAGGTGACTTGTCTTTGTGATTCACCAGAAGCGCTGATATTTGATCGATAGCGACATACTTGCAGTCACGCGCAATCATGGACCGCCTTACAGACGACCAACACTCCGCTTCGGTGAGCCTGAGTTGATACCGTCCAAGCTGAAGGTCTCTGTCGCGCACTTCGGCTTGAATGTCCGAAGGGGGACTTGACCGAGGTGATCTGCCCTCCAGCGCCCAAGTCAGAGTCGGCGCGTTAAGCTCTTGCAACAACTCGCGGGCGAGGTATCGCGAACTGAAATATGCTCCAACTGGCAAGCACGCAAACGTCTCGATGGCAGGAACTTTCCCCTTTTCCCACAGGTTTGGATTCCCAAACATCTCACGCATAACGCTCCGACGCATCGTGGTCTTCCCTACACCGGACGGACCGATGACGCAGACCATATGCCCCGGTCTGTGATTGTCTAGGGCTGCCCTCAGTCGATCTCGCGGCCCTCTGTATGCTGAGTGCTGGAGAAGTTCCATCAGAAATCCTCCGCTTTGTCGAGCGCTTCTACACCTTCCTGCGAAGGGCCTATATGTTGGCCCTCGTGACTGGTGGATTCCGCCAGCTCCGCCAGGTGGGAGAGGAGTGCAATAGCAATGATTAATGCAGCCGCGAACCGCCTCCTGGCGTGCAGTTTTCGCGCGAGATCGTCGCGCCGCCTCCTTGCATCGGCGCCCCACCGGAACTGATTTGAGTCGGTAGTCACCATTTTCTTCCCTCAGGTTGGAGATCCCCAGCGAGCCTTCACATGCTCTGATCGCTCAGTGACACTGCCGGCAACCATGCTCATCTCAAAGGCGTCGATGTCCCGCCATAGATTCCTAAGATCCTCACTTCCGTAGTAGGAGATCTCAATGTGTCGCTTGAGAATTCTGTTGCATCCCTCCTGCTTCGCAGCAATATCTGCCCGCCCCAGTAGTTCGACCACCTCAGCGAATACGCCGCCGGTAGCGGCAAGGATATCGTTGGCCATCCGGATTAGCAGATCATCCTGTGATAGCCCGTAGCGAGTGGCCAATGACTTGAGCAAACGAAGGAACGGCAGTTTGTCATCCCGACGCCTATCACTATATGGAGGCACCCAAACGGTTGTGACTCGGCGTCGCAACTCGGAGTTGACCGACCACAACTGCGTGGCTTTGTGCACCCCAGTCATAACGAACATCACGCCTGTGGCTTCAGCTATCGCCATTAGATGGAGGGTGTGGTCAGCGGGTGACTTGTCCCTGTGGTTGACTAGTAGCGCTGTAACCTGATCGATTGACACATACTTGCAGCTACGCGCTCTCAGGCTTCGCTGCACCATCCCCCAGTACTCGCCTTCTGTCTGCCTTGTTCGCGCTAAGGACGCCCACTCCGATGTTGCTGCGGCGAGCTCGCGTCGTATTCGCAGTTTTGCATCCTCCCCGAGATAGCTTCCGTCCAGTAGCCACGCCAACGTGGGCGCGTGCAACTCTTGGAGAATAGAGACAGCGAGCTGACGCGAACTAAAGTACGCGCCGTGAGGAAGTGTGGCGAATGTCTCGACCAGGGGTATCTGCCCACAATCCCAGCATGCTGGATTGCCAAACATCTCCTGCATTACCGAGCGCCTCATCGTGGTCTTGCCCACGCCCGATGGCCCAATAATGAACACCATATGTCCTGGCCTATGACGGTCGAGCGCCGTTCGCAATTGCTTGCGTGGGCCCTCGTAGGCTGGGTGCTGAACCATCTTCATCAGTAGTCCTCCCGTTCATCGAACGGAACGATGTCCTGTGCGATCGCAGGTGGCACTGGTTCGATATCTAACCTCTCATCGCTGCCGGTCATTGGCACCGGGGCAAGGTGCTCTGTTGCGGGCATTGCCGCTTGGGCCTGCGCTCGGCGCGAATGACGAGCACGGGCAACTTCCTCTTTTCTTTTTGCCGATTGTGAGCGCAACGAGGGTGCCCAGAGCAGATGAAACAGTCGCTCCTGATCCGACAAAAGCGCATCGCTCTGCACTTTGTTGTGGAAGGCCTTGAACCACCTCCCCCGAACCTTCACGTAGATCACATTTGGGTCACAGCAGTCGCTACGAATCTCACTGGCATCCTCAGTTCGCAGCGCTTGTAAAAGCCCGTCACTGGTGAACCAACCGTCGGCAGTGCGTACGCCACGCTGGCGGTCGATTCGCTTCTTGGTCTCCACCTTGATCGCGGTTCTGATTAGGAACCCATCGTTCCATTCGCACGGTGTTCCGACAGCGCCGTAGGCCGCGAGCGCCTCAACCCTCTTCTCAGCTGGCGTTGTATCATCTGGCCCCGGTGTCATAGGAAGGTCGTGATAGACGAACTTCAGGAACTCCTCGTGCACACGGACAAAGTCCGTCCTCGCATTGTTTCGGCTCTTGAATCTGCCGTCGACCTTACGTCCCATCTGATCGGGCCGCGTGCTTCCCGGGAATCGCTGTGCTACTTGTTCGTTGACCTGCTTGATGGCGTTCTCAGCAATGCCGTTCCAGGCGCTGCCTGCCGTTGGGGAGAACCTTAGACTGATCTCGCCATGGCAGAAATCTTGTAGCCAGCGGGAAGTGTTCTCCGGCCCTCGATCCAGATGGATCAACTTGGGCAGGAAGCCCTGCCTTTTGACGTACTCACGCATAAGCAATGCCAAGGCGTCGGTTCTTGCTGAGCCAAATACCAATGCATGAGCCATCGGATAGCCCGTCGCTCCGTCTATGCCGATATAGAACTTTGCTTTGCTTGCTGGGAAGCAGTGAATCAGGTTCGGAGCGCAGCGAACATCCAGATCCGACGAATCTACGTGCAGTGTGTGGCCATATCCGATCGGAGGTAGCGAGCGATGGCGAGGATCGGTGCGTGTACGCGTCGCGTGGTAGGCGCGAAAGCCGCCCGTGGATAGCGCATGGCGCGTTGGGCTCTCGCTTCTTCGTCTGGCATCCAGTCGGCCCCTACCGCAAGGCTCAACTCCTAACCGAAGGCACTCCTCTTCGAACACATAGAGCAAGTCCTTCGGTCTATGTACCCTCCCGGTGTTCCAGTGCAGCGCGATGACGGTCTCTATGGCTTGCTCGTGTTCCGGAAGCAGGCGCGATGCTCGGTTTCCGCTAAAGGCATATTTGGTAAGACAAGCCGAAAGCGCGGATCTTCCTTCGGCAACAGCCTTTCGAACCTGTCGCTGCAGAGCGCCCATCCGTCGTGTTGCGGGCAGACTTCCGGCCTCAATCAGCGCAAGCCTACTGAGTCGCTGGCGTGCCCGCTGGAGGTCGGTAGCGGTTGCGACCAGCAATGGATCGTCCACAGCTGGTTGCGACTGACCTTTGACAATGGCTCCAAACAGTAGCTCGTCCGCCTCCTTGGCCTGCTCCTTCGTGCCATACAGATGGAAGCGGTCAGTCCTAGCCACGGGAGTGCTCTGCCATGGACCGAAGGCCGCCGATCTTCCCAGCATCCAAAGCGCTAGGCGCGGTGTGAATCCGGGCACCTCGGCGAGGAGACAGTCCAGCAGAAGCGGGCGCTTGGCGATTAGCCCAGCTGCCTTGGATACTGCGGTAGTTTCATGTTGCTGAAGGGCATCACCGGCTACCGCGTAGCACGCTTCAAGGTTCTGGAGGTACACACCGGTTGGAGTGGGCGGTACCCAGACTCTGAACACCAGGCCATGCTGCTGTGCCCATTGGGCGTAGGGGGAATAGGTCCACACCGCGTCCTGCTTGACCCAAAGGGAGTCCGGAAGGCCCAGTTGGCTCTCCAGCCACGATAGCGGCTTGCACTCCACTAGCTCTACGTGGTCCCTGCGAAAAACAAGAAAATCCACATGTGCAGTGCTGATGTGATTGCGCCCGGACGCCGTGGTGCGCTGCACGCGGCGGCATGGTACTTGTACGTAGTAGCCCAGCACCTCGGGATCAAGCTCAAGCTCATAGGCAAAGACCAACTCGCACGTGTGGCTTTCAACTGTTCGCGCACTACCGTTCTTGATTGAGTTGTGCCTAACACGAACGTTTCTTAGCGCCGCCTTGCCTACAGTCTTTGTTCCGCTGCCGGTAACCATGCTCTCGATCTGCCGGATACTGAGCTCACTTGCCTTTATGCGGGTGTAAAGCTGGTGACGGTCTTCAAACGATAGGCCACCAGATTGAGCGTCTGTGGACATGCCGATTCCTCATGCGCACCCCACGGGAGCACCGTCCAAAATGCCTGGGCGAGCCTTACCAGGCGAGTCGGACATAGGTGCCCGTGACAGGCCTGCGCAGGCTTGACAGGGGAGTCAGGGAAGGGGAAAGTATCGGCAAGACCTGCAAAGTCGCCGACCTGAAAACCCGTGAGTCCTACCTCACGGGTTTTTTCTTTCCAACTTCCGGCGAGGGAAGTTTAGATTGGGCTAGGTCATGGGCTGCCTGCCTCCCTCGGAAATTGAGGTGCCTGAGATCGAAGGTATGCGCTGACATCGGCGGCGTGAGCGAACCACCCGCGACGACCTTGTGGACGAAACAGCGTCACTGGCAAACGACCTGTGGCGGCTGCCCGCCTAAGTGCTGCCGGGCTATTGAATCCGAGCAGTCGCGACAGGTCTTTGGCCGGCACCAGCCCGCCATAGGTTTGCGCCACCCAAGCCACAGACAATGCATCCGGCTCTTTACTTGGTAGGCTCACGTACGCTCCAGTGATGCTAGGTTCCAGGTAACCCTAACGCTCTACCGTAGCCTTTTCATCCAGCAAAACTACCCTTCCAACGTCTACTTTTTTTGGAGGTTTCCGATGGGGGAGTTGCACGAAGCTTGCCAAGCACTCCAAGCGATGCAGTGCTCCAATATAGGTCGTCCTGCCTCTGATGCATCGGACAGGCTGCACTCCAGGATTCTCTGGAATACATGGTCTCTGGTGGAAGGCGGGGAGGAGGAGCTGAGGGCACGCTATGTTCTTCGGCGCCAGAGCCTAGATGGTCCGTTAATGATGCGCAGCGATGAGTTCAGTGCATATCGGCAGGGATTGCGGTCGCTATCACCCAAGCGGCGCAAGCACCTTGCCCTGCAGCATCCCCAGCTTGAAGAGGTGGTTAAGTGGCCCTTTGCAGCCCTCAGCCATCGAGAGTGGGATATGAGGACAGTTGTTGGCTGGAATCGCCTATTTACGTCCAGCGCCGGACTACTCGGAGACCGCTATTCATTCCCGGGCGATAGGACCAGCACTGATGAGAACCGCGTGCCTGTGATGGCATATGACCTGGATGGCCTTTACCAACGAGGTGACATCTATGGCTTTCTCATGCTGACGTGCACGTATCGGCTGTTCCACTTGCAGCGGTTGGCTGATCGCCAGTGGTATGCGGCAAGCCACATGATACGAGCGCTATCTGGAGCATGCAGAGATCCCAGAGTGCGTCCATTCGCTCATGAGTTGATCACACAGACGAAGCAACTTCTTCGCCTGCTGCCGGACACGAGCTTTCCAATTCACGTGAATGACGACGTGATCTGGGATCAGATCCGGAACAACGTCCACGAGCCCTCCTACTTGATGAGGCGGGCTGCTGAAAGGCGTGGCGTTCACATCCCAGAGCCTGTGAGCCCAATCATCTCCTACCGATACCAAAAGTGCGGCCCTCATCAACGGCCTTTGCTGTTCGCGCGTAACGGGTAGTCTTCTGATCCGACCAGGCCAAAGATCTGCGGCCGGGGAGCGGGGCCGGGAGGTTGGCAGTATCCGCGATCGCCTTCTATTCGAAAGATACCCTCTGGCAATGGGCTATAGGCTGATCCAAATCCAGCTTTCGAAATGCGCCCATCGCTGCAGCGTTCACCACGGAGGGAGCCTTGCTCCCGCAAATCCAGCGCATCGCCTGCATCAATTGGCCGTGGCTAAACACGACCACCTGCTCATGCGCGGAGTAGGATTTAAGAATGCGCAGCGCTCGCGCAGCGCGGGCAACTAGCTGGGCAAATGACTCGGCACCAGGTCCATCCACATAGTTTGGATCGCAACGGGACCAGTAGTCCTCTACCCACTGCCTGCGGTCTGCTGCCGAGGTGCCCACGCACCGCTCAGGCGACAGGTAAGTGAACTCGTGGACCCCCAGGGGCGCAACGACCATCTTGAAGCGTTCGGCGAGTGGTTGTGAGGTCTGCCTCGCCCGGAGGAATGGTGAGGTAAAGATTCGGTCAGGCGCAGCCGACCAGGTCATTGCCAATGCGCGAGCCTGCTCCTCCCCTGCGGCAGTAAGGGCAATGGATTCCGGATCGGCGGTTACAAATCCCGCATTAGCCATGCTTTGCGCATGCCTAACTACCACTAGCATATCCCCTCTCCTCTGTTCTGCTTTTCTCCTGGACAGGTACCTGATGTGAGTCGCCTCAAGCCAGTCTCTAGCATGTGGCACTTAGCACTCGACGCTGGCCGAGCTGCGGCAGGCCTCGCAGCGATGTGCCACAGTGGCCGAAGCAAGCGGCGCTGATATTCGAAGCGCTGCACCCGTTCGGGTGGAACGGCCGAAGGACTGGGGTGTGAACGACAAGGACGCTTGAGGAGTTCGGCAAGACGCTCGTCAAAAAAGCTTGCCTGCAGCTTGTAGGCGGCGCGCATACTGACGCCTGCACCAAGGCTCGCGTTTTTGCTAACAGCACTAGACTAGCACCGGAACAGCGGGGCGTATTCGATCACGGATTTCTTGATAGATGTCGATTCCGGATTCAATGCCAACTTCCAAGGTGACACATAGGGCGAATTTGATCTCGTCGGTTAGACCGGGGGCATCTTCCATACAATTCACCTTGCACTCGAACATCTGCCCATCAACGATGGGCAGCGCTTTGCGTTCGCCCTCCCAGACCTCGTGTTGAACGGTGCCGCGCTTGACAGTCATGTGGAAGGGTGTGTTGATGCGGCTGGTGCCGAAATCCTCGGGTGGCTGTATCCACAGCTTGGCCTGACGATAGCGCTGCAGCGAAGATTTTGTGGGCGACATCCAGGCCAAGGTCACGGTCATTCGACGCATTGTCACGACGCGTCCAAGCCCTGGCGGCATGGGGGCGGTGAATGATACTGCCCTGTCTTTCTTGACCTCCCCCACGCCGATCAGTGTGGCGCGATTGCTCGCGCACCTGAGCGCTCGCTCTTCGTCGACTGGACCGTAGCCGAGCCAGCTTGAAATGAAGTCCTTCTCCCGCATGTGTCGCGAGTTGAGCGGAGTGATGTGAGCAAAGCTCGGGCCATGATCGAGCACGGTTTTCGATAGCGAACCCCACTGAGCTCCATGGACAAGCAATGCCTTGATCAACGCAGCATCGTGCGTTTTGGGGATGGCCGCACCGCTTGCACGCAAGGCTTCGATAACCTCAAATGCTCTTGCCGCCATGCCACTGGCCAATGCTGTTGCGTTACTGGTCCCGCGAGAATATTCGGTATCACCGACAGGTCCGCCGGCCGCGGATGGGCGAGCCACCAAATGTCCAGGTGCCAACCCGGTGGGTGCCATCTGCACGGTCGTGCTCTCTGGCTTGGATAGGACATGCTCTTTGAAAACGATCCGGCCGCCGGGCATCAAGATGTCGGGCTTGATGGAGCGCCCCATCCCCATGCCAATGCGTGAGACTGGGCTCAACCCTCCTCGGGCAAAGAGATCATGAAGGTTGGGATGAGCTGGGCCGGGGGCCCCGTCACTATGATGCGCTCCCACCGTGATTGCGTTGATCGATTCGCTCGGCGACATAAGCCTGCGCCGGACTGAGGTCTGTAGCAACGCTCTTGTTGCAGCTGCCTGCTTATGATCCTCAGAAAGGTTGCTGAGCGTGTCACGCCTAACTTGAAGTTCAAGATCTTCTGACTGGTTGCCGGCGCTAATTACAAAGAGCACGTTGTACTTGAAGGACAGCCAGTCGATCAGCCTGGCCCAGGGAGAAATTTCTCCGGTAAAGATGCGGTGCTCGTTGCCTACCGAAAGGTTGATGACCTTGATTGAAGGTCCAACCGGAGGCTCTTGACCGTCTTGCTCGAACAGGCGCCGTACAGCACGGTGAACTAGGTCGATCAGCAGCTGATTATCCGGCGTGCACTCCGCCCGCCGGGCCCGCCCGTCGTTCGGGTCAGGGCGCATGATAGGTCTTACGTAAAGCGGACGATTGGCAGGCGGCGCGCGATTATTCAAATCGCCATGGAGGATTAGCGAGGCCATGGCGGTCCCATGCACGCGATCCTTGGCTGGATATTCGAGCGCCCAGTTGTCTGGGTCGTCGATCAGTAGGCGACGCTGCAGTACGGCGTGGTTGGCGAGCGGCAGTCCGTCAAACAAAGCAACGACCGGATCGCCTAGGACTTCCCCTTGCGCCCCAACCAATTGCTGGACTGGCCCTACTTCAGAGCCTGGGTTGACGCTTTGAGCTCGTGGCCGGAAGAACATGACGCGATCGGAGAGGACGAACGATGGGTAATCGCCTTTCAGAATTGAAGATACAACAGGTGTAGGTAGCTCGACGAGAAAGCCGTGGTAGGCGATCTCAGGAATTAGCGCCCTTTGAAGGACCTGACCGCCGGACGCTCTAATGAAGGTAAGTAGGTCGCGCACAACTGCAATGTTCTTTGCCGGGGACCCGAAGTACCAGGCCTCCAACTCAAAGCGAGTTGTCGCACGACCACTTTCGACTTCATCTTGCCAGTACAATCGCATGTCCGCATCGATGCGATCCTCGACACCCCATCGTCTGATGTCATGCAGATGGACGAAGACTTCTTTCAGCGGCGCCAAGCCCCGGTCAAACTTTGCGCGTGGATCAGCCTGAAAGCGCTGCCAAAGGGAAAGCAACTCAGCTAAAGCTCGCTGGTTGGTGCCTACTAGGTACATGCGTCCATTCAGAGGCTCGTCGGCTTCGGCTCCGGCCTCCAGACGATGAAAATCTTCGTCTTGCACGAACTCGTCAGCGAATTCGAACAGCCATTCGGCCTGCAGCTTCTGGACGGCCTTGAAGAACTTTTCGTGAGATCCAACCGTCTCCAGTACTAGGACAAACTCTGGATCCTGTTCTGGCGCGTTCTCAGAGATGGTCAACCGATGCGCTTCTAGTGTCTCAAACAGTTCAGTGAACTTTGGGGTAAGTCGCTCCCCTTGGCGCTGAGGTGTTGGAAGCTGAATGGGCTTTGGGGCCCCACCCGCCCCGTCATTCCTATCTTCGATATTCGCCCGTTTCGGGAAAAGGAGAAGCGGAAATTCCTCATTAGCCATTGAGCGCTCACGTCATCCTGTTGACTTGGTAGCGAGCATGCCACTGATTCAAGCGTTCGGTCACAATTTTCTTCAGGTTTGGCTCTGGCATTGCCAAGATGAAGCGGCGATGGACGTCTTCGCAGAACTGCTCCAGATCCGAAAAGCTGGTGGCATGCAGCTTGGCTGCCAAGGTCTTCGGAGAGACACCCAGCGGTGCATCTAGGCGCTGTTGGAGCTTAATGAACCAGGCTTCCTTCTGCGCCGCAGTCGGCGGTTCAAGCTCAAGTCGGAGCTGGAACCTGCGCCAAACTGCACGGTCGAGCAGCTCAGCATGATTAGTGGCAGTCACGACGACAACATGGCTAGGCAATGCATCGATCTGCAGGAGCAGCGAGCTCACCACGCGCTTAATCTCGCCAGTTTCATGCGTATCGCCACGTTCTTTACCTAGAGTGTCGAACTCATCAAAAAACAGTACGCATTGGTGGGTTCTAGCGAAGTCGAAGAGCTTCTTCAGACGACCACTGGTCTCCCCTAAGAAGCTGCCGATAACTGCTTCATAGCGCACCACGAACAGTGGGACCATCAGCTCGGTGGCCAGCGCCTCTGCCAAAGACGTCTTTCCATTGCCTGGCGCGCCTGACAGCAGGATGCGGTGCCGCGGCTCCAAGCCGTACGACCTCAAAAGATCACGTCTGTGGTGCTCTTCAATGATCTCTTCGCATGCGCCGCGCACCATCGGATCGATGAACATCTCCGACAGAGTACGGCGAGGCTCGATTTCATATAGCAATCCGCCGTGACCGCCATCGTAGGAGCGCACCACCTCGGGCGTAGGCGCGCGCGCGCGCGCTTCGCCCAAGTTCTTCACTAGGCGATCGGCCAATTGATGGTGGCTCTTTGCGCGCTCCTCTGCGGCCATTGCCTCGACCGTGCTGCGGAGCAATCGCTGGTCACCTTCGCTTCCTGCCTTGACTAGGCTGACGAGTAGATCTGCTCGTGACATGTGCTCACCGTGCTTGAAGTGATATTGGCTCAACGCCTTCGAGCTGTCTACGTGGCCCAGGCACCTATTTCTTAGGCAGCGAATCACTTCGTCTCGTGCTCAGTTGAGACAAAGTTCATTTGCGAATAAATAATACCATATATAAGATATTATTGTATGGTGAACGTACTGTCGAAGATCAGCTTTTGCCTCACCGATGAGGACCTACAGACTGTGGAGGAGACTCGGCGGCGGATTGCCATGGGTGGAAGAAATAGCAATCGCAGCGAGATCCTGCGTGCGGCGATCGCACAGCTCAGTCGTCTTTCTGATACAGAGCTGCTGGATGCAGTCGCGCTTATGCCTCGGTTGCCACCAGGAAGGCGGCCCGGCAAGCCTTAAGTCGCGCACCAAGGCGGCCAACTGGCTTAAGTGTCCCCGCACGGGAGAGGACGCGCATGCGTATGTCTTAGCTCCAACACGCGGCCGTCTTCCAAGCTGACAGCGCAGAGCACCAAGGCCACTGGCCTGCTTATCGCCTTGGTTCTGGTCCTGCTGAGCCGCAGCGTATGTGTGCCTTGAGTACACGCTCTTTGCTGTTCAACGACTGGCAATGCATGGACCGGAGCCCCCGGCTCACACCATCTATGACGTCTCGGCGAGCACGCACTTTGGTCATCCGCCCATCTATTCGGCGAGCGGCGACGTACCTTCCATGTCCTCAATCCGAGGACCGAAGAATCCCGGAGACACACCATGCGCGCCATTGCCCAACGCATTACCGCCATTGCCGGTTTCACCGTGCTGTTGACCAGCGCTTCGTTCAGCTACGCCGCCGACACGGTCATGGTCGGCGGTGCAGCCATGTACCCGAACAAAACCATTGTAGAAAACGCCGTCAACTCCAAGGACCACACCACCCTGGTCGCCGCCGTCAAAGCTGCTGGCCTGGTAGATACACTCAACGGCAAGGGACCCTTCACCGTCTTTGCACCGACCAACGCAGCCTTTGAGAAGCTCCCCGCCGGCACGGTCGAGACCCTGCTCAAGCCCGAGCACAAGGCGGACCTGACCAAGGTGCTGACCTACCACGTGGTGCCCGGTACCTACACCTCGACGCAGCTGCTCACCGAAGCAAAGATGCACAACGGCGCGACCACCCTGAAAACCGTGCAGGGCGAGCCGCTGACCATCAAGCTGCATGAAGGCAAGCTGTGGGTGGTGGATGCGAAGGGTGGCAAAGCAGGTGTTTCAATTGCCGACGTGAAGCAGTCCAACGGCGTGATCCATGTCATCGATACGGTACTGATGCCGAAGTGACGTAACCGCATTGGCGGGCATCCATCAGGATGTCCGCCAGTGGCTCGCGTTCGGCCAGCTCAACGGGAGTTTCGCCGCAACTGCATGATGGCCTCGGGCAGCTCGATGCGCATCTGCTCACGCAAGGCTTCGGCAATGCCGTGGTAGCGGCGACGCTGGATGAAGTAGCAGTACACGAACATCGCCAGCATGAGCAACATCGGCCAGGTGGACGCGACCACCATGGGCATGGACACGCAAAGCACCGCAATCCCGAGGGTCATCCAGTTGCAGATGCCTTCCACCCGTACCTGGTTGCGCTTGGCATCCACCACGACCATCCCACGCATCACCGGGTAGTAGCGCCCGGTGAAGCCGGCAAAGAAGCTTTCGCGGAACGCCATGCGGCCGTCTGGCAGTGGGCGGAACACCAATGGCGTCCACTGCTGCGTGGCCACGTCGCGCTCCAGGCAGTTGAGCACCAGCCGTTCGCGCATCTCCGCCGAGGCCGGGATCCGCTCGTTGAACATCCGGATACCCAGCCCGAAGTAGGTGGGGTTCCACGCAACCTGCAGCACGATTTCCAATGCCATCACGCCGACAATTGCGTACCAGAACAACATATTCAGTCCTCGGGCCGGAGGCCGCAGTGGGCAAGGCCGCGTTCGGATGGCGGTCGTTTCACCAATGTAGTACGAAACGGGGACCTGGCGCGCAGCTGACGCGAACCAACAGGTCATAGCAGGCCCGCCCCCGGTAGGACCACAGCCTGCGTGGCCTAATCGACGAAGACCTTGGCCCAGTCATCGCGGACGCTGACCAGCGGCCAGCCGCGCTCCTTCGCCAGTGCCACGGACTTCTGGGCGCCGGAGGTGTAGGCGATATCGCGCTCGTCATCATCATGGGTAACCAGCAGCGCCAGCGAGGGCCCCTCGCCCTGCGTGGCGAACTGCAGCATCTGGATGTCGCCATTGGAGTTGCCGGCGGCGAAGATCGGCCGCGCGCCAATCCGGCTCCAGATTCGCACCACCTTGTTGGGGCCGTCATCGAACACCTCCAGTTTCGAGGTGTGCACTACCTTGCCGATGCCGTTTTCTTCCCGGTATTCCAGCAGGACCGTAGTGCCTACCACGCGCTCGGGCGGAATGCCGTACAGCTCGTGGGTGATGGGCCGCATGAAATCGCGCCCGCCACCGGAGACGATGTAGTTCGTGAACTGGTTGGCTTCCAGGTAGTGCAGCAGTTCGCGCATCGGCGCGTACGCGGTCTTGAGGTAGGGCCGCTTCAGTACCGGGTTGTGCTCGGTGCGCAGGAAGTGTTCGGCCTTTTTCGCGAACCCGCCGACTTCATCATCCACGTAGGCCGACAGCAGGCCAGCGGCCATCTGCTTGAGCTGGGTGTCATCGCCTTCGTAATGCTTGGTGATGACATCGCCCAGCCAACCCTGGTCGCGACCGTGTACGGCCTTCCACGGTTGTCTGTCGCGCAGGGACGGATCGGCCTCGGCCTGCTCGGCGATGCGGCGCAGCAGGAAATCGGCCTGGATGGGCATGGGCTTTTCGCACCACAGGCAACCATCATTGTCGAAAACTGCGATGCGTGCGGCGGGGGCGACGTAGTCCGGGCCGCTTTCCAGCGTGACCCGCGCAACGAAGGAGATGATGGCCTGGCGGGTGGCGCCGTGGTTCCAGCTTTTGAGCAGTCCTTCGTGCATGGTCCAGTCTCCGCTGCATGAGCGGAGATGCTAGCCCGGACTTGGTGGGGAGGCCTGCGCAGAATCACTGTGTGGGATGCAGTAGTTGTACTGGCCCACCGAATGGTCGCGCGGCATCAACCGCCGGAAGAAGTCGCCGCCGGCAATGCGGCGCCCTTCGGCCACAGCAGCCAGAGGTTGCCCTTCTGCTTCATGTCCCCGGCCAGCTTGCCGGCCGCATCGCCGGTGCCCCAGTAGAGATCGGCGCGGACTTCGCCGGCGATGGCGCCGCCGGTGTCCTGCGCTGCCACCGGGCGCACCACCGGGCTGCCGTCCGGGCGCGTGGTCGACAGCCACAGCAGGCTGCCCAGCGGCACCACGGTGCGGTCCACCGCGACGCTGTAGCCGGCGGTGAGTGGTACGTTCAACGAACCGCGCGGGCCTTCGTCGCCATCCGGCCCCTTGGTGAAGAACACATAGCTGGGGTTGCTGGCCAGCAGCTCGGTCACGCGCTGCGGGTGTGCGTCGGCCCAGGCGCGGATGGCGTCCATGGTGACGTCTTCCTTCTTCAGCTCGCCCTGCGCCACCAGCCAGCGGCCAATCGGGCGGTAGGGATGGCCGTTCTGGTCGGCGTAGGCGATGCGCAGCTGGCGCCCGTCGTCCAGGCGAATCCGGCCCGAGCCCTGGATCTGCAGGAACTGCAGGTCCATCGGGTTGGACAGCCAGGCCAGTACGGGTGCGTTGACGCCCTTGGCGGAAATCTTCGCCGCGTCGTCGTAGGGGCGGAGCACGCGGCCTTCCACGCGGCCGCGCAGGCGCTTGCCCTTGAGTTCGGGGTAGAGCTCATCGAGCTGCACGCTGACCATGTCGGCCGGTACGCCGTAGACGGGTACGGGCGTTTTCGCGGTGCGGGTGAGGCTGCCGCTGTACACCGGCTCGTAGTAGCCGGTGATCAGGCCATCGGCGCGGTGGCCGCCGGCACGCAGCGAGTAGACCTCGAGATGCTCCTGCAGGAACTGGCGGATGGCGGTTGGGGTGTTGGCGATATTGGCGGCGGCCGCGCAGGTGGGCGCCCAGGTGCCGTCGCTCTTCAGGCGCGGGCAGGCGCTGCGCCAGGCGCTGAAGCCAGCTTGGAGATCGCTGTCGCTGACGGCGGGGAGTGCCTTCCAGTCGGCCTTGGCGTAGGTGGCGGGACTGGCGGGCGGCGGCGCATCGGGCTTGGGCGTGCTGACGCTGCAGGCGGTGAGCACGGACAGGCCGAGGAGGGTCAAGGCGGGGTGCTTGGGTGCGGCGGTGATGCGCTTGGCCTTCATGGATGCTCGTTCTGGGCGGTGTCAGCGGTTGATTGTAGGTAGGCGTTGCTGAAGCAGCGAATGCAGGATGCGGGCGTCTTCGGCATCGAGGGTGCCCGGCAGGTCGTCGCGGCCACGGAAACGGCGGTGGAAGGCTCCGGCTGCGGCGGCACGGTCGTCCAGCGGGTAGCCGAACGCCTCCAGCGCCAGCCACGGGTCGAAGCCTTCCGGCGCAGGACCATCACTGACGCGCGGCCACACCCCGAAACCGGCCTCGGCCAGCTGCTGCCACGGGAAGTAGCGGCTGGGGTCCTGCTTGCGGGCCGGTGCCAGGTCGGCGTGGGCGATGATCTGGCTGCGCGGGATGTTCAGGCGGGTACAGACATCGTTGAGCAGACGGATCAGCGCGGCGATCTGGGCCGGCGCGAACGGGCTGCTGCCGTCGTTGTCGATCTCGATGCCGATCGAGGCCGAGTTGAGATCGGTGATGCTGCCCCAGCGCCCGCCGCCGGCATGCCAGGCACGGCGGTTGTCGGCGACCAGCTGATAGATGTGCCCATCCGCCCCCACCAGATAGTGCGAGCTGACCCGGCCACCGCTATTGGCGGTACGCAGCGTGCGCAGACTCTGCTGCACGTTGTCCTGGTCGGTGTGGTGCAACACGATGATCACCGGGTTGCGCACGTTGTGGTTTGGCGAAGGCACCCACGTGGCGAGTGGGCTGCGCACGTCGGTGCTGGCGCATGCGGCGAGCAGGAGGGTGGCGAGCAGCACGAGCGGGTGGCGGACTTGGCGCATCACCCGATTGTGCTTGATTCCACGACAGCATGCGCGGGACCGCATTCCCGATGACATCGAGCCTGAGGTCGGCGGCCCCGCCCCCCTAGCTGCTGAGAAACGAAAGGTTGTACAGCAGCATGCACCAGGCCGCCACCGCTACCAGGATCTCCGCGTAGAAGACTTTCGAGGTGCGGCCTATATGGACCGCGACTACCGCAGTGAACACCGGAACTCCGAACAGGGTCAGCCAGAATGCCACGTCGAAGTGCGTGGCGTATGGGCCCAGAAACAGCGGTCGGAGATCCGGTCCATCCACCGGCAATCGCGCATACGTTGACAATGACAGGTAGCCAAGGAAAAACGCCCATATGAGCAGGTGTGCCACATCCGCAGCTTTGCGCAGTACCTGCCCCACGGAAGATCGAGAATCGCCCGCACCCTGATCAACCACGAACGAACGAGAAGTTGTACAGAAATGGGGCCCATGCAAGCACAGAGAGCGCAATCTCAAGTATCCGCTCCTTCTTCCAGCGCGTAATCCTGACAATGATCGCAATGGTCTGCACCAACAACAGCACCACGCCCACCTGCATCACTTGCATGACAGCTTCAGGATTGACGTCATAGAGCTCAAACAAGCCCAGAGCGCCCGACGTGTAGCGGTTGTAGGCCACCGCCCCAAACAGGGCAGCGCAGACGATCCACCCCACGTAATAGAGGATGTTGACTAGATGTCGCATGCCTTCGCCTCGGCGTGGAGAAAAGTCTGCATGTCACCGCATCGGCAGGTTGTTGAGTTTTGACCAGTCCACGACGGGAGCCGGCGTGGTACTCGGTGGGCGACCAATTCCGTAGATGCCATCGATCACTGGATTCACAGTATTGCTGGGCAAGCGAACCGCACAGTTGTTCCACTTGCCGCACTCCGGGACGGAACTGTTCACCAACCCCGTGGGCCACCCTCCGTTCAACAACTCCATTGAGTTGGCCAGAATGTCCTTTTGGTGCTGCTCGCTCTCGTAGGCGGTCATCTTACGCGCCATCTCATCCACATACTCCGCGTCGCGGCGAGGCTGGCTGGACGTGCTGGAGGCCGCCTTGTAAAGAGCGGAGACATAATTGATGAAGGCCTCCTTGTTCGTGTAAGGATTATCGGGTTCTTTGCCGAACAGGGAAGCCATCAGGTGACCCTTTTCCGGACCAAAATGCTCGCCATTTTCCTTCACGTGCGCGAAGGAATCGCCGAGTGCGTGGAGCGCCCGCTGCGTCTCCGGATCTTTGAGCAGGTCCGCCTTCTTGGCCGGATCGTTCTCGAACTGCTTCATCTTGACCAGGATGTCGCCAACCTTTCCGGCCCAGTACTCCTGCGCCGCCTTCACTTTCACCGGGTCAGTCTCGCCGTCGAGAAGATGGTTGTATTGCTGCGGCAGGACCGTCACAGTTCCGAGGGTGACGTTGGTTACCGTGATGGCATTTCTCCGATCGGTGTCGGGCGACCACGCCGCCAGCGCGACGGCCTTTGCATCGTCCTCGCTGAAGCCCGCCAGATAGAGGATGGTAGCCATGGTGGAATAGTGCCCCACCTCGCCCCAGTTGTTGTCTACTGCATTTCTCGCTGCGTTGCTGCCTACCGCTGCGCTGAGCAGACCCTCCTGGAACGATCCCACCAGCCCACCCCCCATGCTGGCGATGGAGCTTACGGTTTCTTGCTCAGCTGCGGTCAAGTCCTTGCTCTCCTTGCCGAACAGGAACTTGGCTATCGAAGGCGCGGCCGCTTCGGCACCGCCAGCGGCCAACGCGCCGATCAAGGCACTGTCGCCACCAGCCGACGCCACCGCAGCGCCAAGCAGGGCATGGGCGAGCAGATGCGTGGCGCTTCCCTGCTCGCCGCGGCTTCCGTTATCCATCTCGTTCCGCGCAGCATTCTCCTTGAAGTACTGGCCAATCTGGTACGAGATTGCTGGCGCAAGCGTACCGGCCACGATCTGCCCGGTACTGCCGGAGGATGCGGCAATTCCGTTGGTGATCGCTCCCACCAGCACTCCCACTTTCTGCAGGCGTTCGATCTCTCGATCGGACTCCACCGCCGTTGCCATGAGCATCGCCTGCTGTTCTGCGCTCAGTGAATCACGGACCGTAGGATCGGCCAGCAGCTTCTTGGCTTCTTCCTTTCGTGCGTTTGCCTCATCAATGGACGAATTGATGTCAGCACGGATGCGCTTGCTCGCATCCACCACGGTGCCGGTGGCCTGTGCCATGGCCCTCTGTTCCTGCAGCATCTTCTGCAGGTCCGGCAGCGCCTCCAGCGCCTGGTGCGCGGCGTTGGCGTCGGTGTTCACGCCCAGATCGGCAGCGTCTACCTTCTTGCCACCGATGGTGATGTTGCCGCCGGTCAGGGTTGCGTATGTGGTGGAGCTGTCGTGGCCGCTTTCGGACATGGGGATGCCCGGGTTGAAGGACGTGCTGTTGGCGGCGCCGTACTCGCCGTTTGCGATGGTGTTTCCGATATCCTTCATCTGACCGGCGGCGCTGGGGGCGGCGATCGGTTTGCCGCTGGCATCGGTGGCCGCCTTGCCCGTGCATCCAAAGCCGCCACTGACGCCGGCCGAGCTGGCCCGGTAATCCATCTCGTTCTTCAGATCGGTGAAGGTGAAGGTCTCTGCGGCCAGTTCACTGTTGGCCGCATTGGTGCTGGCGATGGCACCACCCACCAGGTTCACGTGGCCGGCGTCCACATGGTAGCCGCCGTCGCCTGCAAACAGGCCGGATTGTTGGCCCACGCCCTTGTAGCTGCCGTTCGCCTTCCCGGCGCTGGCATATCCGCTGACGTCCCACGCGGTGCCGAACGAGACCTGCACGCGCCCGCCCACCTGGCTTTCCTTGGACAGGCTTTCGGCAATGTCCTGCAGGGACTCGATGGTGAGGGTGCCACCGGTCTTGACGTCGATCCGTTCGGCGGTCGCGGTGGCGCCGCGCAGCGTCGTGTCACCCTCGGCCTTCAGCGAGATGTTGGTGCCGGTCAGGGTGGTGTTCTGCCAGGTGCTGCTTTCTGCGTTCGACTTGCTGCTGCCGACACTGGCTTCTGCATAGACGTAGACACCGGTCTGCGCACCCACCGATACGCCCACACCTACCTCGGCACCGGCGTTACTGCTCTTGCTCCTGTTCTGCAGGTTGGCCTGACCGGCTTCCAGCAGGATGTCGCGCGCCGAGTCCAACGCCAGCGTGTTGCCTGCGCTGAGGTTGCCCTGGACGACATGGATGTCGCCACTGGTGCTGGTCAGGTTGACGTTACCGCCGCCCTGGATCGTGGACCCGCGCGACACGGTGCTGCTGCCGTCGGCGCTGCTGCTGGCGGACTTGAACCCGATGCCCGCTTCAGCACTGAACAGTGAAGCGCCACCGCCCTTGGCCGCACTGGCGATGGCGCTGCCGGCCTGGTACGCGTTCGCGCCAGCCGCCATGCCCTGCATCGCCTGCAGGCGACCGTCGGACTGGCGCGCCGCATCCACGTTGTTGATCAGATCGATGAAGGGCGACTTGATCCGCGCGAACACGCCGATCTTCAGGTCCTTGTCGCTCTGCGAGTTGTAGCCGGTCTCATCGGCCGTGAGCAGCTCTATCTCGGCTGCGGTGATGTCCACGTCCTGCGCGGCCACCACGTTGCTGGCGATCTGGGTGTACTTGCCGCCCGCGCCCAGGTTGACGTTGCCGCTCAGGCTGCCGATGGTGCTAGCGACCTGCGACACCATGCCGCTGTCGTCCTCGTGCTGCTGGCGGTGCCAGCCGGCGAACTTCTCGGTGTCGGAAATCTGCACCGTGCCGATGGCCTTGCTGTCGGCGGTGTTGGCGTTGCTCACGGTATCCTGGCCGCTCTGCACGGTCAGGTTGCCTGCCGCGCGGATGGTGACGTCTCTTTCCGCGGCAATGTTGGCGGCAGTGAGTGTGATGTCGCCTTCGGTGGTCGCCATGCGCACACCGCCGCCCACCGACAACTGCGTACCGGTGATGGTGTCGCTCTGGCCGGCACCCTGACCACGCGAATTATTGGTGCCGAACGGCAGGCCGCTGGTGTTGTTGGCGAAGCCCCAGCCCTTGCCGCTGCTCTGGTTGGTACTGGATTCGGTGTTATGAGCCACATCGAACACGATGTCCTTGGTGGCGAGCAGCAGGGCGTCGCCTTCGGCCGACATCTGCGCGCCCTGGCTGGTGATCGAGCCGCCGTTGGCGATCAGGGTCAGGTCACCGCCCGCGCTCAGCTGGGCCACGCGGGCGTCGCTGGTGGAGTGGGTCTGGTTGCCGCTCGCACGCTGGCTGCCCCCACTCACTACTACGGACGTCGTGGCGGCACGCACGCCGGCGGCGGTGCCTTCGGCATTGCGGGTGATGTCGCCCATGGTCGAGCCACTGTCGGCCATGCCGTCGGTGGTGGAATCGCGGGCGCTGCGGTAGGCCTTGGTGGGGTCGTAAGTGACGCCCATCGAGAAGCCGCTGGATTTGCTGGACTGGCTGTTCTGCGTGTCCACCGTGTCCTGGCGCGCGACCAGGTTGATGTCCTTGCCGATCAGGGTCAGGTCCTGCCCGGCGGCGACGTCGGAGGCGGCGAGGGTCAGCTGGTTGCCCGCGCTGATCTGCACATTGCCGTTCATCGACCCCACGGCCGAGCCCACCTGCGTGGTGGACTGCAGCGCGCTTTCGGTGTTGCTGCGGGCGCTGCTGTAGCCCACCGACGCGACGCCGTTGGCGAAGCCGCCGGTGATGCCGGACTTCTTCTGGTTGAAGCTGTGCGCCTCGTTGAAGGTGTCCTGCGCCGATTCGATGGTGACATTGTTCGCAGCGGCGATGCGCAGGTCGTTGTCGGCCAGCACGGTGGAGCCGCTGATGCCCACGTTGTTGCCCGCAAGGATGTCCACGGTCTTGCCAGTCACGGTGGTACCTACGGCATAGCTGGTCGAGCTCTGGTCGTGGGTGGTGGTGGCCGTGGTGGACAGTGTCTTCTTCTTGCGGGTGAACCCGTCCACCACCAGGTCATGGGTCTCCTGCGCGGTGCTGAGGGTCACGTCGCGACCGGCCGACAGCACTACGCCGACGTCGCTACTGGCCACCGTGGTGGCCTGCAGGGTCAGGTCACGTCCTGCCTGCAGGGCAACGCCTTCACCGCCGCTGAGCTGGTTGCCCAGCACGTAGGCGTCAGCCGCGCTGACCTCGCGCGAATGGTTCCTGCTTTTGGCGCTGCTGTCGATGCTCTGCGTGTCCAGCACGGCAATACTGTTGATGTCACGCGCCGCCTGCGCCACCAGCGCATTGGCGGCCGACACGCTCGCTGCGGCCAGGTTCAGATCGTTGCCCGCGCGGAGCGCCACATCGCCGGCACCGGTGATGGTGGTGCCGATGTGGGTGACCTGGCTCTGCTTGTTGAAGTTGCCGCTGTCGTGGGTGAGTGCGACGCTGCTCTGCTGGGTTACCGCGGTGAGGTTGATGTCGCCCCCCGCCACGATGGCGGTGAGGCCGTCGGTACCGGCGTTGGCCAGCTGTGCGGCACGCAGTTCCACGTTGCCGCCAGCGTTGACACTGAGCACGCCGGCGCCGTCTGCGTTGGTCACGTACAGGCCGGCCACGCGGTCCAGTGTGGTGGTACGCTGGGTCAGCAGGTCGCCCTTGTCCTGCCACTCGTAGGTGGTGGAAGCCACGGTGATGTCACCGCCGGCCTTGAGCGCCAGCACGTCGGTGGCGGCGACGGTACTGCCGATGATGTCGATGTTTCCGGCGGCCTTGAGGCCGACCTGCTGGCCGCTGATCTGGCCACCGCCAATGTTGCGGA
This sequence comes from Stenotrophomonas sp. NPDC047960, assembly GCF_043204395.1. NCBI lineage: Bacteria > Pseudomonadati > Pseudomonadota > Gammaproteobacteria > Lysobacterales > Lysobacteraceae > Stenotrophomonas > Stenotrophomonas sp. NPDC047960. Next base: position 213,024 of record NZ_JBIDBX010000007.1, on the reverse strand, counting down.
TGTTGCCGGCGTCGATGCTGACCAGCTGGCGGCCGGCGATGGCGCCGTTGCTGACCAGGTCGCCGCGCAGCTTGATGTCCACATCGGCACCGGCCAGCAGTGCGCCGTTGGTATCGAGGTCGCCTGGCATCACCCGCAGGTACACCTGCGGCACCAGCGCGCGCGCCACCGAGCCGTCGGCCAGGGTCACGTCCTGTTCGACCAGCCACACGATGTCGCTGGTGAGCCGGGCCATCTGTTCGGCGGTGAGCGCGACGCCGGGGCGCAGACCCCATGCGCCAGCCACCGTGGCGCCAGCTTCGAGCAGCGCGCGGTACTGGTCTTCGTCGGTGGCATAGCCGTCGAGGAAGCGGCGGCCGGTGAGCTCGCCGATCTGTTCGCGCACCAGCTTCTGTTCGTAGAAGCCATCGCCGAGGCGTTTCTGGGTCTGCGCGGGCTCGTAGCCGGCGCGCTGCAGCAGGTAGTCCGAACTGAGCCAGTTGCGGTAGTTGGCGAACTTGGGATCGGTTTCGACCAGGAAGCTGCCGCGGTTAGCATCGACGTTGAACAGGCTGGCGCTGGGGGCGCTGGCATTCGGCGTGGTGGTCACCACCAGGTGCGGGTCGTTGCCGGCGGCGGCCACTGCCTGCTTGCGGTCCAGCGCGGCGTTGGCGCCGCTGCCGGCGTGGCTGCCGCCCTGCGCGGCCGTCGGGCCGGTGGCGGTGGCCTGCGAAGCCTGTGCCGCGCCGATGTCCTGCACGCTGCCATTGCCCGGGCCGGCCGAGCCGACCTGGCCCGGCCCCTGCGCGGTGGCGCTGTCGGCCAGCTGCCCACCGGTATGGCCGGGGCCTTGGACGGCCGTGCCGCTCTCGCCCTGGGTTGAGGAGGCGGCCTGGGGGCCCTGTGCGGACACCGTGCCGGCGCCTTGGCCTGCGGCGTGGCCGGGGCCCTGTACCGTGCCGGCACCGGGGCCGACCGAACCCGCACCGGGTCCGCCGGTGTTGAGGTTGGCGATGCCGGTGCCATCGCGCACGCTGGGGCCGTTGCTGCCCACGTTCTCGTTGCGCAGGTTGCCCACGTCGATGGTGAGCTTGCCGCCCGCCGTGATTCCGGCCCCGAGTACGCCGAGCGTTTCCTTGATCGGCGCGGCGCTCCAGCTGCTGGACCGGTTGTTGTAGGTGTAGGAAACGTTGTTGAAGGTGTTGATGCGCTCCAGTGTCCGCGACCTGCTGATCACCGAAGACGTCTGCAGGTTCAGCCCGCGGATGGTGTAGTCGCGACCGGCGGCGATGCTGGCGTATTCGTTGAGCAACGCGTCGGTGGCGATGGTGATGTTGCCGCCGGCGGTGATCACCGCGTCGGCCCCGGCAGAAACCAGTATGTCTTCCACCGTGGTGCGGGTAGCGACGCGGCGCTCCTCGTTGCCGCTGGTGTCCTCCGGGTGGCGCTGCATGTTGATCAGCATCGCCTCCGGGTTGTCGTAGTCCGGGTAGGTGATCAGCTGCACGCAGGTGGTGGTGCAGGTCCCGTAAGCAGAGCTGTACGTCAGGGTGTCCGATTCGTAACGCAGCGCGGGGCTGCCCGGCTGGCTCTTGGAGAGATCGCGGAACGGATCTTCCGCCGCGCCGCCAAGCTGGTCGGGGTTGTTGCGGTTGTCCGCGCGGAGCACGTAGTAGATCACCATCGTGCCTTCCTGCGGGTCCAGGCGCGCGCGTTCGGCGCGCGCGGCGTACAGCCCACCGCGCGCGTAGTAGTACGCGCTGGTGGTGGAGGTCATATTGACCACCGCCCTGCGGATCTGCTGGCCGTCGGGCGTGATATAGGCCGAATCCTCCAGGATATCGGCGGGGTTGAGGTAGTACACCTCGTAGGGCTGGAAGTTGGAGGTGTTGCGCAGGCTGCCGGTGTTGTTTCCGTTCTTGAACCAGCCCGGCTGGCTCAGCGTGACCGGCGCGTGCACGGTGGTCTTCTGCTCGACCACCACGTTTTCGCGGATGTTGTTCACCGCCAGCGCGTTGATGTCCAGATTGTTGGCGATGTCGATGGTGGAACTAATGTTGTCGATGCGCTGCGCGGTGCCCGCAGCATCCAGGCCGTTCAGCCCGCCGCCGATGAACGCGTCCCCATCGCTGAACACCAGGCTCTGGCCGCTGTTGGTCAGTACGCCCACGCCCAGGTCAAGGCGCTGGCGGGCTGCGATGGTGGCCGAGCGCTGCACGCCGCCGACGTTCTCGGCCACGTTGTTGAGCGTGCCGGCGTTGATGGCGATACGGTCGCCATAGATGCGGCCGGTACCGATGTTGATGAGCGTACCGGCGTCAATATGGGTAGTGCGCCCATCCAGCACACCGCGGTTGACCAGCTCACCCGCAGTGACCAGCCGGGTGAGACCAACGCTGCTGATCTCGCCGGTGGCCGCGTTATGGATGTTCCCGGCGGTGATGTTCACCCCGGCACCCTGCAGCTTGCCCTGGTTGTCCAGGTTGCCCTGGATGGCCAGGGTGAGCGTGCCGTTGGCCGCCAGCTCGCCGGTGTTGGTGTGGCTCTGCCGGAGCTCCAGGGTCATGTCGCCCTGCGACAGCACCTTGCCGATGCCGGTGATCTCGCGGGTACGCACGATCTGGTGGGTGCCGGCCACCAGCGTGCCGCCCGTATTGGCGATGCTGTCGGCGCTGATGTCCGACACTTCCGACGCGGACACCTGCCCCCCGGTATTGTCGAGCTGGCCGCTGAGCTGCAGCGTCAGGTTGTCGGCGAGCACCTGGCCCTGCTGGTTGTCCAGGCTGCCGCTGGTCAGCCGCAGCTGTTCGCCCTGCAGGCCCAGTGCCGGGCCGTTCGGCGCGCTGAGGGTGTTGCGGTTGTCGACGCTGGCGGCCTGCACGGTCAGGGCGCCGCCGGCGGCGACCAGCCCGCTGCGGTTGTCGAGTGCGCCGGGCAGGGCGAGGTCCGCGTTGCGGCCCACGCTGATCGCGCCGCCCACGTTGTTCAGGGTCTGGGCGCGCAGGGTGAGGTCGCCTGCACCCTTCAGCGAGCCGCCGCCGGAATTGTCCACGCTGCTGGCGTTGAGGGTGATGGCGCCTTGGCCGAACACCGCTCCGGCGCGGTTGTCGAAGGCGCCACTGGTGATGTCGAGGGTGCCGCTGCTGTTGATGCCGTTGCCATTGGCGTTGGCATTCAGCAGCGCCTGGCCGGCAGTGTTGATGCTCAGGTTGCCCGCGGACTGCAGCAGGCCGCCACTGTTGTCGAGCAGCCCGGTGCGCAGCACGTTGCCGCCGGTCAGGCTGGCCAGGGTGCCGGCGCGGTTGTCCAATGTCAGCCCACGGGTATCGATATCCACGCTGCCGGCGATGACCCTGCCGGACTGGTTGTCCATGCCCGACGTGCGCAGGTGCAGGTCGGTTCCCGCCTGGATCAGGCCGGCGGCGTTGCCGAGCTGGGTGGCCGAATCGAGCTGCAGCACGGCACCGGCGGCAAGGATGCCGGCGGCGTTGTTCAGCGACTGTGCGCTGATCCCGGCGTTGCCGCCGGCGTTGATGGTGCCCTGCGCGCTGTTGTCCAGCAGGCCGTCGACGGTAAGGGTCAACGACGCGCTGCCATCGGTGTGCAGGATGCCGGCGCGGTTGTCGACCCGGGCAGCGGTGACGGTGGTGGCGCCACCGGTGAGGATGCGGCCGCCATGGTTTTCGAGCGTGCCGCTGATGGCCAGCTGATGGGCAGCGGTGCCTGCCGCCTGCACGGTGCCCTGGTTGTTGAACAGCTGCGCGGCGCGCAGGTCCAGCGAGCCGTTGGTAGCCAGCGTACCGGCGGTGTTGTCCAGGGTGCCGCGGACCCCCAGCACCAATGCGTCGGTGCCGGCGGCGGTGAGCGTGCCGCCTGCGGTGGTCAGCGCGCCGGTCTGGACACTGATGCGCTGCGCAGCGGTGGTGCCGTTGCGCAGGTCGGTGGTGTCGCCCACCAGGTCGAGGCTGCCATTGCTGAGCAGCTTGCCGCCCTGGCCGTTGAGGGTATGCGCGTGGATTGCCAGCGTGCCGGTGCCGGCCTGCTGCACGTTACCGCCGGCATTGCCCAAGGTGGCCGCGGTGATCTGCAGATCGCCATTACCGGCCAGGGTACCGTTGTTGCCGTTGTCCAGGGTGCCCTGCACCAACACAGTGCTGGGGCCGGTGCCGCCGGACACCACGGTGCCACCGCGGTTGTCGAAACCGGTGGCGACGATGTCCAGCTGGTTGGCGCTGAGCGTCGCGTTGCGGTGATCGACCTCGCCCGCGCGCAGGGTGAGTGTTCCTGCGGTGGCGATGGTGCCCTGCTGGCCGGACAGGCTGCCGGTCTGCACGGTCAGGCCGCCCGCGCCCGCGTGGGCCACTCGCCCCGCTTCGTTGAGCAGACTGCCGGCCTGCAGCTGCAGGGCGTTGGCGTTGCTGGCCACGGTGCCGCGGCTGTTGTCGAACTGGCCGGCCACCTCGATGCGGGTGTCGGCGCTGCCGGCCGAGCTGAGCGTACCGCCCACGTTGGAGAGCGCGCCGGCGGTGATCTGCTGGGCGCCATTGGCGGCGATGGTGCCGCCATCGTTGCCGAGCGTATCGCGCACCTGCACCACCATGGCCTGCTCACCGGTGGCGCTGAGCGTGCCGCCGGCGTTGTTGAGGCTGCCGGCGGTGACGTGGACATCGCGCGCGGCGGTGGTGCCGCCGCTGATGTCCAGTGCCTCGCCTTCCAGGCTCAGGGCACCATTGCTGACGATGCGGCCGCTGGCGCCCTGCAGGGTCTGCACGTCGATCTGCAGCTGGCCGTCGCCGGCCTGTTCGATGCTGCCGCTGCGGTTGTCCAGCGTGCCTGCAGCCACGCGGGCATCGCCGCCACTGGCGATCAGGCCGGCGTGGCTGTTGTCCAGCAGGCCGTCCACGCCCACGCGCAGGTCTGCAGCGCTGTGCAGGGTGCCCCCCTGGTTGTCCATTGCGGCGGCGGCAAGCGTGAGATCGCCGGTGGTCAGGATCTTGCCGCCGCGGTTGTGCAGCGTCTGCTCGATGCTGAGCTGGCTGGCGGCGGTGCCGGCGGCCTGCACGGTGCCGCCGGTGTTGCGCAGCGTGCCGGCACGCAGATCCAGTGCGCCATTGCCGGCGAGGGTACCGCCGGTGTTGTCCAGCTGGCCGCGCGCATGCAGCACCAGTGCGTCGGTGCTGGTGGCGGTGAGTGCGCCGCCCGCCGTGGTGAGGGTATCGGCGTCGATGCGGATGCGCTGGGCGGAGGTGGTGCCATCGCGCAGGTCGATGGTGTCACCCTGCACGAGCAGGCTGCCATTGCTGACCAGCGTACCGCCGGCACCGTTGACGACGCCCGCCGTGAGGTCGAGCAGGCCCGTGCCAGCCTGCTGCACGGTGCCGCCGGCGTTGCCGAACACCGCGGCGTTGATGGCGAGATCGCCATTGGTGGCGATGAGGCCCTTGTCGCCGTTGTCCAGCCCGCCGGTCACGGTGAGGCGGTTGGCGCCGGCACCTGTGGCCACCAGCTTGCCGCCGCGGTTGTCGAACGACTGCGCGTCGAGCGCGATCTGTGCAGCCTGCAGGGTCGCGCCCCGATGGTCCACCGCAGCCGCAGTCAGCCTGAGGTCGCCGGCGGTCACGAGCGTGCCGTTGCGGCCGTCGAGCTCTCCGGTGATCAGGGTAAGGCCCTGGGTACCGGCGTGGTTGAGGGTGCCGTCCACGTTGACCAGTTTGCCGCTGCTCACTGCCAGCGCGGCGGCATTGCTGGCAATGACACCCTGGGTGTTGTCCAGTTCGCCGCCAACGGTGATGTGGCTGTTGGCGGTGCCGGCCGAGCTGAGCGTGCCGTCGCGGTTGGACAGCGTGCCCGCTTCAATGCGCTGGGCGCCATTGGCGGCAATGGTGCCGCCATCGTTGCCCAGGCGGTCGCGCACGTTCAGCAGCATGTCGTTGCTGCCGGTGGCGCTCAGTGTGCCGCCGCTGTTGTCCAGGCTGCCGGCCTGAACGGTGATGTCGGTTGCACCCACGGCGCCATCGCGCAGGTCCAGTTCCTCACCCTGCAGCTGAAGCGCGTCGCCGGCCACCAGGGTGCCGCCGGCATTGCGCAGCAGCGTGGCGTCGATGTGCAGGCTGCCGTTGCCGGAAATCGAACCGCTGCGGTTGTCGAGCATGTTGGCCACGCGGATCTGCGTGGTCGCTTCGCCGGCGGCGATCAGCTTGCCGTGGTCGTTCATGAGGCTGCCGGCGGCGATGTTGAGCGCGCCGTTGCTGCCGAAGGTGCCGCCGCTGTTGTCCAGCAGGGTGCGCGCCTGCACCTGCAGCATGCCGTTGCCCATTGCACTGAGCTGGCCGCCGGCGGTGGTCAGGCGCTCGCTGTCGATCTGGATCTGCTGCGCGGAGGTGGTGCCGTTGCTGAGGTCGAGGGTGTCGCCCTGCAGCACCAGCGCACCGTTGCTGAGCACGGTGCCGCCCTTCCCGGCCAGGGTGTATGCGTCGATGGCGAGCGTGCCGGTGCCGGCCTGCTGGATCGTGCCGCCGGCGTTGCCCAGGGTCTGCGCGGTGATGGCCAGATCACCGTTGCTGGCCAGCGTACCGCCGTCGCCGTTGTCCAGCGTATCGGCTACCTGCAGCGTGTTGGCCCAGGTTCCGGTGGCGACGATGCTTCCGCCGCGGTTATCCAGCGATTGTGCGGTGAGGTCGAGCTGCGTGGCCGCCAGCGACGCACCGCGGTGATCCACCGCGCCGGCGTTGAGCGTGGCGGTGCCGGCGGTACCGATCCGGCCGCCCTGCCCATCCAGGCGGCCGGTATCGATCGACAGCCCGCCGGTGCCTGCGTGGCTGATCGCGCCGTCCGCATTGACCAGAGCGCCGGTCTGCAGCTGCAGGGCCGATGCGTTGCTGGCCAGGCTGCCCTTGCTGTTGTCCAGGACGCCGGCCACGGCGATGCGGGTATCGCCGGTGCCGGCCGAGTTCAGCGCGCCGCTGCGATTGCTCAGCGCGCCGGCCTCGATCTGCTGCGCACCGTTGGCGCTGATCGTGCCGCCATCATTGGCCAGGCTGCCGCTGACGCGCAGCTGCATGTCCTGTGCGCCCAGTGACAGCAGGGAGCCGCCGCTGTTGTCCAGCGAACCGGTGCGGATATCCACCTGCTGGCCACGGGTGCTGCCCTTGTTCACGTCCAGCGTCTGCGCATGCACCTGCAGCAGGCCGTTGCTGGCGAGGGTGCCCTGGCCGCCGTTCACGGTGGTGGCGGTGATCTGCAGGGTGCCGGTTCCGGCATGGTCGATGCTGCCTGCCGTATTGAGCAGGCCATCGGCGTCGATGCGCAGATCGCCATTGCTGGATACCGTGCCGCCCTGGTTCTGCAGCAGACCGGTGGCGCGCAGGGTGCTGGCGTCGGTGCCGGCGGCCACCAGCTTGCCGCCGTTGTTGACCAGGGTGGTGCTGTCGATGGCCAGCGCGCCATTGCTGCCGAGCTGGCCACCGGTGTTGTCCAGGGTGCGGCCGACCTGCAGGCGCAGCACGTCGGTGCTGGCCGAGGTGAGCGAGCCGCCGGCGGTGATCAGGTCGCCGGTACGGATGTCGATGCGCTGCGCGGCGGTGGTGGCGTCGCGCAGGTTGGTGGTGGTGCCCTGCAGGAGCAGGCTGCCGTTGCTGAGCACGCTGCCGCCCTGGCCCTGCAGGGTGGCAGCGTCGATGCGCAGGCTGCCGGTGCCGGCCTGCTGCACGGTGCCGTTGGCATTGCCGAGCTGTGCCGCGCTGACGTGCAGGTCGCCATTGCTGGCCAGGGTCCCGCCATCGCTGTTGTCCAGCGTGCCCTGCACGCTGAGGGTGCTGGCCTGCTTGCCGGTGGCAAGTACGCTGCCCCCGCGGTTGTCGAAGGAGGCGGCGGTCAGGCGGATCTGGTTGGCGATGAGGTCTGCACCGCGGTGGTCGGCGGTGCCCAGTTGCAGCACGAGGTCCCCGGCGGTGGCGATCGCGCCGTCCACGCCATCCAGGCGATCAGCGCGCACGCGAAGGCCGCTGCTGCCAGCGTGGCTGATGCTGCCACGCGTGTTGACCAGGGTGCCGATCCCCAGCCCGAAACTGGCCGCATTGCTGGCGATGCTGCCATCGCTGTTGTCGAGTTTGCCGATCGACCAGGCGGTGGCGGCGGTGCCACCGTGCGCCAGGGTGCCGCCGCGGTTGAGCAGGGTCTGCGCATGCAGTTCCGCGGCCTGGGCGAGAGCAAGGCGACCGCCACTGTTGTCCAGCGTGTTCACGCGGGCGCTGGTGGCGCCCTGCACCTCCAGCGTGCCACCCGCGTTGCGCAGTGCCTGGCCCTGCACCTTCAGGGTGTCAACGCCGAGCGTGCCACCGCTGTTATCCAGGCTGTTGCTGGCCGCCAGCTGCAGCACGCCGGTGGCATCGATGGCGCCGCCGTCGTTGTCCAGCGTGCGGCCGATGTTGAGTGCGCCGGCAGCCAATGGCGCGCTCGGCGCAGGCGAAGTGGTGCTGCCGCCCTGGCCCGGGGTTGGGGTTGGTGTTGGGGTGCCGGTACCGGTACCCGGCTGCTGCGTTCCACCCGTGCTTCCGCCGCCACTGCCTTCGCCCGGCGTTACGCCGGCCACCGTCCCGATCCGGCCCTGCTGGTTGCTGACATCGGTGCCCTTCAACTGCAGCGCCTGCGCGCCCACCTGCTCGATGCTGCCGGCGCGGTTGCGCAGCGCATCGGCATTGAGTTCAAGCCGGCGTGCGTTGAGCGTGCCGCCGCGGTTGTCGATATCGGCCGGGGTATCCACGCGCAGTTCGCGTTCGGCGCTGAGCGTGCCGGCATTGGCCACGCCGCCTGCGGCGGTGATGCGGGTGTCCTGCTGAGCATGCAGCGCACCGGTGTTTTCCAGCCGCCCCTCGGCGGTAACCACCAGTTCGCCGGCCTGCGCACCGATCTTTCCGGCGTTGCGCATGCCCACGCCCTGTTCGTTGCCGACCAGCCAGATGCGGTTGGCGTACATGCCACCGAGTGCGCCCACGTCGAGCGCGAAGGCCGGAGCGCCACGGTCACCGGCCTGCTTTGTCACTGCGCTGTGGTCGGCGCTGACCACGTTGTTGCCCAGGCTGGCCTGCAGCTGGTTGGCCCAGATGCCGGCGTTGACCTGCAGCGAGCGGGTGATGATGTCGGTGTAGTCGGTGCGGCTGGCATCCAGGCCGGCACCGGCAATGCGGATGGCGCCCCCGGAGACGCGGTAGCCTTCCAGAGCACCGTTGCTGACAATGGGCGTGCCAGTGGTCAGGGTGACGCGGCTGGCGTTGAGGAAGCCGGCGCCGTCGACCTGGATGCCGGCCGGATTGGCGATGATCACCTGCGCGCGGGCGCCGGCCACTTCGATGTAGCCGTTGAGCTGGCTGGGATTGCTGCCGTTGATTTCATTGAGGATGACGCGCGCGGTGCCGGTGGCCAGCCACGGGTTGGCCTGCACCCAACCGCCGATCTGGGTCTGGGTATCGACGCGCGAGTTGTTGAGGATCGCGCCCTGCGCGCCGACATCGAACTGCTGGTACTGGTTGCGCGAGACACCCGCTGCGCTGGGCGTGGAGATGTTGACCTGCGGGGTACCGTTGGCCGAGCCGACCACGGTGGGGCGCTGGTCGGCCGGTGCGTTCGGGTCGGCAATGATGCGGCCGGCATTGGGCGATTGCTGCGCCGACAGCGGCTGCACCACGCCTACCCAGCCCAGCGCCAGCCACAGCGCGAAGCTCACCGGCCGCAGCGTGGCCATGGTGTTGCCAGCACGCGCATCACAACCCCCGCGTGGCGCCGTGACCAGCTCGGAGGCAACCTGCATGACACCCAGCGTGCGGTTGAAGACCAGACGGTAGACTCGATTCACGGCGTTGCTTCCTTTCAATGCGGTGTAGGGGGCGCGCGCCGGGCAGGCGTGCGCGGCCATGCAGCAGGCGTCAGAACGACACGCCCAGGTTCATGCCAAAGGTGGTGTAGGCGGTCTGGAAGCCATCGGGCTTCTTCAACGGGCTGCCAATGAAGCCTTCCCACTGCAGGTGGCGGGTGCCACCGCGCAGGCCCAGCGCCATGCCGGTCAGGCGGTCGCCCAGCAGCCATTCGGTGGAGGGGCCGCTGACCTGGCCGTGGTCGACGGCGACGTAGCTTTCAACGCCACCGCCGAGCGCGAACGCCAGCTCGTTGCGCAACAGCCAGCCGCGTTCGCCGGTGAGCGATACTTCGCCGTCGAATCCACGCACGGTGTAGCGGCCGCCGATGGAGAAGCGGTCCTGCGGCACCAGCCGCGAACGGTTCCACTGCGCGCGCCAGCTGCCGGTGTAGCGCAGCGCCTGGCTGCCCCACTGCAGGGGCACGGTGAGCTGGGCATCGGCGGTGACCACCTTGCCGCGCGCCGTGCCTTCGCCGAAGCCTTCTTCCGGTGCCTGCAGCGCATCGAATGCGCCGGTGCCACGGCGGTAGGCCAGGTTCGCATCCAGCGTGGCCTTGCCGAGGAAGTGCCGGTGGGCCAGCCCCAGTTCCCACCCGCCCATGCGCCGGCGCTGGACCAGGATTTCGGTGTCGTCGATGTAGTTGTTGGAATCGCGGTACCAACCGCGCCCATACATGCTGGTCTTGGCGTGCGCGTTGCGGAACAGCATGCGGGTCAGGCGCAGTTCGGCGTTGCGGCTGGAGCCGCTGTACTCGTAGGTTTCGTAGGCGCCGGCCACGGTCTGCCGGTAGTCGTACTCGCTGGCGTTGGCACCCAGCAGCCACCAGCCCATGGGCACGCTGTAGTGCGCGGCCCAGCTGTCGGTGCCGCGGTCGCTGCCGTTGAAGACCGATCTGCCGGCGTTGAGGTAGAACAGGTCGCTCAGCCCGGCCAGGTTGTCCAGCGACAGCGTGGCGCCGACCTGCAGCTTGCCGGTGGACTGGCTGCCGGCGTCGTCCAGGGTCACGCTGACACGCACCGGAACGCGCTGGGTCCAGCTGATGACCAGGTCGCTCTCGCCGGGCCGCGCCTGCGCGGTGTCCTGCGGCGGGGCGATCTGGATGTCGACGCTGGCCGTTGGGACGCGCTGCAGATTCTCCAGCGCCTGTTCGATGTCGCGCAGGTTGAGCAGGTCGCCAGGGCCCACTGACAGGGCATTCCACAGCGCCGGCGTGCGACCTGCGTCGCTGGCGAAACGCACCGCGTGGATGCGGCCGGGCACCACGGTCAGGGTCAGGGTGCCGGTCTTCAGGTCCTGTGGAGCGGCCAGGATGCGCGTGGTGACGTAGCCGCGCGCGATGATGGCGTTCTGCACGCGCTTCATCACGATGTCCACGCCGGCGGTGCCGAGGCAGCGGCCGGTGGCACGGTCGTGGCGCGGGTCGGCGGCCTCCAGCGCCCAGCGGAAGCGCTCAGCGAGGTCGCCCTCGAGCGCGATGTGGTCGATGGTGAAGCACGGGGTTTCGTTGGCGGGCAGGCGGCCCACCACATCCTCCGGTGCCGCCTGCAGGCGTACATCGGGCGTGGTTTCCTGCTGCTCGCGCAGGACGCGCTCGCGCTCCTGCTGGCGCAGCAGTTCCTGGTCTGGCGGCGCGGCCACCTGTGCAGCCACTGCGGTGGGCACGCAGGCCATCGCCACAGCCACGGCCAGTCGCCAGCGCAGCCCGCGGCTGCGTTCGATACGTCCCTGTCTCACGTTTACGCGCTTCCTTCGCAGAAAAATCCGGGCCTACCGACCAGAGAACGGCCTGCGGGCGCGGAACTTTAAACGAATCGCGGAGTTCGAAACAGCTCCGGAATTTCTCTTTCGATAGTAGGAAAAGTACTCACTGCTTGTGAAAGTGAGACTTCGCCCACGTTGGCTTCTGGCATAAAAAAGCCGGCGGTCCGAAGGCCGCCGGCAGTGACGTCAAGGCGCAACGTCGTCTACAGCAAGTGTAAAGCCCCGAAGAAAACGTGAAGTCGATCAGACCTCGTATGCGGACTCGCCATGCGAGGTGACGTCCAGGCCGGTGCGCTCGGCTTCCTCGGTCACGCGCAGCCCGAACACCAGACGCACGACCAGCAGGATGGCTACGGTAACCACGGCGCACCAGACGATGGTGAAGCCGACGCTGACCAGCTGCACCCAGACCTGGTGGCCGATATCGAGGTCAGCCTTGGTGCCGCCCAGCGACTGCGCGCTGAATACCCCGGTGAGCAGTGCGCCGACGATGCCGCCGACGCCGTGCACGCCGAACACGTCGGCGGTGTCATCGACCTTGAGCAGGCGCTTGAGACCGGTGACGCCCCACACGCAGACCACGCCGGTGACCAGGCCGATCACGATCGCACCCAGCGGGCCCACGGTGCCGCAGGCCGGGGTGATGCCGACCAGGCCGGCGACCGCGCCGGAGGCCGCGCCCAGTGCGGACGGCTTGCCCTTGCTGACCGCTTCCACCAGGGTCCAGCCCAGCACCGCTGCGGCGGTGGCGAGAATGGTGTTGATGAAGGCCAGCGAGGCCACGGTGTCGGCGGCGGCGGCGGAACCGGCGTTGAAGCCGAACCAGCCCACCCACAGCAACATCGCGCCGATATAGGTGAACGGCACGTTGTGCGGCTTCAGGGCGGTCTGGCCGTAGCCGATGCGCTTGCCCACGAAGTACGCGGCGACCAGGCCGGCCACGCCCGCGTTGATGTGCACCACGGTGCCACCGGCGAAGTCGATCGCGCCCATCGCGCCCAGATACCCGCCGCCCCATACGATGTGGGCCATCGGGATGTAGCTCAGGGTGAACCACAGCGCCGAGAACAGCAGCACCGCCTTGAACTTGATGCGTTCGGCAAACGCACCGACGATCAGTGCGGTGGTGATGCCGGCGAAGGTGGACTGGAAGGCAACGAACAGATAGTCGGGCAGGCCCTTGATCGGAGTGTTGCCGACCGAATCGGGCGCAAAGCCCTTGAGGAAGGCGAACTGGGTGAACGAGCCGAAGAACTGGTTGCCTTCGCTGAACACCGCGCTGTAGCCGTAGGCCACCCACAGCATCAGCACCAGCGAGAACACCACCAGGATCTGGCTGAGCACGGACAGCACGTTCTTGGAGCGGACCAGACCGCCGTAGAACAGCGCAAGGCCCGGCACCACCATCAGCAGCACCAGCAGGGTGGAGGTGAGCATCCACGCCACGTCGCCACGGTCGTAGGCAGGTGCCGCTTCGGCTTCGGCGGCGGCTGCGGCAGGTGCGGCGGCCTCGGCAGTGGGCAGCGGTTCAACGGCCACCGTTTCCGACGGTGCCGGGCTGACCTGGGCCTGGGCGTGGGCGGTGCCGGAGAACGCGCCGACGGCGAGTGCGCTGAACAGCATCAGCAGGCACACGGCGTGGAACCGGGCTTGCCACCCGGTGAACAAGGAAGTCTTCATTGTGGGCTCCGAGTGGGGTTAGAGCGCGTCCGCGCCGATTTCGCCGGTGCGGATGCGGATGACCTGTTCAACGGCGGTGACGAAGATCTTGCCATCGCCGATCTTGCCGGTGCCGGCGGCGTTCTGGATCGCTTCAACCACCGCGTCCAGGCGTTCGTCGGTCACCACGGTTTCGATCTTGATCTTGGGCAGGAAATCCACGACGTACTCGGCGCCGCGATACAACTCGGTGTGGCCCTTCTGGCGGCCAAAGCCTTTTACTTCGGTCACGGTGATGCCCGACACGCCCGCATCGGAGAGGGCCTCGCGGACCTCGTCGAGCTTGAACGGCCGGATGATGGCGGAGATCAGTTTCATGCGCATGTCCCGATGGTGGATGGAACCGGCCTGCCGGGCAGGCCGATGTCAGGTCAACCGGCGACCACTTGCACATGGCCGCCGGTTGGTGCGCCGAACGTTGCATGGACCACGCCGGTGACGCGGGAGGGAGGAAGGGCCCATGCTGCGCGTCCGGTCTCTCTTGCCCCTGGTGTTGCATGTAGCAGATGCGTCGCGGCTCCCCAGCCCAGACGCATGGGTGAAGCGGTGGCGATGACGAAGGTGGGAGGGAAGTCCTTCGGCATCGCCACCTGTTGCTCAGTTGGCGTAGTACATCTGGTATTCGAGCGGGTGCGTGGCGGCGCGGAAGCGGGTCACTTCCTGCATCTTCAGTGCGATGTAGCCATCGATGAAGTCGTCGGTCATCACGCCGCCGGCCTTGAGGAACTCGCGGTCCTTGTCCAGCGCTTCCAGGGCCTGGTCCAGGCTGGAGCACACCTGCGGAATCAGCTTCTCTTCTTCGGGCGGCAGGTCGTACAGGTCCTTGTCGCTCGGTGCGCCCGGATCGATCTGGTTCTTGATGCCGTCCAGGCCGGCCATCATCAGTACGGTGAAGGTCAGGTAGCCGGACTGGATCGGATCGGGGAAGCGCATTTCAATGCGGCGTGCCTTCGGGTTGGACACCCACGGGATGCGGCACGAGGCCGAACGGTTGCGGGCCGAGTAGGCCAGCATGACCGGGGCTTCGAAGCCCGGCACGAGGCGCTTGTAGCTGTTGGTGCCCGAGTTGGCGAAGGCGTTGATGGCCTTGGCATGCTTGAAGATGCCGCCGATGTACCACAGCGCCAGCTGGCTCAGACCGCCGTAACCGTCGCCGGAGAACAGGTTGGTGCCGCCCTTGGAAAGCGACTGGTGCACATGCATGCCGCTGCCGTTGTCGCCGACGATCGGCTTGGGCATGAAGGTGGCGGTCTTGCCGTTGCGGTGGGCCACGTTCTTGATGACGTGCTTCATGCGCAGCAGTTCATCGGCCTTCTGCACCAGGGTGCTGAACTTGGTGCCGATTTCGCATTGGCCCGCGGTAGCCACTTCGTGATGCTGCACTTCGACTTCGATGCCGACCTGGGCCAGCGTCTTGCACATTTCAGCGCGCAGGTCGTGCAGCGAGTCGGTCGGCGGAACCGGGAAGTAGCCGCCCTTGACGGCCGGGCGGTAGCCGCTGTTGGCGCCGTCGAACTTGTCGCCGGTGCTCCAGGCCGCTTCTTCGGAGGAGATCTTGAAGAAGGTGTTGCCCATGTCGTTGGCGAACTGGACCGAGTCGAAGATGAAGAACTCCGGCTCCGGACCAAAGAAGGCCTGTTCGGCAATGCCGGAGGACTTCAGGTAGGCCTCGGCGCGCTTGGCGATGCCGCGCGGGCAGCGGCCGTAGGGCTGCATGGTGGCCGGGTCAAGGATGTCGCAGCTGATCACCAGGGTCGGGTCGGCGTAGAACGGGTCGACGTAGGCGCTGGCCGGATCCGGCAGCAGGACCATGTCGGACTCGTTGATGCCCTTCCAGCCGGCAATGGAACTGCCGTCGAACATCTTGCCTTCTTCGAACAGCGACGGTTCCACGATGCTGACCGGGAAGGTGACGTGCTGTTCCACGCCGCGCATGTCGACAAAACGCAGGTCGATGAATTCGATCTGGTTGTCCTTGATCAGCTTCTCAACATTTTCCACGGACATCGGTGAAACCTCAGATGGGTGATTGCCTGTGTGGATACAGCAATCCCCGTGCCAACTTTTAATGGCCCCCAAGTAGTTGATTTCACACGACGTGCACCCGGATGGACGCTGAACGTGGCGCACCATTGCGGTGCAATGGCCGCACCATGCACACATTTGGTGCGGCGTCTGATGTCTTATGATTTCATCGCACCGGCCGGGCAGTGCCCGGCTTTACCCCTCTCAGCCGGCGGCGCCCGGCTCTACCATTGAGCTTTCGATGTCCGATCTGTTTTCCGCCCTGCTGTTGGGCATCCTTGAAGGGCTTACCGAATTCCTGCCCATTTCCAGCACCGGCCACCTGCTGATTGCCCAGCACTGGCTGGGCGCACGCTCGGACTTCTTCAACATCGTCATCCAGGCCGGCGCGATCCTGGCCATCACCCTGGTGTTCCGTCAGCGGCTGTGGGCGCTGGCCACCGGTCTGCACGACCGCGCCAACCGCGATTACGTGCTCAAGCTGGGTACCGCGTTCCTGGTCACCGCCATCGTGGGCCTGCCGGTCCGGCTGGCCGGCTGGGAGCTTCCCGAAACGGTGACTCCGGTGGCCTGGGCCCTGATCATCGGCGGCATCTGGATGATCCTGGTCGAGGCACGCACCGCGCGCCTGCCCGACCGCGACGAGGTGACCTGGAAGGTGGCGGTGCTGGTCGGCCTGGCGCAGGTGGTGGCGGGCGTGTTCCCGGGCACTTCGCGTTCGGCCGCAGCGATCTTCATCGCCATGCTGTTCGGCCTGAGCCGGCGCGCGGCTGCTACTGAATTCGTGTTCCTGGTGGGCATTCCCACCATGTTCGCCGCCAGTGGCTACGCGTTCCTGGAGCTGGCCAAGGACGGCGCGCTGGCCAGCGAGAACTGGACCGATGTGGGCGTGGCCTTCGTTGCCGCGGTCATCACCGGCTTCGTCGTAGTGAAGTGGCTGCTGGGCTACATCAAGGCGCACCGCTTCACCGCCTTTGCGTTCTACCGGATCGCACTCGGGGCGGGCCTGTTGCTGTGGTTGCCTGCCGGTAACTGAACAGCGCCGCGCCGCCGCAACCCCAGGCGGGGTGCTCCAGCGTTCTTCCCCGGGTTCCCAAGGAGATGTTCATGAAAAAAACCACCCGCACCCTGATGCTGATCCTGCCGCTGGCCCTGCTGGCCGCGTGCAGCAACCCCTCCAGCCAGGCGCCCGCCGGCCCCGGCCGCGACGATCTGGCCCCGGCGCCGACCGCCGCTGCCGACCAGAAGGCCATCGCCCAGCTGGACGCGCAGCGCCTGCAGGGCAACCACTGGGTGCTCGACAGCGCCACCGACAGCGCCGGCAAGCGCATCAATGCACTGTTCGCGCGCGCCGACAAGCCGGTCACGCTGGACTTCATCGATGGCCGCCTGGCAGTGAGCAACACCTGCAACCGCATGGGCGGCGGCTACACCTTGGCCGATGGCACGCTGACTGTTTCCCCGATGGCCTCGACCATGATGGCGTGTACCGACAAGGCGCTGATGGCGCTGGACCAGGCGGTGGGTTCGCGTCTGGAAGGTGCGCTGAAGACCGAACTGGGCGGTGAAGGCCAGTTGACCCTGCGCACCGCCAGCGGTGACGTGCTGGTGTTCAGCCCGCAGCCGACCGCCGAAACCCGCTTCGGCGGCCCGGGCGAGACGATTTTCATCGAGGTGGCTGCGCAGACCAAGCCGTGCCCGCACCCGATGATCCGCGACAAGCAGTGCCTGCAGACCCGTGAGATCCACTTCGATGACAAGGGCATCAAGCAGGGTACGCCGGGGGCGTTCGAGAACTTCTACGACGTGATCGAGGGCTATACGCATGAAGCGGGCACGCGCAACGTGCTGCGGGTGAAGCGCTTCAACGTGGCCAACCCGCCGGCCGATGCGTCGTCGAAGGCGTATGTGCTGGATATGGTGGTGGAATCCGCGATCGAGAAGTGATCGCAAGGGTCCCGACCAACGGTTGGCACCTACCGGCAATGCAGGGTAGGTACCGACCGTTGGTCGGTACTTCGACCCATCACGCCAACGCCGGGTTGAGCGTGTACGTGCCGTGCAACGCGGCTTCGGCCAGCACGTGGCCGTGCATGGCCCTGTGCACGTCGGCGGCGGTGAACGGCGTGGGCAGATCGAGCGTGGCTACGTCCAGCGCGAACAGGCGGAAGAAATAACGGTGCACGCGCTCGTCGTTGAACGGCGGGTACGGACCGTCGTAGCCCAGGTACTGGCCGGCCATGTCCGGGTTGCCGGCGAACCAGCCGGTGAAATCGTTCAGGCCCTGGCGCGCACCAGACGGGCCGGCCGGCTGCGGCTTGCCCTTGGCGGTGAAGCCGTCGCTGCAGCTGCCTTCTTCGATCCCGCGCAGGTCTGCGGGAATGTCGGCCATCGCCCAATGGGTGAAGTCGGCACGCGGCTGGTCGGCGGGCACGCTGCGATCGTGGCGGCCGACCGTGTCGGGCACGGTCGGCACGTCCGGGTCGATGCACAGCAGGGCGAACGAGCGGGTGCCCTCGGGCACATCGCTCCACGCCAGCGGCGGGTTGCGGTTGGGGGCAAAGCCGTTGGCGTCGCCAGCGGCGAAACGGCGATCGATCGGGGCGCTGTTTTCCAGGGCGGTGCTGGTCAGCTTCATCGGGCTCTCCTCATGCTTCGGCATAACCCAGCCGCACCGCTACCGGGGTGAGCTGGGCGAACGCGGCGGACAGGACATCGCTGTACTGACGCCAGTGGTTGGCGGGGAAGCGGGCCGGGCCGAGGGTCTGTGCGGGCGGGAAATGCACGCCGAACAGGCGGCCCAGATGGTCGGCCATGGCGGCCGGGTCATTGCCGATCTCGTCAATGCGCACCACCGCGTGCGGGTACAGGTCCTGCTCGTGCAGCGTCGCGATCTGGGCCAGTGCACGCGCCAGCCACTCGGCCACTTCATGCACCGAGTTCACCGCGAACGGCGCCGGGGCGCCGTGTGCCAGCCACTCCAGCAACATGTCACGCGGGTCGCGCAGCACCAGCAGCAGGCGACCTTCGGGCAGCTGCGGGCGCAGCGCCCACAGCAGCGCGTTGTCCCACCACAGCAGCCAGTCGATCACATTGCCATCCGCCAGGCCGCGTGCGGGCAGCGCTGCGCGCCACTGCGCCACCAGCTGCTCCGGCGCCAGCTTGCCGGTAGAAAGGTCCTGCAGGGCGTGGTAGCTCTGGAATGCATCGTTGGGTGGGTTGGGGCTGAAGCGATCACCCCGCACCACCGGGCTGGCTGCCGCGATGGCGGCGACGACGCGCTCCACGCCCGAACCCGGCGCGCCCCAGACGAACATGGGGCGGCTCGCAACGTCGGCGGCAACCTCGCCCAGCGCCGGCCAGCTCAACGGGGCTTTGGCCTGTGGCGGCAGCGGCAGGCGTGTTGCAGCTTCACTGGCGTGCAGGCTGGTCCAGGTGGCCAGCGCGGCGGCGTGCTGCCCGGCACGGTCCTGCACCGAGCCCAGCCAGGCGCGGAGCGCCGGCTTGGCCTCGGCCGGCACCTGCTCGATCAGCTGCTCCACATGCGCCACAGCCGCGGCCGGATCGCGCGCCAGCAGGGCCTCGACCACGCGCATCTCGCCGCTGCTGCGGCCTGGCTCCAGTGCAATGATCTGGCGCGCGATGGCTTCGGCCGCGTCGGGCTCACCGGCCATGTCGTGCAGGCGCAGGCGCGTTTCCAGTGCCGGCAGGTGACCGGGCATGGCTGCGATCCAGCGCTCGGCCACAGCGACGGCCTCCGCACTGCCGACCCCTTCAATGGCCAGGCGGGCCATCCACAGGTTGTGTTCCTGCGGGTGTGTTTCCAACGTGGCGTCCAGGATGTCGCGGGCCTGCTGTTCGCGGCCCAGGCGCTGCCAGGCCATCAGCAGCAGTTGCAGGATCTGCCGGTCGGCCGGCGACTTTTCCAGCAACGGCAGCAGGTGTTCGAGCGCCTGCAGGGGCTGGCCCGCCTGCAGGGCCAGTTCGCCGGCCAGCCGGCGCATGGCCGGGGTGTCGGTGTCGGGCCGGGACAGCACCTGTCCCACGATCGCGGCGGCGTTTTCGGTGTTGCCCTGGCGCAGCGCCAGCTGCACCAGCAGGCCCTGCAGCGAGGTGATCGCCGGGTTGATCTCCAGCACGCGGCGGAAGGCCTGTTCGGCAAACGCCAGCAGGTCCTTGCCCAGATAGGCAAAGCCCAGCGCGTAGAGGATGCGCCCATCGTTGGGCAGCGCCTGGCTGGCGGCCGAGAGCAGCGCCAGCGCGCGGTCCGGATCATTACGGCGCAGCGCGATCATGCCCTGCAGCGCCACCACTTCCGCGTTGTCCTCTTCGACGCGCGCAGCGGTCCGGGTGATCCGTTCGGCTTCGTCCACATCATTGCGCGACAACGCCAGGTGGGCCTGCATCAGGTAGGCCGACAGTTCGTTCGGATTGAGTTCGGCCGTGCGGTCCAGCGCGGTGTTGGCGGCGTCGAACTGGCGCAGGGCCAGCAGCAGGCCGGCATGCTGCAGATGCAGTTCGGCGTTGTCCGGGGCCAATTCCAGTCCGCGTTGCAGGCTGGACAGTGCTGCGTCGTACTGGCCCTGCTGCTGCAGCGCCAGGGCCAGCCAGCGGTGCGCCTGCGGCTGCTCCGGCTCGGTGCGGGTCCATTCGCGCGCCAGCTGCGCGGCTTCTTCCACAGCATTTCGGCGCAGGGCTTGGAGAATCGTGTCTTGCATGACGGTCCAGCTTGGGGTCAAACCCCGATTGTAGAACACCGGCGGCGGCGCGCCGGGCCGGCCCTCAGCGCAGCGCTTCCAGGCTCAGGCGCTGGGCCACCCAGCGCTCGGAAAAGCCATCGCCGCGCCAGTTTTCCAGGAAACCGCAGTGGCCGCCCCACGGGGCGATCTCCAGCCGGGCGTGGGCGGGCAGGCGCCAACCGTTGAAGGTGGCGTAGGGAATGACCGGGTCATCCTGGGCCATCAGGATGTCGGCGGGCACTTCCAGCCCGGCCAGACGATCGCCGGCGATGGAATAGCCGTCGAAGTAGGCCTGCAGGGTGCCGAATTCGGTGTGGTGTTCCACCAGCCAGGCGGTCAGCGCGCGGATGTCCAGCTTCAGCACGCGGTCGTCCCAGTCGCTCAGCTCCGGAAACAGGTCACGCTTGCGGCGCAGCGAGCCGGCCCACTTGCGGCGGAAATACCAGTCGTACATCGCCGGGCCGTTCTCGATGCTCTCCATGGTGATCGCCGGGTCCAGCACCGGGCAGACCGAGGCCACCCGGCGCAGCGGCACCCCGGCCGAAGGCGCGCGCAGCGCCAGCCGCAGCACGAAGTTGCCGCCCAGCGAATAGCCGGCGGCCACCAGCGGCAGCTGCGGCCAGCGCCGGGCGATGTCGCCGGCCGCCTGCACCACTTCGTCGATGCGGTTGGAGTGGAAGATGCCGGGGTTGAGGTGGTGGGTGTTGCCGTGATCGCGGAAGTTCAGCCGCACCACTTCGTAACCGGCCTCGAGCATGCGCGCGGCGGTCATGCGCATGTAGCTCGATTCGGAACTGCCTTCCCAGCCATGCAGCAGCAGCGCCATGCCGACCGGCTCACGGCCTTCGATGCGGCTGTGCCAGCCTTGAAGGCGCACGCCATCGCCGCCGTCCAGGAGCAGCTCCTCGGTCACCGCACCGGTGGCGGCCAGCAGTGCCAGGCCGCGCTGCATGCGCATGCGGCTGGAGCTGAGCATCGACTGCAGGTGCGGGTTGCGCAGCCAACGCGGCGGACAGTAGTCGGCAGCGGTCAGCATCGCGCTAGTCGGCGTTCATGGCCGCCACGATGCGCGCGCGCGAGGTTTCCGCGATGCGGCGGCGGCCTTCCAGATCATGGGTGCCAATGGGCGCGAGGAAATGTACCTCGGCCCGCCGCGCCGGTTCCCCCAGCAGGCGCAGGAAGTTGGCGAAGAAGCTCTCCCGCTCGCCGAACGCCACCACGGTCTGCGCGTCGCCGCGCACGCCGTAGCGCAGTGCCACCGGCTGTACCGGCACCTGGGTTTCCACTGCAGCCTGGAAGATGCGGGCGTGGAACGGGCCCACTTCGTGACCACCGCGGGTGCGCCCTTCCGGGAACACGCCCACCGCCTTGCCCTCCTGCAGGCGCTCGACCATCAGTTGCATCACGCCGCCCAGCGACTCCGTGCTGCCGCGCTGGTGGAAGATGGTCTGCCCGCGTGCGGCCAGCCAGCCCACCACCGGCCAGCCGGCGATTTCGCGCTTGGCCACGAAACCCATCATGCGCTGGCTGTGCAGCATGGAGATGTCCACCCAGCTGACATGGTTGGCCACGAACAGCACCGCCCCCGGCAACGGCGTGCCGATGCGGCGCAGGCGGAAGCCGAAGATCCACATCAGCCCGCCCGACCAGGCATTCACCAGCAGGTGCTCAAGCGTACGACCGCCCACGCGCAGGTTTCCCCACGGCGGCAGCATGCCGATCAGGAGCAGCGGCAGGAACACCAGCAGGTGGATCAGCAGCAGGGGGACGCGGTACAGGTAACGGCACACACGCGCCACGCCGCCACGCGGGGCCGAAGGGGGGGAAGTCATCCGCGAACGATACCCGAGCGCTGCGGGGTCTGCCAGCTGATCGGGGACAAATGCCTGTCAGCGGCCAGCCATCCGCCACAGACGGTCAAGCCGGGGATCAGCCCGGGCGGACCGCCGGAACCACGGCCAGGGTCAGCCGCGAAGTGCAGACCAGCTTGCCGGCCTCGTCCTCGATACGGATGTCCCACACATGGGTGCTGCGACCGACGTGTACGGCGCGCGCGGTGCCGGTGACGGTGCCACCACGCTGGGCCCGGATGTGGTTGGCGTTGATCTCAAGGCCCACGCAGACCTGCTCGCGGGTATCCACGCAGAGGTTGCCGGCGCTGCTTCCCAGGGTTTCGGCCAGCACTACCGAAGCGCCGCCGTGCAGGATGCCGTAGGGCTGGCGGGTGCGCGCGTCGACCGGCATGGTGGCCTGGATCCAGTCGTCACCGGCGTCGGTAAAGACGATGCCAAGGTGTTCGATCAGGGTGTTGCGGCTGAGCGCGTTGAGCGCCTCGATCGACACCGGCTCGCGGAATACCTGGGACATGCAGCGTCTCCGTGGAACGAAAGGAATTACAGAATGGGCACCAGGCCGGCGCCGAACGCGGTGAGCATGCGCACCAGCAGCCACTTCGGGCCGACATTGACCTCGGGGAAGTCGCCCACGGCGGTGTAGCAGCTGTGGAAATCCGGGTCCTGGCGACGCAGCGGCTCGGGGCAGTCCGGGCCGGGCTGGAATTCGTAGTCGGTGGCGTAGCGCCAGGGCCAGAAGTCCAGCACGGGCAGTGCTTCGGAGGCCTTGCCCACGCTGTAGTTCAGGCCTGACAGCACCGGCGGCTTGATCCGCGGCGCCACCACCCAGGAGTTCCTGGGGTGGATGTCGCGCAGGATGCTCTGTGCCAGCGCTTCGGCGAAAGCCGGGTCATCAATGATCACCGCGCCTTCGGTGTTGTAGTTCTCGCTGCGCGGGTCGAAATTGTGGGTACCGATCACGCCGATGCGGCGGTCCACCACCAGCGATTTGGCGTGCAGGCCCATGCGTGCGCCGCTGCGGGTCACCGGCAACGGCTTGTTCACCGCCTTGGTACCCAGGAACGAGGGGCGCGTTTCGGCACGCAACACGCGGCGCTCCACCACGCTGCCATCGGTACGGCGGCGCGCGGCCGGGCCGGGGGTGGGCTGGGGCGCGGCGCCGGCGTCAGCTGCGCTGCGCCGGTTGTTGCCGCTGCCGCGCGCGTTGCTGCCCGCCGCGCTTCCTCCCAGCAGGCTGCTGCGCCCGCTGTCGCTGCTGGGTGCGGTCCCCAGCGGGGCCGGTACCAGGTTGCGGTAGTCGACCGGGGCATCCAGCGGGAACGGCTTGAACTCGTAGATGTTGAAGCCCAGTTCACGCAGGTTGCGGCGCTTGTACTTGTAGGAGAGCGCGTAGACGATCGGGTTGTCGGTGGCCGCCAGGCTGTTGGTGGATACCACGATGCGCGGTGGCTGCTCGCGCTTGCGTAATGCCTCGAACAGCTTGCGCGCCGGCTTGGACAGCACAAGGTAGGGAGTCTGCAACAACACTTCGGTCTGCGCGCCGGCGATCAGTGAATCCAGCTGCGGCTCGGTGACATGCTGGCCGTTGGCCGGCTGGCTGGCGCGTTCGCGACGGTGTTTGCGCGGCAGGTCCGCCACATAGCGCACCGAGGACACCGGCAGTGCGGTATCGACGAACATGCGTTGGATATACGCCGGGTCCACCGCTTCATCGATCACCTGCTCCACCCGCGCCGGGCGGCGATAGTCGGCCGGCGGCATGGCCGGCGCCCCCTGCCTGAGCAGGGTGCGGCCGACATCGTTCAGGCGCTCGGCCGGGACACTGCGCTGGGCCCGCCAGAAGGCATCGAAGTTGGCGGCCATGCCGCGCGCTTCGGGGCCGGCCAGCAGCACGTCGCGATCGCGGAAGTTGTATTCGCTGTCCCAGTCGTAATAGTCGTCCTGGTAGTTGCGCCCGCCCACCACGCCCAGCGCATCGTCGATCACCAGCAGCTTGTTGTGCATGCGCTGGTTGAAGCGGCGGAAGCAGCAGATCACGCTGCCGGCATAGTCAGCGTAGTTCAGCCGCGCCTTGCCGAAGGTCGGGTTGTAGACGCGGAGCTCGAAATTCTGATGGCTGCTGGCCAGCGCGGCCAGGATCTCAAGGTCGGAGATCGCCGAGAGCTGGTCGATCAGCACCCGTACCTTCACCCCGCGCCGGGCGGCGGCCAGCAGTTCGTCCAGCACCAGCCGGGCGCTGTCGTCCTTGTCGAAGATGTAGGTCTGCAGATCGATGCTGCGGGTGGCGCTGCGGATGAGGTTGATGCGCGCCACCAGCGCGGTCTCGCCCTCGTCCAGGATGGTGGCGTAATGGCGCGGGGCCGCTTCCGTGGATTCGCTGAAGGCCTGCCCGCCCAGTGCCCGCAGTGGCGAATCAAGTGCGCAGCGGTCGGGCTGATCGCAATCCACCACATGCGAGCGCGCCTGTGCCGCAATGGCGACCGCGCGCTCGCGCTGCGCGTTGGACAGCGACGCGCAGCCGCTGCCCAGCAACAGGATTGCCAGCACTACCACCCGCAGCAGGGAATTCACGGTTTCGGCGCCTCGTTGAGACGCGCACGCAGGACAAAGGTCACTCGATCACTCAGGGCTAGCTGCCAGCTGTCCATTCCATACCGGCCACGCTGGACGGTACCGCGGCTGACCACGTCGCAATCATACCCGGCCCGGGGGCAGGACGCCGCCTCGACCTGCAGGGTCTCCGGGTGGGACACCCCGCGCAGGATCAGCCGCCCGTGGATGCCGCCCCCCTTTTCGACCAGGTCCGGCGAATAGGGCACCGAATCGAACTCCACCACCGGGTAGCGCCGGGCGTCGAAGAACTCCTCGCCGCGCATCCAGGCGGTGTAACGGTCCTTGCCGGGAATCTCCACATAGCCGGTGAACATGCGCAGGTGGACCTGGTGGCGACCGTCGGACAGCACGTCGATGCGGCCTTCAAAACGCGGGAACACCCCTTCGATGCGCTGGCCCAGCCGGGTGCGTATCTCGAAGCCCAGGCGCGAGCGCGCGGTGTCCAGCTCCATCACCTTCTGCGGTGTGGACTGGGCCGGGGGCAGGGCCGGTACCGGGGGTTCGGCACGCACCGCCCCCGCCGCCAGCCCGAGCAGACAGCACAACAGGGTCCGTACTGCTGTCACGGCTTACGGCCACCAGAACTGGGTCAAGGTCGCCGCGCCGGGTTCGATGGTGGAATCACCCTTGAAGGTAAGGACTGCGATACCACCCGGCGCCATGCCACGGTAATCGCTGCTCGATCCCTCGGTCAGGAACGGCACCAGCTGCTCCAGGCCGGGGTTGTGCCCGACCACCAGCAGCCGGTCTACGTCCCAGCGCTTTTCGATGACGTCGGTGAGCGCCCCGGGGGTAGCGTCGTAGATCCGGTTTTCCAGCATCTTCTCAACAAATCCGGTTTTGCCGAGCACCGCTTCCAGGGTCTCCCGGGTACGCCGCGACGGGGAACACACCACACAATCAGGCAGCAGGTTGTTTTCGGTCAGCCACTTGCCCGCAGCCTCGGCTTCGGCCAGGCCCACCGGCGAAAGGGGGCGGTCGATATCTTCTTGCCCGTTGGCCGCAGGTTCGGCATGAGCGTGGCGCAGCAGGATCAGTTCTCGCATAAGGCTCTCTTCTTGCTCAGGCAATCTTCAACCACTTCAACAGTGGCTCCCAGTCACTCTGGTGCTCGCGCACCTGCGCGGAGCGGTAATCGAACAAGCTTCGGCCCAGGCCCGTCATGACCACGTAGCCTTGGGTATCGCGCAGCTGCGTGACCACCGGGTAAGGCCATTCCGCCAGCATCCCCAGCGCCTGGCGCGAGGTCTGGGTCCACGGCTTGGTGCGGTTGAGCACCAGCCCCACCGGCAGCTTGCGCTTGTGCACGCGCGGGACCTTGGACAGGCTGTTGAGGAAACCGACGATGGCCTCGATATCCAGCGCCGAGGGCAGCACCGGCACCACCACGGCGTCGGCCACGTCCAGGAAGGCGTCCAGCTCACCGGCCCGGGCACCGGCGGGGGCGTCGATGACCAGTACCTCGGTATCGTCGGGCACGTGCTTGAGCGGGTGCTTGCCGCTGGCGTCGATGGGCAGCACCGCGCTTTCCAGCCCGGCACGGCGTTCGGCCCAGCGGGTGCTGGAGCCCTGGGGGTCGGCGTCGGCCAGCACGGTCCGTTTGCCGGCCAGGGCGGCCTGCGCCGCCAGGTGGGTGGCAATGGTGGTTTTACCCACCCCACCCTTGGAACCGGCTACCAGGATCGTCTTCATGCCAGCCTCGCTTCCGGGGAACGTGACCCGAGCGTACACCGCCCTCCGTGATGGAGATAGTCGCGCCGCTGAACCCCCCTGCATCCCCCGTCGCTTTGCTATCGTGCGCGATCCAATGGACTGCATGCCGGCATGAGCGAGTTACAGGACCTCAGCGCGTTGATCCGCGCCAATACCCCGCTGATCGTGATCGAAACCCAGGACGAGGGGCGTGTGGTGGAGCTGTTCCGGCAGACCCTGATGCATGTCTGGCGGGCCCTGCACCGCTGGTCCATCACCGAAGGGCTGCGCCGGATCGACATGGACCGCGAGGACGACGCGGTCGGCCCGCCCGATGCCAGCTCGGCCCTGCAGATGATCCGCCAGGCCGACCAGCGCGGCATCTACCTTCTGCTCGATTTCCATCCCTACCTGGGCTACGCCAGCCACCAGCGCGCGCTGCGCGACCTGATCCAGCGCCGCCACTGCGAAGCCCATGTGCTGGTGCTGATCGGCGCGAAGGTGGAGCTGCCGGCCGAGCTGGAGGCGCTGGCCACCCGCTTCAACCCGCGCCTGCCCGACCCCAACGCGCTGCTCAAGATGCTGCGCGAGGAAGTGGCCGCCTATGCACGCGAGAACGGTGGCCGCCGGGTCGAAGTGGACAACGATGCGGTCAAGAAGATCCTCCACAACCTGCGTGGACTGAGCCTGGTGGATGCGCGGCGGATCGCCCGCCAGCTGATCTTTGCCGACGGCGCGATCAGCCAGGATGACCTGCCGCAGCTGGCCAAGCTGAAGTTCGAGCTGCTCAACCGCGCCGGGCACCTGCATTACGAGTACGACACCACCCGCTTCGCCGACGTGGCTGGTGCCAACCGTCTCAAGCGCTGGGTCAACCAGCGCCGTGCCGTGTTCCTGGGCGGACAGGGCCCGGCCGGGCTGGACCCGCCCAAGGGCATGCTGCTGCTGGGCGTGCAGGGCTGCGGCAAATCGATGCTGGCCAAGGCCACGGCGGCCGGCTTCGGGGTGCCGCTGCTGCGCCTTGACTTCGGCAGCCTGTACGACAAGTTCCACGGCGAAACCGAGAAGAACCTGCGCGAGGCACTGGCCTCGGCGGAGCAGTTGGCGCCCTGTGTGTTGTGGATTGACGAGATCGAGAAAGGCCTGGCCAGTGGTGGCGAAGATGGCGGCGTGTCCCGGCGCGTGCTGGGCCACCTGCTGACCTGGCTGGCCGAGCGCAAGAGTCAGGTGTTCATCGTGGCCACCGCCAACCAGGTGCATGAGCTGCCACCGGAGCTGCTGCGCAAGGGCCGCTTCGACGAGATTTTCTTCGTCGACCTGCCCGACGCCAACACCCGGGTCGAGCTGCTGCGCCTGCACCTGGGCCGGCGCACGCTCAACGCCGACGACTTCGCCCTGCCGGCGCTGGCCGCGGCGTGTGATGGCTTTTCGGGGGCGGAAATCGAACAGGCCGTGGTGGCCGGGCTGTACGCGGCACATGCCGATGAGCGTGCGCTGGACACCGAGCTGCTGATGAACGAGATCCGTGGCAGCCGCCCGCTGTCGGTGCTGATGGCCGAACAGGTGAACGGCCTGCGCGACTGGGCACGCGGGCGTACTGTCAGCGCGGACGAATAGACCACGCTCCAGCGCGGTGCGGCGACCGGCTTCGACCATGGTCGAAGCCGGCATGACCTGCGGGTGTTACGGCCAGGCCGGCGGGTGCGCCGCCCACGCCTGCTGCACTTCGGCCAAGGTGGCACGTTCACTGTCGCGCCAGTTCGGCAGCGCCTGCGCGTAGCCGTCGCTGGTGGTCCAACGCTGCGGCTCGGTGCGCACGGCGGCGGCATACCACTTCACCGCTTCGTCCTTGCGACCCAGCGTCCACAACGCCAGCGCGTAGGTCGGCGGCACCCACGATGCGTTGCCGCGAAGGCCCTGCTGGGCGCTGTGCCACTGCACCAGGGCCGCCTCGGCGTCACCTTGGCGGAACAGATCCCAGCCATGGTTCCAGCGCACCATGCGACCCGGCACCGAGGTGCCCGGCGCGTTCTTTTCCGCATCGGCATACAGCTCGCGGCCCAGCTCCGGGCGGCCCTGTGCATAGGCCACGCTGGCCAGCTGCACGGTGGCTTCCAGTGCCTTGCGGCCCCGTTCGCGTTGTTTCATCAGCTGGTCGACGACATCGCTGCTGTCGGCCGGCACGACCACCGGCGTGACCGCAGCCACGTCGTCGTCGAAGTAGAACTCCTGCAATGCCGGCAACGATTGCGCTGCCGCCCCGAACACGGTCATCCCCGCCGCCAGCACCATGCCGGTCAGCATCTTTCTTGCCACTGCCATACAAACTCCCCCAGGTTGTCACAACAACCTCCCTCCCCGATCCTAACCGCAGCCCGGCCCGGGTGCGAGTCCCGAAGGCCAGAAAATGCCCGGCTGATACAATTCCGCCCTTTCCGGCCGCCCTCGCGGTGGCCGTGCCAGCCGTCAGCACGGGCCAGCCATGACCAGTACCGCCGAACTCACCTCGCCTTCGTCCGCCAACCTGCCTGCCGGGCCGCTGGACGACAGCTACACGCTGGACCACAAGTACACCCGTACCGACGGTCGCATCTACCTGAGCGGGGTGCAGGCGCTGGTACGCCTGCCGCTGATGCAGCAGCTGCGCGACCAGGCGGCCGGGCTGGACACTGCCGGCTTCATCAGCGGCTACCGCGGCAGCCCGCTGGGCGGCTTCGACCTGGAACTGTGGCGCGCCCGCCAGCACCTGGACGCGGCGCGGGTGAAGTTCACCCCCGGCCTCAACGAGGACCTGGGCGCGACCATGGTCTGGGGCACCCAGCAGACCAACCTGTTTCCCGGCGCCAGGGTCCAGGGCGTATACGGCATGTGGTATGGCAAGGGCCCGGGCGTGGACCGCTGCGGCGATGTGTTCAAGCATGCCAACGCCGCCGGCACCTCCGTGCACGGCGGCGTGCTGGCGCTGGCCGCCGACGACCATGCCTGCCGCAGCTCCACCCTGCCGCACGGCAGCGAAGATGAATTCGTCAGCGCGATGATGCCGGTGCTCAATCCGGCCGGCGTGCAGGACATCCTGGACATGGGCCTGCTGGGCTGGGCCATGAGCCGCTATACCGGGCGCTGGATCGGCTTCAAGACCATCGCCGAAACGGTGGAATCGTCCGCGTCGGTGCAGGTGGACCCGTTCGCGCGCCGGATCGTACTGCCCGAAGACTTCGAGATGCCCGCCGGCGGGCTCAACATCCGCTGGCCGGACCCGCCGCTGGACCAGGAAATGCGCCTGCACCGCTATGCGGTCAAGGCCGCCCAGGCGTTCGCGCGGGCCAACGGCATCGATCGGGTGGTGATGGATTCGCCGCGCGCGCGGCTGGGCATCGTCACCACCGGCAAGAGCTACCTGGACGTGCTGCAGGCTCTGGAATACCTGGGCCTGGACGAGCGCGCCTGCGCCGACATCGGCATCCGCGTGTACAAGGTCGGCATGACCTGGCCGTTGGAGCCGGAAGGCATCGCGCGCTTCGCCCAGGGCCTGGAAGACATCGTGGTGGTGGAGGAGAAGCGGGCCTTCATCGAGCGGCAGATGAAGGAACAGTTCTACAACTGGCCGGCCAGCGCCGGTCCGCGCCCGTCGATCGTGGGCAAGTACGACGAACAGGGCACGTGGATCCTGCCGTCCACCAATGAACTGACCCCGGCCACCATTGCCGGCGTGATCGGCCGGCGCATCCAGCGTTTCTTCACCAATGACTCCATCGAACAGCGCCTGCGCTGGATGGATGCCAAGGAAGCCGAACTGGCACTGCCGCGCGCCAGTTTCCCGCGCGTGCCGCACTACTGCTCGGGTTGCCCGCACAACACCTCCACCCGCGTGCCGGAAGGCTCGCGCGCACTGGGCGGCATCGGTTGCCATTACATGGTCACCTGGATGGACCGCAGCACCGATACCTTCACCCACATGGGTGGCGAAGGCGTGACCTGGGCCGGGCAGGCTGCGTTCACCGACACCGAACACGTGTTCCAGAACCTGGGCGATGGCACCTATTTCCACAGTGGCTCGCTGGCGATCCGCCAGGCCATCGCTGCCGGGGTCAACATCACCTACAAGATCCTCTACAACGATGCGGTGGCGATGACCGGCGGCCAGCCTGTGGACGGCACCCTCACCGTGCCGCAGATCGCCCACCAGATGCGCGCCGAAGGCGTGCAGACGATCGTGCTGGTGAGCGATGAGATCGGCAAGTGGAACAAGCGCGAGCTGTTCCCGGAGGGCGTGGAATTCCATGACCGCGCCGAGCTGGATGCCGTGCAGAAGAAGCTGCGCGAGGTAAAGGGCACCAGCATCCTGATCTACGAACAGACCTGCGCCACCGAAAAGCGCCGCCGCCGCAAGCGCGGCAAGCTGGTCGACCCGCCCAAGCGCGTGGTGGTCAATTCGCTGGTCTGCGAAGGCTGCGGCGATTGCGGCCAGAAGAGCTTCTGCGTGTCGGTGCTGCCAAAGGAAACCGAGTTCGGGCGCAAGCGCGATATCGACCAGTCCAACTGCAACAAGGACTATTCCTGCACCACCGGTTTCTGCCCCAGCTTCGTCACCGTGCACGGCGGCACGCTGCGCAAGGGCTCGCGCAGCGAGCGCAGCAGCCTGCTCGACAACCTGCCCGCACCGACCTTCCGCAGCACGCTCGAGCAGCCCTGGAACATCCTGATCACCGGCGTCGGCGGCACCGGCGTGGTGACCATCGGTGCGTTGCTCGGCATGGCCGGGCACCTCGAAGGCAAGGGCGCCAGCGTGCTCGACCAGACCGGCCTGGCCCAGAAGGGCGGTGCGGTGACCACCCATATCCGCATTGCCAAGCGCCCCGAAGACATCCATGCGGTACGCATCGCCGCAGGTGAAGCCGACCTGGTGGTGGGCTGCGACATGGTGGTGGTGAACGATTACTGGGCGCTGTCGAAGGTGCGCGCCGAACGCTCGCAGGTGGTGCTCAACACCTATGAAGCGATGCCGGGCACCTTCACCACCCGCCCGGACATGCAGTTCCCGTCTGCCGACATCATTGCCGGTATCCGCGTGGCGCTGGGCGGCCGCGAGCCGCTGCTGCTGGATGCCACCCAGCTGGCCACCGCGCTGCTGGGCGATGCGATTGCTTCCAACCTGTTCATCCTGGGCTACGCCTGGCAGCAGGGCCTGGTCCCGATTTCCTTCGAAGCGCTGATGCGCGCGGTCGAGCTCAATGGCGCGGCGGTGGCGATGAACCAGCAGGCGTTCGCCTGGGGCCGGCTGGCCGCGGTGGATCCGCAGGCGGTGCAGCAGGCCGCAGGGTTGGTCCGCAACGGCCATACCGATGCCGAGCGCACCCCGGGTCCGCTGCATGATCTCCCGCCGGGCGAATGGGAAGGCAACGAATGGGGCGCCACCGCGGCACCGCGCGAAACCGGCGACGAACGCGAACTGCGTGGCCTTCCCGGGCATGGCGGCGGCAGCGACGTGGCGTTCCTGCCGCTGGATGACGAGCGCCTGTCGCGTTCACTGGATGAGCTGGTGGAACGCCGTGTGCGCTTCCTCACCGACTACCAGGATGCGGCCTATGCCGCGCGCTACCGCACGCTGGTCGACCGCGTGCGCACGGCAGAGTGGGACAAGGCCGGCAGCACCGCGCTGACCGAGACCGTGGCGCGTTACTACTTCAAGCTCATGGCCTACAAGGACGAGTATGAAGTGGCACGCCTGTACACCAGCGGCGAATTCCAGCGCCGCCTGCAGCAGCAGTTCGAAGGCGATTTCGAAGTGCGCTTCCACCTGGCCCCGCCGCTGTTTGCGAAGAAGGACGAACAGGGCCGCCTGATCAAGCAGGAATACGGCCCGTGGATGCTCAAGGCGTTCGGCCTGCTGGCCAAGCTCAAGTTCCTGCGTGGGGGCACCTTCGACATCTTCGGCCGCACCGAAGAACGCCGTGGCGAGCGCCAGCTGATTGCCGACTACGAACAGACCGTGGCACTGCTGCTGGACGGGTTGAGCGATGAGCGCGTGGCCCTGGCGGTGGAAATTGCCAGCATTCCCGAGCACATCCGCGGCTACGGGCATGTAAAGGAAGCGCACCTGCAGAAGGCCAAGGCGCGGGAAGCGGTGCTGCTGGCGCAGTGGCGCAACCCGAAGGCGCTGCATATCGTGCAGGTGGCGTAGCCCGCTACCGAAGGCAATCCATGGGTTGCCCTCGGCAATCGACCCCCTGGAGTCAAAGTCACCGAGCGCCAACATTCATAAAATGTCGTCGTTCGGTGACTTCCATGAAGCGCCCCAGTCGTACGCCGGCAAGCATCGGAAACCGAAATGAGCCTCCACGTGCTGATGCAGGGTGTACCCATGGGCACGTTGCGTCAGGATGCACACGGCAACCCGCACTTCGCGTACACCCCGGCATGGCAGAACGCGGCCGGCGCCTTCCCGCTGTCGCTGTGCCTGTCACTCAGCGCAGCCACCCACGCGCCCGGCGCAGTGGCGGCGCGGACGCCGTCCAGTTCGTTGCGTCCGAACGCGTTGAAGCGGTCATCGCAGGCGAGGCCGATGGCATCGAGGCCCTGAGCAATGCGCAGGTTGCCGCGCGCCTTTCGCAGGTCCGGCGCGATGTCGGCAGTGGGCGCTGGCTTGGGGATATTGGCCAGTTCAGTCTCGCCGGCGCGCAGGCCAAGATTGCACTGCTGAGAACGGATGACGGCTGGGCGGTGCCCAGCGGACGCATTCCCACAACGCACATCCTCAAGCCACCCGGCAGTGACTACAACGGCTTCGTCGAGAACGAAATGTTCTGCCTTCGCCTTGCCCGCGCGATGGGCATGCCGGCGGCATTCTCCGAGAAGATCGAGATGGACGGAGAATCCGCCATCTGTGTGGAACGCTATGACCGCAAACGTACCGCCGACGGATGGATCCGCATCCACCAGGAGGACTTCTGCCAGGCGCTGGGCGTCATGCCGCAGATCAAATACCAGAACCAGGGCGGACCGGGCGCGGGACCGATGCACACGCCAAGAACTATTCGCTGCTTGTGGACAGCGAGCAGGTCCGCTTGGCGCCGCTTTACGACATTTCCAGCGCACTGCCCTACCCGCAGCTGCAGAAGCGCAAGATCAAGCTCGCCATGAAAGTCGGCAGCCACTATCGCTGGTGGGACATCACGCTGCGCGATTGGCAGGCTACCGCCACGGCCATGCGCCTCGCCCCCGCCATGGCGATGGAGATGCTGGCCGGCATGGCGCTCGAACTTCCCCTCGTGGCCGAGGAGCAGCGCCTGCAGTTGGAAGACGAGGGTATCGAACATCCCATTCTGGAAACACTGGTCCAGGAGATCGCCTCCAGCTGCCTGCGCTGCCTGGCCAAATTTTCCAGCGAAAGCTGATCACCCGTGCCGCCACGCGCAGGGGCACATGAGCTCGAATACGTCAGCCAGGAACACCGGCACCCGCAGGCTCGTCTATGATCGGGCGACGACAGGGACGATCGGAGGCGGGCGATGGACGACGACAGGAAACTGCGCGGGCCCCGGGTACTGAGGGTTAAGGACCCCTTCCACGACGCCCAGCTGCTGCGCGACGTGGCGATCATCAACACACAGACGACAGAAGCGCTCGGGCCGTTGCCATCGGGTGGCTTACCGATCCTGCGCAAACGCAGGCCGCTTCCGCTGTTGCCGGAAACACCGATGCCCACCGGGCGCGATGATGAGGAAAGTGCGATGCCGAAGATCCCCATGCAGGTTGTCGCCGTCGCCAGCCTGGCGCTGGCCGCCTGCGCCACGCCCGGGGCGGCAACGCCCACGGCCACACAGATGCAGGAGAACGTGCCGGTGTCCGCTGCCCGCTATACCTATCCTGAGACGCCGGTACTGACCAGC
Source organism: Stenotrophomonas sp. NPDC047960 (assembly GCF_043204395.1). Taxonomy (NCBI): domain Bacteria; kingdom Pseudomonadati; phylum Pseudomonadota; class Gammaproteobacteria; order Lysobacterales; family Lysobacteraceae; genus Stenotrophomonas; species Stenotrophomonas sp. NPDC047960. The sequence continues at coordinate 178,843 of NZ_JBIDBX010000007.1, read as the reverse complement.
GGTGAGTTGGTGCCCGAAGGTGATCCTGCCATCGCGGCGAAGATGAACTACAGGCCGGTGGAATGGCCGTTGCGGTTTGAGAAGCATAGCTTCGAGCCGCGCTGCTACGACACGCTGGAATGCCAGGTTGTTTATGACGGCTTCGCCTTTGGCCGTGACAAGCCGACCAAGTCTTCTGCGTCGTACGGTGACGATTACCTCAAGGGATGGAACGGGAGCTACGGAGCTGTCCCTAACTTCGTTTCGCCAGCAAAGGTCACCTGGAGGTCGAAGGACGGAACATTGCACGAAGCCGAGGTTGATATCGGGGCCATCTTCAAAGACGAACTGGTTCACCACTTCGTCCCGCGTGAAGAAGCCGCTGATCTCCCCAATGGAAAGAACGAAAGTGTTCCTTCCATCCTGCTGGAGGTCAATGACCGCACCATTCGCGTGTACATGAAGGCCTCGATTCCAACGAAGCATCTTCAGGATCCTGGAAATCGCTACAGCACTTCGCGCCGTGATCTTGTGCTGGTGAAAACTTATACCTATTGAGCAAAGGGAGCATTGCCATGGGCAAGATTGGTTCCAACGCGGGCGGTCGACCCGTTAGCGCAGATGACCTGCGGATGGAGCTCGATGTGCGCCACCAGCTACAACGAATGTCGGTGCCGATGCTTCAACGCGGCGACACTGCGAACGAGTATGTGTTCTTCGCATTTCTGGATGGAACGGGTCAAGACGCCAGGAACCCCAAGCTCGGCCCGAGCACGACTGTAGGCGAGTTGTATGGCCAGGCATTTGAGCTCTCTAAGGATCCACAGAGTCGGATCGGTACCCACTATGCTGCGGGCATCGGCACCCAACACAACGCAGTGAGCCGTGCCGTTGACGGCATGCTTGCGCGCTCTTGGGAAGATGGAATAACACGCTCTTACCGAGAGCTCGCCGAGCAGGTGAGTATCTGGAAGGATGCCAACCCCGAGGCAGAAATCCGGGTCGTTGGCATCGGCTACAGTCGCGGCGCGGTACAGACAGCCGGCCTGCTCCGGTTGATTGATGAGTACGGCATCGTTCCTGAAGAAGGCCTCGGGTTCGGCCATGACAAGAACGGCAACATCAGCGTCATCAGCCCATTACCACCGCTGGTACCGCCAGGCCAGACCGCACAGGCCACCCTGCTGCTGGATCCGGTGGCAACCAACATGCCCGCCAACTACGACGCCCGGCTGCCACCGAGCGTGATCTCGCGCGTGGCGATCATGGCCGCTCACGAGCGGCGCGAGCTGTTTCCGCACCAGGCCATCAACGATCCCGGGATTACGCCGGATGGGCGTGCGATCAATGTAGCCGCGCCCGGTGGCCATTCCAACGTGGGCGGCGGGAACCGCGATGCAGGCCTGGAGATCCTGACCGGCAACGCTGCCATCGACTATCTGAACACGTTGCGCGACCAGCCACTGTTCGAGAAGCGCGCCGTGCCGATGGACCTGGATACGATGACGCTGTACCAGGCCGGCGGCGCGACTGCGTTGTACGGGCTGAAGATCGACGGCGATGGCCAGCGGAATCTGCGCGAGGCGCTGGCCAACTGCAAGATCGTCGACCCGTGCAACGACTCCGAGCCGATTGACCAGGCGCTGGCGGCACGGTTCGAACACCGCTCCATCCAGCCCGATCCGGTGGAGCAAGCGCAGCTGCAGGCCCTGGTGGCGCTGGCGGCGCAGCGCGATCAGCGGAGGGTGCCGGACGTTCCCACGAACGCGGACAACCCGACGCTGGCCCGCATCCGCGAAGGCGTGCAGGCCGCCGAGGACAAGGGGCAGGTAAGCTTCGCGAACGGGCTGGAACGGGAACAGTTCTGCCACTCGGCGCTGGGCTGCGCGATGGACAACCGGGAAACGCACCGGGCGTTGTACCCCGGCAGCGTCACCGGCCCGCTGCAGGGGAGCGAGATCTCCCGTGTCGATGAGGTTGTGTTTGGGTCGAAGGGCTACGCCTTCCTCGTCCAGCATGGGAGCGGACCGCATGACCAGCAGCGGGTGCCGTTTGATATCGAGCTGGCCAAACAGACGCCGGTGGCGGTGTCGGACCAGAAGCGGGAGGCTGCCGCCAGTGAGATCGAGCAGCAGGCGTGGCAGTTGCAGCACGTCGGTCCGCAGCAGGCCCAGGAGCCTGCGCTGGGTGGGTTTGCGCGGTAACCGGCGTAGGGACACGCCACGCGTGTCCGCGGCGGGCCCGCCCCACCTGTCACCGCCGCCAGATACGCAATCGGTTGTTGGCCGGCATCGCCACGTCTTCCACCAGCGTCAACCCCTGCGCGGCGGCCAATGCATCCACCGCCTCGGCATCCCGGATGCCTGATTCCGGGTCGCGCGCCTTCAGCCATGCATCAAACTGCCGGTTGCTGTCGCTGCTGTAGTTGCCGTTGTAATTGAATGGGCCATACACGCACAGCAGCGCATCGTCGGCCATCACCGCCGGCAGCCCGGCGAAGAGTGCCTGTACATGCGGCCAGCTCATGATGTGCAGGGTGTTGGCGCTGAACACCGCATCGAAGCCCAGCGGGCCCTCCGGCAGCGGGGCCAGGCCAGGGACCGGCGCAAGCACCGCCTGCAGCGGCCACGGCGCCGGTGCGTTGGGCAGCCCCGCCTCGGCAAGGCGCTCGGTAATGCCCGGCAGGTAGTCGGGATGATCGCTGGCCTGCCACATCAGGTGTGGCAGCTGGGCGGCGAAGTATTCAGCATGCTGGCCGGTACCGCTGCCAATCTCCAGCACGCGGTGGCGGTCGTGCAGATGGCGGCGCAGCACGGCCAGGATCGGGTCGCGGTTGCGCTCACAGGCCTCGGACCAGCGTTGTTGGCTCATAACCATGCAAAAAAGTGATGACAGTGCACATCCAACCATGACCGCAGTCACTTGTGCCACTGGCGGCGGCCACCGAAAGTCGGAGGCTTGACCGACCCCGGGGAATCGCAAGCTGTGCAACGCCGTGAGTTTCTGACGCTGTCTGGAGTGGGCCTCGCCGGCCTGATGTTGCCGCACTCCCGCCTGATCGCCGCCGAGCAGCTGCTTGAGCCCGGCAACGTGGTCCGCAACAAGGCGCTGTCCGAAGCCGCCCTCGCCGCGGCCAAACGGGCCGGGGCCAGCTACTGCGACGTGCGCATCGGCCGCTACCTCAACCAGGCAGTGATCACCCGCGAAGCGCGGGTGCAGAATGTCACCAACAGCGAATCCTCCGGGATCGGCATCCGGGTGATCGTCAACGGTGCCTGGGGCTTTGCCGCCACCCACCAGCAGACCCCGGCCGCGATCCTGGCCGCGGTGGAGCGGGCGGCCGCCATTGCCCGCGCCAACGCCACCATACAGACCCGGCCGGTACAGCTGGCCCCCGTTACCGGGGTGGGCGATGTGAGCTGGAAGACGCCGATCCGCAAGAACGCCATGGCGGTGCCGATCCAGGAGAAGGTCGAGCTGCTGCTCAGCCTGAATGCGGCCGCGATCAACGCCGGTGCCGACTTCATCAACTCCACCCTGTTCCTGGTCAACGAGCAGAAGTACTTCGCCTCCAGCGATGGCTCCTTCATCGACCAGGACGTGCACCGGATCTGGCTGCCGTTCACCGCCACCGCCATCGACAAGAGCACCGGCAAGTTCCGCACCCGCGCCGGTCTGTCCTCGCCAATGGGCATGGGCTACGAATTCCTCGATGGCCAGGCCAGCGGCAAGATCCAGCTGCCGGACGGCATCACTGCCTATCGTGACTCCTACGATCCGGTCGAAGATGCCATCGCCGCCGCCCGCCACGCCCGCGAGAAGTTGAAGGCTCCCTCGGTCAAGCCGGGCAAGTACGACCTGGTGCTGGACCCGTCCAACCTGTTCCTGACCATCCATGAGAACGTCGGCCACCCGCTGGAGCTGGACCGCGTGCTCGGCTACGAGGCCAACTACGCCGGTACCAGCTTCGCCACGCTGGACAAGCGCGATGCCGGCTACCGCTGGGGCAGCGAGCGGGTCAACTTCTTCGCCGACAAGACCGCCCCGGGCAGCCTGGGCGCGGTGGGCTACGACGACGAAGGGGTCAAGACCAAGCGCTGGGACCTGGTCAAGGACGGCATCCTGGTCAACTACCAGGCCACCCGCGATGAAGTGCACCTGTTGGGCGAAACCGAGTCGCACGGCTGCAGTTACGCCGATTCCTGGTCCAGCGTGCAGTTCCAGCGCATGGCCAACGTGTCGCTGGCACCGGGCAAGACCCCGCTGAGCGTGGCCGACATGGTCAAGGACGTGGAGAACGGCATCTACATCCACGGCCGCGGCTCGTATTCCATCGACCAGCAGCGCTTCAACGCGCAGTTCGGCGGGCAGCTCTACTTCCAGATCAAGAACGGGCAGATTGCCGGGATGGTCGAAGACGCGGCCTACCAGATCCGCACGCCGGAGTTCTGGAACGCCTGCAGCGCGATCTGCGACGAGCGCGATTTCCGCTTCGGCGGTTCGTTCTTCGATGGCAAGGGCCAGCCCGGCCAGGTCTCGGCGGTGTCGCACGGCTCGGCGACCACGCGCTTCGATGGCATCAACATCATCAACACCGCACGCAGCCTGGGCTGAGCCGCCCGGCCACCGTGCCAAACGTCACTACCGTTGGACCGCCGCGCCCGCAAGAATCGATGCACCGCTGTACCCGTGATCCCGCCTTGTTCCTGCCACCCCCACACCGACGTGGAGAGCTGCCTTGCAAAGACGTGACTTCCTCGCCCTGACCGGGCTTACCGCTGGCGGCCTGATCGTGCCGGCGTTCTTCGGCAAGGTGATTGCCGCCGAGCAGCTGCACAGCACCCTGGACCCGGCGCTGAAGAAGCGCCTGGCCGATGCGGCGCTGGCCGCCGCCCGCCAGGCCGGCGCCACCTACTCCGATGTGCGTATCGGCCGTTACCTGCGCCAGTTCGTGATCACCCGCGAAGACAAGGTGCAGAACGTGGTGAACACCGAATCCACCGGTGTGGGCATCCGCGTGATCGTCAATGGCGCGTGGGGCTTTGCCGCCACCAACCAGCTCAACCCCACCGACGTGGCGCGTGCCGCGCAGCAGGCGGTGGCCATCGCCAAGGCCAACGCCGGCGTGCAGACCGCCAAGGTGCAGCTGGCCGCCACGCCCGGCGTGGGCGAGGTGAGCTGGAAGACCCCGATCCGCAAGAACGCGATGGAGGTGCCGATCAAGGAAAAGGTCGAGCTGCTGCTGGACGTCAACGCCGCGGCGATGGGCGCGGGCGCCAGCTTCGTCAATTCGATGCTGTTCCTGGTCAACGAGCAGAAGTACTTCGCCTCCACCGATGGCTCCTACATCGACCAGGACGTGCACCGCATCTGGGCGCCGATGACGGTCACCGCCATCGACAAGGCCAGCGGCAAGTTCCGCACCCGCGAAGGCCTGTCCGCGCCGATGGGCATGGGCTACGAGTACCTGGATGGCGCCGCGAGCGGCAAGGTGCTCACGCCGAACGGCGTGGTCAACTACGGCGCGTCCTACGACATGAAGGAAGACGCCATCGCGGCGGCCAAGCAGGCGCAGGAGAAGCTGAAGGCGCCGTCGGTCAAGCCGGGCAAGTACGACCTGGTGCTGGACCCCTCGCACACCTGGCTGACCATCCACGAATCGGTCGGCCACCCGCTGGAACTGGACCGCGTGCTGGGCTACGAGGCGAACTACGCCGGCACCAGCTTCGCCACCCTGGACAAGCGCGAACAGCACTTCCAGTACGGCAGCGACCTGGTCAACATCTTCGCCGACAAGACCCAGCCCGGCAGCCTCGGCGCGGTGGCCTACGACGATGAAGGCGTCAAGACCAAGCGCTGGGACCTGATCAGCAACGGCAAGCTGGTGGATTACCAGACGATCCGCGACCAGGCCCACATCCTGGGCAAGACCGAGTCGGACGGCTGCTGCTATGCCGATTCCTGGTCCAGCGTGCAGTTCCAGCGCATGGCGAACGTGTCGATGGCGCCGGGCAAGACCCCGCTGAGCGTGAGCGACCTGGTCAAGGATGTCGAGAACGGCATCTACATCATCGGCGACGGCTCGTTCTCCATCGACCAGCAGCGCTACAACGCGCAGTTCGGCGGCCAGCTGTTCTATGAAATCAGGAACGGCCAGATCACCCGCATGCTTGAAGACGTGGCCTACCAGATCCGCACGCCGGAGTTCTGGAACGCCTGCAGCGCAGTGGCCGATGAACGCGATTACCGCCTGGGCGGTTCGTTCTTCGACGGCAAGGGCCAGCCGGGCCAGGTCTCGGCGGTCTCGCACGGTTCGTCCACCGCGCGCTTCAACGGCATCAACGTCATCAACACCGCGCGCAGCCTCGGCTGACCGGTCAGGAGCCCTTATTCCATGAGTATCTTCACCGAAGCCCAGGCCAAGGCCATCCTCGACAAGGTCATCGCGCTGTCCAAGGCCGATGAGACCACTGCGGTGCTGGCCGGCTCGATCAACGGCAACATCCGTTTCGCGCTCAACAACGTCTCCACCAGCGGCATCGTCGACAACACCGAACTGGCCGTCACCGTGGCCTTCGGCAAACGCGTGGGCACCGCCTCGATCAACGAGTTCGACGACGCCGCGCTGGAACGCGTGGTCCGCCGCGCCGAAGACCTGGCCCGCCTGGCCCCGGAAAACCCGGAGTTCCTGCCCGCCATCGGCAAGCAGACCTACACCGCCAGCCCGACCTTCAGCGAATCCACCGCCGCCATCGACCCGGCCTTCCGCGCCAAGGTCGCTGCCGATTCGATCGCGCCCTGCCGTGGCAACGGCCTGATCGCCGCCGGCTTCCTGGAAGACGGCCAGGGCTTCCAGGCCACCGCCAACAGCAACGGCAATTTCGGCTACCAGCGCACCACCAACTTCGACTACACCTGCACCGTGCGTACCGAAGACGGGCGCGGTTCGGGCTGGGTGGGCCGCAACCTGAAGGACGCCGTCGACTTCAAGGCCGACCAGGACGTGCGCATCGCCATGCGCAAGGCCACTGAATCGTCCGAAGCCAAGGCGCTGGAGCCGGGCAAGTACACCGTGATCCTGGAGCCGGCCGCCGCTGCCGGCCTGATCAGCTTCATGATGAACTTCTTCGATGCGCGCTCGGCCGACGAAGGCCGCAGCTTCCTGTCCAGGAAGGGCGGTGGCAACAAGCTCGGCGAGCAGGTCTACGACCCGCGCGTGAACATGTACGCCGACCCGTGGCACCCCGAGGCACCGGTGCTGCCGTGGGACCAGCAGGGCCTGCCGCGCAGCAAGCTGGCCATCATCGAGAACGGCAAGGTCGCCAACCTGGACTACTCGCGTTTCTGGGCGCAGAAGCAGGGCAAGACCGCCAACGCCACCCCGGGCAACCTGCTGATGAGCGGCGGCGACAAGAGCACCGCCGAGCTGGTCCGCGGCACCCAGAAGGGCATCCTGGTCACCCGTACCTGGTACATCCGCATGGTCGACCCGCAGACCGTGCTGCTCACCGGCCTGACCCGCGACGGCACCTTCTACATCGAAAACGGCCAGATCAAATACCCGGTGAAGAACTTCCGCTTCAACGAATCGCCGGTGATCATGCTCAACAACATCGAAGAGCTGGGCAAGCCGGTGCGCGTGGCCGGTGATGAATCCAGCTTCGTAATGATGATCCCGCCGATGAAGCTGCGCGATTTCACCTTCACGTCGCTGTCCGACGCGGTCTGATGACGCGCGTGCGGCAATGAACCGCGCGCAGTTCCTGCGGTTGATGCTTGGCGGGGCCGCCCTGGCGGCCCTGCCCTCGTTCGCCCGCGCGCAGGCCGGGCGGTACGACTTCTGGTTCACCCGCCTCAAGTACGACTCCGGCGACTGGGACGTGGACGCGCGCATGCCGTCCAACGTGATCACCTCGCTGATCGACTACACCACGCTGCGGGTGGACCCGACCGAACATGTGGTCGCGCTGTCCGACCCGCGTATGCTGGAAGCGCCGTTCTGCTACCTGGCCGGACACAAGCTGGTGGAGTTCAATGCCGCCGAGCGGCAGAACTTCGTGCGCTACGTGCGCAATGGCGGCTTCGTGTTCGTGGATGACTGCAACCATGATATCGACGGGTTGTTCGCCAAGTCGTTCGAAGCGCAGATGGCCAAGCTGTTCGGACCTGCCGCGCTGAAGAAGCTGCCCAACACCCATGCACTGTATCGAAGTTTCTTCAGGTTCCCGGACGGGCCGCCGGCCACCGGCTTCGAGCTCAATGGCTGGGGCGATGATCTTGTGCACGATTACCTCAAGGGCATCGAGGTCGATGGCCGGCTGGGCGTGCTTTACAGCAACAAAGACTACGGCTGCGAGTGGGACTACGACTGGCGCAACAAACGGTTCCTGGCCGAGGACAACACGCGGTTTGCGGTGAACATCGTGATGTATGCGTTGAACAATTAGGCTTTGTTGATTTCTTCAGCCACGCAGGGCGTGGCTCTACATTCATTGCTGCGAGCGTGCCATGCAAAACGATAGCCCCATTGATGCCCTTCTTTCCAAGCTGCAGCCCCTGCGCGATGCGCTGGGCAAGGCCGTGGTGGGCCAGCATGATGTGGTGGAGCAGCTGCTGATCGGCCTGCTTGCCGGTGGCCATGTGCTGCTGGAAGGCGCGCCGGGGCTGGGCAAGACCCTGCTGGTGCGCTCGCTGGGGCAGGCGCTGGAACTGCAGTTCCGGCGCGTGCAGTTCACTCCCGATCTGATGCCCAGCGACATCCTTGGCACCGAGCTGCTGGAAGAAGACCACGGCACCGGCCATCGCCATTTCCGCTTCCAGCAGGGGCCGATCTTCACCCACCTGCTGCTGGCCGACGAGCTCAACCGCACCCCGCCCAAGACCCAGGCAGCGCTGCTGGAAGCCATGCAGGAACGCACCGTCAGCTACGCCGGCACCACCTATGCGCTGCCGGCACCGTTCTTCGTGCTGGCCACGCAGAACCCGATCGAACAGGCCGGTACCTACCCGCTGCCGGAGGCCCAGCTGGACCGGTTCCTGCTGCACGTGCGGGTGGATTACCCCACCGAGCAGGAAGAGCGCGACATCCTGGTGCAGACCACCGGCAGCAGCAGTGGCGCCGTTCCCAAGGTGATGCACGCCGAGGATGTGCTGGCCCTGCAGGCTGCGGTGCGCCAGGTGCATGTCAGTGATGACGTGCTGAGCTGGATCACGCGTCTGGTCCGTGCCAGTCGGCCGGGCGCAGGCGCCCCGGAGGCGGTCAACCATTGGATCAAGTGGGGCGCAGGCCCGCGTGCGGGACAGTCGCTGGTGCTGGCGACCAAGGCGCGCGCATTGCTGCAGGGGCGCTTTGCGGCGACCCGCGATGATGTGCAGGCGCTGATCGCGCCGGTGATGCGCCACCGCCTGCTGCTCTCGTTCGCCGCCGAAGCCGAGCAGAAGGGCGCCGACGATGTGATCGCCGCGTTGCTGCAGGCCGTGCCTTTCCCCGCCTGAGCCTCTCGTGAGCCCGCACGTCCCGATCCCCATTCCCGCCGATGTCCGCAGCCGCCTCAAGGCGCTGCGGCTGTTGCCGCGGCGTGCGGCCGGCGCGCAGGGCATCGGCCAGCATGCCAGCCGCAACCGTGGCGCAGGTTTGGAATTCGCGCAGTACCGCGCCTACGAGCCCGGCGACGAGCCGCGCCAGATCGACTGGAAGCTGTACGCACGTTCGGACCGCTTCTTCGTTCGCGAGTCCGAGCGCGAAAGCCCGGTCACGATCTGGATCCTGATCGATGCCACTGCATCGGCCGGGCAGGTCGACCGCGCACAACCTGCTGTGTCGCGGCTGGACCATGGCTGCGCCACCGCCGCCTGCATCGTGGAGCTGGCGCTGCAGCAGGGGGACCGCTTCGGCCTGGTCGCCGTCAATGGTGAGGGCGTACAGCTGGTGCCGGCCGGCAGTGGTGCGCGCCAGCGCGACCGCGTCCACCTGCTGCTGCACCGCCTGCGTGCGCGTGGCGCATGGCCCGCTGCAGACGCGCTGCGCCCGGTCTGGGAGCGGGTGCAGGCCAATGACATGCTGGTGGCGTTGGGCGATGGCTTCGACGAGGCCGGCACCGTGCTGCTGGAGCGGCTGGCCGCCGCCCGCCGTGACGTGATGCAGCTGCAGATCCTGACCGCCGACGAGCGTGATTTCCCCTTCCACGACGGCCACCGCTTCCGTGACCCGGAAACCGGTGAGGAGCTGCTGGGCGATGGCCGTGCGATCCGCGACGATTACCTGGCCCGCTTCGCCGAGGCGCAGCGCGTGCTGCAGGCGCGACTGCAACGCGGCGGCGTTGCCCATGTCGTGACCCATACCGACCAGCCGCTGGATGCGCCGCTGCGGCTGCTGGCGGGGAGCGCGCGATGAGCCTGTCGCTGCTGTTCCCGCTGGGCCTGCTGGCGCTGGCGTCACTGCTGGTGCCGTTGCTGATCCATCTGGCGCGCCGCCACCACTACGCGCCGCTGGAGTTCGCCGCGCTGCGCTGGCTGCGCGCGAAGGCCCGCCCGCGCCAGCGGATCCGCTTCGACGAATGGCCGCTGCTGCTGGTGCGCCTGCTGCTGCTTGCGGCGCTGGCCGTATTGCTGGCCCGGCCGCTGCTGCATGGGGCGCCGGTACAGACACCGCCGTGGGTGGTGGTGGCGCCGGGATTGAGCGCGCCGATGCTGCCTGCGGGCAGCGAGGGGCGCTGGTTGGCCCCCGGGTTCCCGCCGCTGCAGGACACTGCGCCGGCCGGCCAGCAGCCGCTGTCCAGTCTGCTGCGCGAGCTGGATCAAACCCTGCCGGAGGGCACGGAATTAACGGTGTACGTCCCGGATCCGATGGCCGGCCTCGACGGTGAGCGGCCACGGTTGTCGCGTGCGGTGATCTGGCGTCCGGTTGCCATACCGGTGGGCGCGACGGTGCAGGACACCTCACCGCAGCTGCGCGTGAGTGGCACGGATCAGGATCCGGCTGCACTGCGCGTGCTGAACGCCCTGCAGCGCGCGTGGAGCGGGCAGTCGTTGCCGGCAGCGCTCGCCCCGGATGCCGTGCCGGAACAAGGTCAGGTCGGCGTGTGGCTGGCCGATGCACCCCTGCCGGCCACCTGGCAGGCCTGGGTGCAGGCCGGCGGCAGCGTGTTGGCTGTCTCGACCAGGGTAACCACCGGCTCAGGTACGACGGTGCTGCAGGATGCCAGCGGCAAGGCAGCGGTCATGCGCCATGCGCTCGGTCGCGGACAGGTCCTGCGTTTCACCGCCGCGCTGTCACCCGATGCACTGCCGGCCCTGCGTGAACCGTCTTTCCCGCGCCGCCTGCTGGAGCAGGTGCGGCCGTTGCCGCCACCGCAACTGGCGCCCGCTGCCGTGCAGGCGCCGCTGACCGGTGCCACCCCGCCGCTGGCACAGCCGCGTGATCTGGCGACCTGGCTGCTGGCGGTGATCGTGCTGCTGTTCGCCCTGGAGCGCTGGATGGCCACCGCACCGCGACGCGGGGCAAGCGCATGAACCGCGTTCACCAGGCATGGCAGCGCGCGCGTCGCCGGCGCTGGTGGATCACCGCATTGCTGCTGGTGCCGCTGGCGCTGGCCCTTACCGCCATCGCCACGCGCGTGGCGGGCATCAACATCGGCTCCGTCGTGCTGCTGGCAACCCTGATGGTCGTCGCCGGTACCGCCACCTGGCGCGCGCGACGGCTGGACCGGCACTGGCTGGTACGCCAGCTGGACACGCATGCCATCGCGCAGGACAGCGCCGACCTGCTGTTCGCCGATGCCGCCGCACTCAATCCCCTGCAGCAACGCCAGCAGGCACGCATCACCGCCGCACTGCAGGCCGCGCCGCCGGATCTCCGCGCCGCGTGGCCGACGCGCTGGCTGGCCGTGTCGTGGTGTGGCGGAATGCTGGTGGCCGTGCTCGCCGCAGGCTGGCCTGCACCGGGCGCACCGCTGCCGGCCCTTCCCGGCCGTGCCACGCCTGCCGCCAGCGCGGCGCAGCCGCCCAGCCTGCAGTCGTCCCGGCTGCAGATCCAGGCACCGGCCTACACCGGCGAGGCCCTGCGCACCCAGACTGCACTGGACGCCAAGGTAGTACACGGCAGCGCGCTGGACTGGTCGCTGCGTTTCAGCGCACAGCCCACACTCGCCGCATTGCAGCTGCACGACGGCACCCGCATCGCGCTGCGCCGTGAGGGCGAGGCGTGGGTGGCGCAATGGAAGGCGGCCAAGCCCACGCTGTACCGCCTCGTGACCGAGCCGGCGCTGACCGCACCCCGGCTGTATCGCCTGGATGTGGTGCCCGACCGACCGCCCAGCGTGCGCGTGATCGCGCCGGACCGCACCCTGGTCCTGGCCACGCCCGGCCAACGCCAATGGACCCTGCAGTTCGAGGCCAGCGATGACTTCGGCGTGGCGGCCAGCGCCGAACTGCACCTGACCCTGGCCCAGGGCAGCGGCGAGAACATCACGTTCCGCGAGCAGCGCATCGCGCTGACCGGCACGGGCCCGGCCACCCAGCGCCGCTTCGCGCGCACGCTGGACCTGGCCACACTTGGCGCTGGGCCTGGCAATGATGTGATCGCGCAGCTGCAGGTGCGCGACAACCGCACACCTACCGCACAGACCGCGCAAAGCACCAGCCTGATCCTGCGCCTGCCCAGCGAAGAACAGGTGCTGGGCACGGACCTGGAAGGGATGGTCAAGAAAACACTGCCGGCGTACTTCCGCAGCCAGCGCCAGATCATCATCGACGCCGAAGCGCTGATCAAACTGCGCCGCCAGCTGCCGGCCGAGGAATTCGTGAAGCGCTCCGATGCGATCGGCGTGGACCAGCGCATCCTGCGCCTGCGCTATGGGCAGTTCCTGGGTGAGGAGAGCGAAGGTGGTGCGAAGCCGCCGCCGACCAGCGACAGCCTGCCCACCAGCGATGCACCGGCCGCCGATCACGATGAGGATCACGCGCACGACAGCGCCAGTACACAGGGTGGCCACGAGGATCACGATCACGATCACGGCGCGGCCCAGGCCGGTACCGCCCCGGTGTTCGGCGCCGCCACCGACGTGCTCTCCGAGTACGGCCACACCCACGACCATGCCGAAGCAGCCACCCTGCTCGATCCGCAGACCCGCGCGATCCTGAAGGCGGCACTGGACCAGATGTGGTCGTCGGAAGGCGAACTGCGCCAAGGCCGCCCCGAGCGCGCCCTGCCGTTCGCCTACAAGGCGCTGGGTTTCATCAAGCAGGTGCAGCAGGCCGAGCGCATCTACCTGGCCCGGGTAGGGCCGGAGCTGCCGCCCATCGACGAGAGCCGCCGCATGACCGGCGACCGTACCGATCTGGGCAGCCGCACCTTCACGATCACCCCGGTGGACACACCCGATCCCGCCATCGTGGCGGTCTGGCAGCAGTTGGCCGACACCCGCACCACGCCCGACCTGGATGCAGTGAGCCAGTGGCTGGGCCGCCATCAATCGCGGCTGTCAGATCCGCTCAGCCTTGCCGCAGCCGTTGAGGAACTGCGCCTGGCACCGGGCTGCGCCCCCTGCCGCACCACATTGCGCGCACAGCTGTGGCGGGCGTTGCAGCGCCCGTTGCCGCAGCTGGAACGGCGCAGCGCGCCGGACCCGATGGCGCAGCGTTACCTGGATGCTCTGGAGGGCACGCGATGAGCACGGCCGCATGGATCGCCATCGCCTTGGCCCTGATCACCATCGCAGGCAGCGTACGCATCCTTCGCGTAGCGCCACGTCCTGCGTGGCTGCCTTCCCCCAGACGCACTGCATTGCTCGCGTTGCAGGCCCTGTCCGCCCTGTTGCTCTACTTCACCCTCGTACCCCCACAGCGCAGCGTGGAAGCGGGCCAGCTGACCGTACTGACCGCCAACGCCGCATCGGCAGGCACCGTACCCGCCGGTGCAAGCGTGATCGCGCTGCCGGAAGCAACGCCCAGTGCGGGCGCGATGCGCGCCCCCGACCTGGCCACCGCGCTGCGCCAGCATCCGGGCAGCACCGCGGTGTTGCTGATCGGCGATGGACTGTCCGCGCGCGATCGCGACACCGCGTTGCCGCTGCGGACAACGCTGCAATCCCCTGCCGCGCCCCGCGGCTGGCTGGAGCTTCAGCCGCCATCGATCACCGCCCCCGGCGCGCTGTTCGAGGTAGTCGCACGTGCCGGCGGTGTCGACGACGCGCGGGCCGAACTGCTCGACCCGGCCGGCGTCGTGGTCGACCGCGCGCCGCTGGACGCGCAGGGCAATGTGCGCCTGCACGGCAGTGCGCGCGCCGCAGGGCGCAGTGAGTTCACCCTGCGCCTGCTCGACGCCCGGCAGCACGTCGTGGACAGCCTCCCGGTACCGCTGCAGACCGTGGCGGCAGCCCCACCGCGCGTGCTGATCCTGGCCGGCGCACCCGGTCCGGAACTGAAGTACCTGCGCCGCTGGGCCACCGACACCGGCCTGGACGTGCAGGCGCAGGCCAGCGCCGGTGGTGGCGTGACGCTGGGCGATGCGCCGGTTGCCTTGAGCGCGGACCGCCTGGCCGCCACCGACGTGCTGGTGCTGGACGAACGCAGCCTGGCAACGCTTGGCGCGGCGCAGCGCACGCTGGTGCAGCAGGCACTGCGCGATGGGCTGGGCGTGGTGGTACGCAGCAGCGGGCCACTCAACAATGCCACCCGCCAGGCACTACGCAGCTGGGGCATGCCGGTGAGCGGCGGCACCCGCGTAGCACCGCTGCAGCTGCCGGCCGATCCGGAAGCGGCGCTGCTGCAGGCACGGCGCGGCCCGCAACGGCCGTCCACCGACAGCACCGCGTGGACAGACGAAGCCGACGCCGCATCGCACAGCGCCGCACCACCTGCGTTGGAGCGGTTCGACGCGGAGCTGACCGCTGCCGATGCGTTGCTGCTGGACGCCAAGGGCAACGCTGTCGGCGGCTGGCGCAACATCGGTCGCGGCCGCGTTGCCCTGCTCCCGGTAACCGACAGCTACCGGCTGGTCCTGTCCGGCCGAGACGACCGCTACGCAGAACTGTGGTCGGGCGTGCTGGCCAAGGTGGCCCGCGCGCTGCCGGGTGCGCCCGCCATCCGCCTGCAGACGGCCACGCCCTGGTCGGGCGAGCGCATGACCGTGTGCGAGGTACCGCGCGGCACCCGTGTCCGCGATGCAGAAGGCCACACGGTCGCCCTGCAGGTCGATCCGGCCAGTGGCAGCCAGCACTGCGCCGGCTACTGGCCCCAGCAGCCCGGTTGGCACCAGCTCCAGCACGGCGCCACCGTGCAGGCGTTCTACGTGTTCGACCCGGCCGCCGCGCAACCGCTGTACCGGCAGCAGCTGCGCGACGCCACCGCGAACCGCCTGGCCGAAACGAATGCCGCCACAAGCGGAACGCCCGGCAAGGTCCCCGGCCCCCGCTGGCCGTGGCTGCTCGCCTTCATCGCCGTCGCCGGCCTGCTGTGGTGGCTGGAGCGTCGCAGATCCGGCCCAGTGACGCCTCCCTCCGCCAGCTGATGGAGGCTAGGGCTGCTTCAACCGATACACCCCATTGAAGCGCACGTTCATGCCGCCGCATTCGGCGTTGTCCGCCACCAGCAGGGTGTCGCCGAGCCAGTGCGCGCGCACCTCGCACATGTCGTCGCTGAAGACGACCTTCTCGCCCTCGGGTACAGCGCGTGCCGCCACCTGGCCCAGGTTGGGTCCGCCCGGCCGCTGTTCCGGGCTGGGGTTGGCCGAGGGCCAGTAGGCATCGCCTTCCACCGACAGCGCATTGCCCTGCACGCGGATGACAAGGCTGTCGTCGCCGCTGCGCCAGTGCCCGGCCCAATCCGTCAACACGGGGATACGCGTGGGAAGCGTCTGCAGCCGTGCCTTGTCCACCCAGCCCGCGCTGCCACCCACCTTGTTGGGGAAGAAGACGCAGCGGTAGCGGCCCAGGTCGCGGCCGCTGTAACGGTGTCCCCGGTCACGACGTAGGTCCCGTGGCGGCAGGCGGCTTCGCCCTTGCCAGGACATCCGTTCATATCATCGAGCAGGTAGAGGCGCTGTGCGCCAATCACTTTGGCCTGCGCGAAATTGCTCTGATCCGACGGAAACGCACCGTTGCGGCAACTGCCACCATCGGCCATGTCGCTGGCTGGTGCGGGCAGCGGAAGCAGCAGGGCGAGGCACAGGGAGCGCAGCAGCATGGCGTCAGCATTGAAGAGGCGATGCTGAGAGGATAGCGGCTCACTCCCTCGCCGGCGCCGTGCAGCCCTGCTGCGGATCACAGAACTGTTGCCATTCCCGTGCGTAATGCCATGTGTCGTCCTGTCAGCAGCGTCCTGCGCGCAGGATACGGAGGCGACCTTCAGATTTCGCTGGCCGGGGAAGGGCGCTGAATCATTCACCCGCCGGCGCCACGATGTCTCAACCACTGAGACGCGTTTGTGCTTCCATGGCGTCCTTTGCAGACCGTTGTTCCCATGGCCTACGAACTTGCCAAGCGCACCGAGGACGCCGAGCGCCGCCTCGCGACCACCGACGGGCTGCCCTCGCGCAACGGTGCACTGCTCACCGCACGGCTGCAGCAGCGCTATGCCGACCGCATCACCGGCAGCTTCACCATTCCGGGCCGCGAAGGCCGCTACGCGCCGATCCCGGCCGATGTGCCGGCCGCGCTGACCGCCGCGCTGAAGGCGCGGGGCATCGAGCAGCTGTACAGCCACCAGGCCGAAGCATGGGACGCCACCCAGCGGGGCGAGCACGTGGCCATCGTCACCCCCACCGCCAGCGGCAAATCGTTGTGCTACACCCTGCCGGTAGTCAGCGCCGCCATGCAGGGCAAGGCCAAGGCGCTGTACCTGTTCCCGACCAAGGCGTTGGCGCAGGACCAGGTGGCCGAGCTGCTGGAGCTCAACCGCGCCGGAGACCTGGGGGTGAAGGCCTTCACCTTCGACGGCGACACCCCCGGCGATGCGCGCCAGGCGATCCGCCTGCATGGCGACATCGTGGTGTCCAACCCGGACATGCTGCACCAGGCGATCCTGCCGCATCACACCAAGTGGGCGCAGTTCTTCGAGAACCTGCGCTATGTGGTGATCGATGAGGTGCATACCTACCGCGGCGTGTTCGGCAGCCATGTCACCAACGTGCTGCGCCGGCTCAAACGGATCTGCGCCTTCTACGGCGTGTCGCCGCAGTTCATCCTGTGCTCGGCCACCATCGGCAACCCGCAGGCGCATGCCGAAGCGCTGATCGAGGCGCCGGTCACCGCCATCACCGAATCCGGCGCGCCGACCGGGCCCAAGCATGTGCTGCTGTGGAACCCGCCGGTGGTCAACGCCGACCTGGGCCTGCGCGCCTCGGCGCGCTCGCAGAGCAACCGCATTGCCCGCATCGCGATCAGATCCGGGCTGAAGACCCTGATCTTCGCGCAGAGCCGGTTGATGGTCGAAGTGCTCACCAAGTACCTCAAGGACATCTTCGACCACGACCCGCGCAAGCCCCCCCGCATCCGCGCGTACCGCGGCGGCTACCTGCCCACCGAACGCCGCGAGACCGAACGTGCCATGCGCGCCGGTAACATCGATGGCATCGTCAGCACCTCGGCGCTGGAGCTCGGCGTGGATATCGGCAGCCTGGACGTGGTGGTGCTCAATGGCTACCCCGGCAGCGTGGCCGCCACCTGGCAGCGCTTCGGCCGTGCCGGCCGCCGCCAGCAGCCCGCCCTGGGCGTGCTGGTGGCCAGCTCGCAGCCGCTGGACCAGTACGTGGTGCGGCACCCCGACTTCTTCGCCGAGGCCTCGCCCGAACACGCGCGCACCGCCCCGGACCAGCCGCTGATCCTGTTCGACCACATCCGCTGCGCCGCCTTCGAGCTGCCCTTCCTGGCCGGCGACCCGTTCGGGCCGATCGATCCGCTGGTGTTCCTGGAAGCGCTGGCCGAAACCGAGGTGGTGCACCGCGAAGGCGACCGCTGGGAGTGGATCGCCGACAGCTACCCGGCCAACGCGGTGAGCCTGCGTTCGGTGGCCGATGGCAACTTCGTGGTGGTCGACCGCAGCGACGGCAAGCAGCAGATCATCGCCGAGGTGGACTACTCCGCCGCCGCGCTGACCCTGTACGAAGGCGCCATCCACATGGTGCAGTCCGCCCCGTACCAGGTGGAGCGGCTGGACTGGGAAGGCCGCAAGGCCTACGTCACCCGCACGCACGTGGACTACTACACCGACAGCATCGACTTCACCAAGCTCAAGGTGCTGGACCGCTTCGACGGCTGCATGGCCGGCCAGGGCGATTCGCATCACGGCGAAGTGCACGTGGTGCGGCGCGTGGCCGGATACAAGAAGATCCGCTACTACACCCACGAAAACATCGGCTATGGGCCGGTCAACCTGCCCGACCAGGAACTGCACACCACGGCGGTGTGGTGGCAGCTGCCGCAGGGGCTGCTGCTGACCGCGTTCGATTCGAAACAGGAAGCTTTGGATGGCTTCCTGGGCGCAGCCTATGCGCTGCACATCGTGGCCACGGTGGCGGTGATGGCCGATGCGCGCGACCTGCAGAAGGCGGTGGGCAATGGTGATGGCGCGTGGTTCGCGGTGGCCGACCAGAGCGGGCGCGGGCAGCTGCGTGGCGCCGAGTTCGATGCCAGTGCGATCGAGCTGCAGCAGCAGTTCGTGCCCACGGTGTATCTGTACGACAACTTCCCCGGCGGCGTGGGCTTGAGCGAGCCACTCTGGCTGCGCCAGGCCGAGCTGCTGCAGCGCGCGCAGGAACTGGTGCAGCGCTGCGACTGCAAGGCCGGTTGCCCGGCCTGCGTGGGCCCGGTGCTGGCCGGCCAGGAAGACGATGCGACCACGCCCAAGGCGTTGGCATTGAAGGTGCTGGCACTGTTTGACGAACACGCGCTGCCCAGCGCCGCCGAGCGCGAGCGGATCGACGCCGACGTGGTGCCGTTTTGAGCCTGAGCCTGGACAAGCTGCGCCTGTTGCGGCGCCAGGCTGGTGATGCCACGCCGCGCCCGGCGGCGACCGAACCCGCTGCTATGCCCGCGCCCGCCGTGCCGGTGGCGGCCAACGATGCGCAGGCGCGCCGACCTGCGCCGGATTCGGTGTTCGCCTGGGTGGAGCAGGAGATCCGCCACAAGCCAACCGGCGTGACTGCGTCGACGCCTGCCCCGGCACCGCTGCGCAGGCCCGACGTGGGTGGCCTGCACAGGTTGCTGGGCCTGCGTGATCGCGGCACGGCCGCGGCGCGCCCGCGCGCGAACGCTCAGGACCGCCACGTGCCCGGCGAGGAGATCGCACCCGGGTTGTTCCTGATCGAATCGTTCCTGGCCCAGCCCATTCCCACCCAGCCGCTGTCGCTGGCCTTCGCCAAGCGCGACGGCGACCGGGTGCAGCCGCAGGACCTGATGTTCTTCGATACCGAAACCACCGGCCTGGCCGGCGGCACCGGCACCCGCGCCTTCATGATCGGCGCGGCCGACTGGCACCGCGATGCCACGCGCGGCGACGGCCTGCGCATCCGCCAGCTGCTGATGACCACCATGGCCGCCGAGACCGCGATGCTGGCCGAGTTCGCCCGCTGGCTGCAGCCGTCCACGGTGTTTTCCAGCTACAACGGCCGCTGCTACGACGCGCCGCTGCTGAAGACCCGCTACCGGCTGGCCCGGCAGCGCTGCCCGATCACTCCGCTGGACCATGTGGACCTGCTGTTTCCCACCCGCCGCCGCTACCGCGGCACCTGGGAAAACTGCCGGCTGGCCACCATCGAGCGCCAGTTGCTGCAGATCGTGCGCGAAGACGACCTGCCCGGCTCCGAAGCGCCGGCGGCGTGGCTGAACTACCTGCGCGGTGGCAGCGCGGTGAACCTGCGCCGCGTAGCCGAACACAACCACCAGGACGTGGTCACCCTGTCGCTGCTGATGCTGCGGCTGGTGGCCGAAGAACGCCGCGAGCGCGAAACATTGGCACTGGAAGGCGGCCCCGTCCGCGGCTGAGCGGGCGTTGACACCCCGTGCAGCCTGCGCGGTGCAAGCTGGCCGCACTTACCCGCTCACGGAGACTGGCCATGCGTATGTCCCTGCTGTTGCTTGCTTGTGCCCTGCCGCTGACCGCGTGCAGCACCCCGCCCAAGAGCAGCACCGATCCGGCCGTGGTCGATCCGGTGCCGCATGTCGCTGATGGAGGCACGATGAAGTGCAATCCGAACGTTCTTGAGCAGTTCAATGGACAAAAAGCGACGGAAGAGCTGGTGAAGCAGGCGGTGGCCGCCAGCGGTGCGAAGAATGCCCGCGTTGTGAAGCCCGGCATGGCCGTCACCATGGACTTCCGCGAAGACCGCTTGACGATCAACGTGGATGCAGACAACAAGATCGAGCGCATCGGTTGTAATTGACCCGCGACGGGGTGCCCGGGCATACGCCCGGGCATTACCGTTACCTCAGGCGCTGCACGGTGCCATCGGCCAGTGCCTTGTCGAACGCCTTGCGCACGTCACGGGCGATCTGGGCCGAGGCGATGCTCTGCTGCTGCGCCAGGCCTGACTGCTGGCGGGCCAGCTCGGCCTGCTGGCGGGCAATCTCGGCAATACGGCGGTGGTCCACTGCCGCCGCCGCGTCCGCCTTGGCGCGTTGCGCGGCGCGTTCGGCCAGCGCTGCATCGCCCTTCGTGGTGCGCGCGGCATGGTTGGCCATTTCCGCTGCGTCCATCGATTCCATCGCATCGCGGCTGGCGCGCATCGCCACCTCTGCAATGCGCTCGCCCAGCTCACCCTGCTGCTCGCCCAGTGCGCCCATGCGTTCGCCCAGCGCGCCCTGCTGCTCGCCCAGTTTGGCGACCTGCTGCTGGGCCTTGGACAGCGACTGCAGCAGCGCCGGGTCACGCACCAGGTAACGCTCGTTGCCGACGCGCACCCACAGCGCCGGGTCCCGACCCTGCACGTCACGCTGTGCCTGCTTGAGGTCGGCCATCGAGGCATCGACGAAGTTGTCGCCGCCGCCCATCAGCACGAACGCCTGGCGTGGCTGGTGCGAAAGATCCAGACGACCGTGGGTGATGGTGGTGGTGTTGACACTGTCCGGGTGCGACGGCGACGCGGGCGCGGCCGGGGCTTCGGGGGGAAGCGGTGCAGTGACCGGGCGAGGTGCCGGCGCAGGCTTCGGCACCGCAGGCGTTGCCGGGGCCGCGACGGCCGGCGTGGCAGCCGGCGCAGCCGGAACGGCGGGGGCAGCGGGCGCCGCGAGCGCTGGCGGTGGCGGCGGCGGCGGCGGTACTGCGGCCACCAGGCGCATCGGCGCCACGCCGATCACCATGAACAGCGCGGTGATCGCCATCGAGGCCACGCGCGGGAAGCTGCCGGTCTGCTGCAGGGTGAGCAGCCGGCGCTTGAGGCTGCGGAAGTTGGGCGAGGCACTGGCCACGCCTACCGCCGGCCGCGGCGCCACGCCCAGCTGCACCAGCAGGCGGCCGTAGTCGTGGCGGCAATGCCCGTGCCCGGCCACCACCGCGCTGTCGCACGCCTCTTCCCGGGCCAGCGCGTATTCGCGCACGGCCACGTGCAGCAGCGGGTGGAAGAACAGCAGGTGCTGCGCCAGCGCAGGCAGCAGCCCCAACCACAGGTCGCGGCGCTGCAGGTGCACCAGCTCATGGGTGAGTGCCATGTCCAGGTCATCGGCCGCCATCGCCGGCAGTTCACGTGCGGGCAGCAGCAGCGCCGGGTTCCACGGGCCGATCAGCTGCGGCGAACGGATCTGTGCGGACAGCTTCAGCTGCGGCGCGCGGGCAAGCCCATGGGCCTCGGCGGCCAGCTGCAGCGCCTGCTGCAGGCCGGCGTCGGTGCAGGGCACCGCATTGCGCACCAGCGCGCGGCTCTGCCGATAGGCGCGCAGGCTATGCGCCATCATCAGCAGCACGCCGGCCGCCCACAGGGCGAACAGCACGCTCTGCCACGACAGCGACGCACCGGTCGCAGCGGCGGTCATGGTATCCACGGCTACCGGCGCCAGCGTCGTTGGCGCCTGCATCATCGTCTGGGTGACGAAGGTGGTGTCGTCGATGCCCGGGGCCGGCAGCACCGCCAGTTCCAGCGGGCTGCTCCATACCAGGCCCAGCACGGCCTGCAGGGCCACCAGCCACCACAGGCGGCAGCGCGTGGCCGCGGGCAGCCGGGGCAACAGCCGGCACACGCCCCACACCAACGCCACCAGCAGCGCGCTCTGCACGCTGGTCCAGGCCAGGCGGGTCAGCAGTTCCATCATCAGGGTGTCCATGGCTCAGCCCTCCCGCTTGCGTGATTGCAGCTGTGCGACCAGCGCTTCGAGTTCGGCCAGTTCGCTGTCGCTGACCTCGGCCTTCTGCGACATGAAAGCCACGAAGGGCGACACCGAGCCCTGCAGCGTCTTCTCCACGAAGCTGGCCACCGCGCCCTGCACCACGCTGTCCTGCTCGCCGGTGGCCGAGTAGCGGTACACGCCCTCGACCTGTCGGCGCTGCAGGTAGGCCTTGCCGCGCAGGCGTTCCATCATGGTCAGCACCGTCGAACGCGCCAACCCGCGCGCCTCGCCGAAGCCGGTCGCCACTTCGCCGACGCTGGCGTCATCCTGTTCCGCTATGTACTGCAGCAGGGCCAGCTCCTGGTCCCCGATCGTCTTGCCGCGCATGGCACACTCCGTTGACTACACGTGTCGCCACCATGCCCGTGACTACACGTGTCGTCAAGTGCCGGACGGCGCGCGCCGACGAACGGTCGGAGGCGGTCACGACCGAAGGTCGTGACCTACCGGCTGCATGTCTCGGGGTAGGTCACGACCGTTGGTCGTGACCGCAACGGTGCTACCCGCGTGGGCCGCCCATGACCGGCAGGATCACGCCGCTGATGTAGCTGGCAGTGACCGGCGAGGCCAGGAACACATACGCCGGCGACAGTTCCTCCGGCTGCGCAGGGCGGCCCATGTCGCTGTCCTTGCCGAACTCGGCTACATCCGGCGCCTGCTTGTCGGCCGGGTTGAGCGGGGTCCACACCGGGCCCGGGGCCACCGCGTTGACGCGGATGCCACGCGGCAGCAGCTGGCTGGCCAGCGCCTTGGTGAACGCATGGATGGCGCCCTTGGTGGACGAATAGTCGATCAGCGCCTTGCTGCCGAACAGCCCGGTTTCCGAGCCGGTGTTGATGATGCAGTCCCCCTCTTCCAGATGCGGCAGCACCGCGCGTGCCATCTGGATATAGCCGCCGATGTTGGTCTGCAGGGTTTCCTGCAGGTGCGCGTCTTCCAGATCTTCCAGCCGTTCGCAGTGCAGCTGGAACGCGGCGTTGTTGACCAGGATATCGATGCCGCCGAACGCCTTGGCCACCTGCTTGACCGCCTTGTTGCAGAATTTCGGATCGCGCACGTCGCCGGCGATCACCACGCAGCGGGTGCCTTCGGCTTCCACATGCTGGCGGGTGACCTCGGCATCCTCGGCCTCATCCAGGTGCAGCACCGCCACGTCCGCACCTTCGCGTGCGAACAGCACCGCGACCGCGCGGCCGATGCCGGAGTCGGCGCCGGTGATGATGGCGCGCTTGCCCTGCAGTTTGCCGCTGCCCTGGTAGTCGGGCGCGAGGAAACGCGGCGCCAGCTGCAGTTCGTGTTCATTGCCCGGCTTGGCGATGTGCTGGGCGGGCATGGTGTCAGGTTGCTTGCGGGTGCCAGCCTGGGTCGCCTTCTTGGTGGCCTTTTTGGCGGCTTTCTTCTTTGCGGCGGCACGCGCGTCCTTGGCCTTTTCCTGGTCCTGCAGGCGGCGCTGGCGGGCGGCCACGCGCGCAGCGCGCGGATCGCTGGCGGCGGCCTTGCGGGTGGCGGTCTTGACCACTGGCGTGCGCGCGCGGGCCGGCTTCTGGTCGGCGGCGGGTGCGGCAGCGGTGGGGGTGCGCTTACGGGTCTTCTTGGCCGTGGCCATGCTGAACTCCTTCGTTGCGGTTGCCTCGATGCGGGTGGAGGGCGAGGCAAGAGCAGTGTGTCGCTGGCGGCGGTCGCATACGGTGAATGCCATGTGGGCGCGCCGTGCAGGGCTTCATCCCCTGCATACGCCGGCGGCGGCATCGTGGGCACCAGAATCCCCCCGGAGTAGCACCATGTTGCGTCCCCTTTTTGCCGTTGCCGCATTGACCGCTCTTACCGCCTGCAGCAGCACCCCGGTGGCCCAGGTACAGCCCATCGACGGCGTCATTTCCGGCCAGTGCCATGTGGACAAGGTACGCGGCGCGGTCGGCCTCGCCGCGTCGGCAGCGACGGTGGAGCGTGCCCGCGTGGACAGCGACAGCCTCGAGGTCGTGGTACTGCGCAGCCAGCGGGCCGAGAGCGGCGCCACTGCGAGCGGCGCGGCCAACCCGAGCCCGGGCGCGGAAAGCGGTGGCGAGCGGCTGACCATCGAGAAGGGCCGCACCAACAACATCACCGCTATCTACTGCGGTTGATCGCCCCCGGCACGGCCGCGCTTCAACGCGCGGCTTTGCCTTTCACCACGCGTCGCGCCGAGCGCAGGAATTTCAGCGTGGCCTGCTCCCACTGGCGCTGGCCACGCAGCCCCGCCAGCTTGGCCAGCGAGCCATCGCGCCAGCCATCGAAGACGCTGGGGTCGATGTAGGCCTTGCGGCACACCGCTGGGGTGTTGCCCAGCAGCGTCGCTACTTCGCACACCACCTCTTTCTGCAGCGCGGCCAGCGCCCGTTCGCTCGGTGCCTCGGGCAGCGCGGTGGCAGCGAACTGGCGCAGGGCCGCCACGGTGCCACCCCAGGTACGGAAATCCTTGGCACTGAAGTCGGTGCCCATTGCATCGCGCAGGTAAGCGTTGACCTGGCCCGAGTCCACCGGCTGCAGGGTGCCGTCGTCATCACGGTACTGGAACAGGGCCTGCCCCGGCAGCTGTTGGCAACCCTTGATCAGGCCCACCAGGCGCTTGTCGTCGATATCCACTTCGTGCTGCTGGCCGGACTTGCCGCGGAAGCGCATGCGCGCGCGCCCGCCCTTCACCAGTTCCAGGTGGCGGTTGCGCAGCGTGGTCAGCCCGTAGGAGCGGTTGTCGCGGGCGTACTCGGTATTGCCCACCCGCACCAGCGTTTCGGCAAGCAGGGCGACCACGATCGCCAGCACCTTGTCCTGTGGAAACCCGGGCAGCTTCAGATCACGGCCCAGGCGGCGACGCAGCGCCGGCAGCGCCTCGCCGAAGGCGATCACCCGGTCGAACTTGCCATCACCGCGCACCCGCGCCCAGTCCGGATGGTAGCGGTACTGCTTCCGCTTGCGCGCGTCGCGCCCGGTAGCCTGCAGGTGACCGTTGGCCAGCGCACAGATCCAGACATCGGTGTAGGCCGGCGGAATGGCCAGCGCGCGGATCCGCGCCAGGGTGGCGGTATCGCGCACCGGCTGACCATCGGGGTCGCGGTAGCTGAAGCCCTTGCCGGCGCGGCGACGGGCAATGCCGGGCTGCTCGTCAGTGACATAGCGAAGGCCGGCGTCGCGGGCGGCGGCAGCTTCAGGGGTGGCAGGACGTGCGGGCATGGAAGCGGTGGCGATGGAGCGGGCCTGCAGTGTGCTGGGCGGGGTGACGGCGCCGCGTCAATAACGCAACACAAACACCTCACACCCGCCCTTGGCGATATGCTCCATGGTTTACCGCCTGGAACTCTGGAGTCGCGATGTCGTCCTTGTCCTTCCGCCGCCTGCGGCGTCCGTCTGGTCCCGCCCTGCTGGCTGCGGCCCTGGTCCCCACCCTGCTGTTGCTTGGCGCCTGCAAGGCCCCGCCGATGGACGAGCAGGAAGCAGCGGGTACCCACGCGCAGAAGGCTGCCGAGGAAGTCGCGGCCGCCCCGGCCGACACCACCGCCAAGGCCACCGAGGCACCGCCGGTCGGCAACTGCGATGCCAACCAAGTGCAGAGTCTGGTCGGACAGGCTTACAGCGACGCCATCGGTGCCCAGGCACAGCAGGATGCCAGCGCGCGCGAGCTGCGCGTACTCAAGCCCGACGACATGACCACCATGGAATTCGTCGGCGAGCGGCTGAACATCGAAGTCGATGAAAAGGGCGTGGTCACCGGCCTGCGCTGCGGCTGAATTGGGCGCACCGGGCGCGGGTTTTGCGTGGGTTTGGTTGCGCGTGCAACCGTGTATTGCGGCGTTGCAGCAACTGTGATCTAGTCGAAGCATCCGGTGCCTCCAGATGCGCTCGACGGATTGAGCGGGGACGAGTGTCGCCGCTCACCCGACATCGAGGCAGAAATGGCCCCCCGCAACCGCCAAGGGCTTTACGACCCACAAGACGAACGCGATGCCTGTGGTTTCGGCATGGTGGCGCAACTGGATGACCAGCCGTCACGGCTGCTGGTCGACACCGCGATCGCCGCGCTCTCGCGCATGACCCACCGCGGCGGCGTCGCCGCCGACGGTGTCACCGGAGACGGCTGCGGGCTGTTGCTGCGCCGCCCGGACGCGTTCCTGCAGGCGCTGGCCACCGAGGCCGGTCTCACCCTTGGCAAACTGCATGCGGCCGGCGTGGTGTTCCTGCCGCACGACGATGCCGCTGCCCAGGCCTGCCGCGACATCCTCGAACAGCAGCTGCGCGACGCCGGCTGCCAGCCGCTCGGCTGGCGCGTGGTGCCGACCGATCCCAGCGTGTGCGGCCAGCTGGCACGCGACACCCTGCCGCACATCGAACAGGTGTTCGTTGATGCCGGCCACGGCCAGGACGAAGCCGCCTTCACCCTGGCGCTGTTCCTGGCCCGCCGCCGCAGCGAACAGCAGCTGCGCGACCATGCCGATTACTACGTCACCACGCTCAGCCCCAACGCGATCAGCTACAAGGGCATGGTGCTGCCGGACAAGCTGAGCCGGTTCTACCCGGACCTGCAGCGCAACGACCTGGCCTCCAGCGCCATCGTGTTCCATCAGCGCTTTTCCACCAACACGCTGCCGCGCTGGCCACTGGCGCACCCGTTCCGGATGCTCGCGCACAACGGCGAGATCAACACCATCGAAGGCAACCGGCGCTGGGCGCAGGCGCGCAGCAAGGTGTGGAAGACCCCGCTCTTCGACATCGGCGAGTTCGATCCGGTGATCTCCATGCACGGCTCGGATTCGCAGAGCCTGGACAACATGCTGGAGCTGATGGTCAGCGCCGGCATGGAGCTGATCCAGGCGCTGCGCATACTGGTGCCGCCGGCAACCCAGTCGCTGGAGTTCAAGGACGCCGACCTGGCCGCGTTCTACGAGTTCTACGGCCTCAACAGCGAACCGTGGGATGGCCCGGCCGGCATCGTCGCCTGCGACGGACGCTATGCCGCCTGCACGCTGGACCGCAACGGGCTGCGCCCGGCGCGCTGGATGCTCACCTCCGACCGCCACTTCCTGGTGGCGTCCGAAGCGGGCGTGTGGGAAGTACCGGCCGAGCGCGTGGTGCGCAAGGGCAAGTTGGGCCCCGGCGAGATGATGGCCATCGACCTCAAGCGCGGCGACCTGCTGGATTCGGATGCCATCGACCGCATCAACCGTGGGCGCGCCCCGTACAAGCAGTGGTTGCAGCAGGGCGTGACCTACCTGCAGACCGAGCTGATCGATCCGTCGCTGGTGGAAGAGCCGTTCGACGAACGCACCCTGCGCAGCTACCACAAGCTGTTCCAGCTCAGCACCGAGGAAGTGGAGCAGATCCTGCGCCCGCTGGCCGAAACCGAGCAGGAAGCCACCGGGTCGATGGGCGATGACACCCCGATGGCGGTGCTCAGCCAGCAGAGCCGGCCGCTTTACGATTACTTCCGCCAGGCGTTCGCACAGGTCACCAACCCGCCGATCGATCCGCTGCGGGAAGACTGCGTGATGTCGCTCACCACCCAGCTCGGCAAGGAGACCAACATCTTCCATGCCGGCGCGGAGACGGTGAACCACGTCATCCTCAATTCGCCGGTGCTCAGCCAGCGCAAGCTGCGCCAGCTGATCAAGATGCCGCAGTACGTGGACCGCAACCGGCTCATCGACCTCTCCTACAGCCTGGACGAAGGGCTGAAGGCGGGCATCGAGCGCATCTGCGCCGAAGCCGAAGCGGCCGCACGCGAGGGCATCGTCATGCTGCTGCTCAGTGACCGCTACCCGGTGGCCGACCGGCCGATGGTGCATGCGCTGCTGGCCACCAGTGCAGTGCACCACCACCTGTCCAACGCCGGGCTGCGCTGCGACGTCAACCTGATCCTGGAAACCGGCACCGCGCGCGACCCGCACCACATGGCCTGCCTGCTCGGGTTTGGTGCCACTGCGGTGTATCCGTACCTGGCCTACCAGACCCTGTTCGACCTGGGCCGGCGCGGCATCCTGCAGCTGAAGAAGGGCGGCGAGCAGTCGCAGATCGGCCGCAGCTACCGCAAGGGCATCTACAAGGGCCTGTCCAAGATCATCTCCAAGATGGGCATCTGTACCGTGGCCAGTTACCGCGGCGCGCAGTTGTTCGAGATCGTCGGCCTGGATGATGAAGTAGTCGACCTGTGCTTCCCGGAAACGCCGTCGCGCGTGTCCGGCGTGGGCTTTGCGCGGCTGGATCACGAAGCGCGCGAACTCACCGTACGCGCCTGGAACGACCTGCTGCGCCCGGAGGTGGGCGGCGTGCTCAAGTACGTGCACGGCGGCGAGTACCACATGTACAACCCGGACGTGGTCATGACCCTGCAGCGCGCCGCGCGCAGCGGCGATGCCGCCGATTGGCAGCGTTACTGCGAGGCGGTGCACGGGCGGCCGGTGTCGGCGCTGCGCGACCTGCTGCAGCTCAAGGCCGCCCCCACGCCGACCCCGCTGGAACAGGTGGCGCCGGCCGAGGACCTGTTCCGCCGCTTCGACACCGCCGCCATCAGCCTGGGTGCGTTGTCGCCCGAAGCGCATGAAGCGCTGGCCATCGCCATGAACAGGTTGGGTGGGCGCAGCAATTCCGGTGAGGGTGGCGAAGACCCGGTACGCTACGGCACCCACAAGCGCAGCAAGATCAAGCAGGTGGCCTCGGGCCGCTTCGGCGTCACCGCCGAATACCTGGTCAATGCCGAAGTGCTGCAGATCAAGGTCGCCCAGGGTGCCAAGCCCGGCGAAGGCGGGCAGCTGCCCGGGCACAAGGTCAACGAACTCATCGCGCGGCTGCGTTATGCCAAGCCGGGCATCGGCCTGATCTCGCCGCCGCCGCACCACGACATCTACTCGATCGAAGACCTGGCCCAGCTCATCTACGACCTCAAGCAGGTCAACCCGGATGCGCTGGTGTCGGTGAAGCTGGTCTCGCATGCCGGCGTGGGCACCATCGCCGCCGGCGTGGTCAAGGCCGGTGCGGACTTGATCACTGTGTCCGGCCATGATGGCGGCACCGGTGCCAGCCCGGTCAGCTCGATCCGCTACGCAGGCGTGCCGTGGGAGCTGGGCGTGGCCGAATCGCATCAGGCGCTGGTGGCCAACGACCTGCGCGGGCGCACCCTGCTGCAGACCGACGGCGGGCTGAAGACCGGCCTGGACGTGATCAAGGCCGCGCTGCTGGGTGCGGACAGCTTCGGCTTCGGCACCGCGCCGATGATCGTGCTGGGCTGCAAGTACCTGCGCATCTGCCATCTCAACAACTGCGCCACCGGCGTGGCCACCCAGGACGAGCGCCTGCGCGCGCAGTACTTCACCGGCCTGCCCGAGCGCGTGGAGAATTTCTTCCGGCTGCTGGCCGAGGAAGTGCGCGGCTGGCTGTCCTACCTGGGCGTGCGCTCGCTGGACGAGATCGTGGGCCGCACCGACCTGCTGCAGCAGTTGGAGATCGCCCCGCGCCCGGGCGTCAAGGTGGATCTATCGCGCCTGCTCGACCCGGCCCGGTACGGCGGCAGCCACTGTGCCGCGCAGCGCCTGTACGAATCACCCGACAGCCTGGCCACGCAGATGGATGGCCTGCTGGCTCCGGCCATCGCCGGCAAGCTGGGCGGCGAACACCGTTTCCTGATCCACAACACCGACCGCTCCATCGGCACCCGCCTGTCCGGCGCCATCGCGCGCGCGCATGGCAACCAGGGCATGAGCGATGCGCCGCTGACGCTGCGCTTCCGTGGCACGGCCGGGCAGAGCTTCGGCGCGTTCAACGTGGGCGGCCTGCAGCTGGAAGTGGAAGGCGAAGCCAACGATTACGTGGGCAAGGGCATGGCCGGCGGCCGCCTGGTGGTGCGCCCGCCGCGCGGCGCACGCTTCGAAGCGCGCAACACCGCCATCATCGGCAACACCTGCCTGTACGGCGCCACCGGCGGTGAGCTGTTCGCCGCCGGCCGGGCCGGCGAGCGCTTCGGCGTGCGCAACTCCGGTGCGCTGGCGGTCATCGAAGGCGCCGGCGACCACTGCTGCGAATACATGACCGACGGCATCGTGCTGGTGCTGGGCAAGGTGGGTCTGAACTTCGGTGCCGGCTTCACCGGCGGGCTGGCCTATGTGCTGGATATCGACCGCGACTTCGTGGACCGCTACAACCACGAACTGATCGACATCCACCGCATTTCGGCCGAAGGGTTCGAGAACCACCGCCAGCACCTGCACACCCTGATCAGCCGCCACCGCGAGCTCACCGGCAGCATCTGGGCCCAGCAGATCCTCGATGAATTCCGCGATTACGTCGGCAAGTTCTGGCTGGTCAAACCCAAGGCCGCCAGCATTGAATCGCTGACCGAATCGCTGCGCCGCGCCGCCTGATTTCCTGGATGCCCCTTACATGAGCCGCAAGCACGCCTTCCAGTTCCTCGACCTGCCCCGGACCATGCCGCAGCGCATTCCGGTGGAGCTGCGCACCTCCGGCGACTGGGGTGAGCTGTACGGCAAGTTCGGCAAGGAAGATGCCCAGTACCAGGCCGGTCGCTGCCTGGACTGCGGCAACCCCTACTGCAGCTGGAAGTGCCCGGTGCACAACGCCATTCCGCAGTGGCTGCAGCTGGTGCAGGAAAACCGCATCCACGAAGCGGCCACGCTGTGCCATTCCACCAACCCGCTGCCGGAAGTGTGCGGCCGGGTGTGCCCGCAGGACCGCCTGTGCGAAGGCAGCTGCACGCTGGAAGAGTTCGGTGCCGTCACCATCGGCGCGGTGGAGAAATACATCGTCGATACCGCGCTGGCCACCGGCTGGCGGCCGGACATGGCGGCGGTGGAAAGCACCGGCAAGCGGGTGGCGGTGATCGGTGCCGGCCCGGCCGGGTTGGCCTGTGCCGACCGGCTGGCGCATGCAGGCGTGCAGGCGGTGGTGTACGACCGCTACGAACAGATAGGGGGCCTGCTGCAGTTCGGCATTCCCAGCTTCAAGCTGGACAAGTCGGTGATCAGTCGCCGTCGCAACGTGCTCGAAGGCATGGGCGTGCAGTTCCGGCTGGGCGTTGAGATCGGCCGCGACGTGACCCTGGAAACCCTGCTGGCCGACTACGACGCGGTGTTCGTCGGCACCGGTGCCTACCGCTACACCGACGGCGGGCTGCCCGGGCAGGATCTGAAGAACGTGCTGCCGGCGTTGCCGTTCCTGGTCCAGAACAGCCGCATCGTCAGCGGCAGCGATGCCCACGGCCGGCCGATTGCCGGCTGGGAAGACACGCTTGCCCTGCCCGACCTGGAGGGCAAGCGCGTGGTGGTGCTGGGCGGCGGCGATACCGGCATGGACTGCGTGCGCAGTGCGGTGCGGCTGGGTGCGGCCCGGGTGACCTGCGCCTACCGCCGCGATGAAGCCAGCATGCCGGGCTCGGCCCGCGAAGTGGCCAACGCCCGCGAAGAAGGCGTGCGCTTCCTGTTCAACCGCCAGCCGCTGTCGATCGAGGCCGGTGCCGACGACGAAGCAATCGGCGTCACCGTGGTGGAAACCCACCTGGGCGAGCCCGATGCGCAGGGCCGGCGCAGCGCGGTGCCGATCGAGGGCAGCGAATCGCTGCTGGAAGCCGACGTGGTGATCATTGCATTCGGCTTCTCGCCCACGGCACCGGAATGGCTGACCGCGCAGGGCGTGGAAGCGGGCCACAACGGCCGCATCCTGGCCGGCGGCCAGGGCCGCCTGCCGTTCCAGACTGCCCACCCGCGCCTGTTTGCCGGTGGCGACGCGGTGCGTGGTGCGGACCTGGTGGTGACCGCCGTGGCCGAAGGGCGCGATGCGGCGGCGGCGATCGTAGCGCTGATCACCGCCTGACACCGGCCACGGAGCACGGTAGCGCCGGCGTCAAGCGGCGGCCCGTAGCCCGGCGCGTTCGATCTCCAGCGCCAGCAACAGCTGGATCTCATCCAGCTGGTCGCGGATGCGGGCATTACCGGCGTCGTCGGCATGGTCGCACTCGATATGCGCATCCAGCATGCGCGCCAGCCCAACCAGCAGTACGTCGGCATCGCCGTGGGCAGCGTGGCGCAGCAGGCGGCCCAGCGTACGGATGCGGGCGCCGCGGTCGTGCGCCAGCGTCGGCACCGACGGCGCGGTGCGGGAAGCGGAAAGGGGCATGAGGGGCTGTCCTGATTGACCGGGTGACAGCCGTCAATGTCGGTTATGGCCCCAGTGGCCGGCTATGCAACTTTTACGAATTGGCGTGAAGGGCTGGTAATGTCGCTGATGCCCCCACTCGTTCGGATGATTCCCATGCGCATCGGCCTGGCCGCCAATCGGCTGCACCACCACGACAAACACGCTGCACTGTTCCGCTGGCTGCGCGCCAGCGACACCGGGCTGCGCGAGCTGGGCGTGGAGCTGCATGCGGTCGGCCGCACCTATGACGCCATCCGGCGGCTGGGTTTCCTGCCCGATTTCGCCCCCCTGCGCCGCTACCCGAACGGCCGCGAGGGCGGGCTGATGAAGCTGGTCGCCGAAGTGGTGGGCATGGGCACGCCCGAGCGCACGCTGGATGGGGCCATCTATCTGATGGACCCGGTCGATCCGTCCTCGGTGTTCCCCGAAGCCACCGCGCTCAAGCGCCAGTGCGTGATCCACGGCAAGCCCTTCATCTCCACCGTGGCCACCGCGCGCGACTGGATCGAAGTGGAACGCGTGCACGCCGGCCTGCCCGCTGATCCCGGCGCCGATGACCTGCATGCATTCGAGCAGCACACGCTGGCGCTGATCGCGCACGATGCGATGAAGCCGGCCATGCTGGCCTTTGCCGACGAACATTTCGCCCTGCTCTCGCGCTTCCGCAGCCGCGTGGGCACCGGCACCACTGGCCAGCGCCTGAACGAACTGGCCTGGAGCCGTGGCTGGCCGAAGGACCAGGACTGGGTGACCCGATACCAGAGCGGTCCGATGGGCGGTGATGCGCAGATCGCCGACCAGGTGCTGGAAGGCCGCTGCCAGCGCGCGATCTTTTTCGAAGACCCGCACGTGGCGCGCCAGCATGAAGCCGACATCCAGCTGCTGGAGCGCGCGGTCACGACCGTGACCGATCAGGCGGTGTGCATCACCGCCCCGCGCGTGGCCGCACGCTGGGCGCAGGCGGCCACACTGCGCACACGCGCGTCGCCCTGATCACAGGGTGGGTACGCATCGCTGGCCACGGCGAAATCATGCGCGCCCTCCCCCGCCGACGGGCTACAGCAGCTGCCGCAGCATCGCTTTGAGCCGCCGCCCCTCCAGCTGGAAGTAATCGCGCTCCTCGCGCCAGGCCGGGAAGCGCTGTTCCACTTCGTCCCAGAACGCCGGCGAATGATTGGCCTGGATCAGATGGCAGAGCTCATGCACCAGCACGTACTCGAACGCCGACGGCCGCCCCAGCACCAGCGCCAGGTCCAGCGCCATGCTGCCATCGGGGGCCAACGAGCCCCATTGCGAGGACATTACCTTCAGCCGCAGGCGCGCCGGTGCGCGCGGCAGGCCGGGCAGGTAGCGCGGCAGCCACTGGCCGACATCGGCGCGGGTCTGCGCTTCGTAGAATTCGCGCAGCGCACGCTTCACGGTCGTATCTGTAGCGCGCGCCGGCAGGTGCATGCACACGCCAGTATCGTCGAGCACCAGGCGCGCATAGCGTCCGGCATCCCACCGCACTGGCAGCAGTTCGCCGCGCAGCGGCAGCACCCCGGGCTCGCCGATCACCAGCGGCGGCGGCAGGTTCTGGGCCTGGTAATTGCGCAGCTGCGAGGACAGCCAACCGCGGTGCTCTTCCAGGAAACGCTCGCCCATCAGCAAGCTGGCGCGCGGCGGCAGGGTCAGCCGTACGCCACGCTCGTCCACGCTGAGCTTGATCCGGCGCGCACGCGGATCGCGCACGCGCAGCACGTCGATCTCGGCATCCTCCAGGCGCAGGCGAACGGTGTCGCGCTGCAACGTGGGGGCAACGGCCGGGGAGATCAGGCGGCGGAGGAATCCGGGCATGGCTACAGCATAGCGCCGGCAGCGGCCCGCACATGACTGCGGGCCCCGCCCGGTGCCTCAGTCGGCCTTGCTCAGCTTGAAGGCCTCTTCCAGCAGCAGGAACAGGCGGCGCACTTCGCCGCTCTGCAGGGCGAAACGGGCGTCCAGCTCGGCGCGGCGGCCGTCTTCGTCGGCGTGCTCGAGCTGGTCCAGGGCGCCGTCCAGGAACTTCAGCTTGCGCACGATCAGGTCGTCGCCCAGCACGAAGGACAGGTTGTCCTCGAACACCAGGGCCAGCTTGGTCACCTGCTTGCCGGCGTCCAGGTGCTTGTCGATCTCGTCGCAGCGCAGTTCCTGGTGCTGGCACTTGACCACCGCACCGCCCTCGGCCGGGTCCTTCATCTCGCACTCTTCGCCCAGGCTCAGTCCGGTCGGGAGCGGCTCGCCGGCGATCCAGCCGGTCAGGATCGAGCGCGGCGCCACTTCAGCGTTCAGCGGCATGGCCGGGAAGCTGCCGAGCAGGCCACGGATGTCGGACATCATGTTCTCGCCCTTCTTGCTGCTCGAGCAGTCCACCGCCACATAGCCGTGGGTCAGGTCGATCAGCGCGTCAGTGCGCGAGCTCTTCACGAAGGCACGCGGCATCAGCTCATGCAGCAGGTCGTCCTTCAGGCGCTTGCGCTCGCGCCCGCCGGGCTTGCGCCCCTCCTTCTCTTCGATCTCTTCCAGCTTGCGGGCCAGCAGATCGTTGACCACCGCGCCCGGCAGGATCTTGTCCTCACCGCCTACGGTCAGCCACAGCGCGTCGCCGACGCGGTGCGAGAACACGGCCTTTTCCTCACGGCCGAACGGGGAGATGAAGCCACGTGAACTCATTTCGAGCGGGCCCACCGGCTTGAGCAGCACCTGCGGCAGCAGGGTGTCGACTTCGGAGAAATCAGTGGCAGTCGGGAAGCGGAACAGCGTCAGGTTGCGAAAGAACATGGAAATCCGGATGGGAAGGCGTGGAAGGGAAGGTCAGGGGGTGCCGTCGGTCCAGGCCGACGGCGGGCTGGGCGCGACCGCGGTGCGGCCCAGCGCCATGAAATCGAACAGGGCCGGGTCGGCCAGCTGCGACGGGTGGATGTTGCCCAGCGCGCGTGCGATCTGGTCAATCCGCCCGGGGTGCTGATCCTCCCACTGCTGCAGCATCTGCGCCACCTGGCGGCGCTGCAGGTTGTCCTGGCTGCCGCACAGCGTGCACGGAATGATCGGGAAGCCGCGCGCCTGCGCATGCTGTGCGATGTCCCGCTCGCTCACATAGGCCAGCGGGCGGATTACTACATGCCGGCCGTCATCGCTGCGCAGCTTGGGCGGCATCGCCGAGAGCTTGGCGTGGTGGAACAGGTTGAGGAAGAACGTGGCTACGCTGTCGTCGCGGTGGTGGCCGAGTGCGATCTTGCTGAAGCCGTTTTCCGCCGCGTGCCGGTACAGCGCACCGCGACGCAGCCGCGAACACAGCGAGCACATCGTGCGACCTTCGGGAATCACCCGGCTGACCACCGAATAGGTGTCCTGTTCGATGATCTGGTAGGCCACGCCGATCGAGGCCAGGTACTCCGGCAGCACGTGTTCGGGGAAGCCCGGCTGTTTCTGGTCCAGGTTCACCGCCACCAGTTCGAAGGCCACCGGCGCCCTTTTCTGCAGCTGCAGCAGCACGTCCAGCAGGGTGTAGCTGTCCTTGCCGCCGGACAGGCAGACCATGATGCGGTCGCCATCCTCGATCATGCCGAAGTCGGCGATCGCCTGGCCCACCTGGCGGCGCAACCTGCGCGCCAGTTTGTCCTGCGCGGCCGCGTCCGTGCGCGGGGCGCGGGGAAGCGGATCGGGCAGGGGCAGGACGGCAGGCATCCGAACATTCTACCGGCTCGCACTGGTCGCCATCGGTGCGGGGAAGTGACTGCGTTCACTCCCGGGCGTCATGCCGGGTGTGTATGCTCAACCCCTGTGGATACCTTGACGCCCGAACAGATCAGCGCCCTGCTTGCCGACCTTCGGCAGGAACATCGCACGCTGGATGAAGAGATCCAGCGCATGGCCGCCAACGGCGAGGATGAGCTGGAGGCCAAGCGCCTGAAGCGGCGCAAGCTGCAGCTCAAGGACCGCATCGCGAAGCTGGAGGACATGTTGATTCCGGACGAGCCGGCGTGACGCGTGCCGACCCGCGGTCGTCACCTGCCCATTGCCGCACCGGCAGGTGACGACCGTTGGTCGTCACCCGCGGTCAATCCGCGGCCACCGGTTCTTCCGGTTTTGCCGCTTCGGGACTGACGCGTTCGATGGTGTGGCGCAGCTCGCGACCCAGGATGAACTTGGCATCCTTGGCCCACAGGTCCAGGCGTTCGTCGAACAGCAGCTTGCTGTTCTCGTCCGGCCACACCAGGCGCAGCTCGCGCATCTTCTGGATGAAGCCGCGGAACAGGGTGCGGTCGAAGAACTCCGGTGCCGCCGGAGCGTAGAGCAGGCTCAGGCGCTGCGCGGCCTGCTGGCACAGGCTTTCCAGTTCGGCCGCGCCGAGCGTGCCCGGGCCGTTCTTGACCAGCACCGAAATGGCGATGTAGTAACGCTCGAACGCCTGCTGCAGTGAATGGCCAATCGCACGCAGGCGGAACACCTCGTCGGTCTGCCCGGTGTTGCGCGCCAGGATGCCGCCGTCGTCATCATTGACGTTCTGCAGCAGGCCCTCGCGAACGAACACCGCGATGGTCTGCTCGATGCGCTGGGCGAACTCGTCCTCGGTCCAGGGCAGGAACAGCTCGGCCTGCAGGAACGGGTACACGGTACGGCCCAGCTGCACCAGGCCGGTGCGGCTCATGCGGCGGTTGTTCTGGAAGCAGCACGCCACCCACGAGGAAGCGGTGAACAGGTGGATGACGTTGTTGCGGAAGTAGCTGAGCAGCACCGCGGTATCGCCACTGACGCTGAGCACATCGCCCAGCGGGTGCTTGACCCGGGTCAGTACGTTGATTTCCTCGGCGTGGGCGATGATCCGCTCCGGCGAGTGCGGCGTGACCGTGACCCGATCCGAATACGGCATTTCCACCAGCAGGGTCTTGCACAGCTCGATCTGCGCGATCAGGTCCGCCTCGCCCATCGCGTGCTTGGGCGTGGACAGCAGCGCCAGCGCCAGCAGGTTGATCGGGTTCACGTCGGCCGCGCCGTTGATGTGCACCTGGATGCGTTCGGCCAGATGGTCCACCGTGCCCGACAGCCATGATGGCTTCTCGTCCTCGCCTACCGGTGCCCCGTCCCACTCCGGTGCCTGGCGGGCCAGCACGTCGTTGAGCGCGATCGGCTCACCGAAGTTCACCACCACCTGGCCGTAGTTCTGCTTGAGCACCTTGGGGATCGACCACAGCAGCTGCCAGATCGATTCCTTTTCCTTCGGCCGTCCGGACAGTTCGTCCAGATAGCTGCCGCCTTCCATCAGCTTTTCATAGCCGATGTAGACCGGCTGGAACAGCACTGGCTTGCGCGGCTGGCGCAGGAAGGCGCGCAGCGTCATCGAGATCATGCCGCCCTTGGGCTGCAGCAGGCGCCCGGTACGCGAACGGCCACCCTCGACGAAGTACTCGATCGAATAGCCACCGGCCACCAGCTGCGCCACGTACTCGCTCAGCACTGCCGAATACAGCGCGTTGCCGCGGATCGAGCGGCGGATGAAGAATGCACCGCCCTTGCGCAGCAGGGTACCCACCACCGGCAGGTTGAGGTTGATGCCGGCGACAATGTGCGGCGGCACGATGCCGCGGTCGTACAGCAGGTAAGACAGCAGCAGGTAATCCATGTGGCTGCGATGGCTGGGCACGTAGACCACTTCATGGCCCGGCGCGGCGGCCTTGAACTTGTCCAGGTGGTGCACCAGCACGCCGGCGTAGATGCGGTTCCACACGTGGCTGAGCATGAAGCTGGCCGATCGCACCACCGGGCTGGAGTAGTCCGCGGCGATTTCCCAGGCATAGGCATGCGCCTTTTTCCAGGCATCGGCAGGCTTGGTGTTGTCACGCTTGGCCTGCGAGGCGATGGCTTCGCGGACGGTGTCGGCCTCCAGCACCTTGTCCACCAGCAGGCGGCGGGTGGACAGGTCCGGGCCGATCACCGATTCGCGGATACGGCGGAAGTGGGTACGCAGCACGCGCTGCAGCTTGCGCACCGTGCGCTCGGGGTCCAGCCCTTCGTCCACGGTGGCGCGCAGCGATATCGGCGGGGCGAACCGCACAATGGTGCTGCGACCGTTGAGCAGCACCGCCAGCAGGCGGCGGAAACGCCCCACCAGCGCCCAGTTTTCCGAGAACAGCACCGCAAACCAGCCGCTCTGCTTGTCCGGCGCGCGGCCGACAAAGATCGACACCGGCACCAGGTTCACGTCCAGCTCGCCGCGCGCGCGATGGGCCTGCAGCACCTTGGCCAGTGAATCGGAATGGGTCTTGGCGCCGCGCTGCTCGGGAATCAGCGAGTTGCTGCTGCTCCGCCGCGACAGCGCCAGGTATGCGCGCCGGCGCCCGGTCGGGTCGCCGGCGATGGGGACCAGCGGCGAGGGCAGGCCGGCTTCCCGGCAGGCCTTGTCCAGGATCAGCGCGTTGGACAGACCGTAGTCTTCCAGCACGTAGACCACCGGGCGGCCGTCATCGTACTGGCCGGGCTGTTCGGGTTCGATCTTCAGCGACAGCCAGGGTTCGACCAGGCGGCCCAGCAGACGGGCCCACCACGGGCGGCGCCCGAACGAGGTGCGGGCCGCCGCGCTGACCGGGCTGGGCACGATCGCCGCCGGGTCGGTTGCGCCCGCGGCCGGGGCGTCCGCGCCGGGCACGGTGTCGGGCGACGCGGACGGGGCGTCCGGCGTCTTGGGCGGCTCTTCGCCGGGGAAAGGCAGGGGATTCTGGTTCGGCATCGGCTTCATTATGGCTTAGCCGGTGCAGAAGCACCGTCCTTGACCTGCGCGGCGGCCTCTGCTTCAGCTGCCCGCTGCGCGTCATGTTCAGCTTGCGCGGCCACCGCCTCGTCTGCCGCCTTGAGCAGTGCGTCGGTCTCTTCCAGGGTGCGTGCCAGATACCAGTGGCCGTCGCGGCGGGTCATGCGCACCTGGGCTTCGATCTGTTCACCGGCCAACGGGTACTGGATCCGCAGCAGGGCGGTGTCGCCCTGCTGCGACACCAGCTCGCCGCGCAGCCCGGTCATGGCCGCGTCGAGCGACAGCCCATAACTGGCCAGCGCGGTCTTCAGCGCCTTGGCGAACGGCCCCAGCCGGCGCAGGCTCCCCTCCATGCCGGCCGCCTGCAGCTCGGCGTCGGTGGACAGCCCGGCGGTGCGCGCGGTGGCGGTCAACAGGGTGATGGTGGTCTTCGCCCGCTGCCGGTCGGTCAGCGGCGCGGCGGCAGCCCAGCGGCTCAGTGCATCCACTACCTGGCTGTAGTGCGCCCGCTCGTCCTCGCTGTAGTCGGCCTGGTTGCGCAGGTACTGCACGCCGAACAGCCCCATCGAATGGGCTGCCTGGCGCACTCCGGCGGCCTGGCCGGCAATCTGGGTATCGAAGGAGCGTTGGAGGCGCTTGGGCGCGTCCGGCGCGGACAGCGCCGCCAGCATCGGCAGCAGCTGGCCGTCCAGTGGCAGGTCGGTCAACGGCCAGCGGCTGTGCCCGTCGCTCCAGGCCACCCGCAGGCGGTTGTACTGGGCCGGCGGCACCGACGCGCGGGCGTACCCCACCAGGTCGTTGTCGGCCAGGTTTTGGGCGATCTGCTGCAGCGCGGCTACCGGCTCGGCGGCGGGTGCGTCCGGGTCGATCGTGTCGCGCTTGCACGCCCCCACCAGCAGCAGGCCGCACAGCGACAGCGACATCACCCAGGGTCGGTAGCGCCCTGTCATCAACGGCATGGACATGAATTCGGACTTCCCCGGACCGGTCCGCATCTTGCGGCCTGCGCCCCCGCAGCGGCAACCCATCCTGCCCGCCACGCCGGCAGGATGGGCGCAAGCCCTTGTTTCTACTGGATATCAGTCGCGCATCCAGGTGGCCTGGATGAAGTCGCGCACATAGCCCTGCGACAACCGCGCATATACCCCGGGACGCCCCGGCAGCGCACAGCCTTCCCCCCAGCTGACCGTGCCCAGTACTGTCCAGGCCTGCTTCCGGCGCACCAGCAGCGGCCCACCGGAGTCACCACTGCAGCTGTCGATGCCCTCGGCGCCGGCGCAGATCACCGTGCCGGCCTGCAGGTTCGGGTAGGCCTGCTGGCACGCGGCGAACGAAACGAACGGGGTCAGCACCGTCTGCAGGGTGGTCGGCAGCGCCTCCCCGGGAAATTCGGTGACACCCCAGCCGATCACCGTGAAGTCGCGGCCAGGTCGCAGGTACGCGCCGTCCCGGCCCAGCATCACCTCGGCCGGCTCGGCCTTGGGTACCGGCCGCTTGAGCTGGATCAGCGCCACGTCATTGACCAGGTCGCGCTCGTCGAACGCCGGATGCACATGGATCGCCTTGACGTTGGACACGCGGCGGCGCGGCGTGGTTTTCAGCTCGGTCTGCCCGACCAGGACCGCCAGGCCTGCTGGCCGCAGCCCCTCTACGCAGTGCGCGGCGGTAAGCACCCACGAGGGCGAGATCAGGGTGCCGCCGCAGCCGTGCCGGGCGTGGTCCGAATCGCCGCGGCCCAGCCGCTGCAGGCTCGCCATGAACGGATACTGGCCGGGTTCGGCGTCGACCCCACCGATGATGCGGGGAACGCTGTCTGGTCCGGGCTGGGCCAGCGCGGGAAGAGAAACAGCAGAGAGGATCAGGCCGAACATCCAGGCCGGCCGGGAACAGGTACGCATGCAGCAACTCCTTTGCGGAAAAGTGGAAACGACAGGCACGGCGCCGGGGCGCGTGCCAGGTCGATTCGACGGCAAAGAAGGGGGGTCAACTGCGTGGCCGGTCGCGTTTCAGCGGCAGCAACGATTGATGGATCCGTTTATGCGAACGGGCGCAACAATACACCGGGATGCAGTTCCATCCCGGTGCGTGCAACCCTTACATCACGCCGCGGCGGGCGCTGCGGATTTCGTCCTGGATCGCCAGCGCGGCCGCGCGCGGGTCGGCGGCCAGGCGGATCGGGCGACCGACCACGATGGCATCGGCGCCGTCGGCGAAGGCCTGGGCCACGCCCACGGTGCGCTTCTGGTCATCGCCGACCGGGCCGCCGGGACGGATGCCCGGGCACACGATCGAAAATCCGGCGCCGGTGGCGACGCGGATCGGGCCGGCTTCCTGGCCGGAGGCGATCACCCCGTCGATGCCGGCGGCCTGGGCGGCCAGCGCGCGCTCCACCACCACCTCCACCGGCTCGCGGTCGATGCCCATGCCGCGCAGGTCATCGCGCCCCATCGAGGTCAGCACGGTCACCGCCAGCAGGCGCATGTCGCTGCTGTTGGCGGCCGCGCAGGCCTCCATCATGGCCGGGTGCCAGCCGTGGATGGTGGCGTAGCTCACCGGCCACTGCGACAGCCGGCGGATCACCGCTGCGGCGGTGGCCGGGATGTCGAAGAACTTCAGGTCCACGAACACGCGCTTGTCGCGCGCGGCCAGCGCATCGAGCACCTCGAAGTACTCGCCCGAGGCCAGCAGCTCCATGCCGATCTTGTAGAAGGAAACCGCGTCGCCCAGCCGGTCCACCCAGGCCAGCGCGTCCTCGCGGCCCGGCACGTCGAGCGCGAAGATCAGGCGTTCGTCATCGCGCAGCGGCAGCGGGGCCCGGCTCACGGCGCGTAGTCCAGCGCAGCGCGCTTGGCGTCATGACGGGCCTGGCGCGACTGGCTGTAGTCGTTGTTGAACTGGGCCGGCTCGAAGCCACCGTAGGTCGGGTTGGGCAGCATCCACCAGCGTTCGCCGAACCAGTCGTGGTACTGCTGCAGCAGCGCGTCGCGGCCGTCGTTGGTGTTGGCGGTGACTTCCACGAAATCGCCCAGCTGGTCGCCGAACTGCATCAGCACGCGGTAGTTCTGCCCGGCCAGGCGGCGGCGGCAGTT
The DNA here is from genome assembly GCF_043204395.1 of Stenotrophomonas sp. NPDC047960. NCBI lineage: Bacteria > Pseudomonadati > Pseudomonadota > Gammaproteobacteria > Lysobacterales > Lysobacteraceae > Stenotrophomonas > Stenotrophomonas sp. NPDC047960. The sequence continues at coordinate 136,526 of NZ_JBIDBX010000007.1, read as the reverse complement.
CTTTTCGCTGCCGGCCTGCTCGCAGTCCTTCACCACCGTGCCCAGGCCCAGGAACACGCTGTCATCGGCCACCGGCAGGCCTTCGGCACGCAGGTTGGCCAGGGTGGCCTCCTTCAGGTGCACGGCGCGGTTGGAGATGTACAACAGGGTGACGCCCTTGGCGTTGGCCGCCTTCGCGAAATCGACCACGCCTGGAATGGCCTTGGCCTTCTTTTCGGCCACCCACTGGTCCCAGCTCAGTTCGTCGTACTCGCCGCCGTCGCGGACCAGGCGGGCCTGGTAGGGCGAGTTGTCCAGCACGGTTTCATCCACGTCCAGCACCACGGCCGGCTTCAGGCCCTTGGCGGCATTGCCGCGCTCTTCGGGCACGAGCGCATCCCAGTTGGCTTCCTTCAACGCCTTGTCCAGGTGGTCGGCGGCGGCGCGGTAGGTCTGCTCGGTGATCGCCCGGTATTCCTGCGAACGCTGCATCCACAGCACGGCATTGAGGTTGTCGTTGGCGGCCACGGCTGCGTCGCCCTTCGCGGCAGGCGCCGCAGCGGCGGCAGCAGGGGCCGGGGCAGCGGCTTCGGCAGGGGTTTCGGTGCGCTTGCACGCACCCAGTGCCATCACGGCACAGGCAAGCACGGACAGGGAAACAGCGGTACGACGCATGGGAATCACCAGTACTGAGTGGCGCCAGTTTACCGGCTTGCCCGCCGCGGTTCATGCCGGTCGCAGGGCTCGGCTATGCTGCACGCCCCAGAAACACCCGGAGCGCGACATGACCGATGACATCCAGACCCCTGCCCTGCCCGTGCTCAACGCGGCCCAGGCCCGTGCCCTGGGCTGCCTGATCGAGAAGGAAGCGACCACCCCGGACGCCTACCCGCTCACGGTCAACGCCACCCAGGTGGCCGCCAACCAGAAGACCGCCCGCGAGCCGGTGCTGCAGCTGTCGGCCGGCGATGTGCACCACGCGCTGCGCCAGCTGGAAACCCTGGGCCTGGCCCGCCAGCAGTTCTCCTCTCGCGCCGAGCGCTACGAGCACCGTGCCGGCAGCGCACTGGACCTGACCCGCCAGCAGCTGGCCATCCTGGGCCTACTGCTGTTGCGCGGCCCGCAGACCGTGAACGAGCTGCTGACCCGCAGCGAGCGCCTGTTCCAGTTCCAGGATGCCGATGAGCTGCGCCACCACGTCGAGCGCATGATCCAGCGCGGCCTGGCCGTGCAGCTGCCGCGCGCCGGCGGCCAGCGCGAGGACCGTTACATGCACCTGCTGGCTGGCCCGGTGGATGTGCAGGCGTTGGCGGAGCAGTACAGATCAGCGCCGTCCAGCGGCGGTGGCAACGCCGCGCTGGAAGCGCGGGTACAGGAGCTGGAAACGACGGTGGTCGCGTTGCAGCAACAACTGGCGGAACTGCGCGCTCAGCTGGGCGGGTAACGGCAGCCACGCAGGGCGTGGCGCTGCGACCTCAGGCGATCATGCCCCTGTTACGGCTGGGGCGCCGGGCGTGGCGAACAGCAGCAGCACGTCTTCATCGCGCGGCGCCGGCAGGCGCACATCGCCACGGTCTTCCATGCCCAGCTTGCGCAGCAGCGCGGCCGAACGCAGGTTTTCCGGGGCGACGATGCCGTACAGATCGGGGTGGCCCAGAACGTCACGCGCGTAATGCATCACACCGCGCGCGGCCTCGAATGCGTAGCCATGGCCTTCGTACCGGGCCAGCAGCGCATAGCCCACATCCGGCGCGGGCAGGCCATCGCGGCGCACCAGCCCGGCATTGCCCAGCCACGCGCCGTCGCTGCGGCGGATGATGGCGTACATGCCGAACCCGTTGAGCGTGTAACTGCCGAGCACGCGTTCGGCGGTGTAATCGCGCGCCTGTGCGAGCGTGCGCACGCCACGGTCGGCGATATGCCGGATGAAGCCGGGCTCGTTGAGCAGCGCCAGCATATCGGCCGCATCATGGTCGGGATCGATCAGGCGCAGGTGCAGGCGGTCGGTCTGGATCACGGCGGACATGGAACCCCTCGCAGGCAGGAATGGGCCGATTGTGCGGCCGATCGACTCAGTCGAACAACGCTTCGATCGCCGCCAGGCCGGCGCTGGCACGCTCCTTCTTGCGCGCCGCATCAGCCACCGGGTCGGCGCCGTCGCGCTGCATTTCCTCCGCGGGGATCTCCTCGAAGAAGCGACTGGGCTTGAGCCGCACGTGCTCGCCGAACTTGCGGGTGAGCTTGCTGTAGCTCATCCACAGCTGCACCTTGGCGCGGGTGATGCCAACGTACAGCAGGCGTCGCTCTTCCTGCAGGTTGCCTTCGTCCAGACTCACCTGGTGCGGGAGCACGCCATCCTCGCAGCCGACGATGAATACATAGGGGAATTCCAGGCCCTTGGAGGCGTGCAGGGTCATCATGCGCACCTGGTTGCCGCCGTCATCCTTGTCGTTGCGCGACAGCAGCGCCAGCTGCGCGGCCAGGTCGGCGGTGCTCGCGCCGCGCGGACCGCCTTCAAACCACTGCGCCAGCTCTTCCAGATTGCCCAGGCGGCGCTGGTACACCGATTCTTCCTTGCACGCGCCACGCAGCTCGGACACCAGCCCGGAATCTTTCACCAGCTTGCGCACCAGGTCGCCCGAGCTGAGTTTGGGCATGTCCGCGCGCAGGTCGCGCAGTATGTCGGTGAAACGGCTCAGACTGTTGGCCGCGCGCGGCGGGAGTTGCGACAGGGCGCCGATCGCTTCGGCCGCGTGCGCCATCGGCAGCTCTTTTTCCGACGCCAGCTCGGCCAGCTTGGCCAAGGTGCCGGCGCCAACTTCGCGCTTGGGCGACTGCACCGCGCGCATGAAGGCCGTATCGTCATCGGGATTCACCAGCAGGCGCAGCCACGCCAGCGTGTCCTTGACCTCCTGCCGTTCCAGGAACGCGGTACCACCTGTGATGTGGTACGGCGCACGCACCAGCTGCAGTGCCTTCTCCAGCGGGCGCGACTGGAAGTTACCGCGGAACAGGATGCAGAAATCGCTCCACGGAATCTGCTTTGACGTGGCGAGGTAGGAAATCTCAGCGGCGACCTTCTCCGCCTCGTGCTCGCTGTTGCGGCACTCCCACACGCGGATGCGTTCGCCGTCGGCCTGGTCGCTCCACAGCTTCTTCAGGTGTTCGTGCGGGTTGTTGGCGATCAGCGCGTTGGCCGCGCGCAGCACGCGGTTGGAGCAGCGGTAGTTCTGCTCCAGCTTGATGATTTCAAGCGCCGGGTAATCGCGCGCCATCTGCTGCAGGTTTTCCGGGTTGGCACCACGCCAGGCGTAGATGGACTGATCATCGTCGCCCACGCAGGTGAAGTTCCCCGCGCTGCCGGCCAGCTGCTTGAGCAGCCGGTACTGCGCATCGTTGGTGTCCTGGCATTCGTCCACCAGCAGGTAGCCGATGCGTTCGCGCCACGCCAGCGCAATCTCCGGGTTCTCTTCCAGCACCTGCACCGGCAGGCGGATCAGGTCGTCGAAATCCACCGCGTTGAACGCGGTCAGGCGCAGCTGGTAGCGCTCGTAGACGCTGGCCGCTTCCTTCTCGCGGTTGCTGCGTGCTTCGGCCATGGCCTGTTCGGGCGACAACCCGGCGTTCTTCGCACGCGAAATGAGGTTCTTCACGTCCTCGATGTCGTCCGGCTTGGCGCCGTACATCAGGTCTTTCACCTGCGAGGTGGAATCGTCGGCGTCGAAGATCGAAAAGCCGCGCTTGAGGCCCACCGCGGCATGCTCGATCTGCAGGAATTTCAGGCCCAGCGCATGGAAGGTGCAGATGGTCACGTCTTCGGCGTCGCCGCCCTGCAGTCGCTTGGCCACGCGCTCGCGCATTTCCTTGGCGGATTTGTTGGTGAAGGTGATCGCCGCGATGCGCTTGGCCGGGTAACGCCGGGTGCTGATCAGCTGGGCGATCTTTTCCACGATCACGCGCGTCTTGCCGCTGCCCGCGCCGGCCAGTACCAGCAGGGGACCTTCGCAGTGCAGGACTGCCGCGCGTTGGGGGGGATTGAGACCGTGCATGCCTTCTCCGTGGGTGCCGCATTGTAACGGGCGGCCGTCCCGACGGCCGGCTTGGGCGGCGAGTATGGCGCGCGCCCGGGGTCCTGGTCGGTGAACCGGTTCACGATCCAGCGGCCGGGCCGGGGTGCGGATTAGAATGGCCCGATGGCCAAGCTCTATTTCTATTATTCGGCAATGAACGCCGGCAAGACCACCACGCTGCTGCAGTCGGCGCACAACTACCGCGAGCGCGGCATGCGCGTGGCCATCCTCACCCCGCGCCTGGACGACCGGGCCGGGCGCGGCGTGGTGGCCTCACGGATCGGGCTCAAAGCCGACGGCATCGCCTTCGACCGCAATACCGACCTGGAACAGCTGATCCGGGCCGACATCGCCAGCCACGGACCGTTGGGCTGCGTGCTGGTGGACGAGGCGCAATTCCTCAGCCGCAGCCAGGTCTGGCAGCTCAGCGAAGTGGTCGACCAGCTGCGCATTCCGGTGCTGTGCTACGGGCTGCGCACCGATTTCCGCGGCGAGCTGTTCGAAGGCAGCCAGTACCTGCTGGCCTGGGCCGACGAGATGCAGGAGATCAAGACCATCTGCCACAGCGGCAAGAAGGCCACCATGACCGTGCGCGTGGACGAACACGGCCACGCGGTGCAGGACGGCCCGCAGGTGGAGATCGGCGGCAACGAACGCTACGTCTCGGTCAGCCGCGCGGAGTTCAAGAAGATCACGCGCGGCGAAGGCCGGATCGAGCCGTTGCAGGCATCCCTTCCGCTCTGATCAATAGAGCGTGCGTTCCGGCGCCCCCGGCGGCGGCGGGGAGTATTGGTACAGCCAGGTTTCCGTCAGGGTCTTGCCACCGCTGCGCAGGTACAGGCGGATGTCGATCTGCTCGGTGCTGTCATCCGGCGGCACCAGATCGAACATGGCGCGGTAGCCCTTGATCTCGCGCAGCGGTCGCGCCGAAACGATCTCGGTGCGGCCGCGGCTGGCCTGTACCACCGCCTCCACTTCGCCCTTGTCGATCAGCGCCGCCAGTTCGCCGCCCTGGAAATCCACGGCGAAGCGCCAAGAGAAATACTCGCGCTTCTTGCCGATCACCCCGCCCAGGCCGGTGCGGGTGGCCACGCACTGGGCCAGCGGCGGGCGCGCGGGCGGCTCGGCGCCCCAGTACAGGCGGTAGCCCAGCAGCATTTCCTGGCCCGGCTGCGGCTTGGCTTCCGGGTTCCAGAACGCCACGATGTTGTCGAAGGTCTCGTCCACCGTGGGAATTTCCACCAGCTGCACCGAGCCCCTGCCCCACTGCCCCTTCGGTTCCACCCACAGGCAAGGGCGCTTCTCGTAGAACACGCCGTCGTCCTGGTAGTGGTCGAAGCTGCGGTCGCGCTGCAGCAGGCCAAAGCCCCTCGGGTTGTTGTCCACGAACATGTTGAAGCGCAGCTGGCGCGGGTTGGACAGCGGGCGCCAGATCCACTCGCCCGCGCCGTTCCACATCGACAGGCCGTCGGTGTCGTGGATCTCCGGGCGCCAGTCCCAGGCCATACGGCGGTCGTTCTCGCCGACCTGGTACATGCTGGTGCACGGCGCGATGCCAAGCCGTTCGATGGCCTTGCGCGGATACAGCGCCACGTCCACGTCCATCAGCAGCACATCGCCGTTGGTGATGGCGAAGCGGTAGGCGCCGGCCACGCTGGGCGAATCCAGCAGCGCGTACACCACCAGGGTGTTGGAGTCGGCGGCCGGCTGTTCCAGGAAGTAGGCGATGAAATCGGGGAATTCTTCCGGGCGGTCCATGCCGGTGTCGATCGCCAGGCCGCGGGCGGACTGGCCGTACTGGCCCTCCTTGCCCACCGCGCGGAAGTAGCTGGCGCCCAGGAAGGCGGCAAAATCGCGGTCGGTGTCGGCACGGGTGTTGAGCCGGAACCCGGCAAAACCCAGATCAGCCGGCAGGTGGCCGTTCTTCAGCCCGCTCTTGCCGTAATCGAACGCGGCCGGGTCATAGGCCAGTTCCTGCGCCTTGCCGTCAACGACGTCGAACATGCGCACCGGTGAATGGAAGTACAGGCCCAGGTGGAAGAACTTGGCCTGGAAGCGACCGGGCTGGTCGGCCCACAGTGCGTGGTCCTGGCGGTAGCGGATCGACTGATACTGGTCCCAGTCCAGCGCCTCCAACGGTCCCGGCAAGGTCCGCCGGTGGCTTTTGTAGGCGGCCTCGGACAGCGCGCGCGCCTGACCCTTGAGGGAGGCGAAATCGAACGGTTGCGGCTGGCCCAGCCGGCGCAGGCCCACCTGGCTGCCCTGCGCGGCACAGGCCGGCAGCGCGGGAAAACCAATGGCGGCAAGGGCCAGGGAGGCGTTGCGGATGAAGTCGCGTCGTTGCATGCAGGCAGCGATGGGCAGGAAAGGGTCGGCCATCATAGGCACGTGGACGTTAATTCGCCGCTGTGGCGCGCGGATCGCGTTCAGGCTTGCCGGCGCGCGCCTGCAGGGTCTTGCTGCCACAGGCGCTCAACGCCTGCGCAATCTGACGTGGAATGCGCCCCCCCTGCGGGCGCTGCGCGCGCACCTCGGCCTGCAGCTGCGCCAGCGCCTCGCGCCCGCGAGCGGGTGCCTGCGTGCAGCCCAGCTCGCCCAGCGCGGACCGTGCCAGCCAGCGCAGGTTGACGCTGCGAGGGTCCAGTGCCCCGCCCTGGGTGAGCGGCTGCAGTGCAAGCTGCGCCTCCACCGGCTGGTCCATCCGCATCAGATTGCGCCCCCAGGCCAGCTGTACCGCCTGCTGCTGCAGGCGCGCCTCCGGTCCGCCGCGCGCGGGCTGGCGCATCAGCCTTGCGAGACGGTCGCCGGCCTGCCAGGGGTCGACGTGCTCGCCGATGATCTCGGCCATGCGCCGGTCGCCGCGCTGCACCTCAGGGTCATCATCGCCACGCTGGGCGGCCTGCCATTGCCTGCCCTCGTGGAAGGCGGCCAGTGCATCCTGCCAGCGGCCGACCTCCGCGAGCGCGTTTCCGTAGTCGTACAGGCCCTGCGGCAGCAGCCCGATACAGTCGGGCTGGCGCCAGATCGCCACCGCCCTGCCGAATGCATCCACCGCCGCCGCCGCATCGCCCCGTTCGAGTGCCGAACGGCCAAGCGCATGCCAGGTCTGGCCAGTGTCGCGGTGCTGCTCGCCCAACGCCTTGCGGGTGAGCCGGTGCACCTGCTGCAGGGCGGCTTCGGCTCCTGCAAGGTCGCCGCGCTGCAGCGCCAGCGTGGCGCGCAGGCGGCGGATCGTCAGCGTTTCGGGGTGGTCGGCGCCGTACAGCGTCACCGCAGCGGCGGCGGCCTCCTGCAGGGCCTGGGCGGCGGCATCCAGATCACCCTGCGCGGCCAGCGTCTCGCCCAGCAGGCGCTGCAGGGTGATCAGCTGCGGGTGGCGGTCGCTGGTGCGGACCTGCAACAGCGCCAAGGCCTGGCGGTAGCCGGCCAGCGCGCCCTGTGCATTGCCATCGTCGTTTTCCAGCGCCGCCAGGTCCACCAGGCTTTCAGCCATGCCGGTGGCGTCGTGGGTGATGTCGCGGCGAAGTGCCAGTGCACGTTCAAACGCTTCGCGCGCTTCATCGCGGTAGCCGAGCAACTGCTGGCAGCGGCCCAGCTGGGCGTGGAACTCGGCCACGATCGACGGCATTGCCTGGCGCTGTTCGGTGGCCAGCGCCTGCACCGGCGCCATGTGCGCCACGCACTCGCGTGAGCGGCCCAGCATGCGCAGCGCGCGGCCACGTTGGGTGACCGCTTCCAGCTGCAGCGCGGGTGGCACCTCCTTGACCTGCTGCAGCAGCGCACGCTGCCGGTCCAGGGTTTCGAGCGCCAGCGCGTAATCGCCGATGCCGATCCGCAGCCGGCCGATCACCCCTTCAAGGTTGGCCAAGGGCAGCGGCTGGTCGGCCAGTTCCGCCTCGCCACGCTGTTGCCCGGTGGCAAGCAGCTGGCGCACATCAAAGCTGCCATGGCGCACGCTGGCGGCACGGTCGAACAGGCCGATGGTGAAATCCTGCATGGCCTGCGCACGCGCGATCTCGCGCCGTGCCTGTTGCATCTGCCACACCGCCAGCGCCGCCAGCGCCGCCAGCGCCAGCACCGCCACCGCAGCCAGCGCCACGCCCCAGCGGTGCCGCCCCAGGTACTTGCGCAGGCGGTACAACGGGCGCTGCGGGCGCGCGTGGATCGGCCGCCCTTCCAGGAAGCGCTGCAGGTCCTGCGCCAGCGCCTCCACCGATGCGTAGCGCTGCGCCGGCTCCTTCTGCAGCGCCTTGAGCAGGATGGTATCCAGGTCGCCGCGCAGGCGCCGGGCCAGCCGTCGCGCGGCCGGGGTGGCAGCCGCATCGGTGATGTCGCCGCGCATCAGCACGCTCGACGCGCGTGGCGCATCCACTTCCAGGATCGAGCGTTCCCATTCGGCATCGCTGTGCCGACGCAGGCGGTACGGCTTGCGCCCGGTAATCACCTCGAACAGCACCACACCCAGCGAATACACGTCGGTCAGCGTGGTGACCGGTTCACCCCGCACCTGTTCGGGTGCGGCGTAGTGCAGGGTGAAGGCACGCACTTCGGTCGGCGGGTGCGCGGCGCTGGTGCGCGTGTGCTCATCGTCGAGCAGTTTGGCGATGCCGAAGTCCAGCAGCTTCACCTCGCCGTTGGCGGTGACCAGGATGTTGGACGGCTTCAGGTCGCGATGCACGATCAGGTTGGCGTGTGCGTGGCTGACCACCGCGCATACCTGCAGCATCAGCTGCAGGCGCCGTTCAAGCGGCAGCTGCAGGCGTTGGCAGTAATCGGTGATCGGCTCGCCTTCCACATACGCCAGCGCCAGGTAAGGCTGGCCCTGCAGGTCCACGCCGGCATCGAGCAGCTGCGCCAGATGCGGGTGCTGAAGCCGCGCCAGGATTTCGCGTTCACGGCTGAAACGCTGGCGCAGGCCAGGGTCGGCGTAGCCGCTGCGCAGCAGCTTCAGCGCCACCTGGCGCTGGTACAGCCCATCGGCGCGCTCGGCCAGCCACACTTCGCCCATGCCGCCTTCGCCCAGCTGTCGCAGCAAACGGTACGGGCCGACAGCGGTACCAGCGCGGCTGTTTTCGGGTGCCGCGGTCCATAGCGGCTGTTCGAGGAACTCGCGGCTGTCCTGCTCATGGTCGAGCAATCGTTCCAGGTCGTCGGCCAGGCTGGCGTCGGCCACGCGCAGCTGTACCAGGCGCGCGGCGCGCTGGTCGTGCGGCATCTCCAGCAATTGATCCAGCAGCGTCGACAGCTGCCGCCAACGCACTGCGTCCATCGTCCTTCCCCGGAGCGCTGCATGATTCCTGCCCGCGCGCGCCACGGCGCGGGTCCCTGACCGCGGCGCTCAGTCCTCGCGGACCGACGCCAACAGGAACATCCGTGCCTTCTGCCAGTCGCGCCGGATGCTGCGCTCGGAGCGCTGGCACAGGTCGGCGATCTCCTGCTCGGACAACCCGGCGAAGTAACGCAGCTCGACTACCTTGGCCAGGTGCGCGTCCACCGCCTGCAGTCGCGCCAGGGCCACGTCCAGCGCCAACAGGTCCTCATCCAGGCGCACGCCGCTGCTGCTGTTCTCGGGAATTTCGGCCACGCGCTTGAGATCCCCGCCACGCTTGCGCGCCAAGCGGTTGCGCGCGTAATCAACCACCACGCTGCGCATGGCCGACGCGGCGTAGGCAAAGAAATGCGCGCGGTCTTCGAACCGGGCCGCGCCGCGCGCGCCCAGCAGCTTCAAGTACGACTCATGGACCAGTGAGGTGGCATCCAGCGTGCGCCCCTGCTGCCCGGCCAGCTGGCGCCGGGCCATGCTGTGCAGTTCCTGGTACAGCAGGGTCAGCACCCGGTCGAGTGAGGCGCGGTCGCCCGACCGGGCCGAATCGAGCCATACGGTGATATCCGGGCTTTCGTCCATCGCACACCCCGCCGGTGACGTTTGGCCGACTATAGCGCCGCTTCCTGCCTGTGCGTAGGACAGTTCATCGCTGGCAGTGGCCGCACCACACGCTGGCACGCTGGCCAATGATGGCGTGGCGCAGCGCTCGCCCACACTGGCGGCACGGTTCGCCTTCACGCCCGTACACCAGCAGTTCCTGCTCGAAATAGCCCGGGGCGCCGTCCGGATTGATGAAATCACGCAGGGTGGTGCCGCCGCGGGTGATGGCGTAGCCCAGGATCTGCTTCACCGCCGTGGCCAGCCGCTGGTAGCGGTCGCGCGATATCTTTCCGGCCTCGCGCAGTGGGTTGATGCCGGCCATGAACAGGCTTTCGGCGGCGTAGATGTTGCCTACCCCGACCACGATGGCCTGGTCCATCAGGAACGTTTTCACCGAGGCGCTGCGGCCCCGGCTGCGCTGGAACAGGTGGTCGCCATCGAACACCTCATCCAGTGGCTCCGGTCCCAGCCCAGCCAGCAGCGGATGGGTTTCTCCGGCCGGCTGCCAGAGCAGGCTGCCGAACCGGCGCGGGTCGTTGAAGCGGAGCAGGCGACCATTGTCCAGGCTGATGTCGACATGGTCGTGCGCGCGAAGTGGGGTGTCTCCCGGTAGTACACGGAGGCTGCCGGACATCCCCAGGTGCAGCACGGCGCTGCCGATGGGCGTATCCAGCAGCAGGTACTTGGCGCGGCGGCGCACCCCGTCAATGGGCTGGCCGGGCAGCAGCGCGCTGATTTCGTCGGGAATCGGCCAGCGGAGATCCGGCCTGCGCAGGATCACGCCGTGCACGCGGCGCCCTTCCAGGTGCGGGGCCAGGCCGCGGCGGGTGGTTTCTACTTCGGGAAGTTCAGGCATGGGGACAGTCTACGTGCGCTTCAGCGGGGCAGAGCCCCCTCTACGAAGGTGGCAGGCATGTGCGCGGTGTCAGCGGGGTGGGGCCGAGAGTTCCTTCGCGCTCAGGAAGCCATCGCCGTTGGCGTCCTGCTTGTGGAAGCGTTCGACGATCGACTGCCGCTGCTGGTCGCGGGTGACCGGCCTGCCCTTGCCGCCGGGCAGTTCATCGGCGCTGAGCACGCCGTTGCCGTCGCGGTCCATGCGGTCGAACGCGTACATCATCCACTGCACGTATTCGTCAACGCTGACCTTGCCATCCCCATCGGTATCCATGCGCTGCAGATAGCTGCCGGTATCGGTGACCTGGGCCTGCGCGGAAAACACAAGCAGCAGTGCCGCGCAGGGAAGGCCCCGCACAAGGCGGCGCCTTCCGGTGGTGCAAAGGGCAGGCCGCACCGGTCAGTGCGCCGTCAGCGCGTAGCCCTTCAGGCGCGCGGCGTAGTTCTGCAGCGCGGCGATGCCGCTCGCCTCGGCTTCGTGGCACCAGGCCTGCAGCAACTTGAGGCGTTCGGCAGCATCGTTGCCACGGGCTTCCAGCAGGGCCGCCAGGCGCGCGCGGTGTTCCACCAGCACGCGGATGCGCGGGCGCTGTTCGACCCAGGTGCTGAGCTCGGCGCGGCAATCGGGCTTGAGCCAGCGTCCGTCGTTGACCAGGCCACGACGCATGCGGCGCGGCAGCAGCTTGCGCAGCTTCGCGCCGGCAAAGGCCGCTTCTTCGCGTAGCGCCGGCACGAACACGTTGCGCTGGTAATCGGTCATGGCCTGGAAGCGGTGCGAGAGCAGCGCCTTCAGGGTTTCGGCATCGGGCACGGCGATGTTCGGGCGCACGTCCATGCTGGGCGCCACGCGCAGCACCTTGGCCAGGCCCACGGCCTGCAGGCCGCGGATGGCCGCCCAGCCGATATCGAACTCCCAGCGGCGCATCGAGAAGCGGGCCGAACTGGGGAAAGCGTGGTGGTTGTTGTGGAGCTCTTCGCCGCCGATCCAGAACGCCCAGGGGGTGAGGTTGGTGGAGGTGTCAGCCGATTCAAAGTTGCGGTAGCCCCACCAGTGGCCCAGGCCGTTGACCACGCCGGCGGCCCAGAAGGGAATCCACGCCATCTGGATCGCCCACAGGGCCACGCCGGGCAGGCCGAACAGCAGCAGGTTCAGCGCGAACAGGACCACCGGGCCCAGGTTGGCGTGCGGGGTATACAGGTGGCGCTCGATCCAGTCTTCCGGAGCGCCGCGCCCGTACTGTTCGATATCCGCGCGCATGCCACGGGCTTCGCGGTACAGCTCCACGCCGCGCCAGAACACGGTGCCGATGCCCTTGGTCACCGGGCTGTGCGGATCCTCCTCGGTTTCCACCTTGGCGTGGTGCTTGCGGTGGATCGCTACCCACTCCTTGGTGATCATGGAGGTGGTGAGCCACGTCCAGAAGCGGAAGAAGTGCGCGATGGCCGGGTGGAAATCCACCCCACGATGCGCCTGGCTGCGGTGCAGGTAGAGGGTGACGGCAAAGATGGTCAGCTGGGTGAACACCAGCAGCACCAGGCCCATGCCCCACCAGCCGAGGCCGACTACACCGCCGGTCAGGAAGTTGATGAGGGTATCGAGCATCGCAGGACTCCGGGCCGAGATGGCCAGCAGGGAAACGGGTACGGTTGGAACCATGATGGGGCCAGACGTTGCAAACTTCATCCGTCTGATGCGATTTTTGCGCAGTCATTCAGTTGTTTTCCCCCTTCGTGAGCATTGCCCCCGCATTCATGACCGTTGCCACCCCGCCGGCCGTTGCCAACGCCGCCCCCCTGATCGAACTCGACCGCGCATGTGTCATCCGTGGACAGGTCCGCGTGCTGCATGACCTGAGCCTGCGCATCGCCCAAGGCCAGCACACCGCGCTGCTGGGTCCCAACGGCTGCGGCAAATCCTCCTTCATCAAGCTCATCACCCGTGAGCTTTACCCGCTGGCGCATGCCGACGGCAGCGTGGCCGTGCGCGTGCTGGGCCAGAACCGCTGGCAGGTGGACCGGCTGCGTTCGCAGCTGGGCATCGTCACCGGCGACCTGAGCAGCAACCTGGCCGACATGCCCGGACTGACCGTGGAGGAAGCGGTGCTGTCGGGGTTCTTCGCCAGTTTCGTGGTACCGGCGTTCCGCGAGGTCACCGACCAGATGCGCGCGCGGGTCCGTGAAACGCTGGCTCTGACCGGCGCGCTGGGGTTGCTGCAGCGGGGCTATGCCGAACTTTCGGCCGGCGAAACGCGGCGCGTGCTGATCGCCCGGGCGCTGGTGAACCGGCCGCAGGCGCTGTTGCTGGATGAGCCGTCCACCGGGCTGGACCTGGTGGCGCGCCAGCACCTGATCGCCAGCATGCGCACGCTGGCCGCGCAGGGCATCACGCTGGTGCTGGTGACCCACCACATCGAAGAGGTGATTCCGGAGATCGAACGGGTGGTGCTGCTGCGTGGCGGCCGGATCGCAGCCGATGGCACCCGTGCGGAACTGTTGCGGGACGGGCCGTTGTCGGACGTGTTCGGCGGCCCGATCCAGGTGGTGGAGCACGAAGGCCGGCTGACCGCCTTCGCAGGCTGAGGGCGCTGCGCACGGCAGGGGACGGGGGTTGCCCGTCCCCTGCGCTGGTCAGAACCGCACCGCTACCGCGCGGCTTTCAATCGGCGCCATCCGGCCCTGGTCCTGCAACTGCAGGTCGCGCAGTTCGAAGGGGGCCGAATAGCCTTTGGGCAATGGCGCGGTGTCGAACGCGAGCAGCAGCTCACCGGCGCCTGCCGCATCGAACCACGCCGCACTGTGCGCCTGCGCCACCGGGTGCAGCCTGCCGTCGGGGCCGGTGGCGTGCAGCGTGCCGCGCGCCTCATAACGGCCCGGCGCGCCGATCTGCAGCGGCAGCCGCACCTGGCGCTGGGCGGCATCCACCTCGACCTGGCCGCTGAAGCGCGCCGTCGGCCGGGCCACGGCGAACGCCACCTTGGCGTCGCGCTGCACCCCCTGCGCGGTAACGAAGGCCTGCAGTTCCCACAGCCCCTGTGCCTGCCCCACATCCTCGGGAATGGTCACCTGCGCGCGCAGGCCATCCTTGCCTGCCACCAGCGGCACCGGCCAGCTGCGCCCGTCCGGTGCCACCAGCAGTGCTTCGCCGCCCGCCGGCAGCGTGCGCGCTACCGAGCGCCCCGCCGCCCGCGCCGCGCTGCCGCCGTCGTGCTGCAGGCGTGCATTCAACAGCACGCTGCCACCGGCCAGCACCTGCTGGCGGTCAGCCTGCAGGGTCAGCGCGATCGGGCTGTTGGGCTCCAGCACCTGCACCACGTAGCGGCCCTGGGCCTGCGGTGCCTGCAGGCGGTAGGTGCCCACCGCCGTACTGGCGCCGGTCCGCGCCATCGCGCTGCCCTCGCCCACGCCCATGCCGGCGGCGCGCAGCTGCTGGGCATCGACCACCTTGTCCAGCGCCACCGCGCCGGACGGGTCGCGCACCTGCAGCTGCGCCACGTCCAGCGCGCGGGCGCCCTGCACCGGGCTGACCTGGATCACCGCATCGGGTGCGGTCAGCGGCAGCTCCAGGCCGCGCTGCAGCGTGGCCGCATCCACGGTGTCCCAGTAGCTGCGGCTCCGTGCAACGAACGGGGCCGGCGCGCTCAGCGCCCGGGTCGGGTCCAGCGCCCAGGCAAAGCGCACGGGGGCACGTTCCACCGTGGCATCGGGCATCGGCGCGCGTTCCACGCGTGGGGCCACCTGGTCGGTGCCGCGCGCGGCCTGCAGCGGTTGGGCGGCGTGCAGCGGCAGCGCGGACAGCGCCGAGGCTACGGCCATGGCAAGCATCAATCGTGACGTCATGGCATGCTCCTCAGAGGGTCAGGTCGTTGCGCAGGATCGCGCCCAGGCCGAAGCATTCGCGCCGGCTCTGGTTGTGGCTGAGCGGTTCGGCGCCGTCGGTGCGCGCCTTGTCAGTGAACAGCACGCTGCCGGCCGCCTTCTGGCTGCTGCATTCCAGGAAGCCATCGGAACAGCTGTCGAGCCAGTTCCGGGTAAGTTCCAGCCCCACGTTCTGCGCATACCCGCCGCAGTAGCTGCTGCTGTCCCACACTGCCGATTCCACATCTGAACCCACCACCGCGCGGAACGGCCTGGGCAACGCAGGCCGGCCTGCGCTGCCGTACAGGTTCTGCGCATTGTAGGTGGCCATCCAGCCCACCTGCTGCATGCGCACCGCATCGTTCTGGTAGCCCAGCAGCCAGCCGACCGAGGCTTCGAACGCGTTGCCGTTGAGCACCGCATCAGCCAGCGGCGTGCCGGCCGACGACGGCGCCAGCGCGGTGACCTTGCTGATGGTCTGGATGAGTTTCGGGTAGCGGCTGTCGTAGGTGGGGTTGGACAGGATCCAGCGCACCACGTTGCCGCCGTTGGAATGGGTGATCACCACCAGCTTGGTGATGCCACGCGTGTTGATGAACGTGGTGAGCTGGCCAGCCAGGCAGCCGGCTGCTTCCGGCTTCCACATGTACTGCTCGAAATCGCAGTTGACCACCGTGTAATTGGCGCTGTTGGGCAGGCCCTGGCGAACGGTGTCGATGATACCCGGCTGCCAGTAATCGGCGCGCGCATCGGTCTGCTTGCCGGTGCCGTGCACGAACGCCACACCCACCACGTCGGCCGCGTGCGCGCTTGCGCAGGCCAGCATCATTCCCAGGGCCAGGCCAGCGCCCTTCCCCACTGCAGTGCTTCGCATCCTGTCACTCCCTCTACCGGTGATCCCCCTGATTGCCGACAGAAGCTATGCCGCCTGCGAATCGGTTTCCGTGAACCAGTAGAGATTTCCTATCATTTGAAACCACTCCCAATGGTGCGCTGCAGTGGATCGTGCCGGTTGTGGCGGCATGACCAGTGGCTGCTGGCAGCGCGCGCCCAAGCTGCGATCATGCGCACTTCACGCCTTCGAGTCCTGCCGATGCAAGCTGCCGCTTCCACCACCGTCCTGCGTCCCTTGCTGGCCACCGCGCTGCTGGCGGCGGCGGCCGGCTGCACCACGGTGGCCGCACCGACCACACCGGTGGAGGCGTCGGTCGTGACCAAGGCGGTGGGTTACCTCGCGGCGGACGCGGTGCCGGACAGCCTGAACCTGGTGCCGGCCCCTCCGGCCAGCGGTTCAGGCAGCTTCGCGCTGGATGAGCAGGTCAGCCGTGAGGCGCGCGCCCTGCGCGACACCCCGCGTTTTGCCCAGGCCCACCGCGATGCCGAACTGGGCTTCCCGGAAGGGGCAAACCAGTTCGCCTGCGCGATCGGGCTGGACGTGGATGCGCAGAAGACCCCCGCGCTGTATCGCCTGCTCGAGCGCAGCCGGATCGATGCCAGCGCCGCCACCCGCGCGGCCAAGCACCAGTACCAGCGCCCGCGCCCGTTCATGGTTAACGGCGAACCCACCTGCACGCCGGAAGATGAAGAAGGCCTGCGCAGGAATGGCTCCTACCCGTCCGGCCACACCTCGATCGGCTGGGCGTGGGCGCTGATCCTGTCGGAGATCGTCCCCGAGCGCGCCGATGCCATCCAGGCACGCGGCCGCAACTACGGCGAGAGCCGCCTGGTATGCAACGTGCACTGGCAAAGCGACATCCTGGAAGGCCGTTTCATGGGCGCGGCAGCCGTGGCGAGGCTGCACGACAACGCCGACTTCAACCGCGACCTGCTGGCCGCACGCAAGGAAATCGCGGCAGCCCGAAAGGCGGGCGCAACGGTAGACCGCGACTGTGCCGCAGAAGAGACGGTCCTGAAGACCCGACCTGCCAGCGCACTGTGATGTCGGGTCGCCCGCGCTGACGTATCCGGTTCTCACCACGTTCGCCAGCGATTTGTAGTGCCACGCCATGCGTGGCAACCGCGCAACGCGCGGCTCAAGCATCCGGAGCCTCGACACTGACGCGTCCGGTGAAATCACCGACGCTGACATCTGTCCGAAGACGTCCGTCAGATGTGCATGACGCCGGAACGAAGCGCCGTTTTTCACCACAGGTCATGCGTTACCGGGCGTTGAAGCGTTATGGGCGGTCGTTCGGGAACCGACCCTACCGCGCCGGCAACAGCTCGAAACGGAATGGAAAACGGCGCGGATCTCTCCGCGCCGTTGTTGATTCAACCCGTCATCCGCACCATCAGAACTTCGCGGTGAACTCCACGCCAAACGTACGCGGCTCGTTGAGGAAGCCGGTCAGGTTGTTGAAGTCGATCGCACCCACCACGCGGGTCTGGTTGGTCAGGTTGCGACCGAACACCGCAACGTCGTACTGGCCATAGTCCCAGTTGTAGCCCAGGCGCAGGCCGCCTTCCAGCGACGAGCGGCTGCGGAATTCCGGCGACTCGTACAGGAAGAAGTTCACCGGGCTGCGGTAGGCCCAGTCGGTGTAGACGTAGAGTTCGCTGGCATCGTTGAGCGGGAAGCCGGCGCGCAGCGTCAGGTTGTGGATCCACTTCGGCGCCTGCGGCAACGGGTTGCCGTTGACCAGCGCGTAGGTGCCCCCGTTGATCACCGTGGTCGGGTCGGTGATGGTGCAGCCGCCACCGCAGATCGCCACCGCCAGGTCGCGGTCCTTGATCTCGGTGTCGTTGTAGCTGCTGCCCAGGGTCAGCAGCACGTGGTCGGTCAGGTAGGCTTCGAAGTCCAGCTCCGCGCCCTGGCCGATGGTCTTGTCCGCGTTGAGCAGGGTGGCGGTGTTGTTGCTGCCGCCCACTGCGATCAGCTGCTGGCCATCGACGTTGTAGCGGAAGATGTTGAAGCCCAGGCGCGCGCGGCGATCGAAGAGGTCGGCCTTGACCCCGATCTCATAGGAAATCACCTTTTCCGAATCGGCCTGCGACACGCCACCAAAGGCCAGCCGGCCCTGGATCGACGGCGCGCGGAAACCCTTGGCTACACGTGCATACGCGTTGAAGTTGTCGGTGACCTGGTACACACCACTCAGGTCCCAGCTGACATCGTCGACGTCGGTGTTGGCCACGTACGGGCCGCTGACCGGGGTACCGCCCGGCACCGCCTGCAGCACGCTGGCGGTGAAGTCCTTCTTGTCCTGCGTGTAGCGCACGCCGCCGCGCAGCTTGAACTTGTCGGTGACGTCGAAGTCGCCGGAAGCGAATGCCGCCCACGCCTTGTTGCGCTGGCTCTGCACGGCGTGGCCGGTCTGCGGGTTGCCCGGGGTCAACGAGTCGTAGTTGAAGCTGTCGATGGTGACGTCTTCATCGAAGTAGAACACGCCCGCCTGCCAGTCGAAGCGGCCCCATTCGTTGGATTCCACGCGGAATTCCTGGGTCCACTGGCGGTGGTGCGGCAGGCCGTCGGCCGATTCGGACGGGAACGGAATGAAGCCCGGGCCGTAGTTGCCCGCGCCCAGGAAGCTGGCGCCGTAACCACCGTCGATATCGCCATGGTTGAGCGATTCGGCGGTTTCATAGCCGGTGATCGAGTGCAGCGTCACGCCGCCCAGGTTCCACTGCAGGCGCGCGCTGCCGCCCCAGGTTTCCAGCTCGGAGAAGTTCTCGCCGTCGTTGGAGACCTTGTCGCGGTCGAAGTTTTCCACCAGCGCATTGCTGCCCGGTTGGATGATGTTGGCGCGGAACAGGCGCGCGGTGCCGTTGAGCTTGCGCTTGTGCAGGTTGAACAGCGCTTCGAACTCGTCGCCTTCGTACAGGAACTGCACGCGGCCCGCGGCTTCGTCGTAGCCTTCGAAGCCTTCCGCCGGTGCGTTCGGGCGGGTGTTGTCCACGTAGTTGTCGCGGCGCTGGTACAGCGCCGACACGCGCGCGGACCAACGGTCGGTCAACGGCCCACCGTAGGCGGCCTGGGTATTCCAGGTGTCGTAGGTGCCGTAGGAGACCTTGACGTAACCGTCGGCATCCTGCGACGGACGGGCCGAATCGAACTTCACCACGCCGGCCGGCGTGTTGCGCCCGAACAGCGTGCCCTGCGGGCCGCGCAGTACTTCCACGCCGGCAAGGTCGAACAGCGGGAAGCCCTTCAGCAGCGGGCTCTCCTGCACCACATCGTCATACACCAGCGACACCGGCTGCGAGGCATTGAGATCGAAATCGGTGTTGCCCAGGCCGCGGATGTAGAAGCGCGGGAAGGCACGACCGTAGGACGATTCGATGTTCAGGCTCGGCACGCGGGCCGACAGGAAGCGGATGTCGTCGCCGGCCGAACCAAGCACGTCGAGCTTTTCGCCCTGGATGGCCGAGATCGAGACCGGCACGTCCTTGGCGTTTTCGACGCGGCGCTGGGCCGTGACCTGCAGGGTGTCGAGGGCTACCGGATCCTTGGTGGCAGGGGCGTCCTGGGCTGCGGCCGTCAACGGCAGCAGGGCGGCAAGCGCGACAACGAGGGGATGCACGGACGGAGTACGGCCGTGGGCAGTGCGGTTCGGGAACATGGCGATTAGGCTGTGTTGGGAAGGGTGGTGGACCGGCGCTACCAGACAATTGTTGCAGTACAACAACAGCGTCGCAAATGCAGGTCACTCATTACCAAGATCCGGGAGCGCAGATGTGAAGGCACTTGGCCGCGCCCTCGCCCCTCCCTGTGCCAGGATGAATATCTTCAGCCAGGCCCTGCTGACGCCACGCGGATGCTGCAGTGCTGCTCTACCTGTGTGGCTGGCACCTCCGCCAGGCATGTGGACCGACAGGCAACCTCGCATAACCACCAGGCGCGAGATCGCCCGCCATGGCCCGGCACTACCGGTATGCTATCGCCCATTCACATTTCGCCACGCCCATGACCGCCTTCCGCCGCACCCGTCTCACGCTGTCCGTTGCCCTGCTCGGCCTGCTGGCTGGCTGCGGCGGTGAAGCCGTTCGCCCGACCCCGCCGCCGGTGGCCACCACGGTGGTGCCGGCCAAGCCGGTGAAGATCGGCATCGCGCTCGGCGGTGGTGCGGCCAAGGGCTTTGCGCATATCGGCGTGATCAAGATGCTGGAAGCCAATGGCTTCGAACCGGTCGTGGTATCCGGAACCAGCGCCGGCAGCGTGGTCGGCGCGCTGTATGCCAGTGGCATGGATGCGTTCCAGATGCAGTCCAAGGCCGTGGCCCTGGATGAGGCCAGCATCCGCGACGTGCGCCTGTTCTCCGGCGGCCTGGTGCAGGGCCAGAAGCTGCAGGATTACGTCAACGCACAGGTGAACAACAAGCCGGCCGAAAAGCTGAAGAAGCCGTTCGCCGCCGTGGCCACCAACCTGGATACCGGCGACCGCGCGGTGTTCGTGCGTGGCAACGTGGGCCAGGCCGTGCGTGCCTCGAGCAGCATCCCGGGCGTGTTCGAACCGGTGAAGATCGGCAGCAACCTGTTCGTCGACGGCGGCGTGGTCAGCCCGGTGCCGGTGGATGCCGCGCGCCAGCTGGGCGCGGACTTCGTCATCGCCGTGGATATTTCCAGCAAGGCCAGCGGTAAATCGCCGACCGGCATGCTGGGCATCGTCAACCAGTCCATCTCGATCATGGGCCAGCGCCTGGGCGAGCAGGAGCTCGCGCGCGCCGACATCATCATCCGCCCCAAGGTGCTGGACATCGGCGCGGCCGATTTCAGCCAGCGCGGCTACGCGATCCTGGAGGGCGAGAAGGCCGCGATGGCCGCGATGCCGCAGATCCGCGCCAGGATCCAGCAGCTGCAGAAGGCCCGCGCCGCTGCGCTGGCCCCGCCGCCGCCGCCGAAGTGCGAGGAGCCCTCGCGCGTGGGCAAGCTGATGGGCCGCAAGGAAAAGTGCGCGTAACCCGCGTTATTCCAGTTGAGACAACGGTAACGCCCTGAAGTCCTTCACCGTGCGCAGCACGAAACTGGAATTCACGTCGGCCACGCCTGCGGCATTGAGCAGCTTGTCCAGCAGGAAGCTGGAGAAGTGCTCCAGGTCGCGCACGTAGATGTGCAGCAGGTAATCCATATCGCCGGTCAGCGCATGGCAGGCCACCACTTCATCCCAGTCCACCACGCTGTCGGCGAACACGCCGATGGCGTGCTGGTCGTGCTTTTCCAGCTGCACGCGCACGAAGGCCTGCAGCCCCAACCCAATCCGGCGCGGGTCCAGCCGCGCGCCGTAGCCGGCGATGACCCCCTCGCTCTCCAGCCGCTGTACCCGCCGCAGGCAGGCTGACGGGGACAGGTTCACCCGCGCCGCCAGTTCGGCGTTGGTGGCGCGGCCATGTTGCTGGATCTCTGCCAGGAGACGCAGATCCGTGCGGTCGAACTGGGCATCTCCGGACATTGCTGCTCCGCAACATTGATTGGACGCAACGATATTGCGCCAGACCGGCAGATCGGTGCAACTTTGCAATCCTCTTGCGCGCGCCCTGCCCTAGCATCAAGGGGTCACTTCCCAGGAGTCCACCTCGATGGAGACCGCCACCGCCCCCCGCCGCGTCGAACACCAGCAGACCGACAAGGGCTACGTGCCGGTGTACACCACCGCCGTGGTGGAACAGCCGTGGGCAAGCTACACCGCCGACGACCACGCCACCTGGAGCACGCTGTACCAGCGCCAGCGTGAGCTGCTGGTGGGCCGCGCCAGCAGGGAGTTCCTGCAGGCGCAGGACGAGATGGGCATGAACGCGCACATGATTCCGCGCTTCGACCAGCTCAACGAAGTGCTGGGCGCCGCCACCGGCTGGACCCTGGTCGGCGTGGAAGGCCTGCTGCCGGAACTGGATTTCTTCGACCACCTGGCCAACCGCCGTTTCCCGGTCACGTGGTGGATCCGTCGCCCGGACCAGATCGACTACATCGCCGAACCGGACATGTTCCATGACCTGTTCGGGCACGTGCCGCTGCTGATGAACCCGGTGTTCGCCGATTACATGGCGGCCTACGGCCGCGGCGGGGTCAAGGCGCACGCGATCGGCCCCGAAGCGTTGCAGCACCTCACCCGCCTGTACTGGTACACGGTGGAGTTCGGCCTGATCAACACGCCCGAAGGACTGCGCATCTACGGCGCGGGCATCGTGTCGTCCAAGGGCGAATCGCTGTATTCGCTGGAATCGGCCGCGCCGAACCGGATCGGGTTCGACCTGGAGCGCATCATGCGCACCCGCTACCGCATCGACACCTTCCAGAAGACCTACTTCGTCATCGACAGCTACGAGCAGTTGATGGAAGCGACCGCACCGGACTTCACCCCGATCTACGCCGCGCTGGAAACGCAGGAGCACCTGCCGGCCGGTGAGGTGCAGGAAGGCGACCGCGTGTTCCAGAAGGGCACCGGCGAAGGCTGGGCCGAAGGCGGCGACGTTTGAGGCAGGAGCGTCACGACCAACGGTCGTGACCTACCGGTGGTCCGAGCGGTAGCGCACGACCGTTGGTCGTGCGGCGTAGAGCCGGGCGCTGCCCGGCTGGCTTCACCGCGGATACGCCAACAGCACCACCAGATCCTGCTCCCCGCGCTGCTGCAGCGCATGCAGGCTGCCCACCCGGGTCAGCAGGGCGTCGCCGGCCGCCACGTCGTACTGCTTGCCATCGAGCACGTAGCTGCCCTGCCCGCTGACGATGTAATAGATCTCATCCTTGTGCTGCGGGTGCAGGCCGATGCCCGCGCCCTTGTGCAGCACGCGCTTGCGCAGCACGAACGGAAGGTCTTTGTCGTCGGCGAAGAACGGGTAGGCGGTGGTCGGTCCGGCGCCGCCGTGCGGGCCCGGCTGGGAAATGCCGATATCGCGCTCGTGAACCACGCGCGAGGGCCTGGCCGGGTCGCTGCCCTGCCCTGCGGGCTGGCTCACGTCGCAGTCGATGTCGCGCTTCAGGGCCGGTTTCAGCTCGGGGGTCAACGCCACCCAGTCGCGCAGTACCAGGCAGGCCACGGCGGTGGCACCGGCGGTGCTGAAGTGGGTGCCGTCGGCCTTGTTCTGCTCGGGTACGAACATGAAGTAGGGTTTGGCGCCCTGCTCGCCCAGCGCGCGGATCCAGCGGGTGGAGCTGGCATTGAGGTCGATCAGCGCCACCTGTTCGCGCGCGGCCAGCTGCTTCACCGCCTGGGTGTACAGCCCGTGCGTGTCCAGCAGCGAACCGAAGTCGTACAGCAGCCTCGCCACCGGAGTGATCAACACCGGCGTGGCGCGCTTGTCGCGGGCCAGCTGCACATAGCGCATCAGGTACTGCGGGTAGGCGGTGTCCGGGTCGTCGTAGCGGGTGGGGTCTTCGAACTTGGCGTCGTTGTGGCCGAACTGGATCAGCAACACGTCACCCGGTTGGAGCTCGGCGGCGATCGCGTCGAGGCGCTTTTCCTCGATGAAGCTGCGCGCGCTGCGGCCGCCCTTGGCGTGGTTGCGCACCTCCCACACAGCAGGGTCCAGGTAACTCTGCAGTGTCTGTCCCCAGCCGGCCTGCGGCGCGCGTTCCGGGCCGTACCCGGCGGCGGTGGAATCGCCGGCGATGAAGATGCGGTGCGGCGCCGCGTGCGCGGCGGTCGCAAGGAAAAGCAACGACAGCAACAACGAAGAACGCAGCATGTTCGTGCCCCGTAGCGCCGGGCCCTGCCCGGCGGTCGCATGATGTCAGGTTGCGTGGGCCGGGCAGAGCCCGGCGCTACGCATGAAGCGAGGTAGGTATCGACCGTTGGTCGATACCTTGGCGTTACCGGGCGAGCCAACCACCGTCTACGGGAATGACCGAGCCATTGACGTAATCCGACGCGCTCGACGCCAGGAACACGGCCGTACCGGCGAGGTCTTCCGGGGTGCCCCAGCGGCCGGCCGGGATGCGGTCGAGGATGGACTTGTTGCGGTCCTCGTCGGCGCGCAGCGCGGCGGTGTTGTCGGTGGCCATGTAGCCCGGGGCGATCGCGTTGACGTTGATGCCCTTGTTGGCCCACTCGTTGGCCAACAGGCGGGTGATGCCGGCGATGCCGCTCTTGCTGGCGGTGTACGACGGCACCCGGATCCCGCCCTGGAAGGACAGCATCGAGGCGATGTTGATGATCTTGCCGCGGCCCTGCGCGATGAAATGACGACCGGCCGCCTGCGAGATGAAGAACGCGGACTTGATGTTGACGTTCATCACGTCGTCCCAGTCCTGTTCGCTGAAGTCCACCGCATCGGCGCGGCGGATCAGGCCGGCGTTGTTGACCAGGATATCCAGGCCACCCAGCCCTTCGATGGTTTCGCGGATCACCCGCTCCACCGGCTCGATGCTGATCAGGTTTGCTTCCACCGCCAGGCAGCGGCGGCCCAGCGCGGTGATCCTGGCGATGGTCTCGGTGGGCGGCGCGATGCCGGCCACGGCCACGTCGGCGCCGGCCTGTGCCAGCGCCACGGCGATGCCCTGCCCCAGGCCGGTGTTGCCACCGGTGACGAGGGCGACCTTGCCTTCCAGACTGAACGGATTAGCCATTGCGGTTACGGTCCTTATCCAATGCGGTGTGGGTTACTTGAGCTGGCAGATGTCCAGCACGTGCATGTCGGTGTAATCCAGGTTTTCGCCGCCCATCGCCCAGATGAAGGCGTAGTTGCTGGTGCCGGCACCCATGTGGATCGACCACGGCGGGGACACCACCGCTTCGTTGTTCTGGATCACGATGTGACGCTGCGCGTCCGGCTCGCCCATGAAGTGGTACACGCGATCGTTCTGGCCCAGATCGAAGTAGAAATAGACCTCGCTGCGGCGGTCGTGCAGGTGCGGCGGCATGGTGTTCCAGACGCTGCCCGGCTTCAGCACGGTCAGGCCCAGCAGCAGCTGCGAGGACTGGCAGGTGGCCGGCACGATGTACTGGTAGATGGTGCGCTCGTTGCTGGTTTCCAGCGCGCCGCGCTCCAGGGCAACCGCATCCTTGATCGACAGCTGCTTGGTCTCGAAGCGTGCGTGCGCCGGGGTCGAGGCCAGGTAGAACTGCGCCGGGGTGGCGGCATCATCGGAGGCGAACACCACCTCTTCGCTGCCCATGGCCACGTACAGGCCATCCTTCGGGCCCAGCGTGTAGACGGTGCCATCGACGGTGACGGTGCCACTGCCGGCGCCGACGTTGATCACGCCCAGCTCACGGCGCTCCAGGAACGCGTGGCCGGCGGCCGAAGCCGGTTCGGTCTGCCTGGGCAGGGCCACCGGACCCTTCACCGGGGCCGCACCGCCGAGCACGAAGCGCTCGTAGTGGGTGTACTTCAGGGTCACCGCGTCGGCATTGAACAGGCCGTCGAGCAGGTACAGCTCGCGCAGGTCGTCGTTGCTGGCGCCCTTGATGGCGTCGGGATGGGTGGCGTAGTGGGTCTTGCAGTACATGGCGTCTCCAGAGCAGGGGTGGGCCGACGGGCGGTCCCGGCGCGATTTCCTCCATTCTAGCCAAGCAGGAAACCGGTGTCATTTTGCATTGCGGGATCGGTGGGAAGTCACGACCAACGGTCGTGGCCTACCGGGTGAAATCATGTCCGGGGCGAACGGGGGGCTTGGCTTGCCGGTAGGTCACGACCGTTGGTCGTGACCGGCATCGCTCACTCAATCTTCCGGCGGTTGGCACGAATCGCGCACGATCAGGTGCGGCCGCACGCTGGCAATCTGCAGTGCCGCCTGCCCGTCGGGCTGGACCAGCATCGCCGCGGCGGTGCGGCCGGTGTCGCGGGTGTGGCGGCGCACCGAGGTCAGCGACGGCCACAGCCGCGAGGCCAGCGGGCTGTCGTCGTAGCCGATGATCGAAAGCTGGCGCGGAATGTTGATGCCCGCGCGCAGCGCCACCTTGTAGATACCGGCAGCCATTTCATCGTTGCCGGTGAAGATCGCGGTCGGGCGCTGCTTGCCCAGCAGCAGCTTTTCGGCAGCGGCCACACCGGATTCGAAGGTATAACCGGCTTCCACGATGCGCCCGGGCGGCAGCTCGATCCCGCGCTGGGCGAGGGCATCGATGAAGCCGGCGGTGCGCTCGTGCGCCGAACGGTAGGCACTGGGGCCGGTGACCAGCGCGATGTCGCGGTGGCCCAGTGACAGCAGGTAATCGGCCGCTTCGGCGGCGCCGTCACGGTCGTGGGTGACCACCATCTGCGAGGTGTCGTCCAGCGGCAGCGCGGCGATGCGGGTGAAGCGGCAGCCGATCTCATCCAGCATGTCCACCAGTGCCTGGTCTTCTGAGGCGCGTGGCACCAGGATCACCCCATGCAGCTTCTGCTGCTGCACGAAGCGGCGCACGCCTTCGATGTAACCGGGGCTGCGCGAATCACACGGGTGCACCACCAGTTCGAAGCTGGAGCCACGCAGCGCGTCCAGCGCGCCGTACTGCATGTCCACGATGTACTGCGCGGTGGGGTTGTCGTAGACCATGCCGATCAGGAAGGAGCGGCGGAAGGCCAGCCCGCGCGCCAGCGGGTCGGGGGTGTAACCCACCTCGCGCATCAGCGTTTCCACCTTCTCACGGGTGTCCTTGCGCACCAGTGGCGAGTTGTTGATGATCCGAGAAACCGTTTTCTTGGATACACCCGACAGCCGCGCGATGTCATTGATCGTGGCGGCCTTGCCCTTGGTCAACCCGTGCGGTGACGGGTCGGTCTTGCTGCGCAGTGACATGTGTTCAAACCATGAGAGGTCGATGGAGTCTACCGGCGCCCTCAATCAAGGGCGCGGTAGCGGAACTGGCGGAAGGTCACCTTGCCGTCGCCGGCAGCGTACAGGGCCGGCTTCAGGGCGAGGAACTTCCCGGCCACATTGTGATGGTAGCCGGAGACTTCCATCTGAACCGGGTACTTCTGCCAGGTTCTGCCGTCGGTGCTGGAATGGAAGGTCACGATGTGCCGGTTGTTGGTCACCCGCAGCCACAGCTTGCCGCCTTTGGCACTGGGGGCCAGCCGGGTGGGGCGCTCCTCGCCGTAGCGGTGCATGATGAACTTCTCGCCGTTGCTGCCCACGCCCACATACAGCCGGTCGCTGTAGAAGAGCAGGGCACCGCCCACCGCGCCGGGCGCGATGTCCATTTCGACCTCGAACTGGTAGGCCTGGTCGCTGGCGATGGCGGTCAGCGGCGAGCTGTCCTTCGGGGTGTCGCCCTTGCCCTGCACGGTCAGCCCGTTGGCACCGAAGGCGAGCCGCTTGTATTCGTCCTGGGCCGGGTTGAAGAACGACCACTGTGCGCCCAGGGTCTTGCCCGTGAAGTCGTCCGACAGCGCCATGCCGTGCGGGCCGACCGACTCGCCCGAAGGCTTGGCCAGCGGCTGGCCGAGATCGCCGCCCTTGGCCACGAACCAGCCGTCGTCGGTCCACTCGATCGGCTCCAGCAGCGCCTGGCGGCCCAGTGTCCAATAGCCGTTCTCGTAGCCGTGGTAGATCATCCACCAGCGCCCGTCGGTGCCTTCCACCACGGTGGCATGGCCGCGCGACCACCACGGCTCGCTGGCGGACTTCGTGCGGGTGATCGGGTTGTTTGGTGCGTTCACCCACGGCCCGTGGATCGAGCGCGAGCGCGCGGTAATCACCATGTGCCCGGTCGGCGGGCCGGCGGTACCGCCCACGGCAGTGGTCATGTAGTACCAGCCGTTGTGGAAGTTGATCTTCGGGCCTTCCTGCGCGTAAGCCTCCACATCCCAGCTTTCCGGGTATTTCCAGCCGTCGTAGACGTGTCTGGGTTTGCCCACCACGCTCAGGCCATCGTCGGCCAGCTGCACGTATGCGCCGCCGCTGAGGAACAGGTAGCGCTTGCCGTCTTCCCCCACCGCGTGGCCCGGGTCGATGTAGCCGCCCAGGCCGATGTCGATCGGCTCACTCCAGGGCCCGCGGATGCTGTCGGACCACACCACGAAGTTGCTGCGGGTCTCGCCGGTGCGTGCCGGGAAGTAGATGAAGTAGCGGCCTTGGTGCTTGACGATGTCCGGCGCCCAGATCGCCCCTACGTTCTTCGTGATGGCATGGCCCAACGGCTGCCAGTTCACCAGGTCGCGCGAGTGCCAGATCGGCAGGCCCGGGTAGGCGTCGAACGAGGACAGCGTGAGGTAATAGTCGTCGCCATCTTTCAGCACCGATGGATCCGGGCGGTCGCCGGCAAACACGGGGTTGAGGAAGGTGCCATCGCCCAGGTCGGCCTGGCGCTGGTTTTCGATGCCACGCTTCCAGGTCGGGGCGGGCGCTTCCGCGGCGTGCAGCGGTGCGGCCAGCAACAGCCCAGCGGTGGCCAGCCCGGCCAGCAGATTCTTCATGCGCATGGAAAATCTCCCTTGTAGGATGCCGGACCCGTCCCGGCAGGACGGGTCCACGTCAGCATTGGCGCGGCGCGGTCACGCGCGCAGCAACGCCGGCAACCACAGCGACAGCTGCGGGAAGAAGGTCACGATGAACAGCACGGCCAGGGCGGCGAACCAGAACGGCCAGATCGAACGCATGCTCTCGCCCACGCTGATT
Organism: Stenotrophomonas sp. NPDC047960; assembly: GCF_043204395.1. Lineage (NCBI taxonomy): Bacteria > Pseudomonadati > Pseudomonadota > Gammaproteobacteria > Lysobacterales > Lysobacteraceae > Stenotrophomonas > Stenotrophomonas sp. NPDC047960. The sequence goes on along the minus strand of NZ_JBIDBX010000007.1, from coordinate 108,329 downwards.
TTTCCGATCGCCGTGCCGATGAACAGCACCGAGCCCACCGGCGGGGTCACCAGGCCCAGTCCACCGGTCAGCACCAGCACCAGCCCGAAGTGGATCGGGTCGATCCCGTAGGCCTTGGCCACCGGCAGGAAGATCGGCGTGCAGATCAGGATCATGGGCGCCAGGTCCATGAAGGTACCCAGCAGCAGCAGCATCACTACGATCATCAGCAGCACCATGAACTGGCTGTGCGCGAAGGACTGCAGGAAGTCCACCGCCGCCGCCGGTACCTGCAGGAACGCCAGCAGCCAGCCAAACACCGCCGCAGTGGCGATCACGAACAGGATCACACCGGTGCTGCGTGCGGCATGGGTCACCGTGCCCATGAACTCGCGCCAGTTGAGCTGCCGGTACAGCACCGTTGTCACCACCAGCGCATAGACCACGGCGATGGCCGCGCTCTCCACAGCCGTGAAGATGCCGGCACGGATGCCAACGAAGATCAGCGCCACCAGCCCAAGCCCGGGCAAGGCCGAGACCAGCCGCAGCGTCACCGCGCGCCAGCCCGGGAACACTTCCACGCCATAGCCGCGGCGGCGCGCGACCACGTAGCCGGTGACCATCAGGGTGACGGTCATCAGCAGTGCCGGGACGATGCCGGCCGCGAACAGGTCGGCAATGGAGAGGCCACCACCGGCGGCGGCCGAGAACAGGATCAGGTTGTGGGACGGCGGCACCAGCAATGCCACCAGCGCGGCGGTGATGCTCACGTTCACCGCGAAATCACGGTCGTAACCGCGCTTGACCATCTGCGGAATCATGGTGCCACCGACGGCGGACACGTCGGCGATTGCCGAGCCGGACACGCCACCGAAGAACAGTGAGGACAGGATCGACACCTGGCCGAGGCCGCCACGCAGGCGCCCCACCAGCGAGGAGGCGAGCGAGATCAACCGTTCGGAAATCCCGCCGCGCATCATGATTTCGCCGGCGAAGATGAAAAGCGGAATGGCGATCAGCGAGGCCGAACCGGTACCGGCCGAGATCTGCTGCACCAACACCAGCGTCGGCAGGTCGAGGTACCACAACGTGGCCAGCGCGGCCGCAGCCAGCGCATAGGCTACCGGTACCCCCAGCAGCAGCAGGACGGCGAATACGGTGAAAAGAATCGTAATACCCATGACTCAGCGGTCTCCTTCTGCGTCGGTGGCAGCCGGTTGCACGGCCTGCACCATCTGGTTCAGCGCGAACACCGCCATCAACGCACCACCAATGGACAGCGGCAGGTAGTTGATGCTCTGCGGCAGGTTGGCACCAGCAGTCTTGATGTCCAGCCCGTCCAGCAGCAGCACGGCGGCCCACCAGGCGATCACCACGCCCAGTACCGCCACCACCAGCGACGCGAACACATCCACCGCACGGCGGACGGCCGGGGCCATGTGCGCAGCCAGCAGAAAGAAGCCGAAGTGTCGGCGGGTGTGCACGCCGGTGGCTGCACCCAGACTCATTGCCGTGGCCAGCAGCAGCAGCGTCACCGGCTCGGTCCAGCTGGGCGAATCATTGATGACATAGCGGGCAAACACCTGCCAGCCCTGCACCACTACCAGCCCGAGCAGGGCGAGCACGGCGATGTGGATGGTGACGTCGGCAATCCGGTCCAGCGCGCGTTGTGGCGCCGAACGCAGGTCGAGGGTGGTTTCAGAACGCGTATCGGACATCGCGGCGGGCCTCAGGCGAAGTCGCGGATGCGACGGGTGAGCGCGGCCAGTTCCGGCTGCAGCAGGTACTGCTGCAGCAGCGGGTCGGCGGCCTTGCGGAAGGCCGGCATATCGACCTCGTTGAACTGGATGCCGAAGTCGGCCACGGCCTGGCGGGCCTTGCTTTCCGAGGCATCCCATTGCTGGCGCATCACGCCCACCGATTCACGCGCGGTCTGCAGCAGCAGCTGGCGGTCTTCGGGGCTGAGTGATTCGAAGCTGCGGCGCGACATCAGCAGCACGTCCGGCGCATACGAATGATCGCTCTGCGACCAGTAGCGCGCGGCCTCGAAGTGGCGGCTGGAATGGAAGCTGCGCATGTTGTTTTCCGCGCCGTCGATCATGTGCGTTTCCATGCCCGAGAACGTGTCGCCCAGCGACATCGGCGTCGGGTTGGCGCCGAGCAGGCGCATCAGCTGGATGAAGATGTCCGAGGAGGCCACGCGCAGCTTCAGGCCGTGCAGGTCGTTGGGTTCAACGATCGGGTGCTTGGTGTTGTAGAAGCAGCGCGCGCCGGAATCGTAGATGGCCAGGCCCACCAGGTCGCGGTGTTCAAAGCCACGCAGCACCGTGTCGGCCACGCCCGCGTCCAAGGCGCGGCGCATGTGCGCCACCGATTCGAACACGTAGGGCAGGCACAGCGCCTGGGTCAACGGGAACGCGTTGTTGAGCGCACCCGAGTACACACGGGTGATGTCGATGGCGCCGAAGCGGGCCATGTCGATCGCTTCGGATTCGCGGCCCAGCTGGCCGGAATGGTACTGGCGCAGCCTGAGGCGGCCACCGGTTTTTTCTTCCAGCTGCTGGCCGATCCACTTCACCGCGGTCACGGTGGGGTAGTCGGCCACGTGCACATCGGTGGCGGTCAGCAGCCGCGCGCCGTCGGGCGCGCTACTGCCTGGGCCGGAACAGGCCGACAGCACGGGCACGCTGAGCGCACCCAGACTGGTGGCAAGGAAACTTCTGCGAGTAATCATCTGCGCCCTCCCAAGCGTACTCGCCATGGCCGCACGGTTACCCGGCGGCGATGGCCCTGCAGGTAATGTCGCCGTACCCGGCGAAACGGATCAGTGCCTGTTGGCCTACGGCGATGTCATGGATACCGGTGGCATTGCCACTGGCGATCAGGTCGCCGGCCTTCAGCGGGCGCCCGCGCTGGGCCGAACGGGCCAGTGCGAAGGCATAGGCGGTGCGCAGGCCACCCGGCAGCAGGGTGGCGCCACCGGTGCCTACCACTTCGCCTTCGATGCGGGTTTCGGCGCGCAGGTCGGCATCGTCCAGCCGGGTCCAGTCCGCAATCTCCGGGCCCAGCACCAGGCCGTTGTTGTTGCCGAAGTCCGACACCACCACGCGCGGGCCCAGCATGTTGATCGTGGCCAGCGGGCTGCTGGCCACTTCCACGCCGATGAACAGCTTGGCGGGCAGGGCTTCAGCCTCTTCGGCGGTCCAGTGCAGCTTGTCGGCCGGGGCGTCCTGCTGAAGCTGGATCACGTACTCCGCTTCGACCGCGCCGAAGCCGCCGACGAACACCGGAATGTCCACTGTTCCACCGGTAGCATTCCAGAGCCGCTGAGAGAAAATCGGGCCCAGCAGGCGGTCGTCGCCGGAGCTGTCGCGGCGCTCGGCTGCGATGTAGCCGACCTTCCAGCCCACTACCTCATCATTCCAGAGCGCGATCGCCTGATCCTGCACCTGGTAAGCGGTGACCAGGTCTTCCGGGATGGTTCCGGGAAAATCCGGCAGGGAACGGCCCTGCTGGCGGGCCGTGACGAACGCGTGGGCGATGCCGCCCAACCCCTGTTCTGGCAGGTCCTGTTTGCCTTGATCGTTGCTCAAGCGGGTCTCCCGGTGATTTGTTGCACTGCCCATCGACAGCACTTGGATGAGCTGTATATGGTAAACCGGTGTCATTGGCAATGTGCACCGCATCAGAACGTGCACAGGCCCGGCACGCTACCGTTTGCCCACCCTGAGAGGACTGCCGCGGATGCGTTGTGCTGTGTTGATGTCCCTGCTGGCCAGCTGCCTGCTGGCCGCCGTTGCCCCGACGCCGGCCCAGGCCGCCGAACGCCCGGTGCCGCAGAGCGAGCCCGCCCCGGGCGCACCCACCCGCATCGCGCTCTGGCCCTCCGGCAAGGTGCCTGGTGAGTCCACCTTCGCCACCGTTCCCAATGTGATCGAGCGCAGCCGCGACAGCGCGCTGCCGGACCGCTACATCGACAACGTCAGCGCGCCGTACCTGGTCGCCTACCGCCCGGCCAGACCCAACGGCACCGCCCTGCTGGTCATACCCGGTGGCGGCTACCAGCGCATCGTCCTGGACAAGGAAGGCACCGCGCTTGTGCCGGCCTTCGTGGAGCAGGCTGGGGTCACCCTGTTCGTGCTGCGCTACCGGCTGCCGGCCGGGCGCGCGGACCGTCAGGCCGCACTGGCCGATGCACAGCGCGCGATGCGGGTGATCCGCGCCGGCGCGGCGAAGTGGCAGCTGGATCCGCAACGGGTCGGCGTGATCGGCTTTTCCGCCGGCGGCCATGTTGCTGCGCGGCTGAGCAACGGCTACGCCACCGCATTGCCGGGCATCGGGGATGCCACCGATGCGCTCAGCGCGCGCCCGGATTTCGCGCTGCTGCTGTACCCGGTGATCGACATGGGCCGGCATGCGCACAGCGGCTCGCGTACCCGGCTGTTGGGCGAACGCCCCACGCCCGCGCTGGAGCAGCAGTATTCGATGCAGGCGCAGGTCAGCGTGCAGACCCCGCCTACCTTCCTGGTCCACGCGCAGGACGACGCCGTGGTCTCCGTGCACAACAGCCTGCTGTATTACCAGGCGCTGCTGGCGGCAGGCGTGCCCACCGAGATGCACCTGTTCGCGCACGGCGCGCATGGCTTCGGCGTGCGCCTGCCGACCGGTGCACCTGCGGCACAGTGGCCCGCACTGGCGTTGCGCTGGATGCAGGGGCAGGGGCAGGGCGCGGAGAAGACGCCATGACCGTCACGACTGCGGACCTGCAGCGCCGCCGCTTCCTGCGCGACAGCGCGCGCTACGCGATGTTGCTGGCGGCCGCCCCGTTGCCGCTGGTGTCGTCGCTGGCAAGCGGGTCCACCCGCACCACCCCCACCGCCTCACTGGCGAAGGTGCGCGGCGGCCGCCTGCGTGGCCGGTATGACCATGGCGTGCACCGTTTCCTTGGCGTGCCCTATGGCGCGGACACCGCCGCCCGCCGTTTCCAGCCGGCGCTGCCCGAGCTGCCGTGGCACGGCGTGCGCGATGCGCTGGCCTACGGCGCCTCTGCACCGCAGGGTGGCAACGACGGCCCCGGCAGCGAGGACTGCCTGTTCCTCAACGTATGGACACCGGCACTGCGCGACGGCGCGCGCCGTCCGATCCTGTTCTACATCCACGGCGGCGCCTACAACAACGGCTCCGGCAGCGACCCGCAATACGACGGCAGGGCGCTGTGCCGGCGTGGCGATGTGGTGGTTGTCACCGTCAACCACCGGCTCAACGTGTTCGGGTACCTGTACCTGGCGCAGCTCGGCGATGCGCGCTTCGCCGCCTCCGGTAATGTCGGCCAGCTCGATCTGGTCCAGGCGCTGCAGTGGGTGCGCGAGCATGCGCACGAATTCGGCGGCGACGCCGGCAACATCACCGTGTTCGGCCAGTCCGGCGGAGGCGCCAAGATCGCCACGCTGATGGCCATGCCCGCCGCGCGCGGCCTGTTCCAGCGCGCCTGGACCATGAGCGGGCAGCAGGTCACCGCCGCCGGCCCGCGCGCGGCCACCCAGCGCGCGCAGATCGCCATGCAGGCGGTGGGCGCACAGGATGTGGAGGCCCTGCTGGCGCTGCCGGTGCCGGCGTTGCTGGCGGCCACCCGCGCGCGCGACCCGTCGCGGGTGGAGAACACCAGCCTGTACTTCGGGCCCGTGGTCGATGGCGGCGCGCTGCCGGCACACCCGTTCTGGCCGCAGGCGCCCCAGCAGTCCGCCGGAATCCCGATGGTGATCGGCAACACCCACGACGAAACGCGCGCGTTCCTGGGCCACGACCCAGCCAACTTCGCGCTGACCTGGGACACCCTGCCGGCGAAGCTTGAAAAGGAACAGTTCGTCGATCTGCTGCCATCGGCCGTGATTGCCGAGTATCGGCGCCTGTATCCGCAGTACACGCCTTCGGAGGTCTTCTTCGCCGCCACCACCGCCGGCCGTTCCTGGCGCGGCGCGGTGGAGGAACTGGAAGCCCGGGCGCGGCAGGGCGCACCCACCTGGGCCTACCAGCTGGATTGGGGTTCACCGCTGGACGGCGGCAGGCTGGGTGCCTTCCACACCCTCGATATCCCGCTGGTGTTCGACAACATCCGCGCAGAGGGGTCGCGTACCGGCGACGGAGCCGACGCACAGCGCATGGCGGCAGCGATGAGCAATGCCTTGATCGCTTTTGCCCGCACCGGCGACCCCAACCACGCCAGTCTCCCGCAGTGGGAGCAATACACCCTTGGTCGTCGCCAGACCATGCTGTTCAACACGCCACCACAGCTCGCTGACGACCCGCGTGGCGGCGAGCGGCGCCTGTACCAGCAAGCCCCCTTCGTACAACGGGGCACGATGTAGCGACACGCCACGCGTGCCCGCGCACACCCGGCCCCGCTCCGAACAACGATAGGCAGCACCAACCAAACAACGAAATTTGATAGATTTTCGGCCAATACGCATTCATCAGCCGTGATTCAGATCAAACATGTCCTTAACCTGCATCGCCTAGACTGGGGACATGCAGGACCTTTGCGATCCCTTTCCGCCGTTCCATGGCCGCGATCGATTGATAGCCGCCATCGATCATGCCGTGCAGCATGACGATCCACAGCAGATCGCCAGAACGTTGCGTGGCGCGCTGTGCGAGGCCATTGCCGACAGCCGCATCCAACTGCCGGCCTGCGTGCACCGCCCGATCCGCGACCACTACGCCCGCCGCGAGCTGTACCGCAGCGCCGCCCACGGCTACAGCATCGTGGCGATGAGCTGGGCGCCGGGGCAGGGCACGCCGCTGCATGACCACAGCGGCCTGTGGTGCGTGGAAGGCGTGTGGCTGGGGCAGCTGGAAGTTACCCAGTACCGGCTGCTGGAACGTCGCGGCGAGCGCTTCCGCTTCCAGCCCGAACCGGCAGTGATCGGCGACTGCGGCAGCGCAGGTAGCCTGATCCCACCGCACGAATACCACACCATCCGCAACACCAGCGACGAACGGCTGGCCATCTCCGTGCATGTCTACCAGGGCGAAATGACCCGCAGCGCGATCTTCGAGCCCGGCCAGGACGGCTGGTACGAGCGCAGGTTGAAGGAAATGGAAACCGACGCGGCGTAGTCAGGCACCGTTGGGTTGGATGCACCAGACCGCTTCGTCGCCGTTGCTGAAGCGCGTCAACGAGAAGCCGGCACCGGCGTAGACCTCGGTGGATCCGGCGCCCTCAGGCAGCTTCAACGGCCAGTTCGGCAACGACACTCGCGCCGTGGGAAACCCCACGTGCAACGCCCAGAAGACGCCGGCCGCATGCGCGATCACCAGCTGGACCCGCCCAGTGCCATCGCGCACTTCAACGTGGTCCACACCGCCGTCCTCGTACTCCCGAACGCGCCAACCGCCAGGTGCGCCAGGAACGTCAGCATGTACCCGCGGACGTACCCCGCTCCGCACCGCCTCATCGAGGTCGGCGACGTTGGTGTTCATAGTGTTTCCCCCAAGAGAGGTGGCGCTGGGCATCGGCGTGGCGATGACGACCAGATGCTATCTGCGGCCGTTGGGGTGATGCGTTGAAAAAAATCCTAGATTTGATGCGGGGTTCACTGCAACCGGTAGCGCTGAACCGCGTCGCGGGTCAGGATGCCTGCATGTTCCCATCTCCCGAAGGAGCCGCCGCCGTGACCTACCGTCCCTTCCTGCAGGTCAATGTCTTCAGTACCGACCCGCTGCTGGGCAATCCGTTGGCCGTGGTTCTGGATGCCGATGGCTTGACCGATGCACGCATGGCCGCCTTCGCGCGCTGGACCAACCTGAGCGAGACGACGTTTATCTCCAAGCCGGACGACCCGCGGGCCGATTACCGGGTGCGGATCTTCACCACGCTGGGGGAATTGCCATTCGCCGGGCATCCCACGCTGGGCAGCTGCCATGCGTGGCTGGCAAAGGGTGGCGTGCCGAAAGATGGGGAGATCGTGCAGCAGTGCGGGATTGGACTGGTGCGGATCCGCCACGATGCATCCGGGCTGGCGTTTGAAGCCCCGCCGTTGCAGCGCGACGGGCCGTTGGAGCCTGCGCTACGCGAACGGGTGAGAGCCGGGTTGGGGGTGGCCGTTGATGACCTGCTGGATGCGCAGTGGGTGGACAACGGGCCGCCGTGGCTTGCGTTGCGGTTGCGCAGCCGCGCGGCCGTGTTGGCGTTACGGCCGGACTATGCGGCGTTGGATGGATTGATGGTGGGCGCGTTCGCCGCATGCGGCGAGGGCGACGCGGTGGATGCGGCATTTGAATCGCGCGCGTTCATTGCCGGGGAGGCCGCGCCAGAGGATCCGGTGACCGGGAGCCTCAATGCAGGCATCGCGCGGTGGTTGGTGCGCGAGGGTGGCGCGCCGGAGCGGTATGTGATCAGCCAAGGCACAGTGTTGGGCCGTGCCGGGCGCGTGCAGGTGGAACGGGTGGGGGATGCGTTGTGGATCGGGGGTGCGTGCGTGACGTGTATCGAGGGGTCGGTGAGGTTGTAGGCGGTCACTCGACCGCCACCACATTGTTGAGCTGGGTCACTTCGGCGCCGCCATCGGCCAGCATCACCCGCACCTTCAACCCGCTGCGGCTACCGGCCGGCAGCGGCAATGCCACCGTGGTGGTCTTCGGCACCAGGTCGGTGGGCGCCGCCATCGCTGGAACCTGGATCCGTGCCAGCTCGCGCCCGCCCGCGTCTTCCAGCACCACCGTCCCCAACGGCGTGCCCACATGCCCCAGGCTGTGCACGGTCACATGCACCTGCCGTCCATCCACGCGCACATCACCGCGGCCTACCCCCAGATCCGGCCGCTGCTCCACCGGCGTGCCCGCCCGGATCAGCTCGAACTCCACCACCTGCGCCTGTCCCGGCGCGAACCGCAGCGGAATGGAGGCGCTGCGCTCCAGCGTCACCTCGCGCACATCGGCCCTGCCGTCGATCCGGTCATCCCCATCCCGGTCCACCCCACTGGTCATCCGCCAGGTCCCGGCGGTGACATTCCACGTGCTCATCTGCGCATCCACCGCGCGCTTGCCGGTGTTGTACGCAATCACCTTGAAGCGCTCGGTCGACGGCGCATGCACCAGCAGTGCGACCTGCTCGGCTGCATCGGGCTGGGCGAAACGCCAGCTTACCGTATGCCCTGGCCAGCTCTGGTTGCGCTTGAGCGCAATACCGCCCAGGCGTGCCCGCTGCAGGAACTCACTCGGTGCTTCCACCCGGTCCGACCACCAATGACCTTCGGTGTTCATGTACTCGCGCTGCGCCTTCGCCTGGATGCCATCGGCGTGCAGCGCTTCAAGGTATTTCTTGTCGCCGGTGGACTGCCACGCCATCAGGCTGGAGAACCCGGTGTTGCCTGCGTCAGCATCGGCCACCAGGGTCGGGTTCCAGGCGGCCGCTTTGCCCAGGACCTCGACGTAGTTCTCGCCCAGGTTGGCCAGCGCGCCTGGGCCGCCGCGCTCTACGCGGTAGTCCAGCGCCTTCAGGTATTTGTCGTCGCCGCTCCAGCGCCATGCCGCCCAGAACGTGTGCATCACATCGCCACCACCCGAGCCGTTGTTGAGCTCGCCGCCACGCACCTTGCCCGTGGCCCAGTTGATCTCGTTGGGCAGCGCCCAGCGACCCTTGTCGTCGGTGTAGGCGTGGGCCAGGTAGCTGTCGGCCAGCCCGGTGACCAGCTTGCGGCCGGTCGGGTCGGCGTTGTACTGGCCGATCAGGAACGCCGGGTGCAGCGCCGGGAACGAATACGGCTTCTGCCACTGCCAGTTCGGCTCGCGGTAGACCTTGTTGCCGCCGAACCAGTTGCTGGAGAACAGCAGGTGGCCCTGCGGGTTGGGCAGGATGATGCGCTCGTCGAACGCCTTCACCGTTTCCATCAGGCGCTCCACCGTGAGCGGGTCGCCCCAGTTGAGGTACAGCATGGCGCTGTTGGCGTTGATGCCTTCCTCGTAGGCGTGCAGCTCATCGGTTTCGATGGTGCTCAAGCCATTGGAGAACATGCCGTTGCGGTACACCGCATCGGACAGCGCGGTGAGCGAGCGGTTCAGTCGCTCCGGCTCCACGCCCATCAGGGCCAGCCCCGGCCACTGCTGGGTCAGGTCGGTGTCATCGGAAATGCCGCCGCCAAAGTCGCCGTAGGCGATCTGGCGGTTGTCGATCCACCAGTCCACGAAGCGGCGCACGTACTTCAGGTCTTCGGTCTGGCGGAACGCCCACAGCGGCACGCCCTTCGGCGCTTCGGGCTGGGTGAACGGCGGTTTGCCCTGGCTGTTGTAGCTGATGTAGTTCCAGTACAGCCGGCTCAGTTCGTGGTCGGGGTCGACCCGCAGCAGGTCGGTCAGGTCCGCGTACACGCGCGCATACAGGCGCTGGCGCTTGGAGGTGGTGTGCTCTTCGACCAGGAAGCCCCAGTTGTCGCGGGCCTGGTTGAAGCGGTCGGCCACGTGTTCTTTCTTCGCTTCCGCACGCGCCTTGTAGACCATGCGGATCTCCGCGCCATCCAGCGAGGCCGCGTTGAAGCCCGGCGCGCCCGAGGCGATGCTGATCCACAGGCTGTCGGCGGTGAGGATGCGGTCGCGCAGGTCCAGCCACAGCGTGCGCTTCTCGTTCGGCTTCACCGACACCGACACGTCGATCATGTCACGCGCCGGCCAGATCGGGTCCTTGATGCGGATGTTGAGCGGAATCAGCCCATCGCGCACGGCCGGCAGGTTCAGCGCTGGCAGGTCGATGGCCACACCGTCCAGCCCGTCGTACATGTTTTCCCAGCTGTGTGCCCAACTGCGGATCAGCGGCTGTGCTGCGGGGGCGTCGCCCACGCCCGAGGGCACCAGCACGTGCACGATCGGCAGCGGGTTGGCCGGCAGCGTCTCCGCGTTGCGGCGGCGTGAGCCCGCACCCTTGGGCAGCGCCATCACCGTGCTGCGCTCGGCGACCGGGTAGCGGCCATCGATGTACTCGCGCAGCGTAGTGATGTTGAGGTAATCGGGCAGCGCCTGGCTGTCCACCCGGTAGCGCTGCTTGACCGTGCCGTCGGGCTCGGCCGCATCGCTGACCTGGTAGGCCCAGATCTCCTGGATGGGGGTTTCCTGCGCGGTGTTGTGGAAATGCAGCACGCCGCCGGTCTGCGCCGGAATGTCGTCCACGCTGCGCACCACGCCCTGCGGGCGATGCAGCAGGGTCGTTGCAGCACCGTCGCCGTTGCTGTGGCTGAGCGAGCCGAACGCCGCACCGCGCACTTCGATGCGGTTGACGGTCGCGCCCGCCGGCAGGGTCAGGTCGAGCTGCTGCCCGCCTTCGACGTACGTGTTCCAGTCCGGCAGCTGGAAGTAATCATTGCGCCCGGGCAGGCGCGAACGGTTGTACACGCCGGGCCAGGTGGTCTCGGCGATACCGTCGGTCGCCTTCCACATCCACTGCTTGTGGTCTTTGGTGTCGGCGAACTCGATCTTGCGGAAGGTGGTGGTCGGGCTGGCCAACGCGGGCGGCGCGACGCTGTCCCAGCCGAAGCGGTGGTTCCAGGCGCGCATCGCGCCGGAATCGGCGACGGCGGTGGTCGGTGCCTTGTTCGCCGCCAAGGCGGCCATGCCGGCGGCGTCCAACAGCTGGTCGTACACCCGGATCTCGTCGATATCGCTGCCGCGCAGGAAGTTGTAGCGGCTCTGCACCTGGTACGGCGCCATCACGCGGCCGGCGAGGCCGAGCTGGTCCAGGGCGGCATCGTAGTCGGCGGTGGTCTCCTGCCGGGCGACCTCCTTGCCGTCCACATACAGTCGCACGCCGTGGTTCTCATCCCAGCCGAAGGCGATGTGCTGCCACTGCCGGGGTGACGGATTCTGGTCGAGCTTGAATGACACGCGGGTGCGCGCCAGGTTGGCATCGGTCACGAAGGCATCGAAGCCGTGGCCGTTCCAGTCGATGCGCAGCCAAGCCATGTCCCAGCTGCTGTGGTCGGCATAGCCGACCCGGAAGATCACGAACGGCGCTTCACCCACCGCGTAGCGGGGGCGCCAGTAAAAACCAAGGGTACCGCGTTGGGCCTGGATGTTGCCCGGGGCATTCCAGGACAGCACGCCATCGTCTTCCCACTGGATGGCCGAACCGTGTTCGCCATCGGGCACGCGTTTGACCTTGTCCTGGAAATTCGGAATGGCGTCGCCGTGTGCGGTGTCGGCGGTAAAGCCCCTGTCGGCCGACACATGGAAGAGCAGCTCTGGCGCCGTCTGCGCCGAAGCAGCACCGGCCATCATCATCAACGCCAGCGCGACGGCCCTTGGTAGCGACGTCCGTTGGCCGGCCCTCGCAATCCCATCATCAACACAAAGCAGCATGTGACCTTTCCTTTCCACAGCGAGACGCCACGGCCGCAATGCCAACGCAAGGCCGTCAGAAACTAGCAAAGGGGACGCGGTGCGGCATCTTGCGCCGCAACAGCGGCGTGGTTGCCCACGCCGCTGCTGGTTGCGATGGATCAGAACTTGTAGCGCGCGCCCAGCATGAACTGCCGGCCGGTTTCGGTGTACTGCAACGGCAGGCGACCGGTGGCCGGCGAGTACACCCACTCGTCGCTCGCTTCGTTGGTCAGGTTCATGCCTTCCAGGCTCAGCTCCAGCTTGTCGCTGATCGCGTAGCGGATCGAAGCGTCGATGAAGGTGGTGCCGGTCATGCCGTGGGTACCGTCCACGTTGAAGCCTGCTTCGGTGCCGGGCACCTGGGTCAGGTAATCGTCGCGGTTGGTGGCCGACACGCGGCCGGAGAACACCTTGCCCTCATAGAACAGCGTGGCGTTCCAGCTCGACTTGGACAGACCGGTGAGGTCGGCCTTCATCACCGGCTGGCCGCTGGAGTTGATGTACTGGATCTGCGATTCCACCCAGGTGTAGTTCAGCTGGATGCCCAGGTTGGACCAGTTGCCCGGCAGGAAGGTGAAGGGCTGGGTGTAGTTCGCTTCCAGGCCGTGCAGCTCGCCACCGGGGGTGTTGACCGGCTTGGTGTAGGTGAAATCATCGGCCGGCGAGGCACCGGTACCGATCAGCAGCTCGGCAGGCAGGCCGCTGGCGCTGTACGGCGCCACTTCACGGGTGGTCTGCACGAAGCTTTCGATGTCCTTGTAGAACAGGCCGATACCGGCCATGGCACCTTCGCTGAAGTACCACTCGAAGCCCAGGTCCACGTTGGTGGCGCGGATCGGGTCCAGGTTCGGGTTGCCGCTGGAGATCGTGCGCGCACCGCCGGCCACGGCCACCGTGGCACCCGGGGTCAGGCTGCCCAGGCCCGGGCGGCTCATCACCTTGGCCGCACCCAGGCGGATCAGGAAGTCCGGCGCCACTTCGGCCACCACGTTGAACGAGGGCAGGGTGTCGTCGTAGCTGCGGTCCACCGTGGTGGATACCGTGCCGGTGGCCAGCGTGGAAAGACCGGTGGAGCTCTGCTTGGTCTTTACATAGCGCACGCCGAAGTTGCCGGAGAACGGAATGCTGCCCAGGTCGGTGGAGAACTCGCCCATCAGGTAGCCGCCGCGGTCTTCCTCATCCACGCTGCGCACGTTGTTGGCGCGCGGCGCGACGGCGAAGATGCCGGAGTTGCTGTAGATGTCGAACTGGTCGGCAATGGCGTCCAGGTTCGGCACCACCCACTGGTCCGGCGTACCGGTGATGCCCTTCAGGCCGGCCTGCTGGGTCATGTCCACCGGCACGATCTTGGTGCCGTTGGGGAAGTTGGGCACGGCCAGTTCGCTGGCGCGGCGCAGTTCCACGGTGCTGAAGGTGTAGTTCTTGGCCAGGATGCCGCCCTTCAGGCGGAAACCGGGGCTGATGTTCCAGTTGAAATCGACCTGCCCGGTGTCGAAATCATTGTCCACGTACTGCGGACGCAGGCGGATTTCCGCCAGTTCCCAACCCGCCGGGTTGGTCGGGTCGATGCCGTAGTTCAGCTTCGGGAACCGGCTGTTGCCCCGGTAGTCGTAGCTGTAACCATCCACATCGTACTTGTCCATGATGATGGTGGTCTGGATCGGGTTCTCGTGCTTGGAGCGCGAGATGCCGACCTTGCCGGACAAGGTGAAGTCATCGCCGAAGCGGTGCTGGCCGTTCAAGGCGATCTGCTTGAACTCGGTGCTCCACTCGTCATGGCGGTTTTCGGTGCGGATGTCGACGTTGTCGAATTCGCCGTAGACCAGCGCGTTGTTTTCGATCACGCCGTCCTTGACGGTCATGTTCGGCTTGCCGACCAGGCGCGGGGTGCCGCTGGTGCCGCGGCTGAAGGAAATGGCTTCGATGTAGTGCTCGTCGCGCTCGGCGTCGATCTTCGAGTACAGCGCATCCAGCGAGATTTCAGTGGCGTCGGTCGGCTTCCACTGCAGGGTGCCGGTCACGCCCAGGCGCTTCTGCTCGTGTTCCATCTGCACGTAGCGCGGGAAGCGCGGGTGGTAGACATTGGCCGAACGCGCGGCGGTGAACGGCGAAGACGCGCTGAAGTTGCCGTTGCTCGGGCCGTTGGCCCAGCGGCCGGTGTTGGAGCCTTCTTCCAGCGCCTGGCGCTCGGAATAGGCCACCGACAGCAGGCCGCCGAAGGTGCCGTCGGCCCAGGTGTTGGAGATCAGCGCGGCCACGCGCGGGTCGGCTTTCTGCGCCATGGCGTTGTAGCTGGCCTGGCCGCTGGCGGCGAAGGTGTAGCCGTCATAGTCGAACGGGCGCGCGGTGCGCAGGTCGACCGTGGCGCCCAGCGAGCCTTCTTCTACATCGGCCGAGGCGGTCTTGCGCACGATCAGCTGCGAGAACAGGTCCGACGCGAACACGTTGAAGTCGAAGCCACGGCCGCGGTTGGTGCCGCCGCTCTGGTCGCCGGCGCCTACCGTGGTCAGCGCTTCCATGCCGTTGATGCGCACGCGGGTGAAATCCGGGCCCAGGCCGCGCACCGAGATGTTGCGGCCTTCGCCGGCCTCACGGGTGATGACCACGCCGGGCACGCGCTGCAGCGACTCGGCCAGGTTCAGGTCGGGGAACTTGCCGATATCCTCGGCCACGATGGCGTCAACCACGCCCGATTCGCTGCGCTTGATGTCCAGCGCCTTCTCGACGCTGGCACGGTAGCCGGTGACGGTAACGGTATCCAGGTCGGTGGCCGCGGTCGGGGCCGGATCCTGCGCCAGGGTGGTACCGCTCAGCGCCAGGCCGATGGACAGGGCGAGCAAGGTAACCGGTGTCTTTTTATGGATGTTTCGATATTGCATGTTTTCCCTCTCCCAAGGTGCTACATGAAACAGCTATCCGGCGACGTGTCAGTGCAATGACACCGCTGGTCAGGGCGGACGTTAACAGTCCGTTGGGGATCGGGCATCTTGCACCGCAACAGACTTTCAATGTCCCGTAGACGCTTGCGGGACATAGGTTCCGACAAACCGGGCGGGTGGACGAAGGCCGCCGCACCGCTAGAATGACACCGCTAGCCATTACTGTCCGGGCTCTGACCCGCAGGTCATGCCCACCACGAAGGGATCCATCGCCATGAGTCGTGTTGTCTGTTTCGGGGAGTTGTTGCTGCGCATGAGCGCGCCGGGCCGCGAGCTGCTGCTGCAGACGCCGCAGCTGGCCGTGCACGCCGGCGGCGCGGAGGCCAACGTCGGCGTGTCGCTGGCCCATTTCGGGCACACCGTGCAGATGGTCAGCACGCTGCCGGCCAACCCGCTGGGCCAGTTCGTGGCCGGTGAACTGCGCAGGCATGGTGTGGACACCTCGCATGTAAAGACCCGCCCCGGCCGCATGGGACTGTACTTCCTCACCACCGGGGCGGTGCAGCGTGCCAGCGAGGTGGTCTACGACCGCGTGGACTCGGCATTCTCGCTGGGCACGGCGGCCGACCATGACTGGGATGCACTGCTGCGCGGCGCGCAGTGGCTGCACCTGTCCGGGGTGAGCCCGGCGCTGAACCCGGCGATGGCCGAAGCCACCCTGGTCGCAGCGCGCGCGGCGTGCGAGCGCGGGGTCAAGGTCTCGTTCGATGGCAACTTCCGCCCGTCACTGTGGGCGCGGTGGGAAGGCGATGCACCGCGCATCCTGCGCGAGCTGTTCGGCTGCGCCACCGTGGCCTTCGCCGACTACCGCGACATCGGCGTGGTGCTGGGCGGTCAGTTCGATCAGCCCGCGCTCGCCGACCGCGTGGACGCTGCCGCGGCGCAGGCCTTCGCCGCCTTCCCGCGCCTGCAGTGGATGGCGTGCACGCAGCGTACGCCGGTCAGCGTGGATCACCACACGCTCGGTGCGATGCTGCTGGGGCGCGACGGCACCCGCGCGGTGGCGCCCACGCGCGAATTGATCGGCATCGTCGATCGCATCGGCGGCGGCGATGCATTCGCCGCCGGCATCCTGCATGGCATGATGCAGGGCTTCGAACCGGAGCAGATCGTGCGTTTCGGCCTGGCCGCGGCCAGCCTGAAGCATTCCATCCCCGGTGATTTCAACCCCGTCAGTGAAGCTGACGTACTGGCCCTGACGGGCGAGGAGCGATTCGATGTCCGGCGCTGATCCGCGCGTACGCGCAGTTCTGAAACTGGCCCCGGTAATTCCGGTGTATACCCCTGAAAGCGTCGACGAGGCGGTGCATGTCGCCCAGGCGCTGTTCAATGGCGGGCTGCCGGTGATCGAGGTGACCCTGCGTACCGCCATTGCGATGGACGCGATCCAGGCGATGGTGGAAGCCGTGCCCGATGCGGTGGTGGGCGCAGGTACCGTGCTGACCGCTACCCAGATGGAGCGGGTCAAGGCCGTAGGTGGCCGCTTTGCGGTGGCACCGGGTGCGACCGAACGGCTGTATGCCGCCGCGCGCGATACCGACCTGCCGTTCCTACCCGGCATCGCTACGTCTTCCGAGCTGATGCTGGGCCTGGAGCACGGGCTGGATACGTTCAAGTTCTTCCCGGCCGTGCAGGCCGGTGGCACGGCGATGCTGTCGGCATGGAACGGCCCGTTCGGCGATGTGCGGTTCTGCCCGACCGGTGGAATCAGCGCGCAGACCGCGCGCGATTTCCTGCACCTGCCCAATGTGCTGTGCGTCGGTGGGTCGTGGTTGACCACGCGGGCGCTGCTGCACGCGTGCGATTGGGCGGGGATTGAAGCGTTGGCGCGGGATTCTGCTGCGCTGGTGGGGTGAGGTTACGGTCACGACCAACGGTCGTGACCTGTCGGGGCGCGTGTCCGGACGGGCTGCGGGTCCATAATGGGCGCCATCCCGTTGCTGGTATGCGCCCATGTCTGCGTTGTCCACTGCCAAGTCCGTCGTACTCTCCGTGCTCTGCGTGGTGGTGGCGCTGTTCGTGCTCGGCATGGTGAGCGGTGCCGGGGGCTGGATCGCGCCCTGGCTGGGGTTGGGCGAGGGTCAGGTGCGGCTCGGGTGGGACCTGGGCTGGACGATCCTCGGTGGTATTGCCGCTACGGCATTCGCTGCGCGGTATGCGCCGATGTGGCCGTACGTGCATGGCGGGGTGGTGTGGGTGTTGATTGCCGCCGCGTCGGTGTTTGCCGCGTGGGATCTGGGCAGCGACTACCCGTTCTGGTTTGTGGTGACGTTGCTGGTGTCGTTGCCGGTGCAGGCGATTGGAATCTGGTTGGGGACGCGGTATCGGCCCAGGGAGGTCGCGGGCAGCCACGCAGGGCGTGGCTTCGCGCGGTAATCGGTCGCCCGATCACAGCGTCGGCAAGACCTGCTTGATCTGATCGATCCCTTCCCAGGGATCTTTCTTCAGCTTCTGCGCACGCTGCAGCGCCTTCGGCAGCGGGAATGCATCGGCGGCGGTGATACGCCCCAACTCTTCCCACCGCAGCGGCACTGCGACGCCGGCGGATGGCCGGGCACGCAGCGACCACGAACACACGCTGGTGGCGCCGCGCGCATTGCGCAGCCAATCGATGAAGATCACGCCGTTGCGCTTGGCCTTGCTCATCGTTGCCACGTAGCGATCCGGCGCGTGCTCGGCCATTGCCTGTGCGAACGACTCGCAGAAAGCCTTGGCTTGCGCCCAATCCGCTTTGGGCGTGAGCGGCACCACCACGTGCACGCCCTTGCCGCCGGACAGGCGCACAAAGCTCTCCAGTCCGATCTCCTGCAGCCGGTCGCGCACATCGCGTGCTGCGGCCTTGATCGCCGCCCACGTCACGCCCTCACCGGGATCCAGGTCGAACACCAGCCGATCTGGATGCTCGGGGTCGTCGACGCTGGCACCCCATGGGTGCAGCTCCAGGGTATTCATCTGGACCAGCTGCAGCAGGCCCTCGCTGTCTTCGATATAGAGGTAGTCCTCGCGGCCGCTCTTCTGCTCCAGCGGGATGGCTTCCACCGCGTCGCCCAGCCCGGTGCCGTGGTGCTTCTGGAAGAAGCACTGCTTGTCCACGCCATCGGGGCAGCGCAGCAGTGACAGCGGCCGGCGGGCGACCTCGGGCAGTATCCAGCGCGCCATCTGCCGGTAGTAGTCGGCGACGTCACCCTTGGTCAGTCTGGCCTTGGCGAAGACCACGCGTTCGGGGTGCGAGATGTTCACGCCGTCAGCTTCCTGATCGGGCGCTCTCGCTTTTGCGGGGGCCTTCGTCGCTTTCGCGGCCTTCGCAGGTACCGCATTGGCTGTCGCGCCCAGGTCCCTGGCCGTCTTGTCCTCGCGCAGGCGCTTGAAGCTGGCCTGGCGCAGCAGCCCTTCCTTGGCCCAGCCGCGGAAGGCGACTTCGGCCACCAGCGTGGGCTTGACCCAATGCACGCTGCTGGCCTTGAACGGCACGTGCGAGGGCAGTTCCACGGCAGCCTTGTCGGTATCCAATGCCTTCAACTGGCGGTGCATGGCAGCCAGCCTGGCATCATCGAAGCCGGTACCCACGCGGCCCACGTAACGCAGACCGTCCTTGTCGGGCGCAGCCATCAGCAGTGAGCCGAACCCACTGCGTGAGCCCTTCGGGTCGGTGTAGCCCACGACCAGGAACTCATCGGTGTTCTCGTGCTTCACCTTCACCCAGCTGGGCGAGCGCGCATTGACGTAGGGCGCATCCACCCGCTTGCTGATGATGCCTTCGAAGCCCGCCTTGCCGCTGGCGTCGAACACCGCCGGACCGTGATCGTGCACGTGGTCGCTGTAAGCCAGCGTGCCGGGCGTATCACCCAGCAGTTCCTTCAGCAGTGTCTTGCGGGCCAGCAGCGGCGCGCGGCTGATATCCACGCCGGCCACACCGGGCATGTCGAACACCACGTAGCGTAACGGCTGTT
The DNA here is from genome assembly GCF_043204395.1 of Stenotrophomonas sp. NPDC047960. Classification (NCBI taxonomy): domain Bacteria; kingdom Pseudomonadati; phylum Pseudomonadota; class Gammaproteobacteria; order Lysobacterales; family Lysobacteraceae; genus Stenotrophomonas; species Stenotrophomonas sp. NPDC047960. Next base: position 89,098 of record NZ_JBIDBX010000007.1, on the reverse strand, counting down.
TGGCGGTGCCGTCGATGACCTTCTGCAGCCCGGTGAAATCGCTGCGGCCCTGCCCATCCAGCACCACCAGCTCGCCATCCAGGCGCAGGTCGGTGACCGGCAGCGCCTGAATGGCCTGCACCACTTCCGGGAAGTCTTCGGTCCAGTTCAAGCCGTTGCGCGAGCGCAGCGCCACCACGCCATCGCGGACATCGGCCAGCAGGCGGTAGCCGTCCCATTTGATCTCGTGCAGCCAGGTTTCGCCGTCGGGTGCAGTGTCGCGATGATCGGTGAGCTGGGGTTTGAAGTCGTGGGGATAGGGCTTGTCGCGTGCATGTTGCAGTGACAGCGCGCGCTTGGCCCAGCGCGCGTCTGCATTGCGGCGTACGGCCGGCTTGATGGTACTTGTCGTCCTGGAAGAGCGGCTTGAGCTTGTCTTTGCAGTCGTTGTGGACTTGATGGTCTTTGCGGTCTTCGTAGACGTTTGCTTCGGTGGCACCGCTTCCTCCAGCAGCGCATCCGCATCTACATCGCGCGCCTCTTCGTCATCACGCTTTATCAGCAGCCACTGATGCTGCTTTCCCTTCATGTTGGTGCGCACCAGCTTCCAGCCGCCCTTGAGCCTGCGCCCATGCAGGACGAAGTCGAGCTTGCCTGCGGCGATCGCATCCAATGGATCGCCATCGCAGGCCCAGGTGCCGTGGTCATATACATCCACGTGGCCGGCGCCATAGTGCCCTTCGGGAATATCGCCCTCGAACGTGGCGTACGACAGCGGGTGGTCTTCCACCTCCACCGCCAGGCGCTTCTCGCCCACGCGCAGCGACGGCCCCTTCGGTACCGCCCAGCTCTTCAGCACGCCATCGGCTTCCAGCCGGAAATCGTAATGCCGGGAACTGGCATGGTGCAGCTGCACCACGAAGATCGGCCGGCGCGCGGCGGCGCCCCGGCGCTCGTCGTCGGGCTCGGGGGTTTCACCGAAGCGGCGCTTGCGCCGGTACTCCTGCAACGACATGGCCGCTTACCCGGCCTTGCGCGTCGGCGCGCGTTTGGCTGCTTTCTTCGTCGCCTTGGTGGTCTTGCTGGCGCTCCTGGTTGCCTTGGCCGCCTTCTTTGTCGGCGCCGCCTTCTTGGCAGGCGCAGCCTTCTTCACCACCTTCGACACGGCCGTCTTCTTGGCCGGGGTGCGCTTCTTCGCATCCAGGCTTTTCTGCAGCAGCGACATGAAGTCCACCACGTTGGTGGTGGCATCATGCGGCGCGGCCGGTTCGTCTTCCACCGTAGTGGTGCCACCCTTCTGCTTGATGCGCTTGGTCAGCACCGCCTGCAGGCGTTCGCGGAATTCATCGTGGTAGTCATCCGGCTTCCACTCGCCTGACATGGACTCGATGAGCTGTTCGGCCATCGCCGTTTCCTTGCTGCTGATCCGGTAGTCGGCCAGCGAGCCGGTGGGAAGCTTGTGTTCTTCCGGATCGACCAGCTCCTGCGGGTAACGCAGGATCAGCAGCACCAGCGCATGCTCATGCGGCATCACCGCGCACAGGTATTCGCGGGTGCGCACCACCACGCGCGCAATGCCCACCTTGCCGGTGCTGCGCAGCGTTTCACGCAACAGCACATAGCCTTTCTCGGCCTTCTTTCCCGGCACCAGCAGGTAAGGCTTCTCGAAGTAGCGCGGGTCGATCTGGCTGGCATCGACGAAGCTCTCCACTTCCACGGTTTCGTGGCTTTCCGGCGCAGCCGATTTGATATCGGCTTCGTCAAGCACGACATAGCTGCCCTTGTCGTACTCAAAGGCCTTGACGATGTCCTTCCACGGTACTTCTTCGCCGGTATCGGCGTTGACCCGCTCGAAGCGGATCGGCTTGCGGTCGCGCGAATCGAGCATGCGGAAGCTGAGGTCGGTCTTGCGTTCGCCGGACATCAGCGACACCGGCACGTTCAACAGCCCGAATGACAGGGTTCCAGTCCAGATCGGTCGGGCCATGGCGGCATTACTCCAGTGCAAAGGGGCAGACGCCAGCTGTACCGCGCCGGCCGTGAAACGCCTGTGTCCGGACCGTGCAGGCCGGCTGCACGCCACGGATTACTGAAGTGCGGCGTGCACCGCTGCCGCCGGCATGTGGTCCAGCGCCAGCCACGCGTCTTCCACGATGGCACGCGCCTGCGTCCAACCCAGCCGCGATTGCCCGCGCATCTGCTCCCAGTGCTCTGCCAGCTCACCCTCGGTATCGTCGTCGCCCCCGCGTGGCCAGTCAGCGTGGTGCGTGGTCAGGGCAAAGGAATAGGCTGGGTAGAGGTCTTTCCAGCTGCGCCGACCCTGGCGGCGGCGGCGTTCGTAGTCATGCCGCATGTACTGCAGATAGTCCTGCGCGATGGCTTCCGGTTCTTCGGTCCGGGAACGGCGACCGTGCCGCGCGGATGGCGGCTGAAGACAGGCGTTGAACAGCGCGGGGGCGGCACGTCGGTCCAGGCGGGGCATGACACGTCTCCGGCGGAGGTGGGGGTTGGCAGGAATAGCCCCGGCGCCGTTATCCAGTCGTGACAGATCTGTCGAGAAAGCCGGTTCGCGCTTCACGTCGAGCACCCACCGCGCGTGCGTACAGTTCAGCCAAATCCCAGTTGAGGAGTAGTTTCCATGCCACGCGACCCCCTGCGCGACGCCACGGCCCCGGTTCCCGGTGAGCAGCGCGCCAAACATGACATCTGGGACGCCGAGGACCGTGGCGCCGGGATGTCACCGTCCCATTCCCCCGAGCATCTGCGCACCGGCGTCGACCCCGTGCACGGCTCCCGCGACCGCAAGGACCCGTCCGCCGCCCCGCACCCGGGCGGGGAAGAGCATGAGCACCATCGCGAGCAGCGCAAGGCGCACGAGAGCGATAACCAGGACGAGGCGTTGGAGGAGACGTTCCCCGCCAGTGATCCCACGTCGCCATTTGTGCCGGCGAAGATTCCCAAGTGAATGGGGGCAGTGCGCGGGCGATCATGCGCCGCGCTCGCCACGACCAACGGTCGTGACCTACCGGGTAGCGCACGACCGTTGGTCGTGCGCCCTCTGAATCACTGCCATGCCCACTGCACGCCCACGCTGTAGCGCCGGTCCGGTCCCGGTTCGAAGAACCGCTGGTTGCCGTCGTTGACGATCACCGAGCCGATGTAACGCTGGTCCAGCACGTTGTCCACCCGCGCGAACACCCGCAACGCGCCCTGCGCGGTGGTCCACTTGCGGGCCGCTTCCAGGTTGAACAGGGCGTAGCCCGGCGCCTTGTCGGTGGCCAGGTCGTTCACCACCGTATCGCTGGAGGCCACCACCTCCCCGGCCCACTGCCACGCGCCAGGCTGGTACTGCACACGCCCGGACCACTGCTGCTCCGGCACGCCCGGCAGCCGGGAACCGGCCGCCACCACCGTGTTGGGGACGGCGCAGCCCGTGCCCGCGCACACCAGGTACGGCTCGCGCACCGTGGCTTCCACGTAGGTATAGGCCAGGCTGGCCTCCAGCGCTGCGGTGATCGGCATCTGCAGGCTGGCTTCCACGCCCTGCCGGCGGGTCCTGCCGATGTTGCGATAAGTGCTGCGCCCGTTGGTGTTGCTGGCCACGGCCAGCTCGTCATCGGTATCGGCGCGGAACACCGCCGCATCGAAGGCCGCGCCAGCGGCACCCCGCCACTTGCCGCCCAGCTCCAGGTTCCGGCTGCGCGCTGGCGACAGGTTCAGCGCCAACCCAGCCGCCCCATCCGACCGGTAGCCCAACTCGTTGAAGGTGGGCGTCTCGAACCCGCGCCCGGCCGAGGCATACACCCGCCACGCATCGCTGGCGTGGAAGACCACCCCAGCCACCGGCGTCGTGGCCGAGTAGTCGCGCGCGCCGCTGTCGTCCGGGTTGCGCGCGGTGATGTAGTGGTCGTTGGAACGGAAGCGCACCTCGCTGTGGCGCACCCCCAGCAGCAGCGACCAGCGCGGCGCCCACTGCCAGAACGCCTGCGCGAACTGGTCCACGTTGCGCACCCGGTCGCGCTGGTCGCGCCGCAGTGCGCCGCGCACCCCCAGCGTATCGCCGACGAAATTCTCGTAACCGCGCCGATCCTGCTGCTGTTGGTCGGCATTGGCGCCGATCACCACTTCCAGCGGCCTCCCCGCCCAGTCGCCCTGCCAGGCCCAGCGCAGGTCCAGCCCGCCGTAGCCGCCGTCAAGGTCGATCACCCCGCCGGCATGCAGCGGGTTGGCTTGCGGCCCCGGCGGAATGGCCAGGAACTGCTCCACGCTGCGCTGCCCGGCATAGCCCATCGCGCGCCAGGTCTGGGCCCCCTCGGTACGGGTGAACACCAGCCCGGCCTGCGCCTGGCGCACCGATTTGCGGGTGTTGTACTGCGTGGCCACCGCCGTGGCCTGGCGCGGGTCCTGCCGCACCTGATCGCGGGTGAGGCCCAGCGGGTCCTGCGCGTCGGGCGAATCGAAGTAATTCAGCACTAGGTCCAGCTGCCCGCCGCCCACCTCGGTGCCCAGCCGCGCGTTCACCGATTCGCGGCGCGCGGCGCTGTGCTCGCGCCAGCCATCAGTGCGGAAGTGGTTGGCTGCCACGTTGTAGCGCACCGGCCCCTGCTCGCCGCGCAGTTGCGCCCCGGCACTGAGCGTGCCGTCGCTGCCGCCGGCCACGCGCAGCCGCCAGGGATCCCCGGCCTGGCCATCGGCACTCCACACCTGCACCACGCCGCCGGAGGAGTTGCCGTACAGCGCCGAGAACGGACCGCGCAGTACCTCCACGCGCTGGGCGGAAAGCAGGCTGGCGTGCGAGAGCTGGCCCTGCCCATCGGGCATCGTGGCCGGCACCCCGTCCACCAGCACCCGCACCCCACGCACCCCGAACGTGGACCGCGCGCCGAAGCCACGGATGCTGAGCTGGGTGTCCTGGGCCAGGTTCTGGCGGTCGCGGGCGACCACGCCGGGCACCCCGCTCAATGCGTCAGCAATCTGGGCCAGGTTGCCGTTGGATTCGTCATCCAGCCACACCGTGCTGAGCGAGGCCGGCAGGTCCACATCGGCCACCTGCTGGCCGCGTGCGGCCTGCACCTGAACCGTGGGCAGCCGCTCGATAGGGGCAGGGGACACCGGGGCGGCCTGGGCCTGGGCCAGGTGTGGCAGGGCGGTGGCCGATAGCAGCGCACAGCAGCGGGCCAGCGGGGTAAGACGGAACATGCGCAGAGGGGGTTCTCCGGAAAAAGGGCACCGCGCGACAGGGTACGGTGTCGTTCGTGACGGCAGCTGCCGCGCCCACGCCAAGGCTTTGTTACGATGGCCTGGTTTCGGCTGATTCTGCCGCAAACCTGATCGCGCCAACCTCCCCCATCCGTCATCCGAATGAGTACCGCCGTGTCCTTCTTTGCAAATGTGGAACTGGTCCCGGGCGACCCGATCCTGGGCCTGACCGAGGCGTACAACGCCGACAGCCGCCCCACCAAGGTCAATCTGGGCGTGGGCATCTATTACGACGAAAGCGGCCGCATTCCGCTGCTTCGCGCCGTAAAGCAGATCGAGCAGCAGCTGGCTGCCGAAGCCAAACCGCGCGGCTACCTGCCGATCGACGGCCTGCCTGCCTACACCCAGGCCACCCGCGAACTGGTCTTCGGCAAAGAGTCGCCGCTGCTGGCCGCCGGCCGCGTGGCCACCTCGCAGACCATCGGTGGCAGCGGTGCCCTGCGCGTGGGCGCGGACCTGCTGCACCGCCTGCTGCCGCACGCCACCATCGCCATCAGCAACCCGAGCTGGGAAAACCACCGCGCGGTGTTCGGTGCAGCCGGCTTTGAAGTGGTCGAATACGCCTACTTCGACCCGGCCACCCACGGCGTGGATTTCGCCGGCATGCTGGCTGACCTGGGCAAGCTGCAGCCGGGCACCGTGGTGCTGCTGCACGCCTGCTGCCACAACCCCACCGGCGCCGACCTCACCGTGGCCCAGTGGAAGCAGGTGGCCGAGCTGCTGAAGGAACGCCAGCTGTTCCCGTTCATCGACATGGCCTACCAGGGCTTCGACAAGGGCATCGACGAAGATGGCGCCGCCGTGCGCATCATCGCCGAGGCCGGCATCGACAGCTTCGTGGTCGCCAACTCGTACTCCAAGTCGTTCTCGCTGTATGGCGAGCGCGTGGGCGCGTTGTCGGTGGTGGCCCCGGATGCGAACGCCGCCAAGGCCGTGCAGTCGCAGGTCAAGCGCATCATCCGCACCATCTACTCCAGCCCCTCCACCCACGGCGCGGCCCTGGTGGCCGGCGTGCTGACCAGCCCCGAGCTGCGCCAGCTGTGGGAGCAGGAGCTGACCGAGATGCGCGAGCGCATCCACGCCCTGCGCCACGGCCTGGTCGACAAGCTGGTGGCCGCCGGTGCACCGGAGTTCGCCTTCATCAACGACCAGGCCGGCATGTTCTCGTACTCGGGCCTGAGCCGTGCGCAGGTGGACCGCCTGCGCGACGAGTACGGCATCTACGCCGTCGGCACCGGCCGCATCTGCGTGGCCGCGCTGAACCAGGGCAACCTGGAATACGTGGCCAAGGCGGTGTCGACCGTCGCCAAGGGCTGAGCGGCTGCAACGATGCAATGAAGGACGGCCGCCACGTGCGGCCGTTTTTCTTTTCGTGCCTGCATGCTGAAACCGGTTACGTGTCCCGGTTGCCTCGTAATGCCCTGCCGAACGGGCCACAATACGGCCCCCGAAATGTCTTTGGCAGCCATTCCATGTCCCGTACGTCGCTTACCCGGTACCTGATTGAAGAGCAGCACGCAGGCCGCATCAACGCCGACCTGCGCCAGCTCATCGCAGTGGTTGGCCGCGCCTGCACCAACATCTCCATCGCGGTCAGCAAGGGCGCGCTGGGCGGTGTGCTCGGCGACGCCGGCACCGGCAACGTCCAGGGCGAGGCGCAGAAGAAGCTCGACGTGATCAGCAACGAGATCCTGCTCGAAGCCAACGCCTGGGGCGGTCACCTCGCCGCCTGCGCCTCCGAGGAAATGGACCACTGCCAGCCCGTGCCGGATACCTACCCGCGCGGCGACTTCCTGCTGCTGTTCGATCCCCTCGATGGCAGCTCCAACATCGACGTGAACGTCTCGGTCGGCACCATCTTCTCGGTGCTGCGCAGCCCGGCGGGCACCGGGCAGCCCACCGACGAGAGCTTCCTGCAACCTGGCACCGCCCAGATCGCGGCGGGCTACTGCATCTACGGCCCCAGCACGCAGATGGTGCTCACCACCGGCCACGGCACCCATTCGTTCACCCTGGACCGTGAAACCGGCGAGTTCGTGCTCACCCAGCGCGGCATGACGATTCCCGAAGACACCCAGGAATTTGCCATCAACATGTCCAACCAGCGCCATTGGGAAGCCCCGATGCAGGGCTACGTGCAGGACCTGCTGGCTGGCAGGGAAGGCGCGCGCGGCAAGAACTTCAACATGCGCTGGATTGCCAGCATGGTGGCCGATGTGCACCGCATCCTGACCCGCGGCGGCATCTTCATCTACCCCTGGGACAAGAAGGACCCCAGCAAGGCCGGCAAGCTGCGCCTGATGTACGAAGCCAACCCCATGGGCCTGCTGGTGGAACAGGCCGGCGGCGCCGCCACCACCGGCCGCGAGCGCATCCTGGACATCCAGCCCGACCACCTGCACCAGCGCGTGCCGGTGTTCCTGGGCTCACGCAATGAAGTGGCCGAAGCCACCCGTTACCACCGCCAGCACGACGCCCAGGGCTGACGGTCACATCACCCCGTTGCACATTGCAACGGGGTGACACCTGCACCAACACAGGTCAACATCGGGCTCAAACGCCCACGGATGACCCCATGCAGGCCGAAACCCCGCTCGACTTCATTGAAGTAATCCACAACGCCATCCCGGTTGAGACCTGTGCCGCAATTCAGGCGCAAATGCGCGCCAGCGCCCAGCTCCAACCCGGCGAAGTAGGCAGCGGCGTGTTCCCGGAACTCAAGCACAGCAAGGATCTGCGCATAAGTGGGCGCCCGGAGTGGCGCCAGGTCGAAATACAGCTGCAACAGGCAGTATTCAGCGGCGTTTTGAGTTATCTACGCCGTTATCCACAGGCGCTGATCTCGCCGCTCATGTTGCAGGTCCAGGACAACGATGGCACCGCGCGCCGCCTGAAAGCCGAAGATTTTCCCGGCATGGACGACAACGCGCTGTCCGGACTGGCCCGTACGTGCCTGCGCCCGGGCGCCATCAACCTGCAGTGGTATGCGGCAGGCGAGGGTGGATACCCCTATTGGCACTGCGAGCTGTACCCGCGCGACCCGGGCGGGGAAACCCTGCACCGGCACCTGCTGTGGACCCTGTACCTCAACGACGAGTTCGAGGCCGGAGAGACCGAGTTCCTGTTCCAGGACCGGAAGGTGGCGCCGCGTACCGGGAGCCTGTTGATCGCGCCGACGGCCTTCACCCACACCCACCGGGGCAACCGCCCGCAGGGGGGGGACAAGTTCATTGCGACAAGCTGGATCCTGTTCCAGAGCGCGGAGAAGCTTTACGGGGGTGGGTGAGGCAAGGGCAGCCGACCTGGCACTTAACCTCCTGCGCCACTTCAGAGATGAATTCTCCTAGATTTGAGAGGAGTATCAATGCAGGAGAATTGACATGTTCCGATGGCCGCTGGCATGTACAGCTTTCGCAGCACTGCTGAATTGTGTGGGTTGCTCGGTGCAGGGAATCGACGCCGAACCAGGAGCTGGGTCTGAAACTGTCGCACTTGCCGAGCACAGCAACCCGGATTCGTTGGAGAGTCAGCACCGCATATCTGCTGATGGGTCCATTCTGCGACCATCGTCAGGTCCAGGTCTGGAATCGGAGGCGCTGGTGGACTTGCCCTACCTTCCAACCGAGTCAGCATTGGTCGAGAAGGACGGCATTTCGGCCAACCTGGCTGACGAAATTGTTGAGTCACAGGGTGCCTTCTCCGAGGCGCTTATTAAGATGGCCGGAGACGAAATTAAGAGCATGGAGGCTCAGGACCTGGCCAAGCACTACCGCGGTGCGATTGAGCGTGCTGTAGGAAAGAACGGTGCGGTGGAGAATCTCTCGTGCGGCCTCAGCGTTTGCGTAGGATCTGTACGTGCGGCATCCATAGCGGACCACGACGCTTGGCTGAGCCGCCTGCAAGAGGATCCTGGCGCCGACACCTTTGGCTTCATCGAAGCGATCGAGCGTACTGGTGATCAGTTCCAGAGCCGGTTCGTGTTCTCTACGGATCCCGCACTCAAGGCGATCGTGGTGCACTGACCTTGACTCCCGCGGCACCATCATCCGCGACGCGCTGACACACGGGCGTACCAGTTGACTGAGGTAGCCTCGTCCGTCAAATCTGCGTCTGAGTTGGTTGCGACAAGCTGGATCCTGTTCCAGAGGGCAGAGAAGCCGTACGCGGATGGGGGATATCTGTGGGCTGGTTCACACGGAAACACCATTCGAAATGCTGCAACGGGCTGCACACGTCAATCAGTAGGCTGTGCCTACTGAAATCGAAAATTTAACAGAAGCAATCGCTTTGTGTTCCGCAGCCGACGTCTGCATGGTGGGTGCCGGAGCTCAAAAACTCCGCATAACCGAGAATAGTGGATGCCCCATGTCGGGAGGGTGGTTAATACAAGACCCTTCACGGGGGAATACGCCCGCCGTCTGGTTATGCACGGTTTTTGACCTCCCGACGCCCTCGCCTTAACCGGCGAGGGCCATTCCCCGTAGGAGGCACATCATGAAGAACGACCCGGCCCAGCCGACTGAAGACCAACGCGTCCCGCGCGAGCGGTGGATGCAGTACGGCCAGATCAACAACGTACGTGCCGTGCCGCAGATCTCCGAGCGGGACCGCGACCACTTTGGCCCCGTCCCCTTTGTCATGCTGCGCGGCACCTGGCTGCGCAGGTTCGGCTTTGAAGTGGGTGTCCATATCAGGATCGAAGTAGTCCATGGCCAGATCACCGTCAGACCGCTGTGGAACGACGACCAGTTAAAGGGCCAGTCCGCGGCGGCAGACAAGCCCATTACGTGGCGCGCGCAAGTAAAGGACCGCTGAGGACCGAGGCTGGGCGGGCCCCAACGCAGCGCCATGTAGTGGCACCGCATCCGCCCATGTGCTTCCATTGCCAGGCACACATATCCGCGAGGAGTCCGCCATGCCCCTGGCCCGCATTGACCTCCGCAAAGGCAAGACCGCCGCCTACCGGCAGCAGGTTGGCCAGGTGGTGTACGACGCCATGCTCAGCATCGGGGTGCCCAAGGATGATCGCTTCCAGATCATCCAGGAGCACGAATCGGATGGCCTCATCTACGACCCCGGCTACCTGGGCATTGCGCGCACCGATGACTTCATCTGCATCCAGGTCACCTGGAACGAGGGCCGCACCCTGGAGCAGAAGAAAGCCTTCTACAGCGCCGTCGCCCATGGCCTTCACGAAGCAGTTGGCGTCCGCCTTGAGGATGTCTTCATCAACCTGGTGGAGGTGAAGCGTGAGAACTGGTCGTTCGGGAATGGACTGGCGCAGTACGCGATGTGAGCCCCCCGGGAAGAGTGTGAGTGCGTACGTGGCCGGGTCTCTTACGATTGGCCTCACTCGATTCGGCGAATACTCGCCGTCTTCTTTCCGGTTGAACGCTGACGCAAGGCTGTCCGATAGATCGTTATCGCCATCAATGCCCCGAAAGCCGCAACCCCAAAGCCGATGACATCTTCCGCTCCAAAGCTCTCGCCGTGAACCAGTTTCGCCGCGACCATACGAGAATAATTCAGCGGCATGATGGACATGACTACGACTGCTGCCCAGCAGATGTACTTCATGATTCCGCTCCTACTTGAATCTTCATCATGTGCGCCAGATGGTTGGATTGCCAACATTGTTGCTCAACGAGATCTTAGGTAGGGTTCGGCCAGACCGAAAGAGGATCACCCATGCTGAAGGAAGTCGGCGGCGTCCCCATCCAACCCAGGCACCGCGCCACGTGCCACTGCGGCGCCGTGGAGCTGGAGCTTGATCTTCCCAACGGCATCGAGAGCCCACGCCGGTGTGACTGCTCGATCTGCCGGCGCAAAGGCGCGGTAGTGGCTTCGGTGCCTCTCTCAGGGCTTCGCGTGGTGAAGGGTGCAGAGCACCTCAAGCGCTACGAGTTCAACACCCACACGGCCAAGCACTACTTCTGCGGCATCTGTGGCATTTATACCCATCACCAACGCCGCTCGAACCCTCATCAGTACGGGTTCAACGTCGGGTGCCTGGAGGGCATCAATCCTTTCGCCATACCCAACGTTCCCGTGGAGGATGGAGTTCACCATCCGGCCGACAGTACAAGCTGACGGGTGGTGGGGCAGGCCGGCCCGCAACCTGCCTCCGTGATAATGTGATGGGTTGCACCCACCCGCCTGCCAACCCATGCCCACCACGCCCAAACCCCGCGTTGCCACCCAGGCCGGAACCGGCTTCCGCACGCTTTGGCCGCTGCTGGCGGTCATGCTGTTCTTCCTCGGCAGCGGGTTTCTGGCCGGCAAGAACATCCGCACCATCCGCGAGGGCAACGCCCTGGTCATCCGCTCCCAGGAGACGATGACTGCCTTGGGCGATGTGCTTTCTGCGGTGCAGGACGCCGAAACCGGCCAGCGCGGCTATCTGCTGACGGGCGATGACAGCTACCTGGAGCCGTATCGCACGGCCCTGGGTGTGGCCAGCACCCGGCTGGCGACAGTGGAGAAGTCCCTGGCCGATGACCCGGCCCAGGTGGACCGGCTGAAGCTGCTGGCACGGCGGGTCCAGGACAAGCTGGACGAACTGCATGAAACCATCGAGGTGCGACGCACCCAAGGGCTGGAGCCCACCTTGGCAGTGGTCGGCTCCAACCGTGGCAAGGCGGCAATGGATGACATCCGGGCGCGCCTGGCCGCCATGGGCGCCATCGAGCTGGACAAGCGCGCCAAGCGTCTGGAAGAAATGGAATCGGCCTACAACACGGCGCTGAGCTCCGGCACGGCCAGTGCGGTACTGGGCATCGTGCTGACGATCTTCATCGCCATCCTGCTGCGCCGCCACACCCGCGCCCGCGAGCGCGATGCGTGGCTGCAGCGGGGCCGACTGGAGCTCACCACGGCCACCGGCGGCGACCTGGACAGCGGTTCGCTGGCGCGGGCCAGCCTGGGCTTCCTGGCCGGCTTCACCGGCGCACAGGCCGGCATGCTGTTCGTGCCGGAGGACAACGGCTTCCGGCAGATCGGTGCGGTGGGCACCGCCTTCGCCCCGGATGGCACCGACCAGCGGCGCGACAGCGGCGGCCTGCTCGGCCGCGCAGTGGACGAGAAGCGCGTGCTGGTGGTGTCGGACGTACCACCGGGCTACTTCACGGTCGGCTCCGGACTGGGGCAGGCGCAGCCGCGCCACCTCGTCATCGCTCCCAGCATCCACGAAGGTGAGGTGAGCGGGGTGATCGAGCTGGGCTTCTTCAGCGCGGTGCCGGCCGAGGTGGTGGAACTGCTCCAGCTGGCCTCCGGCGACATGGCGGTGGCGCTGAGGTCGGCGGCGTACCGGGCCAGGCTCTCCGAGCTGCTGGCGCAGACCCAGCGGCAGACCGAAGCGCTGCAGGTGCAGAGCGAGGAACTGCGCGTCTCCAACGAGGAACTGGAGGAGCAGAGCCGGGCACTGCGTGGCTCGCAGCACGAGCTGGAAGAGCAGCAGGCCGAGCTGGAGCAGACCAACAACCAGCTTTTCGACCAGTCGCAGCAGCTTGAAGAGGAGCGCGACAAGCTGGCGCGTGCCAACGCGGCCATCGTTGCCGAATCGCACAAGGTGCAGCGCGCGAGCCAGTACAAGTCCGAGTTCCTGGCCAACATGTCGCACGAGCTGCGCACGCCGCTCAACTCGGCGCTCATCCTTTCCAAGCTGCTGGGCGACAACCGCGACGGCAACCTGAGCGCGGAGCAGGTGAAGTTCGCGCGGACCATCCATTCTTCCGGTACCGACCTGCTCAACCTCATCAACGAGATTCTGGACCTGTCCAAGATCGAGGCAGGGCACATCGAGGTACACGCCGAGCGCTTTGGCGTTGAGAAGCTGCTGACCGATGTCTCCGCGCTGCTGGGCCCGGTAGCCAGCGAGAAGGGCCTTACGCTGGACGTCTCGATGACCGCCGACTGCCCGGTGGTGATCGAATCCGATCGCCAACGCGTCGAGCAGATACTCAAGAACCTGCTTTCGAACGCACTGAAGTTCACCGAGGTAGGCGGCGTGACAGTGTCGGTGTCGTCGGCCGGCAACGGCAAGGTGGCGTTCGCGGTGACCGACAGCGGCATCGGCATTGCGCCCGAGCAGCAGGCGCGCATTTTCGATGCCTTCCAGCAAGCCGATGGTTCGATCAGCCGCCGCTATGGCGGCACCGGCCTGGGGCTGTCCATTTCCCAGGAGCTTGCACGCCTGCTGGGCGGCGACATCACCGTGGAAAGCGAGCCCGGCAAGGGCAGTTGTTTCCGGCTGGTGGTGGAAGCGCGGCTGGCCAACGGGGGCCATGTCGCAGCTCCCGCAGCAATCCCGGCGGCAGCATCCGTGCCCGCCCGCGCCGCATCCGCGCCCGCTGAGCCGGCCCTGGCACAGCGCCCGCGCCCGGCATCGCCTTCCGCACGCCAGGCAGGCGTCGCCGGTGCGGCGGCGGGCAGCGGTGACCGCGGCCTGATCCTGATCATCGAGGATGACATTGCCTTCGGCGAGATCGTCAGCGACCTGGCACGCGAGATGGGCTTCCGTGCCCGGGTCGCGCAGACTGCGGGCGAGGCGCTGGCCGCCGCACGCGCCGAGCTTCCGCACGCCATCGTGCTGGACGTTGGCCTGCCTGATCAGTCGGGCCTGTCGGTGCTGGACATCCTCAAGCACGACATCCGTACGCGGCACATTCCGATCCACGTGGTTTCGGCGACGGACCATTCGCGCAAGGCCCTGGCACTGGGCGCGGTGGGGTATCTGGGCAAGCCGGCCACCCGCGATGAGCTGGCCGGTGTGCTGCTCTCGCTGGAGCGCCGGCTGTCGCTGCGTCCGCGCCTGGTGCTGGTGGTGGAAGATGACGATGTGCAGCTGGACGCGGTGCGCCAGCTGCTGGCGCTGGCCGACGTGGAAACCATCGGCGCGCGCACGGCCTCGGAGTGCCTGCAGGCACTGGCCCAGAACACATTCGACTGCATGGTGCTGGACCTGAGCCTGCCCGATGCCTCCGGCTTCGAGCTGCTGGAGCTGCTCAGCGAGCAGAGCCCGCATGCGCTGCCGCCGATCATCGTCTACACCGGCCGGGTGTTGTCGCCCGCCGAAGAGGTGCGGCTGGGAAGGTACTCGAGTTCGATCATCATCAAGGGCGCGCGCTCACCCGAGCGCCTGCTCGATGAAGTGACGCTGTTCCTGCACAAGGTAGTGAGCGATCTGCCGGAATCGCAGCAGGGCATGATCCGCACGGCGCAGCACCGCGACACGGCACTGGAAGGCCGCCGCGTGCTGGTCGTCGAGGATGACGTGCGCAACATCTACGCGCTGATGAATGTGCTGGAGCCGCACGGCTGCAAGGTCACGATCGCGCGCAACGGCCAGGAAGCCATCGATGCGCTGACCACCGCAGTAGAAGGGCCGTCGCCCATTGAACTGGTGCTGATGGACATCATGATGCCGGTAAAGGATGGCCTGACCGCCACCCGTGAAATCCGCCAGGACGGCCGCTTCGGCAAGCTGCCGATCATCGCCCTCACCGCGAAGGCGATGCCGGATGACCAGCAGCAGTGCATCCAGGCCGGTGCAAACGATTACGTGGCCAAGCCACTGGACGTGGACAAGCTGGTGTCGCTGATCCGGGTGTGGCTGATGGCGTGAGCCCGCTGCACTTCCAACCGAAGCCGCGCCTGCTCCCGCTGCACCCATAGCTCGGCGCCGGCTTTGCCGTTGGCAAAGGCGGTGCATCGGCGATGCCGCCGGGCTTCGGGCTCGCGATGCGCATCAAGCATGGCCACCCATTCCTTGCCACGCTCGGGTTGATAGATGTGGACCACCCACGTGTCGCCATGGGCGATCACCGTTTCGTCGTAAGCGGTGGCGGCGGGTTTTATCCATCGGAAGTCGGGCGGGAGCATGGGCGAGAGCATTACCGTTCCGCCTCTCAAACACTGCGACGTGATCGCGGCACTTCACCCGGACTACTTCCTCACCGTGCATTGCACCCGAAGGAAGCCTGTCGCAGTCAGAGCTTGCCAGCTGCCTTGTAACACCTGACACCCTGTTCGATCAGCTTCTGTAGCTCCTGCAGCAGGGCGGGATCCAGGACGTCAAAATTGAAACAGGATTTCCCCTGCATGTGCTTCTTCAGAGCAGGGCTGAGGCCCGCCAGCAGCTCGGGAAAGTCGTAGACCGGCATGAAGTGGAGGGCATGCCTATTGGCAGAGACTTTCACCGCTCCGAAGAACTGCGGCTTGCCCTTGCTGTCAGCGACGTTGCAGTTGGCGTAGAAGTGGGTGTCGGTATCGTGCACGACCGCCAGCGCATCCTTGTGGGCCAGCAGTAGATCGCGCAATGCGATGAACAACGCCGAGGGCATCGCCGATTCCGAATTTTGCGCCTGGGAGATGGGTCTGCCTGGAGTCTTCATGGGTAGCTCCGGAAGTTCTCGCCACCATACCGCCGGCGCGGGCACAACGGGTAGTGGCTACCTGGCCCCACCGTTTGAGGGTGACCGGGGACGGCGCTATGCTGGCCCAGCTATCACGATGGGAGCTGCGGGTGCGAAGTGGATTGATTCGGTGTGTCGTTCTGGCGCTCGCGTGCATCTCGGGTATCGCCGATGCGGCCGAACCGGATCGGCGCATCGCGCTGACCATCGACGATCTCCCGTGGCAGCGGCTGGGCGAACGTGCCGAGCCGGATCTCGCCGCCCAACACGCCAGGTTGCTTGGCGCCCTGAAGCAGGCCAACGTCCCGGTGGTGGGCTTCGTCAACGAAGCCAAGCTTGAGGTCGGCGGCCAGGTGCAGCCCACGCGCGTGCAGATGCTGCGCGACTGGCGTGATGCCGGGTTCGAGCTGGGCAACCACACCTTCGGGCATGTCGACCTGCATGCGATCCCGCTGGACGCCTACGAGCAGGACATCCTTCACGGTGAAGCCACCCTGCGCCCGCTGCTGGCCGAAACCGGGCAGGTGCCGCGCTGGTTCCGCCACCCGTACCTGCATGCAGGGCAGTCGCCTGAGGTGCGCGCTGAACTTGGCGCGTTCCTGAAACAGCACGGCTATGAGATCGCCCCGGTCACGATCGATAACAGCGAATGGATCTGGGCCTTTGCGTACGACCACGTGCGCGATACCGAGACCGATCCCGCCAAACGGGACGCGCTGATGCAGCAGCTGCGCCGTGGCTACGTGCCGTACATGCTCAACAAGCTCGACTACTACGAACAGAAGTCGCAGGAACTACTCGGCCGGCTGCCGGCACAGATCTGGCTGATGCATGCCAACGCGCTCAATGCCGATACTCTGGGCGAGCTGGTGGCCGCCACCCGTCGGCGCGGCTACCGCTTCATCTCGCTGGAAGTAGCGTTGCAGGATCCTGCCTACCAGCGCGCCGACGGTTACAACGGCGGCAGTGGCATGAGCTGGATCCAGCGCTGGGCGATGGCCGAGAAGGTGCCGAAGGCGTTCTACGCGGGCGAACCCGCGGTGCCTGGCTGGGTGATGACGCTAGCCGGGCGCGGTGGGGAGTAGTTGAGCCCGACAGATCGATCAGTTTTCCTGATAATCGCTTTCATCGTACGTGCCCGCAACCGTGCAGGTCAGCTGCGGTGCTCCGCCGTCGCTCAGCATGAGCTCACCCATCGTGGTCGTGCGCCCACCCGCTGTGCTGAGTTTTGCAGCCTTTCGCACCGCCGCCGCGTTGGTACCGAGCGTCGCGGTGTAGCTCTCGCCCAGTTCGCCGTCCGGGTCGATGAAGATGGACACTTCCTGTACCGGCAGACCGAACACCGTGAAAGGCACAGGTGGCTTGATGGCCTCAATGCCGCCGGATTCGTCACGGGGCAGGGCTTTCCAGGCGGCGGCGGTCGTATCAGGCTTGGCGCGGCATTCAACAGCTGCTTGGATCGCGGGTGCTACGGCCTGCCATTGCGTAGCGTTGATCGCCTGCGCTGCCGGGGCGAACAAGGCGCCAACAAGCACCGTGATGAGGAACTTGGTGGTTGCGCAGAGCTGATGCAGCTTCCCTTGGGTATTGGTCATGACGCATTCCGTTTGCGATGTGGGGTTCTGCTTCCGGCGCAAGTTTACTGCGCAACGCATCAGGCCGCACAATGGCGGCCTGATGGTCTACAGGGTTGCGATGCTCAGAAGAAGATCGCGTAGAGGATCAACAGCGGGATCGGTACGCCGAGTGCCCAGAGCAGCAGGGTCTTCATGGGAAGTCTCCTTGTTCGATTGGGAAGTTACAGGTCGCGGCGACGGCCGCCCCACGTGGCGCTGAGGCTGGCGAAGAAGGCACCGATCAGCAGCGTGATGAACAGCCACAGCGCCGCGTACGCCGTGGCCTTGCGCGCATCGTCCGTGACTTCCTTGGCCTTGTTCTTCGCGTCTTCCAGCGCAGCACGCATGCGGGTCTGGGTCTCGGTGACACGCGCTTCTGCTTCCGCCTGGCTCATGCCGGTCTCGCGGGAGATCACCTGGGCCAGGTACTGCTTGTCTGCCGGGTTCAGGCCTTCGGACTGCAGGCTGGTGACGATGATGCGGTTCACCTCGGCACGTACTTCACGGCGGTCGCCGCTTGGGCGCGGGCCCTGCGGCGGCAGCGGGCGCGGCGGCGCACCGTTGGCAGGG
Organism: Stenotrophomonas sp. NPDC047960; assembly: GCF_043204395.1. NCBI lineage: Bacteria > Pseudomonadati > Pseudomonadota > Gammaproteobacteria > Lysobacterales > Lysobacteraceae > Stenotrophomonas > Stenotrophomonas sp. NPDC047960. Next base: position 71,262 of record NZ_JBIDBX010000007.1, on the reverse strand, counting down.
CCAACGCCCGGAACCATCGCCGACGGATCGACCGGCGCGGCAGGATCGGCCGGCGCCTGGCCGGGCATGGGTGCCGGCATGCTTCCACTGCGGAACAGCGAATCGACCCAGTAGTTCAGATCGCCTTGGTCCGAACCTGCGACAGCGGTGCCGGCGCCTGCGGCGGCCACACCGGCGGTGGATGCTGCAGCACCTGCAGTTGCGCCGACCGCTTTGACGCCGGTGCCGAGCACGCCGCCAATGGCCGACGTCAGCAGGCCCGCGGTGAGCAGGGTGGCGACGGCCCAGGACACGAAGCCGTGGGCGGTATCGCGGAAGTAGGTTTCATCGCCGTGCAGGCGGGTCCACTTGGTGCGCAGGCGGCCGGCCAGGTAGCCGCCGAGGCCGGAGGCGGCCAGCGCGGTAAAGGTCAGCCAGGCGATGCTGCCCCAGCCGAAAGTTTCCTTGGAGACGCCATCAAACGCCCACGGCGATACCGAGGACAGGCCGAGGCCAACGCCGAGGATCAGCAGGACCAGCGACAGCGCGGCGGCGGCGATGGCACCAGCAAGGATCGCGCCCCAGGACACCGCGCTTTCGGGTGCAGGTTCGATGACGGATGTTTCACTCACAACGGCGATGTCGGGCCCGAGGGCGCCTCGATCGGGGTAATCAACTCGGGTGTTCATGGATATCGCGCTCTTTTGGAATGCTGCAGCTGCAGCTGGCCATCAGAGGCTGCGCGAACGGTGGTGAAATCGGCGAGACATGAAGTTTCACGCGTTGTATGCGTGGCTGCTTTGCGCGTCAGCGGTGACGGCTTCTGCGTGCGTTTCTCCGTTTTCAGTTCATGCGCTACTGCATCAACCCACGTTATCGGCGGTCGTTTGGGAAGCGACCCTACCCGCCGTTGCTGCCTCGGGCTAGAACAGGGAGCCCTGCGGGGAGTCTTCGCGCGGCGGCAGCGGCCGCACGAACTTCGTGCAGTCGAGCTTTGGCCAATGGCTGTTCTGCGCATCGAAGCCAAGGCGCTTGCGAGCGAGCTTGAAGCGGCTGGAAAGCAAATCGGCGTAGACACCTTCGCCGCGCATGCGGGTGCCGAATTCGCTGTTGTAGTCCTTGCCGCCACGCAGCTGGTTGATGGTGCTCATCACGTGCGCGGCGCGGTCTGGGTGATGCGTATCGAGCCAGTCGCGGAACAGCGGGGCCACTTCCAACGGGAGGCGCAGCAGCACGTAACCGGCGGTGCTGGCGCCGGCGTCGCGCGATGCTTCGAGCACCGCTTCCAGTTCCGCATCGTTGATCCAGGGAATCACCGGGGCCACCATCACGCCCACCGGAATGCCGGCGTCGTGCAGGCGACGCATGGCACGCAGCCGCGCATGCGGGGCTGATGCGCGCGGCTCAAGGCGCGCCGACAGATGCGGGTCCAGCGAGGTCACCGAGAAGTGCACGCTGACCAGGTTCTTCTCCGCCAGCGGCGCAAGCAGATCGATATCGCGCTCCACCAATGCGTTCTTGGTAATGAGCGAGAACGGGTGCTGGGTGTCCAGCATCACTTCGATCAGCTGGCGGGTGAGCTTGAGCTTGCGTTCGATCGGCTGGTAGGCGTCGGTGTTGATGCCCAGGGCAATCGGTTGCGGGGTGTAGGCGGGCCGCGAGAGTTCCTTGCGCAGCAGCTGCGGGGCGTTGGTCTTGGCGAACAGCTTGGTTTCGAAGTCCAGGCCCGGCGACAGATTGAGGAAGGCGTGCGAGGGGCGCGCGAAGCAGTACGAGCAGCCGTGCTCGCAGCCTCGGTAGGGATTCACTGATTGGCTGAAACCCACGTCGGGCGATCTGTTGCGGCTGATGATGCTGCGCGCGGTTTCGGCGCGCACTTCGGTGCGCAGGCGCGGGGGGGCGAATTCTTCGCTGGTTTCCGGTTCCCAGCCGTCGTCCATGGCTTCGCTGACCGTGACTTCGAAACGGCCGGCGAGATGCGTGGTGGAACCACGGCCTTTGATTGCGATACCCATCTTCAGAGGCTACCGGCGAGACGTCTCAGGGGTTGAGACGTTGTGTGGAGCGCGGGGGTGGGTGGAGCGGTGCGCATGGATTAGTAGTATTACTAACCACAGGACCGGAGGGAAGCGGAATCCGCAGCGCTGTTGGGTTTGGGCTGAATCGTTGGGGTTTGTTCCCCAGGGTTATCCACAGGGGATTCTTCAGCGCAGTTGGATGCCAGCGAAGAGCATCCGGGCAGGGCCCGGATCTACGTTTGCGTGGAATCCGTCAAATGAGGGCGAGGTAGCCCTTTACCGTTGCGTCCAGCCCGACGTACAGGGCTTCGCTGATCAGGGCGTGGCCGATCGAGACTTCGAGGACGTTCGGGACCGTTTGCAGGAAATCGCGTAGATTTTCCTGGGAAAGATCGTGGCCGGCGTTGACCCCTAGGCCGGCGGCCTGCGCGCGGCGGGCGGCGTCGGCGAACAAGGCCAGCATCACGGTGGCGTCGCCTGCAGCGTGCGCTTCGGCATAGGGGCCGGTGTAGAGCTCGATGCGGTCGGCGCCGATCGCGGCCGCCTGGGCCAGGTCAGGGTTGCCGGCGTCCACGAACAGGCTCACCCGGCAGCCGTAGCTTTTCAGCTCCGCGATCAGCGGGCGCAGCCGTTCGGCGTCGCGGCTGAAATCGAACCCGTGGTCGGAGGTGAGCTGGCCATCACTGTCGGGCACCAGGGTGGCCTGGGCCGGGCGGGTCTGCGCGCACAGCGGCAGCAGCCCCGGGTAACCCGGGCGCGGCGGGGCGAACGGGTTGCCTTCGATGTTGAACTCCACGCCGCGTGCGGTGGTCAGCGCGGAAAGAGCGAGCACGTCCTCGGCGTGGATGTGCCGGCGGTCGGGGCGCGGGTGTACGGTGACGCCGTGGGCACCGGCGTCCAAACAGGCGGTGGCCGCCTGCAGTACATCAGGGTCCTGGCCGCCGCGCGAATTGCGCAGGACGGCGATCTTGTTCACGTTGACGCTGAGGTGGGTCATAGGCTCGGGGGAAGGTCATTCGGGTCGCGGTCGGCCTCGCGCCGGGCCTGGGCCTGCTCACGCAGCCGGCGCAGCTCGGCGGGGTCGATCGCGTTGTAGATGTCGTGCTGGCTGCCGGCATCGCGTTGTCCATCGCCAAAGGCGGCGACGTAGCGCCCGCGTATCCACGCCAGCAGGAACAGCAGGGCACCGGCGAGCCACAGCATCATCAGCCCGGTGGACGGCGTCTTCATGGCAAAGGCAAAACAGCCCAGCGACAGCAGCAGGAACAGCCAATACATTGTCATTCTCCCCGTTGGCCTGCGCAGTGTAGCGCTGGGGTAGGGGCGGTTCCACGTGACCGTTACAACAGCGGCGAAGCCAGGCGCGCGAATGCCTCGGGCACCCGGTGCAGCCACAACGAGCGCCGCCGGTCGTCCCGGACCGGGCTGGCGGCGGCGAATTCTGCGGCCAGGATCTTCTCCAGCTCGGCCACGCAGGCTTCGTCGCTGATCATCATGGAAAGCTCGAAGTTGAGCCGGAAGCTGCGATGGTCAAAGTTTGCGCTGCCGGCAATGCACACGTCGTGGTCGGCGATGAAGGCCTTGGTGTGCAGCATGCGCGGCCCGTACTCGTAGATCTTGACGCCCGCCTGCAGCAGTTCGTCGAAGTACGAGCGTGCGGCCTGGGTGACGAACCAGGAGTCGCTCATCTTCGGCACCAGCAGGCGCACGTCCAGGCCGCCGAGTGCAGCAGAGGTGAGGGCCATGCGTGCGGCTTCACCGGGCACGAAGTAGGGCGTGACCAGCCACACGCGTTCGCGCGCTTCATGGATGGCGGCAACCTGCAGGCGATGGATGGTTTCCCATGACGAATCCGGGCCGGATACCAGCACCTGCGCGTTGATGCTGCCATCCTTGCGGCTGGGCATGTCGCTGGGCCACAGCTGGGCGATGTTGAAGCGCTCTTTGGGTTCACCGGTGGCGTAGATCCAGTCTTCGATGAAGACCAGCTGCAGGCTGCGCACCACATTGCCCTCCAGGCGCATGTGCAGGTCGCGGTAGGCATCGGGCCGGCGGCTTTCGTCTTCTTCGTCGGTGATGTTGATGCCACCGGTGAAGGCTACACGGCCGTCGATCACCACCAGCTTGCGGTGGGTGCGCATGTTCATCCAGGGACGCTTGAAGGGTTTGAGCAGCTGCCTGGGATGGAACCACGCCACTTCCGCGCCGGCGTCCCGCAGAGGTTTGAGGAAGGCCTTGCGGATGCCGGCAGACCCCACCGCATCCAGCAGCAGGCGCACGCGCACCCCGTCACGGGCTCGCTCGACCAGGGCATCGCGCAGCGCGGTGCCAGCGTGGTCGGGATTGAAGATGTAGTACTCCACGTGGAGGTGGTCACGTGCCTGGGAAACGGCCTTCAACAGCGCGGCATAGGTTTGTGCGCCGTCCACCAGCCACTCCACTTCGGTGGCCGAACTGGGCGCCAGGCCAGTGGTTGCCTGGGCGATCTTGGCCAGCTCCGTACAGTCCGCATCCGGCGGGCACACGCTGTTGTAGTGCTCCATGCCGGAGCGCGCGCGGCCACGCCTCAGGCGCTGTCGCTTCACCTTCTGTGGGCCCAGCAGGTAGTACACGAACAGGCCAAGGTAGGGCAGCGCAGCCAGCGAAAGAATCCAGCTGAGGGTAGCCACCGGTTCGCGCTTCTGCAGCATGATCCAGCCGATCAGCCACAACAGGTACAGCACGTAGGCGGCGATGAGCAGCGGACGCAGATGCGGGACGGCATCCAGCCAGTGGAGCCAGTCGGCAAGGGCGGGGTAGGTGGCGAGCATGCGCGGATCATAGCCGGACAACGGCGTTCAGGGCATGGAATGAAAAAAAGCGCCCCTGTTACCAGGGGCGCTTTCCAGTCGCGTCATGACTTGGGTCTTGCGTATTACTGCTGCTGCTGGAACCCGATCTTCTTCATCTGCGCGTTCTTCGCGGCGGCCAGAACCTTGGCCATCACGTCGTACTCGGAGTCCGGGCTGGCGTCGATGCGCAGCTCGGGCTGGTTGGTCGGGTCACGCTGCACTTCCTGTTCCATACGCTGCTGGAGCTCAGCCGTTGCAACCGGGCTGTTGTTCCAGAACACCTGGTTGCTGGCGTCGATCCGCAGCTCGATCGGCGGCGGCGGTTCGACCAGCTGCGGCGGTGGGTTGAGCACGCGCTGCGGCAGGTCCACGGCGATCGGGTACGTCATGATCGGCGCGGTAACGATGAAGATGATCAACAGCACCAGCATCACGTCCACGAGGGGCGTAACGTTGATGTCGGCCATTGGGCCCTTGCCACCACCAGAACTGAATGCCATGGCTTACTGCCCCTTCTCTTTGGTGGCCACGAAGCCAACGTCGAGCATGCCCTGCTCCTGCGCGATCTTGGTCATCTCGTTGATGACGCGCATCTTGGTGGTGCGGTCACCACGCAGATTGAGCGGGGGCTGGGGGGTCTGCTGGGCGGCGGTCGCCAGGCGCGACTCGAGAGTCTGCTTGTCGATTTCTTCGTCGTTCCAGTAAATCGAGCCGTCTTCCTTCACCGCCAGGGTGATGGGGCCCTTGCGATCAGCCGCATCTTCCGGCTTCTGCACCAGGTTGGCCTCAGGCAGGTCGACTTTGACCTTATGGGACATCAGGGGCGCCGTGATGATGAAGATGATCAGCAGCACCAGCATCACGTCCACGAGGGGCGTAACGTTGATGTCGGCCATGGGGCCGCCGCTGTTACCACTACTGAAAGCCATAACGGGCTCCGTCTAGATCGTGTTGACTACGTTCTCGCTGGGTACAGCGCGTCGCAATTAGCGGACGCGCGAACCGGTGGCGAAGAAGTCGTGCAGGTCGTGAGCGAACGTATCGAACTTGCTGATCGTGGCGCTGTTGATCTTGCTGAAGAAGTTGAAGGCGAACACGGCCGGGATTGCCACGAACAGACCGATGGCGGTCATGATCAGGGCTTCACCCACCGGGCCGGCAACGGCGTCGATGGAGGCCGAACCGGTTGCACCGATCTTGATCAGCGCGCCGTAGATGCCCCACACGGTACCGAGCAGACCGACGAACGGAGCGGTTGCACCGACGGTGGCCAGCAGGGTCATGCCCGACTGCAGGTTGTTGCTTTCGCGGGTCACGGCCTGACGCAGGGCGCGGTCGACGAACTCCGAACGGCTCAGGTTTTCACCCAGGCCACCGGTGGCGCCGCCTTCGGCACGCTGGTGGTGGGCAGCAGCCTGGGCAGCGTCCAGTGCGATCTTGGAGAACGGCTCGGAGGCCGGCTGTTCTTCCATGGCGCGGATGGCGTCCTGTGCGTTCGGGGTATCCCAGAACAGGCTCACGACCTTGTCGGCAGCACCCTTCAGGCGAGCAGCACGGAAGATGTTGATGACGGTCCAGTACCAGGACATGGCCGACATGATCACCAGGGTGAGAAGCACGACCCAGGAGACGGCGAAGTCACCCGGCTTGGAGGTCATTTCGTGGATCAGATGCTCGAAGCCCATCTGCGAGAGGGCATTCGACGGGTTGCCCCCGGCAGCAGCGGCGATGAAGAGTTCCTGCAGCATGACGCTTACCTTTGTTGTGTGTGGTGATGAATGTTGTAGCTAGGTTCAAGTGACAGGTAGGTGGCCGGCGGCCACCCGGCCCATCAATTCAGCGCAAAGTTGACCGGGACGCGGACGCGACCTGCAGCTTTCTTCCCGCCCGATTCGGCTGCGTTGAAGCGCCATTTACGGGCGGCTTCCATCGCGGCACGGTCCAGATCGCGGTTACGGCTGGACTTTTCGACCGACACATTGGTGACGTTGCCGTTGGCATCGACATCAATGATCAGGATCACTTCACCCTGGATACCTGCGCGGAACGCGGCCGGCGGGTAACGCGGGGGATTCATGGCCTTGGACGAGATATCGACGCTGGCCTCGATGGAACTCGGCGGCTGCGGCGGGCTCGGCGGACTCGGCGGCGTGACGATGTCGTTCGGACGCGGTTCCGGCACGTCGATCACCGGGGCCTGCGGCGGCGGCGGCACCGGCGAGGGCTTGGGCGGCGACAGGTTCTTGACCGGCGGCGGCGGCGTTTCAGTCGGCGGCGGCGGCGGCGGCGGCGGTGGGGGCGGCGGCGGAGCGTCGACCAGGGTCACCATGATGTTGCGTTCCTTCTCCGCCACGGCCTTGGGGGCCACGGCAGGAATGAGGAGCAGCATCAAGGCGGCGAGATGCAATGCGATTACAAAGGCGATACCCACGATGCGCGGCCAGCTGAGGCCGGTGTCATCGCGTTGTTCGTACCTGTGAACGACTAGTTGTTCCGTCATGCGCCAAGAGCTCATTAGTGGGGCCGGGTACCTGGGGACAGATAGCCCATGATCAGCGGTGCATGACACCGCAGGAACCTCCAAGCTTATACCAATCCTGAGCGCCTGCGCATCACTCACGCAGGCGTTCAGGCGTTATTCCTACTTACTTCAGGTTGATGATTTTCTTGGCATCCGCCTGGTTCTTCACACCCTTCGCCAGCGCCTGCTGGGCGGCCGTCTTGGCCTCCGGAATGCGACCTTCCGAATGCAAGACACGTGCCAGGTTCAAGTAGGTTTCACCATCCTTGGAAAGCGGGGCGGCCTTCTGCCACGCTTCGATCGCCTTGTCCGTCTGTGCGGGTTCGGAGTAGTAGTACGCCTGGGCCAGAGCGAGCTGCGCCTGGTAATCGTCCGGCTTCAGGATGCCCTTCTGCAGGCCGTCGTTGATTACGGCGATGACCTCGGCTTCCTTCTTGTCCGAGTTGGCATAGATCGAGTAGGCCTGCTTGTACTCGCGTTCCTCGGTCAGCTGGCCGCCCTTGAAGAGCTTGTCCATGACCGCACCGGCCTTGTCCATCTGATCGGCCTGCAGGTACATGCTGGCCAGATTCATCTGGGCCTTCTTGTCAGCCGGATTCTTGGCTGCCAGGGCTTCGGCCTGCTTTACCGCTTCGCCGCTCTGGCCCGATTCGGACAGGGCCGCCATCAGCAGCTGGTTCCAGTTGTCCTTCGGCTCGGTGGCGCCTGCGATGGCCTGCTGGATCACCGGCACCGCTTCCGGGTAACGCTCCAGCTGGTACAGGGCTTGGCCCTTGATGATCAGCTCTTCCGGCTTGGTCGACTTGGTTTCAGCGAAGTACTTGTCCAGGGTGGCCAGGCCCTCGGCGAGCTGGTCGTCCTGGATCTGCAGCTGGCCCAGCATCAGCATCGACTGGAAGTGGCCGTTGTTGTCCAGGCCGTTGAATTCCAACACCTGCTGCAGGTACTTCTTCGCAGAGGCGTTGTCGTCGGTGTTGTACGCGGCCTGCGATGCCAGCTGTGCGGCGAGCGACTTGTCGTACGCATTGGCGGCACTGTTGGCCAGGATTTCATTGGCCGCCGACAGCGTCTCGGGGAACTTCTGATCGTTGTAGCTGTCGATCATCTTCTGCAGCTGCTTGCCCAGCTTCGGCGACGCCTTGATGTCCGGCTCGGCACGGGTGGCCTGCGGGTACAGCGCTTCGGCCTTGGCCTGGTCCTTCTTGCCACCACGGCGATCGCTGCGATCGGTGGAGCGGGTCTGGGCGACGGCGTCAGTGACCACAACGCCACCGATGGCGGTTGCGATGAGGACGGAAAGCACGGCTTGCTTGTGGTTGCGGAAAATCATCTTTCACCTCGATCGAACCGCCGTGGCGGCATCAAAACGGACTGTCAGAAAAATCTGAGCCGCCAAACGTATCAGAAACCGATGGCGTGAGAAATCGTTTCCGATGCTGCAATACAGCATCCTTTGGTCGAATCACCCACACTTCGGGCGCCGTCCAGCGGCTTGGGCCTGCTGGAATACACCGGTGAGTGCGGGGGCGTCGCGTTGCAGCTCCCGGATCCGGTTGGCTGGATCGGGGTGGGTGGACAGCCACTGCGGGGAACGCCCACCGCTGGCGGCCATCATGTTCTGCCACAGGTTGACGGCCTGGGCCGGGTCGAAGCCCGCCTCGGCCATCAGCCGCTGACCGACCACGTCGGCTTCGCTTTCCTGGGTACGCGACCCGGGCAACAGGAAGGCTGCCTGCGCGCCGGCACCGCCGAGCTGGTTGACCGTGCTGGCCGCGCCCTCGCCGTACGCCGCGCCGGCCAGCGCGCCAAGCACGGCCAGGCCGGTCTGGGCGCCCATCTGGCGGGTGAGACGCTCTTCGTGGTGGCGCGAAATGACATGACCGATCTCATGCCCGATCACGGCGGCCAGCTGGTCCTGGTTCTTGGCCACGGTAAAGATGCCGGTGTTCACCCCGACCTTGCCACCGGGCAACGCGAAGGCATTCGGTTCGGCGTCGACGAACACGGCGGTCTCCCACCGTACGCCACGGTACTGCGGCGGCAGCTGGGCCACCAGCGCATTGACCACGCACTGCACGTAACCGTTCTGACGGCCGTCGCTGCTGATCTTCTGCTTCTTCTTGGTTTCGGCAAACGCCTGTGCGCCGAGCTGGTCCAGCTCGGCCTGCGAGACGCCGCCCACCATCTGCTTGCGCCCGGTGGGCGAGGTGGTGGTGGCACAGGCGCTGAGCGCCAAGGTGATGACAAGTCCGAGCAGCAAGGGTTTCAAGGCGGGGACTCCCGTGTTCATATCTGCAGTGTGGCGGGCGGAATGTAAGGTTTTGTCAAACCGGCAGGGTTAGTGCAACCCCAGGAACACCAGTGCGGCCAGGGCAATGGCATTGTTCAACGCATGCGCCACGATCGGTGCCCACAAGGTGCCGGTGCGCTGGTACAGCCACGCGAACGCAGCGCCCATGCCGCCGTACACCAGCCACAACTGGGCAATTTCCCAGGGGCCGTTGGCGCTGGTCCCAGGCACTTCGTGGACCAGCGCGAACGCCAGGCTGCTGAGCAGCATGCCCAGCCACGGGCGACCGGCCTGCCACAGGCGGCCGAACAGTACGCGGCGGAACAGCAGTTCTTCGTAGGCCGGGGCCAGCACGATGGCGAACAGGGCCAGGAACCATGGGAAGCGGGCCAACGCCTGTTCCATCAGGGCAAGGTTGGTGGGTACCGGTTCGATGCCGGCCTGGCGCGCCAGCCATGCGATGCCGTTGCTGCCGATGATCACGGCCACGGCAACCACCGCGGTCCAGCCCCATGTCGAGGGCCGCAGGGCAGCCTCGAACGAGGCGCGGCGTTCGGCCGCGTCGGCGCGGCGCCGGAGGAAATACAGGAATACGGCAGCGCCGCCAGTGGCGAACACGGCCATCAGAATCTGTGCGAGCGCGCCGGGTTGGCCCACCTGCTGGGCAAGCGCTTCGGCGGCCTGCGCGCCGGTGTCGCGGACCACGATCACGGCCCGGTAAAGACCCCAGAGCAGGCCGCTGGCCATGCTGAGCCCAAGCAGGGCGAGGGTGGCGATACCCAGATCGATCAGGAATCCCGCAACGGGCGAAGCGGGTTTCCGTTGGGGCGCCTTGGGCAGGGCGGGCGGCAGCGGAGGCGTGGTGGACGCCGGGACGGTGGCGGACATCGGGTTCCTGGCAGCAATAGGCGGTGGCCGGGCCGGATTGCAGGTCGCAACCGGCCGGCCCTGAGCCGATTGTGTCAGATATCCAGGTTGGCGACCCGCAGCGCGTTGTCTTCGATGAAATCGCGGCGCGGCTCCACCACGTCTCCCATCAGGGTGCTGAAGATCTGGTCGGCCGCCACGGCGTCCTCGATGCGCACCTGCAGCAGCCGGCGCGTGTCGGGGTTCACGGTGGTGTCCCACAACTGTTCCGGGTTCATTTCGCCCAGGCCCTTGAAGCGCTGGATCTGGCGGCCCTTCTTGGCCTCGTCCAGCAGCCAGTTGCGGGCATCGGCGAAACTGCCGATCTCCGACGACTTGGCGCCGCGTACGATCTTGGCCCCCTCGCGCACGAGGCCGTGCAGCAGCAGTGAGGACTGGTGCAGCGCACGCAGTTCGCCGGTCTCGAAGGCCGACAGCGGCAGCACCTGGATCAGCTGTTCGCCCATGTGGCGACGGGTGACCAGCAGCGCGGCCGGACGCTCTTCGGTGGGTTCCTGCAATTCCAGGCTGAAGCGCGGCGAACCCAGGCTGCCCTGGTTGAGGCGCTTGGCCAGTGCGGCCAGGCCTTCGTCGGCGCCGGCCCTGCGCAGGTGCTCCAGGTCCATCGGGGTGAAATCGACCAGGGCTTCAAGCACCTGGCGATCGTAGCGATGGGCATTGCGGCCGATCGCTTCCTGCGCCGAAGCGTAGGCCAGCAGCAGCTTTTCCAGCGCGACGCCTTCGATGGCCGGTTCGTTCTCGGCCGGAATCAACGAGGCATTTTCCACCGCATTGCTCGCCAGGTACGCATCCAGCGCAGGGTCGTCCTTCAGGTAGAGCTCCTGCTTGCCCTGCTTGATCTTGTACAGCGGCGGCAGGCCGATGTAGACATGGCCACGCTCGATCAGCTCCGGCATCTGTCGGTAGAAGAACGTCAGCAGCAGGGTGCGGATGTGCGCGCCGTCTACGTCGGCGTCGGTCATGATGATGATGCGGTGGTAGCGCAGCTTGTCCGGGTTGTACTCGTCGCGGCCGATGCCGGTGCCCAGCGCGGTGATCAGCGTACCGACCTGGTCAGAGGCCAGCATGCGATCGAAGCGGGCACGTTCCACGTTGAGGATCTTGCCGCGCAGCGGCAGCACCGCCTGGTTCTTGCGGTTGCGCCCCTGCTTGGCCGAACCGCCCGCGGAGTCACCCTCGACGATGAACAGTTCGGACAAGGCCGGGTCTTTTTCCTGGCAGTCGGCGAGCTTGCCGGGCAGGCCGGCGATATCCAGCGCGCCCTTGCGGCGGGTCAGGTCGCGCGCCTTGCGCGCTGCTTCACGGGCACGGGCAGCGTCGACGATCTTGCCGGCGATGGCTTTGGCTTCGTTCGGGTTTTCCTGCAGGAATTCTTCCAGGCGCTGACCGAATGCGCTTTCCACGGCCGGGCGCACATCCGAGCTGACCAGCTTTTCCTTGGTCTGGCTGGAGAAGCTGGGGTCAGGCACCTTCACCGACAGCACGGCGATCATGCCTTCGCGCATGTCATCACCGGTCAGGTTGATCTTGGCCTGTTTGGCGATGCCGTTCTGCTCGATGTAGTTGTTGAGCACGCGGGTAAGCGCGCCGCGGAAGCCGGCAAGGTGGGTACCGCCGTCCTTCTGCGGGATGTTGTTGGTGAAGCAGTACATCGTTTCCTGGTAGGAATCGGTCCACTGCAGCGCCACCTCGACGGTAATGCCGTTGGATTCGCCGGTAACCGAAATGACGTTCGGGTGCAGGGGAGTCTTCAGCTGCGCCAGATGCTCCACGAAGCTGCGGATGCCGCCTTCGTAATGGAAATCGTCGCGGCGGCCATCGCCACGCTCATCGACCAGAACGATTTTGACGCCTGAGTTCAGGAACGAGAGTTCGCGCAGGCGGCGTGCCAGGATCTCGTAGTGGAACTCGACGTTATCGTGGAACGCGGTGACCGACGGCCAGAAGCGAAGCGTGGTACCGCGCTTGCTGCTGGCTTCCACCTGCGCCAGCGGGCTGACAGCTGCACCATCGGCGTATTCCTGGTGAAAGTGGAACCCGCTCTGGAAAATGTCCAGGGTGAGCTTCTGCGACAACGCGTTGACCACGCTGACGCCGACGCCGTGCAGGCCGCCGGAAACCTTGTAGCTGTTGTCGTCGAACTTGCCGCCGGCGTGCAGCACGGTCATGACCACTTCGGCAGCAGAGACTTCGCGGCCGAGCTTCTGGCTCATCTGCGCGTGCTTGCCGGTGGGGATGCCGCGGCCGTTGTCGGACACCGACACAGAGCCGTCGGCATGGATCGTCACCGCGACGTGATCAGCGTGGCCTGCCAGCGCTTCGTCGATGGAGTTGTCGACGACTTCGAACACCATGTGGTGCAGACCGGTGCCGTCATGGACGTCGCCGATGTACATGCCGGGCCGCTTGCGGACCGCCTCCAGGCCTTCCAGGGCGGTGATGCTGTTGGCGTCGTAATTGCCGGTAGGTGCCGGAGTGTTCTGTTCTTCAGTCATTGCGCTTGCCATAGGCTCCGCAGTTCGGGCCGCCGCAGGAAGCGGGGCGCCGATGGATAAGGGGTTGCAACAGCAATTATACCAGCCGGGCGGTTCCGCCCCTGCCGGCACTATGGCACAAGCTGGACTTGGCCATGTTCCACGTGGAACCGGGTGATATCGGTGCGGTCCTGCAGCGCGGCGGGGGGTTCGGTGGCGGTGATGAAGATCTGCGCGGGCCCCGCGCGTAGTCGATCCAGTACCCGCGCCTGATGGGTGCGATCAAGCTCCGACGCGAGGTCATCCAGCGCGATCACCGGCCATTCGCCGCGCTGTTCGGCGTAATCCTCCGCCTGGGCCAACAGGCAGGTGAGGGCGGTGAGCTTGGCTTGGCCGCGTGACAGGGCGTCGCGGCCGGGAATCGTGGCGAATCCCACGCTCCAGTCGGCCCGGTGCGGACCCACCGAGGTGTAGCCTGCCAACCGATCCCGTTCGCGGGCCAGAAGCAGGGCGTCTGAGAGCGATAGTTCGTGTTTGCGCCAGCCCGGACTCAGGGTCAGCGACTGGATGCCCAGATTCGGGGCCAGATCCTGCGCCAGCCCGATGGTTCTGTCCTGGAGGCGGTCTAGATAATGCTGGCGACGGGTGGTGAGCGGCTCACCGGCTTCTGCCAGCTCGCGGTCCCACGCATCCAGCGCATTCGGGTGCCCGCCTTGCTTGAGCAATGCATTGCGCTGCTTCAGGGCCCGCGAATAGCGGCGCCAAAGGGCAAGGAAGTCTGGTTCCACGTGGAACAACCCCCAATCCAGGAAGCGGCGGCGTGGTTCGCCGCCGCCGCTCACCAGCGCGTGGCTGCCCGGCTCAAAGGTCACCACCGCCAAGGCAGCGCAGAGGTTTCCCAGTTGGGCAACATCCTCTCCATCCAGCCGGCCCTTCCATTCCTGCCCGCTGTGGCGCAGTCCGGCCTTGCGACGGGTGGCGGATTCCGCACCTGACCGCTGTTCGTCCCATTCAACGAACACATCCAGCGCCTCCTGGCCTTGGCGTACCAGCCCATCGCGCACGCGACCGCGGAAACTGCGTCCATACGCCATCACATGCAGGGCCTCAAGCACGCTGGTCTTGCCCGCGCCATTGTCGCCCGTGATCAGGTTGATCCCCGGTTGCGGGGCCAGTTCCACGCTGTCGAAGCGGCGAACCTGGTGCAGGAACAGACGACGGATGTACATGCGATCGGATCTGGGCCGCAGATGCGGCAGATGGGTTGGGGGAATCGATCAGCTTACTGCATCGGGGTGATTTCGCCGCACCTGTGAGACACCGTAAATTCTTTGAAATCTGCGAAAGCACCAGGGGTGCAGCCACGCAGATTTCAAGGAATTAGCGCGCTTTCGGAATGGGAGGCCACGCGGGCCGATGCGGTGACCCGCTCGATTCTTTGAAATCTGACGGGCGGGGCGGGTAGGGGTTCTCAGATCTCGCGAGATTGACCGGTTGGATTTCCCGCTGTCCACAGGGGGGTCTGTAAGACTTATGCACAATCTCTGTGCAATCTGTGGATAAAAAAGAGACCGTGGTTACCCCTGAAAGATATCCACAGGTTGAACCCCAGGCTCAGACCGGGTTTTACCGGGGGTTTCAGCACCTGATTCCTCTTTTAATTCAATGAGATAAGCTACTTTTCAACCAAATCTGCCGCTACCACCACCACCTAGCTTTAGATTTATATACAGTTTTTAAAAGCTTAGAGCTGGGAATCAGGCAGCAAACCAACGCATTCTGCGAACCCCGTAGAGCGACGCCCTGCGTGGCTGCTCTTGCCGTGCAATCCGACCAATCCCTGCCACGAAGACGATCGGCTTGTGCAACCGCAGAGCCAAGAAGCAAGATCACAAGCAGCCACACAGGGCGTGGCTCTACACGCGTAGTTCGTCGGAGGATCCACGTGGAACGCTTGCGCAAAAAGAAACCCGGCACTTGGCCGGGCTTCCTGGTAACCACGGTTCCACGTGGAACCAAGCCTCGGTCAGAGACGCAGCGGCATCACCACGTGACGCGACTTCTCGCTGCTGGCTTCGCGCACCAACGCCGATGAGTTGGAGTCGCGCAGCTGGATGACCACATGTTCATCGCGCAGCGCGGACAAAGCGTCCAGCAGGTAATTCACATTGAAGCCAATGGCCAGATCGCTGACAGTGGTATCCGCTTCGATCTCTTCCTGCGCTTCTTCCTGCTCCGGGTTGTGCGCGCTGATCTTCAGGTTGCCCGGCGAGACCTCCACGCGAATGCCGCGGTACTTCTCGTTGGACAGAATCGCAGCACGCTGCAGCGATGCACGCAGGGCTTCGCGATCAACCTTCACTTCGCGATCAGCGCCGATCGGAATCACAGCCTCGTAATCCGGGAAACGGCCGTCGATCAACTTGGAGGTGAAGGTCACATCGTCACGCTTGACGCGCACGTGGCTGCGGCCGACTTCCAGCTCGATCTCGCGGTCACCGCTTTCCAGCAGTCGCTGCAGCTCGGTCACGCCTTTGCGCGGCACGATGATCTGGCGCTTGGCGCCACTGGCCTTTTCCAGGTCGGTCTCGCAGAGCGCCAGGCGGTGGCCGTCAGTGGCGACGGTGCGCAGCGCATCGCCGCGCAGGTCGAACAGCAGGCCGTTGAGGTAGTAGCGCACGTCCTGCTGGGCCATCGCGAACGCAGTGCGTTCGATCAGTTCCTTCAGAGTGGCTTCGCCAATAGCGACGCGTTCGGTCGCTTCCACCTCGTCCACCGACGGGAAGTCGTTGGCCGGGAGCGTTGCCAGGGTGAAGCGGCTGCGGCCGGCCTGCACGGTGATCTTGTCACCGGTCTGCGAGACGGTGATCCGGCTGCCGTCGGGCAGGGCGCGGATGATCTCGAACAGTTTGCGTGCCGGGATGGTGGTCTCGCCGTCCTGGGCATCGTCCACCGCGATCCGCGACACCATCTCCACTTCCAGGTCGGTACCGGTCAGCGACAGCTGCCCGTTCTGGACCTGGACCAGGAAATTAGCCAGAACCGGCAAGGTCTGGCGGCGTTCGACCACGTTGACGACTTGTGCCAACGGCTTGAGAAAGGCTTCGCGCTGCAGTGTGAAACGCATGTGGTTCCGTGCCCCTATGCTTTAAAAAGATGTGGAATAAATCAAAAGCTTGGTGGTGATGGTAGAGCCAGAATTGCGGGAAAACACATCTAAGTATTTGTAAATTAAGGCTTTTAAGGCCTCGAAACCCTCTGCACTACTACCCCCCAAGGGGTGGGGAAGCCTGTGGATAAAAATTCCGCCAACTCAAACGTGTTTTTTATCCACAGCCTGTCCCTCGCTTACACCCGGATTTTGCACCGTTTTATGCGATGACGCCTATGCGGCGTGCATGCATCATTCGCTCAACTTCCGGATCAGCTTGTCCCAGTCTTCCCGCAACTTGCCGTCGGTTTCCATCAACGTCCGGATCTGACGGCACGCATGCAGCACCGTGGTGTGGTCACGACCCGCAAAGGCATCGCCGATTTCAGGCAGGCTGTGCTCGGTCAGTTCCTTGGTCAGGGCCATGGCGACCTGTCGCGGACGGGCAAGCGAACGGGTCCGACGCTTGGACAGCAGATCCTTGATCTGCAGCCCGTAGTAGTCGGCCACGGTTTTCTGGATGTTGGGAATGCTGATGGCCTGCTGCTGGGCACGCAGCAGGTCGCGCAGGGTTTCCTGGGCGAAGTCGGTGGTGATCGCACGGCCGGTGAAGTTGGCACGGGCGGTCAGCGTATTGAGCGCACCTTCGAGGTCGCGAACATTGGAGCGCATCTTCTTGGCAATCAGAAACGCCACATCGTCGGGAATCTCAGCACCGCGTTCGCGGGCCTTGGCCAACACGATCGCCGCGCGCGTCTCGAAGTCCGGTGGCTCGATGGCGACCGACAGGCCCCAGGCAAGCCGCGACTTCAGGCGCGCTTCCAGCCCTTCGACTTCGCGGGGGTACCGGTCACAGGTGAGGATGATCTGCTGCTTGCCGTCGAACAGGGCGTTGAACGTGTGGAAGAACTCTTCCTGGGTTCGATCCTTGCCGGCAAAGAACTGGATGTCATCGATCAGCAGCGCGTCCACCTGCTGGAACTGGCGCTTGAACTGATCCATGGTCTTTTCCTGCAACGCACGGATCATGGCGCTGAAGAACTGTTCCGAGCGCAGGTACAGCACCTTGGCGGCCGGGTTGGCCTGGCGCATGGCGTTGCCGGCGGCGAACATCAGGTGGGTCTTGCCCAGGCCCGTGCCGCCGTACAGCAACAGCGGGTTGTGCGCCCGGTCGCCCGGTTTCTGCGCCGCCTGGAATGCCGCGGCCAGGCCAAGCTGGTTGCTGCGGCCTTCCACGAAGTTGGTGAAGGTGTAGTGCGAATCCAGGTTGCCGGCGAACGGCACCAGCGGCTCGACCGGCGCAACGGGCGCAGCATGGCCCGGAATCGGCGCGATCTGCGCCTCCACGGGCCGCGGTCGCGAGCCGATTTCAAGAAAAACGTCGCCAAAACCGGCGAAGTGCGCCAGCAATTCCTTGATCCGGGCCAGGTACAGCTCGCGGACCTGGTCGACGATGAAGGCGTTCGGTGCATAAAGCACCAGGCTGTCCGCGCGCAGATCGGCCTGCAGCGGCTTCAACCAGGTGTGAACATCTTCGGGCGGGAACTCCGCCTCAAGGCGTTCGAGACAACGGGACCAGGCATCCATCGGCAATAATCGTCTGGGGCCAGCGGTTGGGGCGCAGAAACTCGCCGTGCCGCAGGCCGGAAGGGGAAAGAATGGATGGCGCAGACTACCACCGACGCGGGGTGCCGGGAATGCTTGTCCCGAAGTTATTCACAAAATGATCCACAGCTATTGCACAGGCCGGTGAAATCCCGTAGTGACACAGGCTTGACGCGCCCCGGGGTAGGTCTATAGAATTTCCGGTTCTTTCCGTCCCCTTCATATAGAGGCCCGCATGGCCACCAAGCGCACTTTCCAACCCAGCAACCTCAAGCGTAAGCGCGACCATGGCTTCCGTGCCCGTATGAAGACCGCTGACGGCCGCAAGATCCTGTCGCGTCGCCGCGCCAAGGGCCGTAAAGTCCTGAGCGCTTGATTGCAATGCCGCTTCCCGCGGCAGACGCAATCCTGACTGTGAGCAGTTCCGACCCGCGCAAGCGATTTCCTCGCTCTGCGCGGGTTCGTACGCGTGCCGAATATACAACGGTCTTCAACGGCGCCCGCCGTGTGTCCGAACCGCTGATGACCCTGCACTGGCTGAAGAGCGACACGCCGGCCAGGCTGGGTCTTGCCGTTTCGCGAAAAGTCGACCCCCGAGCCGTGGGTCGCAACCGTATCAAGCGTGTGCTGCGCGACGCCACACGTCACCTACGGCCGTGGATGGCTGCCGGCGATTACGTCGTCGTTGCCCGTAGTTCCGCTCGTACCGCAAGCAATTCCGAGATCCGCCAGGCCTTTGAGCGCCTGCTGCGCCGGCTGGGCGCATTGCCCATGCCGGGCGCGGACGGCACAATGCCGCCGCCCGGGGTTGCACCCCTTTCCCAGTCCGAGCCGGCACCTGTTGCCGGCCCCGTCGAGCCTGCACGCTGATGAACCAGACCCGCGTTTTCCTGATTGTTGCCTGGCTGATGGTAGCCATCCTGCTGTGGATGCAGTGGGGTAGCGACAAGGCCCAGCCGGCACCAAGCGCCCCGGTGGCCGCCCAGACCCAGGCACCGGTGCCGGGTGCAACGGGCTCGGTGCCCGCTGCCAGCGTGCCGCAGGCTCCGGGCAGCGCCCCGGCTACCCAGCCGACCGCGCAGGCCAAGGCCGGCGCGCCGCGCGTGACCGTCACCACCGACGTGCTGCGCCTGGTGCTTGATGGTGGCACCGTGCTGGATGCGGAGCTGCTCCAGTTCCCGCAGACCAAGGACGACGGCAGCCCGCCGGTCCGCCTGCTGACCGAAGACCCCGCCCACCCGTACCGCGCCGTGACCGGCTGGACCAGCCAGGACAAGAGCATGCCGGTGCCGGAAGCCAATGGCTTCACGCTGGTGGGCGATGCCAAGGACTTCGTACTGGCCAAGGGCCAGAATGAACTCCAGATCCCGTTCGTGTGGAATGGCCCGAACGGCGTGAGCATCCGCCGTACCTTCACCGTCAACCGCAATGAATACGCGGTCAAGGTCAAGGACGAAGTGATCAACGCCGGCACCACCCCGTGGAGCGGCTACGTGTACCGCACCCTGGACCGCACGCCGACGATCCTGTCGCGCAGCATGACCAACCCGGACTCGTTCAGCTTCAACGGCGCGACCTGGTTCGACAAGGACGGCAAGTACCAGCGCCGTGCCTTCAAGGATTATCTGGACGATGGCCCGCTCAACCAGCAGGTCACCGGCGGCTGGGTGGCGATGCTGCAGCACCACTTCTTCACTGCGTGGGTGCCGCAGAAAGACCAGGCCGCGAACTATTCGTTGTCCCAGCATGATGGCCGCGACCAGATCCAGGCCACCGGCCCGGCGTTCACCGTGGCCCCGGGCCAGCAGGTGAGCAGCGAGGCACGCCTGTGGGTGGGCCCGAAGCTGGTCAATCAGATCGCCAAGGAAGATGTGCCGGGCCTGGATCGCGTTGTCGATTACAGCCGCTTCTCGATCATGGCCGTGATCGGCCAGGGTCTGTTCTGGGTGTTGAACCAGGTCCACAAGGTCGTCAACAACTGGGGCTGGGCCATCGTCGGCCTGGTGGTGCTGCTGAAGCTGGTGCTGTATCCGTTGTCGGCAGTGCAGTACAAGAGCGGTGCCAAGATGCGCCGCTTCCAGCCGCGTATCCAGCAGTTGAAGGAACGCTATGGCGATGACCGCCAGAAGTTCCAGACCGCGATGATGGAGCTGTACAAGAAGGAAAAGATCAATCCGATGGGCGGCTGTCTGCCGATCCTCATCCAGATGCCGATCTTCTTCGCGCTGTACTGGGTGCTGGTGGAATCGGTGGAATTGCGCCAGGCCCCGTGGCTGGGCTGGATCCAGGACCTGACCGCACGCGATCCGTACTTCATCCTGCCGGTGATCAACGTGGCGGTGATGTGGGCCACCCAGAAGCTGACCCCGGCCCCGGGCATGGACCCGATGCAGGCCAAGATGATGCAGATGATGCCGCTGATCTTCGGCGTCATGATGGCCTTCATGCCGTCCGGCCTGGTCCTGTACTGGGTGGTCAACGGCGGCCTGGGCCTGCTGCAGCAGTGGTGGATGACCAAGCGCCACGGCGGCGACCCGGTCCCGGCCACCGCCAAAAAATAACCGGTAGCAGACGACCGTTGGTCGTCTGGCTGTCGAAGAGAAACCCGCCACCCGGCGGGTTTTTCTTTGCCAGCGATACAATCGCCGACACCACACCCCCCGCACCACCCACCGAGCCCCCCATGCCCCGCGCGTCGTCGTTGTTCCGCCTGCCGTCCCTGCTGCTGCTGACCCTGGCCGTTGCCAGCTGCGGCAACAACGACCCCGCCGCCCCGGCAACGCCGACCCCGCCGCAACCCAGCGCGCAGGCCGCAGCCTCCGCCGACCCCGCGGCCGCGCCGCTGCTCACCGCGTTGCAGAAGCAACTGGACGGCCACCGCCGCATCATCGTGCTGCTGGCCGACGAAGCACAGCAGTCCGCGCGCGATCGCGACAGCTCCAGCCGTATCGGCCAGCAGCTGTTCCACGACGGGCTGGACCAGCGCCAGTCCATCGCGACCCAGTTCGATACACTGCTGCGCGGGAGCAGCCCGCAGCGCTTTGCCACCCTGGGCACGGTGCTGGACTACATTGAATCCGCGCCGGAGCTGTACGACGCCGACCGCCTGGCATTCCGCGAAGTACTGCGTGACCTGCACGCGCGCATCGGCACCGATTCCTCGCTCCCGGCGGTCAAGCTGCACCAGCGCGTGGGCGAGGACCTGGACGCGCTCGATGAGATCGAGCGCAACTACAACCAGGAAATCACCAACATCTTCAGCCGCTTCGACCGCACCCGCGCGATCACCCTCAAGCGCGAGAAGTGGGACGACTACCTGGCCCACCTGCACAAGCAGTACAGCCGCGAGGCGATCCTGCGCGATTACGGCGTGATCGAGCCTTATCCGATGTCGATGAAGGACAGCGACCGCGAGATCTTCGGCCGCGACCTGCCGCCCAGGACGGTGGTGCTCACCTTCGACGATGGCCCGCACAAGGCCTACACCGACGAAGTGGTGGCCATCCTCAAGCGTTACGACGTACCCGGCGTGTTCTTCGAAGTGGGCCGCAACCTGGGCGAAGTGCATGCCGATGGCAGCGTGAAACTGGGCCCGATGGCCGGCATCAGTCGCAACCTGATGGAACAGGGCTACGCGGTGGGCAACCACAGCCTGACCCACGCGCAACTGTCGCGCACCACCGGCGAGGCACTGCGCCAGCAGGTGCTTGCAACGGACACGCTGCTCAAGGACGTGGACAAGCGCCGCGCGCCGCTGTTCCGCTTCCCCTATGGTGCGCGCAACGCCGAAGGCCTGCAGCTGCTCAACGAAGCGGGCCTGAAGTCGATCATGTGGAACATCGATTCGATGGACTGGGCCGACCCGGTGCCCGAATCGATCGTGCAGCGCGTGCTGGGGCAGGTGCAGAAGGAGCAGCGCGGCATCATCCTGTTCCACGACATCCACGACCGCGCGGTGAAGGCATTGCCGCAGATCCTGGACCGCCTGATTGCCGAGGGCTACCAGTTCGCCGGCTGGAATGGCCGCGAGTTCACCGTCAGCCGGCCGCGCAGCGCTGCCGCCAGCGACGCCACCGTCACCACCGGCTACGAAAAGTCGTGGGCCATCGTGATCGGCATCGACGAGTACGCCAAGTGGCCGCGGCTGGAGTACGCCAGCCATGATGCGCAGGCCATCGCCGATACGTTGACGGGGCAGTTCAAGTTTCCGTCCTCGCAGGTGATCGTGCTGAAGGATGGACAGGCTACCCGCAACAACATCCTGGCCGCCTTCCACGACCGCTTGGCCGACAGCCGCACCGGCCGCAACGACCGCGTGTTCGTGTTCTACGCTGGCCATGGCGCGACGCGGCGGTTGGCGTCGGGCCGCGACTTGGGCTACATCATTCCGGTGGATTCGGACCCGAACGAGTTCGCCACCGATGCCATCGCGATGACCGACATCCAGAACATTGCCGAAAGCATGCAGCAAGCACGTGATGTTCGTCATGGACGCCTGCTATAGCGGCCTGGGCCTGACCCGGGGCGGTCCGTCATCGTCGGCATTCCTGCGCGAGAACGCCAGGCGCAGCGCGCGGCAGATGCTCACTGCCGGTGGCAGCGATCAGCAGGTGGCCGACAGCGGCCCCAATGGCCATTCGGTGTTCACCTGGGTGCTGCTGCAGGCGCTGGCAGGCAAGGGCGACCTCAACGGTGATGGCCTGATCACCGGTACCGAACTGGCGGCCTACGTCGCACCGGCGGTGTCGGCGGTATCGCGGCAGACCCCGGCGTTCGGCAGCCTGCCGGGTTCGGAGGGCGGCGAGTTCGTGTTCGAGGTGCCCGACAGCCAGGAATACCTCAATGCCGATACCAGCCAACTCTCGCCGGACGCGATCGCGCTCAACAACCGGGTGGATGCGGCGCAGGATGCCAAGCCGCCCGGCGAGGGACCGGTGACCGTGGCCGACCTGCAAGGCGGCAAGAGCACGCTGGTGGTGCCTGCGGCCGTGCCAACCTCCGACCGCCAGCGCGCGCAGCAGGCCAACGACCGTGGTCTGCAGCTTTATCGCGAGAAGCGCTACGACGCGGCCGCCGCCCAGTTCACCGAAGCACTGAAGCTGCGCCCGGACTTCGCCCAGGCGGCCAACAACCTCGGCTTCGTCTACTACCGCCAGCAGCGTTACGCTGAAGCGGCGCGCTGGCTGGAAAACACGCTGAAGATCGACCCGTCGCGTGCGGTGGCCCACCTCAACCTGGGCGATGCGTACTTCCACGCCGGCGACAAGACCAAGGCCAAGCAGGCCTACACCACCTACCTGGCGCTGCAGCCACAGGGCAGCGGCGCTGCCCAGGCCCGTGCGCAGCTGGAGAAGCTCTGAGCCATGAACGCCGCTACCGACACCATCGTTGCCATCGCCACCGCGCCCGGTGCCGGCGGCGTGGGCATGCTGCGGGTGTCCGGTCCGCAGGCGCTGCGCATCGCCGTGGATCTGGGCTGCCCGCAACTGCAGCCGCGGCACGCGCACTACGCGCGCTTCCGGGATGCCGCCGGCGAGGTGCTGGATGACGGCATCGCCCTTTACTTCCCGAATCCGCGCAGTTTCACCGGCGAAGACGTGGTGGAGCTGCAGGGCCACGGCAGCCCGGTGGTATTGCAGCAGCTGGTCGGTCGCTGCATCGCGCTGGGCGCGCGACAGGCGCGGCCCGGCGAGTTCAGCGAGCGCGCCTTCCTCAACGGCAAACTCGATCTGGCCCAGGCCGAAGCCATCGCCGACCTGATCGCGGCCAGCGACACCCGTGCCGCGCGCGCCGCGCGCCGTTCACTGGACGGCGTGTTCTCGCGCCGCGTGGACGAGGCCGGCGAGCAGCTGGTGCGGCTGCGCATCCATGTCGAAGCGGCGATCGACTTCGCCGACGAGCCGCTGGATACGCTGGGCGGTGAGCAGGTGCGGCTGGGCCTGGGCGAGGTGCTGCGCGCGCTGGTGACCCTGCGCGACGATGCCGAACGCGGCCGCCGCCTGCGCGATGGCCTGCACGCCGTGCTGGTCGGGCCGCCCAACGCAGGCAAGAGCTCGCTGCTCAACGCGCTGGCCGGCAGTGAGCGCGCCATCGTTACCGACATTGCCGGTACCACCCGCGACACCCTGCGCGAAACCATCCGCATTGATGGACTGGAGTTGACCCTGGTCGACACCGCGGGCCTGCGCGATGGCGGCGACGCCATCGAACGCGAAGGCATGCGCCGTGCGCGCGCGGAGATGCAGCGCACCGACCTGGCCATCATCGTGCTCGACGCGCGCGACCCGCAGGCCGGCCACGCCGCCGTGGCCGACGCCATCGCCGAGGTGCCGCTGCAGCTCTGGATCCACAACAAGAGCGACCTGCTGGAGGCGCTGCCGGCCGACATCGACGCCAACGTCGTGCACGTTTCGGCCGCCACCGGCCAGGGCCTGGACCGCCTGCACACCCGCCTTCGCGAGCTGGCCAGCGGCAGCGCCGGTGACAGCGTGGAGGGCGAGTTCTCGGCCCGCGCCCGCCACGTGGACGCGATCACCCTGGCCATCGGCCACGCCGAGCGCGCCGAAGCCGAGCTGGTGCATGAACACCTGGAGTTGGCCGCCGAAGAGCTGCGCCTGGCGCACGAAGCGCTGGGCGAGATCACCGGGCGGATGAGTGCCGATGACCTGCTGGGGCGGATCTTCTCGAGCTTCTGTATCGGGAAGTAAGGTCTTCTTCCGGCTGTAACACCGCACTGGCAGAATGCGCCACGTCTTATCCGGCCCCGCCGCATCGGCGGGGCGGCACCAACAGGGGTTTGCAGTGTCGAAGTCGTTGTGGGGTTGTGCGTTGCTGTTCTCACTGGCCGTGGCACCATCGGTGGCCATGAGCGCTGAATCTTCCCCACCCGCGCCGCGCAAGGCGGCGGTGTACGGCCATCGCGGCGCCAGCGCCCTGCTGCCCGAACACACCCTGGCCGCCTACGCGCAGGCCATTGCCGACGGCGCCGACTACATCGAGCCGGACCTGGTGATGACCAGGGACGGGGTGCTGGTGTCGAGGCACGAGAACGAGATCAGTGGCACCACCGACGTGGCCACCCACCCCGAGTTCGCCGACCGCAAGACAACCAAGACCATCGATGGCGAACGCGTCGAAGGCTGGTTCACCGAAGACTTCACCCTGGCCGAGCTGAAGACGCTGTACGCCCGAGAGCGCCTGCCGCAGCTGCGCAGCACCGCCTTCGATGGCCAGTTCCGCATTGCCACGCTGGACGAGATCATCACCTTCCTGGTGCAGCAGGCCGGTCGCGCCGGGCGCGGGATCGGGCTGGTGCCGGAGATCAAGCACGGCACCTACTTCAATGGCATTGGCCTGCCGATGGAAGACCTGCTGGTGAAGACGCTGCAGGCCAATCCGTACACCCGCGTGGCGCCGGTGACGATCCAGTCGTTCGAAGTAGGCAACCTGCGCTACCTGCGCACCAAGCTTGGGCGGGACAGCAACATCCGCCTGCTGCAGCTGCTCGGCGACCCCAAGCAGCAGCCGGGCGATGTGCTGGCCGCCAAGGGCAGCCAGCACTACGTGGACATGATCACCCCGGCCGGGCTGGACCAGATCGCCGGCTACGCCGATGGGATCGGGCCGAGCCTGCGCCTGGTGATTCCGCTGGATGCCAACGGTCGCCTCGGCCCTCCCACCTCACTGGTGCGCGATGCGCACGCGGTCGGGCTGATGGTGGTGCCGTATACGTTCCGCCCGGAGAATGCCTTCATGGCCGCCGAATTCCGCAAGGGCGAGCCCAATGCGCGCAATCCCGAAGGGTCGGTGGCGGAGATGCGCGCCTACCTGGCCACCGGCATCGATGCGTTCTTCACCGATGACCCGGCATTGGGCCGGCGTGCGGTGGACGGGAACAATTGATCAACGTTCGTCGGGCCGACGGAACGGCAACACGACGAAATCCTGCCCTTCGCGCGGCTGCCACAGCACCGGCACGCGGTGCGGGGAGGGTGGTTCGAGGTCGCTGTCGCGCTGGGCGTCCAGCGCGTCCTCGTCTTCCTCTTCCCAGCTGTAGCGCTTGCGCGGCGCCATCGGGTCGGACAGACGGAACAGCAGCGCGCTGATGATGCCGGCGAAGGCGCCACCCATGTGCGACTGCCAGGACACACCCGGCTCATGCGGGAGGATGGTGATCAGCATGCTGCCGTAGAACAGGAAGGCGATCAGGCCGGCGGCAATGGCCGGGCGGTCGCGGCGCAGCAGGCCCAGCACGAATACCAGGAACATCAGGCCGTGGGTGATGCCGCTGGCGCCCAGGTGGCGGCTGCCGATATCGCCCAGCAGCCATGCGCCCAGCCCGGAACCGATCCACAGCAGCGGGAAGGCCCGCAGGGTCGCCTTTGGATAGACGCTCCCTGCCAAAGTGCCAAGAATCAATAGAGCGAAGCTATTGGCGGCCAGATGCTGGACCGAGCCATGCAGCACCGGCGCACCGAGGATGCCGAGCAGGCCGTCGCTTTCCAGCGGGGCCACGGCCCAGGGGCGCCAATCGAAGTGGCCCTGCGCGGTGAACACCGCCACCAGTACCAGCACGAAGGCCAGGCTCAGGTTGAACGCCCGCACCACGCGGCCACGGTCGTTGCGGGGAGAGACCGGCGGCTCGCCGGCAGGCAGGGGCAGGTTGGCGTTCATACCCAAAGGGATTGCGTCGCGTCCGCCTGAACACAAGGGCAACGCGACGGGAGACAGAGGTGCCGCCGACGGGACAATCCCGCCGGCGGCGATCAGGGGTTACGCGTCGCCGGTCTTCGGCGGGTTCTTCAGGCTCAGCACCACGGTGGCGGCAATGATCACCGCGACCACGCCCAGCGAGATCGGGGTGGGGATCTTGAAGATGTCGATCAGCATCATCTTGGCGCCGAT
Source organism: Stenotrophomonas sp. NPDC047960 (assembly GCF_043204395.1). Lineage (NCBI taxonomy): Bacteria > Pseudomonadati > Pseudomonadota > Gammaproteobacteria > Lysobacterales > Lysobacteraceae > Stenotrophomonas > Stenotrophomonas sp. NPDC047960. Next base: position 44,562 of record NZ_JBIDBX010000007.1, on the reverse strand, counting down.
GAAGGCCAGCACCAGGGCCAGGCCGTACGGCAGCAGGTGGAAGCGGTCGGCCATGCCGGCCAGCAGGAAGAACATGGCGCGCAGGCCCAGCACCGCGAACACGTTGGAGGTGAGCACGATGAACGGGTCGGTGGTGATGGCGAAGATCGCCGGGATGCTGTCCACCGCGAAGATCACGTCGGTGACGGCAATCAGGATCAGCACCACGAACAGCGGGGTATACCAGCGCTTGCCATCGCGCATGACGCTCATGGCGTTGCCCGCGTACTCGGGCAGCAGGCGCAGGTGCCTGCGCATCCAGCGCAGGGCCGGGTTGGTCTCCAGGTCAGGCTCCTGGCCGGCCGAGAACCACATCTTCCAGCCGGTGAAGAGCAGGAACGCGCCGAATACGTAGAGCAGCCAATGAAACTTGGTGAGCAGCACGCTGCCGGCGAAGATCATGATCGTACGCAGCACGATCGCACCCAGGATGCCGATGATCAGCACCTTCTGGCGTTGCTCCTCAGGCACGGCGAAGTAGCCCATGATCATCAGGAACACGAAGATGTTGTCTACCGCCAGGGCCTTCTCGACCAGGTAACCGGTCAGGAACTCCAGGCCCACCTTGTTGGCCACCGCCTGGCCAGCGGTTTCGCTCAGGTAGTACCAGAGGCCACCGTTGAAGGCCAGGGCGAGGGCGACCCAGCCGATCGACCACCACAGGGCCTCCTTGAAGGTCACCTTGTGCGGGCCGCCGTGTCGCATGAGTACCAGATCGACCAGCAGCGCGATGATCACCACCGCGCCGAAGCCGCCCCACAACCACACATTACCGATCGTCTGCATGAGCTTGTCCGTTGAATGAATGAAATGCCTCAAGCCGGACGGCGAGGATCTGCAACGGAGGATCGGAGGGGATCCGGGGACAGAGCTTCGCCATGCGGCGAAGGTCTCGCTCGCAGTCCCACCGGGTGGGACTGCCGTTGCACCGGAGCCTGCGGGCTCGAATTGACGGCGACAACGTCTGGGAGCTACTCCCCTTCTGGGGCCGATTCTGCGGGTTGGATGGGTTGGCGTCAAATCGGCGGCCTGCCGGGCCGTGGCGCCCGTCTACAATAGGGAGATGAATACCGTCCCCACTCCCGTTGTCCGCCTTAAAAACGCCTGGCGCTCCAGCCACCCGTGGATCTTCCAGAAACTGGTCGAAAAGCCCGCCGTCCGCCCGAAACCCGGCGCCATCGTCGATGTGGTCGGCGTGGATGGGGAGTGGATCGGGCGTGGCTTCTACAACGGTCATTCGCGCATCGCCGTGCGTATCCTCGAGACCGACCAGCGCGTCCCCGTCGATGCAGGCTGGTTCTCGCGGAAGATCGCCCAGGCGGTGTCGCTGCGCCGTGACGTTCTGAAGCTGGATGCCATCTCCGATGCCTGGCGCGTGGTCCACAGCGAAGGCGACGGCCTGTCTGGCCTGGTGGTGGACCGCTATGGCGACCTGGTGGTGGTGGAGTTTTTCGCCGCCGGCATGTTCCGCCACCGCGAGTGGATCTACGAGGCCCTGCGCGAGCAGTTCCCGGGCTGCCGCTTCCACAGCTTCGCCGACGAACACGTGCAGAAGCAGGAAAGCTTCGACTTCCATGGCAACACCACCACCGAAGCCTCGGTCATCACCGAGTACGGCGTGAAGTTCCGCGCCGACCCGGCCGGTGCGCACAAGACCGGCTTCTTCGCCGACCAGCGCGAGAACCGCCAGTGGCTGAGCCAGGAGGTGGAAGGCAAGTCCGTGCTGGACCTGTGCTGCAACACCGGTGGCTTTGCGGTGTACGCCGCCGCGCGCGGTGCATCGGACGTGCTGGGCATCGATATCGATGAAGACGTGATCGCCATCGCCAAGGGCAACGCGCGTCTGAACAACGTGCGGCCGCGCTTCGTGCAGTCCGACATCTTCCCGTGGCTGCGCGATGCGGCCAACCGCGGCGAGCAGTTCGATGTGGTGATCCTGGACCCGGCGAAGATGACCCGCGACCGCGACCAGGTGATCACGGCGCTGAAGAAGTACCTGGACATGAACAAGCTGGCCCTGGGCGTGGTCAAGCCGGGTGGCCTGTTCGCCACGTTCTCGTGCACCGGTCTGGTGGCCGAGGACCAGTTCCTGGACATGCTGCGTCGCGCGGCGTTCTACTCCGGCCGCACCATCCAGATCCTGAAGGTCTCCGGCGCCGGCCCGGATCACCCGTTCATGGCCCACGTGCAGGAATCGCGCTACCTCAAGGCCGTGTTCTGCCGCGTGCTCGATTGACCTTCGCGTGCCGACCAACGGTCGGCACCTACCGCAGAATGGCGGGGCAGGTACCGACCGTTGGTCGGTACGCTTTGCTATGGTCTGACGCATTCCCATCTGAAGAGAGGCGTCATGACGTTGCGCAGTCTGTCCCTGCTGGTGTCACTGGCGCTGTGCGCGCCGCTGTCGGCCCACGCCATTGAATTCAGCGCGCAGGAACTTGCGCGCGCTGCCACCCTGCAGAAGAAACTGCTGACCCTCGACAGCCACCTGGACACGCCGGCGAACTTTCACCGTGAAGGCTTCGACATCCAGCAACGCCACGACCATAACGCGTTGTCGCAGGTGGACCTTCCGCGCATGGTGGACGGCGCGCTGGATGGCGGGTTCTGGGCCATCTACACCGACCAGGGCGACCGCAGCCCGGCCGCGCAGCAGCACGACCGCGATGCGGGCCTGCTGCGGCTGATGGAAATCCGCGAGATGCTCGCCGCGCATCCGGATACCTTCGCGCTGGCATTGACCGCCGCCGACGCCGCCCGGATCAAGGCGGCTGGCAAACGTGTGGTCTATATCAGCATGGAGAACGCCAGTCCGCTGGTCGACGATCCCACGCTGCTCAGCTTCTACCACAAGGCCGGCCTGCGCCTGCTCAGCACGGTGCACTTCGCCAACAACGAGTTCGCCGATTCGGCTACCGACAGCAAAGGCGCCGAATGGAAGGGCCTGAGCCCCGCCGGCAAGACGTTGGTGGACGAGGCGGTACGTCTTGGCATCGTGATTGACCAGTCGCATGCCTCCGATGCGGTGTTCGACGACCTGATCCAGCGCATGCCGGTGCCGTTCGTGTTGTCACACAGTTCCGCCAAGGCGGTCTACAACCACCCACGCAACCTGGACGATGTGCGTCTGAAGCAGCTGGCCAAGGCCGGCGGGGTGATCCAGGTGAACGCCTATGGCGGCTACCTGATCGACACCGGCAAGAATGAGGCACGCGCGCAGGCCGAAGACGCGCTGATGAAGCAGATCGGCGCCGATTACGATGACCTGAGCATGGCTCAGGGCGTGCAGCTGAAGCAGGGTCTGGCCGAGATCGATCAGCGCCTGCCGCTGCGCAAGGCCACCTTGGACGACTTCTTCGCCCACTTCGAGCACATCCTGGCCGTGGTCGGCCCCGAGCATGTGGGTATCGGGCTGGACTGGGACGGCGGCGGCGGGCTCACCGACCTGCAGGACGTGAGCGATCTGCCGAAGATCACCGCCTGGCTGTTGCGCAAGGGCTACACCGAGAAGCAGATCGCGGGGATCTGGGGGAGCAACCTGCTGCGTGTGCTGCAGCAGGCGCAGGACTTCGCTGAGCAGAAAGCGCGCACCACCAACGGTGGCGCGCTACCGCGGTAGGTACCGCAAGGAACGGCACCGCCGTTCCTGACGTCGCTTGCGACGGCCTGAAGGGGGCCCGCCAACGGCGGGCGTACCGTTGGTCGGTACTCCCCCAATACCTTAACGGCCGATCAGCGCATTGCGGCGGCTGTAGAGGAAATACACCGCCAGGCCAATCACGTTCCAGATCAGGAAGTACAGCTGGGTGCTGGTTGGCAGGCTGACGAACAGGTAGATGCAGCCCAGTGCGGCCGCCGGGCCGATGAACCAGGCGATCGGCGTGCGGAATGTGCGTTTGGCGTCCGGTGCACGGCGGCGCATCACTACCAGGCAGATACCCACGGCCGTGAAGGCCGCCAGCGTGCCGGCATTGGCCAGTGCGGCAATTTCGTCCAGCCGCGCCACGCCGGCCAAGGCCGACACCACGGCGGCACTGAACAGCGTGGTGGCCACCGGGGTACCGGTGCGCTTGTTCACTGCCGACAGGCCGCGCGGGAGCAGGCCATCGCGGCCCATGACGAAGAACACGCGGCTTTGGCCAAACAGGAAGGCCAGCAGTACGGTGGGCAGCGCAATGATGGCCACCACCCCGATGACCGCTGCCGCCTTGGGCTGGCCCAGTTCACGCATGATCAGGGCCAGCGGTTCGGCGCTGCTGCCAAACACCGCGTAGCTCATCGCGCCAACGGCGGCCAGCGCCACCAGCATGTAGATGATGGTGCAGCCGACCATCGAGCCGATGATGCCGATCGACAGGTCACGGCCCGGGTTCTTGGTCTCTTCGGCTGCGGTGGAGATGGCATCGAAGCCGTAGAAGGCGAAGAAGATGATGGCCGCCGCGGCCATCACGCCACGCTCCACGCCATCCGGGCCCAGCGTCTTGGCGAAGCCGTGCGGCATGAACGGGTGCAGATTGGCCGAATCGAACGCGGGCAGCGCCACGGCGACGAACACGCCCAGTGCGATGATCTTCAGCACCACCAAGATGGCATTGAGCGTGGCGCTTTCCTTGGTGCCCAGCATCAGCCCCCCGGCGACCACCCAGGTGATGAGCACCGCCGGCAGGTTGAACACGCCGCCTTCCACATGCGGGCCCGCCGAGAGCGCCAACGGCAGCCGGATGTCGATGCCGAAGTTGCCGTGTATCCACTCAAGGAAGCCGACGAAATACCCCGACCACCCCACCGCCACGGTGCTCACCACCAGCGAGTACTCCAGGATCAGGCTCCAGCCGACCACCCAGGCGAAGATTTCACCCAGCGCGGTGTAGCTGTAGGTGTAGGCGCTGCCGGCGGCCGGCATCATGGTGGACAGTTCGGCATAGGACAGTGCCGCGCAGGCACAGACCGCACCGGCGATGGCGAAGGAGATCAGCACCGCGGGGCCGGCCAGGTTGGCACCCACGCCGATCAGGGTATAGATGCCGGTGCCGACGATGGCACCGATGCCCATGGCGATCAGGTGCGGCCAGCTGAGGGTACGAACCAGGCTCCTGCCGGCTTCATGGACGGTGACGGAATCGAGCGGCTTGCGCCGTAGCAGCGATGACATGGAACCTCACAGAGTGACGGGTATCGACAATTTTCCGAGTGTGACCGAACGCGGCGCAGCATTACTACTGCCGGACGTCGTGAATCCCTTGACGATCATTTGAAACAGCCTGCGGCGACGAATGTGGCACAACCCGGCTTGCCGCGATCAGGGGGCCCCAGCGCGCCACATCACAGGCGCCCTGTGGGTAGATGACGCAGGTGTCATCGGGGAGTTTCTTGCAGCGCAGAATCCCCCGTTCATCGAATACCCGCCAGCCGCAGGCGTCTGCCTCGGCTTCGCAGATGCGCCGGCGCAGCCCCAGCAACAGGCTGGCGGCGCAATCGAAGCGGCAGCCCCGTAGCTCGATGCGATCCAGCGGCTGCAGGTCCGCCACGATCCGCTGCACCGACGGGTGCGCCAGGTCGACGCGGTCGGTGCTCAATGCCAGCAGGCGCTCGTCGTGGCCGGTCAGGTGCTGTACGAAGTACACGGGGGTGGTCATCTCGCAATTGCCTCGCCACGGGTCGGACGCCCGTGATGGCAACGATTGGACACCTGCCCGCGATCCGGAAGAATTACGCGCTTTTGATCGGCAGGCCGCGTTTCGATGACAGGCTCTATCGCAGCAGGCGGGGGGCGCGGGTCAAACGTCCACCTCGCAAGGGTTCAGCCACTCAGCCCCAAGCGCACCCCGAATCCGATCAGGAAAATCCCCGCCACGCGCTTCAGTATCACCCCTACACGTGGATGCTGGATGATCCGACGGCGCAACAGGTTGCCCACTCCGATCAGGACCGAGCAATACGCCAGACTGAGCACGAAGATCAGCGTTGCCATGCTCGCGAACGTCAACACGCCCTGGTGCCCCAAGGGGTCGATGAACAGCGGCAGGAAGGCCATGTAGAAAATGATCGCCTTGGGGTTGAGCAGGCTGATCAGCACGGCCTGGCGGAAGTAGTGCCCCGGCTGCAGGCGGACGCCGCCGGTTTCACCGCTGGCAGGCGCGGGCCGCAGCAGGCCGATGCCCACCCACACCAGATAGGCCGCACCGAGGTACTGCACGGCGTGGAACACCACCGGGTTGGCCTTGAGCAGGGCGGCCACGCCGGCCACCGCCAGCCACATCAGGATCTGGTCGCCCAGCAGCAGCCCGAACAGCGCGGTGTAACCGCCGCGCACGCCGCCACGCCCGGTGGCGGTGAGCAGGGTGAAGGTACCCGGGCCGGGCAGCGCCAGGAACACCAGCACGGCGATGACAAAGGTCCACAGGTCCTGGATGCCCATCCACGGCATGGCGGCGACTCGAATACGGGGCCGCCATTGTCGGCTACCCGGCCGGGTGCCGACAGCGCTATGGCGCCGGAACCGGCAGATCGGCCAGCATGGGCTGCAGGCGCTGGGCGCACAGCCCATGCAGTTGGCGGATCGCGGGCGAAAACTGCTTGCGATGCGGGCAGACCAGATTCAGCGGCAGGTTGTCGCCTGCGCCCCCCATCAGCACCTGCAGGCGCCCGGCGCGCACATCGTCTGCGACATCCAGCCACGACTTGAACACGATGCCCTCGCCGGCCACCGCCCAGCGCCGCACCACGTCGGCGTCATCGCACACCAGCTGGCCGCGCACCGGTACCACCACGCGCCGGCCGTCCTGTTCGAAACTCCAGCGGTCGTAGGGGCGCCCGGCCAGCTGGTAGACCAGGCAGTGATGGTCCTTCAGCGCCTCCAGCGATGCGGGGGTGCCATGACGCGCCAGGTAGGACGGTGCGGCACACAGCACCCGCCGGTTGCCGGGCAGCAGCGGCAGCGCCACATAGCTGGCGGCGTCAAAGCGGCCCAGCCGGAACGCGATATCCACCGGATCGCGGAACACGTCGGCCACCTGGTCCGAGAGCAGCAGGCGCAGCTGCAGCTTCGGATGCGCGGCGCGGAACTCGGTGAGCCAAGGCAGCAGCACGTTGCGGCCCAGGTCCGATGGCGCGGCCACCTGCAGCACGCCGTGCAGCTCGGCATCCTCACCGCGAACCCGGGCCTGGCCCTCGTGCAGGGTGTCCAGCAGGTCCCGGGCGTAGGGCAGGTAAAGCACGCCTTCGGCCGTGAGACGCAGGCTGCGCGTGGAGCGCACGAACAGCCGCAGGTCCAGCTCCCGCTCCAGCCTGGCCACGGCCGCGGCCACCTGGCCGGGCAGCAGGTCAGCCTCACGCGCCGCACTGGAAAAACTGCCCAGCGCGGCGGTGCGGACGAACAGCTGCAGATCCTCGAAGCGGACCATTTTCATTTCCGGAGTGAAAGTGCTGCTGCATTCTGCTCCTTTCCGGGCGGGGCAGGGCAGGCGACCCTGAGCGCCTCTTCCAAAGGATCTCCCATGAAAGCCATCGCCTATACCCAGCACGGCCTGCCCATCACCGATCCGACTGCGCTGGTCGACCTCACCCTGCCAGTGCCGGTCCCGGGCCCGCGCGACCTGCGCGTGCAGGTGCGCGCGGTGTCGGTGAACCCGGTCGACACCAAGGTCCGCCGTGGCGTGGCCGTCGAGGCCCCGCGCGTGCTGGGCTGGGACGCGGTAGGCATCGTGGACGCGGTGGGCAGCGAAGTGACCCTGTTCCAGCCTGGCGACCCGGTTTTCTACGCCGGCGACATCAACCGCCCGGGCAGCAACGCCGAGTACCAGCTGGTGGATGAGCGCATCGTGGGTCGCAAGCCGGCAAGCCTGGACGATGCCGCCGCCGCGGCGCTGCCGCTGACCGCGATCACCGCGTGGGAGCTGTTGTTCGACCGCCTGCGCATCGCCGAAGGCGGCGGCGAAGGCCAGACCCTGCTGGTGATCGGCGCCGCCGGCGGGGTGGGTTCGATCCTGGTCCAGCTGGCGCGCCAGCTGACCCGGCTGACCGTGATCGGCACTGCCTCGCGCCCGGACACCCAGGACTGGGTGTACGCGCTGGGGGCCCACCACGTCATCGACCACAGCCAGCCGCTGACCGAAGGCCTGGCCCGGATCGGGATCGAGGCCGTCACCCACGTGGCCAGCCTGACCCACACCGACCAGCACTACGCCCAGATCGTCACCGCGCTGGCACCGCAGGGCCAGCTGGCCCTGATCGACGACCCCGGCCAGCTCGATGTGATGGCGCTCAAGCGCAAGAGCCTGTCACTGCACTGGGAATCGATGTTCACCCGCTCCAGCTTCAGCACGCCCGACGTTCAGCAGCAGCACGTGCTGCTGAACCGGGTGGCCGATCTGGTCGACAGCGGGGTGCTGCGCACCACGCTGGGCGAGAACTACGGCCGTATCGATGCGGCCAATCTGCGCCGCGCGCACGCGCACATCGAAAGCCACCGCGCGGTGGGCAAGGTGGTGCTGGAAGGCTTCTGAGTTTCAGGCCACGCCGTTGTCGCAGTGGCGGGCAAACCCGGGGCGCGGGCCGAGGCGGTGGAACCACGCCGCCACGGCCGGCAGTTCGGGTCTGTCGCCCGGGGTCAGCCGCCAGCGCTGGGTGGAAAGCCCCAGCACGATGTCGGCGAGTGTGAACTCGTCCCCGGCCACGTACGCGCCGGTCCCGGCGAGCTGCTGATCCAGTTGCTGCATGAGCCGGTTCCACTGCACCAGACTGGCCTGCGCGGCGCCATCGTCAGGGTAGGCGGGGTGCTGGCGCACGCGGGCCATGAACACGTGCCGCCAGGCGGTGTTGAGGTCGGTGGCCTGCCAGTCATCCATTGCTCCACCCGGGCCCGCGGCCGCGGGTCGCGCGGCAGCAGGTCGTGGCGGCCGGCTGCCGCGGCCAGGTAGCGGCAGATGCTGTTGGATTCCCACAGCACGAAGTTGCCATCGCGGATCACCGGGACCTGGCCGTTCGGGTTGAGCGGGTGCAGGGCCGCGAGGAAATCCGCATCGTGGCCGTCGGCCCCGAGCTGCCGGTATTCCAGGCCCAGCTCGGCGCACAGCCAGAGCACCTTGCGCACGTTGATCGAGGTCGACTTTCCCAGGACATCCAGCATGGAGCGATCCGGCGCAGCGAATGAGACCGGCTCAGCCTACACTTCCTCCATGCAATCTGAATTCCTCATCCTTGGCGGCCTGCTGTGTGCCGTCCTCATCCTGCAGCTGGTGTCCCTGCTGCGGCGTTCCGGCCATGGCGACCTCGAGCAGAGTCTGCGTGAGGAGGCGCGGACCGGCCGCAGTGAGCTGCGCGAGCAGCTCGAGGGGCTGGGCCGGCAGCAGGACGCGCGGCTGGAAACCTTCGCGCGCGCGCTGACCGACCTGTCCACCCGCACCGACCAGCGCCTGGACCTGCTGCGCGATGCGCTCGGCGAAGACGCGCGCAAGGCCCGCGAGGACGCCGGCCAGGCCCAGCAGCGCAACGACGCGCACCTGGCCGCGCTGCGCCAGACACTGGCCGACGACGCCCGCCTGGGGCGTGACGAAACCGCGCAGTCGCAGCAGCGCCTGGCCGAATCGCTGGGCCTGCGGCTGCAGGAGATGACCCAGCGCAACGAGCAGCGCATCGGCGAGATGCGCGCCACGCTGGAGCAGCAACTGCAGAACCTGCAGGCCGACAATGCGCAGAAGCTGGACCAGATGCGGGTCACGGTGGACGAGAAGCTGCAGACCACGCTGGAAGCGCGCCTGGGGGCGTCGTTCCAGCTGGTGTCCGACCGCCTGGAGCAGGTGCAGCGCGGGCTGGGTGAAATGCAGCAGCTGGCCACCGGCGTGGGCGACCTCAAGCGGGTGCTGACCAACGTCAAGAACCGCGGCAGCTGGGGCGAAGTGCAGCTGGACAACATCCTGGAGCAGACCCTCACCCAGGAACAGTACGCACGCGGCGTCAAAGTGCGCCCGGACAGCGGAGAAATGGTGGACATCGCGGTGCGCCTGCCCGGGCGCGGCCATGACGACACTCCGGTGTGGCTGCCGATCGACTCCAAATTCCCGCGCGAAGACTACGAGCGCCTGCTCGATGCGCAGGAGCAGGGCGACGCCGACGGCGTGCGCGTGCAGGGCGCGCAGCTGGAACGCGCGATCCGCATCCAGGCCAAGTCGATCTGCGACAAGTACATCGTGCCGCCGCACACCACCGATTTCGCGGTGATGTTCCTGCCCACCGAAGGCCTGTACGCCGAGGTGATCCGCCGCCCGGGGCTGGTGGACCTGCTGCAGCGCGAACACCGCGTGGTGGTGGCCGGGCCGACCACGGTCACCGCGCTGCTCAACAGCCTGCAGATGGGCTTCCGCACCCTGGCCATCGAACAGCGCTCAAGCGAAGTGTGGAGCCTGCTGGGCGCGGTGAAGAGTGAGTTCGGCAAGTTCGCCGGCATCCTGGAAAAGGCTGAAAAGCAGATCAGCACGGTCGGCCGCAGCCTGGGCGAGGCCAGCCGCAAGACCCGCACCATCGAGCGCCGCCTGCGCGGGGTGGAGTCGCTGGGCAGCGAGCAGACCGATCTGCTGCTGGGCGATGCCGGTGGCGACGACGACGACACCGGCGTGGACGAGACCACCATCGCGCAGGACTGACACCTGATGCCTGCACACTGCACTCCCTGCCTTCATTGTCTCCAAAAGGATTGAACCGATGCGCTTTGGCTTGATGCTGTCCCTGATGTTTGTGCTTGCCGGCTGCAGCACCGCACCCCACGCGGCCGGTCCCACCGCGCCTGCGCCCGGCACCGACGCTGCGGTCGCCGACGCGGCCAGCTGTGCCGCCGCCGGCGGTGAAATGAAGCCGCTCGGTCGTCTGCAGCGCCTGCAGTGCGTGAAGCCTTACGCGGATGCCGGCAAGACCTGCAGCGCCAAAGCCGATTGCACCGGACAGTGCCTGGCCGACGGCGAAACCGAGCTCGTGGCCGGTGCGAAGGCGCGCGGCATCTGCCAGGCCGATGTGAGCCAGAACTTCGGCTGCCGCCAGCGCATTGACAATGGCGTGGCGCAGGGCACGATCTGCGTCGATTGATTCCGCTCCATCCCCCTCCAGGATTTCCCGTGAGCCAGACCGTCTACGACATTCCCGTTTCCACCATCGATGGCCAGCCGAGTTCGCTGGCCGACTACCGCGGCAAGGTGCTGCTGGTGGTCAACGTCGCCTCCAAGTGCGGCCTTACCCCGCAGTACGAAGGCCTGCAGGCGCTGTACGCCGACAAGCACGCGGCCGGCCTGGAAGTGCTGGGCTTCCCGGCCAACAACTTCCTGGCCCAGGAGCCGGGCAGCGACGCGGAGATCCAGCAGTTCTGCCAGCTGGAATACAACGTGGGCTTCCCGATGTTCGCCAAGATCAGCGTGGCCGGCGCTGACATCCACCCGCTGTACCAGCAGCTCACCCAGGCCCAGCCGGCCGCCATCGGCGAAGGCCCGATGCGCGAAAAGCTGCAGGGCGCAGTGGCCAAGTACCCTGACCTGGCCGTCAACCCGGCCCCTGCGGTGTTGTGGAACTTCGAGAAGTTCCTTGTTGGCCGCGACGGTCAGGTGATCGCCCGCTTTGCCCCGGACGTACCGGCCGACGATGCGCGCCTGGTCGCGGCCATCGACGCCGCACTCGCCGCCTGAAAAAGAAACCCCGCGAGAGCGGGGTTTTTCTTTCGATCAGTTACCCCAGTCGGGCATCGGCATCGCATCGACCGGAATCGGCGCGCTGTCGTCGTCGTGGCCGCGATCGCGGCGGCTGCGCAGGTCGTTCTGGATCTGGTAGTTGCGGCGCTGCAGCCAGGCATCGCGGGTCAGCGCGTACTCATCCACGGCGTTGTCGCGGATGTCGTCCAGTGCCAGCAGCTGCGAGCGCATGTCCACCAGCTGCAAGCCCTGCAGGGGGATGCGGATCTTGTCTTCCTCGATTGTGCGGATCGGCGACAGCGGAATGTCGCCGGCCAGGCCGAACACGTCGCGCACGGTACGCGGGCCAAAGAACGGCAGCTCCACGTAACGCGAGCTGCGCCAGCCCCACGCGCCAAGGGTCTGGCCGAAATCTTCACTGCGGCGCGGTACCAGCGCGCGGCTGGCCGGGTCGAACAGACCCCCGATGCCGAGCGTGGAGTTCATCAGGAACCGGCCCAGGCTGTCCCAGGCGTCGCCTGGGCGGCCCTGCAGCAGCTGGTTGGTGATCGTCACCGGGGCGCGCAGGTTGCTGAAGAAGTTGGTCACGCCGGTGCGTGCGAAGCGCGGCACCACGTTGGTGTAGGCGGTGGCCAGCGGGCGGGCCACGGCGCGGTCGACCACGTTGTTGAACGCGTGCACGCGGCGGTTGAAGCCTTCCCACGGGTCGTACGGCGAGCGGCCCGGTTCGGCACCGTCGGCGGTCGGCGCCGGACCGCCGTACAGCGCGGCGAAGTCGTCCTCGGCACCGGTCGGCGGGGCTTCGGTCGTCGCGGCCGGTGGCGTGGCGCCATCGGTGCCTTCAGCGGCAGCCACAGGTGCTGCAGCCGCATCGGTTGCCCCAGCGGTGGCGGCTGGCGCGTCGGTACCCACGTCAGTGGCTGCGGCAGGCGCGGTCGCAGCGGGCGGCACCGCCACGCTGGCCGGCGCGCTCTCGCGTGCAGGCTTGGCCGCACAGGCGCTGAGCGCCAAGGCAAGCAGGAGAAAGAAAGCGTTGCGTACGACGTTCATGTCAGCTCGCGGCAGTAGGGGCATTGAAATCCAGGGACGGCGCCAGCCGGTAGGCAGCGCTGAGTTCATTGAAACCGGCAGGCATGCCGTTGAGGGCCAGCGTACGCCCGTTGGCGCGCGCGTGTGCGGACAGCTCGGCCAACAGCGCCAGGCCGGCGCTGTCCACACGCTCCACGGCGGTCAGGTCGAGCTGGGTCACTGCCTCGGGCAGCGCCTTCAGCTTGGGCCACAGCGCGACCACCGCGTCACGGTCCAGCACGCCCGCGATGCGGGCGCTCGGGCCATCCAGCTGGACGGTGGCGTTACTTGCCATTGCCGGCCGGCCCGGCCTGCAGGGACCCGCTGCGCAGGTCGTTGGCCACGGCCTTGATGCCCTTCTGGCGCAGCGGCGCGTCGAACTGGGTACGGAAGGTCTGCACGTAGGAAATGCCTTCGATGTTCACGTCGAAGATTTTCCACTGGCCGTTCACGTTGCGCATCATGTATTCAACCGGGGTGGACTCGCTGCCGGCGCGCAGCAGTTCGGTGGAGACCTTGACACCGCGGTTGCCGGGCAGCGGCTGCTCACCCTTCAGGCGGAAGCTGGGCTTGCCCTGGATGGTCAGCAGGGCCGAACCGTAGCGTTGCATGAGGTTGTCGGCCATGGCGTCGGCGAACAGCTTCACGTCCGCGTCGGAAGCACCGCGCGCATTGGCACCCAGCACCAGGCGGGCCGCGTAATCACGGTCGAAGGTCCGGTTGAGTTCGCTGTCGATGTAGCTGCGCAGGGCGGCCGGGTTCTTGCTGAACTCCGCCTTGCGCTGCTGCAGGGTGGACAGGATGCGCGTGCTGGCGGCGAGCACTTCCGTGCCAGCCCCCTGCGACGCGGCGGTGGCGGCCGGTGCCGCCTGGGCGAACGACAGCGAGGGAAGGGCGGCGAGCAGCGCCGACGCGAGCAGTGCCTTGATCAGGGTCTTTTTCATTTCTGCGGTTCCGTTGCCGGCGCTTCCGCGCCGGGAGCTTCCTGGGAAGCGGCGCCGGCATTGCCCGGGCCGCTGAACATGTATTTGCCGACCATCTGGATCAGGTCCACGGCCGGCTGGGTGAAGACAATCTCGTCACCGGACTTGAGGACCTCCGGGTCACCGCCCGGCTGCAGTCCGATATAACTTTCGCCGAGCAAACCGCTGGTGAATATGCCGGCGGAGGTGTCGGCCGGCAGATCCTTGAACTTCGGGTCCAGCTTCAGGGTCACGATCGAATCAAAGCGGGTCGGGTCCAGGTCGATGTTGCCCACCTGGCCCACCACCACCCCGCCGATCTTCACCGGGGCCTGCTTGCGCAGCTGGCCGATCTGCGTGAAGCGTGCCTTGAGTTCATAGCCCTCGCTGCCGAAGCCCCAGCGCTGGTTTGTCGATGCCATTGCCAGCACCAGCAGCGAGGCCAGCGCCAGCAGCAGGAAAGCGCCGACGGAAAATTCGAGTCTGGGACCGCGGATGGCCATGTTCATCTCACCGTATCTGATCAGGTGCCCGAAGCCGAAGCCCAGGCGGAAGGTTGGTTGGGCGTCAGCGGAACATCATGGCCGACAGCACGAAGTTGAACATCAGCACCAGCAGCGAGGCGTTCACCACTGCGCGGGTGGTGGCCACCGACGTGCCTTCGATGGTCGGCTCGGCATGGAAGCCCACGTATGAGGCGACCAGCGCGGCGGTACCGCCGAAAATGGCCGATTTCAGCATTGCCACGCCGAAATCGTCCCAGAAATCCACACTGTTGCTCAGTGCCGACCAGAACACGCCGTTGTCCAGGCCCAGCACGTGCACGGCCTCGAAGTAGCTGGCGCTGATCGCCAGCGAACAGAAGATGCCGGTCAGCAGCGGCACGGTCAGCACCGCCGCCCAGAAGCGCGGCGCCACGACCTTGGCTACCGGATCGATCGCCATCAGCTCCAGCGCCTTGATCTGGTCGGTGGCGCGCATCAGCCCCAGTTCGGCGGCAATGGAACTGCCGGCGCGGCCGATGAACAGCAGTGCGGTCAGCACCGGCGCAAGCTCGCGGTACAGCGACAGGCCCAGCAGGGTAGACAGCGCATCGGCGGCACCGAACGTGGTCAGCGTGCGGTAGCCCTGCAGGGTCAGCACCAGGCCGACAAAGGCACCGCCGACGGCGATGATCGGCAGCGAACGTGCGCCCACCTTGTAGATCTCGCGGGTCAGCTCGGCCAGGAAATCGGCGGTCGGCAGCGAACCGCGCAGCACGGTCAACGAGAACAGGCCGGCCCGGCCCAGCGAACGGGTGCTTTCAACGAACGGCATCAGGCCACCTTCGCGCGGGGCGCGGCATCGAACGGGATCGGGCCGTCCGGCTGCCCGTGCAGGAACTGGCGCAGCAGCGGGTCCTGGCTCGACTCCAGCGCGGCGGGGCTGCCCTGGAAAACCACGCCGCCATTGGCGATCGCGATCACCTGGTCGCAGATCGGCAGGGTCTCGTGCACATGGTGGCTGACGATGATGCTGGTCAGGCCCAGGCTGTGGTTGAGGCGTTGGATCAGGCTCATGATCACGCCGCTGGCGATCGGGTCCAGCCCGGTCAGCGGTTCGTCGTAGATCATCAGCGGCGGGTCCAGTGCCAGCGCACGCGCCAGTGCCACCCGGCGCGCCATGCCGCCGGACAGCTCGCGCGGCCAGGCATCGGCTGCGGCCAGCAGGCCCACCGCGTGCAGCTTCATGTCCACCAGCCGGCGCAGCACCGGGGCTGGCAGCCTGGTATGCGTGCGCAACGGCAGCGCCACGTTCTCGGCCACCGTCAGGTCGGTGAGCAGGCCATTGCCCTGCAGCAGCACGCCGACACTGCGGCGCATCTCACGCAATGCGCTGCTGCCGGTGGGAATCGGCTTGCCGAACAGGGTCACGGTCCCCGCTGCGGGGCGCAGTTCGCCGGTCAGGGCGGCCAGCAGCGTCGACTTGCCGCTGCCCGACGGACCCAGCACGGCGGTGATGCTGCCACGCGGTACCGACAGCGAAACGTCGCGCAGGATCGCCCGACCGCCGCGATCAATGCGCACGTTCTCCAACTGCACCAGCGATTCTGCAGAAGCCGTCATGGACGCCATTAACAAAATTCCAACGTTGTAAGATCGTGGTGGGCGGCTGAACAAAACCGAACTGGACCGTGCAGTATTGTCGCATGTCGGGGTCCCAAGCCCCGCCACGGCGCGGTTGCCAGCCCGCAACAGTGCGTACCGCCTCGATCCGTGCTGGAGGTCACAGACGTCACCGGCCTGCCGCCGGTATCGGCGAGGGTCGAGATTGCCGCCGGGCTGCGGCACACTGCCGTGATGACCGACCCTGCTTCAGACTTCCGCCTGTACCACTCCAATTCGCTCGACGTGCTGGCCGCGCTGCTGGCCCGCACCCTGCGCGAGCCGGTGGTGGGGCAGTCGATCCTGGAGCCGGATGTGGTGCTGATTCCCCAGGTGGCAATGCGGCGCTGGCTGCAGTCCACCCTGGCGGCGGAGTATGGCATTGCCGCCAACCTGGCGTTCCTGACCCCAGGCGAGTTCGTGGCCCGCGCGCTCAATGCCAATGTGCCCGGCGAGCACGACGATCTCACCGCTGCCGCGCTGCACTGGAAGCTGTACGCCGCGCT
This sequence comes from Stenotrophomonas sp. NPDC047960, assembly GCF_043204395.1. NCBI lineage: Bacteria > Pseudomonadati > Pseudomonadota > Gammaproteobacteria > Lysobacterales > Lysobacteraceae > Stenotrophomonas > Stenotrophomonas sp. NPDC047960. The sequence goes on along the minus strand of NZ_JBIDBX010000007.1, from coordinate 28,174 downwards.
GACCCACCCCGGCCTGATGACGCAGCCGCCGCTGCGCGCGCTCCAGGCCTACCTGTCGCAACCCGACCCGCTCAAGCCGTGGGCGCTGGCCGGTGAGCTGGCCTCGGTATTCGAGAAGTACCAGGCCTGGCGCCGCGACTGGCTGCTGCGCTGGGAGGCGGGGGCCGACCCGCTGGATCCACAGGCGATCCTGTGGCGCCACATCGGCAGCGGCCACCAGTACCGCGCGCGACGCATCCATGCCTACCTCGAAGGCTTCGAAGGCGCCGACCGTCCGCTGCCTGCAGGGCTGCCACCGCGTCTGTTCGCCTTCGCCACCTTGAATGTATCGCCGGATGTGCTGCGGGTGGTGGCCACCCAGGCACGGGTCGGCACGCTGCACTTCTACCTGCCTACGCCGACGCGTTCCTACTGGGGCGACCTGCAGACCCTCGGCGGGCGGCTGCGCTCCGGCGCGGCCGATCCGTTCGGCAACGGCAGTGACGAAAACCGCCTGCTGCAGGCCTGGGGCGCGGCTGGCCGCGACTTCATGGCGGTACTGGGCAGCTATGAAGTAGTGCATCCGTCCGGTGAGATCGCCGCTTACGACGATCCTGAAGATGACGGGCGCCCGGACATGGCGCACGGCGGCCTCGCCGACAGCCTGCTGCACCGCCTGCAACGCGACCTGTTCCACCGCCGCCCGCAACCCGCAGGTGCGTTGCGCCCGGCACTGCTGCGCAACGACCCCAGCCTGCAGGTGCATGCCTGCCACACGCGCCTGCGCGAGCTCCAGGTGCTGCATGACCAGCTGCGCGCGCTGCTGCAGGACCCGCGCTTCGACCCGCCACTGCAGGCGCGCGACATCGCCGTGCTGGCTCCGGACATCGACCCCTACGTGCCGTACCTCGAAGCCGTCTTTGGTGGACGCAGTGGTGGCGAAGACCATATTCCCTACGCGCTGGCCGATACCAGCCCGCTGACCGGCGAACCGCTGGCCGATGTGTTCGTGCACCTGCTCGGCCTGCCGGTATCGCGTTTTGGCCTCAACGAAGTGCTGGACCTGCTGTCGAGTGCGCCGCTGGCCGAAGCCGCAGGGCTGGACGCGGCCGCGTTCGACCGCCTGCACGACTGGCTGCAGGCCGCGGGCGCGCGGTGGGGCCTGAGCGCGGCGCACCGGACCCAGCACCAGGCGCCCGAAGATGACGCCTACACATGGCAATTCGCGCTGGACCGCTTGCTGATTGGCCATGCCAGCGGCAGTGACGGCGACATTGCCGGGGTGGCGCCATGGCCGGAGCTGGAAGGCAGCGCGCTGGAGGCGCTGGACCGCCTGCTTCGGCTGCTGCGGGTGCTGGCCCACTACCAGCGCGCGCTCGGCCAGGCGTTGAGCCCGGCGCAGTGGCGCCAACGCCTGCTGGCGATGCTGGATGCGCTGCTGCCCGGCACACCGGAAGCGGCCAGCAGCCAGCGCGCGCTGGAACGGCTGCGCAAACTCATCAGTGAATTCGCCCGCGATGCCGAATGCGCTGGGTTCGCCGGCACCGTTCCCCCGGAGGTGGTGCGCGCGCACTTCGCCGGTGCACTGAGTGAGGCCGACACGCGCGCGCCGCTGCTCACCGGCGGCATCAGCTTTGGTCGCATGGTGCCGATGCGGCTGCTGCCGTTCCGGGTGATCTGCGTGCTCGGCCTGAACGATGGCGACTTCCCGCGCCGCGACCCGGCCGCCGGGCTCAACCAGCTCACCGCCGAACTGGGTACCGACAAGCGCCGCCACGGCGACCGCTCGCTGCGCGAGGACGACCGTTTCCTGTTCCTGCAGCTGTTCGCCTCGGCGCAGGATGTGTTCTACCTGAGCTACCTGGGCGCGGACCCACGCGATGGCAGCGTGCGCGAGCCATCGGTGCTGGTCAGCGAGCTGATCGATGCCGCCGCCGAATACCACGAGGATCCGCCGGGGGCTGCAAAGCAGCTGACCGTGCGCCACTCGCTGCAGCCGTTCTCGCCTGCCGCGTTCGGGGGAGGCGACGAGCCGCGCCGCTTCAGCTACCGGCGGCAATGGCACCCGGCCGCCGGTTCGCTGGGCAGCATGCGCCGCGCGCCACCGCCGTGGTTCGAGCAGACGCTGCCGCCGCTGGACGTTGAGGCCGCGCCGGAACTGTCGCTGGATGCACTGCGCCGCTTCCTGGTCGATCCCGCCGGTCAGTTCCTGTCGCAGCGACTGGGCCTGCGCCTGCCTGATGAACTGGCTGCCGCTGACGACCTGGAGCCGCTGGTGCTGGCCGGCCGGGGCCTGGAACAGCGCCTGCTGCAGCACGCGGTGATCGAGGCCACCCTGCAGGGCGACGATACCCCCCTGTATGCCCGCCTGCGCGCCCGTGCGCTGCTGCCGTCCGGCGCACTGGGCGAACGCCAGTTCCACGCATTGCAGGAGCAGACCCGCCCGTACGCCCTGGCGCTGTCCCAATGGCGCGGCAGCAGCGACGCCGACAGCCGCCGCTATGAGGTGGAGGTCGGTGGGGTACGACTGCATGGGCGAGTGGACGACATCCATCCGCAGGGCATCGTGCGTCTGCGCGCGGGCAGCTTGAACGGCCCGGCCGCGATCCGGCACGGACTGGACTGGCTGCTGGCCAATGCAGCCGGCGACGCGCTGCCGCTGGTCGAGTTCCACGACGGCGGCGAAGACGGCATCGGGCCGCACGTACTGCCGGCATTGCCCGCGCCCACTGCCAGGGCAGCGTTGCAGGCGCTGCTGCAGCTGCGCCGCGATGGCATGCGCGCGCCGCTGCTTTACGGGCCGTACACCGCCTGGACGCTGTACCGCGCGCCCGTCGCCAAGCGCGAGAGCGAAGGCTGGGCGCAATGGCATGGCGGCGACCGCCGCTGGGGCGAGGCCAGCGGCGATGCCGTGCAGCTGGCCCTGCGTGGCCGTGACCCCTTCGCCGACCCCGACAGCTATCAACAGCTGCTGCACACCAGCTTCGTGGTGTTCAGTGCGGTCCGCGAGAGTCGGGTGTTCCAGGGTTTCAACGACGAAGGCGCCGTGGCATGAGCGGGCAGATGCTGCACGACGACCCCTACCTGTCGCTGCCGCTGGAGGGCGTGCGTCTGATCGAGGCCAGCGCCGGCACCGGCAAGACCTTCACCCTGGCCACGCTGTTCACCCGGCTGGTGGTGGAGCAGGGTTACCGCATCGGCCAGATCCTGGCGGTGACCTTCACCGACGCGGCCACCCAGGAACTGCGCAAGCGTATCCGCGAGCGCCTGGCGCTGGCCGCGCAGCTGCTGGCGCACGCACCGACCGCCGACGAGGCCCCCGAGGTGCAGTTGACCCGCTACCTGCTGCAGCGCGAACTGGCGCTGGGCCGGGAAACACCCGTCGCGCTGGCGCAGCGCCTGCAGACCGCCGCCGACGAGATCGATCTGGCGTCGATCTTCACCATCCACGGGTTCTGCACCCGCGTGCTGCGTGAGCACGCGCTGGAAAGCGGGCACACTTTCGACCCGCCAACGCTGCTGCCCAGCGAACGCGAGCTGCACGACCAGTTGGCCGCCGACCTGTGGCGCGTGCACGCCAACGACCCGGCCACGGTGGATGCGTTGACCCGCCTGTGGTCCACGCCGGATGGGCTGGCGCGCGACCTGCCGACGCTGATCAAGCCGTTGCCGCTGTTGCCCGCGCCGCCCCGGCAGCATCGTGAGGATCCCAGCGCCGCGCTGCACGCGGCAGCCGACGCGCTCGCCAGCGCGGTCGATGCGCATGTCGAAACCGCCCAGGCCAGCATCGTCAACGCCTTCGACCGCAAGATCTTCGACGGCCGTCGCGCACGCCGGCCCAGCTTCGACAAAGCCTTCGCCGAGCTGCAGGCCGGTCGTGCGGCCCGCAACTGGCCACGCGGCGCCACCTCCCACCTGGGCAAGCTGCTGCCGGTGGCGCTGCTGGGGTTCTGCAGGGAGGACCAGCAGGGCCATTGTCCCGCCTCGCCCCTGTTCGAGGCGCTGCAGAGCTGGTGGCATGCCGCCGATGCCTACGACCAGTGGTTGCGCCAGCAGGCCCTGCTGCTGCTTCACGAGCTGCGCAGCCAGGCCCGCGAGCGGCTCCACGAGCTCAAGCGCGTTGGCCGCGTTCAGACCTACGATGACCTGATCGACGGCGTGGCCGCCGCACTGGACGGCCCGCACCGCGCGGCGCTGGTGCAGCAGCTGCGCGCGCAGTACGCCATCGCGCTGGTGGATGAGTTCCAGGATACGGACGACCGCCAGTGGAGCATCTTCGAGCGAGTGTTCGGCGATTCGCCCGAAACCCGCGAAGCCGGGCTGGCCCCGGCGCTGTTCCTGATCGGTGACCCCAAGCAGGCCATCTACGGCTTCCGCGGTGGCGATATCCACACCTACCTCAAAGCCAAGCGCGAGGCGGTGGCCGCGCCGCCGTTGAAGCGCAACTTCCGCTCGCGCCCCGGCGTGCTGCGCGCGCTGCAGGCGCTGTACGACGCCGCTGGCGAGCGCGCGTTCCTGGAAGCAGGCATCGCCTTCGAACCGGTGCTGCCCGGCAGTACCCGCACCGATGCCGATTACCTGCGCGATGGCGCGCCCGCGCCGGGCCTGACCCTGCGCCTGCTGCGCAGCGACGACGGGGCCGACCTCAAGGCCGATCCGTCGCGGCAGCAGGCCACCGATGCCTGCGTGGCCGCGATCCACCACGTGCTGCTGGAGGGCCGCGAAGGCCGTGCGCTGCTGCGCGGCGAACCGGTGCAGCCGGGCGACATCGCGGTGCTGGTGCGCCGCCACCACGAAGCCACCCGAATCCAGCGCGCGCTGAGCGCGGTGGGCATCCCGGCGGTCGCAGCCGGCAAGCAGAGCCTGTACGCCACCGCCGAAGCCCGCGAACTGCGCGTGCTGATGCTGGCCCTGCTGCAACCGGCCGACGAAGGCCGCCTGCGCGCTGCGCTGTCAACCGTGTTGCTGGGCGAAAACGCTGCCTCCATCGATGCGATGGAACGCGACGGCGACCCGCAGCGCGCGTTCCAGACCCGGCTGCTGCTGTGGCGTGAGCGCTGGCTGCGCGGCGGGCCGTTCGCGGTCATCGCCGACCTGTGTGCGGACAACGCCGAGCGCCTGCTGGGCCTGCTCGATGGCGAACGCCGGCTCACCAATTACCTGCAGCTGGGCGAGCTGCTGCAGCAGGCCGCCGGCCAGGCACTGGGGATGCACGGCCTGCTGGACTGGCTGCAGGTGCAGATGGCGCATGCCGACCAGGACGACGAACAGCAGCTGCTGCGGCTGGAATCGGACGCACGCCGGGTGCAGATCATCACCCTGCACAAGAGCAAGGGCCTGGAATACCCGCTGGTGTTCCTGCCGTTCGTGGGCATCGACAGTGGTGGAAGCAACACCGATTCCAACTGCACCGTGTACGCCGACGGTCGTCGCGAGCTGCACTGGAAGCTGGACAAGGACGAAGCCTGGAGCGCGGCCAGCGAGCGCAGCGCACAGGAACAACGCGCTGAAGACGCGCGCCTGCTGTATGTGGGCCTGACCCGCGCTGAGCACGCGTTGTGGATCGCAGCCGGCGACCTGGCCGGGCTGGCGAAGACGCGGCTGGCGCCGATGCTGTCCGACCTGGAGGCGCTGCGCGCGCACCCGGACATCGCAGTGATCGAAGGCCCGGTGGAGCCACGCCCGGCGCAGCTGCCGGTGCAGCGCGAAGGCGAGCTGCCGCCGGTGCGTGCGATCACCCGGCGGGTGCCGCACGACTGGTGGGTGTACAGCTTCACCCAGCTGGCGCATGCCGATGCCGGCCACGACACCGACGCGGTAGCCACTGAAGCACCGGCCCCTGCCGCCGACGAACCGGCAGGCCCGGAGCTGCCACTGGAAGTGGAACCACCCGCAGCCGGTGAACTGCCGCCGGAGACCGACCCGCGGTTCACGGGCAGCCGCTTCGGCAACGTGCTGCACGATGCTCTGGAGAACACCGATTTCGCGCGCTGGGCCGACTGGCGCGCGGGCGACCCGGCACCGGGCGATGAGGCGGAGGTGCTGCGTGAATCGCTGCGCAGCGAAGGCTACGCCGATGCGGACCTGGACGACGGCGTGGCGGTGCTGGTGCCGCTGGTCGGCCAGACCCTTACCGTGCAGCTGCCCGAAGGCGGCGCGCTGCACAGCTTGCCGCTGCACGACAGGCGGGCCGAAATCGAGTTCCACTTCGCCATGCAGCCCACCGCGGTGCCGGCGCTGCTGCAGCTGCTGCACCAGTACGGGCTGGTGCCGGACCGCCGCGGCTTTGGCCCGCGACGCCAGCTCGAGGGGCTGATGACCGGCAAGATCGACCTTACGTACGTAAGGGACGGACGCTGGTACGTGCTTGACTACAAATCCAACCGGCTGCCCGGCTACGACGCCGCACGCCTGGCGGCCGCCATGCAAAGCAGCGAGTACGACCTGCAGGCGCTCATCTATACCGTGGCGCTGCATCGCTGGCTGCGCTTCAGGCTGGGCCGCGACTACCAGCAGGCGCGCGACCTGGGCGGCATCCGTTATCTGTTCTGCCGGGGTCTGGTGGCCGGGCGCGCGGATGCGCCGGGCGTGCACGCGCAGCGCTTCGATCCCGCGTTGGTCGAAGCAATGGATGTCCTGTTCGCCGGCGGGCCGCAGAAGCACGCCGAACTGGTGGCACGCGCCTGGGGTGAGGCATGAGCCTGCTTGAGGCACTGCTGAAGCAGGGCACCCTGCGCATCCTGGACCACGCCCTCGCGCAGAGCCTGCGTCGGCTGCAGCCGGATACCCCCGATGCAGTACTGGCCGCTGCCGCGTTGGCGTCGCTGGCCGTAGCGCAGGGCCACGCGGGCTTCGACCCGGCCGCGCCCGCAAGGCTGGTAGATGCCGAGCTGGACTGGCCGGCGCCAGAGGGGTGGCTGGCGCAGCTGCGCGCATCGCCCTGGGTGGCATTGCCCGACAGCGACGACGCGCTGGCTGCCGATGCGCCACTGGTCCTGGAACATGGTCTGGTGTACCTCCGGCGTTACCGTGAATACGAACGTCGCTTGGCGCTGGGATTGCAGCGCATCGCCTCGCAGCCGCTGCCTGCGCATGATCCTGCCGGGCTCTCCACGCTGTTCGCACAGTTGTTCCCCCAGGCGCTGGACGGCATCGATCACCAGGCGCGCGCGGCGGCGGTAGCGCTGCGCCACCCGCTGGTGCTGGTTACCGGCGGCCCCGGTACCGGCAAGACCACCACCATTGCGCGCCTGCTGGTGCTGCTGGCCGCGCAGGCGCGGCAGGCCGGTGCGTCGCTGCCGCGCGTGGCACTGTGCGCGCCCACCGGCCGCGCCGCCGAACGCATGGCCGAAAGCCTGCGCCAGGCCCTGCAGCGGTTGCGCCTGGTCGGGGTGGCCGCCGAACTGGCCGAGGCCATGCCGACCACCGGTGCCACCCTGCACCGGCTGCTGGGCGTCATTCCCGATTCGCCGCGCTTCCGCCACCACGTCGACAACCCTCTGCCGTACGACATCGTGGTGGTGGACGAGGCTTCGATGATCGACCTGCCGCTGATGACCAAGCTGGTCGAAGCGGTGGCCAGCGGCACCCGGCTGGTGCTGCTGGGTGATCCTGACCAGCTGCCGTCGGTGGAAGCCGGCGACGTGCTGAGCGCGATCCTGCAGGCCAGTGGCGACGGACTGGGTACCCAGGCTGATGATGCGGCCGCCCTGCGCCCGCTGCTGGCGGCTCCCGCTTTACTGCCGCTGGCACCGCCGCAGGCGTTCGCCGGCCGCCGCGTGCAGCTGCAGCGCGGCTACCGGCAGAGCGATGCGCTGGACCTGGTGCCGCTGGCACGCGCCGTGCGCGAAGGCGACAGCGCTACCGCGCTGCAGCTGCTGCGCGGCGGCACGCTGGCCGGCGTGGCCTTCCACGAGGACCAGGTCGATCCCCTGCTGCAGCACCGCCACACCCTGCTGGCGCACTGGCGCGGACTGGGTGAGGCTGACGATCCGGTGCAGGCGCTGGCGCAGGCCGGTCGGCTGCGTCTGCTTACCGCCCTGCGCGAAGGTCCACAGGGCGCGCGCGGACTCAACGAGCGCATCGAAGCAGCCCTTGCCGGAAGCGCGCGCCCGGGCGCTGGACCGCGTTACTTCCACGGCCGGCTGCTGCTGGTTACCGAGAACAGCTACCGGCACCGCTTGTTCAACGGCGATATCGGGCTGTGCCTGCGCAGCCGCGAAGGCGCGATGCTGGCCTGGTTCCCCGGGGACAGTCCGGAGCAGCCGCGCGCGTTCCACCCGGCTGCATTGCCCGCGCACGAAAGCGCCTTCGCCATGACCGTGCACAAGGCCCAGGGCTCGGAGTTCGATGAGGTCTGGCTGCAGCTGCCACGGCGCGACAACCGGGTGCTGTCGCGCGAACTGGTGTACACCGGCATGACCCGCGCGCGGCAGGCCTTGCATGTACTGGGCAGTGCAGAGGTGTTGCAGGCCGCGTTGGCGCGGCATGCCAGCCGGTTGTCCGGGCTGGCCCAACGGCTGGGCGCGGGCGCCACGATCACTGATGTGGCGGCGGCGCCCGCCCAGGGCGAACTCTGGTAGAGAACGGCTCTACCAGACCTTCCAGAATCAGGCGTCGCCTTCCTCTTCTTCTTCTCCCCCGGGAATCAGCACGGTACCGTCCGGGTACACGATCGCACCGTCGCCGCTGACATCGAAGAATCCTACCTGGTGCTTGTTGGCCAGGATCTGCACCTGGCCATGCGCGTCTTCGGCCACCTCATCATCGAACGAGGCATAGATCACATGGGTGCCGATGCTGTAGTCGGTCACCTGCGGGCGGTCGTCCTCGTCATCGGACAGCGGACCGTCCATCGGCGGGAAGTCTTCGGCGAGCTCGGTGAAGAAGGCCTGCAGCGCCGGCACCGAGACGGCAGCGTCGTCGTACCCGTGCTTCTCGTTCCATTCGGTCTGCGCGTCATACCACTGCAGGAATGCCTCGGCGTCGCGCGGCGCCACGGCCGGGTCGAATACCATCACGTCGTAACTCATTGGGGATCACCTTGTTCCATGCAGGAATGCAGGGCGTCAGGATACTCCCCCCTGTGTGACCGCCGGCGGTTCCGGGAACAACGCATAGCGCAGTCCGAGCACCCCCATCAGCGCTTCATCACGCGCCTTGCCGGCCTCCACCGTCTGGACCCGCTTCAGCGACGCCTCCAGCCTGGCCTGCAACGTGGGCGATGCAGGCTGTGGCCGGCGCAGCGCCACCTGGGCGCGGTAATGTGTCGCCACATCGTCCAGGATCGCCTCGATCGCCTGCCTGCTCGCCGCCGGCAAACCATGCCGTGCGCGGCGCAACTGCAGGATGTTCAGACCGATGCGCGCCTCGGTGAGCATGTCCACCGAAGCGATGTCGCTTCCTTCGGGCGTGGCGGCCAGGCGCGGCGCGAGCAGGCCCAGCAGGTCCAGCATGCGCGCCGCGAACTGCTGGCGGTCCTGCCGGCCGCGGCCCTCGGCCGCTTCAGCCAGCGTGTTCCAGCCTTGCCGCACCAGCCGGCGAGCCGTCCATTCAGCGCCCACCGAGCGGAACAGGCGGGTCATCACCACGGCAAAGCCAATGCCGATGAACATCGCCACCGACGAATTGATGAAGCTCTGGATGTTGGCGCTGTAGGTGTTCTGTACGTTCAGCAGCGCCACCAGGTTGACTGTCAACGGCAGCCCGATCAGCGCGGTCTTGGGCTGGTGCAGCAGCAGCCCCAGTGGCAGGAAGATCACTGCCAGCACCAGTGCCAGGCTGCCGAAATCATGCACCGCCGGGAACACGCCGAACAGGTACACCGCCGCCACCAGGCTCGCAACGACGGCCCAGAGCAGGAACTGCAGCATGCTCGGCGCCGGGTCGTCCTGCGCGGCAAAAAACGCAGCGGCCACCGCGGCCATCATCGCGCCGTTGCCACCGCCTTCCCAGCCCAGCCCGATCCACAGCGCGCAGTAGGTCATCAGCGCGACGCCGGCGCTGGCGGCAGAAAACAGCGCCATGCCGTAGTCCACGTGGCGCGCGCCGCCCACGCGCTTGGCCCGCACCCTGAAGTGGGCGGCATCGCGTGGCGCGCTGCCGTGTTCAATGGCGTCCTGCAGGGTGGCGCAGTCCTGCCACAGGTCCACCAGCTCTTCCAGGCGCAACAGCAGGGTCACCAGCAGCAGGTGGTCCAGTTCCCCATCCACCGCCGGCTTCAGCGCCAGGATCCGCGCGCGCAGGGCGGCGGACTCCTCGGCAGTGGAACGGCCGGGCCGCTCCAGCCAGTGCGTGATGTCGTCCACCAGCGGTTCCAGCCCCGGCGGCAGCGCGCGGCCCCCGGCGCGCAGCGCGCCCAGCCGGTCGGCAATGGATGACAGCACCGGCAACATGAGCAGCATGCGTTCGCGCAGCCGTTCCATCGACACCGCTGCACCGGCATGGCGCGGATCATCGCGGCGCAGGAACGCGATCAACGCCTCGAACTGCACCAGGTCGGCCGCCAGCCGGTTGCGCGGGCCGTGCGCCTGGCCGCGCAGCAGGATCTGTCGGCACCACTGTGCAGCATCGTCCATCCAGTTGCCGATCCGCGCGCGCAGCATCGGCCGTACCGAGGTGGGGAAGAACAGCGAGGCGAACAGCACCGCCACCACCGTGCCCAGGATGATTTCTTCACTGCGCGCCACCACTGTGTCGAAGATGGTGTCCGGCGAGGTCACCGCGGGGAAGCCGATGAACGCGGTGGTGTAGCCGGCCAGCAGGAACGCGTAACCGCGCGGGCCGCGGTTGAGCAGGGCGATGAACAGGCACGCCGACAGCCACAGCGACATCGCCGCGCTCAGCAGCAGCGGGGTTTCCACCAGGTGCGGCAGCATCCACAGCGTGGCCGCGCCGGCAATGAGCGTGCCGACGATGCGGTAGACGCCCTTGGCCCGGGTCGGGCCCAGCATCGGTTGGGTCACGATGTAGACGGTGGCCATCGCCCAGTACGGGCGTGACAGGTTGCCGGCCAGGCCGATGTAGAGGGCGGCGAGCGCGGCCAGGAAGGTCTTTACCGAAAACAGCCAGGCGTGGCGGTCTAGCAGGAGCATGGGTCAGTTCTGCCGATTGACCGCACCCCGACCAACCGTGGGCACTACCGTCGGTGTCGGTGCTACCTGGGCCTTGGCCATCGCATCGGCGTTCCAGCCGCCGCCGAGGACCAGGAACAGCTGGATCTGGTCGCGCGAGACCTGCGCCTGCTGCTGCGCGAGCGTGGCATCGGCCGACACCAGGGTCCGGTCGGCGTCCAGGCTGGACAGGTACGGGGTGCGCCCGCCCTGGTACAGCCGGCGGTTCTGCTCGGCGGCCAGCGCAGCCTGCGCCTGCGCCTGCTGCAGCGATTGCAGGCGCTGCAGGTCGTGTGCATACCGGCTCAGTGCGGTCTGGGTTTCGCGCAGCGCCTGCAGCACGCTGTGGTCGAACTCGGCCAGCGCCGCATCGGCCCCGGCTTCGGTGGCGTGGATGCGCGCGTGGGTGCCCGAGGACGGCAGCGTCCACGAGATCAGCGGCCCCAACGACCATTGCTGTGTCAGCGGCTCGCCAAAATCGGCGAGCAGGCCGGCCGCGCCCAGCGACGCGCCCAGGCGGATGTCCGGGTACAGCTCGGCGGTGGCCACGCCGATCCGAGCGGTGGCGGCGGCCAGCTTGCGTTCGGCTTGGCGGATGTCGGGGCGGCGCTGCAGCAGCGCGCGGCCATCGCCCACCGGCAGCGGCTGGGCCAGGGTCGGGGCCTGGTCGCACGCGCTCACGCCCTCGGGCAGCTGGCCCGGGGTGCGGCCGAGCAGGGCGGCCAGCTGGTATTCGGAGGCCTGGCGCTGCGCCTGCAGCGGCGGCAGCGCGGCTTGCAGCATCGCCACCTGCGCATTGGCGCGTGCCAGCTCCGGTGGCGTGCCACGTCCTGCGCTGATGAGCCGCTGGGTCACCTCGCGGCTGCGCTGCTGCAGCTGCAGGGAATGTTCGGCCACGTGCAGTTCGTGGTTGGCGTGGCAGATCTCCACGTAGCTGCCGGCCACCTGGGCCACCAGCGAAACCCGCGCCAGGTCCATCGCAGCGGCCACCGACTGCTCGTCGGCGCGCGCGGCTTCGGCCGCTCGCTTGAGCTTGCCGAACAGGTCGACCTGATAGGACACCGCGAACTTGCCGTCGGCCAGGTTGATTGGCGGCAGCTCGTGTTCGAGCAGGAACGATTCGGCCGACAGCTGCGCGCGGCTCACCCCGGCCTCGGCTTCGTATTCGAAACCACCGGCATCCAGCGCCTGCTCGTACACGGCGGCGGCGCGGCGCAGGTTGGCATCTGCCACCTTCAGTTCAACGTTGTCGCGCAGCGCCTGTTCCACCAGCCCATTGAGCGTGGCGTCCTGGTACAGCTCCCACCAGCGTGCCGGCAGCTCGGCGCCCGCTGCCACCTGCGGGTTGGCGGTGTCGATGAACGCCGCATTGGCCTCGGGGCGTTGGAACGCCGAACCGGCCGGTACCGCGTAATCCGGGCCGACCGTGCGGCAGGCGGCCAGGCTGCTGGTCAGCGCCAGGGCGAAGGCGATGCGGTGCAGGGTCGGGCGGTTCACAGGGCCGCCCGTGCCGGTTGCGCCGGCGTGGGGGAGGGCGTGGCGGTGTCCGGCTCGATGGTGACCGTGGCGGTGCGCCCGGCAATCAGGTTCACGCCGGTGGGAATCGTGTCGATGTGGATGCGTACCGGAATGCGCTGGGCCAGCCGCACCCAGTCGAAGGCCGGGGTCACGTTCGGCAGCAGGCTGGAACCCTCGCTGCGGTAACGGTCCTCGATGCCGGCAGCGATGCTCTGCACGTGGCCCTGCAACGGCTGCGCCTCGCCCATCAGGCGGATGTCGACCTTCTGCCCGGCATGCACGCCGCGCAGGCGGGTTTCCTCGAAGTAGCCGTCCACCCGGAACGAACCGGTGTCCAGGACCGCCATCACCGGGCGGCCGGCGGTGACGTAGTCGCCGGCGCGCACGGTGCGGTCGTTGACGTGGCCGTCGCTGGGGCTGCGCACCTCGGTCCGGGCAAGGTTGAGCCTGGCCAGGTCCACCGCGGCCTGCGCGGTGGCCATGGACGCCTGCGCGGCCTGCAGCTTGGCGCGGCGCATTTCGGCGTCCTCCGCCGCCACCAGGTCCTGCAGGCGGCGGTCGCGGGCGGTCTCGCGGCGCAGCTGCTCCAGCGTGGCGCGACGTTCGCCCAGCGTGGCCTGGGCCTGCTCCAGCGCGATCTGGTAACGCGCGCGGTCCACCACGAACAGGACCTCGCCGCGTTTCACCGGCTGGTTGTCGGCCACTTTCACCGCTTCCACCAGCCCGGACACATCCGGGGCGACCTGCACCACGTCGGCGCTGACGTGCGCATCGCGGGTCCACGGTTCGTCCATGTAGTACGACCACAGGTGGCGCAGCACCAGCAGGGCGGCAATGACGGCGACGACGGTCAGGACGACCGGGAAGGTGTGCTTGAGGATCTTGTTCACGATTGCATCCAACGCATCAGGGAAAACAACCCGCCGAGCACGATCACGTACACGGCCAGGTTGAACAGGGCGGGGTGCCAGATGTGGCGGTAGGCGCCGGTGCGCTGCAGGACCAGGCGCAACCCGCTGGTGAGCAGGTAGGCCAGCAGCATCAGCCCGAGCAGGGTCGGGATGAACACACCATAGAGACTGAATTCACCGTACATCGGGGCAGGAAGTTCGCAGGAAGCGGAAAGGGGAAACCACGGCGTCGCAGGACAACACCGGGAGGTGGGGCAGGACAGCGGCTTACGTCACGCGGTCGGAGGCATCGGCCAGCAGCTTCCACAGCTTCAGCACGGTGCGCAGCTCATCGGTGGTCAGCTCGCCGAACACGTCCTGGCGCAGGCCGATCAGCTGGCTTTCCAGCTCGCTCACCAAGGCCTCGCCCTTATCGGTCAGCCACAGCAGGTTGGCCCGGCGGTCGCTGGCATCGCACTCGCGGCGGACCAGTTCACTGGCCGACAGCTTGTCCAGCAGGCGCACCAGAGAGGGGCCTTCCATGCCCAGCTGCTGGGCCAGGGTGACCTGGCGGATACCACCGCCGGCACGGCCGATCATCAGCAACGGCATGGTGCAGGCGGCCGAAATGCCATAGCTGCCCAAGGCCTGGTCGGCCAGGCGCTGCCATTGCCGCCCTGAGTGGAGCAGGCCGGAGCTGAGCTGCATCTGCAGCTGGGTGCGTTCGTCGAGGGAGCGTTTCATGGCAGATAGATAGGATACTACTAATTTCATTCCTATCTATACCTCCAGCCCAACCGCAGCCCAACGCCCGGGGGACGCCCGGGGGGTCTGTCGGGTACGATGCTCGCCCCCCTTCGGGTGCTGTATGTAATGAGCAAACAAGACAACGACGTGACCCCGGTGACCCAGGATGAGGCCGAATCGGCCGTGCGCACCCTGCTGCGCTGGGCCGGTGAAGATCCCACCCGTGAAGGGCTGCTGGACACCCCGCGGCGCGTTGCCGAAGCCTACGGCGACTGGTTCAGCGGCTACCGCGACGACCCGCGCGCCTACATGGAACGGACTTTCGAAGAGGTTGCCGGCTACGACGAGCTGATCGTGCTGCGCGACATCGAGTACGAAAGCCACTGCGAACACCACATGGCGCCGATCATCGGCCGCGTGCACGTCGGCTACCTGCCGGCCGGCAAGGTGGTGGGCATCAGCAAGCTGGCCCGCGTGGTGGAGGCCTATGCCCGCCGCTTCCAGGTCCAGGAAAAGATGACCGCGCAGATTGCCCAGTGCATCCAGGACGTGCTGCAGCCGATCGGTGTGGGTGTGGTGGTGGAAGGAGCGCACGAGTGCATGACCACCCGCGGCATCCACAAGCGCGGCGTGAGCATGGTCACCTCCAAGATGTTGGGCAGCTTCCGCGAGGATGCCCGCACCCGGGCCGAGTTCCTGCGCTTCATTGAAGTGGGCGGCAAGCGCTGAATATCCCGCGCGCCCGGCATGATCGTGCCGGGCCGGTGCCCCTCCCGCTGCGCGGCACCTGGCCGTGCGGCGTCTATTCGGATGTCCTGGCTGCATGAAGCACCGCGAACGTATCACCCGTTACCGCGCCCTGCGCGAACAGCCCCAGTGGAAACTGTTGGCCGCCGCCAACGCCCCGGAGATCATCGGCCTGCTGCAGAGCCTGCTGATGGACGGCGAGCGCACCCTGCCGGCGGCGGTGCTGCACGAGCGCCTGCAGCGCGCACTGGACCAGCTCAACGGCGAAGAACTTTCGCGTGAGCTGCCGCGCACCGCCCAGGCCTACATTGCCCATTGGCTGTCGCAGGGGTGGCTGGAGCGGCGCCTGCCCGAGGGCGCCGACCAGGAGCAGTACGAGCTCTCCACCCGGGCGCTGCAGGCGATCCGTTTCGCCGACAGCCTGGAGCAGAGCCGCGTGGCGGCCACCGAAAGCCGGTTGGCGCTGGTCATCGAGCAGCTTTCGCAGCTGGCTGCGCAGACCGAATCGGACCCGGACGCGCGCCTGTCGGCCCTGCGTGACGAGCGCGACCGCATCGACGCGGAGATTGCGCGGGTCGGCGTTGGCCGGGTGGCGACCCTCGATGGCAAGCGCGCGCTGGAACGGGCGCGGCAGATCATTGGCCTGGCTGACGATCTCACCGAAGACTTCCGCCGCGTCCGCGACGACTTCGAACGCCTGAACCGCGAGTTCCGCGAACGCATCATCGACGACGAGAGCGAGCGCGGCGACGTGCTGTCGCGGCTGTTCGAAGGGGTGGACGTCATTGGCGACAGCGACGCCGGGCGCAGCTTCCAGGCCTTCTGGCGCCTGCTCAACGATGCCGAACAGAGCGCCCAGCTGGATGCAGCGCTGGAGACCGTGCTCGCCCGCGGCTTCGCCCGCAAGCTGGACCGCGACGAGCGCGCGTTCCTGCGCGGCTTCACCGCCACCATGCTCGAGCGCGGCGGCCAGGTCCACGATGTCCTGCAGCACTTCGCCCGCAGCCTGCGCGGTTTCGTGCAGAGCCGTGGCTACCTGGAACAGCGCCGGCTCAACCAGCTGCTCAAGCAGGCGCAGTCCGAAGCATTGGCGCTGCGTGACGAGTTCACCGCCCAGCGCCCGATCGGCCGTGACCTGCAGCTGACCACCAGCCGCCTGCGCTCGTGGTCGCAGTGGAAACTGCATGACCCGCGCAGCGCCCATATCGATGGCAGCGTGCAGCGCAATGAGGCCGCAAGTATTTCGCTGGAAAGCGTCGGCGACCTGGTGGCCTCGTCAGAGATCGACTTCCGCACGCTGCGCCGCGACCTGCATGACCTGCTGGCCATCCAGCCGAAGCTGAGCATCGCCCAGGCCCTGTCGCAGCGCGACGCGCCGCAGGGGTTGGGCAGCGTGATCGGCTACCTGTCGCTGGGCACGCGCCACGGCACGGTAGTGGAAGGCGAACAGGAAACCGCGCATTGGCGTGGTGGTGATGGACAGTGGCGGCGGGCCCGTATCCCGTTGGTTTGGTTCACCCAGGAGAAACGCCATGAACTGGCATGAAGATTCCAACGACGCCGCCCTGATCGACGGTGCCGCCCACGACCTTGACGCAGAGCCGGTGGTGGTTACGCCGCTGCCGCGGCGGAACAACGACGTCTATTACCTGGGCGATACCGGCCGCCTGCCGCTGGATGGGCGCCGCGCGCTGTGCCAGCTGCTGATCGGCCCGAGCATCGACCAGTTGCGCCACCCCAAGCTGTGGCCTGCGCTGATCCGCAGCGAGGCGGCCATCCGTTCGTCGCTGGCCGACCTGTTCCTGGAACTGGTGCTGGACCGTGACAGCGGCGTGGCCTTCACCCGCCAGGCCGACACCGAAGACGTCGAAGCGCCGGTGCTGCTGCGCAGCTCGCCGTTGACCTTCATCGACTCGGTGCTGCTGCTGTACCTGCGCCAGCAGCTGGCCGAGGCCGACGCCCGCGGTCACCGCGCCGTCGTGGCCGACAGCGAGATGGCCGAAGCGCTGGCGATCTATGAGAAGAACCTCTCCACCGACCGCGCCGGGTTCAACCGTCGCGTCGCGGCGGCGGTGCAGAAAATGAAAGAGAACCACATCCTGACCCGCCTGGCGGGTCAGGAAGACCGGCACGAAGTATCGCCCGCATTGAAGCTGCTGTTCTCTGCCGAGGATGTGTCCGCACTCTCGTCGGTATACCGCCAGTTGCGCGAAACCCCTGCTGCCAAAGCCTGAACGGAACGACCGATAACGCATGGCCATCTCCAAGAACACTCCCGCCCTGTTCACCGAAGGGCTGCCGGATCCGCGCCAGCAGCAGTTCCGCATGCGCCGGCTGCAGGTGCATAACTGGGGCACTTTCAACGGCCTGACCGAAGTCCCGATCGCCGAGCGCGGCTTCCTGTTCGTCGGCCGTTCCGGCTCGGGCAAATCGACCCTGCTTGATGCCATGTCGGCGATGCTGGTGCCGCCGTCGATCGTGGACTTCAACGCAGCGGCACGCGAAGCCGAACGCAGCGGCCGCGACCGCAACCTGGTGTCCTACGTGCGTGGCGCGTGGGCCGACCAGCAGGACCGCGGCACCGGCGAGATCGCTACCCAGTACCTGCGCAAGGGCGCGACCTGGACGGCGCTGGTGCTGGAATACCGCGCCGGCGATGGTCGCGTGGTCAGCCTGGTACGGCTGTTCTGGATCGCCGGCAATGGCGCGGCCGCCGCCGATGTGCGCAAGCATTACCTGATCGCCGAGCGCCCGTTCGATATCGCCAGGGACCTGGGCGGCTTCGACCTGGACCTGCGCAAGCTCAAGCAGCGCCTGGGCGATGTGCACCACTTCGACAGCTTCACCGGCTACGCCGAGCGCTTCCGGCACCTGCTGGGCATCGACAATGAGATGGCGCTGCGCCTGCTGCACAAGACGCAGTCGGCCAAGAACCTGGGGGACCTGAACGTCTTCCTGCGCGATTTCATGCTCGATACGCCGCGCACCTTCGATGCCGCCGAACGGCTGGTCAGCGACTTCGCCGAACTGGATGGCGCGCACAAGTCGGTGGTCACCGCCCGCCAGCAGGTCGAAACCCTGCTGCCGGCGCGCGCGCTGCATGCCGAACTGAAGGCGTTGAACCTGCAGCGTGCCGACGAGGAAACGCTCAAACTCGGACTGGACAGTTTTCGCGAGTCGCGCCTGCAGCTGCTGCTGGAGAAGCGGCTGCAGGAAATCGACGTGCGCAACCGGGGGCTGCAGGGCGAAGAATCCCAGCGCCGGCAGGCCTTGGCCAACCATGAGGAGCACCTGGCCGAGCTCGAGCTGCAGCGCCGCCAGCAGGGCGGCGAGCGCATCGAGGAACTCGAACGCGAACAGGGCCGGGCCCAGGCCGAGCAGGATCGCCGCCAGTCCAAGCGCGAGCAGGCCCGCCAGGCCGCCGCCAAGCTGCAGAACGAGCTTCCCGATGACGCCCATGCTTTTGCTGCGTTGATCGCGCGCGCGCAGGGCGAACTCGACAATCGCCAGCAGGCCGCCGCAGCGCTGGACGACGCCATCTCGGAGCGCCAGGCAGGCAAGCAGGACGATACCCGCCGTTTCGCCGATGTCCGCGCGGAACTGGAGGCCATGGAGCGCAATCCCTCCAGCATTCCCGCGCCGCTGCAGAAGCTGCGCAGCCGGATGTCCGAAGAAACCGGCGTGCCCGAGTCCGCACTGCCGTTCGTGGGCGAACTGATCCAGGTCCACGAGGACCAGGGTGCCTGGCAGGGAGCGATCGAGCGCGTGCTGTTTGGCTTTGCACAGTCGCTGCTGGTCGAAGACAAGCACTACAACGACATCAACGCCTGGGTGAATCGCACCCAGCTTGGCATGCGCCTGACCTACTACCGGGTCCGCCGCAACGAAGACGCAATCGCGCGCTCGCCGTCCGCGCGCTCGCTGCTGCACAAACTGGAGCTGCGCGACAGCGTGTTCGAGCCATGGCTGCGCCGCGAGCTGGGCAAGCGCTTCGACTATGAGTGTGTTGACGCCAAACAGCTGCGCGATGTCGAACGCGGCATTTCGCGCGAAGGCCAGGTCAAGCACCCCGGCGACCGCTTTGAAAAGGATGACCGCAGCGCCATCGGCGATCGCCGCCGCTGGCTGCTGGGCTTCAACAACCAGGAAAAGCTGGCGTTGTTCCGCCGCGAAGCGCAGGAACTGGCACAGCGCATCGCCGCCTGCGATGAAGACGTTGCGCGTCTGCGCGGCCAGCGTGACCTCGACAACGAGCGTCGGATGGCCTGCCACCAGCTGGTGAACGTGGTATGGGAAGAGGTGGACGTCGCCACGGCGATGCAACGCCTGCAGGACATCGAAGCGGCGCTGCGCGAACTGCGCGAAGGCAATACCGACCTGGCCCGGCTGGCCCAGCAGATCGACCAGGCCCGTGCGGACATCGTGCAGGCACGGCGCACCTACGAGGACACCCGGGTCGAGCTCATCCAGCTCTCGCGCGAACGCGACAAGCTCGATTCCCAGCGCCAGCGCAGCCGCGCCCTGGTGCTGCCGGCGCTGGGCGCCACCCAGGAAGCCGGGCTCAAGAAGCGCCTGGATCTCCTCGGCGGGCTGAGCCTGGAGACGCTGGAAGCGCACATGCGCGAGATCAGCAAGGGCATCAACGAAAGCCTGGCCGCGTCCCAGCAGGACGTACACCGGGTCGAGACCCAGCTGGTCGGCTGCTTCCGCCGCTTCGCGCAGGCCTGGCCGGAGGAGTCCGGTGACTTCACCGCCTCGGTGGCTTCCGCAGAGGACTACCTGGCGCGTCTGGCGCGTCTGGAACGCGATGGCCTGCCGCAGCACGAGGAACGCTTCTTCGACCTGCTGCAGAACCAGAGCAAGAACAACCTGCTTGCGCTGCAGCGGCACAGCGCCGAAGCGCGCAAGTCGATCGGCCAGCGCCTGGATGAGGTCAATGCCTCGTTGGAGCAGGTGCCCTTCAACCGCGGCACCCTGCTGACCATCGAGCTCAGCGACCGGCGCCTGCCGGAAGTGCTCGAGTTCCACCAGCACCTGCGCGAAGTGCTGTCGCATCACCAGACCGAAGAGCGCGACGTCGCCGAGAACCAGTTCGCGGTGCTGCGCGAGCTGGTCAAGCGGCTGGGCTCGCAGGAGGGCGAGGACAAGCGCTGGCGCGAGAACGTGCTCGACGTGCGCCTGCATGTGGAGTTCATCGGCGTGGAACTGGACGCCGCCACCCGCCAGCAGGTCGAGATCTACCGCAGCGGCGCCGGCAAATCCGGTGGCCAGCGCCAGAAGTTGGCCACCACCTGCCTGGCCGCGGCCCTGCGCTACCAGCTCGGCGGAGCGGACAGCCAACTGCCCAGTTACGCTGCCGTGGTGCTGGACGAAGCGTTCGACAAGGCCGACAACGAGTTCACCGCCCTGGCAATGAACATCTTCGAGAACTTCGGCTTCCAGATGGTGGTGGCCACCCCGCTGAAATCGGTGATGACGCTGGAGCCTTTCATCGGCGGCGCCTGTTTCGTCGAGATCAGCGGCCGCCACGACTCCGGCGTGCTGTTGATCGAGTACGACGAAGAAGGCAAGCGGCTCAAGCTTCCTGAGCGCACCCGCGCCGTTGCCGGGCAGGTCGAGGACTGACCTGCCTAGCCGGCGAACGTGTCCCAGCCCATCCGGGCGATCAGCACCACCACCAGGCCCACGAACAGCTTGCGGATGAACGGCGTGCCGCCGCGCAGGGCAAGCCGGGTCCCGACCACCGAACCGACGATGTTGGCGGTGGCCATCGGAATCGCGAACAGCCACAGGATGTTGCCGGTCGGCACGAAGAACGAGATCGCGGCCACGTTGGTGGCCAGGTTGACTACCTTCGAGGCGGCCGAGGCGCGCAGGAAATCCAGCCCGAAGAAGCGCACGAACAGGAAGATCAGGAAGCTGCCGGTACCCGGGCCGAAGAAGCCGTCGTAGAAGCCGATCACCGCCCCGATCGCCAGCGCCGCGGCAAGTTCCTTCCGGCCGATCTCGCGCGGCCGGTGCAGGGCGCCGAAGTCCTTCTTCCACAGCGTGTAGCCCAGCATCGCCACCAGCAGCACCAGCACCAGCGGGCGCACCGCGTCCTTGGGCAGCAGGCTCACCGCCGTGGCGCCGGCGAACGAGAACACGAAGGCCGTGGCGGCCGCGAACAGCACCGGTCGCCAGGGGAAGCGCACATTGCGCGCGTAGCGGAACGCCGCTGCGGCGGTGCCGAACATCGAACTGAACTTGTTGGTACCAAACAGCATCGCCGGGGTGTGCTGCGGCAGCACCGTGAACAGCCCGGGCAACTGCACCAGCCCACCGCCACCGACGGCGGCATCGACCAGGCCGGCGATGAAGGCGATCGCCACCAACCACAACAGCTCAGGGGGAACCAGCTCGAACACGGCAGCGCATCTGGGCGGAAAGCGCGCCAGCATACGCCTCCTCGCGGCACAATACGCCCATGACCCCTGCCGATCCCTGTCCCTGCGGCCGCCCCGTTGCCTACGCCGCGTGCTGCGCCCGCTTCCACGCCGGCGAGGCCGCACCCGATGCGGAGGCGTTGATGCGCTCGCGCTACAGCGCTTACGTGCGGCAACGGCCGGCGTACCTGCTGGCCAGCTGGCACCCCGATACCCGCCCGGAAACCCTGTCGCTGGACGAACCGGCCGGGCAGCGCACGCGCTGGCTGGGCCTGACCGTGCACGAACACACCCTGCAGGATGCCGACCACGCCCAGGTGCGCTTCACCGCGCGCTACCGGATCGGCGGCGGCAGCGCGGTGAAGATGCAGGAGCACAGCCGCTTCGTGC
Organism: Stenotrophomonas sp. NPDC047960; assembly: GCF_043204395.1. Taxonomy (NCBI): domain Bacteria; kingdom Pseudomonadati; phylum Pseudomonadota; class Gammaproteobacteria; order Lysobacterales; family Lysobacteraceae; genus Stenotrophomonas; species Stenotrophomonas sp. NPDC047960. Next base: position 6,367 of record NZ_JBIDBX010000007.1, on the reverse strand, counting down.
GCTTCGATGGGCGCTGGTTCTATCTCGACGCGCTGCCCTGACCGCCTATTCAACTTGGGCGGCGTAACACCGCGTACGCCGCGCCGTGACATCGCGCTCACCCGTGCTCGCCGATCCTTCGTGCGATGAACGCCGTCGTTGCCCCGCCCCCTTCCGCCGCCACCGCTGCCGCCGCACTGGCGGCCCAGTTCGCCCGGGTACGTGCCCGCAGCGTGGCCCTGGCCGCACCGCTCAGCGCCGAAGATGCGATGGTGCAGAGCATGCCCGATGCCAGCCCGAGCAAATGGCACCTGGCCCACACCACGTGGTTCTTTGAACGTTTCGTGCTGGCGACCCAGCCGGGCTACGTCCCCTTCGACGCCGATTGGCATTATCTGTTCAACAGCTACTACCAGAGCATCGGCCCGGCCCATGCACGGCCACAGCGCGGCCTGCTGTCACGGCCGTCACTGGACGAAGTGCTGCGATTCCGCAGCCTGGTCGACCAGCGCGTATTGGCCGCGCTTCAGGCAGATGCACTGGATCAACAGGCCACCCGGCAGCTGGTGTTGGGCCTGCACCACGAGCAGCAGCACCAGGAGCTGCTGCTTACCGACATCAAGCACGCGCTGTGGAGCAACCCGCTGCAGCCGGCCTACCGCGACGACCTGCCGCGCAGCACCGGCACCGCCTCGCCGCTGGCGTGGATCCACAGCCCGGAACAGATCGTGGAGATCGGCGCGCCCGCGTGGCCGGCGCATGCTGCCTTCGCCTACGACAACGAATCGCCCGTGCACCGTGTGCTGGTGCCCGCCCATGCACTGGCCAACCGCCCGGTCAGCAACGCCGAGTTCCGCCGCTTCGTCGAAGCAGGGGGTTATCGCGAGCCCGCCCATTGGATGAGCGAGGGCTGGAGCCTGTGCCAGCAGGAGCACTGGCAGCACCCGCTGTACTGGGATGAGGCACTGGCGCGCGAGTTCACCTTGGCGGGTTGGCGCGCGCTCGACCCCGATGCACCGGTCTGCCACCTCAGCTACTTCGAAGCCGACGCCTACGCCCGCTGGGCCGGTGCGCGCCTGCCCACCGAATTCGAATGGGAAGCCGCCGCCGCGGGGCAGGCGCCGCAGGGCAACTTCGCCGACAGCGAGCGCCTGCATCCGGCCGCGCCCGACCAGGACAGCGCGCACGACCGCCCCCTGCAGCTGTTCGGCGATGTGTGGGAGTGGACCAGCAGTGCCTACGGGGCCTACCCCGGTTTCCGCACCTTCGAGGGCAACCTCGGCGAATACAACGGCAAGTTCATGTGTGGGCAGTGGGTACTGCGCGGCGGCAGCTGCGCCACCCCGGCCGACCACATCCGTCCCAGCTACCGCAATTTCTTCGCACCGTCGGCGCGCTGGCAGTTCGCCGGCGTGCGCCTGGCCAAGGATGCCGCATGAGCACTGTGAGTGATGCCCTGGATGCGTTGACCGACCTGCAACCGGACCGCGCGCGGATCACCGCCGACATCCTGCACGGTCTGTCGCAGGACCCGCGGCAGTTGCCTTCCAAGTATTTCTACGACGCACGCGGGTCGCAATTGTTCGAGCAGATCACCCGCCAGCCCGAGTACTACCCCACGCGTACCGAGCTGCAGCTGCTGCAGCAGGTCAGCCCCGAGATCGCCCGCGCCGTGGGGCCGCACCTGCACGTGGTGGAACTGGGCAGTGGCAGCGGTCGCAAAACCGAGCGGCTGCTGCATGCGCTGGCCGATCCGGTGGCCTACACCCCGATCGAGATCTCGCGCGCGGCGCTGCTCGACAGCGTCGCACGCCTGGCCGAAGCGCTGCCGGAGATCGAGATGCTGCCGGTCTGCGCTGACTTCACCCGCCCGGTAACGCTGCCCGAACCGCAGCGCGAACCGGCGCGTCGGCTGTTGTTCTTCCCCGGTTCCACGCTCGGCAATTTCGCCCACGACGATGCCGTGGCATTGCTCGATGCCATGCGCCAGACCATGGGTCGCACCGGCCTCGCGCTGATCGGGATCGACCTGCACAAGGATCCGGCGCAGATCGAAGCGGCCTACAACGACGCGGCCGGGGTAACGGCGGCGTTCACCCTCAACCTGTTGCGCCGGCTCAACCGCGAGATCGGCAGCGACTTCGACCTGGATGGCTTCGAGCACCGCGCCCGTTACAGCGTGCCGCGCCTGCGCATTGAAACCGAACTGGTCAGCCGCTGCGCACAGCGGGTGCACGTGGCCGGCCGCGCGTTCGATTTCGCCGACGGGGAAGCGATGACGGTGGAATACAGCCACAAGTACACCGATGCCTCGTTCGCCGCGTTGATCGCCGAAGCCGGCCTGCGCGTGCGCACGCAGTGGAACGCCGATGCCCCGGCATTCGGCCTGCGCCTGCTGGAATGGGCCTGAACCGCACGGGTTGCCGCTATGATGCGGTAACACTTGGCTGCAGGGATTCACGCCAATGAGGATCACCATGGTCGGCTTGCTGGGCGCGCTGTGCCTGGCCGGCACCCCTGCCGTTGCCGCGCCGCAGGACGATTTCGATCGCTGCCTGGCCACGTTGCAGCCGCAGGCGCTCAAGCAGAGTGTCAGCGCGGCCGGGTTCACCCGGCTCACCGCCGGCCTCACCCCGGACTTGAGCGTGCTGCCGCTGCTGGATGCGCAGCCCGAATTCACCACCCCGCTGTGGGATTACCTGGCCGCCCTGGTCGATACCCAGCGTGTCGACGACGGCCGCGCCCGCCTGGACCAGCACCGCGACCTGCTCGCGCGCGTATCCGCGCAGTACGGCGTCGATCCGGCCACCATCGTCGCGGTCTGGGGCGTGGAGAGCGATTACGGCCGCGTATTCGGCAAGCGCCCGCTGCTGCAGTCGCTGGCAACCCTGTCCTGCAACGGCCGCCGCCAGCCGTTCTTCCGCGGCGAGCTGCTGGCCCTGCTCAAGCTGCTGGACGCCGGTGATCTGAGTGCCGATGGCCTGACCGGCTCCTGGGCCGGCGCCTTCGGCCATACCCAGTTCATGCCCTCGACCTATGCGCGCATCGCGGTGGACGGCGATGGCGATGGCCGCCGCGACCTCGTGGCCAGCATTCCCGATGCGCTGGCCTCCACCGCCAACTATCTCAAGCAGGCCGGCTGGCGTACCGGCCAGCCGTGGGGCATCGAAGTAACGATCCCCGCCGGCTTCAACGCCAGCTTGGCCGGGCGTACCCAGCGCAAGCCGCTGGCGGCCTGGCGGGCATTGGGCATCGCCCCCATCGGCGGCGGCACGCTCGCGCCTGCGGGACTGCCCGAGGATGCCAACGCCGCGCTGCTGCTGCCCACCGGCGCCAAGGGCCCGGCCTGGCTGGTGTTCCGCAATTACGATGCGATCTACGCCTACAACGCCGCAGAGAGCTATGCCCTGGCCATTGCCACCCTGGCCGACCGCCTGCGCGGCGGCCCCGGCATCGTGGCCGCCTGGCCCACCGACGATCCCGGCATTGGCCGCACCGAACGCCGCGAGCTGCAGACCCTGCTGCTCGCACGCGGCCACGATATCGGTGCCGCCGATGGCATGGTCGGCACCGCAACCAGGCGCGCCATCCAGACCGAACAGCAGGCGCTGGGCTGGAGCAACCCGGACGGCCGCGCCGGCCAACGCATCCTTACCGCGCTGCGCAGCGCACCCCCTCTACCCAAGCTCACTACCGCCATGCCCGACAGCACCGCGTTCTCCCTGCCGCCCAACCACGCCCGCCTCGTGCAGTCGCCGGCTGCCCCCGGCGCCGCGCTGCCCAGGCTCGACGGCCTGAGCATGGTCGACATCCAGGGCTTCCCGGCCTGGAAGGTGGAAACCCCGCTGGCCACCGCCGCGATCTCCGTGTTTGGCGGGCAGCTGCTGTCCTTCATTCCCAAGGGCGGCCAGGACGTGCTGTGGCTGTCGCCCACCGCGCAGGCGCTGCCCACCCCCATCCGCGGCGGCAGCCCGGTGTGCTGGCCGTACTTCGGCAAACAGGGGCAGGGTGGTGACGTGCCCTCGCACGGCTTCGTGCGCAATGTGCCGTGGACCCTGCAGACCGCGCAGCGCGAAGCCGACGGCACCGTGGTGCTGACCCTGGCCCCGCCCGCGCTGGAGACCCTGGACCTGCGCCTGAGCATGCAGCTGCGGATCGGCCGCACGCTCGAACAGCGCCTGGTCACCGAGAACACCGGCCGTCAGCCGGTCACCTTCACCCAGGCCCTGCACAACTACTTCAAGGTCAGCGATGCGATGCAGGTCAGCGTGTCCGGGCTGGATGGCCTGACCTATCTGGACAAGTTCGAGAACTACGCCACCCCGCGCACCCAGCAGGGCGACTGGTCGCTCAACGACCCGCGCGACCCCGGCCGCAGCGACCGCATCTATACCCAGGCCGGCGGCCGCTACGTGCTGAAGGACCCGGGACTGAAGCGCAGCATCGAGATCACCACCCTGGGCAGCCGCTCGCTGGTGGCCTGGAACCCCGGTGAAGCAGGCGCAGCCAGGATGGCCGACGTCGGTGCCGGCTGGAAGGATTACGTGTGCCTGGAGGCGGCCAACGCCGGCCCGGACGTGGTCACCCTGGCCCCGGGCGCGCGGCACAGCCTGGTACAGACCCTCCGCGTCCTGCCCCTGTAAGCGCGGCCAGCGCTCAGGGCAGGGCGCGAGCGCGCGGCCGCAGTGCCACCAAGCAGATGCCGCCGGCCACCAGGCCCCAGAACGCCGAGCCGATTCCGGCCAGCGACAGCCCCGAAGCGGTCACCAGGAAGGTGACCAGTGCAGCCTCCCGATCGCTTTCCTCGCGCAGGGCCATGCCCAAGCTGTTGGCGATGGTGCCGAACAACGCGATGCCGGCCACGCAGGCCACCAGCTCCTTCGGGAACGCCGCGAACACGGCGGCCACCGTCGCCCCGAACAGGCCCACCACGATGTAGAAGGCGCCAGCGGCCACGGCGGCCGTGTAACGCCGGGCCGGATCCTCATGCGCCTCGCGTCCCATGCAGATGGCTGCCGTGATCGCCGCGAGGTTGAGGCCGTATGCGCCGAACGGAGCCAACACCGTATTGACCACGCCGATCCAGCCGATGACGGGGGAGATCGGGGTGTCGTAGCCGGAGGCACGGATCACTGCGACCCCGGGAATGTTCTGCGAGGCCATGGTGACCACGAACAGGGGCAGGGCGATGCCGAACACCGCCGGCCACGACAGGGTGGGCCACGTGAACACCGGCGTGGCCAGTTCCACCCGCAGTTGTTCGGCATGCAGCAGGCCCTGTGCGGCAGCAACGCCCACGCCTACCACCAGAGTGGCGATCACCGCGTAGCGGGGGAACAGCCGCCGGCCCACCAGCCATGTGGCGAACATCGCCAGCGCCATGCCCAGCTGCGTTCCCATGGAGACAAACACGTCCAGCCCGAAGCGCAGCAGCACGCCGGCCAACATGCCGGCGGCCAACGCCATCGGCACGCGGCGCATCACCTTGGCGAACACACCGGAGAACCCGGCCAGCATCCCCAATACCGCAGCCAGCACGAAGGCCCCGATGGCATCGCTGTAGGCCACCGCGCCGGTGCCCACCACCAGCATTGCCGCGCCGGGGGTCGACCATGCAGTGACCACGGGCACGCGGTAGCGCAGCGAGAGCCCGATACAGGTCACGCCCATGCCCAGCCCCAACGCCCACATCCAGGAGGCAATCTGCGCCTGCGTTGCACCGACCGCCTGTGCGGCCTGGAACACGATCACCGCGGAACTGGCAAAGCCCACCAGCACGGTAATGAAGCCGGCGACCACCGCGGGCAATGAGAGATCGCGCAACAACGAACGCTTGGCAACCGCAGACATGACGCATGCTTCCCTGGCCACAAGAAGCTGCATTGTTGGCAGCCCTGCGCAGCACGCGCAACGCGCGTGCTGCGCATCGCCGTTGGCGCTGTGCCCACACACGGCAGGTACCGGCCGTTGGTCGGTACGATTTGAAAAAAGCGCTTGACGAATTTCGAGAAGTCTTTAGTATTCGCTCCCTCGCTGCGACGCGGTCTTCACCCCGGTGAACACCACGCCAAAGCGGCGGCGACATCCTTCGAAACAAGGTGTTGACGGAAACGAAAAGCCTGACATAATAGGCGGCTCGCTTCGACGAAAAGGCCTTCGGGTCGCACGACGAAGCAGCATCGGCAACAACGTCCACTTCGGTGAGGCGGCCCTCGAAAAAGGGTGTTGACGAAGCGGAAAAGCCGGCTATAATGGGCGGCTCGCAACGACGGAAACGTCGGGGCATACGGAGAAAGGCGCTGAGGCCGACTCCCACGTTCTTTGACAGTATGCGCAGGTATCTTGTGAAGGCGCCTGCAGGAAGGATGATTTGTCCATCTTGCAGACG
>NZ_JBIDBX010000006.1:0-388368 GCF_043204395.1 Stenotrophomonas sp. NPDC047960 | reverse complement strand
GGTGCCGTAGCCAATTTCTGCCCTTATTCCCTCTGCCTTCATCAGACGTCGAACACGATGGCGGCTGCAACGTTCACCGGCCTCACGAAGTTCCCGGGTGATCTTGCGGTAGCCGTACAACGTTCCACTTGCCAGCCAGGCGTGCTTGATAAGACCGCGCAGACGATCATCCTCACGACGACGCGGCCTGCCCGAATTGCCCGCCCATGCATAGTAGCCACTGCGGTTAACCCCAAGCACTCGAGACATTGCCGTCAGCCTGAACTCGCCCAAGTGCTCACGCATGAAAGCGTACTTCGCCATCACCCCTTGGCGAAGTACGCCGCGGCTTTTTTTAGGATGTCGCGCTCTTCAGTCAGGCGTTTCACCTCGGCCTTCAACTGACGCACCTCGGCTGAGTCCCTGGGCGTCGGCAACATCGACCCCTCTGGCGTGCCCGCCAAGGCCTCGCGCTTGGCCTTGCGGAGCCATTGGTAAAGGCTGTGGGATGAGACCCCCAGCCGCTTGGCAACCTCGGCTACAGCAAAGCCTCTTTCGGTAACCTGCTTGACCGCCTCGGCCTTGAACTCATCGGTGTACTGCTTGCTTGCCATAGACACCTCTCTCGCTTTCATTGATTATGGCTCTGAGATGTCTACGAAATCCTGGCCGGTCCAAAGAGCTTCTGCAGCACTAAAGCCAAAGAGTCATTGGAAGAATGCGCTCACCGAGTAACTGGCAAGTCTCGATGATGCCGTGTGCGAAACAAATCGGACCGGATCTTCACCTGAGTTGGAGGGAGCATGATCTCGAATTTGGAGCAGTACAAGAAGGACTTGGACGCGTTGATCGCAACTGGGGATAAGCTCACATATGCGATTCAGCGATACGCACATGGTGACGAGTTCGATAAGGAGGTCAAAAAGCAGCTCGGGGAAGGAGCTGCGGAGTTCATAAAGGCTGTCCCAAATTTCAAACTTGCGTATCAGGCGTGGTACTCGGAGGCTCTGAGCCTAATCAAGCAGTTACTCCCAGACCGTCTCGCTGACTTCGTACGGCACTATGAAAAGCCAAAAGTGCGGAAGGAGATTAGCTTTGAAAACTATCGGATTGAGGATGCGCTTCAGGGCCTCAGAATCACTCGGGGATATGAAAAGCTTGTTGGAACCGAAGGGGCAATTCCTCACTTTGAACAGCAACTAGCAATCCTGAAGTCTGTGAGATCTAGATTTGAGAGCACGCTCTTTGATATACGTCAACTTGTCCAAGCGGACCTGTTCGACTCTGAGCTAGATGCAGCAGCAGAGTTGCTAAAGCAAAAATTCTCTCGCGCTGCGGGAGCCATGGCGGGTGTAGTGCTTGAGCGTCACCTGGCCCAAGTTTGCTCGAATCATGCGATCAAAGTGACAAAGAAGAACCCGGGAATATCTGACCTCAATGAGCTACTTAAGGGTGCCGGCGTAATTGATGTTCCGCAATGGCGATTCATTCAACATCTGGGGGACATCAGAAATCTGTGCGACCACAGCAAGGTGGTAGAGCCTACGCCGGAACAAGTCGGTGATCTCGTTGCTGGAGTCAAGAAAATAACGAAAACCATCTTTTAGAGCCGAGCAGTCATTTGTATATTTTTTAACATTCAGCCGTAGCAGAGAGGTGATCCGCGGCACTCGGCCGGCCGCCCCTATCAGAGCGCCGAGTTAAGCTCGGCGCTGTGATCGCACTGGGTAATGGCCGCGTACGGCCAGTAGCGGACGTTCAACGCCGGAATTAAGCCGCGCCGCGAAGCGGCGTCGGCTTGAATGAAGTGTTGGAGCTCACCTTCTGGATGACCGGCCAGGGGGCATGAACTCTCTCCCTGTCATCTCGGACGAGATCTCATCGAGAAACTGATCCGGCGATGATTCAATGAACTCGGAAAGAAGCCAGTTGTGCTGACATTCAAAGTGGCGGGCTAGCAGGTCTGGTGTGTATCGCGAGAGCTCACTCAACTTATGCATTGCTGCAAATGCAAGCGTGAGAGGTGATCTCGAAATCAGTGACGTGATATTTCCGCCTCGCTTGATGTACCAAAGCCGCTGCGATCCGCATATGTAATGCAGTTGTGATCTAAGCTTCCGGTGATACGTGCAGTACCTAGCAATGCTGTCTTCTCGATTGCTTCCAACCCAGTTAAATCTCGCCTTTCGCCGGATCATAAATCTATTGGGATCGCCTAGCTCTTGCTCGTAACCAGCAGGGAGCTTTGCAACTGTCTTCTGCGTCGCATATTTACCTTGAAGCTCAGCAACAAACCATGCCTCATGGCTTTTGCTCGACTTCACTATTCGAGGTGAAGAAATTGGAATGAATAGCTCCTTGGAGCTTTCGAAGGTTAGATCGTAGGCCCGGTGTACGTACGGTAAGTTGTAGATTAAATCTGCTATTGAGTGCATGGCGCCCGCCGTAGGCTCACCTAAGTGCGTGCATAGCGCAGCGAGAATGCCGCCACTTTGAAATTTTACGATCTCGTTTGAGAGTGATGCCCGCCCCGCTTTCGTATAGCCGCTCACACCATGTTGGTCACTGAAATTTATGCCCTTAGCGATCAGAAGCGCCTTAGTGGCATTCAAGAAACAGTAGTAAGCGGGAAGCGGTGATGCGACTTTGGGCAGGACACGTGTTGCGTCATAGAATGAGTGCGCCTGCTGCCAAAAGAATCGAGCCTTGTCTTGTTTTGACCGGCGAAGCCATAGATCGACGTAGTCCCACGTATCCGTTACCAGAACAGTCTTTTCACCGAAATGAGGCTTCGTGATCGCTTTATGGATCGTAAGAGGGCCACCTTTGTATCCAATCTCGATAAAAGCCATGTGTGAGCTCTAACCACCTAATAGAAGGACCCAGGGGCCGGTTATACGAATTACCCACAAAGCACCGTATTGCGGGCTGCCTCCTTGATACAGCTTGATCTTAGGGCGGCTGGGTCCGGCTAACAAGCCAGCGGGAAACCAAACCCAGCGAGGTAGCCCCGGCGATCACTGCAAGCTCGGGCCGGCGGAAGCGCAGATGTCCGCTACGGGTCGCATGACGCCCTGCGGCCAAAAACGGACCTCTACAACGCCTGAATTAAGCCGACCCGCGCAGCGGGTTCGGGTTGAATGAACTGCTATACATGAGCGAGTACTTGCGCCAAAGATTGCGACGCAACCGCGATTGCAGCTAACACCGCGCCAACTGAATTCCATTTGGACTGCGCCGCTAGAGTTTCTCTCACCTCAGCCCCGTCGAAGGTTATGCCGCCGAGATATGGCTCATTCCCGCTCTTGGCAGCAGCCTTACGCCGCTGCTCCAAAGCTTGTTCTCTAGTCACCTTTACGCGGCTTGCATAAAACCAAGCAGCAGCCGAGGCCAGACCACAGACAACTGAAAGGATGGTTAGGAGCATAAAAATCTTCCTATCACGTATAACTCCGGAACTAAGTCGATTCGCGAAACGAGTTCCCCTTCGTACGCCTCGATCTTAGGGTGGCTGGGTCCGGCTAACAAGCCCGCGTATAGCTGGATCCAGTGGTAGCCTTGGCGACCACCGCAAGCTCGCGTCGGTAGAAGGGAAAATGTCCGCTTTGGGTCGCATGACGCCCTGCGGCCAATTGTGGCCCTTCGTGGTCTAGGAAAGGCTGGGTGGTCCAGATGACATCGAACTACCCTTCCAGACTGGTATGGGACACGCCCCTAGTCTCACCACTTGAGCCGATAGGATGGAATTCTGTCGAAAGGATCACATTGGCACTTCCATGTCCGGCCGCCGACACCACTACTTACCCCGGTTCCTCCAACGACCCTTCGCCCACCGGCAAAATGGCAAAGAGTTCTATGTCTATGCCCATCACAGTGCGCGTGGCGCCTATCCCTCCAACGTCATGAACCTAGGATTGGAGCGGGACTTCTATGGTAGTCCCGAAGACACGACCCTGGACGACGAAATCACAAAAGGGGAGCAACATCTCGCGCAGACGGTCAACAAGCTCAATGATGGACAGGAGGTGCCAGCCGAAGACATCGCTTCACTTATCGCTGCACTCTCGTTCCGCACTAAGGCCATGCGGAAAGCTCTATCCGACCTTGTTGCACCCCTAATGGAAGCCGGCCGGACCTACATGCTGGATGGACGACTGCTGCAACAGAACCTCCATGAAAGCCTGCACGACCCGAAGAAGCGCAAGGATCTCATCTATAAGCAGATCCGTGACCAGATGGGCCACCACAGCCGCGAACAGCAGGCCAAGATGTACACGCTCATGCTGCCGAAGTGGAAGATCCTCGTCCAGGAAAACGAAGGCCGCCTACTTGCCCAAGCTCATGCCTGGGTTGCGTTCGCGTTGGAACGCCTGATGGAAAAAGCGTCCGAGATTGGCGATAGTGGATTTTTGAAAGCACTGGCAAAGGGGCCTAACATGCCAGAGCGCGCCAAGCGACTGGCAGCAGAGATGGTGTTTGAGGTGTGGGATGCGCCCGACGGCGAACACTTCATCCTAGGCGACTGCGGCACGGTCGGTCTATTTTCGGATAGCAAGCCAAGGCTGGCTCTGGGCAGCATCTACAAGGTAGTCGACATGGAGATCGTGTTCCTCCCGATTTCCCCCACACGTTGCGTGGTCGCGCGCACCCCGTCCGCTGTCCGATCCATAGGCGTATCGGAACTCAACCGACTGAGCGCCGCCGTTTCGCATGAGTTCTTTATCAGCGCGCAACCTGACGATCCACAGCTAGCCGAACTACGTGAGGCCATCGGGTCAATCGAGCCGATTGCCTCCAAGGAAGAGATCGCCCAGTTCCTGATCCGAGACTAGATCAGGGGAAGAAAACCGGGTTCCAGAGTACCTCAACCCGCAGGTGAACGTCCGCTTCGAGTGGTATGACGCCCTACGGCCAATAGCGGCTCTTCGCACTTGTACTGCGGTAACTCCTAGTGCGGATCGCTTCGCGTTAGACCTTCACGTTGAGGTAGTGAAACAAGGTCCCGGTGGCGTTCACCATCAGCATCGCTTCCGCGTCATCCAACAATTTGTCATTGGGGTGAGCGACCGAGGCGTGATTCCGGATAGTGTTGAGCGTATCGACTACGCTGGAGAACGAGTTCAGCACTCGCACAACATCCTTATCCTGGCTCCCGAGATGCTGGAGCTTGGGGTGACTGGCGCGCAGCAGCTTAAATAGCTGAGTAAGCGATGTTTGGTCATCAAATATCAGTCCTGCGCGAAGGCACACGTCCTTCAGGTACCCGTGAAGCGCAGTGTGAAGACGGTCAATACAGCTGACAGGACCGCTCTTCAGTAGAAGGTGATCAGCGTCACCGAGCGCCCGCTCAACAACTTGGGAAGCACTGATGCTTCCGGCCGGCAGCGAGGGTACGTGGGTTTCGATCAGCCCAAGCTCATGCAGCAACTCCGGTGACTCATTCTCCAAAGCGCGACGAATATCCTTTCGCTTCAGCAACGTCGCGATCGCGGAGGGGTTGCTATTGGCGAAGTATCGGAGCGCCTGAAATACGCAAGCTCCGTAGTCGTCGTCCCCAAAGTAGAGGCTTCTGCGCAAACGTTCATGACTGGTGATGTATTCATGTTCACCAGTTTCGTATCCGAACTCTTCCCAGTCAGAAATGGTGAACTGACCTGAGATTGCGCGCTGAAGGGCAAGCATCAGCTTGCCGGACAAGCTGGGATTTCGCAGCGCGTCGTGGACGTTCATTACTCGTTACCAAGCCCCTGAGATAGCAGGAGCACGCAGAGTCAGCTTGTAGATCTCGCCAAGGTCGTTTAGCAGGCTAAGTTCATCCAGCTTTTTTGGATGCTTCTTGAACCAACGCTCAACTGCGTTCAGAAGATCCACGTTCGCAGGTCGATCACAGAGCAAATCGATGAGTTCAGAGGTCAGCTCAATGTCGGGTATCGTGAAGTAGTCGCCGGGCGTGCGCAGCTGCTCGATGGATTCCACTTCCGCAGACAATGGGCGCTGAAACATCCTGCGCGGCACAGTGCCGGGATACCCCTTACCCTTTACTGCCTCGTTGAAGATCGGCGACATGAAGTCAATTACGTGTGTTTTGGTCTGGACCCACATATGGAACCCATTCCGATCAGATGTGACCACGCCATCGTCGTTCTTGGCAATGCTGATGACCGAAGGTGCAGGGTCAGTGCACAGCAGGAATGCGCCAGCTACTGCGCGAGCAGCAATCCTGTAGTGTTTGTTGAGGATCAGTGCCCCGGCGGCGGCAAAAAACATGCACGCAAAAGGCGTATTGGCCCGACCTTCAAGCACCGAGTAGATGACTTCATAGATCCGCCGATACTCCGGCAGCGTGAGTAGGAGCTTTGCCGCGCCAGCCACTAGCAGTCCACGCCGTTTTGGTTGCGACGTTCTTGCTGGGCCAACCCTTCCGGCTCTTCATAGCGCCCATGAACCCCAAGGAACGAGCCTTTGGGGTGATACTTGCCGTCTGTGCCGAGAAAGGACCCTGGCGAGTGGTACTTGCCGTCCGTTCCGAGGAAAGAGCCGGCAAAGTGATACTTACCGTCGGAGCCCAAGAAGCAGCCCTTGGGGTGGTACTTCCCATCTTGGCCGAGGAAGGCCCCTTGCTCGTGATATCCGCCATCTCGACCAGCGAATGATCCAGCGGGATGGTATTTGCCGTCCTGCCCAATGAACTGCCCCTTTGGGTGGTACTTGCCGTCAGCACCGATGAACTCACCTTTGCGGTGGTACTTGCCGTCAGCGCCTAGAAACGATCCGCCAGGATGGTACTTGCCATCAGTGCCGAGAAAGGAACCCTTAGGGTGGTACCTACCATCCACGCCCAAGAACGATCCTTCCGTATGGTATTCCCCATCCACCCCGAGAAACTTACTCGCCACGGTAGCCTCCTTGTGTTCATGACATTGACTCAGCAAGTTGGCCAGTCCGCTATCTCATTTGCTGAGACAGCCTAGTTACTCGGCGCCCCCCTGCTGCCAAATCAGCATGGGGGTGCGCCCGGCAGGAAGCAATGGGAGTCCTTCGCCCCCTAGCAGCGATGCCGCACCAGCTTCACCTCAGCCACCAGCTGCTGCCGCAAGCACCCGTAGCGGATGGCGTCGGCCCCGCGGTCCGGGCCGGTCGTATCCACGACCTCAATGTGCTTGGCATCTCGGAACAGCATTGGCACCGTGTCCTAGAAGTTCCGGCACCGCTGCGCCACGTACAGGCCGGGGCGATCCGGCTGCGCGTTTGGGGTAAATCTGGCCTGAGTTTCGGATAGCGCCGCCTCACGGTCACGAAGAGGCAGCTTATGGCCCGGGATATTGCCGAATGTCCGCCTCGGGTCAAGAGCGTACGCTAGCATCACTGGTAACGTTCTCTGGGGCCGGCACGTGCGCTTTCGGCCACTGGCGGGCCTATCACCACTAACTATGGTGAGCGCGCGTCATAGTTGGTGGGAATTCTCACCAACTATGCTGAGCCGCACAAGATGCGCCATCCCATGCGTCCCAAGCGGTACGCCGCACATTCAAACGATCGATTGAAACAACCGTAACTTCGCCGAACTGGACACGATCCACCGGTTCCGCCAGACTCCGCCCTTTCCTGTTGCTTGGCTCTCATGGCGAAACTGCTGGTCCTGCATGGCCCCAACCTCAACCTGCTCGGTACGCGCGAGCCGGGCGTATATGGGCACACCACGCTGGCGCAGATCGACCAGGCCCTGCTGGCCCAGGCGCAGGGCGCCGGGCACGTGGTGGAAAGCCTGCAGTCCAACGCCGAGCACGTGCTGGTGGACCGGGTGCAGGCTGCCCGTACCGACGGTACCACCTTCATCCTGATCAACCCGGCCGCGTTCACCCACACCTCGGTCGCCCTGCGCGATGCGCTGGCGGCGGTGGACGTGCCGTTCATCGAAATCCACCTGTCCAACCCGCATGCCCGCGAACCGTTCCGCCAGCACAGCTACTTCAGCGACAAGGCGGTCGGCGTGATCTGCGGCTTTGGCGCCGACAGCTACCGCTACGCGATGGACGCGGCGCTGGTGCGGCTGGCCGCCACCTGACACCCCATTGACCCGAGCGCTCCGCGCTTCCCACCACACTGACATCAAACACCAGAGGCCCCTATGGATCTCCGCAAAATCAAGAAACTGATCGACCTGTTGGAAGAGTCGAACCTGGCCGAAATCGAAATCAAGGAAGGCGAAGAATCCGTCCGCCTGTCGCGCGCCCCGGTGTCGGGCTACGGCATGGTGCAGGCCCAGCCGCAGATGATGATGGCTCCGGCACCGGCCCAGCCGGTCGCGCAGGCGATGCCGATGCAGTCGCCGACCGAAGCCTCCACCGGCGGTACCGCCAAGCCGGCTGCTTCGCTGCCTGAAGGCCACGTGCTGCGCTCGCCGATGGTCGGCACGTTCTACACCTCGTCCGCGCCGGACAAGCCGGCCTTCGTCAGCATCGGCCAGCAGGTCAAGGCCGGCGAAACGCTGGCGATCATCGAAGCGATGAAGATGTTCAACCCGATCGAAGCCGATGCGTCCGGCACCATCGTGGCCATCCTGGCCGAAAACGGCCTTCCGGTCGAATTTGACCAGCCGCTGTTCGTGATCGGCTAAGGATCCGTCCATGCTCGACAAAGTCGTTATCGCCAACCGAGGGGAGATCGCGCTGCGCATCCTGCGCGCGTGCCACACCCTGGGCATCCGCACGGTGGCCGTGCATTCCACGGTCGACCGCAACCTCAAGCACGTGGCCATGGCCGACGAGTCGGTCTGCATTGGTCCGGCGCCGTCGCCGCAAAGTTACCTCAATATTCCGGCGCTGATCGCGGCGGCGGAAGTCACCGATGCCCAGGCCATCCACCCGGGTTACGGCTTCCTTTCGGAAAATGCCGATTTTGCCGAGCGCGTGGAGGAGTCCGGCTTCATCTTCATCGGCCCCAAGGCCGACACCATCCGCATGATGGGTGACAAGGTGGAAGCGATCCGCGCGATGAAGGCCGCCGGCGTGCCGTGCGTGCCCGGTTCGGGCGGGCCGCTGGGCGAGGACATCGTGGCCAACACCAAGATCGCGCGTGAGATCGGCTATCCGGTCATCATCAAGGCGGCCGGCGGCGGCGGCGGGCGCGGCATGCGCGTGGTGCATGCCGAGGCGTCGCTGAAGACCTCCATTGAAACCACCAAGAGCGAGGCCAAGGCCGCGTTCGGCAATGGTGAGGTCTACATGGAGAAGTTCCTGGAGAATCCGCGCCACGTGGAAATCCAGGTGCTGGCCGATGGCCAGGGCAACGCCATCCACCTGGGCGAGCGTGACTGCTCCATGCAGCGCCGCCACCAGAAGGTAGTGGAGGAAGCGCCGGCACCGGGCATCAGCGCCGAACAGCGCGAAGAAATCGGCAGGGTCTGCACCGAGGCGTGCGTGCGGATCGGGTATCGCGGTGCGGGCACCTTCGAGTTCCTGTACGAAGACGGCCGCTTCTATTTCATCGAAATGAACACCCGCATCCAGGTGGAGCACCCGGTCACCGAAATGGTGACCGGTATCGACCTGGTGGTGGAGCAGCTGAAGATCGCCGCCGGCCACAAGCTCAGCATCAAGCAAAGCGATGTGGTGCTCACCGGCCATGCGATCGAGTGCCGCATCAACGCCGAAGATGCCGAAACCTTCGTGCCGAGCCCGGGTCAGATCACCGCGTTCCACCCCCCGGGCGGTCCGGGCGTGCGCGTGGATACGCACATTTATTCCGGCTACCGGGTGCCGTCGAACTACGACTCGATGATCGGCAAGCTGATCGTGCACGGACCGGATCGTGAAACCGCCATCGCGCGCATGCGGGTGGCGCTGAGCGAGATGGTGGTGGACGGGATCAAGACCAACGTGGCACTGCAGCAGCGGATCATGCGCGACAAGGGCTTCCAGGCCGGTGGGCAGAACATCCACTACCTGGAAAAGCGCTTGGCCGAGCGCAAGAACAAGTCGATCGCATTGACCTGATCTGTTCGGTGGCGGGTTGAACGGGGAGGCGGGCATTGCCCGCCTTTCTGCTTTCCGGCGCTCTGCGCGGCTCGTTGTGGGTGGGTGATACCGCTTTCGGCCAACCAACGGGCGGCGCCAGCCGGCAACGCGTTGTTCAATCGCGCAGCGGGTTGGCCAGCAGCGGCTGCGCGCCAAGTGTTCCCATGGCCTGCCGTGCGGCGCCCAGCTCTTCCAGGTGCAGCTCGCCAGCTGCCTTGGCGGTGACCTTGAACAGCACGTTGTTGCCGATCATGACCTGCGCTTCATCCTGTAGCGAGATCAGACCGGTGGGGTGGGCATGCTGGTGCATCAGCAGGCTTACCAGGGTAGTGGCCCCCTGGATGTTATTGCTGCTGGCTGCTGCGGCGGCATGGACGGCGCGTCCACGGTCACCGCTGGCCACCAGGAAGGTACGGGTGTAAAGCGTCTGGCCTTCCTGCAACCCGGCGAACTGCGCTGCATCCAGCGCCAGCGCGCTGTACACCCGGCCAGCATGCGGCGGAATACGCGCCAAGCCGCGGTTGATGCGCGCCACAACCTGCTCCGAATCCCGGAACACCGGCTGCAGGCTCCCGTACTGCAGGTAATCGTCCATGGAACGGCGGCGCCAGGTGAGATAGCTGTGGATGGCGGCACGCTGCAGCTGACTCAACCGCAGCTGCCCGTTCTGCGCCACGGCGCTTTCGTACACCTGCGCCGCTTCCAGGCTGGGCATGCCGCGATATTCCACATTGAACTCGGCCTGGGTCATGAAGCGATGCTCCTGTGCGGGGATTGCCTGGCGGATGTCGGCAATGCGATGCGCCGGTTGGGCCCGGTGAGGCAGGCGACCGGCACCCCGCCCGCGCGGGAGATACACCGAAATGCGCTGGGTGTGCTCGTCCACCTGACGCAGGCGCACGCGGAAGTAGCGTTCGTTGAACCGCAGGTAGTGGCGCAGGCGGTTGCCCCGGCGGCTCATATACCAGCCCGGCCGCCCCGCGTCGGGCACAATTCCCCGGAGACGCGCCTGGTGCTCGCCCAGCGCCTGCCCATGATGGGCCTCCAGTCGACGGGACAGCTCCGGCGAGAACTCCGGCGGCAGCGCGGCGCAGGCGTCGCCCGGTGCGCGGCGGCAGCGCAGTGTGCGGACGGGTCGGGGGGCCTGCTCGCGCAGCTGGTACACACCGTCGCGCTTGACCAGTTCCAGCGCACCGATGCGCAGGCCCAGGCCCTCGGTCAGCGTGGCGGCGTAATAGCGCCCATCCACGCATACGGCGTTGCCCGCCAGCTCCGTCGCCGGATCGGTGTAGTACAGGATGCCGTCGGGCCCCAGCAGGTCCAGGCGCAGCCGGGCATGTTCCATCGCCGCCTGCTGATGCACATGCCCGGCCACGTGATCGAACAACGGGATGGAGCTGCCCGGGCGACTCGCCCCGGACGCTGCCGGCCGTGCGGTCGGTGCGCGTTTCCACTGCCAATCGCCGGTATCGAACATCACATCGACGGCGCCACGGTCGGTGAGCACCTGCATCCGGCCCTCACTGATGGTGAGGTCGTGTTCAGCCCCCTCAAACCGCACCTGGATACGACCGTGGTGCAGCTCGGCGGTGGTCTGTCGGATCGTCATGCCGGTCCGCCGCGGCAGCGCCGGTGGCGCTTCATTCTCGCCGGAGCCACGCGATGACGGGGCGGCGGGCAAGAGCTCCTCAGTGTCCGGTCCTCCGCGTGCGCCGGGTTCGAATTCATGCAGGCCGCCCAGCGCCATCACTGCGTTGGTCAGTTCGTTTCGACCGAGTGGGCGATGTTCGAGCACGTCGGCGCCTGCATCGAGTACGACCGCCGCTTCCTGCATGCCAAGCACGCTCCGCCCGCCCAGTACGGCGGCTTCGGCAACGGTGGAAATCGCATCCGCTACCTGCAGCAGCGCCCGGGTGCCGGTGCCCAGTGGCGGCGCGCAACGGACCCCTTCATGGCGCAGCCAGGCAGTGCGCGTATCACTGAACAGCTCGGTTACCGGGCTGCGCAGCAAACCGGCCACGCCGTGCAGCACGCCCGGCAGGGTCGGCGAGACAGCCACCGGAATGCAGTCGGGCGGGCGCGCGGGCAGCGGCCGCGCGGTGCTCAGGGGCAACCCTGCGGCATTGGTCACCGTCAGCACCGCCGCCAGCGCCTGCATGGGCGTTTCAACACGGCGGATGGCGACGGGGTCCACCGGGTGCGGCAACGGAGCGGCGACAGGGGTGGTACGGGCGTGGAAGCGACCGGCGGCGTGCCGATGCGCTTCGGCGGTAGTGGGCATGGGCAACTCGCTGGAAAGGCGTGCCCGATGAAATCGGAACAGCCCCGCGCTGTCCAAGCGAAGATGCCTAATGAAAACCCGCCTGCGATAGGCGTGGCGCATCGTGGTAGTCAGCAGCGACCTGTGCGCGGGCCCAGCCCCGGCAGCATCACCAGATGCGGCATCCCCGGCGCCGGGGTGCCAGGCGCCTGCATCAACGGCGGGCGTCGGCCGCCGTGATCTGGGTGTCCTTGACCGGTGCCACGCCCAGCGACGACGTCGGGTCGACGATCACCATGGTTTCGGTCGAGCCGTCCGGCCAGACCACCTGGAAGGTGCTGCCCGCCGGCAACGAGGCGAACGGCATGCCGCTCTGCGCGCGGTACACCGCGGCGACCTGGCTGGCACCGGCGCGGCGCACGTCTTCCTGTGTCTTCACCGAGGTCAGCGTCACCTTCGACAACTTCCGGTAGCGGTCATCGTAGGTGTCGATCATGACCAGACCCACGGCACCGGCCGAGTAAGCCACGAACAACGCCACCCAGAACCAGAACTTGGCGCCATGCAGGAATCGACGGTAATTCATGACCGGTTACTCCGCTTGATCAACTGCTCAACCAACGTTTTCATTTTCCCCGCACCTTGCCGCGAAACCGCAGCGTCATACACGAAAGTGGCGAAGTCCTGCCCACCGTCCTGCGAACAGATCCCTCCGTTCGCGCAGAAATTGTTCATCAGCACGCTGTCCGGCCCACAGGCCATGCCCAGCTCGCACGCCGCCAGGCGCCACGCCAGTTCGCTGAACTGATCGCCGGCTACCAGGCCCTGCAGCGCGCCATCACCGCTGGCGCGTTGGCCCATCGCGGTGGAAATGGCCATGTAGGCTTCCGGATCACGCGAGTCCATCACCCGCTCCACGAGGTCACGGCGGTACTCGGGACTGTCCTGGAGCGGCTGGCCATCGGCGAACAACGCCGCTTCAGCCGCCAGGTTGCCCGCGCGTGCGGCCAGCACGCGTTGGGTGAGAATCAACGAACGACCCAGGCCGTCGCTGGAGACAAAACCCGCGCAGCGGCGTGCAACGCGCTCGCGCGCCTGCACCATCGGTGAGGATGCGTTCATGCCCAGCCCGGTGAGCACGTTGTTGTCGAGCTGGTAGCCGCCCGGGTCCATCGCATAGATGGCGCAGTAGTCGTACACGCGGCTGACCATCCAGCCTGCCTCGGCATTGCCGTTGGCGGCCTGCAGGCGGAGGCGCTGCGCGTAGGCAAACAGGTCGGTGTCCCCTTCGATATCGGCGCGGATGTCCAGCGGCAATCCCGACGGCACCGCCGTGCTGCGCTCGCTGGCCAGCAACCGGCGCGCCAACTGCTGGGCCTGAAGCGGCGCGGCCGATGTTGCACCTACCTGCAGTTCGCTGACCGCAGCCGATCCATGGTCGGCCTGCAGCGCGCGGCCACCCGCGCGGTAACCCACCATCCCCAGCAACGCCAAGGCCGGCACCACCAGCAGCCAGGTTTTGAGCGTGGGCGCGAGGGCCATGGCGGGACCAGTTCGAAGGAGACAGACAGCAGGATGCGGAGTTTAGCAATGGCGTAACCTGTTGTCTGAACGCCCCGTCGCGTCGCTTCTCACCGACTTATGAGACGGGCGTCACCGCGAGCCCCCTCAATGGTCTAGCATTCACCGTTTTCCGCAGGTCCCTACCGCCCATGCCGTTCCTGGAACTCACCCTTCGCTGCACCGAAGCCACCCAGCCGCGCTATGAAAATGCGCTGGACGACGTGGGCGCGCTGGCGGTGACCCTGCTCGACGCCGATGCCGACACCAGCAACGAGCGCGCCATCCTGGAACCGGGCGTGGGCGAAACCCCGCTGTGGAACGATCTGGTGCTCAGCGCCCTGTTCCCGGCCGACACCAATGCGCTGGCACTGCTGGCGGCGCTCGAGGCGTTCGACCCGGGCCTTGAATGGAGCAATGCCAGTTTCCGCGCGGTGGAGGACGAAGATTGGGAGCGCGCCTGGCTCGACCAGTTCCAGCCGATGGCGTTCGGCGACCGCACCTGGATCGTGCCGTGGAACCATGAGCTGCCCGAGGCCGCACAGGCCGCCGATGCCGCCATCGTACGGCTGGACCCGGGCCTGGCGTTCGGTTCGGGCACCCACCCCACCACCGCGCTGTGCCTGCGCTGGCTGGACGCCCTGGCCGCCGAAGGCGCGCTGGCCGGGCAGACCGTGCTGGATTTCGGCTGCGGCTCGGGCATCCTGGCACTGGCCGCGCTCAAGCTTGGCGCGGCCAAGGCAGTGGGCGTGGACAACGACCCGCAGGCGGTACTCGCCACGGGCGACAACGCCGAGCGCAACGCGCTGCAGGAGCGCATGCAGGTGTACCTGCCAGCCGACGAACCGCAGGCCACCTACCCGGTGGTAGTGGCCAACATCCTGGCTTCGGCGCTGGATGCGCTGGCCGAGCTGCTGGCCGCGCGCGTGGCGCCGGGGGGCCGGATTGCGCTGTCGGGCATCCTGCATGGGCAGGAAGACGAACTGCTGGTGCGTTACGCACCGTGGTTCGAGCAGCTTGAAGTTGCGCGTGACGACGACTGGATGCGCATCACCGGCGTGCGCCGTGCTTGAATGAACCACCTCCGCCCGGCCCTGACGCGATGACCGAGCCCACCCCGCCCCCTCGCCGCCCGCTGGCGACGTTTCTGCGTGCATCCACCGATGCCCCGCCTGCGGTCGACCCACCGCCGGTAGCAGCGCCGGACGACACGGTGCCGGACGAGCACGCTGGCGAGGAAGCGCGGGACACCGGCCGGGCCGACGCGGACATCCCGCACGATCGCACGGCGGTCGGCAATGATGACGCAGCCGTGGTGGCCGACGACGATGAAGCCTTCCGGCGGCTCGCCAGCAGGAACGCGGCCCCGCTGTCGGCGACGTCAGCGCCCAGCTTCATGCGCACGCCGCAGGCGGCAGCGCCTGCGCCGCGCTGGCAATGGGGCCTGGTGACCGGGCTTGTGGTGCTGTTGTCCTTGCAGATCGCCCTTGCCGACCGCGCGCGCCTGGCCGCCGATGCCGGCAGCCGGCCATGGATCAGCGGCCTGTGCAGCGTGCTGCGCTGCAGCCTGCCGGCCTGGCGGGAGCCGGCCGCCTTCAGCATGATCAGCCGCGATGTGCGGCCGGTACCCGGTCAGCCCGGCGCGCTGCAGGTACAGGCCAGCTTCCGCAACGATGCCCGCTGGGCGCAAGCCTGGCCATCGCTGCGGCTGTCGCTGTCCGACGCCGATGGCCGCGTGATCGGTACCCGCGTGTTCGCACCTCGCGACTACCTGGACCCTACGGTTGATGCCGCTGCGGTACTGGAACCGGGCCAGAGCGCGCAGATAGCATTCCGGGTCCGCGAACCTGCCGCGTCCACCGTCGCATTCACCTTCGAGTTCCTGTAACCCGGCGTCCTGCCCACGAGCGTGGCGGCCCGGCCACGCACGCGCTAGACTGACCCCCTCCAAATTTTCCGCCAGGGTTGTGGTCCGCCCTGGCTTCGCACCGGGATCCTTCTTGAACGCTGTCCTTTCTCGTCCTGACACTAGTCGTGGCGCGCCCAAGCCACCGCTGCGCGAACACGTGGCCCAGTCGGTCCGGCGTTACCTGCGCGACCTGGACGGCTGCGATGCGGATGACGTGTACGAGATCGTCCTGCGTGAAATGGAAATCCCGCTGTTCGTGGAAGTGCTCAACCACTGCGAAGGCAACCAGAGCCGCGCGGCGTCGATGCTGGGCATCCACCGCGCTACCCTGCGCAAGAAGTTGAAGGAATACGGCATCACTACGTGATGCCTGGCTGAGGTGGGCCCGCCTGCGGGGGTACCTGCCGGACGTTGGCCACGGTCCGGTGGCGGGCATTTACGGCCTACAATACGGGCCCGCTCCGCTTCGATCTCCTGCCCCCATGAGTTCCGATCTGCTGCCCGTGCGCCGGGCCCTGCTTTCCGTTTCCGACAAGACCGGTCTGATCGACCTGGCCCGCGCCCTGGCCGCGCGCAATGTCGAGCTGCTGTCCACCGGCGGTACCGCCAAGGCCATCCGCGACGCAGGCCTGGCGGTCAGGGATGTGGCCGATGTCACCGGCTTCCCGGAAATGATGGATGGCCGGGTCAAGACCCTGCACCCGCTGGTGCACGGTGGCCTGCTGGGCCGGGCCGGCCAGGATGATGCGGTGATGGCCGAACATGGCATTGCGGCGATCGACCTGCTGGTGCTGAACCTGTACCCGTTCGAGCGCGTCACCGCCAATCCGGACTGCACGCTGGCCGATGCAGTGGAGAACATCGATATCGGCGGCCCGGCCATGCTGCGTTCTGCTGCGAAGAACTTCGCCCGGGTTGCGGTGGCCACCGATCCGTCGCAGTACGCCGAGCTGCTGGCCGAGCTTGATGCCAATGATGGCAAGCTGTCTGCCGCCAAGCGTTTCGCATTGTCGGTGGCCGCGTTCAACCGCGTAGCGCAGTACGACGCGGCGATCAGCAACTACCTGTCGGCGGTGACCGCCACCGAGGCGGCCGTGCCGCTGCGCACCGAGTTCCCGGCGCAGATGAACTCCAGCTTCGTCAAGGTCATGGACCTGCGCTACGGCGAGAACCCGCACCAGGCCGGCGCGTTCTACCGCGACCTGTCGCCGGTGGCCGGCACGCTGGCCACGTTCCAGCAGCTGCAGGGCAAGGAACTGAGTTACAACAACCTGGCCGATGCCGATGCCGCCTGGGAATGCGTGCGCCAGTTCGACGCGCCGGCCTGCGTGATCGTCAAGCATGCCAACCCCTGCGGCGTAGCCGTGGGCGCCGGTAACGGCGATGCCTACGAGCTGGCCTACGCCACCGACCCGACCAGCGCCTTCGGCGGCATCATCGCGTTCAACACGCCGCTGGACGCTGCTACCGCCAAGGTGATCCTGGACCGCCAGTTCGTGGAAGTGCTGATCGCTCCGGATTACGAACCGGCCGCGCTGGAGTACGCGCAGAAGAAGGCCAACGTGCGTGTGCTGCGCATTCCGCACGGCGAAGGCCGCAACCATTACGACACCAAGCGGATTGGCTCGGGCCTGCTGGTGCAGAGCGCGGACAACCGGGGCATGCGCCGTGACGAACTGACCGTGGTAAGCAGGCTGGCCCCGACCGAAAAGCAGTTCACCGACCTGCTGTTCGCCTGGAGCGTGGCCAAGTTCGTGAAGTCCAACGCGATCGTCTACGCCAGGGACAACCGCACCATCGGCGTCGGCGCCGGCCAGATGAGCCGCGTGTACTCGGCCCGCATCGCCGGCATCAAGGCGGCCGACGCGAACCTGGTGGTTGAAGGTTCGGTGATGGCATCCGACGCGTTCTTCCCGTTCCGCGACGGCATCGACGCCGCTGCGGCCGCCGGGATCAAGGCGGTGATCCAGCCGGGTGGCTCCATGCGCGACGCGGAAGTGATTGCCGCGGCCGACGAACACGGCCTGGCGATGGTGTTTACCGGCGTGCGTCACTTCCGTCATTGATCATCACAGGGGTCCGGTGCTTGCCGGGCCCCTTTTTTCTTCCCCTTTGTTGCGAGAACTGCCTTGAAGATCCTCGTCATCGGCTCCGGCGGCCGTGAACATGCCCTGGCCTGGAAGCTGGCCCAGTCGTCCCGTGTCACCGAGGTGCTGGTTGCACCGGGCAATGCGGGCACCGCCACCGAGGCCGGCTGCCGCAACGTGCCGGTCAAAGTCACCGACCTCGACGGGCTGCTGGCGCTGGTGCAGGCCGAAGGCGTCGGGCTGACCGTGGTCGGCCCGGAAGTGCCGCTGGTGGCTGGCGTGGTGGATCGCTTCCGCGCTGCTGGCCATCGCATCTTCGGGCCCACCGCCGCAGCGGCACAGTTGGAGGGCAGCAAGGCGTATGCCAAGGACTTCCTGGCCCGCCACAACATCCCCACCGCGTTCTACGCGGTGCACACCGAGGTGGACGCGGCGCTGGCCTACATCCGCGAGAAGGGCGCACCGATCGTGGTGAAGGCCGATGGCCTGGCCGCCGGCAAGGGCGTGATCGTGGCGATGACGCAGCAGGAGGCCGAAGACGCGGTGCGCGACATGCTGTCGGGCAATGCGTTCGGCGATGCCGGCGCGCGCGTGGTGATCGAGGAGTTCCTGGATGGCGAGGAAGCCAGCTTCATCTCGATGGTCGATGGCACCACGGCGCTGCCGATGGCCACCTCGCAGGACCACAAGCGGGTGGGCGACGGCGATACCGGCCCGAACACCGGCGGCATGGGGGCGTATTCGCCCGCGCCTGTGGTCACCGATGAAGTGCATGCACGGGTGATGCGCGAGGTGGTGAATCCCACCGTGCAGGGCATGATCGCCGATGGCATCCCGTTCACCGGTTTTCTCTATGCCGGACTGATGATCGATGCCAGCGGCGCGCCGAAAGTAATTGAATTCAACGTGCGCTTCGGCGACCCGGAAACCCAGCCGGTGATGCTGCGCCTGCAGTCGGACCTGGTGGAGCTGGTGGAAGCGGCAATCGATGCACGCCTGGACACGGTGCAGGCGCAGTGGGATCCGCGTCCTTCCCTGGGCGTGGTGATGGCGGCCTCGCCGTACCCGGAGGCGCCGATCACCGGTGACGTCATCCACGGCCTGGACCAGGTGCCGTCTACAGCCAAGGTGTTCCATGCCGGCACCACGCTGGACGCGCAGGGCCAGGTGCTCAGCGCCGGCGGCCGTGTGCTGTGCGTGGCCGCGCTGGGCGACAGCGTGGGCGACGCGCAGGCCAATGCGTATGCCGGCGTGGCGAAGGTGTCGTGGGACAACGAGTTCCACCGCAACGACATCGGCTGGCGCGCGATCGCCCGCGAGCGGGCATGATCGCCGCGGCGCCCGGCCAACGGTCGGGCGCTACCCGGCAGGTGCCCACCGTTGGTGGGCACGCTCGAAGCAACAAAAAACCCGGCAACGCCGGGTTTTCTGTGTACTGCGTTGGACGCCGCATTACGCGGTGAACAGCGCCTTCATCTTCTTCAGCGCGTTCGCTTCGACCTGGCGGATGCGTTCGGCGGACACACCGTACTCATCGGCCAGCTCCTGCAGCGTGACCTTGCTGTCGGCGTCCAGCCAGCGGCGACGGATGATGTCGCGCGAGCGTGCGTCAAGCTCGGCCAGGCCTTCGCGCAGCAGCTGCAGCTGGTTGTCTTCGCTGTCGGCACGCTCATAGGCCATCGACGGATCTTCGTCGTTGGCGACCAGGAACGCAGCCGGCGACGGCGGCGCATGCTCGTTGTCGTCATCGCTGGGCGCATCGAAACCGACATCGCGGCCGGACAGGCGCGATTCCATTTCCAGCACTTCGCGTTCGGACACGTTGAGGTCCTTGGCGACAGCGGTGACTTCGGCCGCGTTCAACCAGCCCAGGCGGGTCTTGGACTTGCGCAGGTTGAAGAACAGCTTGCGCTGCGCCTTGGTCGTGGCGACCTTGACGATGCGCCAGTTCTTCAGGATGAACTCGTGCATTTCGGCACGGATCCAGTGCACCGCGAACGACACGAGGCGAACGCCCATGTCCGGGTCGAAGCGCTTCACGGCCTTCATCAGGCCGATGTTGCCTTCCTGGATCAGGTCGCCCAGCTGCAGGCCGTAGCCGTTGTAGCCACGGGCCACGTGCACCACGAAGCGCAGGTGGGAATGGACCAGCTCGCGCGCGGCGTCCAGGTCCTGCTCGTCGCGGAAGCGGCGGGCCAGGTCCTGCTCGTCATCGACCGTCAGCACCGGGATCTGGTGCACGGCGCCGATGTAGGCGTCCAGCGAACCGAGCGCACTGGGAATCGGAAGATTGTTTGCCACAAGGGCAGTAGACATGTTCTGGCTCATAGGGGTCATCTTATCAGTCCCGTATTTGGACTGCTGACAGTTCAAAAAGTTCCAGCGTTCCGTGGGTGAAACGCTGGCGCAGATCAGGCCCCTAACGTACCGCGAAATGGTGACAGTTGCGAGTGGGCCGCGCCGCGTCAGATTCCATTGTAAATCAATGGGATATAGGCAAAAACGTCACAAGCACGTCGTTTTGGGCAGGACAATCCCACCAAAAGACACCCATTCAGGATGAAAGCGTTGCCAGGCATTCAGCGCCGGCACCCGCCAACGCCTGAACGCCCCCAAAAGCCCCCAAGCAGATGCACGGCACCGGAACCCCACCGAAGCCGACAGCCGAAGCCGCAACGCCCGGTAGTGCCACCCCATGGGTGGCAGGCCAGAACCCACCGACGCCTAGTAATATCCGGATAGATTCAAGAAGAACCCCTTCGCCTCATACCGCAGCTCGGTCAGGTCATCACTGAACTCGGTGAAGTTGTACCCCGCGCCGATCTTGAAGTTCTGCCCCACCTGGCGATCCACGCCCACCAGCCAGCCCTTCCTGTCGCCGCCCTCGCGCACATCCAGCCAGCGATACTCGGCAAGGGCTTCCCACTGGGAGAACAGCCGGTAGCGCAGCTGCAGTGCCGAGAAGTTCACCCGGCTGTCCAGCCATTCGCCCTCGCCGCGGCCGGTGCGATAGTCGCCCCAACGCCCGGCCAGCTTGCCGGCCAGCTCCCAACGGTCACTGACCTGCATGACGCCTTCGAACGAGACGATCTGCGATTTCTGGTCATACACGTTGCCGCCTTCCTGGCCCAGCGACGCCACGTCGTACAGATAGGTGTACTTGCCGAACGCCGCCCAGCGCGTGTTGTCGTGCGGGCGCCAGGCGAACCCCAGGTTGGATTCCACCAGCTTGGCGTCAGCGAGCGGGTTGCGCCTGTCGTCGGTGTCGGCGTAGTTGGCGCGCAACGCGATGCGCCAGTCCTCGTTGACCTTGTACAGCAGACGGTTGGTGGTCACCCACTGGCGGCGGTCTTCAGCGCCTTCATCGCGGCGGTACTCCAGCTTGCTGGTCCACTGGGTGTTCGCATCGGTCCGCCCGCCGTTGACGCTGTACGCGCGGCGGTCAACCCGCCCGGTGGTGGCATCCAGCTCGCCATCCATCACGCTGAAGCCCAGCGTCCAGCCCTGCGCGGGGTAGAAGTCCATGCCGAAGGTGTGTACCAGCCCGGCACTGTCGTCGCGGCGGTCCTTGAGGTACTGGCTTTCGTTGAACACGTTGACCTGGTTGCTCAGGCGCCAGCGCTGGCCCAGCGTCCAGCCCGACTGCAGCCCGGTGTCATACAGCGGGTCGGTGGTGGTGCGGTCGGTGCTGTAACTGTAGTTGCCGTAGAAGCTGTGCTCGGGCGTCATCCAGTATTCGCCCTCCAGCTTCGCGCCATCGCCGCGGCTGCCGCTGCTCACTTCCGCGCCCAGGCTGGAGCGGTTGCCGAACAGGTAGCGTGCGCCCAGTGTGGCCAGGTCGTTCTTCTCGTAGGCGCCGCTGTCGTCATCCACGGTCAGCTGCCCTACTCCGTACAGCTCCCACTTGGCACCGAAGCGCTGCCGGTAGCTCAGCGCCGCCAGCGTGCCGTCCACATCGGTGCCGGCGTTTTCCTCGCGTACCCGGCGCAGTTCGGCACCGAGCTGGCCATCGTTGCCCAGCCGCCAGTCCATCGTGAGCTGCGACTGCTCCACCGCCACCTCACCGCGTTCGGCGCGGCTGTGCCGGCCGTACAGGCTCAGGTTGTCGGTGAAGTACCCCAGGAACTCTGCGCCGTATTCTTCCAGCGCCAGCCCGCTGTCCATGCGCGAGACCGAGAAACCGGCATCCACGTCGCGCCACCAGGCCCCCATGCTCCAGTCCTGCCTGGTCCAGCCCAGCTCGCGCAGGTTGGCGCGCGCTTCCACCGCGCGGGCATCGCCCTTGCGGTCACCGCTGACCGGGTTGCGCTGGATGAAGCTCAGGCCGCCGTTGTCCGAATAGAAGATCGGCGCCGCAGTGGCTTCGGTACGGGTCTGCTCCAGCTTGAGGTAGGTGCCACGCCCGGCCTGCAGGGTGAGGTCGGCGCCCATCAGGCTGTAGTCGTCGCCACTGCGGTTTTCATCGACGTAGGTGCCGCCGATCGCCACATGGTCGCCCAGCCATTGCTTGCCGCGCAGGCCGGCGCTGACATCGTCGGTGCTGAAGCCCACCGGGATGTACTCGTAATCCACCAGCAGCAGCTGGTCGTAGCCGTCCAGCGGGGTATCCCGGGTCAACGTGCGCACGTTCTCACGGGTGATCTGCGACAGCGCGCGGGTCAGGAACAGTCGGCCCTGGATCTCGTTGATCTCGTAATCCACGCCCCGCTGCAGGTTGGTGCGCACTTCGGTGCGGCCGGTGGTACGGTCGCGCACCTCCAGCACCACCTGCTCCGAGCCGGGCAGCAGGTCGGTGTGGCGCAGGTAGTACAGGCTGCCGCCGGTGCCGAGGAACTCGCTGTGGCCCAGCGCGGACTGCGCTTCGGATCCAAACGCCTTCAGCAGCGAGCGTGGATCGCCCAAGGGGGTGGTGGCACGCGAGCGCCAGCTCACGGCCGCGCCATACAACGAACGCACGTACTGGCCGTACTCGGTACCGGTGAAGCCGGTGGCGAAGTTGCCCCACAGCGCCTGGTTCTGGTCCCAGTCCACGCGCACGTACAACCTGCCCTGCGTATCGACGTCGCGATACGTGGTGGAGTCATCACCGTAGACCGGGTAGTACTGGTCCGGGTCCAGCCGGCGGAACACATCGCGCGCATCGGCATCCAGGAAGCCGTCGAACAGCCGCTTCAGTTCGCGGTCGTAGGTGTCGGCCTGGGCAGTGACCAGGTATTTGCCACGAAGCTTGCTCTTCAGGTAGAACGCCAGCCGGCCTTCGCTGAGGAAGCTGTCGTCCTGGTCGCGGTCGGCAGCCAGCGGGTCCAGGTTGCCGCTGGCGGTGTTGCTCGACAACGTCACGTCGGCCAGTGCCACCAGGAACCGGTAGCTGCCGGTGACCTCCACGTCCAGCGTGCGGGTCAGGGTGGGCGCATCCATCGCTTCCACCTGCACCAAATAGCGGTGCTGGCCGATCGGCTCCAGGAACTCGGCGGCGAACTTCTGCTCGAGGTCCACCGGGAAGCTCAGGCCATTGATCAGCACCCGTGCGTTGGGGCTCAGGCCACGCCCGTAGATGCGCACCCGCGAACCGTAGATCGGGATGTTCTGCTGGCGCAGCGCGTTCTGGCCATAGATCGCATTGCTCAGCTGCTGGGCCTGTGCATCGTCGCCGTCGAGCACGCGGCCGAGGGTGCGCTGCACGTTGTCACGCACCAGCTGGGTGCCACGTTCGTAATCGGTGGGCAGCACCAGCTGGAAGCGCTGGGCGTTGGTTTCATCGAAGGAGCCATCACGGCCGTACGCGCGGGCGATGTACTGCAGGTCGTCGCCGACGCGCAGGTTCAGGTTTTCCGGCAGCTGGCCATCCCATTCGGTATTGCCCACGTAGTCGACCGGCATTTCGATGCGCGCCAACGGCGTGACGAGGTCGGTGTCGCTGCCGCGATAGATCACCACTTCCAGTCGTTCGATGAACGAAGCGTAGTTGTTGTAGCCATGGAAGCGCAGCGGTTTGGTCAGGCGTCCGTTCTCGAACGGGGCCATCGAACCGGTCTGTACGTTGAGCACCGGCGCCGACAGTGCCGGGTCTTCGGTGGCCCACACCACCGCGCCGTCGGGCAGCTCGGTGGCCGAGGCGCCATTGGGCGCCGGCACGAACGCGCTGGGCGCCGTCGGATCGGACGGCGCATCCGCCGCCGGGTGCACCTGCAGCAGCAGGTCGTTGCCCTGGCGGCAGCCATCCACGCCGCACAGCGTGGTGGGCACCTCCGGCACGGGTTGCGGGGCCTGCGCGTGGCTGGTCGGCAGCCACAGCACCAGCAGGAGCACCAAGGGGCTGAGTGAGGTCTTGTTGATCATGGGCATCTCCTCAGCGATCCGCACGGGTGGCGGGGCGGGCCGGCGCAGTAGGCTGCACCTGGACCTGCACACGGGCGGCAACGTCGGCCGGAAGGCGTGGCAGCAATGCCTGCCGCAACGCATCGGCACGCCGTGCGGCCAGTTCGGGCGTGGCCTGCCCCACGGCCACGTTGAGCTGCCCACCGCCCTGCGCCTGCAGCGTGCGGGCGGCATGCGCCAGC
This sequence comes from Stenotrophomonas sp. NPDC047960, assembly GCF_043204395.1. Lineage (NCBI taxonomy): Bacteria > Pseudomonadati > Pseudomonadota > Gammaproteobacteria > Lysobacterales > Lysobacteraceae > Stenotrophomonas > Stenotrophomonas sp. NPDC047960. The sequence continues at coordinate 363,997 of NZ_JBIDBX010000006.1, read as the reverse complement.
ACCGCTTCAGCCGCCGGGCCGAGCGTGGCCTGGCCGGGAACGAACAGTCCTTCGCCGACCTCGAGCACCGATGGCGGTGGTCCTGCCCCCATGCGTCCTTCCGGCAACGCGACACCGAAGTCGAAGCGCACCGGCAGCCCCGGGGTGATCCGCCGCACCAAGGGGTTGCGGGTGGTGAAGCGCGCCTCACCCGGCAAGGTGCTGGGGTCGACCTTGAGGATGAAGTTGCGTCCGCGCGCCTGGCCGCCGTTGATGCCGACCAGGTGGTAGCGGCCGTAGGCGTCGGTTTCGATCACCAGGCCTTCCACCGACACCACGCGCACGCCGGGTATTCCGCGCTCACCGGCATCCTGCACGCCGTTTCCGTTGCGGTCGTCGAACACGCTGCCGATCACCAGGCTCTCATCCAGCAGCGGATCGCCGACAACCTCCACGTCGGCCGAGGCCACGTTGCTGATGGTGGTACCCAGCACATCGGCTGCGGTGATGCGGTTGGTGTGCACGCCCAAGCCGACACCCGCCCCTACCCGCAGGTAGTACACCAGCGTCGCCGAGCCACCCGCCGGGATATCCAGTCCATCGATCCGCAGCGGTGCCACGCCGCTGGCACGTGCGGCGTTGTCGGCATCGCGGGCTTCGAATCCACCCGGAATGAAGGTGAAGCCACTCGGCAGGGTGTCGAGCAGGGTCACGCCCAGGGCATCGAAGTCGCCCATGTTCTCCACGGTCACCACATAGCGCACCACGTCGCCTACCTGCACGCTGCGCTGGGTGGCCTGCTTGGTGAGGCGCAGGACCACCGCGTCGGCGGTAACCACCACATTCACCCAGCCCTCCACGCACACCGGGGTGGGCATCGAGGTGTCGCAGATGTTGTAGCTGAAGTTGTCCAGGCCGCTGTAGCCCACGAAGGCGGTGTAGACGCACTCGCCGTTGCCGCAGGTCGCCCGGCCGCTGGAGGCGGCACGGCCCAGCCGCATCGACGCGGGGTTGATGCGCGCGCCGCTGGTGGTCAGGTTGTCCAGCAACGGTACGGTGGTGGTGGTACCGCTGAGCACGGTGATGTTCTCGTCCACCACATCCACGTCGTTCAGGCCGGTCTGCACGCTGACCGTGGCGCTGCTGCAGGTGGACGGCGAGGCCTGGCTGCAGACGGTGTAGGTGAAGCTGTCGGCGCCGCTGTAGTGGGTCATCGGGGTGTAGCGCACGCTGCCACCTGGCAGCACCACCGCGGTGCCCATGGTCGGCGCAGCGGTGATGGTTACCACCACCGTATCCGGGTCGACCGGAGCGCCGTTGGCCAGGTCGTTGGCCAGTACCGGCACGTCGACCGGGATGTCCTGCGGAGTGCTGGCCTGGTCGTTGTTGGCCACCGGCACGCTGTTCGGTGCTGCCGCCAGCGTGACCGACAGCGTACCCACCGCACACACCGTGGGCTGCGCCACCAGGCAGATCTGGTAGGTGGTGGTGTAGGTCGTGCCGGGGGCACCGGCGGCGACGTCGACACTGCCGTCGGGCTGGATGGTCAGCGCGGCGGTGTTGGTCGGGGTCAGCACCACCGCAGTCGGATCCACCGGTGCGCCGTTCAAGGTGTCGTTGGTCAACACGTTGGTCACGCCGGTCGCCCCGCCCGGCGGGACGCCAGGCACGGTGTCGTCGGCGGCGACCAGCGCACCGGCCGCTTCAAGGGTGACCGATACGGTGCCCACATCGCACACGGCAGGCTGTGCCACCAGGCAGATCTGGTACGTGGTGGTGTAGGTGGTGCCGGGCGTACCGGCTGCCACATCCACACTGCCATTGGCCTGGATGGTCAGCGCAGCAGTGTTGACCGGGGTCAGCACCACCGTGGCCGGGTCGAGCGCGGCGCTGTTGTAGGTGTCGTTGGCCAGCACGTTGGCCACGCCACTGGCACCGGCAGCCGGTACGTTGGCCACCGTGTCATCCACCGCGTCCAGCAGGCCGGGCGTGGTGGCCAGGGTGACCGACACCGTACCGATATCGCACACCGTCGGCTGTGCCACCAGGCAGAGGCGATAGGTGGTGGTGTAGGTGGCGCCGGGCGTGCCTGCTGCCACGTCCAGGCTGCCGTTGGGCTGGATGGTCAGCGCCGTGGTGTTGTTCGGGGTCAGCAGCACCGTGGCCGGATCGAGCGCCGCGCCATTGAAGGTGTCGTTGGCGAACACGTTGAGCAGGCCCAGCGCGCCGGTGGCCGGCACGTTGGTGGCGGTGTCGTCCACGGCATCCAGCAGCGCCGCCGTGACCGTCACGCTGACCGTGGCGGTATCGCACACGTTGAGGTTGGGCGCGGGCAGGCACACCTGGTAGGTGAAGCTGTCGGTGCCGGTGAACCCAGCATTGGGCGTGTAGCTGATGGTGTTGTCGCCGTTGACCACGGCGGTGCCATTGGTGGGTGGCACCGACACGGTGAACACCGGACCCGGCGGCAACGTGTCGTTGGCCGCCACGTTGAGCACGGTGGTACCACTGCCGGCAGGCAGGGTGTCATCGGCCGCGTCGGGACGCACCGCCACCACGGCCGTGGCCTGCGCGCAGTTGGTCGGCTGTGCGTTCTCGCAGACCTGGTAGGTGAGCGTGGTGGCGGCGGGCACTGTGCCCGGTGCCACCGTCACCACCCCGTTGGCGGCCATGCTGTAGCCCGGCACCGCGCTGACCAGCGACGCGGTCACCGGCGTCGTGCCCGGCACGATCAGTGCGCCGTTGAAGGTGTCGTTGAGCAGCACGCTGGTGGTGCTGCCTCCGGAGGGCGCGACCGGGGTGGCGCTGAAGTCATCGCCCACTGCGACCAGCGCACTGGCCGTCACGGTCAGGCTGACGGTGGCGGTGTCGCACACTCCCGCGCCGGGGGCCGGCAGGCACACCTGGTAGGTGAAGCTGTCCGCGCCGGTGAAGGGTCCGCTCGGGGTGTAGCTGATGGTGCCATCGCCATTGACCACGGCGGTGCCGTTGGCCGGTGCAACCGACACGGTGATGGTGGGGTTGGTCGGCAGCGTGTCATTGGCGGCGACGTTGAGCACGGTGGTTGTGCCCGCAGCAGCCGACAAGGCGTCGTCGGCCGCGACCGGGCTGACCGCAACCACGGCGGTACCCTGCGCGCAGTTACTGGGCACCGCGTTTTCGCATGCCTGGTAGCTGAGGGTTACCACCGCCGGGGTGGTGCCCGCGGCGACGCTGACCACGCCATTGGCCGCCATGCTGTAGCCGGCGACCGGGCTGATCAGCGACGCCGTCACCGGCGTGGTGCCGGGCACGATCGGCGTGCTGTTGAAGGTGTCGTTGAGCAGCACGCTGGCGGTGCTGCCGCCGGCGGCCGGCGCGATCGGGGTGCCGGTGAAGTCATCGTTCACCACCGTCACCGAGGTGGCGGCAACCGTCAGCGTCACGGTGGCGGTGTCACAGACCCCGGCAGCGGGCGCCGGCAGGCAGGCCTGGTAGGTGAAGCTGTCGGAACCGGTAAAACCGGCGTTGGGCGTGTAGCTGATGGTGCCATCGCCGTTCACCGTCGCGGTGCCATTGGCCGGTGCAACCGACACGGTGATGGTGGGGTTGGTCGGCAGCGTGTCGTTGACGGTGACGTTGAGCACCGTGGTAGTGCCGGCAGCGGCGTTGAGGGTGTCATCCACCACCACCGGGCTGACCGCCACCACGGCAGTGGATTGGGCGCAGTTGGTGGGAACGGCGATTTCGCATACCTGGTAGCTGAGCGTGGTGGCCGCCGGCGTGGTGCCCGGGGCAACCGTGACCACGCCATTGGGCGCCATGCTGTAGCCGGTCACCGGCGTTACCAGCGAGGCGTTTACCGCCGTGGTCCCGGGCACGATCGGTGCCCCATTGAAGGTGTCGTTGAGCAGCACGCTGGCGGTGCTGCCACCGGCGGCTGGCGCGATGGGTGTGGCGGTGAAGTCGTCGGCCGCAGCGGTCAGCGTGGTGGCACTCACGGTGATGCTCACCGTCGCGGAATCGCAGACACTGGCGCCCGGCGCGGGCAGGCACAGCTGGTAGGTGAAGCTGTCGGGACCGGTGAAACCGGCAGTGGGCGTGTAGCTGATGGTGCCGTCGCCGTTGACCACCGCGGTACCGCTGGTCGGCGCGGTCGGAATGGTGACGACCGGGTTCAGCGGTGCGGCATCGTTGACCAGGACGTTCAGCACGGTGGTGGTCCCGGCGGTGGCCGGCAGCGCATCGGCCACCGCCTCGGGGCGCACGGCAACCTGGACCGCAGCGCTGGCGCAGTTGGTCGGTGCCGCGTTCTCGCATACCTGGTAGTTCAGCGTGATCGCTGCTGGCGTGGTACCCGGCGCCACGGTGACAACACCGTCGGCCGCCATCGTGTAACCGGTGGCGGTGGTAAGCAGCGTGGCGGTGACCGGCGTAGTGCCGGGCACGATGGCCCCACCGTTGAAGGTGTCATTGAGCAGCACGCTGGCGGTGCTGCCACCGGCCGCCGGCGCGATGGGCGTTGCCGTGAAGTCGTCGTTGACCGCGGTCAGGCCGGTGACGCTGACAGTGACCGCAACCGAAGCGGTATCGCAGACCGCTGCGCCCGGTGCCGGCAGGCACACCTGGTAGGTGAAGTTGTCCGCACCGGTGAAGCCGGCGACGGGCGTGTATGTGATGGTGCCATCGCCGTTGACCACGGCGGTGCCGTTGGTCGGCGCAACCGCGACGGTGATGGTCGGGTTGGCCGGCAAGGTGTCGTTGGCGGTGACGGCGAGCACCGTGGCGCTGCCCGCGGCGGCGGGCAGGACATCGTCCACCGCGACCGGGCTCACGGCGACCACGGCCGTGGCCCCGGCGCAGTTGGTGGGCACTGCGGTTTCGCACACCTGGTAGTTCAGGGTGACCGCAGCCGGGGGGGTGCCCGGCGCCACGGTGATCACCCCGTTGGCATCCATGCTGTAACCGGTGACCGGCGTGGACAGCGACGCTGTCACGGCGGTGGTACCGGGAATGATCGGCGCACCGCTGAAGGTGTCGTTGAGCAGCACGCTGGTGGTGCTGCCGCCGGTGGCCGGCGCGATCGGCGTTGACGTGAAGTCATCGGCCACGGCGGTAAGCGTGGTCGCACTGACGTTGACGCTGACGGTAGCGGTGTCGCAGACACTGCCGCCCGGCGCGGGCAGGCACACCTGGTAGGTGAAGCTGTCCGCGCCGACGAACGCGCCGGTCGGGGTGTAGCTGATGCTGCCATCACCATTGGCCACGGCGGTGCCGTTGGCTGGCGCCGACGCGATGGTGACCACCGGATTCAGCGGTGCCGCATCGTTGGCCAGCACGTTGAGCACGGTGGTGGTGCCGGCCGTGGCCGGCAGGGCGTCATCGATCGCGTCAGGAGCGACCGCCACCACGGCCGTGGCGGCGGCGCAGTTGGTCGGCAAGGCGGTCTCGCACACCTGGTAGCTCAACGTGACCGCTGCGGGCGTGGTGCCCGGCGCCACGCTGACCACGCCCGTGGCGGCCATGGTGTAGCCCGTCACAGGGCTGAGCAGCGACGCGGTGACCGGCGTGGTGCCAGGCACGATCGCTGCGCCGTTGAAGGTGTCATTGAGCAGCACGCTGGGGGTGCTGCCGCCTGCGGCCGGCGCAATCGGGATGCCGGTGAAATCGTCATTCACCGCAACCAGCGTGGTGGCGGTCACCGTAAGCGCCACGGTGGCGGTATCGCACACAGTGCCGTGTGGTGCCGGCAGGCACAGCTGGTAAGTGAAGGTGTCCGGGCCGACAAACGCACCGGTCGGGGTGTAGCTGATGCTGCCGTCGCCATTGACCGCGACAGTGCCGCTGGTCGGTTGCACGGTCACGCTCACCACCGGGGCAAGCGGGGCGACATCATTGGCCAGCACGTTGAGTACGGTGGTGGCGCCGGCGGTGGCTGGCAAACTGTCATCGACCGCGTCGGGACTCGTCACCACTACCGCGGTGGCCGTAGCGCAGTTGCTGGGCAGCGCGGCTTCGCAGACCTGGTAGTTCAGCGCCACGGAGCCCGGCAGCGTACCGGCGGCGACCGAGATCACACCGTCGGTAGCCATGCTGTAGCCCGTCACGAGAGTGGTGAGCGATGCAATGACCGGGGTGGTGCCGGGCACGATGGGCGCGCCGTTGAAGGTGTCGTTGAGCAGCACGCTGGGCGTACTGCCGCCACTGGGCGGAATCGGACTGGCGCTGTAATCGTCGTTCACCGCCACCAGCGCGGCGGCGGCGATGCTGATGGTCACCTGCGCGGTATCGCAGGTGGTGCCATCGGGCGCGGGCAGGCACACCTGGTAGCTGAGCGTGTCGGCCCCGCTCTGGCCCGCCGTGGCCGTGTACTGCAGGCTGCCATCGGCGGCCAGCACGGCGGTACCCTTGGTCGGCGCAACCGCGATGGTGAACGTCGCACCGGCCGGCACGTTGTCGTTGGCGGCCAGGTTGAAGCTGCCCGGCTGGGTGCCGGTGACCGAGGCGGTGTCGTCGAATGCATCCGGGGCGATCAGCACCTGTACTGCCGCGGTGTCACAGTTGCTGGTGGAGCCCAGTTCGCACAGTTCATAGGCAAGCGTGGCGGCGCCGGCGGGTGCGAACCCGGACACGGTGATCACGCCGCCCGCATCGATGCTGAAACCGGCCGGTGCGCCGACCAGGTTCACGGTGACCTGCAACGGGTTCGCCGCGGCGCCGTTGAAGGTGTCGTTGCCGAGCACGCTCGGGGTGGTGCCGCCGGCGCCGGGGGCGAACACCGGCGTGCGGAAGTTGTCGTCCACCGCATCGAGGGTGTTTGCGATGACGTTGATGCTCACCGTACCGGTGGCGCAGGTTCCGGCATCCGGTGCCGGCAGGCAGACCTGGTACTGCAGAGTCTGGACGCCTGCGCCGGCAGGCGTGTAGCTGAAGCTGCCGTCGGGCTGCAGGGAGAAGGTACCGGCTGCCGGTGGGGTGAGCACCGTATAGGCCGCACCGGCAGGCGCGTTGTCATTGATGCTGACATCGCCCACCAGCGGCTGGGCGGCCGACGTGGTGTAGCTGTCGTCGGCAGCCGCGGGAGCGATCAGCAGCGCGACTGCTGCGGTATCGCAGTTGCTGGTGGTACCGGCTTCGCACAGCTCGTAGCTGATGCTCACCGCACCGGCGGCGGCACCGGCCGGGACGTTGATCACCCCGGCGCTGGTGATGGTGTAACCCGGCGGCGCGGTGCCGGTCAGGCTCAGGGTGACCTGCGCAGCGGAGGCGGGCGCGGCGTTGTACAGGTCGTTGCCCAGTACCGACGGCGTGCTGCCGCCGGTGACCGGCGAGATCGCAGGCGTGGTGAATGTATCGTCCACCGCATCGACGGTGTTGGCGGCGATGACGAACGCGGCCGTGGTGGTCGCGCACACGCCGCTGTTTGGCGCGGGCAGGCACACCTGGTAGGTGATCGTATCGGTGCCGGCGCTGCCGGCGGCCGATGTGTAAGTGAAACTGCCGTCGCTGTTGAAGACCAGCGTGCCCAGGGTCGGTTGGCTCAGCGCGGCGAATACCGCGTTGGGCGGCGGCGCATCGTTGGTGCCGACATTGCCGCTGAACGCCTGGCCGGACTGGAGATTGAAGCTGTCCGGCTGCGCCGCCGGGCTGACCAGCACCTGCACGTTGGCGGTGCTGCAGTTGGCAGGAGCCGCGTTCTCGCAGAGCTGGTAACTCAGCGCGGTGGCACCGGCCGGAACGCCGGCCGCTACGGTGATCACACCGCTGGTGGGATCCAGGCTGAAACCGGCCACCGCACCCTGCAGGGTAGCGGTGACGGTGCCCGGGGTGACCACGACGCCATTGAGGGTGTCGTTGCCCAGTACGCTGGGGGTACTGCCGCCGGTGAGGGCCGGGACTGGAGTCGGGAACAGGTCATCGTTGGCCAGCAGCGCATTGGCGCCCAGGGTCACGGTGACGACTGCGGTATCGCAGACGCCGCCATTGGGGGCCGGCAGGCACACCGAGTAGCCGAACGTATCGGTGCCACTGGCCCCGGCATTGGGCGTGTAGGTAAAGGAACCATCCGCGTTGAGGACGACGGTACCTTGGGTCGCGGCCGCACCCGCTGCGGTGAACGCGGAGCCGGCCGGGGTGTTGTCGTTGCCAGCCACGCTGCCCGATACCGGCTGCCCGGCGCCGGGCGTGGTGATGGCATCGTCCAGCGCATTCGGGCCCACCACCACCTGCACCGTGGCGGTATCGCACAACGTGGGCGCAGCGGTGACGCAGATGCGGTACGCCAGACTGACCGGACCCGCCACGGCGTTCGCCGGCACGCTGATCGCACCGGCGTTGATCGTGTAACCCGCCGGTGCGGTGATCAGGGTCGTGGTCAGGGTGGCCGGATCAACCGCAGCGCCATTGAATGTGTCGTTGGTGAGCACGCTGGGCGTGATGCCGCCCGCCGCAGCCGGAATGGCCCCGGCGCTGAAATCATCGTTGACCGCGTCGATCACGTTCGCGGTGAGGTTGACCGTAACCGTGGCGGTGTCGCACACGGCGCCGTTGGGCGCGGGCAGGCACAGCTGGTAACTGAAGGTATCGGTGCCGGTGGCACCGGCATTGGCCGTATAGGTGAAGTTGCCGTCCGTCAGAAGCTGCAGGGTGCCCTGTGTCGGTGCGGCGGTCTGGGTGAACGTGGAGTCGACCACGTAGTTGTCGTTGTCGCGCACGTTGCCGACCAGCTGCGCGCCCGCCTGCACGGCGTAGCTGTCGTCCACGGCGTTGGGGGCCACCACAAGCTGCACATTGGCGCTGGCGCAGTTGCTGGGCGAAGCCGCCTCGCAGATCTGGTACGTCAGCGTCACCGGGCCCGACGCCGCGGTGGCGGGCACGCTGATGGTGCCATTGGCGTTGATGGAATAGCCCGCCGGCGCAGTGGTCAGCGTGGCGACCACCGCCGCATCCACGAACGCGTCCCCGCGCAGCGTGTCATTGGCGAACACGCGCGGTGTGGTGCCACCGGCACCGGGCGGAATCGGCGTGGCGGTGTAGTTGTCGTTGTTGGCGACGATTGCCGCCGCCTGCACGCTGATCGTGGGCGTGGTGGCGGTGTTGTCGCCCGGGGTGGGATCGGTGGTGCCTGGCGGCGGTGTGATGGTGGCGCTGTTGGCCGAGATGGTGGCCGGGGTGACGACAGGCGCGGTACCCGTGACCAGCACCACCAGCACCTCGCCCACGCCGACGTTGACCCCGACATTGACGCTGTCGGTACCCGACGCCGCGGAACAGGAGGTGGCGGCCGACACCGGCGCGCAGGTCCAGGTCACGCCGGTGAGCTGGGTCGGCACCGAATCGGTCAGGAGTGCGCCCACGGCCTGCGACGGTCCGCCATTACGTACCTCGATGCGGTACTGCACGGGCGCACCGGCCGCAACCGGCACCGGCGAGGTGATGGTCTTGACGATGCTGAGTTGCGCGGTGGCCGCCAGGGTATTGCTGTCACTGCTGCTGTTGTTGCCCGGGGTGGGATCGGAAATGTCGGCCGGTGCGGCAACCGTGGCGGTGTTCACCAGCGGGTTGCGGTAGGCCTGCGCATGCACGCCGGCGGTGGCCAGGGCCATCAGCAATACGCCAGCCAGGGGCCGCGCGCGGGCGCGCAGGCGGCTGGCGGCGGGCTGGGAAAGGGAGCGGCGGGCGCTGGCGGTCGGCATGCAGTGATCCTCGAAAGCAGCGCGCAGGGACCTGCCCGCGCGCTACGTGTTGCGTCGTTGCTTTCGAAGCGCCACCACCACGGTGGCACTCCGGGTGGGTACGACTAGTACGCGGCGGGATCCGCGCTGAAGCTGACCGGCACGGTGATCGTGGCCTGCCCGCCGTTGATCAGATCGACCCCGAGGCTGACGCTGTTGCCGCCGGCCGCACCGCCACTGGCGGCACTGCAGACGCTGCCCGCCGAGGCAGCGCAGCTCCACGGCGCACTCAGCGTGGCGCCCGCCGGCAACGTATCGGTCACCTGCGCGGCAGTGACCGGATCCGGCCCGGCATTGCTGACGGTGATGACGTAGCTGGCCGTGCCGCCCGGGGTATAGGTGCCGCTGCCATCGGACTTGGTGATCGACAGATCTGCCTGGCGCGTTCGATTGGTGATGCGGCAGACCACGTTGAGGGGCTGGGCGGACAACGCAGGCGATGTGAAGGTGAAGTTCTGCCCGGTGCCGCTGGTCAGCGTGGTGCCGGCCTGATCCTTGCACTCCCAGGTGCTGGCATAGCGCGCCAGCACGGTGGCCGTACCCGCGGTTTCAGCCAGGGTGTAGACCGTACCCGGGGTAGTCACGACCGCCGTGGTGGCGCCGTTGTTGCCGACATTGGCTACGCTGGCCAGTATCGTGGCGCCCTGCGCGACACTGAGGTTGAACAGCCCGGTGTCGGTCGTAGGCGCCAGCGTTTTGACCAGCTGCACGGTAGCCGCGCAACTCTGCGAAATGCTCTCTACCGTGAACACCGCCTGGCCGATGCGGATGCCGAGCAGGCCCAGCAGGTTGTCGACCACCCCGCCCAGCACTGCGGCCAGCACGGGCGCGACAACCGCGTTCACCACCCCTCTCAGTGGCTGCTGCAGGGCGGTCACCAGCGCATTGACGATGCTGTTCACCGGCACGGGCAGCGTGATCAGGTTGTTGACCAGCCGGACCACGGGCGTACCGCTGGTGATCTGCAGCTCCAGTGAATTGACCAGCGAAGTGACCAGCGACGTGGCCGTGACCGTGCCGCTGGTCAGCGTACGCGTCTGCGGATAGGGGCCATTGAACACCACCGACTGTGTTGAGGGGGTCCCGGTGGCAACCGCACGCACCGACACTGTCAGCGGTACATCGACGTCGGCGACCTTCAGGCCGCTGAGCAGGTTGACGCCCACCGTGACTGCCAGCGAGGTGGCATTGATCGGGGTGACGCTGGCCGGGGTGAGCACGGCGGTACGGTTGAAGAACACCGCATCGCTGATCGTGCCGATGTACAGGTTGACCAGGCCCGGTCGCGCCTGCAGGGTCACCGCGTTGCTGGCCAGGTTGACCGCATTGATGGTCCCCTCGGCACGGGCGATGTCGGCATACACCGAAAGGTGCAGCAGCGAGGCGGTGATGCTGGTGCCAGCCAGCGACACCAGGCCGCCTACGTTGAGCCCGTTGAGCGCCGACACCAGCGGCGCGACGTCCAGCCCCTGGACGACGTCGAAATCGAACTTGAGGCGGATTACCGCGCTGTGGAAGCCGGTGCCGACCGGCCCGCAGTTGTACACCGGCGGCTCCACTACCTGCGCCCAGACGCGCACGTTGGCCAGGCCACCCAGGCCGAGCGGGGCCAGCTGCGCGGTGGTGAGGGTAACCGGTGTGGGGGTGGTCAGAACATTGCGGAAGTTGTACAGCTGCACCCCGCCGGTGATCAGATCCAGCACGTCCAGATTGACGTTGGCCAGCGAACCGGGCGGCAGGCTCACCTGGATCAGGTCGGCCAGGCGGATGTTGCCGGTGAGGCCGCTCAGCGACGGCGTGAGCAGGTTGAGCGCGTTGGCCGCCAGCGTGTTGCCGTCGGCCTGCAGCACCGACACCAGCGCCGCCTGCAGCTGACCCAGGGTGATGTTGGCGTTGAGCACCTGGCTGGGATCGCTGACCACGACGCCGCCGTTGAGGCGTGTCAGTAACGCATTCAGATTCACATCCGCGCCGGCGATGTTGTTCCAGTCCAGGGCAGTGATGTTGATGTTCGTTCCGGGCAGAAGCGTCGTGAACAGCAGATTCAGGACCGGGCTCTGCGTGCTGTCGATCTGCGCAAGCCGGGGCCCCGCAGATACGCAGGCGCCATTCGCCGTACACGCATCCTGTGCATTTGCGACACTAAATAGGCTACTTAATGCGAGGCCGATCACAATTAATGCGGGGATACTGACAATCCTGAACCGCGCTAACGCCCCATTCACGCCTTTGACATTATCCATCGGCCATCCCCCGGTTTCGTGGCCGCAGCGCTCCATCACGTGTAGGAAAATACCTACCATGCGGGACCTTACGGCCTGTTCCGATGTTCAGATTTGTCCGGCGCAGCAACTGGCCGACATGGAGGATTAACTACGTGGACGGATGACAATCGTCAAATCGGCCAGTAGATTTACTGAGGGAAGTTTGACTATCGCTGCGGGGTTTACGGATGGGTAACCCTTCAGCGGCAATGACGGATAGCGATTCTGTACATTATGTTGAAAGAATTGCTGTCTCGTTAGTATCGATAACCCGCCACCACTCAAGGAATGGGAAGGGGATTGCCATGCTCACGATGTCGGACCGGATCCGTGGTGCGCGGACCAGTGCAGGGCTGTCGCAGTCGCAACTCGCGAATGAAACCGGCGTGAAAAGAAGTGCCGTAGCGCAGTGGGAACGGCGGGGTGGCACGCATCCAAGCGTGGAGCACCTGGCGCGGATTGCGGTGGTGACGCAGGTGCGGTTCGAGTGGCTGGCCACCGGCCGCGGCTGCGGCAAAGCCGATGGCGGCGAGTTGAGCGCAGCGGCGCCCACCGCCGACTACGCGCGCAACGAACTGGAGGGCAACCTGCTGTCGTTGTTCCGGCGCCTGCCGGCGCGCAAGCGGCAGGTGGCGCAGTCCATCATCGAGATGCTGGGGGTGTAGGCAACGACGGTAGGTGACGACGGGTAGGTGACGACTGTTAGTCGTCACGCATCACCTGGAGCGCGGAGCGCGCAGGCAACGACCAGTCGATGCGACCCAGGCCGCGCCGCTCCAGATACTGGTTGGCCGACGAGAAGTGTCGGCACCCCAGGAAACCGCGATGCGCCGAAAGCGGCGACGGATGCGGTGCCTTGAACACGCGATGGCGGCTGGTATCGATCACCTTGCCTTTCTGCTGGGCATAGCTGCCCCACAGCAGGAATACCAGGCCTTCGCGCTCGCGGTTGAGCGTTTCCACCACGTGGTCGGTGAATCCTTCCCAGCCACGCTTCTGGTGCGAACCGGGCTGCCCCTCTTCCACGGTCAGCACCGCGTTGAGCAGCAGCACGCCGCGGTGCGCCCACGGCAGCAGGCAGCCATGGTCGGGGCGTGGCAGGCCGAGGTCGGCCTCCAGTTCCTTGTACATGTTCAACAGCGATGGCGGCACTGGCACGCCAGGCATCACCGAAAAACTCAGGCCATGGGCCTGGCCCGCGCCGTGGTACGGATCCTGGCCGAGGATGACCACCTTGACCTGATCGAACGGGGTCGCATCGAACGCGGCAAAGATCTGCGGACCCGGCGGAAACACGTGCGCGCCCGCCGCCTTGCGCTGGCGCAGGAAGGCCGCCAGCTCGCGCATCTCCGGGCGCAGCAGGTAATCGCCAATACGCGCCTTCCAGCTCGGTTCAAGCTGGATGGTCGAGGGTGGTACGTCGTTCATCGCACCAGCGGTTTGTCGTTGAGCCGTGACAGGCGCAGCTGGAACAACACCTTGGTGACCAGCAGCCGCTCTTCGATCGGCTTCTGCACCAGGTCGTTGGCACCCGCCTGCAGCAGGCCGGACTGGTTGAGCGGGTTGCCGTCACCGGTCATCACCAGCACGGGCAGCCGCCGCTTGCCGTAGCCGAAGTCCACGCGCACGCGCTCGACCACATCCAGACCGCTCAGCTCGCCCTTCAGGGTGACGTCGGTAAGCACAAGGTCGATGCGGTGGCTGCTGCGCCCCAGCGATTCGGCCGTCAGCAGCGCGAACGCCTCTTCTGCGGTCATCACATGCAGCACGTTCAAGCTTTGCCGCTCAAGCATGCGTTTGGTCGCTTCGGCGACCACCCGGCTGTCTTCCACATAGAGGATTGTGGCGCCGGGAATGGTTTCCGGCTGCACATAGCCCCGGATGAAGGTGGCCAGGGCTTCATGGCCCAGCGCCTTGTCGAAATAGTCAGTGACGTAATCGGTGAAACGCCGCTGCTCAAGGTGCTGCTGGGCATCGCCGGACACCACGATCACCGGCACGTAGGCCTGCCCGGCGGTGTCGCGCACCAGTCGTGCCAGGTCCAGGCCGTCGCCATCGCTGAGCGTCAGCGAGGTAGTGACCAGGTTGACCGGGCCGGCTTCCAGCGCCATGCGGGCGTCTTCGATACAGGCACAGCCCACCACCTCGACTGCCGGCAACTCGCGCTGCAGCACGTCGGCGATGAGCTTTCGGACCAGCTTGGAGCCATCGACCACCATGACGCGCGGCGCGTCGTCGACCAGGTGCTTCAGTACTTGCGGACGCATGCGGGGCAGGCCTCAGGTTTCGGTCGGACGGGTCTGGCGCAGGAAATGTCCGGTCACCAGCCACGCGCCCAGCCAGCCCAGCACAACAGTGCCGACCAGCACGAGCGAAGAATGCAACAGGTCCAGCCCATGCAGCACGAACGGGCTGGCATAGCTTTGCGACAGCGCGGCCAGCGGTGGGCGCAGGGCAAGCCCGGCCCCACCCACCAGCGCCAGGGCCAGCGCGCCGGCGCCCAGCCCGTACCACGCACCCAGGTACAGGAACGGGCGGCGGATGAAACCGTCGCTGGCGCCCAGCAGCTGCAGCACGCCGATTTCATCGCGGCGCGCCTGGATGTCCAGCCGCACCGTGTTGCCGACCACCAGCGCCGCGCCCAAGCCCAGCAGTACCGACAGCACCTGTACCAGGCGCGTGCCGAAGCCGAGCCAGGCATCCAGGCGCTTGCGCCACAACGCATCGTGCTGGACCAGGTCGGCCTGCGGCAGGCCCTCCAGCGACTGCGCCAGGCGGGCGTCGTCGGTGCCGTTGGTCGGGGTGATGATCAGCAGCGACGGCAACGGGTTGTCGTGCAGCGCATCGATCGCTTCACCCAGCCCGGCGCTGTCGCGCAGTTCGGCCAGGCCCTCATCGGGCGAGCGCAGGGTCACCCCGGCCACATCCGCGCGACCGCGCAGCGTATCGGCGACCTGTCTGGCGGCGGCGGCGTCGACATCGGTCTTCAGGAACAGGTTGATGTCGCGCGACTGCTGCACGCTGCCGGCGAAATGTTTGAGGTTGTCCAGCGCGATCGAAAGGCCCAGTGGCAGGGCCAGGGCGAGCGCCATCACCATCACGGTGAGCAGGGTGGCCCACGGCTTGCGCCAGGCGCGGCCCAGGCTGAACACCACGCTGTGGCCGTGGTGGTGCAGCCACACGCCCAGGCGCGACGGTGCAGCGGCTTCCTTGTTGGTGGCGGTACTCATTCGGCCAGGTCCTGCGGCGAGATGTCGTCGATCAGCTTGCCGTGGTCGAGAATCAGCACGCGCTTGCGCATGGCGCGCAGCAGCGCCAGGTCATGGCTGACCACCAGCACGCTGGTGCCCCGCTCGGGCAGTTCGGCGAACAGTGCCATGATTTCAGCGGCCAGGGTCGGATCGAGGTTGCCGGTGGGTTCGTCGGCCACCAGCAGCTTGGGCTCGCCGACGATCGCGCGCGCGATGCCCACGCGCTGCTGCTCGCCGGCCGACAGCTGCGACGGCAGCGCCTTTTCGCGATGGCCCAGACCCATGCGTTCGAGCACAGAACGCACGCGCTTGCCGATGTCACCCCGCCGGGTCCCACGCAGGATCAGCGGCAGGGCCACGTTTTCGGCAATGCTGCGGTCCATCAGCAGGCGATGGTCCTGATAGACCGCACCGACCGCGCGGCGATGATGCGGGATATCGCCACCGCGCACCTTGAGCAGGTTGCGCTCGTCGAACACCACCGCGCCACGGCTGGGCCGTTCGTCGAGGTGGATCAACTTCAGCAGGGTGCTCTTGCCCGCGCCGGAATGCCCGGTGACGAACAGCATTTCGCCGGGTGCGACATCGAAGCTGACGTCCACCAGAGCCTGGTGGCCGCCCGCATAGTGTTTGCTGACATTGTCAAAACGCAGGACGCTCATTCCTCCGATTATGCAGGAGGAGGATGGCGGCGTGGGAATGGCGTGTCGCCCGGCCACCGGCCGGGCGCTACCGTTGATCGGAGATCAACCGCCCGACAGCATCCGGCGGATCTTGCGGCCGATGCGGGTCAGGAAGCCTGCGCCCGGGTCGGCGGCCGGCGCGGCGGTGCGCATCGGCTTGGCAGCGACCTGCACCGGCGTGACCGGCTGCGCGGCACCTTCAGCACCCTCCACCGGACGACCGTGGCGACGGCGACGGCGCTTGCGCGGTGCGCGCTCACCCTCGGCCGCACCTTCCGGCGCACGTTCGGCGCGCGGCGGACGCGCTGACTGCGGGGCCAGTGCAGCCTCCACCGGCGCGGTGCCTTCCACGGCCACCGCGGGCTGTTCGCCTTCCACGCGCGGCTTGCGCGGACCACGCGGACGGCGTTCGCCGCTACGCTCACCACTGCGCTCGCCACGACCACCGCCGGAGCGGCCGCCGCTGGACGAACGACCGCCGCCGCGACGCTCTTCTTCCGCAGCGCGTGCTTCGCGCGCTTCGCGGAAGATCTGGCCAACGCTTTCGTTCTCGTCGCCTTCCTCGCCCGCCGGCGCAGGCGCGCGTTCGGGTCGCGGCAGCGCAGTCAGGATTTCGCTGGTGACCGCTTCCACCGGGATCTTCTGCTCGATGTAGGCCTCGATATCCGGCAGGCCCATTGCATAGCGTTCGCAGGCGAAGCTGATCGCATCGCCTTCCTCGCCCAGACGGGCGGTGCGGCCGATGCGGTGCACGTAATCTTCGGCGTCAAACGGCAGGTCGTAGTTGTAGACGTACTTGATGCCATCGATGTGCAGTCCGCGCGCGGCCACGTCCGTGGCCACCAGGATTTCCAGCTGACCCTTCTGGAAGCGGTTGAGCAGGCTCTCGCGCTTCTTCTGCGGCACATCGCCGGACAGCACGCCGACCCGGTAGCCGGCCTTCTCCAGCGAGCGCGCCACGCGCTCCACGAACACCTTGGTGTTGACGAACACCATGGTGCGCGCACCTTCGCTGCGCGAGAGCAGGCCCAGCAGCAGCGGGATCTTCTCTTCGTCGGCCGGGAAGTAGATACGCTGGCGCACGCGCGCGGCGGTGATCGACTCGCTTTCCACCACCAGCTTCTGCGGTTCGTTCATGTGCTCGTAGGCCAGCTCCAGCACGCGGTGGCTGAGCGTGGCGCTGAACAGCAGGGTCTGCCGCGTGGTGCGCTCGGGCATGCGGCGCAGCAGGAAGCGGATGTCCTTGATGAAGCCCAGGTCGAACATGCGGTCGGCTTCATCGAGCACGCAGATTTCGCAGGCGTGCAACGACACCACCTTGTGCTGCTTGACGTAATCGATCAGGCGACCGGGGGTGGCGATGATCACGTCCACGCCCTGCTGCAGGATTTCGCGCTGCTTGTCGTAATCAACGCCGCCGTACACCAGCGCGAAGCGCAGGCCCAGGTCTGACCCGAACTTGACCGCATCCTTGTGGATCTGGATGGCCAGCTCGCGGGTGGGCGCCAGGATCAGCGCGCGCGGGTCTTCCGGCTTGCGGTCGGCCAGCGCCGGACGGGTCAGCAGGCGGTTCACCACCGCGACCAGGAATGCCAGCGTCTTACCGGTACCGGTCTGGGCCTGGCCGGCAACGTCGCCGCCGGGAAGTGCCACCGGCAGGGTCAGCGCCTGGATCGGGGTGCAGCGGGTGAAACCAGCGCCTTCAAGGCCAGCCTGCAGGGCCGGATGCAGCTCGAAGGAAGAGAAGGTCAAATCGGTCAGCGGTTTGTCGCTCATGAGTCCGTCTTGGTAAGGCCAGCCGGCAGAGATGCGGGAGGCTTGCAATCTTGGGGGGCACCGTCGCCATTGGGCCCTGCGCCTGGGAAGGCGGAGGCCGGACCGAACCGGTCCCGGGGCGCCGCACAGTGGGCCAGTTTAGCGCAAAGCGGCCGGCAAACCGGGGGAGGCCGTCGCACACCCCCGTGCGACGGCCCGCCCGACCGGAGCGCCACGCCCTGCGTGGCTGGCTTTCACGGCCCCCACCCCCAGTTGAACGCTCGAATCCAAGGGGCTGGAACCGCCAAAGCCCCACCCGCATATCGTTCCGGCCCACCCCGGCAAAGCGCGATGACGGTCACAGGACGATTCTTTCCAACCGGTGCCTGTCGCCCCGCGACGATAGGGGTACACTGCCGGCCGTGAGCGTCCAGGCATCCATCGGACGCACCGCTGGCCGCACATGCGGCCACGAGGCAGCAGACGCGGACCAGGCCCCCAGCCCTGTCCAGGTTCAACCCCTCCGGCCCTGCCGGGTGCACTCCAAAACGAGAGACCAAGATGAGCGACAAGGTTGTACATGTCGGCGATGCCGACTTCGATAGCACCGTACTGAATTCCAAGGAACCGGTCCTGGTCGATTTCTGGGCCGAATGGTGTGGTCCCTGCAAGATGATCGCCCCGGCGCTGGACGAACTGGCCGACGCCTACAACGGCCGCGCCAGGATCGTGAAGGTCAACGTGGACAACAACCGTGCGCTTGCGGCCAAGTACCACGTGCGCTCGATCCCGTACCTGGTGGTGTTCAAGGGCGGTGAGAAGGTCGGCGAGCAGATCGGTGCCGTCGGCAAGGCCCAGCTGGCTGGCCTGCTGGACAAGGCGTTGGCCTGAGCCACCCGGCAGCCGGCCACCCTCCGGCTGCCGCGCGGGCCCACGCCCGCATGAATGACCCTGCCCCACCCGGCTTGCGCATCGCCGCGAGCCGGTGTTAGTGTCGGCACATCCGGCCGCATTCGCGCGCCGCATCTTCTGGACGACGTCTCTTTCCAGAATCCCTTCCCAACAACGTTCGCCGCCCCTGCCGGGCGCTCGCACCTTCCAGCGAGGAATTCAGCACTTGTCCGATATCACTACGTCCGAACCCGGGAGCGCCGACGCGCCCGCCGAGAAGCGCGTGCGCAAGCCGCGCGTCGCCAAGGCCGCTGCCAGCAGCGCCGACACCGGGTCTTCTCCCGAACAGAACGCCCTGCCCCTGGCTGCCGCGCCCGCCGCGCCGGCGCCGGCGCCGGCTGCACCCGCAGCACCGCAGCAGGCACCGCAGGCACCGGCTGCATCCGGCGGCGACGCCCCTTCCACGCAGGGCGGTGGCCAGGACGCCGGTGACGGCGGCCAACGCAACAACAACAACAACAACCCGCAGGGCGGCCAGAACCCGTACCAGCAGGGCCAGGGCCAGGGTCAGAACCAAGGCCAGAACCAGGGCCAGGGCCAGGGGAACCGCCGCGATCGTTTCCGCAATCGCCGTGACCGCGACCGCAATCGCGGTGGTGGTGGTGGCGGCGGTGGTGGCTACCGCGATGACGGCATGCCGCAGGACAATGGCGAGCAGCAGCCCTTCGTGCGCAGCCAGCAGGCCAACGTGCCCGAGGGCTTCCCGGTCTACTCGCTGAGCGACCTCAAGCGCATGCCGGCCCAGAAGCTGCTGGAAATCGCCGAGCAGCTGCAGATCTCCGAAGGGGTGGCCCGCGCCCGCAAGCAGGACGTGATCTTCGCCCTGCTCAAGGTGCTCACCCGCCATGGCGACGGCGTTGCCGCCGACGGCGTGCTGGAAATCCTGCCGGACGGCTTCGGTTTCCTGCGCGCGGCTGAAGCCAGCTACCTGGCTGGCCCGGACGATACCTATATTTCGCCGAGCCAGATCCGCCGCTTCAACCTGCGCACCGGCGATCACCTGTCCGGCCGCATCCGCTTCCCGAAGGACGGCGAGCGCTATTTCGCGCTGTCGATCGTCGACACCATCAATGGTGAGCCGCTGGAAGCGTCCAAGAACAAGGTGCTGTTCGAGAACCTTACCCCGCTGTTCCCGCGCAAGCGCTTTACCCTGGAACGTGGCAACGGTTCGTCCGAAGACATCACCGGCCGCATCATGGATCTGATGGCACCGCAGGGTAAGGGCCAGCGTGCGCTGATCGTCTCCCCGCCGAAGGCTGGCAAGACCATGCTGATGCAGCAGGTGGCGACGGCGATCACCACCAATCATCCGGACGTGCACATGATCGTGCTGCTCATCGACGAGCGCCCGGAAGAAGTGACCGAAATGCAGCGCACCGTTCGCGGCGAAGTCATCAGCTCCACCTTCGACGAACCGGCCGCACGCCACGTGCAGGTTGCCGAAATGGTGATCGAGCGCGCCAAGCGCCTGGTGGAACACAAGAAGGACGTGGTGATCCTGCTCGACTCGATCACCCGCCTGGCACGTGCCTACAACAATGTGGTGCCCAGCTCCGGCAAGGTGCTTACCGGTGGTGTGGACGCCAACGCCCTGCACCGCCCGAAGCGCTTCTTCGGTGCCGCGCGCAACGTTGAAGAAGGCGGCAGCCTGACCATCATCGCCACCGCGCTGGTCGACACCGGCAGCAAGATGGACGAAGTGATCTACGAAGAGTTCAAGGGCACCGGCAACAGCGAAGTGCACCTGAACCGTCGCATCGCCGAAAAGCGTGTGTACCCGGCCATCGACATCAACCGTTCGGGCACCCGCCGCGAAGACCTGTTGATCGAGCCGGAGCTGCTGCAGAAGATCTGGATCCTGCGCAAGCTGCTGCACCCGATGGACGAAATCGCCGCGATGGAGTTCCTGCTGGACAAGATGAAGAACACCAAGTCCAACGACGAGTTCTTCGGTTCGATGAAGCGCTGACCCGCGCCGAGATCGAAACAGAAAAAGGCCCCGCACTGCGGGGCCTTTTTCATGCAGACCGGTAGGTACCGGCCGTTGCTCGGTACACCTCAAGGCTGCATCCTATCCATCAACGGCCCGAACTGCGGCGCAACCGACCCCGCTACCGGCTCCGCCACAGCCTCCACCGCGTCCACGGCAGTGTCCTCCGCAGCGTCCGGAGCCGCTGGTTCCGGACCTCCCCAATCCAACCCGATCCCGGCTCTGATCACCGTGGACACCGCCACCAGGATCAACAGCGATGCCCCACCCAGGACGTGAACAAGTGTCATAGCCGGCTCCCCGCGTGCGTATGACCCGCACACTACGCAGCACGCGGCAGCCTTCCTTTGAATCTGTTCCTAAAACGCCAAGCGGGTGGCGCCGGCGGCTCGCCGGCGCCGCACATCACCTGCACGCCACCACACCCTCGGCCTTGTCGGCCTTCGTCGCCACCCGTATCTGGGTGAACGCCGCCGCGAACGGCTTGTCCGCGCTGACCACGAACGGGGCGTCCACCGCGCCCAGGTCGACGCCCTTGCTGGCGAAGCAGGCCAACGGAATGGTCACGGTTCGCTTCTGCCCCGCGGTGAGTGTTGCCAGCGCCGGGGCGATATCCACGCCGCCCTCGCAGCCGGTGCCGCACTGCATGGTCACCGTGACCGGCGAAACGGGCTGATGCTGCACCATCACGTCGAACTGCAACGCGCCGTCGCTGCGCGCCAGAGCGCCCAGGTTGCGCCGCGAGGTGCTGCGCGCGATCAGCTGCGCCGGGGCCAGCCAGGTGACTTCGCGGGCGTCCTGCTGGGTGTTGATCTGCACCGTGCGCACGTCGGCGACCGGCGTGGCGGTGGGCCAGCGCAGGCGCGCGTTGAGATCATTGCCGAGCGGCTGGGTGGCGCCGCCGGCCGCGATGTGCAGGGAGAACGGCGCGGTATCCACGCGGTTGAAGATCGGCAGCGTGGTCACTTCGCCGCAATGGTCCGGGTTGGCTTCGGGCAGGCGCGCGACCTGCGCCGGCTTTGCGTAGCTCAGGCCATAGCCGAATTTGAACAGGTCCGGGCGCTTCGGGTCCGGGCGGTCGATCGGTGCCGGGCACGGCACGCCGGGCCATGGGAAGCTGAGCCGGCCGTGGAAGTCATGCGCGGGCCTGCCGTCCTTGCCAGCCACCAGCACGTCGGTGATGCCCTTGCCTTCGGTTCCGGGCAGCCACGCGGCAACGAACGCCTGCGACAGGTTGAGCAGGTCGTTGGTGTACATCGGGCGACCGGAGAAGTACACGGTGACCAGTGGCTTGCCGGTGGCGGCGGCGGCCTTGAGCACGGCCAGGTCCTGCGGCTGCGCACGGCTGTGGCTGAGCGTGTCCGAAGCGAGGATGTCGCCGTTGGTTTCGGCGTATGGCGTTTCACCGATCACCGCGACCACCACGTCGAATGCCGAGGCATCGATGCCCTTGGCATCGGCGCTGTAGGTCACCTGCTGCGTGCCCAGTTCGGCACGCAGCGCACCCAGCACCGAATCGGCATTGGGGAAATCGGCATTGGTGTTCTCGGTGCCCTGCCAGGTCAGCGACCAGCCACCGGCCTGGTCGGACAGGCTGTCGGCACTCTTGCCCACTACCAGCACGCGCGCATCGCGCTTGAGCGGGAGCACCGTGTTCTGGTTCTTCAGCAGCACCAGCGATTCGCGCACGGCTTCGCGCGCCAGTTCGCGGTGCTGCACGGCATTGGCGTCACCCGCGAAGCGGCTGTCGGACGGCTTGTGCTCGAACAGGCCCGCACGCAGCTTTACCCGCAGGATGCGGGTGACCGCATCGTCGATGCGTGTCATCGGAATCTCGCCGCTTTCCACCTGGGCGATGGTGTTGGCGATGAACGCCTTCCAGTCGTCGGGCACCATCACCATGTCTATGCCGGCGTTGATCGCCTGGGCGCAGCTGTCGTTGCGGCAGCCGGGCACCTGGGCGATGCCGTTCCAGTCGGAGACGACGAAGCCGTCAAAGCCCATCTTTTCCTTCAGCGCGCCGGTGAGCAGCGCCTGGCTGCCGTGCATCTTGCCGTAGTCCACGCCGCCGGCGCGGTCGTTCCAGCTGTTGAACGAGGCCATCACTGTCTGCACGCCTGCGCCCAGCGCACCGAAGTAGCCCTGGCCGTGCACGTTGATCATGGTGGCCTTGTCCACCGTGGCCTCGCCCTGATCGCGCCCGTTGTCGGTGGCCCCATCGCCGATATAGTGTTTGGCCGTGGCCACCACGTTGCCGTCGCTGGTGAAGCGGCCCTGCGCGCCCTTGACGTAGGCGGTGGCGTACTCGCGAACGATCGACGGGTCCGAGGAAAAGCTTTCGTAGGTACGGCCCCAGCGCGGGTCATGCGCGACTGCCAGCGTCGGCGCGAACACCCAGCCAATGCCGGTGGCACGGGTGGCGCTGCCGGTGGCGGCACCGATGCGCTCGATCAGCGCGGTATCGCGGGTGGCGCCCAGGCCGATGTTGTGCGGAAACAGCGTGGCGCCAAACACATTGCTGTGGCCGTGCACGGCATCGGTACCCCAGATCACCGGCACCGGGGTGCGCGCGTCAGTGGCCAGCGAAGCGGCGTGATAGGCGTCGGCCAGCTTCACCCAATCGGCCACACTGGCGTGCTTGTCCATGCCCGGCCACGAGCCGCCGCCATTGAGCACCGAGCCGATGTAGTAGGTACGCACCTGCTCCGGGGTGATCTGCTTGATCTCCGGCTGGGTCATCTGCCCGACCTTCTGGGCCAGGGTCATCTGCGCAAGGATGCTGCGCACGCGGCTTTCGATGGCCGGGTCGGAGCCGATCGCGCTGGTCACCTGCGGCCAGTCCTGCAGGTGCCCGGCAGCGGGCGCTGCGTGCGCCTGGGCGGCCAATGCCGTCAAGACACAGGCAGTAAGAAGAGTCTTCCGGGCGCTGCTCACGTGCATCTACCTCCAAGAGAATGTGCGGGTGATGGACCGGGCGCGCGCCGATTCGACGCCTCCGGTGACAGCGCTGTCATATAAGCCCGGCGGGGCGCTGTCAACCGTTCGGCAAACGGCTTGTCCTGGCCTCCCCGTCGTTGTTGGGCTGGCGCGGCCCGAGCGCGGCGCGGATCCGCAGTAGCTGTTGCAGCGCCGCATGGATGTCCAAGCCGTGCACGAATACCCCGCAACGTGGCACCATCCGCCTGCTTCGGTAATCCCGAAACGACACAGGCGCATTACCATCGGCAGCGGCCGGCCCGGCTCTCCAGGAGGATCCATCGCACCATGCGTAGTCGTATCGAGGATGTTGCCGCGGTCGCGGGCGTTTCGATCAAAACCGTGTCGCGCGTGCTCAACAACGAGCCGAACGTGCGGGTGGAAACGCGCGACCGCGTGCTCGCTGCGGTCTCGAGGCTGGGATACAAACCGAACCTGTCGGCGCGCAGCCTGGCCGGGCAGCGCTCGTATGCACTGGCGCTGGTCTACAACAATCCCTCGCGCAACTACCTGATGGAAATCCAGAACGGCATGCTTGAGGCCTGTCATGCCCATCACTACAACCTGATCCTGGGGCCGGTCGGGATCGGCCGGCGCACCCTGCCCGACCTCGCCGCACTGTTCGAAAATTCGAGGCCCGATGGCGTGGTGCTGATCCCGCCGCTCACCGATGATGCGGTGGTGCTGGCGTACCTGGAAGACAACGATATTCCGTTTTCCAGCATCGCACCGCGTCATCCCGAAGGGCGCATCGGCGTACGGATGGACGAAACCACCGCAGTGGTGGAACTGATCGGCCATCTGGTCGCACAGGGCCACCGTCGCATCGCCCACATCAAGGGCCCGCGCGCGCATGGCGCGTGCCAGTGGCGCCTGTCCGGCTACCGCCAGGCCCTTCGCGACGCGGGCATCGAGTACGACCCGGCGCTGGTGGCCAGTGGCCAGTTCTCGTTCGAATCGGGCATCGAGGCGGCCAACACGCTGCTGGACCTGCCCGATCCGCCTACCGCGATCTTCGCGGCCAACGACGACATGGCGGCCGCGGTGTTCCGGGTGGCTGGCCAGCGCGGCCTGCGCGTGCCGCGCGACCTTTCCGTGTGCGGCTTCGATGACACGCCCATTGCCGGGCACATCTACCCGGCCCTGACCACCGTGCGCCAGCCCACCGACACGATGGGCCGGCTGGCCACCGAGCAGCTGATCGAACGCATCCGCTCGCCAAAGGCCGGCCGCATGGTCACCGTGGACCATGCGGTGCTGGTGCGTGAATCCACCCAAGCACCGCGGCGACGGTAAGCGGTCAGGTGTAGCGGCGCGAGCCGCGCCATGCATAGAAGACGATGAACAGGTAGCACAGCATCGGCAGCAGGAACGATGCCTGCAGCCCGTAGTGGTCGGCCAACCAGCCCACGGCAAGCGGAACCACCGCGCCGCCCACGATCGCCATTACCAGCAGGCTCGACCCCTGCCCGGTGAGCGGGCCCAGGCCGCCGATGGCCAGCGCGAAGATGGTCGGGAACATGATCGAATTGAACAGACCCACGCTGACCACGCTCCACTTGGCCAGCTCGCCGGCACCGAGCATGGTCACCCCCAGCAGCCCCATCACCACCAGCGCAAAAAGCCCGAGCAGGCGACGCGGATCAAAGCGCGCCAGCAGGAAGGTGCCGACCAGCCGTCCCACCAGCGCGCCGCCCCAGTACAGCGACACATAGCGCGTGGCCTCCTGCTCGGTCAGTCCCTCACCGATGCCGGGCATGGACAGGAAGTTGACCAGCACGCTGCCGATCGACACTTCCGCGCCCACGTAGAAGAAGATCGCCAGCACGCCGAACGCCAGGTGCCTGTGGCGCAGCGCCGCGCCGAGCGTACCCTGCGCCTTGATGTCTTCAACCCCCGCAATGCTGGGCAGGCGGAACATCCAGATCGCCGCAGCCAGCACGAACAGCGCGATGGCCAGGCCGAAGTACGGGACCTGCACCGATTGTGCTTCAGCGGCGCGGTAGGCCAACGCCTCGGCCTGCGGAAGCAGCGCCAGCTGCTCGGCGCTGCGCGGTTCGGCCGCGAGGATGAGCAGGCCGCCGAACAGCGGCGCGATGGTGGTGCCCAGCGCGTTCATGGACTGGGCCAGCGTGAGTCGGCTGGAGCTGGTCTGCTCCGGCCCCAGCAGCGCCACATACGGGTTGGCAGCGACCTGCAGCACCGTAATGCCCGTGGCCAGCACGAACAGCGCGCCAAGGAACAGCCCGTACACATGCAGCGCGGCGGCCGGCCAGAACAACAGCGCGCCCACCCCGGCAATCGCCAGCCCGGCCACGATGCCGCGCTTGTAGCCTACGGCGGCTACCAGCCGCCCCGCCGGCAGCGACATCAGGAAGTACGCGCCGAAGAAGGTGAACTGGATGAGCATCGCCTGTACCCAGGTCAGCGCGAAGGCGGCCTTGAGGTGCGGAATCAGGATGTCATTGAGGCAGGTGATGAAACCCCACATGAAGAAGATCGCCGTCACCACGGCCAGCGCCGTGCGGGTGCTCTGTACGGGTTGCCCGCGAACCACGGTGGAAGTGTCCATTGCCTGTCCTTCTGATGGGGATTGCCAGCCAAGCGGCGGCCAGACATGGAACCCGCTAGTGACCCGGTTGTCCAGCGCTGTCAGACAATCGGTCAGACAACACGACAGCACCCGGCGTCGACACGAAACGGGGATTCGCGCAGTTTCGTTCTGCACTGCACAACGAACATGCCCCACTGAATCGGGCGCGTCACGTCCCTGCAAAACCGGGCTGAAACGCCCGCGTTGCAACGTTTGAGGGCTATGCAGCGAGCTGTCATTGGGCATGCAACGACACCGTGGGCGACAGAGGAGAGGATGCTCTTCATGGCACTTTGTTGACAACGCTGTCAGGCGTCGGCCCAATCCGCCCACATCGTTGTTGAATCGTGCCGTAGGACTGCCATTACCGATTTCCCTGGGGAGGGAGCTGCAATGAAGACGTACAAGGCCGTACCCCGCAAGGCAATGCTCACTTCCGCGCTGCTCGCCGTGTTGGCCGGGCCGGCGTGGGCCCAGGACACCACCCGGGATGGCGCCGCCTCGTCATCGAACGGGCTGGATCCAGCCACGCTCGATACGGTGCAGGTCACCGGCATACGTGGCAGCCTGACCTCATCCATGAACCTCAAGCGCGACAGCCAGGGCGTTGTGGACGGCATCGTGGCCGAGGACATCGGCAAGTTCCCCGATACCAACCTGGCCGAATCGCTGCAGCGCATCAGCGGTGTGTCGATCGACCGCACCTCCAGCGGCGAAGGCTCCAAGGTAACCGTGCGTGGCATCGGCCCCGACTTCAACCTGGTGCTGCTCAACGGCCGCCAGATGCCAGCGTCCAACCTGGGCAACGGTGGCGGCGGTCTGAACAGCTCACGCTCGTTCGATTTCGCCAACATCGCTTCGGAATCGATCTCGGCCGTGGAGGTGTTCAAGACCACCCGCGCAGACAATCCGACCGGTGGCATCGGCGCCACGATCAACGTCAAGACCCTGCGCCCGCTCGAATCGGCGCCGGTGGTCAGCGTGGGGCTGAAGGCGGTCAATGACACCTCCAACGACAACCTGCCGCGCACCCTGAAGGGATCGGACTTCACCGGCGAGCTGTCGGGCATCTTCAGCGACACGTATGCCGACGGTCGTTTCGGTGTGATGCTGAGCGGCAGCTACCAGGAGCGTGACTCGGGCTTCAACCAGGCCACCGTGGCAGAAGGCTGGGCCACCTTCAAAGGCGACAACACCACCGACTGGCGCGTGCTGCCGCAGCCGGGCCAGGGCTATGCCGACCGCATCCAGAACCGTCCCGGTCCGGATGATGTGTACGGCCGCCCGCAGAACACCGCCTACAACGTCAATGGCGTGCAGCGCCAGCGCACCAATGGCCAGGCCACCCTGCAGTGGAAGCCGGTCGACAACGTGACCACCACGCTGGACTACACCTACGTGGAGAACAAGGTGCAGCAGCAGCGCAGCGAGCTGTCGGTGTGGTTCAACTACGGCCCGGGCGACAGCATCTGGACCAACGGCCCGGTCGCCGCGCCGATCATCTACAGCGAAGACATGGTCAATTCGGACGTGTCGATGGGTGGCGCGCAGCTGGCCACCAAGAACGAGATGGACTCGCTGGGCTTCAACGTGGAATGGGACGTCAGCGATGCGTTGACCCTGTCCTTCGACGCCCACAACTCCACCGCCGAATCGCAGCCGGACAGCCCGTACGGCTCGGCCGGCGTGCTCGGCGTGGCCGCGTTCGTGCGCGGCAAGACCACCGTGGATTACAGCGGCGACCTGCCGATCATCAACATTGCGCTGCCGCCAGGCGGGGTGCAGGCGGCCGATGCCCTGGTCACCGGCTCGGTGTTCCAGAACAGCTACAACAAGTCCGAGGTGGAACAGTACCAGGGCCGCGGTACCTTCAAGTTCGCCGACTACTCCGCGTTGGACTTCGGCGTGGGCTACACCGACGTCAAGAACCGTTCGGCCTCGGCGATCATGCAGCGCAATACGTGGGGCGGCCTGGGCACCCCGGCTGACTACGATGACAGCATCTGGTACGCCGATGACATGGCCAGGTACTTCGATGCGTTCTCGGGGCACAACGATCCGCGCCTGACCGGCCAGTTCCTGGTGTTCGACTTCGACAGGCTGATCAACCGCGCCGCGCAGGTCGGCACCGCGTCCGACCCGGCCTGCCCGACCTGCTATTACGCGCCCACCGAATACTCCGAAGACATCCGCACCAACGAGAAGTCCAAGAGCGCGTTCCTGCAGTACCGCACCACCTTCGACTGGTCGATGCCGCTGAACGTGGCGGTCGGCGTGCGCTATGAGCAGACCGACGTGGATTCCACCGCCATGGTGCGCGTGCCCAACGGCATCAGCTGGAGTTCGGCCAACGAACTCAACATCGACTACGCCACCGAAAGCGGCTTCATCAGCGACAGCGGCAAGTACGATTACGTGCTGCCCAACCTGGACCTGAAGCTGGATATCAGCGATTCCCTGGCGCTGCGCGGCAGCTACAGCCGCAGCCTGGGCCGCCCCGGCTGGACCCAGATCCAGAGCGGGCAGACCCTGGCCGACATCGTGCGCACCCAGGGCGGCAGCGGGTCGCGTGGCAACCCGGCACTGGAGCCGCTGCTGTCGGACAACTTCGATCTGTCGCTGGAGTGGTACTACGGCGAATCCAGCTACGCCTCGGTGGGCTTCTTCCGCAAGAACATCAAGAACTTCATCAGCGACACCATCGTGCGCGAGAACACCGGCAACCTGCACACGCCCGTGGGCGGCGCGTACTGGAACGCGGCGCTGGCCGCCGGCTGCGGGGTGAGCGACATGCCCTGCATCCGCGACTACATCTTCACCAACTTCAACGGCCAGCCCGGCGTGACCGCGACTGGCACCAACTCGGCCGGCCAGCTCACCGGCACCATCGTCGGCCAGCCTGGCGACCCGATCGCCGGGTTCGACATCACCCTGCCGTCCAACCAGCGTTCGGATCATCTCGATGGCTGGGAAGTGGCGGTGCAGCACCTGTTCGGCCAATCCGGCTTCGGCCTGGCGGCGAACTACACCAAGGTGAAATCCGGGCTGACCTTCGACAACCTGAGCCTGGGCGACCAGTACCCGATGGTGGGGCTGAGCGATTCGGCCAACCTGGTGGCGTTCTACGACAAGCACAACTGGCAGATCCGTGCGGCCTACAACTGGCGCGAGAAGTTCCTCAACGGCATCGGCGGCCAAGGGCCCAACCCGAACTACACCGATGATTACGGCCAGCTCGACCTCAACATCAGCTACGCGGTCAGCGAACAGCTGTCGCTGAGCCTGGAGGCGATCAACCTCACGGACGAGACCATGCGCACCTACGCACGGCATACCAACATGCTGCGCTACGCCACCCAGACCGGCCCGCGCTACATGTTCGGGGTCCGCTACAAGTTCTGAGCAGCCGCGGTGTGGCGGGTCTACACTCGCCACACCGCCACCGCCCGCAAGCGACCCCGCCATGCCCGCACCCCCCGGCCCGATCGACGAAGTGCGCGACCTCGACCGCTACCGGCTGGCCGAGGTACTCCCTGGCTGGACCACGCCCAAGGTGATCCGCGGGCTGGTGGCGGACTGGCCGATGGTCAGCGCCGCACGCGACTCGGCCGAGGCCGCGGTTGCCCACCTCAAGCAGTACGACCACGGCACCCTGCCCGTTACCGCCACGACCGCGCCGCCCGAAGCGAACGGCCGCATCTTCTACAACGCGGACATGAGCGGCTTCAACTTCCGCCGCGAGCAGGTCGCGCTGAAAGTAGCACTCGATACGCTGCTCAAGTACCGCAGCGCGTCCGATCCGCCCACCATCTACGTGGCCTCGACCACGCTGGACAGCTTCCTGCCCGGCTTCCGCCAGGACAACCCGCTGGCGCTGGGCGTGGACGAACCGCTGGCCAGCATCTGGATCGGCAACCGTTCGCGCATCGCCGCCCACCACGACGTGCCGGACAACCTGGCCTGCGCGGTCGCCGGCCGCCGCCGCGTCACCCTGTTTCCACCGGATCAGATCGGCAACCTGTACATCGGTCCGCTGGACTTCACCCCGGCCGGCCAGGCGGTGAGTCTGGTCGACTTCGCCGAACCGGACCTGGACCGTTTCCCGCGCTTTGCCCGGGCCATGGCCAGCGCGCAGGTGGCGGAGCTGGGCCCCGGCGATGCGGTGTTCATTCCCTCCCTGTGGTGGCACCACATGGAAGGGCTGGATGATTTCAACGTGCTGGTGAATTACTGGTGGCGCCCGGTACCGGCCTGGATGGACCCGCCCATGAACGCGCTGATGCTGTCATTGCTGGCGCTGCGCGGGCTGCCGCCGGCCCAGCGCCGCAGCTGGCAGGCACTGTTCGACCACTACGTGTTCGGCGCCGGCGGCGATGCCACCGCGCATATCCCGGAGGCCGCGCGCGGGGTGCTTGGCCCGTTGGACGGGGCGATGGCGGCCAACGTGCGCAGCGTGCTGCGCAAGCGGCTGGAACGCTGAGCGGGCATCGGCCGCTGCGACGGCCCACAGTGTTTTACCCACATCGCCTGTGAATCCGTGATAATCCGCGCCGAGATCCATCGTCCGCCCGGGGGTAGGGTGGCCGCATCCAGCGCGCCGTGAGGTGCACCGGCCCGGCGCCATGCAGTCCGCCTCTGACCGCTTCTTCGTTGCAGCCTCATCGGTAGGACCGGTTGGCGCAGCACCTTGCCGGTTGTTTCGTCCATGCCCCTGCTGTCGTCCCGCCTCAACCTGGGCAAGCTGATCCTGGCGCTTGCCCTGCTCAGCGCGCTGGTCGCCCTGGCCAATACCCTGCATGCCAGCTACCGCGTGCAACGCGACCAACTGATCGGCACCACCCTCGAATCCAACCGGGTCTACGCCAGCAAGCTGGCCGAGAGCACCGAGAACTTCGTGCTGTCAGCCCAGCAGCAGCTGGCCTATGCCGCCACCGGCCTGGGCCAGCGGGCGCACACCCGCGCCGAGCTGGAAGCCGAAGCGGCCCGCCTGCAGCTGCAGACCAACAGCTTCAACTCGGTGCTGATCGTGGACCCGGCCGGTACGGTGCTGGCCACCTCGCCGTTGAGCCTTGCCCTGCAGGGGGTGGTGCTCAACAGCCAGGGCAACAGCGAGGCGCTCAAGCGTCGCGAGCCGTACATCAGCGATCCGTACCAGTCGGCTACCGGCCGCCTGCTGATCGCCATCTCGCACCCGATCTTCGACGCGCAGGGCCAGTACAAGGGCTATGTGAGCGGCACCATCTACCTGCGCCAGCGCAGCATCCTTCAGAGCCTGCTGGGCAAGCACTACTACCGCGACGGCTCGTATCTGTACGTGGTCGACCGCAATGGCCGCATCCTGTACCACATCGAACCCGGCCGAGTGGGCCAGTTCGCGCTGGAGAACCCCGCGGTAAAGGCGGTCAGCCAGGGCCACTCGGGCGCACAGGAAGTGCGCAACAGCCACGGTGTGCTGATGCTGGCCGGCTACGCGCCGGTGCCCAGCGTCGGCTGGGGCGTGGTGGCCCAGCGACCGACCGAGGCGACGCTGGCGCCGCTGGCGCGCTTGATGAAGGCGGTGATCTGGAATGCCATTCCGCTGGGCGTGTTGTCGCTGCTGGTCACCTGGTGGTTCGCCCGGCGCATTTCGCTGCCGCTGTGGCAGATGGCGCGCAACGTACAGAACCGCGATACCGGCATCGCCATCCGCCACGTGAACGGCATCAAGGCGTGGTACTACGAGGCCGCGCACCTCAAGCAGGCGCTGCTGTACAGCTTCAACCTGCTGCAGGACCGCATCGGCAAGCTCAACCGCGCCAGCATGACCGACCCGCTCACCAGCCTGCAGAACCGCCGTGGGCTGCAGGAAGGGCTGGAAGACTGGCAGGCACGCGGGCAGCCGTTCGGGATCATCGCGCTGGACATCGACCGCTTCAAGACCATCAACGACCGCTTCGGCCACGCGGTGGGCGATGCGGTGATCCTGCGCATCGCCCAGCTGATGCGCGACGATTCGCGCGATACCGACCTGCTGTGCCGCAATGGCGGCGAGGAGTTCCTGATCCTGCTGCCCGGCATCGACGTAACCGCCAGCGCGGGCATCGCCGAACGCCTGCGCCTGCAGGTGGAAGCAGAAGTGTTTGAACAGGTCGGCACGGTGACGGTATCGCTGGGCGTAGCCCACTACCCGTCCTACCACGAAGACCCGCAGCAGGCGCTGCGGCTGGCCGACAAGGCGCTGTACATGGCCAAGGAACAGGGCCGCAACCGCACCGTGGTGTATCCGGCGCCGGACGGCCCCGGCAACGCCTGAACCCGGCACCGGATCGACGCGTCGCGTCGACCCGGTCGTTCAACGGCTCAACCGCCCAGCGGCGTCAGCAGGCGCGGGCCCTCATCCAGGTCGGCCATATAGATGCCGCCTGCGGTCAGCAGATCCGGTGCGGCATCCGCGCCGGCTTCGGAGGTGCGCCAGGGTGCACGCTCGCGCGGACCGGGGATGTAGGCTTCCCACGTGCCATAGGGCGTGCGTTCGCCCATCATGTAGCGCACTGGAATACGCACGTTCCAAGACTCGGCATCCTTGAACTTGCCGGTGGTCGGCGGGCGGAAGGTCCAGCTGCGAGCGGTGGAAACCGATGCACGGGCGAATTCGTTGCGGACCTGCCGCATCTGGTTTTCCTTGCCCACCACGCGCAGGTTCACCTGTTCGGCGAATACATCGTCCACGGTACCGTCGCGGCCTACCTTCACCAGCAGCAGCACTTCGCCCTTGGCGCGCAAGGCGGCCAGGTTCTTGGGATAGGTCGGCACACGTACCTCGCTTGAGGTCACGCGGCTGGTGTCTTCCGGGTCGTATCGGGTGAAACTCGCTCCAGCCACGCGCACGGTGTCGCCCGCGCCGTCCGCGCTGGGCCGGGAGAGCAGGCGCAGGGTCACCGGGGTCTGCGTTTGCGACCGCCCTGCCGCTCTCCAGAGCCGGCTGGAACTGCCATGCCTGCACCTGGCGCTGCACGAACGCGGCCAGATCGGCAGGCAGCTTGTCGGCATGGTCCAGCTGGAAGCCGGTGACGTGCCCGTCGGTACCGATATCGATCTTGCCGGTCAGCGTCATGCTGGCTTCGGCGGTCTCACGCACCGCACGCGCGGTCTGTGCAGCGGTGTCGCTTGTTGCGACCAGCCCGGTGCCGCCCAATGCGAGGGCCAACGCCAGAAAATGGGGATAACGCATCTCACCTGCTCCTTGTGGATGAACCCCGAGAATAGCCCAGTGATGTGTCAGGGGAAAATCATGCCAGGCGATGATGGGCTGCGTAGGGTGGCGTATCGGGATAATCGCCGGCCGCGAAACGCGCCTGCAGTCCCTGCCACCAGTGCGGATCGAACAGGTGCGCATGGTGCTCACGCACGGCGGCAAGCTCGTCGGCGGGCAACCCCATGAAGGGCGCGAAGCGCTCGGGGAATACATCGCGTGGGCCCACGTGGAACCACGGTTCGTCCGCCATCGCTTCGTCGGCATTGCGCGGCGTGGGCCACGCGCGGAATACGCAGTCACTCACCAGGCACAGCTCGTCGTAGTCGTAGAACACCGCACGCCCGTGCCGCGACACGCCGAAGTTCTTGGGCAGCATGTCGCCCGGGAAGATGTTGTTGCGGGCCATGTCGGTGATCGCCTGCGCGTAATCCAGCGCGGCGGCAAGGCGCGCTTCGGCGGTCTGTTCACGCAGGTAAAGATTGAGCGGGCGGAACCGGCGCTGCACGTAGCACAGCGCGATCACCAGCGAATCGCCGTCTTCACGTACGCTGGCTGCGCACTGGGTGAGCAGCTCTTCGCGCAGCGCCGGCGAGAACCGGGCCCTGGGAAAGCGGAGATGGCGGTAGGGTTGCGCATCCAGCAGGCGCCCGACGCGATCCAGGTTGAACACCAGCGCGTACTTTTCCTCCACCTGGTGCCGGGTCAGGGTCTTGGGCCAGGCGAAGCGGTCGCGGATCAGCTTGAACACCAGCGGGTAACTGGGCAGCGTGAATACCGCCATGACCATGCCGGGGGTGCCATCGGCATGCACCAGCTGTTCGTCGGGATGCTCCTGAAAATGGCGGAAGAAGGTACGGTACCGCTCGGTCTTGCCTTGCTTGGCGCGGCCCAGCACGGTGTAGATCTCATCGATGGGCTTGGCCGGCAGCAGGCTGCGCAGGAACACCACCGCATCGCCGACCGTGGCCAGGTCGGCCTGGAAGTAGCTGCGCGACACGCCGAACAGGTGCGCCACGTCGCGGCGCCGGGTCAGCACGGCTTCGGCGCGCAGGCCGTTGTCGTCGTTGACCAGCGCGATCACGCAGGGGGAGAAGCGGTGTTCGCCGAACACGCGCCCCACCAGGTAGGCACGACGCTCGCGGTAGAACACGGTATCGAGCAGCTCGATGCTGCGTACGGGTTGTGTCCCCCAATGCTGCAGATCATCCTGGAGGCGCACGGCAATGGCCGCCGCACAGCGCAACTGGTGTGCGTAAGGAACGTCGAAGCGGTAGTCCCCCAGCACCCGCATGAAGGCCTCGGCCGGCCGCGTCGCCGACAGCGCGTAGGTATGCCGCGCGACCGGGTGGGTGATGGCATCGGACGGCTCCACATCCATCGCCATGAACTCCACCGCCGCATCCACGCCTTCCGTGGCGAACAGGCGGCGGGCCAGCGTGTTGTAGAAGGTTTTGTACAGCTCGGCGTCGATCAACCCGGAAACCAGGCCCGCATAGGCACTTCGGATATGCAGCCATAGGGTGCGCTCACCGACGGCCTCACGCGCTGCCCGCCGCAGCACATCCACGGTTTCGGCAACGCAGCGGTCATAGAGTCCGATACGCTCCACCGCATCCTGCCGCGCCCCGTTCCAGTCGCGGGTCTCAAAGCGCACCCGCGCGCGGCGGGTCACCCCGGCAAAGCTCGCGTGGTAATCCTCGAAACCATCGCGGATCCGCGCCGCCAGCCGCGCGGCCAACGCATCGTCATCAGGGGATTGGGCAACAGGCATGCAGGGCAACCGGAAGAACCTACCCCACGATAGTAGTGCCGGCCCATGGCCGGCAAGCCCGGCGGCGCGCAATGTCGCCGCCCGTCCTGCTCAGGCCGCAGCCTGCACGCCAGCCTTTCCGACTGAACCTGCGGACGCCTCCACCAAGAGGATGCGCACACGGTTGCGACGGCACTGCACGGTACCGCCATAGGCCAGGGTACGCCCGGTCAGCCGCTCGATCGCCAGTCGCATGGTCGATTCGGAGAGGCGGGCCTCGGAATCGATGAGCCCGACGCTGGCAACAATGCCGCGATAGCCTCCCATACGCCCGCAACGGGCCCGGATCTGGATCTGGCCCGCCTCGTGCTTGAGCAACAACGAGGCAGCTTCCACCATCGTGCGGTACGCGGCCAGCTGCAGACCCATGCTCAACTGGCAGGGGTCGCCGACCAGGCGGGGGCTCGACATCCTGTTGGTCTGGTTCCAAGCCTCGTTGATTCCACCAATCTGCAATGCCAGATAGAGACCTACATGTTCCAACGAGGTTGGATAGACCATGCTGGTCTCTCCCCGGAACTGACGCGAGTTCGACACCGATATGCGCAACAGACTCTTTGCAAGCCCGGGATGACCACTGGTCTCCAACACATCGGCAATCTGACTGAGAGTATGGTCCAACCCCTCACCCAGATTGCGCATGCTCAATGCCCTTTCGCGAAGGTCCATTTCGCTTGCCAAGTGAGATGATCTGACATGCTTGATAGCCAGCTCTCTGTCCCGGCTTCCAATGCGGTAGCGATGATAGTACTGGGTAATACTGGAGCCCAGAGCAAGAAGCGCAGTTCCTGCTACGGCCATGATCTGCTGTGTGACAAAGGTATCGTAATCGAAGGAGTAGCGCGTGGACGCCGGCGTGGTCAGCCCGATTACGAGATTGATAAGGGATACTCCGACGGCGGCGCCCCGCCATCCGTGCATGCATGTCAACGCAATAACAGGAAGAGCCATGACCAGCTGCAACGTGGTCTTTGCACCCGCCAGCGAGGACGGCAACGCTGCAACCAGTAGACCCATAGCTAACAGCAATGCGAGTAATAGGGCGCTGGGCCAGATCAGCGCCCGATTCAACTCCCGCCCTTTTCTGTGTATCCAAAGTAGCGCCAACGGCGCAAGCGTCAGTATTCCGAGATAGTCTCCAATAGAGTAGCGGACTAGGCTGGTCAGGAAGGGGACTGGCAGCGGAACCGGCCAAAGCACGTATGAGAAAACAACATTTATGGTTGTAGCCGATAAGGCGGAAACAGCAGCCACTGACAGCATCCAAACGTCAGCCCTATCGCGCAGCAGGCGAGCATGAAGCTTCATAACAAGCGCGACCACAGGCATCAGGCAGGCCGAACCTGCAATTACCCAGGCGAGCCCGTACTTCTCGATGAGCGGGTAGCGCATTTGGGCGAAGTAGGCGTACTCACCAAGAATCAGATAGACCCATAACCTGGGTGGACAGACAAGCAACGCTGCGACGCGAACGCCTGCGGGAAGATAGAACTGATCAAGAGATAGCTGCCGGGTCGCCCAGCACGCCACTGCATACACTGCCGAAAGTGCAATCCCTTGTGGGTGAATTCTGAAATCAAGTCGGACACCCTGTCTCCACCAATCCAATCGCACGCTTCACTCCTCCTTCCAATCCTGCTTCGAATTGACGCAGGCACTTGGCGGCGGAACGGTAGCCATACAATCGAGCTGGTGCAAACGGCTATACGGCTCGATTTCGACAAATCAGCACTGTGCGTCCACACGATTTTGATGGCCATCACATACAAACAATGACCGTCGACATGATCAAGTTCGCAATCGCTTTCGCTTCGTACTCGCACCAACGTGGGGAGGCGTTCAAGTCGATTGATCGACCAACAATACTTTCGTCCCGTTCCTAGATCGGTCAGGCGCCGCTATCCACCCACTTCCATCGAGCGCGGCGCACACGTCGCCACCGCGCTTCCTCCAAGTTCTGTACCGGGGACGCGAGTCGCGACGTCCTTCGGCCGCGAGAGTTGATGATTCGGAGATCTTTCAATGGCGCGGACCTGCGTGATCAGTAGCCTTTCATGCACCAACCAACTGGTCTAAAGCAGTGAGAATCCCGTGAACTCCCTCTCGAAAGCAATCTGCTTCTTCGCTTCGTTAATTGTCATGCCCGCACCCACGGCCCTTGCTCAGCACGAGAACCACGGATCCGAACAGGCAAGGCTTGGGCTAGGTCAATCGCTCCCGGAGGCGAAGAATCAGAGTCTGCATCCCGCCTGGCGCCTGTACGCTTTCGACCGCGACGGAATTACCTACTATCAGGTCAATGACAGTAGGGATCGTGTGCACATCGTCATCGCGAAGGCGAACGATGTGTTCTGGAGACTTCCCGCCGGAGATGCCAGCGCCAAGATATCGCTTCCATCGTCGCCTTCACGAACCTTGCCTGGCGCGGCGCCGCTCTACATATACAGAGATTCGGAGTTCGCCTTGATGCTCCATCAAGATCGTCCCAACCACATGTGGTCAGTAGAACTATCAAACTGAGCAGGGTTCGCGGGAGCGCAGCGCCTGCGTCGCTCTACACTTGTGAAAGCGTAGAGCGACACCGGCCACTTGCCGCGCGGCCTACGGCATCCTTCCGGATTACAGCGCCAATGACGCCTCAACGTCCTGCACCCGGCGGCGTGCCAGCGCCAGGTTGGACTTGTTGCGGTCGAGCACCAGGTACAGGAACAGGCCCTTCTGCTTCGCGACCGGGCGCATGATGTGGTACGCCTTGCCCAGCGAGATCAGGATGTCCTCGATGGTGTCGTTGAGGTTCAACGACGCGGCGGTCTTCATCTTCGCGCGGATCACTTCGGTGTTGCCCGCTGCCGCCACTTCCATGTCCATGCCCGAGCCGGCTTCGCCCAGCAACATGCCGCTTTCATAGTCCACCAGTGCCACCGCCTGCGCGCCGTCGATGGTCATCAGCGCGCTCAAGGTTTCGCTCACACCTGCCATATTGCACCCCTTTGGTTGTCGAGCCCCAGGTTCCCCTACGGATCGGCTCGTGATCCGCTGAGTTCGGCCATGATGTTGCGGCCACATTCCTTTGCACTCCAAAGCACCTTGCCGGTCACGCAGCGCGTGTCGCAGGCGGTCATCAGCAGCAGTGGCGCGGGCGTGCACGGCAGCGCCAGCATCAGCACCTTGCCCTCGCCCGCTTCCAGCATCAGCACTTCCAGCTCGCCCAGCGACAGCTCGCGGCCCACGGCGGCGGCCAGCGCGAGCATCGCGCTGGTCATCGCGGCCAGGCGTTCGCCGTTTCCGTGGCTGCCGGCAGCGGGCACCAGCGCGAAGCCGTCCACGCTGGCCAGCACCGCGCTGCGCACGCCATTGAGGTTGTCGGCGAACGCTTGAAGGTGTTGCACGACGCGCTCGCGCACGGCCGGATCCAGCCGGCGCACATCCTGCCCGTCAGCCATGGGCCAGCACCAGGTCGCGGGTTTCCATCTCGCTCATCAGCACGTCCATCAGGAAAAGTCCTTGTTCGCGTTCGCGCGCGTCGATGGGCATCACCGGCAGCAGGCGGTCGTTCCAGCCCGCGACCGTGGCGCAGGAATCGAGGTCGAACTCCGGAGCAAGATCCACGCGCGAGACGCCAATCACCGCCGGCACCTGCGCGGCATGCTCACGCAGCACACCCAGATAGCCCTGCAGTTCTTCCACTGCCGTGTGACGGGTGGCATCGAGCAGCAGTACCACGCCGCTGGCGCCCTGCAGCAGGATCGGCCAGATGAAGTCGAAGCGCTGCTGGCCGGGGGTGCCGTACAGGCGCAGGCGGTCGCCGTTGGGCAGGTCGATGTCGGCGTAGTCCATGGCCACCGTGGTGGAGGCCTTGTCGGCGCCTTCGCGGTCGGTGTTGTGCACATCGGTATCCACCACCGCGCCGGCGGCGATGGCACGTACCAGGGTTGATTTTCCGCACCCCATCCCACCCAGCACCACGATCTTGTGTTCGCGCACGCTCAACCCCCGCCGCGCTGGCGCACGCTGCGCCACATCCGGGCCAGCAGGGTGCCGCCGCCCTCGCCTGCACGCAGCGGCAGGCTGCTGGCCGGCGCGTCTTCCAGCGCGGCGTAGCCACACAGGTACGCCGGGTGCACGACGCTGCGCACGGCATCCGGCGCCACGTCCAACAGGGTGGCGCACTCGTCCACGCTGCACGCGCGCTTGAGCAGCAGCGAACACAGTCGGAAGCTGTCGTGCTGGTGGCCCAGCACGCGAAAGTCGGGCCAGCGCAGCAGCTTTACCCGTGCGCCGCGTTGCAGGCGGGCATCGAGGTCGTGCCAGTGCCCGGGGCGTTGGCCCCATTGCCACAGCAGCGGTCGCAGCGGCTGGCGTGGCAATGCGCCGGATAACTCCTGATACCGCCGTTCGGAAAGGCCGTGCAGCGAAAGCGCTTCAAACTGGTCCGAGAGCAGCTGCGCGAGGCTGGAGGCGTCGGTACCGTGCAGCACCACCATCTGATCCAGCGAGAAATCCAGCAGCAGGGTTGGCACATCGTTGAGCACCAGCACCGCGTGCCCCTGCCGCGCAGGCAGGCGTTCGCGCAGCGCGCGGGTGATCGCCTTGGCGCCCTGCGCCGTGCACGGTTCGTCGATACGCAGCGGCGCACCAGGCATCTGCCGCAAAGCGTCTTCGATGGCGTGGTCGTCGAGTACGCCGCGGTCGTCGCCCTGGCCTTGGTGCAGCTGTCCGTTCTGGTCTTCCACCCAGAGCTGTATGCGCGGTCGCTCGCGCACCATGCGCAGCGCCGCATTGCGCAGCGCCGGGGTGTCCTTGATCACCAGCAGGTCGCACTCATCAAGATCGCGGCAACTACGCACGCTGTCGCCCGGCAATGACGCCGCGACACGCAGGCGTTGAAGCAACGCCCGCTCTCCCTGGACATCCGATCCGACCACCAGCACCCTGGCCATCGCCTTCCCCTGGTATCCGCTTCGCTAGCCTATGCCAAGGATCTCGTGCAGGTCGGTGACGGATTGCTCACTTCGCACTGGCGAAACAGCCAGATCCGTCCGAGCGCAGGGCCCTTTTCGAAGGCAGGTTGCATGCCGTCGTTCATGTGACGGTGGCCGACAGGGTGCCAGAACGACCCGGACCGGCGTCACGTATTTGCGGCCAAAAAAAGAACCCGCGCCAGGCGCGGGTTCTTCGGGTATTACCCTGCGACGAAGTACGGGTCGGTTACAGCGCTGCCAGCGCGTCGTTGAACGTGCTGCTCGGGCGCATGGCCTTGCTGGCCTTGGCCACGTCCGGGCGGTAGTAGCCGCCGATGTCGACCGGCTTGCCCTGCGCGGCGATCAGCTCGCCAACGATGGCCTGCTCGTTGTCGGCCAGTGCCTTCGCCAGCGGGGCGAAGCGGGCCTTCAGCGCGGCATCGTCATCCTGTGCAGCCAGGGCCTGGGCCCAGTACAGCGCGATGTAGAAGTGGCTGCCGCGATTGTCGATGCCACCGAGCTTGCGCGAGGGCGACTTGTCGTTGTCCAGGAACTGGCCGTTGGCCTGGTCCAGGGTCTTGGCCAGCACCGTCGCACCGGCATTGCCGTAGCGGTTGCCCAGGTGCTCCAGCGAGGCCGCCAGGGCCAGGAATTCACCCAGCGAATCCCAGCGCAGGTAGTCCTCTTCCACGAACTGCTGCACGTGCTTGGGAGCCGAACCACCGGCACCGGTTTCGAACAGGCCACCACCGGCCATCAGCGGCACGATGGAGAGCATCTTGGCGCTGGTGCCCAGTTCCATGATCGGGAACAGGTCGGTGAGGTAATCACGCAGCACGTTGCCGGTCACCGAGATGGTGTCTTCACCCTTGCGGATGCGCTCCAGCGAGAACGCCGTCGCCTCCACCGGGGCCAGGATGCGGATGTCCAGGCCGTTGGTGTCGTGGTCCTTGAGGTAGGTCTCGACCTTGGCGATCACCTGCGCATCGTGCGCGCGGGAAGCATCCAGCCAGAACACGGCCGGGGTGCTGCTCAGGCGGGCGCGGTTCACGGCCAGCTTGACCCAGTCCTGGATCGGGGCGTCCTTGGTCTGGCACATGCGCCAGATGTCGCCGGTCTGCACGGCGTGTTCGAACACCACGTTGCCGGCATCGTCGGTGACGCGCACGGTGCCGTCGGCCGGAATCTGGAAGGTCTTGTCGTGCGAGCCGTATTCTTCGGCCTTCTGCGCCATCAGGCCGACGTTCGGCACCGAGCCCATGGTGGCCGGGTCGAAGGCGCCGTGGGCAATGCAGTCGTCGATTACGGCTTGGTACACGCCCGCGTAGCAACGGTCAGGAATGACGGCCTTGGTGTCCTGCAGCTTGCCGTCGGCATTCCACATGCCACCGGAGTCGCGGATCATCGCCGGCATCGAGGCATCGACGATGACGTCGCTGGGCACGTGCAGGTTGGTGATGCCCTTGTCGGAATTGACCATGGCCAGGCCCGGGCGCTTGCCGTACTCGGCAGCCAGGTCGGCCTTGATCGCTTCCTGGATGGCTTCGGGCAGCTGCGGCAGGCGCGCGTACAGGTCGCCGATGCCGTTGTTGGGATCGAAGCCGGCCTGCTTGAGCACGTCGGCGTGCTTGGCCAGCACGTCCTTGTAGAACTCTTCAACGACCACGCCGAACATGATCGGGTCGGAGACCTTCATCATGGTGGCCTTGAGGTGCAGCGAGAACAGCACGCCCTTGGCCTTGGCATCGGCGATCTGCGCCTGTACGAACGCGGCCAGCGCGTTGCGGCTCATCACGGCGGCATCGACGATCTCACCGGCCTTGACGGCGGTCTTTTCCTTCAGCACCACGGTGGTGCCGTCGGCCTGCTGCAGTTCGATCTTCAGGGTCCCGGCGGTGGCCAGGGTGGCCGACTTTTCGCTGCCGTAGAAATCGCCGCCGTCCATGTGCGCGACATGCGACTTGGAGTCCTTCGACCACTTGCCCATGCGGTGCGGGTGCTTGCGGGCGTAGTTCTTGACCGACAGCGGCGCGCGGCGGTCGGAGTTGCCTTCGCGCAGCACCGGGTTCACCGCGCTGCCCTTGACCTTGTCATAGCGCGCCTTGATGTCGCGCGAGACCTCGTCGGTAGGCACGTCCGGGTAGTTCGGCAGGGCATAACCCTGATCCTGCAGTTCCTTGATGGCCGCCTTCAGCTGCGGCACCGAGGCGCTGATGTTGGGCAGCTTGATGATGTTGGCGTCCGGGGTGGTCGCCAGCTGGCCCAGCTCGGCCAGGTGGTCGGCTTCCTTCTGGTCGTCCTTCAGGAAATCCGGGAACAGCGCCAGGATGCGGCCGGACAGCGAAATGTCGCGGGTTTCGACCGCGATGCCGGCAGTGGCGGTGTAGGCCTCGACGATCGGCAGCAGCGACTGGGTGGCCAGGAACGGGGCTTCATCGGTAAGCGTGTACAGAATCTTGGGCGTGTTCGACATGGGGGACAGTGCTCTCCGGGTAACCCCCGCATTGTCGCGGTTTCAGCCCCGGGGAGCAAAGCCATGCCATACGCGGCGGTATTGGAACGCTGTGTGGCACAAACAAAAAAGACGCAGCCTCGCGGCTGCGTCCATCGTGAGCCCGTGCCGGGAGAGAGTCGGCGGGACTTACTTGACCTCAAACTCCTGCGGCGTTCCAGCCGCCTTGCCATCTACCATGACTTCCGCGCGGTATTTGCCTGCCGGCCAGCCATTGGCATTCTTGAAGGTGACGTTGGTGGTTTCGGCACCCGTGGTGTTCAGGACCTGGCTCTGCTCACCGGCCACCTGACCATCCTGATAGGTCAACTTGGCGGTGGTGTTCACGTTGTTGGCAGTGCCATCGGTGCGGAATGAGACGATGATTGCGTCCCGCGGCGTGATCAGTGCCACCGGTGCAACCGTCTTGTCCGCAGCAGCGGTAGTGCCCACCGTGATGGCGGTCACCGTGACGGGTGCGGCCGCAGTCATCGGCTGCGGCGCGGCCGGCTCGGCCGGGGTGGTGGCAACCGGCGTAGCCGGCTGGGCGTTGTTGTCGGCGGTGTCTTCCTTCTTCTTGCAGCCGACCAAGGCCACGGTGGCCAGCGCGGCGGCGAGTACGGTGGTGCTGATGGATGTCTTCTTCATGGAATTCCTCCCTGGGAATAAAGTCGGATTGCGAGGCGAACGGCTCAGCTCTTCGGCGGCAACTTGAGTACCTGGTCCGGGAAAATCCTGTCCGGGTCCTTCAGCACGTCTTTGTTGAGATCGAAGATCTTCTGCCAGGCGTTCGCGTCGCCCAGCTCGTTCTTGGCGATTTTGGAAAGGGTGTCGCCCTTCTGGACGGTGTAGGTGCCGCCGCCCACCTTTTCGGCAGTGGTGTCCACCGAGGAGGTCACGCCGGAGAAATCGGCCTTTTCCACCTTCTGCGCGGAGGTATCCACGCTGGAGGTGACGCCGGAGAAATCAGCCTTCTTGTCGGTACTCATCCACACGCTCCCTTGAATGGAACAGCCTTGGATCGCAAGGTGTCACAGGCCTTGTTAATGGGGCATGGCGCAGGTGTGAAGGGTTCGGGAGGTTTTCTGAACAGGGCCGCAGGCGGGGGCCGGCCACGCTAAAATGGCCGCATGAATACCCCCCAGGACTCCAGCCTCGGTCGCGAGGTTGCTTACCCTTCCCAGTACGACCCGTCCCTGCTCTTTCCGATCCCGCGCCGCGCCGCGCGCGAGGAGATCGGCGTGGACGAGGCCCACCTCCCCTTCATCGGCCATGACCGCTGGCAGGCCTACGAGCTGAGCTGGCTGGACCGGCGTGGCAAGCCGCGCGTGGCGGTGGCCACCATCAGCGTGCCGTGCACCTCGCCGAACCTGATCGAATCCAAATCGTTCAAGCTTTACCTCAACTCGCTCAACAGCACCCGGTTCGACGACGACGAGCAGGCGCGCCATCGGATTGCCGGTGATCTCTCGGCCTGCGCCGGGGCAGTGGTGATGGTGGTGTTCGGGGTGCCCCCGCTGGTGGACACCGCGGAAGGCGAATCACTGGATGGGCTCGATGTGGCGATCGAGCGCTACGGTCCGCCGGCGCCCGAGTACCTCTCGGCCAATGCTGGCCAGGTAGTGACCGAAACGCTGAGTTCGGCGCTGCTCAAGTCCAACTGCCCGGTCACCGGGCAACCGGACTGGGCCAGCGTGAGCGTGCGCTACCGCGGCCCGCGGATCGACCGCGAAGGCCTGCTGCGCTACCTGGTGAGCTACCGCGAACATGCCGAATTCCACGAGCAGTGCGTGGAGCGCATCTTCAACGA
Organism: Stenotrophomonas sp. NPDC047960; assembly: GCF_043204395.1. Classification (NCBI taxonomy): domain Bacteria; kingdom Pseudomonadati; phylum Pseudomonadota; class Gammaproteobacteria; order Lysobacterales; family Lysobacteraceae; genus Stenotrophomonas; species Stenotrophomonas sp. NPDC047960. Next base: position 319,536 of record NZ_JBIDBX010000006.1, on the reverse strand, counting down.
GCTCACCCTGCGCTGCCAGCCGGAGTGGCTGGAAGTGGAGGCCCGCTATACGCGTCGCGGTGGGTTGGACATCAACCCATGGCGGGCCAGCGCGGGGATCGCACACCCAGCGCGGACCGTTCGGGACGTGCGCCAGTAGCGCACGACCGTTGGTCGTGCGGCGCCAGCAGTCGTGCGACCTCAACCCGCCTTCGGCGCGTTGAGGAAATCCAGGCTCACCTGCAGCAAGGCGCGCAGGCCCACGTCCAGCGCCTTCTCGTCCAGCAGGAACTTCGGCGAATGGTTGGCCGGGGCGGTGGCCGGGTCGATGCCTTCGCTGGTGGAGCCGACGAAGAAGAACATGCCCGGCACCTGCTGGGCATACAGCGAGAAGTCCTCGGCACCCATCTGCAGCGGCGGCTCGTAGACATTGGCTTCGCCGACCACGGCCTGCAGGCTGGGCAGCATGCGCGCGGTCAACGCCGGATCGTTGACCGTGGCCGGGTTTCCTTCCGCCTCGAAAATCTCGGTCTGCGCCTTGGCGCCGTGCGCGGCTGCGGTGTGCTCGGCCACGTTGCGCAGGTCGGCGAAGATCTGCTGGCGCATGCCTTCGTCGAAGGTGCGGATGGTGCCCACCATCTCTACTTCGTCGGGAATGATGTTGTAGCGGATGCCGCCCTTGATCGCGCCGAAGGACACCACCGCCGGTTGCCTGGAGATGTTGGAGCGGCGGCTGACGATGGTCTGCGCGGTACCGACCAGGTCAGCGGTGGCCACGATCGGGTCGACCCCGTTCCACGGTGCCGAACCATGCGTCTGGCGGCCGATTACCTTGATCCCGAAGCGGTCCGAGGCGGCCATCAGCGGGCCGCCACGCACCGCGATCTGCCCGGCCTGGACGCTGGAGAACACGTGCAGGCCGAACACGGCATCCGGCTTGAAGTCGGCAAACAGCCCTTCCTTGAGCATCAACGCGGCACCGCCCTCTTCCGGCGGCGGCGCGCCTTCTTCGGAAGGCTGGAAGATCAGCATCACTTCGCCGGGCAGGCTCTCGCGCATCTTCACCAGCGCGTCGGCCACGCCGAGCAGGGTGGCGGTGTGGGCGTCATGGCCGCAGGCGTGCATCACGCCCACCGGTTCGCCGCGATAGGTGCTGGTGGCCTTCGAGGCAAACGGCAGGCCGGTCTGTTCGGTGACCGGCAGCGCGTCCATGTCCGCGCGCAGGGCAATGCGCGGGCCGGGCTTGCCGCCCTTGATGATGGCCACCACGCCGTGATGGGCAATGCCGGTCCTCGGCTTCAGGCCCATCGCACGCAGCTGGTCGGCCACCTTGGCCGAGGTGCGCTCTTCGCGGTTGGACAGCTCCGGGTGCTGGTGGAAATCGCGGCGCCACTGCACCACCTGGGCTTGCAGACGAGCGGCGGCGGCGGTGACTTCCGGGCGTTCTGCCGGGGCGGTGGCGGCCAGCGCGGGCGAGGCGAGCAGCAGGGCGGACAGCAGCAGCGAAAGACGGGGCATTCGGGTCTCCGGCGGGGGTTCCATGGGGTTGAACCTGAATGTAGGGCATCAAGCTGGTTTTCGCTGTAACTTTCGGCGCGGCCGAACGTTGTCCGGGAAGGCAGCCGACCCGCATTCGGCTCTCCCCCTTCAGGCGCGGTCGGGCCGCCGGGGTCACCTGTTGAACCTTGAAGGCCGCTGCGGGTCTGACCGCCCGTCCCATTTGTCATGCATGAAAGGTCACGGGTGGCGGGTATGCTTTGCCACTGCCAACCGGGCCCCGCCCTTCGCCAGCCTCAGGAGTTTTGAATGTCGCGTTTCTGGAAGATCGTGCTGCTGGTGATCGCAGTGCTGGTGGTGGGCCTGGTCGGCATGCACCTGCTCAACGGTGGCAAGGGCAAGGATGCCAGGCCAGGGGCGCAGGCCGGGGCCGGCAAGGACGGCGAACGCGATACCGGCCCGGTGCCGGTGACGGTGATCGACGCGGCCCGCCAGGACGTGCCGGTCTACGCCAGCGCGCTCGGCACGGTGAGCGCGATGAACACCGTGACCGTAAGCCCGCAGGTGGGCGGCCAGCTGATCAGGCTGAACTTCAAGGAAGGCCAGGAAGTGAAGCAGGGCGACCTGCTGGCGCAGATCGATCCGCGCACGCTTCAGGCCAGCTTTGACGAAGCCGCGGCGGCCAAGAAGCAGAACCAGGCCCAGCTGGCCACGGCGCGCTCGAACTACCAGCGCTCCAATTCGCCCGAATACCGCCAGTACGTCGCCAAGACCGACCTGGACACCCAGCGCAACCAGGTGGCCCAGTACGAAAGCGCGGTGGCGGCCAATGAAGCCAGCATGCGCGCGGCCCAGGTGCAGCTGCAGTACACCCGCGTGACCGCGCCCATTTCCGGCATTGCCGGCATCCGTGCCGTGGACGCCGGCAACGTGGTCAGCGCCGGTACCGCGCTGGTCACCCTGACCCAGATCCACCCGATCCACGTGGTGTTCAACCTGCCCGAACGCCAGCTGCCGGACGTGCGCCAGGCCCAGCAGGCCGGCCCGGTGACGATTGCCGCGCTGGACCGCAACGATTCGCACGTGCTCACCGACGGCGGCACGCTGGACGTGGTGGACAACCAGATCAGCAGCGACAGCGGCACCTTCCGCGCGCGCGCCCTGTTCGACAATAAAGACAACAGCCTGTGGCCGGGCCAGTTCGTCAACGTGCGCATGCAGCTGCGCACCATCGCCGGTGGCGTGGTCATCCCGACCCAGGCGGTGATGCGAGGCCCCGATGGCGAGTACGTGTACATCGTCAAGCCGGACAACACGGTGGCCATGCAGACCGTGAAGAGCGGCGTGGAAGTGGGCGACAGCAACATCCAGATCACCGAAGGCCTGAAAGGCGGCGAGCGCGTTGTCAGCGAAGGCCAGTTCCGGCTCAAGCCCGGCAGCAAGGTCACGGCACTGAAGCCGGGTGAAACCCCGGCCGCACCGACCGAGGCCGAGCTCAAAGCCGCCGCGCAGAAACAGGGCGGCCCCGGTGGCCGCCGTGGCGGCGGCCCGCGCTGACCGCGCGCGTCGCACAGGTAACGCCGGCCGGGTGGCCGGCGTTCGCTTCCCGCATCGCCGTCTGACGTAACAGCAAGGATCCGCCCGTGGGCTTTTCGACGATCTTCATCCGCCGCCCCATCGCCACTTCGCTGTTGATGGCGGGCCTGCTGCTGCTCGGCATCCTCGGCTACCGCCAGCTGCCGGTGTCGGCGCTTCCGGAAATCGATGCACCCAGCCTTGTGGTCACCACCCAGTATCCGGGTGCGAACGCCACCACCATGGCCTCGCTGGTGACCACGCCGCTGGAGCGCCAGTTCGGCCAGATCTCCGGGCTGGAGCTGATGACCTCCGATTCGTCGGCGGGCCTGTCCACGATCATCCTGCAGTTCTCGATGGACCGGGACATCGATATCGCCGCCCAGGACGTGCAGGCCGCCATCCGACAGGCCACCCTGCCCTCGTCGCTGCCTTACCAGCCGGTCTACAACCGGGTGAACCCGGCCGACGCGGCGATCATCACCCTCAAGCTCACCTCCGACACGCGCCCGCTGCGCGATGTGAACAACTACGCCGACTCGATCCTGGCCCAGCGCCTGTCGCAGGTGCAGGGCGTGGGCCTGGTCTCGATTGCCGGCAATGTGCGCCCGGCCGTGCGCATCCAGGTCAATCCGGCGCAGCTGTCCAACATGGGCCTGACCCTGGAAGACCTGCGCAGCGCGCTGACCCAGGCCAACGTCAACGCACCCAAGGGCTCGCTCAACGGCAAGACCCAGTCCTACAGCATCGGCACCAACGACCAGCTGACCAGCGCGGCCGAATACCGCGAGACCATCATCAGCTACAAGAACGGCGCGCCGGTACGACTGTCGGACGTGGCCGAGGTGGTCGATGGCGTGGAGAACGACCAGCTTGCCGCATGGGCCGATGGCAAGCCGGCGGTGCTGCTGGAAATCCGCCGCCAGCCCGGCGCCAATATCGTGCAGACGGTGGAGCGCATCCGCGCGCTGATGCCGCAGTTGCAGAACGTGCTGCCGGCCGACGTGCACCTGGAGGTGTTCTCGGACCGCACCGAAACCATCCGCGCCTCGGTGCATGAAGTGCAGTTCACGCTCATCCTCACCATCGGCCTGGTGGTGGCGGTGATCTTCGTGTTCCTGCGCCGCCTCTGGGCCACGATCATTCCCTCGGTGGCGGTGCCGCTGTCGCTGGCGGGCACCTTCGGGGTGATGGCCTTTGCCGGCATGTCGCTGGACAACCTCTCGCTGATGGCGCTGGTGGTGGCCACCGGCTTCGTGGTCGACGATGCGATCGTGATGATCGAGAACATCGTGCGCTACATCGAACAGGGCAAGAGCGGCCCCGAAGCGGCCGAGATCGGCGCACGCCAGATCGGCTTCACCGTGCTGTCGCTGACCGTGTCGCTGGTGGCGGTGTTCCTGCCGCTGCTGCTGATGCCCGGGGTGACCGGCCGGCTGTTCCATGAGTTCGCATGGGTGCTGAGCATCGCGGTGGTGTTGTCGATGCTGATTTCGCTGACGCTCACCCCGATGATGTGCGCTTACCTGCTCAAGCCCGACGCGCTGCCCGAAGGCGAGGACGCGCATGAGCGTGCACACGCGGCTGGCAAGCAGACCGTGTGGAGCCGCACCGTAGGCCTGTACGAGCGCAGCCTGGACTGGGTGCTGGACCACCAGCGCATGACCCTGGCGGTGGCCGCCGGCGCGCTGGTACTGACCGTGGTGCTGTACATCGTGATTCCCAAGGGCCTGCTGCCCGAACAGGACACCGGGCTGATCACCGGCGTGGTCCAGGCCGACCAGAACATCGCCTTCCCGCAGATGGAACAACGCACCAAGGCGGTGGCGGAGGCGCTGCGCAAGGACCCGGCGGTAACCGGCGTGGCGGCCTTCATCGGCGCCGGCAGCATGAACCCCACACTCAACCAGGGCCAGCTGTCGATCGTGCTCAAAGAGCGCGGCGACCGTGACGGCCTGGAAGAGATCCTGCCGCGCCTGCAGCAGGCCGTGGCCGGCATTCCTGGGGTGGCGCTCTACCTCAAGCCGGTGCAGGACGTGACCCTGGATACCCGCGTGGCGGCCACCGAGTACCAGTACTCGCTGTCGGACGTGGACAGCGCGCAGGTTGCGCTGCAGGCCACCCGCCTGACCGAGGCGCTGCGCCAGCGCCCGGAACTGGCAGACGTGGACAACAACCTGTCCAACCAAGGCCGCGCGCTGGAGCTGAACATCGACCGCGACAAGGCCAGCGTGCTGGGCGTGCCGATGCAGACCATCGACGACACCCTGTACGACGCCTTCGGCCAGCGCCAGATCTCCACCATCTTCACCGAGCTCAACCAGTACCGCGTGGTACTGGAAGTGGCGCCTGAGTTCCGCACCAGCACTGCGTTGATGAACCAGCTGGCGGTGGCGTCCAACGGCGCCGGCGCGCTGACCGGCAGCAATGCCACCAACTTCGGCCAGGTCACCTCGTCCAACTCGTCCACTGCCACCGGCATCGGCGCGCAGAACACGGGCATTCCGGTGGGTGCGGGCAACATCATCCCGCTGGCCGCGCTGGCCGAAGGCAAGGTCACCAGCACTCCGCTGGTGGTCAGCCACCAGCAGCAGCTGCCGGCGGTGACGGTGTCGTTCAACATTGCTCCGGGCTATTCGCTGTCCGATGCGGTCAAGGCGATTGAAGAAACCCGTGCCAGCCTGGACATGCCGTCGCAGGTGCACGCGCAGTTCATCGGCAAGGCGGCCGAGTTCACCGGCAGCCAGACTGACGTGGTGTGGCTGCTGCTGGCTTCGCTGGTGGTGATCTACATCGTGCTGGGCGTGTTGTACGAGAGCTACATCCATCCCATCACGATCATCTCCACCCTGCCTCCGGCCGGCGTCGGTGCGCTGCTGGCGCTGATGGTGTGCGGGCTGAGCCTGTCGGTGGATGGCATCGTCGGCATCGTGCTGCTGATCGGCATCGTCAAGAAAAACGGCATCATGATGGTGGACTTCGCCATCGAGGCGCGCCGCGCCGGTGCCAACGCGCACGAAGCGATCCGCCGCGCCTGCCTGCTGCGCTTCCGCCCGATCATGATGACCACCGCCGCGGCCATGCTGGGCGCGTTGCCGTTGGCACTGGGCACCGGCATCGGTTCGGAGCTGCGCCGCCCGCTCGGTATCGCCATCGTAGGCGGCCTGCTGATCTCGCAGCTGGTCACGCTGTACACCACGCCGGTGATCTACCTGTACATGGAGCGCTACTCCGAATGGCTGCGCGAGCGCCGTGAACAGCGCGCCCTGCGCAACGCCACCGCACAGGACCGCGCGTGAACATCTCCGGTCCGTTCATCCGCCGCCCGATCGGTACCGCGCTGCTGGCCATCGGCCTGTTCGTGGTCGGGTTGATGTGCTACCTGAAGCTCGGAGTGTCGGCGCTGCCGAACATCCAGATTCCGGTGATCTTCGTGCACGCCAGCCAGTCTGGCGCGGACGCCACCACCATGGCGTCCACGGTCACCGCACCGCTGGAGCGCCACCTGGGCCAGCTGCCCGGGGTGGACCAGATGCGCTCGTCCAGTTCCGAAGGCAGTTCGCTGGTCTTCATGATCTTCCAGAGCGGGGTCGACATCGATTCAGCCGCGCTGGACGTGCAGACCGCCATCAACTCGGCCCAGGCCGACCTGCCCTCCGGGCTGGGCTCGCCGATGTTCCAGAAGGCCAACCCGAACGACGATCCGGTGATCGCCATCGCGCTGACGTCGCAGACGCAGTCGGCCGATGAGCTGTACAACGTGGCCGATTCGCTGCTGGCCCAGCGCATCCGCCAGATCAGCGGGGTGTCGTCGGTGGATATTGCCGGCGCTTCCACCCCAGCGGTGCGGGTGGACGTCAACCTGCGCCTGCTCAACGCGCTGAACCTCACCCCGGACGACCTGCGCAATGCGGTGCGTGCAGCCAACGTGACCTCCCCCACCGGGTTCCTGAGCGATGGCAACACCACCACGGCGATCATCGCCAACGATTCAGTGGCGCGCGCGGCCGACTTCGCCAACCTGGTGATCAAGACCCAGGACGATGGCCGGGTGATCCGCCTGAAGGACGTGGCCAATGTCTACGACGGCCAGCAGGATGCCTACCAGGCCGCGTGGTTCGACCACAAACCGGCGGTGGTGATGTACGTGTTCACCCGCGCCGGGGCCAACATCGTGGAGACGGTGGACCGGGTCAAGGCGCAGATCCCGATGCTGCGCGACTACCTGCAGCCGGGCACCACGCTCACCCCGTACTTCGACCGCACCCCGACCATCCGCTCGTCGCTGCATGAAGTGCAGATCACCCTGCTGATCAGCCTGGCCATGGTGGTCCTGACCATGGCGCTGTTCCTGCGCCGGCTGGCGCCGACCCTGATCGCGGCGATCACCGTGCCGCTGTCACTGGCCGGTGCCGCGCTGGTGATGTACGTGTTCGGCTTCACCCTCAACAACCTGAGCCTGCTGGCGCTGGTGATCGCGATCGGCTTCGTGGTGGACGATGCGATCGTGGTGATCGAAAACATCATGCGTCATCTCGACGAAGGCATGCCGCGCATGCAGGCAGCGTTGACCGGCGCGCGCGAGATCGGCTTCACCATCGTTTCCATCACCGCCTCGCTGGTGGCGGTGTTCATTCCGCTGCTGTTTGCCAGCGGCATGGTGGGTGCGTTCTTCCGCGAGTTCACCGTGACCCTGGTGGCGGCCATCGTGGTTTCGATGATCGTCTCGCTCACGCTCACCCCGGCGCTGTGCAGCCGCTTCCTGAGCGCGCACACCGAACCGGACAAGCCTTCGCGGATCGGCCGCTTCCTGGATGCCACCCACGACCGCATGCTGCGCCTGTATACCGTGTGCCTGGATTTCTCGCTGCGGCATGCGCTGCTGCTGTCGCTGACCCCGATCCTGCTGATCGTGGCCACGGTGATGCTGGCCGGCGCGGTCAAGAAGGGCTCGTTCCCGCCGCAGGACACCGGCCTGATCTGGGGCCGCGCCAATTCCAGCGCCACGGTCTCGTTCGAGGACATGGTCAACCGCCAACGGCGCATCACCGACATGCTGATGGCCGACCCGGCGGTGAAGACCGTGGGCGTGCGCCTGGGCAGCGGCCGCCAGGGATCGAGCGCGCAGTTCAACATCGAGCTGAAGACGCGCAAGGAAGGCCGCCGCGAAACCACGGCGCAGGCGTTGGCCCGTTTGAGTGCCAAGGCCGACCGTTACCCGGACCTGGAACTGCGCCTGCGCGCGATCCAGGATCTTCCCAGCGACGGCGGCGGAGGCAACAGCCAGGGTGCGCAGTATCGCGTGTCGCTGCAGGGCAACGACCTGGCCCAGCTTCAGGAATGGCTGCCCAAGGTGCAGGCGGCACTGAAGAAGAACCCGATGCTGCGCGACGTCGGCACCGACGTGGATACCGCCGGCCTGCGCCAGAACATCGAGATCGATCGGGCCAAGGCCGCGCGCCTTGGCGTGTCGGTGGGTGCGATTGATGGTGCGCTGTACGGTGCATTCGGCCAGCGCCAGATCTCGACCATCTATTCGGACATCAACCAGTACAGCGTGGTGGTCAACGCACTGCCGGAGCAGACTGCGACCCCGCGCGCGCTGGATGAGATCCACGTGCGGGCCGGCAACGGCGAGATGATTCCGATCACCGCCGTGGCGCGCCAGGTTCCCGGGTTGGCGCCGCCGCAGATCACCCACCAGAACCAATACACCACGATGGACCTGAGCTACAACCTGGCCCCCGGCGTGAGCACCGGCGAAGGCGAGGCGATCATCAAGGCCACGGTGGACGGGCTGCGCCTGCCCGGCGACATCCGCATCAGCGACGGCGGCGGCTTCAACGTGCAGCTCAACCCCAATTCGATGCTGATCCTGGTTCTTGCGGCCATCATCACCGTGTACCTGGTGCTGGGCATGCTGTACGAAAGTCTGGTGCACCCGGTGACGATCCTGTCCACGCTGCCGGCGGCCGGCGTGGGCGCGCTGCTGGCGTTGTTTGTCACCAACACCGAGTTGTCGGTGATCTCGATGATCGCGCTGGTGCTGCTGATCGGCATCGTCAAGAAGAACGCGATCATGATGATCGACTTCGCCGTGGTGGCCCAGCGTGAGCATGGCAAGAGCCCGCTCGAAGCCGTGCGCGAGGCCAGCATCGTGCGCTTCCGCCCGATCATGATGACCACCATGGTAGCGATCCTGGCGGCGGTACCGCTGGCCATCGGTTTGGGCGAGGGCTCGGAGCTGCGCCGCCCGCTGGGCATCGCGATGATCGGCGGCCTGCTGTTCTCGCAGAGCCTGACCCTGCTGAGCACGCCGGCGCTGTATGTGATCTTCTCGTGCCTGCAGCAGCACTGGCGCGGCTGGCGTGCGCGCCGGCGCGAAAAGGTGATGATCAAGCGCGCTGCACGCGCCTGACGCAGCGCACGACCAACGGCCGTGCGCTTCCGCGGTATGGTCGGTACCTACCAACCGGCTATGTCGGCTTCACTGCGATGACGCAATAATGAGGCGTCACCGCCCTGCGAGTCCGCATGTCCGCCCGAGAATCCCGCCTGAGTCGCCTGTGGGCGCATGAGAAGGCCAGCTACGGGCTGCGGGTGTTCATTGCATTGTCCGTGGCCATGGGCGTGTGCTGGCACCTGGACCAGCTGCCCGCCCTGCCCGGCGTGTTCCTCGGCATCATCGCCAGCGCCATTGCCGAAACCGACGACAACTGGTGGGGCCGCACCAAATCCGTCGCGCTCTCCCTGCTGTGCTTCGTGGTGGCGGCGGCCGCGGTGGTCGAACTGTTCGCCTGGCCATGGCTGTTCATTGCCGCCCTCGCCCTGTCCACCTTCGGCCTGACCCTGCTCGGCGCCCTTGGCGAGCGCTACGCCTCCATCGCCCAGGCCACCGTCACCCTGGCCATCTACACCATGATCGGCCTCGAACAGCACGGCGCCGACGACCGCGCCCAGGCCATCACCGCCGTCAGCCACCTGCTGGCCGGCGCCCTCTGGTATGGCCTGCTGTCCATTCTGTGGACCGCGCTGTTCGCCAACCGCCCCGTTCGCGAACGCCTCGCCCGCCTCTACCTCGAACTGGGCCGCTACCTCCAGCTCAAGGCCGACCTGTTCGAGCCCGTGCGCGATGCCGACGTGCAGAAGCGCCAGCTGGCCCTGGCCGAACAGAACCGCCGCGTCGTTGAAGCGCTCAACATCGCCAAGACCGCCATCCTGGCCCGGTTCGGCCGCTCCGGCCGGCCCGGCGTGCAGTCCGGCCTGTATCTGCGCCTGTATTACATGGCCCAGGACTTCCACGAACGCGCCAGCTCCTCGCATTACCCTTATGGCGCGCTCACCGACGCCTTCTTCCACAGCGACGTGCTCTACCGCTGCCAGCGCCTGCTCGCCCTGCAGGGAGAAGCCTGTGCCAACCTGGGCACCGCCATCCGCATGCGCCGGCCGTTCCAGTACGGCGACCGCACCCGCCAGGCCACCGCCGACCTCACCGACTCCCTCACCTGGCTGCGCGCCCAGCACAATCCCCAGTGGCAGCGCCTGCTCTCCTCGCTGGAACTGCTCGGCCACAACCTGCAGAGCATCGAACGCCGCCTGTCCGAAGCCGCCCAGTCCGAATCCACCCTGGACAACGTCGATACCCGCCTGCGCGACACCAACCCCCATACCCTGCGCGAAATGGGCGTGCGCATCCGCCAGCAGCTCACACCCGGCTCGCTGTTGTTCCGGCACGGCCTGCGCATGGCGCTTGCGCTGATCGTGGGCTTTGCCGCCATCCGCCTGTTCAACGCCCAGAACGGCTCCTGGGTGCTGCTCACCATCGTGTTCGTATGCCGCCCCAACTTCGGCGCGACGCGCCAGCGGTTGGCCCAGCGCATTGCCGGCACCCTGATCGGGCTGGTGCTCACCTGGGCGCTGATGCAGCTGTTCCAGGACCTGCGCATCGAACTGCTGATCGCCCTGCTTTCCGCACTGCTGTTCTTCTTCACCCGCAGCGACCGCTACCTGGTCGCCTCGGCGGCGATTACCGTGATGGCGTTGACCTGCTTCAACCTCATCGGCGATGGTTTCCTGCTGATCTGGCCACGCCTGGTCGATACCCTGCTGGGCTGCGCGATTGCCGCCGCTGCCGCGTTCCTGATCCTGCCCGACTGGCAGGGCCGCCGCCTCGACCTGGTAATGGCGCGCGTGCTTGAACGCTGCGCCGGCTACCTGCAGGCGGTGCTGGGCCAGTACGGCAGCGGCATGCAGGACGACCTGGCCTACCGTATCGCCCGCCGCGATATGCACAACGCCGATGCGGCCTTGTCCACCGCGCTGTCCAACATGCTGCGCGAGCCGGGCCACGTGCGCGGCAACCTGGATGCCGGCTTCCGCTTCCTGGCGCTGTCCAACACCCTGCTCGGCCATCTTTCCGCGCTCGGCGCCCATCGCGCGCAGGTGGACAGCTACGCGCAGGACCCTTTGGCCCGCTCCAGCGGCGAACGCGTGCAGCACGCGATGCAGCAGATCGCCGGTGCGCTGGAACGGCGCGAACCGGTGGACGAGGCGGCCAACGAGGACGACCGCGCCCTGGCCGAACAGCTGGAGCAGGTCAGCGATGAGATGCCGCCCAAGCTGCAGCTGATCCGCACCCAGATCGGCCTGATGCTGCGACTCCTGCCCAAGCTGCGCGCGGCCGCGAACGAAATAGGTACCGGGGCTGCGTGATAGGCTGCGCCGGTTCGCAAGGAGATTCCATGTCCGGCCACAGTCAGTTCGCCCTGCTCCGCCAGCGCCGCTTCCTGCCCTTCTTCATCGTGCAGTCGCTGGGGGCGTTCAACGACAACGTGTACCGCCAGGCCATCATCGGCCTGCTGTTCTACCTCGGCGTGAGCCAGGCCGAGCAGTCGCTGTACACCACGCTGGCACCGGCCATCTTCATCCTGCCCTACTTCCTGTTCTCCGCCCTGGCCGGGCAGATCGCCGAGAAGCTGGAGAAGTCGCGCCTGATCGTGATCACCACCACGATGGAGATCGCGATCATGACCCTGGCTGCGGTCGGCTTCCTGACGCAGAGCATGCCGATCCTGCTCATCGCCCTGTTCTGCACCGGGCTGCAGTCCACCCTGTTCGGCCCGGTCAAGTATTCGGTGCTGCCCTCGGTGCTCAAGCCCGAAGAGCTCACCGGTGGCAACGGCCTGGTCGAGATGGGCACCTCGATGTCGATCCTGACCGGGATGATCAGCGGCGGGATCATCTTCACCCTGGCCGGCAGTTTCGGCCCGATCGTGGCGGCAACGGCGGTGATCGCGCTGGCCATTGCCGGCAACATCACCGCGCGCATGATCCCCAAGGTCGATGCCGGCGCGCCCGACCTGAAGATCAACTGGAACCCCATTCCCGAATCGCTGGCGGTGCTGCGCCTGGCCAAGAAGCAGAAGGCGGTGTCCAACGCCATCCTGGGCGTGTCGTGGTTCTGGTTCGTCGGCACCATGCTCACCTCGCAGCTGCCCACTTACGCGGTGGTCAACCTGGGCGGCGAGCCCACCCTGTACATCTTCGCGCTGGCGCTGTTCTCGGTCGGTACCGGGGTAGGCTCGCTGCTGTGCGAAAAGCTGTCCGGACGCACCGTGGAAATCGGCCTGGTGCCGCTCGGCGCCTTCGGCATGACGGCCTTCATGCTGGACCTGTACTTCGCGCGCGCCGGCACCGCCACCACGGCGGGCCTGGGCGTAGCCGCCTTCGTGGCCGCGCCGGGCAGCGTGCGCATCATCGTTGACCTGGTGGGCATCGGCCTGTTCACCGGCTTCTTCGTGGTGCCGTTGTTCGCGCTGATCCAGAGCCGCACGCCGAAATCGGAAATGTCGCGCGTGTTCGCCGCGCTCAACATCCAGAATTCCGGCTTCATCGTCGCCGCGGCGATGATCGCGCTGGCCACGCAGAAATTCCTGCACTGGACGATCCCGCAGCTGTTCCTGGCGCTGGCGATCGCCAATGCGGTGGTGGCGATCTACATCTTCACCATCGTGCCCGAATTCCTGATGCGGTTCCTCAGCTGGGTGATGGTGCGCTTCCTGTACCGGCTGCGCCCGCATGGCATTGAAGCCAACGTGCCTGATGAGGGCGCGGCGCTGATCGTCTGCAACCACGTCAGCTACATGGACGCGCTGATCCTGTCGGCGACGATCCCGCGTCCGGTGCGCTTCGTCATGTACTACAGGATCTTCAACATCCCGGTGATGCGCTGGATCTTCCGTACCGCCAAGGCCATTCCCATCGCCGGCGCGCGCGAGAACCCGGCGCTGATGCAGGCCGCGTTCGATGAAGTGGACAAGGCGCTGGCCGAAGGTGAGCTGGTCTGCATTTTCCCCGAAGGTGCGCTGACCCGCGATGGCGAAATGGCGGCCTTCAAATCCGGCGTGGAGAAGATCCTCGAGCGCCGACCGGTGCCGGTGGTGCCGATGGCACTGCGCGGCATGTGGGCCAGCATGTGGAGCCGCCGCGATACGCGCCTGGGGCGTATGCGGGTGCCACGACGCCTGCGCGCCCACGTAGAGGTGATCGCCGGACCGCCGGTCGACGGCGCCATGGCGACCGCCGAGGGGCTGGAAGCACAGGTGCGAGCGCTGCGCGGCGACCAAGGCTGAAAGCGGCGGGTCAGGGTATTCCGCAAAGAAATCCATTGCGGCGCTCATGTAAACGCATACATCGCAGGAAACATCGGGTAGATTACCGCCCATAGGGGATGTCCCCTGGCGTTGGGAGACGCCGGGAGACAGCCAATGGAATGGAGTCGTACGTGAATCATCTGCCGCCACCCACCCCACCGGGCGTTGTCGTTCCCAACCATCTGGTCTGGGCCATCCTGACAACGCTGTTCTGCTGCCTGCCGTTGGGCGTGGTGTCGATCGTGTATGCGGCCCAGGTCGATGGCCGCCGCGCGGCCGGCGACCTGGCCGGTGCGTATGACGCATCGCGCAAGGCCGGCGGATGGGCCCTGGCATCGGCGCTGGCCCTGCCGGTGCTGCTGCTGGTGTGGTTTGGCCTGTTTGGCGGCATGGCCGCGCTGGGCGCTCTTTCCGACCTGTGAAACACCCTTCGTTCAACCCACCCAAAAAAATGGAGCTTCACCGATGAACACCACTGCCCCGCAAGTCCCCAACAATCTGGTCTGGGCCATCCTGACCACCCTGTTCTGCTGCCTGCCGGCCGGCATCGTGTCGATCGTGTATGCCGCGCAGGTCAACGGCAAGCTGGCCGTCGGTGACATCGCCGGTGCGCGCGAGTCGTCGGACAAGGCCAAGAAGTGGGCGATGTGGTCGGCCATCATCGGCGTCGTGGCCATCGTGCTCTACATCATCCTGGTCGTGGTGATGGGCGTTGGCGGCGCGATGGGCGGCGGCAACTACTGATCGCCCCCTGGACGGCCCGGTCCGGCGCCCGGGAAGGGTGCCCGGCTCGGGCCGTTCTGCCGTCATGACGATGCCTTCCCGTTCCACCCTGTCGCGTTGGACGCCGCTGGCCGTCACGGCCGGGCTGGCCGTGGGCGCGACCGTGGTGCTGCGCCATGTCAGCCCGTATGCCGGCAACAGCCCGCTGCCGGGTTGCCCGCTGTATGCGTTGACCGGGTTGTACTGTCCCGGCTGTGGCAGCACCCGCTGCCTGTATTCGCTGGTCCACTTCGACTGGTCCGGCGCGATGGCGATGAATCCGTTGCTGGTTATCTCGCTGCCGTTCCTGCTGTTGATGCTGCTCAACAACGCAGGCGTGCGCATGCGCGCATTGGACCCGCTGATGCGGGTGCTGGCCAATCCCACCTTCTGGCTGGTGCTGCTGGTCGGCTATGCGGTGCTGCGCAACCTGCCATGGATGCCGTTCGCGCTGCTGGCGCCCTAGGTCACCCAACCGGCGATGACCAGCAACGCAAGCGCTGCCATCCACAACAACAGCATCCGCCAGACCAGGCTCATCGCGTCGCGCAGTTCCGGCAGGCGGCGCCACACCGGCACCATGCCCGCTTCGCTGTAATCGTGCGCGTCTTCACGAAGTTCGGCACTGACGCTGGCCCGCGCCACGGCGCCCAAAAAGTTCCTGGAGGCGGCCCAGCGATTACCGTGCGCCTCGCGCCAGGCCTTGAAGGCAGTATCGAAGTTGCCCACAAGCGCCATCGACAGCGACATCAGCTGCGCGACCGGCCATTCCAGCCACGACACGACCTGGCGCGCGCCGGCGGTTGTCTCGACGTCGGCCAGCGAGCGCAGCGGCCCCACCGCCAGCAGCACCAGCAGGCGGTACGCCAGCGCGCCCACCGGGCCCAGCAGGAGGAACCAGAACAGCACCGCGAACCAGCGCCGCAGCGCGTTGAGCACGGTAACTTCCACCAGCGACGGCACGTCCTCGTGCAGGCTGCCACCGGCCGACTGCAGCTGGCCGATGGCGGCATGGCGGGCATGCGCATCATCGGCATCGATCACCGCTTCCACGTCACGGTCCAGATCGCGCGGGCCCCAGCACACCACCAGCGTGGCGATGCCCAGCAGCAGCGACGGCAGGCCGAACAGGCGGTCATGCAACGCCCATTGCAGCAGGGCCAGACACAGCACGAACGGAACCACTGCCAACAGCCAGCCGTGGCGCCCACGCCAGAAGCCGGTTTCGGCGGCGTGCGCGTCCAGCCACTGCAGCCAACGCCGGTACCAGCCGAAACGGCGCAGCGCCACGGCCGCGGCAGGCGCGACATGGCCCAGAGCCAAGGCGACCAGTACTGCGACCAGGGTGGTGAACATGGCGGCCTCCGTTCGGTTTCTGGGCGCTACTATGCCTTGGGGACCGGCAATTCCCCGGGCCACAGGTAATGTATGCCGCCCCGCGTTCAGGCAGCGGCAACGTGGTGCCGGTCAGCTTACCTGGCTGCGGTACCAGTGCTCGATCAGACTGCGTGAGATCGAGATCGGCGGCGACAGCCGGATGCCCGCCCCGTCGTCCTCGATGTCGCGTGCCAGTGCCGCGCCCACTTCCTCGGCGCTGAACCAGCGTGCATCTTCCAGCTCGCCGTCTACGGTCGGCACGTCATCTTCAGCCGTTGCGCTGAAGCCCAGCATCAGCGAGCCCGGGAATGGCCACGGCTGGGTACCCAGGTAGCTGCAGGTACGCACCCGCACCCGGCTTTCCTCGAAGACCTCACGGACCACGGTCTGCTCCAGCGATTCGCCCGGCTCGACGAACCCGGCCAGCACCGAGTACCGGCGCGGGGCCCAGTTGGCCTGCCGTCCGAGCAGCAGGCGGCCATTGTTCTCCACCGCCACGATCACCGCCGGGTCCACGCGCGGGTAGTGCTCGGTGTTGCACTTGGCGCAGCGGCCGATGAAGCCACCACGGGTGAAGGCCACGGCACCGCCGCACACCCCGCAGAAGCGGGTGCGCGACTGCCAGTACGACATGCCGCGGGCGTAGCAGAAGGCGCTGGCATCGGCGGCCGACCAGGTGGTGGCCGATTCGCGCAGGTCCACGCGCTGGGGAGCCGTGGCATCCACCGCGGCGGATTCGACCGAGAACCACGCCTGCTCGCCGCGCAGGCCGAGAAATATCGCCGTGCCGGGGCCACCCCCGACCTGGGCGCCGGTCAGCGCAAGCGGCTGGCCGTCGTCGCCGGCCAGCGCGCGGCCATCGGGGTCCAGCACAAGCACGTGGGCCTGCGGCCACATCCGCAACAACGCATCGGCGTCGTCGCGCAGGCTGTCGGCGCGTTCAAGGGGTTCGGTGGTGAAAGCAAAACCGGCAAGCGGCAAGGAGACGTTGGACATCCCTGAAGCCTGCCGCTATTCAACCCGAACAGCAAGCGGTGCCGTGCGGCATCGCCCAACCGGTCACATGCTGAAACTGCTGCCGCAGCCGCAGGTGGTTTTGGCGTTCGGATTGCGGATCACGAACTGCGCGCCGGTCAGGCTTTCGGTGTAATCCACTTCGGCACCCATCAGGTACTGCAGGCTGAGCGGGTCGACCAGCAGGGTCACGCCGTTGGTGTCTACGGCCAGGTCATCCTCGGCACGGTTCTCGTCGAACTCGAAGCCATACTGGAAGCCGGAACAGCCACCGCCCTGGATGTAGACACGCAGGGCCAGCCCATCGCCGGGCTCGTCCTGGATCAGTTCCTTGACCTTGGCCGCAGCGGCTTCGGTGAAGTTCAGCGGGCGATCCAGCGTCTGGTAATTCGGCGCGGCGGCAGGGGTAGGGGCGCCGGGAAGGGAAACTAGCGTGCTCATGCCCCCAGCATGGGGGTGCATGGGCACGCTTTCAAGCACCGGCCGTTCAGGCCATGGCTTCGGCCAGCTTCTTGCGGGCACTGCCGTCCTTGCCATCCTTCCGTTCGGCGCTGTCGTCAGCCGGCGGCGGCAGCGCCATCTGGGCGCCGCCGTGGATGAGGCGGCCGGTCAGCTGGGCGCCTGCGTTCATCTCCACCACCTGGTAGTGAACATTGCCGGTGACGCGGGCGGTGGGAGTCAGCTCGACCCGTTCGCTGGCGTGCACGTCGCCATCCAGGCGACCACTGACCACCACCACGTGGGCGCGGATCTCACCTTCGATGCTGCCCTGCTCGGCCAGCGTGAGGGTGGCATTGGTGGCGCCGTCCTGGGCGATCACCTTGCCCAGGATGGTGCCTTCCACGTACAGGCCACCGCTGAATTCCACGTCTCCCCGGATCACCACCTGCGCGCCGATCAGCGCGTCCACGACCAGATGACCGTTGCGGTTGGATTTGTTGCTGCCAAACATGGGCTTACTCCCCTTCTTTTGCCGTTGCTGCAGCCGGTGCCCCGGACTGCTTCCAGTCGAATACCTGGGTGGCGCCCCCTGCGCCGGTTCCCAGCGTGACCCGCACACGTTGCGGGGTGAAGTCCTTGGGCAACATGATGCTGCCGGTGAGCTGCTGGAAGTACCGGAAGGAGTAATCCTGGCCCGGCACCTTGGTGCGCTGGTGCAGCTCGTCCCAGCTGACCGAGGTCAGCTTGCCGTCCTTGACACCTTCAACCGTAAAGCGCATCTGGCCCTGGCTGATCGCGCCACGGTTGAGGTTCTGGGTCAGTACCACGGCGTACTGCCAGGTGCCCCCCGCTTCCGGCGAGAATTCAATGGAATGGGTGTTCAGGCCTTTGCGCTGGCTGGTGGATCCGACCAGGCGCTCGTAGAAGGCCACGTCGGCGCGGAGTCCGGCGATTTCCTCATCGCGTTCGCCCAGCGAGGCCTGCACCTCGTTGTTGGCCGCGCGGCTGATCCGATCCGACGCCTGCAGCGTGGCCTGGGTCTGCTGCAGTTCCACCACCTGCTTCTGCAGGGTTTCCACGCGCGCTTCGGCGGCGTCCAGCTGGCGGCCGGCGTCGCCACCGGGACCGGCGGTCCAACGGCCCAGCAGCGCAGCCAGGACCAGGCTGGCCAGCCAGATGCCGGCCAGGATCAGCAGCCGGCGGCGATCAGGCGCCACCGGGGAACCGGGGCGGCGGATCTGGATACGGGAAGGTGTCGGGTTGTTCATGGCGAATACGGCGGCACCGCAGCTTGGGCGATACCGACACGACCCCTGTCGGGAAGAGCGACTCGTTAGTGTAAGTCAGGGGTGGCACATTTTTCGCCCCTTTCCCCCTCCGGGACAGTAGCGTTCAGGGTCGTCATCCCCGATAGTGTGGGCCTGTGCACACTTTCGCCGGAGCGCCTGCCATGACCGAGGCCCACCTGTTCGTGATCGGCATCCTGCTGGCCTGGCTGGCCGGCATCCGCGTGTACCTGACGGTGTTCGGGGTGGGCCTGGCCGGGATGCTGGGCTGGGTCGAGCTGCCGCCGGCACTGCAGGCCACTGAATCGTGGTGGGTGCTGGGCACCTCGGCTGCACTGGCCATAACGGAATTCGTCGCCGACAAGATTCCCGGGGTCGACTCGGCCTGGGACCTGGTGCAGACCCTGGCGCGGGTACCGGCAGGCGCCTTCCTGGCCGCCGCCACGCTCTCGCCCACTGGCGAACTCAGCACCACGGCGCTGGCCGCCGGTGCCGGCGTGGCGCTGGCCAGCCATGGTCTGAAATCAGGCACCCGCGCCCTGCTCAACACCTCGCCGGAGCCGGCCAGCAACTGGGTGGCGTCGGCGGCGGAAGACACCGTGGTGGTCGGCGGCCTGGCGTTGGCGCTGGCGCACCCGTGGATGGCATTGATCGTGGTGGTGGCCTGCAGTCTGGTCGGCGCGCTGGTGGTCTGGCTGGTCTGGCGCACCCTGTGGAAGGGCATGCGCTGGCTGCTGCGGCAACCGGCGGGCAAGCCCGGGGCACTGGCCGACCGCGATGCCGCATAATCGCGCCGCAGACTGGGAGTACTGATGGCCGTCCAAGACAACGCTGTTGCATCCACCCGCGTGACCCGCGCCGAAACCCCGCCCGCTGATCATTGGCAGCGCTGGGCTGGTGCCGACGTGCCCGCCGCGGCGCCCACGCCAAGCAACGTGGTGCCGCTCAACGCCGCAGCCGCCGCTGCGGTGTCTGCGCCGCCGGTGCTGCCGCCGTCGCAGTGGCAGCACGACGATGCCAGTCCGCCGCTGCTGGGCAGCGAGGCACCCTATCGCGTGCTGATCGTAGAGGACGACCGCTCCCAGGCCCTGTTCGCACAGAGCGTACTGCATGGCGCCGGCATGGAAGCCATCGTGCACAGCGAGGCCGAAGGCGTACAGCAGGTGATCAACGAACAGCGCCCGGACCTGATCCTGATGGACCTGCACCTGCCGGGTCTGGATGGCATGCGCCTGACCGCACTGATCCGCCAGCAGCCTGGCCAGCAGCTGCTGCCGATCGTGTTTCTCAGCGGCGACCCGGACCCGGAGCGCCAGTTCGAAGTGCTCGACAGCGGCGCCGACGATTTCCTGAGCAAACCGATCCGCCCGCGCCACCTGATTGCCGCGGTGTCCAACCGGATCCGCCGCGCTCGCGCGCAGGCGGCCCTGCAGCCCGGCGCGCAGGGCGCGCCGGCGATGAACAACCCCGAGACCGGCCTGCCCACCCGCCACCACGTGATGCAGCAGCTGGGCGCGGCGTTGTCGCACGGCGACCGTGGCGGCCTGTTCTTCATCGAGGTGGCCAGCGCACTGGGCCTTCGCGAACGCTATGGCTATGCGGCGTTCGAGCGGCTGATGGTGCAGGCCGCGCAGCGCCTTGCCGACAACGCGCACCCGCACCTGCTGGCGCGCCTGAACGACAACAGCTTCCTGGTCCTGGCCCGCGGGCTGGACGAGGAGTCGCTGGACGCGACGGCGCACCAGCTGCGCGATGAACTGTCCGCGCGTTCCTTCGTCATCCGCGACGAGGAATCGGTGCACCTTCGGGGCGTGGTCGGGCATGCCCGGCTTTCCGGGGGCTTCGGCGATGCCGGCACCGCATTGGAAGCAGTGGAACGCACCACGCTTCAGGCGCGGCTGCTGCCCTCCGGCGTGGCCGCGCACGTGCGCCGCGAGGACGTCGCCGCGCAGGAACACCTGGCGATTCTGGAAGGACAGCTTGAACCGGCCTACCAGCCCATCGTCGCCGTCGCCGGCGGCAACACCGCGCAGTACCAGGTGCTGCTGCGCCTGCGCCAGGCCGATGGCAGCGTGCTCAACGCCGGCCAGGTGATTCCCGCCGCGGAAGCGGCCGGGCGCATCGCCGACCTGGACCAGCAGGTGCTGGACCATGCGCTGGGCCTGCTCGACCTGTACCGGCACGCCACCCAGCCGCTGAGCCTGTTCGTGTCGCAATCGCTGCGTACGCTGGCCCGCGATGCCTTTGCCGACTGGCTGCTGGAAACCCTGCAGCAACGCCAGTTGCCGGGCAGCGCGCTGGTCATCGACGTGCGCCTGCCCGACGCGCTGATCCACACTGTCACGC
Source organism: Stenotrophomonas sp. NPDC047960 (assembly GCF_043204395.1). Classification (NCBI taxonomy): domain Bacteria; kingdom Pseudomonadati; phylum Pseudomonadota; class Gammaproteobacteria; order Lysobacterales; family Lysobacteraceae; genus Stenotrophomonas; species Stenotrophomonas sp. NPDC047960. The sequence continues at coordinate 298,607 of NZ_JBIDBX010000006.1, read as the reverse complement.
TGCAGCAGTTCTGCGCGCGCATGAGCGCGGCCGGCGTACGCTTCTGCCTGAGCCAGTTCGAGCCCAGCGGCGAAGCCAATGCCCTGCTCGGCCAGCTGCCGCTGGCCTTCGTGCGCATGGCCGCGCGCTTCTCCAGCAGCCATGCCAACCAGCAGACCCGCGATGAACTGCGCGGCGCCATCGATGCCGCGCACCGCGCCGGGGCGCTGATCATCGGCCAGCAGATCGAAGACCCCCAGGCCGCCGCGGCGATGTGGATGGGCGGGGTCGATTTCATCCAGGGCAACATGGTGCAGTCGGCCGGGAGCGAGCTCAACTTCGACTTCCACACCGCGGTGCTCTGACCATGGCGACCCAAGGACGGGGACCCTCCGCACTGTGGCTGGCTGCGATCGCAGCCGCACTGGCGGCTACGGCCAGCGGCATGGCTGCGGCCGGCGCCCATGGCCCGTGGCCCATCATTGCCGTCGGCTCGGCCGCCGTGGCCGTGGTCAGCGCGCTGGTCTGCGTGGGCCGCTGGCGCGACATGCAGGCGCAGCTGGCATCGGGCCAGCGCCGCCAGGAGGCGCTGGCCAGTGAGCGCGACCACCTGCAGCGCGCGATGCAACAGCAGGACATGCTCGAGCAGGAGCTGCTCCAGGCCAAGCAGGCGGCCGAAGCCGCCGCGCTGGCCAAGGGCGAGTTCCTGGCCACCATGAGCCACGAGATACGCACTCCGCTCAACGGCATCCTGCCGATGCTGGACCTGATCGCGCGCGGCCAGCTGGGTACCGACCAGCGGCAGATGCTGCAGACCGCCATGGTCAGCTCGCAGCAGCTGCTGCGCATCGTCGATGACATCCTGGATTACTCCCGGCTGGAGGCCAAAGGCCTGGACCTGGAGATCACCACGTTCAACCTGCGCGAGCTGCTGGAAGGCATCGTCCAGCTCATGCAGCGCAGCGCCGAAGCCAAGGGCCTGGCGGTATCGCTGGAGCTGGACCCGGCCGTGCGCCTGTCGGTGCGCGGCGACCCGGTGCGGCTGCGCCAAGTGCTGGGCAACCTGATGGTGAACGCCATCAAGTTCACCGAGCGCGGCCAGATCCGCCTGCGGGTCACCCGCCAGGGCGAGACCGCCAGCCAGCATCAGCTGCGCTTCGAAGTGATCGACACCGGCATCGGTATCGACGGCACCCTGCAGGCGCGGTTGTTCCAGTCCTTCAGCCAGGCTGACGCGTCCACTACCCGCATTTACGGCGGCACCGGCCTGGGCCTGGCCATCTGCAAACGCATCATCGACCTGATGCACGGCAACATCGGGGTGAGTTCGACCCCGCGCCACGGCGCCACGTTCTGGTTCGAGATTCCGCTGCTGAAGGTTGTCGGCGACCTGCCGGCCGCGCCGCTGACCACCCGCGCTCTGCTGGTCAGCGAAGATCCGCTGCTGGTGCAGCGTCTGCAACGCGTGCTGCAGCACCACGACATCCGCCTGCACACGGTGGACAGCGCCTCTGCCGCGCTGGACATTCTGCGCGCGCCGGTGCGCCCGGGCATCGAACCGGACCTGGTCTGGGTGATCGCCGACAGCCACGCGCTGCGCCATGGCGCTACCGCGCTGCACCGCGCCGTACTGCACGATGCCCGCACGCCCACCCCGCGCCTGCTCTGGCTGCAGGGCGACGACCCGCTGGCCGCGCTGCTGCGCGAGAACACCTGCGTGTTTCCGCGCGAGGCCGGTGACGTGGATCTGCATGCGGTGCTGCGCCCGGCGGTAGCCAGTGCGCGCCCGGCCCCCCTGCTGGCCAGCGTGGAGCCCTACAGCGGCCCGTTGGACGCGCCGCAGCTTGGCCTGCGCGTGCTGCTGGTGGAAGACAACAGCGTCAACCTGCTGGTCGCACAGCGCCTGCTGCAGGTGCTGGGCTGCACCGTCACCACCGCCACCGATGGCCAGCAGGGCCTGCAGCAGTTGCAGGACCACGCCTTCGACCTGGTGCTGATGGACTGCCAGATGCCGGTCCTGGATGGCTACAGCGCCACCCGCCGCTGGCGTGAGCAGGAAGCGGCGGAAGGCCGCACCCGCCTGCCGATCGTGGCGATGACTGCCAACGCAATGGCTGGCGACCGTGAGCGCTGCCTGCAGGCGGGCATGGACGATTACCTGTCCAAGCCGGTCAACCGCGAGTCGCTGCAGGCCTGTCTGCTGCGCTGGCAGATCGCGGCGGAGGACAACGCCGCGGAGGCCCGCAGGACACCGGTGCTGCCACCCGCTCCCACCCGGTCACCGCCGCCCATGCCGCCGCTGGTCGCGGACGACAGCAGTGACGACGCCACACCCGGGGTGCTCGACAGCGGCGTACTGGATGAGCTGCAGGAAGTGATCGGTGCGGAGACGGCCACCATCATCGCCGTGTTCCTGGAAGACACCCCGCCGTTGATCCGGCAGCTGCAGGACGCCTCGGTGGCCGGCGACCTGGAAAAACTGCGCGCGCTGGCGCACAGCCTGAAGTCGGCCAGTGCGAACGTGGGGGCGATGGCGTTGTCGGTGGCGGCACGTCGGATTGAACACGATGCCCGCGCCGGTACGCTGGAGCGCCCGGCGGTGGCCGTGGCGCTGCTGATTGCCGAATACGCGCGTGCACGGTTGGCGCTGGCCGGTTACCAGGCCAGCATCCGCGTCACGGCCACGCGCTGAATCAGTCTTCCAGCTTGGTGAGCAGGTAGTTCGGCTCGCCGATGCGCTCGATCAATTCCAGCTGGGTTTCCAGCCAGTCGATATGCTCTTCCTCGTTGTCGAGGATCTTCACGAACAGCTGGCGGCTGACGTAATCGCCGACCGAATCAGCGTAAGCCACCGCTTCGCGCAGGGTGACGGTGCCTTCGCGCTCGAGGGCGAGGTCGCACTGCAGGATCTCGGTGGGGTTCTCGCCGATGCGCAGCTTGCCCAGCGCCTGGAAGTTCGGCAGTCCCTCAAGGAACAGGATGCGATCGGAGAGCACGTCGGCGTGCTTCATCTCCTCGATCGATTCCTTGTATTCGTGGTCGGCCAGTTCCTTCAGACCCCAGTTCTTCAGCATCTTGGCATGCAGGAAGTACTGGTTGATCGCGGTCAGCTCGTTGTAGAGGACCTTGTTGAGGAATGCGATGACCTTGGCGTCGCCTTTCATGACCGTGCTCCTGCAGCGTGAAAACGCCGGCACTGTAGCGCGTCCCCGCAACCAATGAGGGAACGCGAATCATGATCGATCGGTTTACGGCGGGGCGTCGCCCCAGGCGCAGGAATGATCCCGTAGCAGCCGACCGTTGGTCGGATGACCTTGGCGGGGCTGGACCAGGTTGCCGTCAGGCTACCTGCGCCAGACCCAGCACGGGTAGCGGCAGATCAACGGAGCGGGCCTTGGCCAGCAGATCCGCCGCCATGTCCAGGCAGGAACCGCAGGTGGCGCCGCAGCCGGTGCGCATGGTCAGCTCGGACACGCTGGCGACACCGCTCTGGGCGGCTTCGCGGATCTGGTGGTCGGTTACCCCGTTACAGATGCAGACGTACACGTGCGGACTCGGCAGGCAGGCCCGGATCGGCCTGTGCGTATTCCAATCGAAACGAGAATGGTTGTCAATTTCGTAACTGAATCATTCTCGATACGGTTCAGCGTGCCAAAAAAAAGACCGATCTTTCGATCGGTCTTTTTCGTATTTGGCTGCCCCGGATGGATTCGAACCACCGAATGCCTGAGTCAGAGTCAGGTGCCTTACCGCTTGGCGACGGGGCAAAACGTGCGTGCAATTGTTGCACTTTCTCACTGGAAAACCAAGCGGACTTGGTGGCTATGGGTGGACTCGAACCACCGACCCCAGCATTATGAGTGCTGTGCTCTAACCGGCTGAGCTACATAGCCTTAGTGAGCCGGCAATTCTGGACATGTAAACGGAATCTGTCAACACCTTTTCACCGCGCTTGTGAGTGGGCAGCGGGCGTGTCACAGTCCTGACCAGTAGATTTTTCTAGGAGTCCGCATCGTGATCGATCCGGACGGCTATCGACCGAACGTCGGCATCGTGCTGATGCGGCAGGACGGGCAGGTGTTCTGGGCACGACGTGTGCGCCGGGATGGCTGGCAGTTCCCGCAGGGTGGCATGAATACCGATGAGACGCCTGTCGAAGCCATGTATCGCGAGTTGCATGAAGAAACCGGGCTGTTGCCAGAGCACGTCGAAGTGCTGGGTGCGACACCGGGCTGGCTGCGCTATCGCCTGCCGGCACGGGCCGTCCGCCGTAATGAACGGCAGGTCTGCATCGGCCAGAAGCAGGTCTGGTTCCTGCTGCGCCTGGCCGGCGACGAATCGCACGTGAAACTGGACCATACCGACAGCCCCGAGTTCGACCAGTGGCGCTGGGTGGATTTCTGGTATCCGGTCGAGCACGTGGTGATGTTCAAGCGCGGGGTCTATGCGCGGGCACTGCGTCATCTGGCGCCCTTGGCGCGCGGGGTGGCCGGGACCGGCGTGGACGCCATGCCCAAGTCCGCCCAGGAAGCCTGGATGCCGGGGCATGCGGCCGGGCACGACCGACCGCGCAAGCGCGCGCCCGCGCCCAAGCGTGGGGGCGGCTACTGGCCACGCAGCAAGGTCAAGGGCGACCCGGGCGCGGTGTAAGCGCACCCGGCACGCTGAAACGACAAAAGCCCGGCCGAAGCCGGGCTTTTGCTTTCCTCCCAGCGGGATCCCGGAGGATCCCACGCCAGGCGCGATGGATCAGCGCTTGGAGAACTGGGTGGCGCGACGTGCCTTGTGCAGGCCGACCTTCTTACGCTCGACTTCACGGGCGTCACGGGTCATGAAGCCAGCCTTGCGCAGCTCGGACTTCAGGGTTTCGTCGTACTCGACCAGCGCGCGGGCGATGCCCAGGCGGATCGCACCGGCCTGGCCGGTGGTGCCGCCGCCAGCGGCGGTGACCATGATGTCGAACGATTCGGTGTTCTTGGTCAGTTCCAGCGGCTGACGCACGATCATGCGTGCGGTTTCACGGCCAAAGAACTCGTCCAGCGGACGGCCATTGACGGTGATGTTGCCGGCGCCCTTGCGCAGGAACACGCGGGCGGTGGAGGACTTGCGGCGGCCGGTGCCGTAGTTTTGAGTGATAGCCATGATTAGATATCCAGAACCTGGGGCTGCTGAGCGGCGTGCGGGTGCTCGGAACCCGAGTACACCTTGAGCTTGCGGTACATGGCGCGGCCCAGCGGGCCCTTCGGCAGCATGCCCTTGACGGCGGTTTCGATGACGCGCTCCGGGTGGCGCTCCAGCGCCTGGGCCAGAGTTTCGGTCTTCAGGTTGCCGATGTAGCCAGTGAAGCGGTGGTACAGCTTGTCCTGCAGCTTGTTGCCGGTGACGGCAATCTTCTCTGCATTGATGACAACCAGGTAATCACCGGTATCAACGTGGGGGGTGTAGACCGGCTTGTGCTTGCCGCGCAGACGGCGGGCCAGCTCGGTGGACAGACGGCCCAGCGTCTTGCCGGAGGCGTCGACGAGATACCAGTCGCGCTGGACGGTCTCGGACTTTGCAGTGAAAGTGCTCATGGAAGAACTCAAGTAGGTCGGGCTCATTGCGGCCATGGAGCGGCCGGAACTCTGCCACGCGTTGTGAAGAGGCGGGATTGTACTGGCCATTTGGCCCACATGCAAATCGGCCGGTAGCACGGCTTGGCAGACCGGCTCCAGGGGGTGAGAATCGATGATCCCCAGCCGCGATGCCCGACCGCATGACTGCGCTCCGCCAGATCACCCCGCTCGACCATCTGCTGACCGAGGCGCAGCGCGCTTTGGACACGGTGTTCGGCAACCCGCCGGCCAGCCGCCCGTACCCGGCCGAGGCAACCCCGGACGTACCGATGCCGACCCCGGCCCGCCGCCACGCGGCCGGCCTGATGCGGATCAACCATGTCGGCGAGGTCTGCGCGCAGGGCCTGTACTTCGGCCAGGCGGCAGTGGCGCGTGAGCCGGAAACCCGCGCCCACCTGCTCGAGGCGGCCCAGGAAGAGACCGACCACCTGGCCTGGTGCGCCCGGCGCCTGCGCGAGCTGGACAGCCGGCCCAGCCTGTTCAACCCGATCTGGTATGCCGGCAGCTATACCATCGGCACGCTGGCCGGGCTGCGCGGGGATGGCTGGAACCTGGGCTTCGTGGTGGAAACCGAGCGGCAGGTCGAAGCCCACCTGGACGAGCACCTGGATACCCTGCCCCCGACCGACCAGCGCAGCCGCGAGATCCTCAAGGTGATGAAAATCGATGAGGCCAGGCACGCCGACCACGCCGAACATGCCGGCGCGCGCCGGCTGCCGCCGCCGATCCCGGCGGTGATGGCACTGGCGTCGAAGGTCATGAAGACCATCGCCTACCGGCTTTAAAGTCAGCCGGAAACCAGCTTCAGGCCGATCACCCCGGCTACGATGAGCCCGATGCAGGCCAGCCGCGGCGCCGAGGCGCTGTCCCCGAACAGGAAAATGCCCAGGGTCGCCACGCCCAGCGCACCGATGCCGGTCCAGACCGCGTAACCCGTCCCCACCGGGATGGTGCGCAGGGCATGGGTCAGCAGGTACAGGCTGATACCGGCGGAAATGAGGGTGGCCACGGTGGGCCAGGGCTTGCTGAAGCCGTCGCTGTACTTCAGGCCAAGGGCGAAGCCGATCTCAAAGATGCCGGCCAGCAGCAGGTAGATCCAGGGCATGGGGGTTGCCTCCTAAACAAAAACAAAACGGTCCGGTGTCTTCACACCGGACCGTCGTCGGTAGCTTGCCGTGGAACATTACTTCTGCGCAAAACAGATGTTCCACAGGGCGGGGCGTCCCGCCTTGTGCAGCACCACCCGGGCCAGGGCCCGGGCGGGTGTCGCGTGGTGTTACTCGGACAGGTTGCGGCCGTGGAACAGCTCTTCGATCTCGCGCTTGAGCAGCGCTTCGATCTTCATGCGCTCCTTGAACGAGATGTTCTTGGCCTTTTCCTCGAACAGGTACTGGTCCAGGTCGAAGTCCTTCAGGTGCATCTTCGTGTGGAAGATGTTTTCCTGGTAGACGTTGACGTCGAACATCTCGTAACGCGACTTGATGTTCTTGGCCAGGAAGTTCTGGATCGAGTTGATCTTGTGATCGATGTAGTGCTTCTTGCCCTTCACGTCACGGGTGAAGCCACGGACGCGGTAGTCCATGATCACGATGTCCGATTCCAGGCTCTCGATCAGGTAGTTCAGCGCCTTCAGCGGCGAAATCACGCCACAGGTGGCCACATCGATGTCCGCGCGGAACGTGGCGATGCCCTCCTGAGGGTGGGTTTCGGGGTAGGTATGGACGGTGATGTGGCTCTTGTCCATGTGCGCTACCACGGCATCGGAGATCAACTCCTTGCCCGCCAGCTTCTTGTCGATCACCGGCTCTTCGGAGATCAGGATCGTCACCGACGCGCCCTGCGGATCGTAATCCTGGCGCGCGACATTGAGGATGTTGGCGCCGATGATCTCGGCGACATCGGTCAAGATTTGAGTCAGCCTATCGGCGTTGTACTCTTCATCGATGTATTCAATGTAACGCTGACGCTCCTCTTCGGTGCGGGCGTAACACACGTCATAGATGTTGAAGCTCAGCGCCTTGGTGAGGTTGTTGAAACCCTGCAACCTCAGGCGAGGCAACGGCTTGACCACGGCGGTCGATCCTGTGTGTGGTGGGAAAGGATCAATTATGGGGCAAAGTGATCGGGGGCGAAACTTGCATTGAAACAAGTTGCTGTGTTGGGGTTTGCCCTTCACAACCCTGATCGTTAAGCTCGCGGCACATAGCCGTGAATTGTTCATGAGCAAAGGGAGCGCCTCAACGTGTCATCTGTGCGCCTTGCCACAAGTCCATTGGCCCTGGACATCGCCACCATTGACCGCTTTCTGGCCCACAGCCACCGACGCCGCTACCCGGCCCGCACGGACGTTTTCCGCCCCGGCGACCCCGCCGGCACCCTGTATTACGTGATCAGCGGCTCAGTTTCCATAATTGCTGAAGAAGAGGACGACCGCGAACTGGTGCTGGGCTACTTCGGTTCCGGCGAGTTCGTGGGCGAAATGGGCCTGTTCGTGGAAACCGACCGCCGTGAGGTGATCCTGCGCACCCGGACGCCCTGCGAGCTGGCCGAGATCAGCTACGAGCGGCTGCACCAGCTGTTCCTGGGCCCGCTTTCCACCGACGCGCCCCGGCTGCTGTACGCCCTCGGCCAGCAGGTCTCCAAGCGACTGCTCGATACCAGCCGCAAGGCCAGCCGCCTGGCGTTCCTGGATGTCACCGATCGCATCGTGCGCACGCTGCACGACCTGGCCCGCGAACCGGAGGCCATGAGCCATCCGCAAGGCACCCAGCTGCGCGTGTCGCGCCAGGAGCTGGCCCGCCTGGTCGGCTGCTCGCGTGAAATGGCCGGCCGCGTGCTGAAGAAGCTGCAGAGCGATGGGCTGCTGCATGCACGGGGGAAAACGGTCGTTCTGTACGGCACCCGGTAAATGCCGGCGCCCTGCGCCGCCGTCCAGCGCGTGTTCGCGGCATTCACGGACTGCCGCTAGTCTCAACACATGGCACCTGGCAGCGAATTCTACTGGTTCATCCTGATCGGGCTTGGCGCGCAGCTGGTGGACGGCGCGCTGGGCATGGCGTTCGGGCTTGTCTCTTCCTCCGTGATGCTCAGCATGGGCCTGCCTCCGGCGGCGGTCAGCGCAAGCGTGCATACCGCTGAGGTGTTCACGACAGGCGCCTCCGGCGTTTCGCACCTCGTCGCCGGGAACGTGGACAAGCGGTTGTTCCTGCGCCTGGCCCTGCCGGGCGCGGTGGGTGGGGTGCTGGGCGCCTACGTACTGACCCAGCTGCCAGGTGATGCGATCCGCCCCTTCATCTACGGCTATCTGTTGATCCTGGCGATCTTCATCCTGCTGCGCGCGGCCGGAAGGCTGGTGCCGCGCCAGGAAGTGAAGCGGGTGCCGGTGCTGGGCTTCATTGCCGGGTTGCTGGACGCAAGCGGCGGCGGCGGCTGGGGCCCGGTGGCCACTTCCACCCTGCTCGCCCGGGGCGGCCAGGCCCGCACCACCATCGGCACGGTCAACGCGGCCGAATTCGTGGTGACCCTCTCGGTATCGATCACCTTCCTGCTCTCGATGGGCCTGCAGCACCTGAACATCGTGGCCGGCCTGCTGATCGGCGGCATGATGGCCGCCCCGCTGGCGGCCGTGCTGGTCAAGCGGGTAAAGGAACGTTGGGTGCTGGTGGCCGTGGGGGTGCTGGTGCTGTCGATCAGCCTGTTCCAGATCAGCCGGGCCGTTCGCGGGTGGTGGGGCGCGTGATGGTCGGCGCAGTGCGCCGCCGCACGACCAACGGTCGTGCGCTACCGCCTGATCGGTACAACGGGCGTGCGCTACCGCCTGATCGGTAGGTATCGACCGTTGGTCGATACGGCCTTACCGGTCGCCGCCGCGGTCCACGCAGCCCCAGTTGAGGATGCGGGTGCCGGGCTTGAGCACCTGGCGGAAGAACGCCACCTTGGAGTGCTTGGGGTTCACCACCACCGGGGCCTTGGCCGCCAGCAGAAGCGGCAGGTCGGCGGTGCTGTCAGAGTAGGCCACGTCGATGTCGCCATAGCCGCGCTCGCGCAGCATGCGCATCTTCTCTTCGTTGTGGCAATGGCGGGTAGCGCCCACCGCACCGAAGCGCGGGCCTACCTCACTGCCGATCACCGGCACGCCCTGATGGGCGACAAACGCCAGGATGGCACGGGCCAGCTCCGGCGGTGCGCCTGTGGCGACCACGACCCGATCGCCCTGCGCGCGGTGCGCGGCGAACACCTCCAGCGCCTGCGGCAGCAGCTTGGCGCGCAGCTGCGGCTCGTGCTTGAGCACGTAGGCGTCGATGACGCGGTTGAATTCGCGCGCACGATGCAGACCGAACGTGGCGATCCAGACATACACTGAAATGCCCGTGCGGCGCGTGGGCAGCATCGCCACCAGCGGTCCGGCGATCGGCGTGACCAGCAGGGCGGCCAGCAGCCGCAGCGGATTGCGCTTGATCAGCGAGGCGAACAGGTGGCTGCCGGAATCGCCGTCGTACAGGGTGTGGTCGAAGTCGAAGACCACCAGCGGCGCATCGTCGCGCGGAGTCGGGTAGATCGCAGTCATGCGCTGAAGAATAGCTGACGCAGGCCCTCGCCGGGTTCTTCGACCCGCATGAAGGCCTCGCCCACCAGGAACGCGTGCACGCCGGCGCTGCGCATCAGACTGACGTCGTCGGCGCCCAGGATGCCGCTCTCGGTCACCAGCAGGCGGTCGCGCGGCACGGCCTGGCGCATGTCCAAGGTGGTCTGCAGCGACACCTCGAAGGTACGCAGGTTGCGGTTGTTGATGCCGATCAGCGGGACCGGCACCTGGATGGCGCGTTCGAGCTCGTCGATATCGTGCACTTCCACCAGCACATCCATGCCCAGCTGCATGGCCAGGCCGGACAGCTCGGCCAGCTGGCGGTCCTCCAGCGCGGCCACGATCAGCAGAATGCAGTCGGCGCCCAGCACACGGGCTTCGTAAACCTGGTACGCATCGATCACGAAGTCCTTGCGCAGCACCGGCAGGGTGCAGGCATCACGCGCCTGCTGGAGGTAAGCGTCGTCGCCCTGGAAGAAGTCCACGTCGGTCAGCACCGACAGGCAGCTGGCGCCGCCGAATTCGTAGCTCACCGCGATGTCGGCCGGGTGGAAGTCCGGGCGGATCACGCCCTTGGACGGGCTGGCCTTCTTCACCTCGGCGATCACCGCCGGGCTGCCAGCCGCGATCGAGGCGCGCAGTGCATCGGCAAAGCCGCGCACCGGCGGGGCGCCCGCCAGGCGTGCCTGCAGCGTTTCCAGGGGGACCCGGGCACGGCGCTCGGCCACTTCAACGGCCTTGCGGGCCAGGATGGTCTCGAGGATGTCGCTCTTGTCGCTCATGTCGTTCGGGGTCCTTCAGGCTGGCCATTATCGGCCAGCCGCCGGGTGGCAGCCACATAATCCTGCATGCGCTGGTGCGCGCTGCCGTCGGCGATGGCCGCGCGGGCACGCGCCAGGCCGTCGGCGATGCTGCTGGCCACACCGGCCACGTACAGCGCCGCACCGGCATTCAGCGCCACGATATCCAGCGCCGGGCCGGGCTGGTTGTCGAGCACGCCACGCAGCATCGCGATCGATTCTTCCGGGCCGCTGACCTTGAGGTTGCGGCTGGCCGACATCGCGATGCCGAAATCTTCCGGGTGGATCTCGTATTCGCGCACTTTGCCGTCGCGCAGCTCGCCGACCAGCGTGCCGGCGCCGAGCGAGATCTCATCCATGTTGTCGCGCCCCCACACCACCATGGCGCGTTCGGCGCCCAGCTCGCGCAGCACGCGCGCCTGGATGCCGACCAGGTCGGGGTGGAACACGCCCATCAGCACATTGGTGGCACCCACTGGGTTGGTCAGCGGGCCAAGGATGTTGAAGATGGTGCGCACGCCCATCTCACGCCGCACCGGCGCCACCCGCTTCATCGCGGGGTGGTGCATCGGCGCGAACATGAAGCCGATACCGGTTTCGCTGATCGCGCGGGCCACCTGGTATGGCTGCAGCTCGATGACGGCGCCCAGGGCTTCCACCGCATCGGCGCTGCCGGACTTGGACGACACGCTGCGGTTGCCGTGCTTGGCCACCTTGGCACCGGCGGCGGCGACCACGAACATGGCGCAGGTGGAGATGTTGAAGGTGTGCGAGCCATCACCACCGGTACCGACGATGTCGATCAGGTGGGTCTTGTCTTCCACCGGCACCGCCAGCGCCAGCTCGCGCATCACGGTGGCCGCGCCGGCGATCTCGCCCACGGTTTCCTTTTTGACCCGCAGGCCGGTGAGGATCGCAGCGGTCATCACCGGTGAGACTTCACCGCGCATCACCTGGTGCATCAGGTCGACCATCTCGTCGAAGAAGATTTCGCGATGCTCGATGGTGCGTTGCAGGGCTTCCTGGGGGGAGAAGGTCATGCGGGGTTCCTGTGCAGGAAATTCTTCAGCAGGGCGTGGCCGTGCTCGGTGAGGATCGATTCGGGGTGGAACTGCACGCCTTCCACCGGGTGTTCGCGATGGCGCAGGCCCATGATCTCTTCGATCGTACCGTCCTCATTCTCGGTCCAGGCGGTCACTTCCAGGCAGTCGGGCAGGGTGGTCTTGTCCACCACCAGCGAGTGGTAGCGGGTGGCCTGGTAGCTGTCCGGCAGGCCGGCGAACACGCCCTTGCCCAGGTGACGGATCGGCGAGGTCTTGCCGTGCATGATGGTGCCGGCGCGGATGACATCGCCGCCGTACACCTGCCCGATGCCCTGGTGCCCCAGGCATACGCCGAGGATCGGGGTGGTCGGGCCGAGCCGCCGGATCAGCTCCAGCGACACGCCCGCTTCGTTGGGCGTGCACGGACCGGGCGAGATCACGATGTGCTCGGGCGCGAGCGCGGCGATCTCGTCAACGCTCAGGGCGTCGTTGCGCACCACCTTTACATCGGCACCCAGCGTCTGGAGGTACTGCACGAGGTTGTAGGTAAAGCTGTCGTAGTTGTCGAGCATCAACAACATGGCAAATTCCTGGAATCAAGGATGCAATGGGAAATCGGTGGCACCAGCCGTTGGCGGGCACACCGCGAATATCAAAGGCCCTTGGCGGCCTGGGCCACGGCGCGGAACAGCGCGCGCCCCTTGTTCATGGTCTCGTCCCATTCCTTGCCCGGGTCCGAGTCGTAGACAATGCCCGCGCCGGCCTGCACGTGCAGGCGGCCGTCCTTGATCACTGCGGTGCGGATCGCAATAGCGGTGTCGGCATCGCCGTGCCAGCCGATGTAGCCGATGCTGCCGGCGTAGACATTCCGCTTGATCGGCTCCAGTTCGCGGATCACTTCCAGCGCGCGGATCTTCGGCGCGCCGCTGACCGTGCCGGCCGGGAACGTGGCGCGCAGCACATCGGCGTAGCTCAGGCCCGGCTGCAGCTGCCCGGTCACTTCGCTGACGATGTGCATGACGTGGCTGTAGCGTTCGATCACGAACTGTTCGCCCACTTCCACCGTGCCGGCCTTGGAAACGCGGCCGGCGTCGTTGCGACCCAGGTCGATCAGCATGAGGTGCTCGGCGCGCTCCTTTGGATCGGCCAGCAGTTCGGCTTCCAGCGCGTTGTCTTCTTCCACCGTGGCGCCGCGCGGGCGGGTACCGGCGATGGGACGCACAGTGACCTCCCCGTCCTGCAGGCGCACCAGGATTTCCGGCGAGGAGCCGACCACCTGCACGTCGCCGGTGTCGAGGAAGTACATGTACGGCGACGGGTTCAGCGCGCGCAGCGCGCGGTACACATCCACCGGGCGCGCCTTGAACGGCACGCTCAGGCGCTGGCTGAGCACCACCTGGAAGATGTCGCCGGCGCGGATGTACTCCTTGGACTTGTCCACGGCGGCGATGAAGCCTTCGCGTGTGAAGCCGGAGACGAAATCGTTCTCGTCCAGCACATCGCGGGTGATCGGCACCGGGTAGCCCGCGCCGGGGGCGCGCAGCTTGGCGACCAGGCCGTCCAGCCGCGCCTGCGCCTCGTCCCACGCACCGGGCTGGCCCGGGTCGGCATGCACGATCAGGTACAGGCGCCCCTTGAGGTTGTCAAACACCGCCAGCTCTTCGGAATGCAGCAGCAGGATGTCCGGCGTCCCCAGTTCATCGCGGCCGCGCGGCGGGGCCAGGCGCGGTTCGATGTAGCCGATGCACTCGAACCCGAACCAGCCCACCAGGCCGCCGGTGAAGCCCGGCAGCCCGGCCAGCTTGGGCACCGAATGGGCGCTGCGCAGCGCCTCCACTTCGGTGAACGGGTCGGCCACCTCACGGGTTTCCACCACCTGGCCCGCTTCGCTGACGGTCAGGGTGTGGCCGTGGAAGGCGTACACGCGGCGGGCCGGCAGGCCGATGATGGAATAGCGCCCGAAGCGTTCGCCGCCTTCGACCGATTCAAACAGATAGGTATGCGGGCCGTCGGCGAGCTTCAGATAGACCGAAAGCGGCGTGTCCAGGTCGGACAGCACTTCACGGACGACGGGGATGCGGGTGTGGCCTTCAGCGGCCTGCTGCTGGAACTGCTCGAGCGTGATCAAGACGACTTTCCTTCCGGGAAACGGCGGTGGCGGGACGGACGACGGCAACAGGCCACCATCGCCACCAACGGCGAGCGGAAGAAAGGGTATGCGGGGTCGTCAGAATGGACACCCGGGGACTGTACCGCATAGGCGGCACCGGATGGAACCCGGGTGCGCGCGGTCCACGCCCGGCCCTGCTGGCGGTTCAGCCGCCAACAGGGCCGGAGGCGTCAGCCCATGCGGCGCGCGGCCTGCTGTTCCTGCTCGCGCTGTTCGGCGCCCAGGTCGGCCACCAGCGCCGGGGCCGCAGCGGCGCGCTCCTGCTGGCGATTGACCTCGGCCACCTGCTCGGTGCTCACGCTGAGCGGCTGCTGCCGGCCGGCCACCACGTCCACTTGCGCCAGGTGACGGTGCACGGAGGTGAGGTCCTGGGTATCGACCGCGAACACGCGGGTGCGGTCCTCGCTGAGTACCACCCGCTCGATGCGTTCCAGGCCTTCCTGCGTGGCCTTCGCCGCCAGCGCACCGGCCAGCTGGTCGCTCTGCAGGTCGGGCACACGGTTGTGGGCGGCATCGATGCCGTGGATGCCGGACTGGGCCCCCTGGAACATGTGGTATTGCCTGTGGCCCGGATCGTTGATGCCGACCACCAGCGTGGCGGGCTCGGCGGCGACGGCGGCGTGCTTCTCCGCCGGGCGCTGGATGCGTTCGTGTTGTTCCAGCAGCGCGCGGGCCCTGGCTTCCTGCTTGCCGAGTTCGGCGTCAAGACTGGGGATGACGGTATCGGCCATGCCGTGGCGGGCGGCTGCCTCGCCAAAGGACGGCATGATGCGATTGGCGAACACGACGGTTTCGGCCAGGTTGAGCAGGTTCTGTGGCCGGTTGGCGGTGGGCACATGGGTGGCTACGGCCGCCACCGTTGCGGTGCCGACGCCTCCGACTGTGGCCAGTACCGCCGGCGCCTGCGCAGTCACGTTCTTCACGTGGTATGCGGAAAAGTCGTAGCCCTGGTCCACGTAGGCACCGGCCGTGGCATAGCCATTGCGCAGGGTTCCGGCGACCCATTGGCCCTGGCGATCGATGCCGTCAGCCACACGCTGGCCCGCCGCACGCACGGTGGCAGCGTCTTCACGAGCCTCGCGCTCGGCAGCGACCGCACGACCTTCCTGGGTGGTGCGGATGTGGTCGGCATTGGCCTGCAGACGCTTCGACACGTCATCCAGGCCGATCAGATCCGCACCCGCCGACAATGCCGACAGCGGGCCGGCCATCAGATGGCCGCGCACGCGGTCGCGTGTGGCTTCGACCATGCCCGTCAGTTCGCGCCCGCTGGCGATCACGGTGGTTCCGCCCTGCACGCCGACGCGCAACGTGGCCGAGCCTGTTTCCACCACCTTGCCCACAACCATGCCCTGGACCCGCGCGACCTGCTCCAGACCATCGCCGGTCTTGTCCAACGCGTAGGCCACGCCGGACCCGGCGCGCTCGACCTGTTCGCCAGCCACTCGTCCAGCGCGCATGCCCTGCGCCCCGGCATGCAGCACGGTGGACAGCGGCCCGGCCAACTCTGCAACCTGGCTCGGTGCGGCGGTGCGGGCGCGATCGACCAGCTCGCCCTGCGCATTGCGCGTTTTGGCCTCGAGCACGAGTTCCATGTGGCCGGCAGCCACTGGCACGTTGCGCAGCGCTTCATTGCCGGGCTTGGAGCCCAGCTGCTCGACGAACTGCGCCGCAGCGGTCTGTGCGCCCGGCGGCAACATGTCGCGCATCTTCTCGGTCACCAGCGATTGCATCAAGGGCTCCTGCAACAGCTTGCTGGTTTCGTTGGCCAGCAGGCCGTAACCGTTACGCTGATGCTCGTTCAAACGCTGCAGGCCATTCTGCACATCGTTCAACACCTCACCGCTGGTCTGGTAGGTATGCACGGTCTGCTGTGGGTTGAACGTCGGCAGCCCATTGTCCTTTGCGTAACGCGAAGCGGTGTCCGGGTGGAGGCCGGCCGCATTGAAGGTGGTGGCGCGGACGCCGGTAACGGCAGAGGCGGCGGATGCCATGCCACCGCCCAGGGAGTGACCGGCGATCTCGAAGTTGCCCCCCGTCTTCTGATTCAGCAACGCGCCCAACTGCATCGCGCGATCGTAGTAATCGCTGCGCATGCCGATGCCCTGCTGGCCATTGTTGAGGAAGTCCTCACCACCGGACTCCCGCCGACCGTTCGGCGCGCCAGGGTCGACGATTTCACCGGTCGAGCCCTTGAACACCACCACCGGTTTGGCGTTCTCGCCAAACACGCTTTTGTCAGGCACATAGATTTCCGCACGGAAACCGGAATCGGGCGGCTGCAGGCGGGTACGGATCTCGGCATCTGACATCTCGATTCCGGCGGCGCGCAGCGCTGCGGGATCAAGACTCGCACGCGTCCATCCCGCAGGCGGTTCACCATCGTGCTTGGCCGAAAGATAGACGTCCGCAGCGAGACCGGACATCTCGCGCGCGTGATAGGTTTCCTGGAGTCGGTCTGCCTCATTTTCATTGCCGCTGTCGCGCAGCTGCTGGACGAGACGATTCTGTTCCTGGATGGCGCGGGTACGCGCCTCGTTGTCGAGACCACTCATGGCATGCTCCATTGCACAGTGAACGCGCGCGATCCCCTTGAGACGCCCGCGTTATCGAATACTAGAACACTTTGCTACTGTCACCCCTTCACGGGCTGAATTCCAGGAAGCACATGCCGACGCGCCTTCACACGATGACAACGAACGCCGTTCTTTTTGCGGTTTGGTTCACAGTTTTCGCGCTTAGCGGCTGTGCCGCTTCGTCGGCCCAGGGCGCGGCCCAGTACTTCGAAGGCAACGCGCTGGCCTTGGCCAACGCAAGTGAACGCGGTGATGCCAACGAAGTGCGGCGCTTGATCAAGGACAAGGGGGTCAACCCGGACGTCGAGTTTGCCAAGCGTGACGGAATTCCCCTGCTGGCATGGCCGCTTCGCACCCGCAGCGTGGAAGGCTTGCGCGCGATGCTCGACAACGGCGCTGATCCGAATGCACGACAAGTCCGCGAAATCGACGGCAAGCCCTTCAAGTTCAATAACGCCATGGTGTATGCCGTCCGACTGGAGGACCCGGCCTTCCTGCAACTGCTTCTCAAGCACGGCGGCGACCCGAATACGCGAAGCAGCGGCGGGGAAACGCTGCTGTTCCAGGCGTTCATCAACGGAAATCAATGGAAGAACGTCCAGCAGTTGGTTGAAGCAGGCGCGAAGGTAAACGAAAACAACCTCGGCAAGGCCGATACGGTATTGAGCTGGTATACCGCCCGCGGTGGTTTCGACGCAGCCTACTGGCTGCTGGAGCACGGCGCGGACCCGACCCTTTCCGCACCCGCTGCGTCGGGATCAAACAGTCCCGCGCGCCAGATGATGGTGGAGGACATCTATTGGGAGATCACCACGCCCGACCTTCTGCCGTGGCAGAAGAAGTGCCAGGAGTGGCTGGTCGAGCGAAACATCCCGCGTCCGCCGATGCCTGAGCACATTCGCAAGAAGCGTGAAGCATTCAAGTTTCCATCGCGGGAAGAGGATGTTCCGCTGCTCTGAACAGCCGGGCAGAGCCCGGCTCTACGGCGGTGCGCCAGCGGCTACTGCAGGAGCGCGCTGTCGAGCGGGAGGTGCATGCGCACGCGTGCTGCCACGCAGTCGATGCGGAAGCGGCGCGCGCGTACTGGTTCGCCATCCAGGTTGAGCGTCATCGGCTCGTCGGCTTCGATCTCCACCCACGGCGCGCGGGTGCGTTCGGCGACCTGTTCCAATGCGCCCTGCTTGCCGCCCCGGATCAGCGCGCCGAGTGTCGAGGCGACTTCGCCACTCAGCTCGGGGATCACGGTGATATCGAGCAGGCCGTCATTGACCAGGGCATCAGGGCACAACACCTGGCCGCCACCGGCTTGTCGACCATTGCCGATGCCGAGCGCAATGAAGCCCCCTTCCCAGTTGAAGTCCGGCGCGCGCAATCGGGCCCGGATCGGGTCGATCCGGCCCAGCCGGGAGATGCCGGTCACGAGGTAGGCCAGCCCGCCGAGGACCTTTTTCAGGCCCTCGTCGGTTTCCACCGTCACCTCGGTACCGAAGCCACCACTAGCCACATTCGCGCACCACCACAGCTCGCCATCGGCATCGATGCGCAGCAGGTCCACCGGACGCGCCGCCTGGGCCTGGATGAGCTTCAGCGCCTGCAACGGCTCGTCCGGGATGCCGGCGGCCGTGGCGAAGTCATTGGCGGTGCCCAGCGGCACCAGCCCCAGGGTAGGCAGGGCGTCGGCGGCCTCATCGCGGTGGGCCAGGGTTTCCGCCACCTCGCTCAGGGTGCCGTCGCCGCCCGCGGCAATGATGGTATCCACCCCATGCTCGATCGCCTCGGCCACGTAGCGCTCGGCGTCGCCGTCTTCCCAGGTGACGCGCGCCTCCAGGGTGACCCCTTCGTCACGCAGCGCGTGCACGGCTGCGCGCAGGTCGTCGTTGCCGGTGGACTTGCCGTTGAGGATCAGACGCCAGCGGGGACCACGCATGCAGCACTTCCACGGTAGGGGGAGGCGCAGGCTAGCAGTGCGATGTGTCAGGGGCGGTGAACGTCATCAAACGGTCACCGATGGCCCGGAGAATGGGAGTCCATAGCAGGGACGATGGATGGAGGCAGGATCAGCCTCCCGCTATTCCCAGGGCCGCATTCGCAAGAGTGCGGTCTTTTTTTATCCGCGCGCAGACGGCGTATCGACCAACGGTCGATACCTACCGGTTCTGGGCGAACGCTTTCAGTGCTTCGCCTTCGAGCCGGTACACCGTCCACTCGCTTTGCGGCTTGGCGCCGGCCGCTTCGTAGAACCTGATCGCCGGCTCGTTCCAGTCCAGCACCGACCACTCGAAGCGGCCACAGCCTTCAGCCACGGCGATGCGGGCGATGTGCTTGAGCAGCGCCTTGCCGGCGCCGCTGCCGCGCTGCGCGGGGCTCACGTACAGGTCTTCCAGGTAGATGCCGTTGCGGCCCAGCCAGGTGGAATAGTTGTAGAAGTACACCGCGTACCCGATGGCCTGCCCATCGGCTTCGCAGACCAGCGCACGCGCCTTGGCGTCGGCACCGAACAGGCTGGCAGTGATCCCGGCCTCGTCGGTCTGCACCGACGATTCGGCCTTTTCATAGATGGCCAGTTCGCGGATGAAGCGCAGGATCAGCGCGGCATCGGCAGCCGTGGCGTCGCGGATCTGCAGGCCGGCCGCGCCCATGCTCAGCCCCGGGCCTTGGCCACGTTGTGGCGCATCTGGTCGATCACGTCCTTGTAGCTGATCGGGGCGTTGAAGATCGCCGAGCCAGCCACGAAGGCGTCGGCACCGGCCGCGGCAATCGCGCCGATGTTGTCGGCCTTGACCCCGCCGTCGATCTCCAGGCGCACGTCGCGGCCGCTGGCATCGATCTTCTGGCGCACCACGCGCAGCTTGTCCAGCGCCGAGGGAATGAAGGCCTGGCCACCGAAACCGGGGTTGACCGACATCAGCAGCACCAGGTCCAGGTCATCCAGCACCCAGTCCAGGATGTCGACCGGAGTGCCCGGGTTGAGCACCAGGCCCGGCTTGCAGCCCAGCGAGCGGATCAGCTGGATGGTGCGGTGCACGTGGCGGCTGGCTTCGGGGTGGAAGCTGATGTAGGTCGCGCCGGCTTCGGCGAAGTCCGGGATGATGCGGTCCACCGGCTCCACCATGAGGTGCACGTCGATGGGGGCGGTCACCCCGTGCTTCCGCAGGGCCTGGCAGACCATCGGGCCGATGGTCAGGTTGGGCACGTAGTGGTTGTCCATTACGTCGAAGTGCACCCAGTCGGCGCCGGCAGCGAGCACGTTGTCCACTTCCTCGCCGAGGCGGGCAAAGTTCGCGGACAGGATGGACGGGGCGATGATGCAGTTGGACATGGCCGGTGCCTTGGGGACGTAAAGAGAGGGGCGGCGCGCGCTCAGCGCTTGCGCAGGGTCTTGATGCGGTCGTAGGCGGCGTTGAGCTGGCGCGATCTGCGCTCGGCCTGCTGACGCAGCTCCGGGGCCGCGCCCACCACCTTGTCAGGGTGGTACTGGGACATCAGCCGGCGGTAGGCCAGATCGACTTCGGCGTCGGTGGCCTCGGAGGTCAGCCCCAGCTCCCGGTAGGGGTTCTCCCTGTTCAGGCGGAACCAGTCGGCGTCGAAGGCATGGCCGATCAGCAGGCCGATGACGGCCCCGAACAGCGGGTTGGGCCTGAACAGCAGGGCGCCGGCGATGAATCCGAGCAGTTTTCCGTACCAGCGCATGGTCGTCGGGGCGGCCGGGGCAACGAAGGGACCTTATTTTACGTCACAGCGGGCCCAACCCGCTTTACACTAGGCCGCCCGCTGTCCCTGCGGGCCCTCCGGGTGCCCTGGACAGCTGTCTCGACGAAGCCTCAGGAGTGCCCGTGCCGACCACGTTGTTGCAATCCGATCTCCCCGGCCTGCCCTTGCGCCATCGCGGCAAGGTGCGTGATGTTTTCGACATTCCGCGCGAACGGCTGCCCGCCGGCACTCCGCCGGGGGACTACCTGCTGATGGTCGCGACCGACCGTCTGTCGGCCTTCGACGTGGTGCTTCCCGATCCGATTCCCGGCAAGGGCGAAATGCTCTGCCAGGTCTCGAACTTCTGGTTCGCCAAGACCGCGCACCTGATGCCCAACCACCTCACTGGCATCGATGTGGCCAGCGTGCTGCCCGACGGCGTGGACCCGGCGCTGTACGCCAAGCGCGCGGTGGTGACCCGCAAGCTCAAGCCGGTACCGGTGGAAGCCATCGCCCGCGGCTATCTCATCGGCAGCGGCTGGAAGGATTACCAGCGCACCGGCAAGGTCAGCGGCATTGAACTGCCCGACGGCCTGCGCCAGGCCGAGCAGCTGCCCGAGCCGATCTTCACTCCTTCGACCAAGGCCGCCGTGGGCGACCATGATGAGAACATCGATTTCGATGCGATGGTGAAGACCGTCGGAGCGGACCTTGCCGAGCGCGTGCGCGATGCCACCCTGCGCATCTACAAGTTCGCCGCCGATTACGCGCGCGAGCATGGCATCATCCTGGCCGACACCAAGTTCGAGTTCGGGACCGATGCCGATGGCCGCCTGTACATCATGGACGAGATGCTGACGCCGGATTCCTCGCGCTACTGGCCGGCCGACGAATACGAGGTGGGCACCAGCCCGCCGAGCTACGACAAGCAGTTCGTCCGCGATTACCTGGAGACGCTGGACTGGGGCAAGACCGCCCCGGGCCCGAACATCCCGGCGGACATCATCGAGCGCACCCGCGCCAAGTACGCCGAGGCGCTGCAGCGCCTGGCCGGGATCTCGGTGGATTGATCAGATGCCCGGAGCCGGCCGGCAGGCCGGCTCCGTTGCATCGGGGTCTCCGGGAGTATCCTGTGCCCAATCCGGAGGCTCAATGTCCACGACCACCCAGCTTGTGCGGCCCATCGACCGCTATTTCGCCAGCTATTCCGACGACCACCGCAATACGCTGAACCAGCGCATTCACGTGGTGGCGGTGCCGGCAATCCTGTGGTCGGTCATTGCCCTGCTGTGGTGCCTGCCACCGCTGATCACCTGGTTCCAGTACGGAGTCTGGGCCGGCCTGGCGATGTTTACCGCGTGGTGCTTCTACAACCGCCTGTCGCGCCGGTTGGGCCTGGGCATGCTCGCCTTCTTCTTTGTATGCGGCTGCACCTGCCGGCTGCTGGAAGCCGAGATCGGACTGGCCAACCTGGCCTGGCTGGGGCTGGGCGTGTTCGTGGTGGCCTGGGTCGCGCAGTTCATCGGCCACAAGTTCGAGGGGCGCAAGCCCAGCTTCCTGACTGATCTGACCTATCTGTTGATCGGGCCCGCATGGGTGATGGCGAAGGCTTATCGGAAGTTCGACCTGGCTTACTGACGGTTGGCTTTGCCACGCACGGCCTGGCACTACGAGACGTCGACAACTGGCGCCCAACCTGAACGAAATGAATGCTCACTCCTGCTGCACGGCAGCGGGTCCAGCATGGCTTTGGGCAGGATCCGGGGCGCGTCTTCCGTTCATCTGCGAGGTGGCTGACGGGCGGGCGGAGGCCCTGTCGTTGCTGGGCTGAACGGTGGCGAGACCACTCAGATCGCAAAGTGCCGGCAACGTTTCCATACGGCCTTGAACGCGGCCGAATGGAGCCCGCTGCTGGAGGCAAAAAGATGAATCAAGCACGTTGCCTGCAATTGGTGGCGTAATCGGGTATATCGGCGACAAATCCCTGCCTGTTAGACTGAAAGGCCTGCTCGTGAATCCCGCATTCCCTGCATGAATCCCAGCCTTCTCCTGCTGCTCGCCCTGCCCTTCCTGCTGGCGGTGGCGCTCATTGTGTTCCGCCACAGCTCCCGCGCGGCGGCGGCCTGGCTGGCCGCGGCCGCGCCCGTGGGCGGTCTGGCGCTGCTCGCGACAATGACCCCCGCGATCCTTGAGGGCGGGGTCGTGCGCAGTTTCGGGGAATGGCTGCCGCAGATCGGTCTGGCGTTCTCGGTGCGGCTGGATGGGCTGGCCTGGATGTTCGCCGGCATGGTGCTGGCCATCGGCGCGCTGGTGGTGATGTACGCGCACTACTACCTGAGTGCGAAGGACAACGCCCACCGCTTCTACTGCTATCTGCTGCTGTTCATGGGCGCCATGCTGGGCATGGTGCTGTCGGGCAACCTGTTACTGCTGATGGTGTTCTGGGAAATGACCAGCATCAGCTCGTTCCTGCTGATCGGATTCTGGTCGCACCGCCAGGACGCCCGCGAGGGCGCGCGGATGGCGCTGGTGGTGACCGGCGGCGGTGGGCTGGCGCTGCTGGGCGGCGTGCTGCTGATCGGCCGCATCGTCGGCAGCTTCGAGCTGGATGCGGTGCTGGCCGCCGGCGATGTGATCCGTGCCAGCCCGCTGTACCCATGGGCCCTGTTCCTCGTGTTGGCGGGCATCTTCACCAAGAGCGCGCAGTTCCCGTTCCATTTCTGGCTGCCGCATGCCATGGCCGCGCCGACCCCGGTGTCGGCCTACCTGCACTCGGCCACCATGGTGAAGGCCGGCGTGTTTCTGCTGGCGCGGCTGCACCCGGCCCTCGCTGGTAGCGACCTGTTCTTCTATACGGTCAGCGGCATCGGCGCGCTGACCCTGCTGATCGGGGCCTGGAATGCGATCTTCCAGCACGACCTGAAAGGGCTGCTGGCCTATTCAACGATCTCGCACCTGGGCCTGATCACCCTGCTGTTCGGCCTGTCCACGCCGATGGCGGTGGTGGCCGGCGTGTTCCACATTCTCAACCACGCCACCTTCAAGGCCTCGCTGTTCATGGCCGCGGGCATCATCGACCACGAAACCGGCACCCGCGACATGCGCAAGCTGGGCGGGCTGCGCCGGCTGATGCCGTTCACCAGCGCGCTGGCGATCATCGCCTCGCTGGCCATGGCCGGCATTCCGCTGCTCAACGGTTTCCTGTCCAAGGAGATGCTGTTTGCCGAGGCGATCACCGCGCAGGGGCCGGAGCCGATGCGCATCGCGGTGTCGATCGCCGCGCTGCTGGCCGGCGTCCTGGGGGTGGCCTACAGCCTGCGCTTCGTGCACGACACCTTCTTCGGCAAGGGCCCGCATGACCTTGACCGGGTGCCGCACGAGCCGCCGCGCTTCATGAAAGTGCCGGTGGAGGTCCTGGTCGTGCTGTGCGTGGCGGTGGGCGTGGCCCCGGCGCTCACCGTGGCCCCGATCCTGCACGCAGCGGCCTCCTCGATCCTGGGCCCGGCCATGCCGGCGTACAGCCTGTCGGTCTGGCACGGCTTCAACATGCCGCTGATGATGAGCATCGCCGGGGTGCTGGGCGGCATCGCGCTGTATTTCGGCCTGCGTCGGCTCATCAACCTGCATGCGGTGGTCAGCCATGCCATCGGTCGCAACCTGTTCCACAAACAGCTGGACCTGGTGTTCGGCTTTGCCCACCGGCTGACCCAGGGGCTGGCCAACGGCAGCCTGCAACGCATGCTGATGGCGCTGGTAGTGGTGGCGATCATCGTGGCTGCCGCGCCGTTCGTAGCCAACCCCGTATCGCCGAACTGGCCCTCGCCGCAGCCCATCCCGCTGCTGGGCTGGGCATTGTGGGCGGTGATGATGGCCTGCGCGCTGGGCGCACTGTTCGTCTACCGCCAGCGCCTGCTGGCGGTCCTGGTGGTCGGTGGCGTCGGCCTGATGGTGTCGCTGACCTTCGTGTTCCTGTCCGCGCCGGACCTTGCGCTGACCCAGCTGCTGGTGGAAATGGTGACGCTGGTGCTGATGCTGCTGGGCATGAACTACCTGCCGGCGCAGTCCCCGCCGGAGAAGTCGCGCTGGCGCAAGCGCCGCGATGCGCTGATCGCGGTGATTGGCGGCGGTGGCCTTGCGGCCATGGCTTACAGCGCGATGACCCTGCCGCCCAACACCATGGCCGGCGAACTGCTCGCGCGCGCACTGCCTGAAGCCTATGGCGAGAACGTGGTCAACGTGATCCTGGTGGACTTCCGTGGCTTCGATACCTTCGGTGAGATCACCGTGTTCGGCATCGCCGCGCTGGTGGTGCACGCCATGCTGCGGCGATCGCGGATGGCACCGGAACAGATCATGCCCGGCCCGCCGATCAAGCTGCCGGTGCCGGCTGATCTGGCCCAGGTGATGTTCCCCCTGACGCTTACCGTATCGATCTTCCTGTTCCTGCGCGGCCACAATGCGCCCGGCGGCGGTTTCATCGCCGGTCTGGTGCTGGCGGTGCCGCTGCTGATCCAGTACGTCATCCAGGGCACCACCTCGGTGGAATCGCGCTTCGGCTTCGATTACATCCGTTGCATCGGCGCAGGCCTGCTCATCGCCATCGTCAGTGGCTGCGCCTCGATGCTGTTCGGCGTTCCATTCCTGACCAGCGGGCACCTGGACCTGGCGCTGCCGCTGATCGGCACGGTGCCGCTGGCCAGCGCCATCGGCTTCGATACCGGCGTGTACCTGGTGGTGTTCGGCGGGGCGATGCTGATCCTGTCGATGATGGGCACGGTGAAGCCGTCGCGCACCCGCAACTCGCGCAAGGGCGAGATCGATCCCAACCGCCGTTCGGCACGCACCGGGGAGACCCACTGATGGAACTGGCCCTGGCAAGCGCGATCGGCGTTCTGGCTGCAATCGGCATCTACCTGCTGCTGCGCGCGCGCAGCTTCGACGTCATCCTCGGCATGACCTTCCTGTCCTACGCCACCAATCTGCTGATCTTCTCCGGCGGTCGCCTGGTCACCGGCAAGGCGCCGGTGCTGAAGGAAGGCGTGGACAGCACCCTGCGCAACTACACCGACCCGCTGCCGCAGGCGCTGGTCCTGACCGCGATCGTCATCGCTTTCGCCATGACCGCCGTGAGCATCGTGCTCGCCATGCGCAGCCGCAGCGACAACCACAGCGACCACGTCGACGCGCACGAGGATGAGGCTGCAGAACTGGCCGATACCGCGCCCGGCCGGGAGGGCGGCCCGTGAACCATGCGGTGATCCTGCCCATCCTGATTCCACTGTTCGGTGCGGCGTGTTCGCTGTTCGTCGAACACCGCCGCTATGGGCCGAAGGTGCAGCGCACGGTCGCCTGGAGCACGCTCACCGCCTTGGCGGCGGCGGTGGCCCTGCTGTTCGCGCAGACTGCCGATGGGACCATCGCGGTGTACCTGCTTGGCGACTGGCCCTCACGATTGGGCATCGCGCTGGTGGCCGACCGCCTGTCCAGCTGGATGCTGCTGACCACCCTGCTGCTGGCCATTCCGTGCCTGTTGCATGCCTGTTCCGGCTGGGACCGGCGGGCGCCGCACTTCCATGCGCTGTTCCAGTTCCAGCTGGTGGGCCTCAACGGCGCGTTCCTCACCGGCGACATCTTCAACCTGTTCGTGTTCTTCGAGGTGATGCTGATCGCCTCCTACGGCCTGCTGCTCAGTGGCGGGCGCGGGCTGCGCATGCGCATCGGCCTGCACTATGTTGTGTTCAATGTCACCGCTTCCACGCTGTTCCTGATCGCATTGGGGCTGCTGTATGCCTCGCTGGGCTCGCTCAACATGGCCGAGCTGTCCCAGCGCATCGCCGAGGTGCCGCCCACCCACCTGACCTTGGTGAAGGCAACGCTCGGCCTGCTGCTGCTGGTGTTCTGCAGCAAGGCCGCACTGATGCCGCTGTATCTGTGGCTGCCTGAAGCCTACGCACGCGCACCGGCAGCGGTGGCCGCGCTGTTTGCCATCATGACCAAGGTGGGGCTGTACGCGATGCTGCGGGTAAGCTCGCTGTGGTTCGGCGAAGATGCCGGGGCGATGGCCGGTTACGGCAGCCAGTGGCTGTTCTGGGCCGGCGTGGCCACGCTGATCCTGGGCGGGCTGGGCGTGCTTGCCGCCGCGCGCCTGCGCGTGCTGATCTCCTACCTGGTGGTGGTATCGGCGGCCACGCTGTTCATCGCGTTCTCGATACGCACCCCGCAGGTGCTGTCGGCAGGCCTGTACTACCTGCCCCACAGTACCTTCGTGGCTGCGGCGCTGTTCCTCATCGCCGACCTGATCCGCCGCCGCCGCGGTGGCGCGAGTGACCGCAAGGAAATCATCGCGCCGATGCCCGGCAAGGAAACTCCGGCGGTGCTGTTCCTGATCGCAGCGGTGTCGGTGGCCGGCCTGCCGCCGCTGTCCGGCTTCCTGGCCAAGGCGGCGATGCTGGCCGGTATGCCGGCGGCGTACACCGGCGTGGCGTGGGCGGCGGTACTGGGCAGCAGCCTGATGGTGATCGTCGGTATTACCCGGGGCGGTATCCGCCTGTTCTGGCGGGTGCCGGTGCTGGACGAAGGCGTGCCGCCGCCGCGCAAGGCCCCCACCCGTACCGTGGAGCTGTTCGCCGCCGCGCTGCTGCTCTGCTACGGCATCGGCATGAGCCTGTTCGCCAACCCGTTGATGCAATACACCGATGCAATGGCCACGCAGCTGCTCACCCCGCAGGACTACGTGGGCGAACTGCGCGCCGCCACGCCGGAGATCCGCCAGCCATGAGCCGCCGCCCGCTGCTTCGCCGCCTGTTCCCGTCGACCTCGCTGAGCGTGATGGTCACCGGCTTCTGGGTGCTGATGTCCGACAGTTTCACCCTCGGCCAGATCCTGCTCGGCATGCTGCTGGGCGTCGTGGTCCCGCTGTTTGCCGCCCGGCTGGACCGCGAGTTCGCGCGCATCGGCTCGCTGCGACCGTTGCCCAAGCTGATCTGCGTGACGCTGTGGGACATCCTGGTCTCCAATATCCGCGTGGCGGTGCAGGTGCTCGGCCCGGAACGCCGCATCCACCCCGGCTTCATCTGGCTGCCGCTGGATATCGCCAACATCCATGGCATCGCCGCGCTCACCAGCATGATCACGCTGACCCCGGGCACGGTCTCGGCCGCGCTGTCCGACGATCGTCGCCATCTTCTGGTGCACGTGCTGCACCTGGACGATCCAGACGAACTGATCCGGCAGATCAAGAGCCGCTACGAAGCCCCGCTGATGGAGATTTTCCCATGACCGGTTTCACCTTCATCCAGACCACCATGGCGGTGTGCATGCACGTGGTCGGGCTGGCCATGCTGCTGGCCACCTGGCGCCTGCTGCGCGGGCCGACCGTGCCCGACCGGATCCTGGCGCTGGACACGCTGTCGGTAACGGCCATCGCCGAGCTGATGCTGTTCGGCATGTACCTCAATTCGGCCGTCTATTTCGAAGCCGCACTGGTGATCGCGATGCTGGGCTTCGGCAGCACCGTGGTGCTGAGCAAGTTCGTGCTGCGCCGGGACATCGTCGAATGATCACCTTCATCCAGGTCGCGCTGTCGCTGCTGCTGCTGTTTGGCTGCTTCTTCATCCTCGTTGGCGCGCTGGGGCTGGTGAAGCTGTCCACGTTCTTCAAGCGCCTGCATGCGCCGACCAAGGCCAGCACGCTGGGCGTGGGCTGCGTACTGGCCGGTTCAGTGCTGTACCACATCTTCCTGGGTGAAGACCCGCAGCCGCGTGAGCTGCTGATCACCGTATTCCTGTTCATCACCGCACCGATCAGCGCGCACATGATGGCCAAGGCCGCGCTGTCGCTGATGATGGAAAAGCGGCCGAGCCTGCCCGGGCATGAGACCGCGAAGGAAGAACAGCTGCCGCCACCGCGTCCGCGCACGATGACAGAAGGGCGCGATGACGACGAACGCCTCGCCACGCGCGCGGATTCCACCGCCCCCCCGGAGACGTAGGGACACGCCATGCGTGTCCCTAGCCGATCAACGCCAGCTCCAGCGCGATCCACGCCACGAACGCCAGCAACAGGATCCCGCCCTCGCGCCGGCTGATCCTCAGGTCGCCCTTGAGCATCGGGTACAGCACCAGCACGAAGGCGATCGCTGCCGGCAACTCCAGCTTCACGAACGACTCGGGCAGCGCCAGCGGGCGCAGCGCGGCCATGCCGCCGACCACCACCAGCAGGTTGAACAGGCTCGAACCGATCACGTGACCCAGCACCATGTCACCCTGGCCACGGCGCGCGGCGACGATCGCGGCAGCGACTTCCGGCAGCGCGGTGCCGATGGCCACCGGCAACAGGCCCACCAGCAAGGGCGACCAGCCCAGGCTGGCCCCCATCACCGGCGCGGCACCCACCACCCACCGCGCGCCGTAGTACAGGCACACGGCGGCGAACACTACCCGCAGCACGTTGAGCAACAGGCCGGTACGGGTCATCGCGTAACCGGCAATCGCCTCGCGTACCGGCTCGGATTCGCGTCGGGCCTGGCGCAGCACGAAGGCAAGCAGCGCCACGAAGCCGAGCAGCAGTAAGGCCCCTTCCCAGCGCGCGATCACCCCGTCCAGTCCAAATACGATCAGCGCCAGGCTGGCCAACGCCAGCAGCACCAGCAACGGTGAGAGCAGGCGTGCCCGCACCAGCAGCGGCGCGGCGAGCGCCGCCAGCGCCAGGGTCAGGCCCACATTGACGATATTGCTTCCCACCGCATTGCCCAGCGCCAGCTCCTGGGCGCCCACCACGAACGCGCGGGCATTGACCACCAGTTCGGGCAGGGAGGTACCGAAGGTCACCAGCAGCAATCCCGCCACGAAAGGAGAAGCACCGAAGCGCTGGGCCAGCCCGGAGGCGGCCTTGACGATGGAGTCGCCCCCAAGTGCAAGCAGCAGCAGGCCCAACAGGAACCAGGCGGTGGCAGCGATCATCAGTGCATCCCCAGGTGGCGTGGCCCGATTCTAGGGCCAGTTCAGGCCCGGCGCACAGGCGGTGCGCACGGGGCCGGGAGACCCGGCCCCGTGCGGTGGCTCAGGAGCAGCCTTCCACGTAATCCACCTGCGGGGTCTTGCCGACCCGCCAGGCGGTGACGGTGCCATCGCCGTTGATCTCGAAGTTGACGATCGCCCCGCCCTCGCTGGCCGGGCGCACGCGCAGGTTGTGGCCCTTCTCGTCGTACTTGTGCGGGGTCAGGTCGCCGCGATCGGGATACAGCGTCTGCAGCTGGCCCAGCGACATCCCGACCTTGCCGCCACCCGGCGCCACGATGCGGTCGTTGCGGACGTCGTAACGCACCAGCCGCTTGCCTTCGACCATCAGGATCACGTCATCGGCCTGGCTGCCCTGCGGGCGGAGCGCGTGGCAATAGTCATCGGGGACGTCGCCCTGCAGGGGCTCCTTCCAGGCGGCGCGGACTTCGTCCAGGCTGGCACCCAGGGTCAACGGGCCATACCCATCCAGCCGCGCAGGACCCTGCGCGGCTGGATCGGCCGCGGGTGCAGTGGGCGTGCTCGCAGGTGCTGCGGTTGCCGCCGCGCCCGCAGCCGGCTCCACCACCGCAGCCTCGGCGTCGGCCGAGGGGGGCTCTGGATGGCGGTCGCAGCCCGCCAACGCGATTGCGATACCCAATGCCAACACGCTTGCCAGCTGCTTCATCTGCACGCCCTCCTGTGAGTGGTTCGCAGGCTAGCGCGGAGGCCGTGCAGCGCGTGCATACATAGCGTGCCTGTCATCACAGTTACACCTGCAGCGTTCAGGCTCGGCCTGCACCGCTTCGACCCCACGACCATGCAACCGCGCAAGACCGACCTCGCCCGCGACGCCCTGCAGGCCCACCGCGCGCCCTTGGACATGCGCCAACGGCGCCTGCTGATCCTGTGCGATGGCCAGCGCGACCTGTCCCAGCTCACCGCGATGATCGGGCCGGAAGCGTCGGCAATGGTGATCCAGCTGATCCAGAGCGGCTATCTGGTGTCTACTGCGCCGCCCGAACCGGTGCCCGCGCCCGAGCCCGTTGCGGCAACTGCGGCCAGCCCCGCGCCGGGAAGTGCCGCTCCCGTCACCGAACGCCGGCGTTCGCTGGTGGCCGCACGCATCTACCTGCTCGGCATTCTCGAACTTCAACGGCACCCGCAGGCCGCCGCGCTGCTGTACGCCCTGCAGCAGGCGCGCAGCGACGAGCAGGTGGTCGCCGCGCTGCGCAGTGCCCTCGATGCGCTGGCTGGGCTGACCTCACCCGGCTACTGCGAGCGCGTACGCCAGCGTCTCTTCGAAGTGCTGCCGGAGACGCATCTGGCACAGCTGGAGCAGGCCGGCGCCGACGCCGGCTGATCGCCGCTGCCCGTGTGTGATTACGCCTGGAAGTTCTTCTTCAGGCCCTGCCAGCAGTGCTGGTAGCCACGCTGGCGGTGCGCCGCGTCCATCGCCTGCGCGGTGGGGCGAATCACGCCACGCGTTTCGAACATGAAGGCCATGGTGTCCTTGATCACGTCCGGCCGGCTCAGGTCGGCCGCGGACGCCTTCTCGAACGTGGTGGCATCCGGCCCGTGGCCGCTCATGCTGTTATGCAGGGATGCGCCACCGGGCACGAAGCCTTCGGCCTTGGCGTCATAGGCGCCGTGGATCAGCCCCATGAACTCGCTGGCGATGTTGCGGTGGAACCACGGCGGCCGGAAGGTATCCTGGGCCACCAGCCAGCGCGGCGGGAAGATCGCGAAATCCATGTTGCTGGTGCCCGGGGTATCGCTGGGCGAATGCAGCACCAGGAAAATCGACGGGTCCGGGTGGTCGTGGCTGATCGAGCCGATGGTGTTGAAGCGGCGCAGGTCATAGCGGTACGGTGCGTAGTTGCCGTGCCAGGCCACCACATCCAGCGGTGAGTGATCGATGTCCGCACGCCACAGCTGGCCCTGGAACTTGGCGATCAACTCGAAGGCGCCGTCGACGTCTTCGTACGCCGCGTGCGGCGTTTCGAAATCGCGCGGGTTGGCCAGTCCGTTCGACCCGATCGGGCCCAGGTCCGGCAATCTGAGCAGCGCACCGAAGTTTTCGCAGACGTAGCCGCGCGCCTGCCTATCCGGCAGTTCGACGCGGAACCGCACCCCGCGTGGGATCACCGCGATCTGCTGCGGTTCGATCTCGATCACGCCCAGCTCGGTCAGCAATCGCAGGCGTCCCAGTTCCGGCACGATCAGCAGTTCACCATCGGCGTCGTAGAAGTAACGCCCCTGCATGTCCGCAGTGGCGGCATACAGGTGGATGCCGACGCCACCGTGCGCGTCAGGCGAACCATTGCCGCCCATGGTGTACAGGCCATCGACGAAGTCGGTCGGCGCGGTGGGCAGCGGCAGTGGATCCCAGCGGAGCTGGTTCGGCGACACCGCCCCATGCTCGAAATCGCCGTGCAGGCGCGGTTGCGCATAGGGCTGGAATTCCCCATGGGTGACCGCCGGGCGTATCCGGTACAACCAGCTGCGCCGGTTGCTGCCACGCGGCGCGGTGAACGCCGTGCCCGACAGCTGTTCGGCGTACAACCCACGCGCCACCCGCTGCGGCGAGTTGCGGCCCACCGGCAGTGCGCCGGGAACCGCTTCCGTGGCGAATTCGTTGCCGAAACCGGTCTGGTAGCCGCGCGATTCGAGGAAGGTGGGCATGGTCGGGGTCCGTTTTGGTGAATTACAGCACGCCGCGCTTGATCTGGTCGCGCTCGATGCTTTCGAACAGCGCGGTGAAGTTGCCTTCGCCAAACCCTTCATTGCCCTTGCGCTGGATGATCTCGAAGAAGATCGGGCCAATACAGTTGGTGGTGAAGATCTGCAGCAGCTTGCGCTGCTTGGTCTCCGGATCGGCATCGATCAGGATCTTGTTCTTCGCCAGGCGCGGCACGTCTTCGCCATGTCCGGGCACGCGCATGTCGATCACCTCGAAATACGTGTCCGGCGTATCCAGGAACTCCACGCCCTGCGCACGCATCGCCTCGACGGTCTCATAGATGTTTTCGGTGAAGCAGGCGATGTGCTGGATGCCCTCGCCCTTGTAGGCGTCCAGGTATTCGTTGATCTGGCTCTTTGGGTCGGACGATTCATTGAGCGGAATGCGCACGATGCCGTCCGGAGCGGTCATCGCCTTGGACACCAGGCCAGTCTTGAGGCCCTTGATGTCGAAGTAACGGATTTCGCGGAAGTTGAACAGGCGCTCGTAGTAGTCCGACCACTGCTGCATGTTGCCGAAGTACAGGTTGTGGGTCAGGTGGTCGATGAAGGTCAGGCCGAACCCGACCGGGTTCTGGTCCACGCCGTCGATCGGTGCGTAGTCGGTATCGAACATGCTGCCGGCAGCACCGTAACGGTCCACCAGGTACAGCATGCAGTCGCCGATGCCCTTGATGACCGGGGCCGGCACGGCCTTGGTTTCCGGCTTGAAGTCGATCGCTTCGGCACCGTTGCCGAGCGCCATCCTGAACACTTCATCGCCCGGCTTCTGGAAGCGGATGGCGAAGCCACAGGCGCACGGGCCGTGCTTTTCAGCGAAGTCCGAGGCGAACGAATCGGGCTCCTCGTTGACCAGGAAGTTCACCCCGCCCTGGCGGTACACGGTGATGGCGCGCTGCTTGTGGCGCAGCACCGCAGTGAAGCCCATTTTGCGGAAATAGTCGTGGAGCTCGGCGCCACGTCCGGCCGGCGCGGCGAATTCAACGAATTCGAACCCATCGATGCCCATCGGGTTCTCGAAGGTGGTGACCTGCATGCCCGGGTTGGGGGCGTGCGACGCGGTTGCGGGCTGGCTGCTCATGACGTGGCTCCAAAGCGGCCCACCCCCGGAAAAAAACCAGGTGCGGGCGGAAGGCAGACCCGCGAGAATGCGGAGTCCGGAAAGAAGGTTATAGTTTCACATGAAACCACCATCAAGGTGCACTGCAGCATGAGCCCACCCGATCCCAGCAGCCAGACCATCCGAGCCACGCACGCCCTGCTCGACCTGGAACAGTTCCTGCCCTACCGGCTGAGCGTTCTGTCCAACCGGGTCAGCGGCAACATCGCCAAGCTCTACGGAGACCGTTACGGCCTGGCGATTCCCGAATGGCGGGTGATCACCATCCTGGCGCTGTACCCCGGCTCATCGGCAAGCGAGGTTTCCGACCGCACCGCGATGGACAAGGTGGCGGTCAGCCGGGCCGTGGCCAGACTGCTCGAACGCGGCTTCATCAAGCGTGAAACCCATGGCGATGACCGCCGGCGCTCGGTGCTGGCGCTGTCGGCGGCCGGGTTCGAGGTCTACGAGACCATTGCCCCGCTGGTGATCGAGATCACCCGCAAGCTGATGTCGGTGCTCAGCGAGGATGAGGAGCAGATGCTGGAGAAGCTGATCCTGCGCCTGGCGGGCGAAGGCCTGCAGCGGATGGATGAAGGCTGAGGACTACCGACCAACGGTCGGTACCTGCCCGCGGGTCCGCCGCCGACGGGCATGGCGTCGGTGATTGTTCCGCGGGTCCGCCGCCGACGGGCATAGCGACGGTGATTGTTCCGGTAGGTAACGACCGTTGGTCGTTACCTCAGCTGAGGTGTTTCCGCCGCGCATGCACCCAAGGCGCAGCCAACGCGCCGATGGCGCCGGCGGCCAGGCCCAGTGACGCCGCCACCGCAGCTGCTTCCAGCGCACCTGGCAGCGCCAGCGCCGCAATCACCAGCAAGGCAGCCGGCAGCGCGATGAAGGTGGCCAGGAAATAGCGCCAGCGCGGCGCCCAGGTCCCAACCTGGAGCAGACTCACCGGCATCCAGGTTTCGCCCGAGGCATCTTCGGCGATCTTGGCGGCCACCTTGGGCAGGTCCACTTCCACCGGGGCCCTGCCGGTGCGCGCGGTGGCCAGGGCGCGTGCCACCTCGTCGACCGGCGGATACGACGTTGGCCACGCCACCGGCGCAGCGACCCCATAGGCGGTCAGCAGGGGCACGCTCAGCCACGGTGCAAGCAGCGGCCGCAGCTTGCGCCGGTCCAGCACGCACCAGACCTGGGCGATGCCATTGGCTACCACGCTGTACAGCGCCAGCTGGCCCGGTTCCGGGTACGGCAGCACATGTACGCGCGCGGCCATGCTGGTGTACCCCATATCGCGCAGGAAACCTGGCCGGGTGCGGCCCTCGTGTGCCCAGGCCAGGCCCAGCGGCGCGACCAGGCAGGCCTCGGCCGGATCCTTCACCCCTGCGGTGGCGCGATCGTCGCTGGCGAGGAAGAACGCCAGCGATTTCGGCTCGGCTACGTCGGCCTGGTCCCAGCGCCCGCTGTCTCCCAGCACATGCTTGAGCGGCAGTCGCGCGGGCGCGGTTTCGGCCTTGGTGGCGTTATGCAGGTAAGGCAGCACCGAGAGCACGAAACTCTGCAGGTCCACGCCGCGCGAGCCGGTGCCTTGCCATTCGCTGGGCAGCAGACCCACCAGCGCCGGGTTGCGGGCCAGCTGATCGAGCTGGGTTTTCTGTTCAACCAGTTTCTGCACTGCCGCCTTGAGCAGCACGTTGTCGGGCACCGACACCTGCGGCAGGCGATAGAGCGTGGCCCCGGGTGCCGGGGTAGCCGCCTCGCTGCCTGCGTCGTGCGCCGAGTGGTCGTCCAGCAGCACATCCGTCGGCGGCAGGGTTACCCCGGCGGCGACGTCGAGAAGGGTGTCGGAGGTGCTGTCACTGGCGCCGGGCTGCATGCGTTCAATCCATGAGGTCCTTGGAGATAGCGGCAGCGCGCGGAAAAAATGTAGAGCGGACGGTCAGTCCGCTGTTCCAGAAAAAATGCCGCGATGTCCGCGGCATTTTTCCTCCGGTCAGGGCGCCTGGGACGGCGCCATTCCTTCAGTTGCCCGAGGCCACCGGCTGGCCGGCTGCGAGCATTGCAGACCTCACTTGACGCCGTGCATCAGCTTGTTGATCAACGGGGCGATCAGGAACAGCAGCACGCCCGAGCCAATCAATGCCCAGAAGCCGAGCGTGTAACCGTGCAGGGCGGACTCCACCGACATGCCGGTTTCGCCACTGATGAACTTGGAGTAGATGCCCGACAGGTTGTTGCCGATGCCGGTGGACAGGAACCAGCCGCCCATGCCGAAGCCGACCAGACGCACCGGAGCCAGCTTGGTCACCATCGACAGGCCGATCGGCGACAGGCACAGCTCACCGACCGACTGGATCACGTAGACCATGAACAGCGTCCAGAACGGGATCTTGCCATCCACGACCATGGTCGACAGCGCCAGCATCAGCAGCGCGAAGGCCGCGCCGTTGAACAGCAGGCCGAGGCCGAACTTGCGCGGAATGGACGGATTGGCGCTGCCCATCTTCACCCAGATCCAGGCCACGAGCGGTGCCAGGGTGATGATGGCCACCGAGTTCACCGACTGGAACCACGCGGTCGGGAAGGTCCAGCCACCGAGGTCGCGGTTGACGATCTTGTCGGCCAGGAAGGTGAAGGAGCTGCCGGCCTGCTCGAAGAACATCCAGAACATCACGTTGAAGATGAAGATGATCAGCATCGCGATCACGCGATCACGCTGGACCTTGCCCTCGCGGATGCCTTCCACGAGAAGCAGCACGCCCAACCCGACGAACAAGGCGCCCAGGATCCAGGCCAGCACGGTCGAACCGGTCGAAAGCAGGAAGTAGGCCACCGGGATGGCGAGCATCGCGCCGATGAACACCACGGCGATGCGACCGAAGCCTTCGGCGCCGGCCGGCGGCGCGCCGATACCCTTCAGGCCGGCGCGGCCGATATAGAACCACACCAGGCTCAGCAGCATGCCGATACCGGAGGCGATGAACACCACCTTGTAGGACGGCATCGCTTCGGTACCGAACACCTTGCGGGCGAGGTAGTCGGTCAATACCGGCGCGATCATCGCACCGATGTTGATGCCCATGTAGAAGATGGTGAAGCCCGAATCGCGGCGCTCATCCTTCAGGCCGTACAGCTTGCCCACCATGGTGGAGATGTTCGGTTTGAACAGGCCGTTGCCGATGATGATCGTGGCCAGGCCGAGCTCGAACACTTCCTTGTTGGGCACCGAAATCATGAACAGACCCGCCGCCATGATCAGCGCGCCGGTCAGGATCGAACGCTGGTATCCCAGGACCCGATCGGCGACATAGCCGCCAAAGATCGCGGCGGCGTACACCAGTGCCAGGTAGGCACCGTAGGTAACGCCGGCCTCACCCTCGCCGGCGGAGTCGCCGTTGTGGAACTGGGCCACGATGTACAGCACCAGCGCCCAGCGGATCCCGTAGAACGCGAAGCGTTCCCAGAACTCGGTCATGAACAGCATCCACAGCGGGCGCGGGTGGCCCAGCGTGGTCTTGAACTCCGGCAACGCCGGTTCGGGAACGGATTTCGCGGCGGCGTCTACGCTCATGCGGGATTCCTGGGTTCGGTGGAAGACATGCACGTCCGATGTGCGAAACAGCGCGGGAGAATCCCAGAACAACGGCGTTCACGTCAAATACACACCGATCTGTGCAGCTCGCCGCGTGGTCGCTGAACTTGCATCTGCAACTACCGCCCCGCCGCCGCCAGCGCAGCAATGGCGGGGCTTCCAGCACCGTACGGCGGATCCCCCGGGGATACATGAATAGGCTTGGGGACCCGGCTCGTCGGCTCAGGCGTCGGGCGGCATCGGGTCGTCGTTGCGGATCGTGGTGCGCACCTGGAACAGCTCCGGGAAGAAGGTCAGCTCCAGGGCCTGGCGCAGGAACCCCACCCCGCTGGAACCGCCGGTGCCGCGCTTGAAGCCGATCACCCGCATCACGGTGCGCATGTGGCGGAAGCGCCAGAGCTGGAACGCGGTTTCCAGGTCTACCAGGTCCTCGCACAGCGCGTATTCGCGCCAGTAGCGGTCGGTGTTCTGGTAGATCCGCTCGAACACCGGGTGCAGGGCGTCGTCGGCCACGTGCGGCTGTTGCCAGTCGCGGTCCAGGTAGCCAGCCGGGATGGCATGCCCGAAGCGGGCCAGGTAGCGCAGGAACTCCTCGTACAGGCTGGGCGCGTCCAGTACCTGCTGCAGCTGCGCCTGTCCGGCCGGGTCGTGCGAGAACACCTGCAGCATCTGCGCGTTCTTGTTGCCCAGCAGGAACTCGATGTAGCGGTACTGCAGCGACTGGAAGCCCGACGACGGGCCGAGCACGTCGCGGAAGCCCATGTACTCGGAAGGCGTCAGGGTTTCCAGCACCGACCATTGCTCGGTGAGCTGGCGCAGCACCAGCTTGCTGCGCGCCAGCACCTTCTGGCACTGCCAGACTTGGTCGCGCTGCAGGAAGCCGATCGCGGCACGGAGCTCGTGGGCCAGCAGCTTCAGCCACAGCTCCGAGGTCTGGTGCTGGATGATGAAGAGCATTTCATCGTGGTGCGGGGGGGTGGACAGCGGCTGCTGCGCCGAAAGCAGCTGGTCCAGTCGCAGGTAGCCGCCATAGGTCAGGCGCCCCTCCAGGTCGGTGTGGATACCGGCTTCAAGGTCGCGTTGGTTCTTGTCGACAGACATGGCGGGGGCCGCTGGAGGGGGCCAAAAGGGTAGCGCACCGCCCGCGCCGGCGGGTGGGCGATTCCATGCGCAGGCGTGTGGTGGGCGGCCCGGCACCGGAATCTGCGCTGCAGGCAGGATGGCTCGCGTGCGAAACAGCCACCGACCCACGGCCACTCATGCCCGGTTGATGCACCTGAATACGTTGAAGTCATTGGCGTTTGGTGCCCCCCATGGGGTATACCGGGCCCATGTCCCCGGGACAGTTGCTGCGCCGCAGGACGGCTTTTTCGTCCGCCTTCCTTAACATGGCAATTCATATCATTTGTAACTTCCTGTCGAAGGTGCAGTACGCAATGACGGTTGCCGCTGAGTTCAAGATCGAATACCTGCAGTACCTGGACACGGACGGCACGCTCGTCCGCGATGACCTGCCCGAGGCGCTGCGCGACCCACGCGCGCTGCTGCCGATGTTCAAGCAGATGCTGTTCGTGCGTGTGTTCGACGGCAAGTCGATCGCGTTGCAGCGCACCGGCAAGCTGGGCACCTACGCCGCCTGCCTGGGCCACGAAGCCGCGCATGTCGGCATCGGCGCTTCCATGCAGAAGGACGACGTGTTCGCACCGTCCTACCGCGAGTATGGCGCGATGTTCATGCGTGGCGTGCGCCCGCGCGACGTCCTGATGTACTGGGGCGGTGACGAGCGGGGCAACGACTACGGCGGCAACGCCGCCAAGGACTTCCCGTTCTGCGTGCCGATTTCCACCCAGTGCCTGCACGCCGCCGGCGCGGCGCTGAAGTTCAAGCTCAACCAGGAAAAACAGATCGCCGTGGCAGTCTGCGGTGACGGTGGCAGCTCCAAGACCGACTTCTACGCTGCGCTGAACTCGGCCGGTGCGTACAAGCTCCCGCTGATCCTGTGCATCGTCAACAACGGCTGGGCGATCTCGGTTCCGCGTTCGGCCCAGACCGGCGCCGAAACGCTGGCGCAGAAAGGCCTGGCCGGTGGCCTGCACTGCCTGCAGGTGGACGGCAACGACCTGATCGCGGTGATGGCCGCCATGCTGCAGGCACGCGAACGCGCGCTGGCCGGCGACGGTGGCACCGTGCTGGAACTGATGACCTA
Source organism: Stenotrophomonas sp. NPDC047960 (assembly GCF_043204395.1). NCBI lineage: Bacteria > Pseudomonadati > Pseudomonadota > Gammaproteobacteria > Lysobacterales > Lysobacteraceae > Stenotrophomonas > Stenotrophomonas sp. NPDC047960. Next base: position 259,508 of record NZ_JBIDBX010000006.1, on the reverse strand, counting down.
CCGCCTGTCCGACCACACCACCGCCGATGACGCGCGCCGCTACCGCGACGATGCCGAGGTCAAGGATGCCTGGCAGCGCGAGCCGATGCTGCGCCTGCGCAAGTACCTGATCGCTGCCGGCGTGTGGAGCGAGGAAGAGGAACAGGCCTGGACCGTGGAATGCGGCAAGCGCGTGGATGAAGAGGTGAACCTGTACCTCAACACTCCGGTGCAGCCGGTCGAGGCGATGTTCGACTTCCTGTATGCCGATCCGCCGCAGGACCTGCTGGCCCAGCGTGCACAGGCCATTGCCCTGGAGCAGCGCCATGGATGAGATCAAGAACGGCGCGCCCGGCGCGCAGACCAACGCCGCCGACAGCGCCGCCATCGCGCGCGGAGAAGACAGCATGACCACCACGCCCATCACCCTCATCGAAGCCATCACCCAGGCGCTGGCGTGGGAGCTGGAACACGACAAGTCGGTGCTGGTGCTGGGCGAGGACGTCGGCGTCAACGGCGGCGTGTTCCGCGCCACCGCCGGCCTGCAGCAGCGCTTCGGCGCCGACCGCATCCTGGACACCCCGCTGGATGAAACCACCATCGCCGGCCTGACCATCGGCTTGGCCGCGCAGGGCATGAAGCCGGTGGCCGAAGCCCAGTTCGATGGCTTCATGTACCCGATGGTGGACCACATCATCTGCCACGCCGCGCGCCTGCGTTACCGCACCCGTGGCCGCCTGCACTGCCCGATGGTGCTGCGCGTGCCGTGGGGCGGCGGCATCCGTGCGCCGGAACACCACAGCGAAGCCAACGAGGCGATCTTCACCAACGTGCCGGGCCTGCGCGTGGTGCTGCCGTCCTCGCCGCAGCGCGCGTATGGCCTGTTGCTGGCCGCGATCCGCGAGCCGGATCCGGTGATCTACATGGAGCCCAAGCGCATCTACCGCCAGTACAAGGAAGTGGTGGTCAACGATGGCGAAGCGCTGCCGCTGGACGTCTGCTTCGTGCTGCGCGACGGCACCGATGTGACCCTGGTGACCTGGGGCGCGCAGGTGAAGGAAGCGCTGGAAGCGGCCGACAAGCTGGCCGGCGAAGTCATCAGTGCCGAAGTGATCGACGTGGCCACGCTGCGCCCGCTCGACTTCGCCACCATCGCCGAATCGGTGGCCAAGACCGGCCGCTGCGTGATCGTGCAGGAGGCCCCGAAGACCGCGGGATTCGGCGCGGAGATCGCCGCGCGCCTGGCCGAGGAGTCGCTGTACGACCTGCTGGCACCGGTCGAACGTGTCACCGGCTACGACACCCACATTCCGCTGTTCCGCCTGGAAATGAAGTACCTGCCCAGCGTGGACCGGATCGTGAGCGCGGCCAAACGCGCGGTGGCGGCGGGCTGACATGCGGGCCAGACTTCTGGGCCCGTACCGCAGCCAGTATCCCAACCCGCTCCGGTTCCGCACCGGCCAGATCGTCGAACTGGGTGTTCGTGACGAGGAATGGCCGGCGTTTGCCTGGGTACGTACCGACGACGGGCGTGCCGGCTGGGCACCGGTGGCGTGGTTGCAGTTGCTGGACGATGGTCGCGCGGAGGCCCTGCGCGACTATGACGCCCGCGAACTGGACGTGGACAGCGGTGAAATGGTCAAGCTGCATCATGAACACGGCGGCTGGTGGTGGTCCGAACGCGCGAACGGCGCGACGGGCTGGCTGCCGGCCCGCGATCTCGAACTGCTGGAAGAGAACTGCACATGAGTGAGAACAAGAATTTCCACCTGCCCGACCTCGGCGAAGGCCTGCCCGACGCCACCATCGTCGAATGGTTCGTCAAGGAAGGCGACGTGATCACCCTCGACGAGCCGCTGGTCTCAATGGAGACCGCCAAGGCCGTGGTTGAAGTGCCTTCGCCGTTCTCCGGCAAGGTGCTGAAGCTGGCCGGCGGTGCCGGGGACATCATTCCCACCGGCAGCGTGCTGGCCCAGTTCGAACTGGACCCGAACCTGCCGCAGCGCGCCGATGGCCAGGACACCGGCCACAGCCACGGTCATGCCGCACCGGCGCCCACGCCGAGCACCGGCCAGACCGCCCCGGCCCAGCCGGACAAGGTGGTGGCCTCCGATGACGGTGGCGAGATCGCCAAGCCGGGCGCCGAGCGCGATGACGCCGGCACCGTGGTCGGCGCGATGCAGAGCTCCAATGCCGTGCACGCCGAACAGGCAGTGGCGGTCGGCGGGGTGAAGGCCGTGCCGGCGGTACGTGCCACCGCCCGCAAGCTGGGCGTGGACCTGAGCCGCGTGCGTGCCACCGGCGCCGATGGCGCGGTGACCATGGCCGACGTCAAGCAGGCCGCCGCCGATGGCAGCGCCAAGGTCGGCGCTGCGCCGGCAGCCGTGGCCGCTGCCCCGGTCGCCGCTGCGGCACCGGTGGCCCGCGCCGCCGAGGCCCGCGCACCGTTGTCGGCCGCCGGCAAGCCGATGCGTACCCAGCCGCCGGGCGTGGTCGCCAAGGGCCAGCCGGAACCGCTCAAGGGCGTGCGCCGCAACATGGCGCGGGTGATGGCCGATGCGCACAGCAAGGTCGTGCCGACCACCCTCAACGACGATGCCGACATCCACGCCTGGGTGCCGGGCAACGACGTCACCGCCCGCCTGGTGCGCGCGATCGTGGTGGGCTGCCAGAAGGTGCCGGCGCTCAATGCCTGGTTCGATGGCGATGCGCTGACCCGCACCCTGCACGCGCACGTGGACGTGGGCATCGCGGTGGACACCGACGATGGCCTGTTCGTGCCCGCCCTGCGCAACGCCGACGTGCTCGATGCGCGCGGCATCCGCGAGGGCGTGAACCGCCTGCGCGAGCAGGTCGAAGCACGGTCGATTGCCGCGTCCGAGCTGAGCGGCTACACCATCTCGCTGTCCAACTTCGGCATGTTCGCCGGCCGCTACGCGACCCCGGTCGTGGTGCCGCCGTGCGTGGCCATCGTCGGTGCCGGCCGCGCCCGCCACCAGATGACCCCGGTGATGGGCGGGGTGGAAGCGCACAAGGTGATTCCGCTCTCGGTCACGTTCGACCACCGCGCCGCCACCGGCGGCGAAGCTGCGCGCTTCCTGCGCGCGATGCTGGACGACCTGGCGCTGGCTAACTGATCCATCCCCTGGATGTGTTGGATGCGATGACGGCCACCCCAGGGTGGCCGTCATCGTTTGGCGCCCCGGGTCACGCCAGGTCGGCGGATCCCACGATGTGCACGCCAGGGCGGGGTTCCAACGCAGCGTCCACCATCGCGGCGGCGATGCGCTCGGCGGGATTGATCCGCCACGCGCGGGGAAGCAGCGGCCCCAGCGCGCCCAGCACCAGGCTGGCCAGGTGCTCGCCGGTGCGGCGTTCGCTGCGCTCGCCACCAATCAGGCCAGGTCGCACCAGGGTCAGCGACGGATAGCCCAGGCCACGCAGGTCCTGCTCCAGCCTTCCCTTCACCTGGTTGTAGAAGATCCGCGACCCGGCGTCGGCCCCCATCGCCGAGTTCAGCACGAATGCATGCGCACCGTGGGCCCTGGCCTGGGTTGCCACCTGCAGGGGATAGTCATGGTCGATACGGGCAAACATCTCGCGGCTGCCGGCCTGCCTGATGGTGCTGCCCAACGCGCAGATCACCGCATCCGCCGCCCACCAGTCCGCGTCCAGCGGCAGCTGCTCGAAGTCCACCACCGGGTTGAACAGGGCCGGGGCGGTCAGCCCCAACGGGCGCCGCGTGGGCGCCACCACCGCATCGCAGCGGTCATCGTCCAGCAGCTGCCGCAGCACGTGCCCGCCCACCAGCCCGGTTGCCCCAACCAGCATCACCTTCATCGCATACTCCCGCCACCGGATTGCCTACCATCGTGGCACAGCCTGTCGTTCAAGCCGGCGACAACGGCGCCGATATCGTTCCAACATTGCCAGGACCCGCCGCATGAAGGACCCGCAGGACGCCCACCCCAGCCCCGGCACCGCCGTGGGCCGGCTGCTGTCGCGCCGCCAGGCATCGGCCACCGTGGTCGGCGCGCGCGTGGACGCCGCGGCGGTCAAGGGCGGCAGCAGCGCCATGCTGCAGCGCCTGTTTGCCGGGGCCGACCAGCCCGAGCCGTTGCTGGCCGCGTTTGCCCACGGCATGTCCACCCTGCCCGGTGAGCTGGGCGACATGGGCCTGCGCCTGCAGTCGGCGCAGCGCAGTGCCGACTGGGTCAGCTATGGCCGCGCCATGCGCCAGCTGATCGACAAGTACATCCGCACCATCGAACAGGACAGCCCCGACGGCCAGCCCGACAGCCTGCGCCTGCGCGAGCTGCTGCGCCTGACCCTGGGCGTCACCGTGGCCAGCCTGCTGCAGAACATGCCCGAGCTGAAGGATGAGCCGGTGCAGCTGGCCGCCGAGCTGCGCCAGTGGCACCCCGGCCAGCCGCTGCAGCCGCTGGAGCTGCGGCTGCGCGAGCTGACCCACCAGATCGGGGTACGCAGCGACGGCTGGCAGGAGCAGCAGGAACTGCTGCTCAGCCTGTTCGACCTGTTGCTGGACAACATCGGCGAGCTGCTCGACGACAGCAGCTGGCTGCACGGGCAGGTGCATGCGGTGCGTGCCCTGATCAGCGGACCGCTGGACCGCGATTCGGTTGACCAGGCACGCGCCAACCTGCGCGAAGTGATCTACAAGCAGGGTCTGCTCAAGCAGGGCATCGTCGAATCCAAGGCGGCCATGAAGAGCCTGATGGGCGGCTTCATCGAACGCCTGGATGGCATGGCGGTAAGCACGGGGGAGTACCACGACCGGATCAGCAGCTACGCGCTCGCCTTGAAGGAGGCTCGCAGCATCGCCGATCTCAACCAGCTCCTGCAGGAGGTGCTGCAGGACACCGGGCGTGTGCAGGAGCAGGCGTTGCAGGCGCGCGACCATCTGGGCAACGCGCGGCGCGAGGTCGAGCAGGCCGAGGCACGTATTGCCGAGCTGGAGCAGGAGCTGCGCGATGTATCCGGGCTGGTGCGCACTGATCCGCTGACCGGCGCACTCAACCGCCGCGGATTCGACGAGCTGCTGGAACGTGAGCTGGCCCGTGCGCAGCGGCACTCGCATCCGCTGGCACTGGCGCTGCTGGACCTGGACGATTTCCACCAGACCAACAGCAGCTATGGTCACCCCGGTGGCGACGCGATCCTGCGCCACCTGGTCACGGTCTGCCAACTGCTGCTGCGCAGCACCGACACCATCGCGCGTATCGGCGGTGACGAGTTCGTGCTGTTGATGCCGGAAACGCCGGGCGCGGACAGCATGTCCACCGTGCTGCGCCTGCAACGCTCGCTGGCGCAGCGGCCGCTGGAGCTGGACGGGCACCGGGTGCTGGTGCACTTCAGCGCGGGCCTGGCCCAATGGCAGCCGGGCGAAGGCGGCGAAGCACTACTCAAGCGCGCCGATGCAGCCTTGTACGCGGCAAAGCGGGTGGGCAAGAACCGCGTACAGGCAGGCTGATTCAATCACCACGCACAGCCGCGCCCTCAATGCGCCGCAGTCTTGCCGCGCGCCTTCTGGACAGCGGTCACGGCGGCCAGTACCACCGCACCGGCGATCACGCCGACGACCAGGTTCGCGCCCGCTTCCACCAGCCAGCCCCACGGCGCGACCTTGGCGGCGATGCCCACCACGAAGTGATGCATGGCCGGCACGTTGTGCACGAGGATGCCACCGCCGACCAGGAACATGGCCAGGGTCCCGGCCACCGACAGGAACTTCATCAGCCACGGTGCCGACACCAGCAGGCCGCGGCCGAAGGCGGCCAACCCGCCGCCCTTGCGCGACAGATACAGGCCTGCATCGTCGAGCTTCACGATGCCGGCCACCAGCCCATACACGAACACCGTCATGCCCAACGCGATCACCACCAGCGCGGTGACCTGGTTGAGGAACGGCGCGGCCGATACCACGCCCAGCGACAACACGATGATTTCGGCCGACAGAATGAAGTCGGTGCGGATCGCCCCCTTCACCTTGTCCTTCTCCCACGCGACCATGTCGACCTTTTCGTCGGCCAGCGCCTTGAGCCGCGCGGCCTTCTGCTGCTCGTCCTCCTCCTTCGAATGCAGGAAGCGGTGGGCCAGCTTCTCCACGCCCTCGTAGCAGAGGAACGCGCCACCGATCATCATCAGCGGCACCACGATCGGGATGGGATAGCCCTTGCCCTTGAGCCAGGCCTCCAGCGCACTGATCGCCAACGCCGCCGGGACCAGGATCGCCTTGTTCACCAGCGAGCCCTTGGCCACCGCCCACACCACCGGCAGTTCACGGTTGGCGCTGACCCCGGTCACCTGCTGCGCGTTCAGCGCCAGATCGTCGCCCAGAACGCCGGCGGTCTTCTTGGCCGCCACCTTGGTCAGTATCGAAACGTCATCCAGCAGGGCGGCAATATCGTCGAGCAACGCAAACAGGCTGGCACCGGCCATGGCAATCCAGAAATCGGGGGGTGGCGCCGATTCTGACCGATCCGGCCACCTTCGGGGAAGATCGCCAGGATTCACCGCCCCACCACTGCCCTGCGGCGACACTGCCGGTTCGTCCCGTCACGGAGCCCTGCTTGAATACCACGCCCGTTGTTCCCGGCTCGCCGTCGCTGGTCAAAGGCATGAACCGCCGCAGCCAGATCCTGCGCCTGCTGCTGCGCTACCGGCATTCGGGGGTGTTCTCGGGAATGAACCTGGATTCCCGCGCCGTCCATGACCTGCCGCCGGAGGGCAACCCGGAACAGTTCGTCACCGATCTGGAGTCGCTGGGTCCCACCTTCGTCAAGCTGGGCCAGATGCTGTCCACCCGCCCGGACATGGTTCCGGTGGAGTTCGCCACGGCGCTGGAGCGCATGCAGGAAAAGGTTGCCCCGATCCCGGTCGAGCGCATCTACACCATCATCGAGCAGGAACTGGGTGCGCCGGTGTCCAAGCTGTTTTCCAGCTTTGACCCGGTGCCGCTGGGCTGCGCCTCCATCGCGCAGGTGCACCGCGCGCAGCTTCACGATGGCCGCGAGGTCGCCGTAAAGGTGCAGAAGCCGGAAGTAGCGGCGCAGCTGCGGTCGGACCTGGAGGTGCTGCGAAGCTTCGCACTGGCTGCCGACCACCTCACCCAAGTGGGTCGGCGGGTACGCCTGCGCGACTGGCTCAACGAGTTCGCCAAGACCCTGATGCAGGAGCTGGATTACCACGCTGAAGCCGAAAACCTGCAGCGCTTCGGCCAACATCTGCGGCCGTTCAAGCCGCTTTGGGTGCCGCAGCCGATCTGGGACTACTGCAGCCATCGCGTGCTGACCATGGAACTGGCGCAGGGCGTGCGGGTGGACATGATCCCGGACGTACGCCGCACCGAGGAGCCGATGGCACCACTGGCCGCCGCGCTGATCCGCGGCTATATCGACCAGATTTTCGTGCACGGCGAGATCCATGCCGATCCACATCCGGGCAACCTGCGCGTCACCCCGGAGGGCCGCCTGGCCATCTTCGACCTCGGCATGGTCGCGCACATGCCGCCACGGTTACGCGAACGGCTGCTCAAGCTGTTGTTCGCCGCAGTGGATGGGCGTGGTGAAGAAGTGGCGGACGAGATCATCGGTATCAGTACGCGGCTGGAAGCGTTCGACGAGGAACGCTATCTGCGCGAGACCGGGCAGGTCATTGCGCGCTATGCCGCAAGCGGCACCTTCTCGGAAGGTCGCGTGGTGCTGGACCTGGTCCGCATCGCCACCGCCAGCGGCCTGCGCACGCCACCGGAACTGAGCCTGCTCGGCAAGGCGCTGCTGAATCTTGAAGCAGTGTGCCGCCTGCTGTCGCCGGACCTGGACACGCGTCGCATCGTCGAACGCCAGCTCCAGCATGTGATGCGGGCACGCCTGAAAAAGTCGCTGTCGGCGGCCAACCTGGCCAGCGAAGCAATGGAAGTTCAGCAGCTTCTGCGTGAGGGGCCGCGCAAGATGTCGGACATCCTGGCATTGCTGGCCGAGAACCGCCTGCAGATGAAGGTGACCGGGCTGGAAGAATCCAGGCTGATGGAGAACCTGCAGAAGATCGCCAACCGGGTGTCGGCCGGCATCGTCACCGCGGCACTGATTCTTGCGGCGGCGTTGATGATGAAGGTTGACACCGGCTGGCACCTGTTCGGCTATCCCGCCATCGCATTCATGTTGATGTCGATCGGCGTACTGCTTGGATTGGGCATCATCCTCAGCGCGTTGTTGTTTGACCGGCGCGCGCGTTCCAGGGAAGAGCGTGGGCATCGATAGCAGGCCTGCCCGCCCCGGCGGGCATCTGCAGAAGGTGCGCGTCCGCGCGCCTTCTTCACGCATGTTTTACCCTTTTGAATGCAGCGCGGTGTAGGCGCGCCCAATCCATTTCCAGCAAACATTTCAGTCAGGTTCGTGCAGGCATGATCCAGTCATCGGTCTGTCATGCAGGTGTGGTTGGACAGCCGATCGCACCTGTCTCCGCTGCCGATGATGCCCATGCTCTGGATCCTGCTGCTGTCACTGTTGCTGCTCACCGGGTTGTTGCTTGCGTCGGGTCGCTGGGCGTGGTGGAAGGCGAGCCTGATGACGGTGCTGTTGCTGACGCTCAGCGCATGGTGGTTGATCAACAAGCTCTCCGGCGATGGCCTGAATGCGGCAACGCTGTACCACCTCGGTGCGGACATGGAAGGCGCCGGCGTCTCGGACTTCAAGGGGTACATCGCCGGCTTCATCGCGCTGGCCCTGCTCTCGCTGCTGCCGCTGCTGGCCCCCCGTATCACGCGCTGGCACCGCAACGCGCATGGTCGTGGCGTGTTCGCCGGCTTCCTCGCCGTGTGGGTGCTGGCAATCGGCGTCAGCCCGCTGTACCGCGACGGCCAACGCCTCTACCAACAGATGCGTCCAGTCGACTACAGCATGGTCGCCCCGGAATACCGCGTGCCGAAACAGCCGCTGCGCACGCCGCGCAACATCGTGTGGATCTACGGCGAAAGCCTCGAGCGCACGTATCTGGATGAGGCCACGTTCCCCGGTCTGATGCCCAACCTCAACCGCTTGGCCGGGCAGGCGCTGGATGTGCGCGGGCTCATCTCGGCCGAAGGCGGTGGCTGGACCATCGCCGGCCTGGTGTCGTCGATGTGCGGTGTGCCGCTGACCACCGCGCAGGGCGATGAGAACAGCATGGACCGCATGGGCAGCTTCCTGCCGCAGGCAGTGTGTCTGGGCGATTACCTCAAGCAGCAGGGCTACACCAACCATTACCTGGGCGGCGCCAATGGCCTGTTCGCGGGCAAGGGTCAGTTCCTGGCCACCCACGGTTTCGATGCGGTGGATGACCTGGCGTGGTTCAAGCAGCAGAAGATCGCCCGATCGCACTTCTCCACCTGGGGTGTGCATGATGACGTGCTGCTGGACAAGGCGTACGACCGCTTCATGCAACTGTCCAAGGCCGGCCAGCCGTTCATGCTGACCACGCTGACCATGGACACCCACCACCCCGCCGGGCATCTGCCGGTGGCGTGCAGGCGCACCCGCTACAAGAGCGACTACGGCGATATCGGTCTGCTGAACGCGCTCAAGTGCACCGATGGCCTGATTTCCAGGCTGGTCGACCGCATCCAGGCCAGCCCGTATGGCGAAGACACCTTGATCGTCATCGCGTCCGACCACCTGGCCATGCCCAATGACCTGAGCCATATCCTGGCCAACCAGGAGCGGGAGAACCTCCTGCTGTTCCTGGGCAAGGACATCGCCCCGCGTCAGCTGGACGCGCAGCACGGCTCCACACTGGATTCTGGCGCGACGCTTCTCAGCCTGATCGAGCCGGAGATCGGCGAGATCGGCTTTGGCCGCTCGCTGCTGCAGCCCGGGCGCCCGGCCAGCGCCAGCGCGGCCGCGTTCCGCGACGACGGCAGGGATTTCCCACGATACCTGGCCTTCTCGCGTTCGCTGTGGCTCGGCGAGAAGACCCGTCAGCTGCGCATCGATGACGACAACCAGGTGGTGATCGGCCTGCAGCACGTGCAGCCGCCCGTACTGCTGGAGTACGACAAGCAGTGGGACCTGAAATCGGTCTATCTGGAGAACACCTCCAAGCAGTTCGACCTGGCCGATCCGGACAATACGCTGGCCTACGTGGACCGCTGTACTGCCTTCGAAGACGGCTCGGCCGATGGTGACTGGTGCGCCATGCTGGTCAATCGCGACAAGGGCATCAAGCTCTACCGCGACGACCAGCTGCGCGACGGCTTCGCGGTCGATGCGCCACTGGATCCGTTCAACGGCCCGCGGCCGAGCATCCGCCAGGCGCACATGATCACGCAGAAAGGCCGGCGCACGCGTGCGGGCCAGTACATGCTGCAGTTCGTGGCCAAGCAGTCGCCCGACCGTGGTTTCTGGATCGAGGCCGTGTCGTCCAAGCGCAAGGTCGTGGTTGCCCAGCAGTGGGTGCAGCCCGATGCGGAAGGTCGCATCAGCGTACCGTTCGGGCTGGACCACGAAGTGGATGATCTGGAGATCCGCGCGTGGCTCAACCATGCCGAGAAGCTGGCGGTCGACAACTTCGCGCTGGTCCCGTCACGACGTGGAAATCGCGGCTGATTCTGCGAACCGCCGCACAGCCTGAGCGCGAATGGACCGGCACAATCGTGCGCCCCAACTGAACCCGGGGGAGTGCCCATCATCGTGGTTCCACTGCGGGCTGCGGAATCCCTGCCGCACGCCTTTTTTGATCATTCGCGGTCCTCGCACGCAGCGACGCACTGCGTCGCGCCCACCAGCGTGGCGAACGCCTCGCCCGGCCATGCGGCACCGCCTGCGATCACCGACACGCTGTCGCCGGCCCTCGCGCGTTTCCTGCGACGCTGCCCGCTGCTGCCCTCGGAACTCTCCCTGCTCGAAGGCCGATTGCGGCATCTGCTTTGCGAGGGGTCGCCCGATGCGCTGGGCAAGTATGTCTCGCAGGTCGTCAAGGACATGCCGCTGGCCGAGCGTCCGGGCGCGCTGGAGCGGGCGCTTTTCAACCGGGATGCGGGGCCGTTGTGTGCGACGGATGCATGGCGGCAGGAGTGCGCGCGGGTCGTGGCCAGCCTTGTCAGCGGCATTGGCCGTCTGCAGTGTCAGCGCGCGGCCGGCATTGCACTGCATGCCGTAGCCAACCTTGCCGTGGGTGCCCAGGGTGCGCAGTGGCTGTCGTGGTCGCAGCAGGCGATGGCACTGCCCCGGCTGCTGCAGGAAGGTTCACCGCTGGCATGGCTGCGCTGGTTGTGCCAGCTTCCCTTGCCCTCACTGCGCGGCGGCGCCTGGGTGGAGCCCTTGATCGCCTTGCTCCCCGGTGCCCTGGAACCGCTGCTTCAGCATGCTGACAGCGCCCACGACGCACTGCATCGGCAGTTGCAGCTCCCGACGTCCCCGCTGCGCGTGATCCTGCTGGCCACCACATGGGCGCTGTGGTTCCGCCAGCAGCCGCCCGCCCCGCCGGCCACGGCCGTTGGCCGCCAGCTGACGCGGTTGCCGGCCGCCCTGGACCAGTTGGACCTGATCGGCGGCGCCGCCCGCCGCCTGCTCACGGCACCCCCTGCAGCCGTAACGCTGCTGCCGGATACACTCATGCCGCCCGCTCCGCCCGCCGCACGCTCGGCCGGAGAGCGCGCACGTCTGCTTGGCCCCGCATTGCCCGCACTGGCGGCCGCCGCGCTGTCGCCTGCGATATCTCCGCTCCTGCGGCATCCACGCGCCGCCACCGCGGCGTGTGCATTGGCCACTGCAGCGGCGGGCGGCGGCCTGGTCGCCTGGGCGCTGCACAGCGCCTACCAGACAGCGGTGGCGCAGATCGGCGAACGGATCGAGCGTGTGTTGTTCCTGCAGCCACCCAGCCGGGAAGCGAGGGCGTTGGGCGAGGCACTCGCCCTGCGCGCAGCCGTGCTGCCGGTGGGCGAGGACATCGCGGCGCGGGCCCGCGTGGTGCTGGACCTGCCCGTGACACGCGGTGCACCGGACTTCCGCCAGGCGCTGCGCGCCCTCTGTGGGCTTGGCGATGACGTCGACGGGCCGCTGATCGACGCCGCGACAGGCTGGGCATTGCGCCGGCCGACCCGCTCGCTGGCCACGTCCGAACCGGAGCAGCCGTCCAGCCCGACCGTGCAGGACGAGGCCGCCGTCCAGGATCAGGTCGCGCTGATCGGTGCCCTGTGGTCGCTGCGGGATGCCGCATCCGCTGCAGGCAGTGCCGCACTTTCCCGCATTGCATTCAATCCTGCGCCGGACTCGCCGTTCGCGCGTGCGCTGCTGTCCGTGCACGGGCAGCTCGGATGGTTGTACCGCCAGGACGATTTCCTTGCGACCCTGTATGCCGAGCGCCTGCCCCCGGCCTCGCTGGTGGTCTGGAATGGCACCCTGAGCGGTACGCGCGCCACGTCGGGAACGGTGGTCGCTCTGCATCCAGCGCCGGCGGGGACCGACCGCCCTGCATGGTCGTCACTCACCCAGGTGCTGCTGGACGACCTGCACCGCAACGTACTGGACGCGGGCGGCTGCTTCGACAACGCGGTCGAGGCACGCCTGGCCTGTGCGCTGGGCTTCTATCTGGGGCAGGAGGTGGCCACGCAGACATACACTCCTTCCGCGCTGGACCCGCTCATCCGACGCCTTGAGCGCGCGGTGCAGCAGTTGCCGGACGGCCATATCGCCCCCACCAACGAGACGGTGACGCTGCAGCGACTGCACGCGGAGGTGCGGCAGGCCCGGAGCATACCGATCCGAGGGCTCGAACCAACGTGGAGCCGCTGGCGACCAGACCCGCGCTCGCACCTGGGGCACAACACGGCGTTGGCCCGCAGCCTGCTGCTGCAGGTCTCGCAGCATGCCGAGGTCATCGCCCTGTGCTGGCACCACCACGTTGATCCGGCACAGCTGGTCTACCCTGCGCATGGCCCGGTTCAAGCCCACGCCCTGCAGGGCGCGCGCAGCGTGGCCCTGTTCGAAGCGGGCCATCCCCCGGCCGCATTGGCGGCGCTCGACACGATGCTGCGCGGGATCGCCACCCTGCTGCATGCGCCTGTGCGCTCGGACGGCCGCCTGCGTGTCCCGGAAATGCTGGCCTACTACGCCGCGCCACTGCCCGCCATTCCAATGGATGACGACCACTTCGACGCCAGCCTGGCCAGGCTCGAGGCCCAGCTGGCACTGCAGCATCCGTCGCCGCGGGCAAGCGCACGGGTCGAGGTGCAGTGGGACGTGCGCAGCGACTCGCCGGCGCAGCAGGACCACCAGCGACTGCTGGACCGGCTGTGGGCGCGGTTCGATGCTGCGCCGCCAACCCTGGATGACGCGATGGCACACCAGATCCTGCTGCCGACCTTCCCCTCCCCACTGCATGCGGCATGGCGCGATGCCCAGCAGCAGCTGCAGCGGGTGTTTGAACAGACCGAGGTATGGTTGGAGATGCGCCGGGTCAACGCGTCCTACCAGTCGCTGCGGGCCAACACCGATGGACTGACCGCCAGTGTGCGCGGCTCCGGGCAGAGCGTGGTGATCATCGGTGGTCTCAGTGCCGCGCTCGCGCCTTCACTGGCCCAGCCACGCGAAGCGCTGTACCGGATGACCGACCGCCTGGGAAGGTTTTCACCGGGCACGTCGGTGCCACTTCTCAATGCCCTGCAGTTCCATGGCGCGATCCCGCTGCCCGTGCGCCAACCCTGCGCTCCAGCCGCGGCATGTACGCAGGCGCAACTGCTCGATGCGATGGCGCGGATTCACCAGCACTGGCAGCAGCATGCAGCGCCGTTGCCACGTTGGCAGGAGGCAAGCAATGAACTCCAGGACCTGGGCCGCGTACTGATGCACCGGCCGTCCGCAGGCACGGCGCTCTATCGCCCAGCACTGGGCACGTCGACCGCGGCAGTGCTGCAGACCGCCCTGCAGCCCCTGGCGCAGCTCATCGCCAGCCCGGAGGTGCTGGAGGCAACGGCGGAGCTGCCCCTGCCACTGCGCTGGGTGGCGGTCAACGCAGCCGGGCACGTGCGCCTGCAGGACCGGCTCGGCAACGCGCATGCGTTCAACGATAGCGCGTCCTGGCAGCACGGCGGCGCCCTGGCGCGGCTTCGCGAGGTGGCCGGCCGACTCGGCGGCCAGGTCCGGTCTGATGGCCGGGTTGTCGTGTCCGACAGCCTGGCCGCGCACGGGGGGTGTGGTCCCGACGAGGTAACCCATCCTGATGGCGCCGAACGCTGCGCCGAGCGCCTGCTCGGCGAACTCCGGCTCGGCATGCGCCCCGAGCTCCTGCACGCGGCCGACGCATTGAGTGCCACGGATGTCGAGCAGGTCCGCCAGACCACCACCCGCTTCCTGGCCCAGCGCGCCCCCGCCGGCCAGACCCTGCTGGAGTATCTGGCCCTTCCACTGCTTCAGCGCGGAGAGATCGCGCCCGAGCAGCTGCACCGCAGCAGTCACTACGTGGCGAGCATGGCCCGCACACCGCGGGCCCTGGCCTTGCAGACCGCGCTGCTGCGCGATCTCGGCTGGTACATGGGCACCGCGGCCGCGCCCACCTCGCCGACGCTGCTGGGCAGCCTGACCCGCGAAGCGATCATTCTGGACCTGGGCCCCGCGTCCCGCCGCGATGCGGGGATCCTGCTCGGCTACCGGCTGCACAAATACACCAACCAGGGACGCACTTTCGTGCAGATCCGCGAGGATTTCCGCGAGTACCTGCGCGGCATGGGCCGCATCCCGGACTCGCTGCTGGGGCTGGCAGAAACCCTGGCGCTGCAGGACCTGGCACCGGAGCTGCTCCCCGGCGACGTTCCAGCCAATCTGGTCTACGGCAGCACGATCGCCTCGGTGCACTACGCCAGCGCTGTGCACCTGGCGGAACGGTTGCGGCGCGGCCTGTCCCAGCAGATGCGGTTCAGTGAACTGGTCAGCTTCGCCGCCGACCTGGCCGCGGACAGCGGAACGCCCGACCTGGTCAGGCAGTTGATCCTGGATGCCCGCCGACTGCCGACCCTGGACTGGTATGTGTTGCGCCAGCTGGAGCACGCCTCGGCACTGCCAGTGCCGGTCGGGGACCGCATCGAGGCCGCGCTGCGCGCCTTCGACCTGCGCGTGGCCGAGATCGAGCGCGCCATCACCGATGTGCTGGCACCCCTGCCCTATCGCATGCCCCTGGTCGAAGCGGAAATACGGCGGGTATTCCCACGGTTTCCCGGCGTGCTCGCCGACCAGGCCTGGAACTCCACGGACTTCCGCCTCTGCGACGACGAGAACCACTTCGCCAGCAGCTTTCCGTTTTTCGAGATCGTGGCGGCCGGCGCGCTGCGCAACGGGACGGGGCACTGGCGCCCCTGCCGAAGGTTCGCGCCCCCCTCACCGCTCAATCCGGGCCAGGGCAATCCGCGCTTCGAGGCCGCCCAGCAGGACGCTTTTGCGCTCATGAAGCCCGGCCTGGCCCGCATGGCCGACATCAACGCCCGCTACCAGAAACGCTTCGATGCCTATTTCCGCAAGGCGCAGCGCGGCTATGGGGTGCTGATCGAAGAAGCGCTGTTCCAGCGGCCGGAAGAAGAGCGTGCGGCACTGCGGCGTGGCGATGTGGAGATATTCACTCTACGCACGCATGAACCGGATCTGGAGGCGCAGCAGGAAACCCGCAACGATACCGATCCCTACCGTGGCCGCTTCGGCGTGCTGTATACCCTGCAGGTGGACGGGCGGCCGCGCCATTTCCAGCTGTTCCCGCTGCAGAGCAGGATCGTGCCGCTGGCATTGGACGGGCCGCTGCCCATCGGCGGGCAGCTGCAGAACCGCAAGGTGCGCCTGCGCAGCGGCAACGTCGCGACGATCCGCGTGCTTCGGGGCACGCCTCTGGAGGTGGACTGGGAAGCGTATGCATCTGACCGCGCACCGGTCAGTGGCAGGTGTTCGGATGTGATCGTCGAGCCGCTGCTGTCACGCGCGGCAGACGTCGACGCCAACGCCAACGCCACCCGATCACCCTTCCACGCGTTGGTCGAGCCGGTGCGGAACGGCTTCTTCTGGCTGGACGCGGCCGCGTTTCGTCACGAAGGCTGGGCCCCCACGCACTACGAGGAGCATCTGCAGGATGCACCGCTGTGGCTGAAGACCGTGGACTTCTTCGTTCCCTTCGTGGAGAACCTGCGCGGAATCTCATCGCCGAACCGCAACACGTTCGCGATGGCGGTTTTCGGGCTCTACCTGGAGGCGATCATCGTGGTCGGCCCGGTCGTCGGCGGCATGGCCAAGGTGTTGATGCGGCCGGGTCTGAAACTGACCCTGCCGCGCTTCGCCGAGCTGTCGCGGGTACTCGGGCACGGCACCCTCGATGCACTCAACCCCGCAGCCGGCAGCCTGGCGTTGCTGCGGATCGGTTCGGGCGTGGTGCAGCGAACTGCAGCCGGCAATCTGCGCTTTCTCTGGGCGATGGTAGACCCACAGCGCCCGCACGCGCGTGCCGTGGGCGTGCGTTGGGCGATGCGCGAGGGCATGGCCATTGCCAGGGAGGACGGTTCGCTGGCATCGCCACTTCACGAGATCAGGATCCGCACCGTGGATGACATCCCCCATGTCCTGGTGGCGCCGGCGGCCGGCGATGGCCGCAGCCTGCACCTGGTCGACCCCGGCACGCTTACGTTGCACGGCCCGGCGCTGCAGGAGCAACTCGGCGAAGGCGGCAGCGGCGCCGCCGGCATGCTGATGAAGGTGGGCGGCAGTCCGCGCACCCCGCATGTCTCCCCCGGCAAGGCGCTCAAGCCGATCAAGCAGGGGCCCAAGGCGTCCGAAGAACAGCTCGACGACGACCGGTCGCCCCTCCAGCCCCCCGTGATTGTCCTGCCGGACCAACCGGGCCGCCTTCCGCGCGATGCGCGCACCTGATGCGCGTCCTGTTGCAGGTCGTCACGGTTCACGCGGGGCGTGTGCTTCGCCGACCAGGTGGATATCGGTCGGCGCAGACAGCGCGATGCCGGACGCCGCGAGCTTCTGCAGCAGGGTGAAGTACAGATCGCTGCGCACCCCGTACACCGCACGCGGACCCGAGGTATAGGCGAAGCTGTTGATCGCCACCTGGCCGTTGGCGATGGAGTCGATGAACACCGACGGCGCCGGATCGGTCAGTACGCCCACGTGTTCGGCGTATGCATCCAGCAGGACCTGCCGAACCGCGGCCACGTCAGTATTGAGCGGCACGGTGAACTGGATCTGGATCCGACCCTGCGCGCTGCCCATGGTCATGTTGCGGATGGTCTTGGTGATCAACTCGGAGTTGGGCACGATCAGCGTGGACTTGTCCCCCACCTGGATCTCGGTGGAACGCACGTTGATGCGCTTGATGTCGCCCTCCTGGTCGCCCAGCTTCACCCAGTCGCCGATCTTGACCGGCCGCTCGGCCAGCAGGATCAGTCCCGAGACGAAGTTCTGGGTGATCGCCTGCAGGCCGAAACCAATACCTACCGACAATGCACTGACAAGCAGCGCCAGCCGTTCAAGCCCGATTCCCAGGGCAGTCAGGCTCCACAGCACGGCCGCGATGATGCCCAGGTAACGCGTCACCGTACTGATGGAGTTGCGTGCGCCGGCATCGAGCTCGGTCTTGGGCAGATACGTGTCGGTCAGCCAGCGCTGGAAGGTCTGCATCGCCGCCCAGACCAGCAGGAACGCGATCACGGCATACAGCACGCTGCTGGGTTTGAGGGTCAGGTTCTTGCCGAGGGGGATGCCCTTGGACAGCGTGTCCAGGCCACCGTAAAGCGCGCTGAGGTTGCCCAGCGGCGCAGTCAGCGCCATCACGGCCAGCAGGATCACGCAGATACGCAACCCCGCCGACAACAGCACGCCGGCCTGCACCACCCGCGACTCGCTCAACCCGGTGGTCAGCAACACCGTGCGGCCTACGCTGCTGGTCGGGCACAGCAGCCAGGTCGCAAGATCATCGGCAAACTTCATCAACAGCGATGCGGCCAGCAGCACCACGGCGCCCCAGACCAGCTGCTGGGCGACGAACAGGGCGAGGTTGAGGTAGCCCAGCAGGGTGGCGATCACCGCAGCGGCCACTACGATATGGCCCGCCAGGCGTGCGATGACGATCCAGCCGCTGCGTCGCGCGGGGCCCTTGGCCTTGCCGTCCGATTGCGCCTGCGCCTCCAGCTTGGCCGCCGCCTCGTCGGTCTGGTGCCGATGCAGGCGGGCCAGCGAGACCAGGATGGCGACGATCAACGCCATGTAGGTGATGGCAACAAGGCCGTCTACCGCCACCGTGGTGATCGCGCTGGTGCGCGCGGCGCGGTTGAGCGCCATCAGCACGATGCTGATCCAGGTCAACGCGGCCGCACCCCAAGCGTACTTGCGCAGGCGCCACGCGGCGGCGTCATCCAGGTTCAGCAGGCGCCACGAGGGGCGCTTGGGCACCAGCAGCGCGGCACTCAGGGCGGTGATGAACGCCGCGATATAAGTGGCCACCTGGATGGCGAACACCACTTTTTCCAGCCGCGCCGGAATCGCGCCGATCGCATCCAGCGCCCCGAAGAACACTACGCAGGCCAGGCCGGGCAGCATCGTGCCGACCAGCAGCAGCCACACCGCCAGACCCGAGCGGCGCAGGCGCCCATCCGGCGCCCGTTCGGATTGCGCGTACCGGCGTCCGGCTGCACGCAGCCACAGGCGCAGCGGGAAGAACAGCAGCAACGCCACCGCCAGTCCGGTCAGCGGCGCCGTCCAGCCATGCTGCGCGATCGCTTTGCGCGCGGTGGTTTCCGCCTGCCGATAGATCTGCCCCAGTTCCTGCAGGTCGGCAGGCACATCCCGGGCGAACTTGCGCCACAGCGAAGGCGACAGCGGCGAATTGACCTTGCGGGCCAGGTCCTCGCTGAGCTGGGTGACGCGCATCTTTTCGATGTCCGCGCCGAGCTGCCTGGCATCCACCGCAAGCAACCTGGCCCGCGCCACGGCGGCGGCGATATCGGCGCGCTGCTGGGTCAGCGACCTGCGCTGCTGGGCCACGTCGCGCGCTTCCACGGTGCCTTCGGGCACCGTTCCCAGCTGCATGAGGCGGGTATCGAGCTGGTCAAGCTCCGGCTGCAGCGTAGCCTGTGCATCGTCGGCGTCGCGCTGCACGGCCATGGCCCGTTCGAACAACGGCGTGAGCGTCTCGCGGGTTTCCGCGTCCGGCAGCGCGGTGCGGATTGCCTTCAGCTCCCTGTCGGCCTGGTTGAGCTGGGTCTTGGCCTGGGCCGCCGGGTCGTCGGGCGTCTGCGCCCATGCCCCGGGGGCCATGCACAGCCAGGTGGACAGCAACAGCCCGGCCAGCGGCCGCAGCAGGGGAAAACGATGACGGAAGGACAAACCAGCACCCAGGGTTCACGCGGACATGCAGCGGACTATAAACCGGGTCTCGTTCACACCGGGTATGCAGCTCAGTACTTCAGGCGCAGTTCCTCGACCTGCGGCTGCAGGGCCGCGTACCAGTCCTGGAATTCCTCCTCGCTGATCTCCTCCGGCGCATACACCACGATTTCGTCCCACGCATGGTCGGTCGGCAGCGGTTGGCGCGGGCCGGCCCGCAGCGAGTAGCTCACGCCCTCGTGGTCCACCACATCGTCCACCGTTTCCCATTGTGCGCGGGCGAAGCCGCTGTCGCTCTTGAGCAGGATCACCTGGTACATCCGCACCTCCATTGAACCGGTCCCGGCCAGCATAGCGCCGCGCCGGCGCTCCCGGCATGACGGCACCACAACGTACCGTTCCAGCTTGCACCGCGGCTTCACTCCGCCATGGCGGCAGCCCGGGCATGTTGGCCTCCACCTCTCCAACGATGCCCACGATGACCGCCCATCCCGACCTGAAGACCGTTCCCGACCTCAAGCTGCCGCGCTACCTGGGCACCTGGTACGAAATTGCGCGGCTGCCCATGAGCCACGAGCCGGTCGACTGCACCGATGTAACGGCGAACTACAGCCTCAACGACAAGGGCCACGTCAAGGTCGTCAACCGATGCCGCGTGGATGGTGAAGTTGAAGAGGCCGAGGGCGAGGCCTGCCCGGTCGACGAGAACGACCCGGCGCGGCTGGAAGTGAGCTTCCTGCCCAAGGGACTTCGCTGGCTTCCGTTCGCAAAGGGCGACTACTGGGTCATCCAGGTGGCGCCGGACTACAGCGTGGCACTGGTCGGCAGCCCGGACCGCAAGTACCTGTGGCTGCTGGCGCGCGAGCCGCACCTGGATGCCACCACCCAGGAGCATTACCTGGCGCAGGCGCGCCAGCAGGGCTTCGACCTCACGCCACTGATTCACACCCCGCAGACCGGCCACCCCACTGCCTGATCGCCAATGGACCTCAAAAGCGGGTACCCCTTCTGGGCCGTCAGCAACGGGCTGATGCACGCCTTCCCACCACTGCGCGGGGACCGCAGCTGCGACGTGCTGGTGGTGGGCGGCGGCATCAGCGGCGCGCTGATCGCCAACGAGCTGTGCGCGCACGGCCATGACGTGGTGCTGATCGAGCAGCGCGACATCGGCTGGGGCAGCACCGCCGCCAGCACCGCGTTGCTGCAGTACGAGATCGATACGCACCTGGTCGACCTGGCCAAGCGCTACGGCGAGCGCGATGCAGTGCTCGCCTACCGCGCCTGCGCCGAGGCGATCCCGGCGCTGCGCGAGGTGGCCGCCGGTTTCCGCGGGGTGGATTGCCACCCCATGCAGAGCCTGTACTACGCCAGCAAGCGCCGCCATCGTTCGCCCCTGCAGGACGAGTACGCGCTGCGACACAAGCATGGTTTCGACGTGCGCTGGCTGGATGCCGATGCGGTGCGGGCGGAGTACGGCATTTCCGCGCCCGGCGCGATCCTCAGCGCGCTGGCCGCGCGCGTGGACCCCTACCAGCTCACCTACCGGCTGCTGATGAAGCTGGCCAAGGCCGGCTGTGCGGTCCACGACCGCACCGTGCTGCATACCCTGGAGCCCACCGCACGCGGGGTGACCGCCACCACGCCGGAAGGCCTGCGCATCCGTGCGCGGCACGTGGTGCTGGCCACCGGCTATGCCGGCCAGCGCTGGCTGAAGCAGAAGGTGGCCCGCAACCGCAGCAGCTATGCCTTCATTACCGACCCGATCGACCCGGCCACGCTGGGGCCGTTGGCCGACACCATGGTCTGGGAGTCCGCGCGTCCTTACCTGTACATGCGCAGCACCGGCGACCACCGGCTGCTGGTCGGCGGTGAGGACGACACGGTGGACATCCCGGCACGGCGCGACAGCCGGGTGGCCGGCAAGACCGGCACCCTGCTCAAACACGTGGCCAGGCTGTTCCCGCACCTGCCGCTGCAGCCGGCGTTCTCCTGGGGCGGCACCTTTGCCGAAACCGAGGACGGCCTGCCGTTCTTCGGCCCGCACCCGCAGTGGGGGCCGCGGGTCCTGTTCGCGATGGCCTACGGCGGCAACGGCATCACCTATTCGATGATCGGCGCCGGCCTGCTGCGTGCCCGGATCGAGCGCCGAAAGCACCCGCTGGCGGGCCTGTTCGGGTTTGAACGGCTGGATTGAACGCGGCGACCCGCAAGATGGGTAGGTACCGACTGTTGGTCGGTACCCGTTCAATTACAGGGCCACGACAGGCATCATTCAAGCAACCCCTGCTAGCGTCAGCGCTGTCGGCCGCCTTGCCTGCCCCGGAGCTTCCCATGATCCGCCCGCTTTCCCTGCTGCTGTGCCTGTTGGCCCCCGGTGTCGCGCTGGCGCAGTCCGCTGCCGGTGCCACCGGCCCGCAGTCGGCGACCGATCTGGACCTCTCGGTGCCGCAGAAGCCGATGCAGTACCTCAACGATCCCACCCTGCGTGGCGACCCGCCGGGCACCTTCTATGGCGACAAGAGCGGCCGCCGCGCGCTTGCGCGCGATGGCGCGGCCAACGGCATCGCCGAGGTCACCGACGACAAGCTGCGGGTCAACGGCAGCATCACCACCGGCATCGGCTACGCCAAGGGATTCGGCAACACGCATTACAACGCGGCCGAGTTGAACCTCAACAAGAACTACACCAACGACGACGGCAAGACCCGCAACATGAACCTCAACATCCAGATCAGCGAGGGCAAGGGCCCGGGCTTCTATGGACCGTATGGGGGATATGGCGGGTACGGTCGGGGGTACTGGGACGGCCCGGGCCCGGTGGGCTGGTAACCAGCGCCACGTGCATCAGCCGAAACGGCCGGGGTAACCTGGCCGTCTGCATGTGCTGCCGAGCCCATCCGGCTCAGTCCCACCAGCCATCGCGCTGGCTGGACAACACGCGGCCATCGTGACCGCTCATGCGCACGTCGACGCGCTGGTTGCGGGCATTGCGCGCTTCCAGGGTCCAGGTCGCGCCGTCGCGCTCGACCGATTCGATCTTCGTCAGACCGGCCTTGCCGGCCAGCGAGAGGATCTGCCCGGCATCGAGCAGGGCACGGCCGTCGCGCGCATCGAAGATCTCGCCCGTGGCCGGGTCGATGACCACATCGTCCACGCTGCCATCGGCACGGGTCACATCGGCTTCCCACACGCCGTCGTCGCGTTCCAGTTCGTGGACCTGGGTGTAGCCGGCGGCACGCAGCTTGGCCTGCACGTCGGCAGCGGAGAGATCGGCGGCGAAGGCCGGAGCGGTGGTGAAGGTGGCTGCCAGGGCGGCGGCAAGGATCAGCTTGTTCATGGGGGAGTTCCTGAAAGGGGCACCGGACCATCCCGGCGCCGCCAGTCTGCCAAGCGCCCTTAAGCGGACCATGAGCCTGATTGTCAGGAAACGTTTAAGGGCGCCGCGTATACCGTATCCAGCCCTTCCCTGCCCCAATGCCATGACCGCCCTGTCGCTGCTCCTGCCCCTGCTATTGACCGCCGCCGCGCAGGACCCCATGCGGGTCCTCGATGGCGGCGCGCGCCAGCAGCAGGCGGTGCGCCAGGCGGTCGAGCAGGGTCGTTACGTGCCGCTGAAGTCCGTGGTCCAGGACGCCCTGCGCCGCTACCCCGGGCAGCTGCTTGAGGTGGAGCTGGATGATGGCAAGTACGAGATCGAGATCCTCTGTGCCAATGGCGTGGTGATGGAGCTGGACTATGATGCGACCAGCGGCCGCCTGCTCAAGATGGAAGAGGACTGATGCGACTCCTGCTTGCCGAGGACGATGCCCTGCTCGCCAGCCAGCTGCAGCTGCTGCTGGAGGACGCCGGCTACGTGGTGATCCACAGCAGCGAGGGCCGCGACGCCGAGTACCAGGGCCAGGTGGAGGACATCGCCGCGGCGATCGTAGACCTGGGCCTGCCGGGCCTGGATGGCCTGAGCGTCATCGAACGCTGGCGCGAGGCCGGGCGCGACTTCCCGGTGCTGGTGCTGACCGCGCGCACGCGCTGGCACGACAAGCTGGCCGGCTTCGACGCGGGCGCCGATGACTTCCTGACCAAACCGTTCCAGCCCGAGGAACTGCTGCTGCGGTTGCGCGCGTTGATCCGCCGCAGCGCCGGCCATGCCAGCCCGCGCCTGCAATGCGGACCGCTGCGCCTGGACGTCAACGCCGGTCGCTTCGAGCTCGATGGCGTGCTGCTGCCGCTGAGCCCGCAGGAACACCGCATCCTGAGCTACTTCATGCACCACCCCGATGTGGTGATCAGCCGCTCGCGGCTGGGCGAGCATGTGTACGACGCCGGTTTCGATCCCGATTCCAATACGCTCGATGTGCTGATCGGGCGGATCCGCCGCAAGCTCGGCAGCACGCTCATCCATACCCATCGCGGCCAGGGCTTCCGGCTGTCGGCGCAGCCATGAACACCCGCTCGCTGCGCAGCCGCCTGCTGCTGGCCGGTGGCGTGGGCATGGTGCTGGTTTCGGCACTGGCCACGTGGTGGCTGGGCGCCATGTACGAGCGGTCGGCGCGGACCGCGATGGACCAGCAGCTGGGCAACGACCTGATCGCGGTGCTGGCCCTGGTGGAAACCGATGCGCACGGTGGCGTGCAGGTGCGCGGCGAGCTGGGCGACGAACACTATCGACGGGTGTTCTCCGGCGCGTACTGGCAACTACAGGACGCGCAGGGCCACGCGCTTGGGCAATCGCGCTCGCTGTGGGATGAAACGCTCCCGGTACCGGCCACGCTGCGCACCGGGCCCGCCCAGGCATTCGACACGACCGGTCCTCTGCAGCAGCCGCTGCGTGCGCTGGCCCAGCAGGTCACCCTGCCCCGCGCGACCACCCCATTGCAGGTGGTGGTGGCCACCGACCGCAGCCAGCTGGATGCGCAGGTGACGGCCTTCCGCCAACGCACCGCGCTGGCGCTGATCGTCCTGATCGCGCTGTGGTTCACGGTGCTGGTCACCCAGGTGCACTACGGGCTGCGCCCTCTCGCGGAACTGGGGCGCATCGCCGAGCAGGTACGCAACGGCGAGAACGTGCGCTTTCCGCAGCAGGGCCTGGTGAAGGAAGTGGCGCCGTTGGCCGGCGAGCTCAACGCGCTGCTGGACCATCACGGGCGCATGGTGCTGCGTGCGCGGCGCAGTGCTGAAGACCTGGCGCATGCGTTGAAGACACCCCTCACGGTACTGACCACGGAGGCGGCGGGCGACGGCGCGGACTGGCGCAGCACGCTGCGCGGCGAAACCGCACGGATGCAGACCAGCATCGACCGCTATCTCGCTGTGGGTGTCGCCGCCGATCACCAGCAGCGCACGCCGGTGGCGCCGGTCATCGCGGCGCTGTGTTCGCTGATGCAGCGCGTGCATGGCGAGCGCGAGGTGGCGTTCGCCTGCGACGCCGACGCGGTTGGTGTGTTCGCCGGTGCCCGCGAGGACCTGGAAGAGATGCTGGGCAACCTGCTCGACAACGCAGGCAAGTGGGCTGCGCAGCGGGTGGAGGTAACGGTTGCGCGGAGTGGAAGCAGCCTCACAATCGACGTCAACGATGACGGCAAGGGGCTGCCGGAAGACGATCTCGAACGCGTGCTGGGGCGTGGCGTAAGGTTGGACGAACGCACCGCGGGAAGCGGGTTGGGCTTGGCGATCGTGGCCGATATTGCCGAGAGCTACGGCGGCAGCCTGGTGCTGCGCAATGGCACGCCGGGGTTGCAGGCGATGTTGACGTTGCCAGCGGGTTGACGGCGCTACCGGGTTGAGTGCATCCACCAACAGTCGATGGCATCCAGCACGATATGCACCATCAAGCCGATCCCGAACAACCGCGTCTTCTTCGGTAGGCACAAGCCCGCATAGATTGCGATGGCCGGGGTGGTATGCAGCGGATGGAAGCCGATGCTGCAGCGGTTCGGTGCATAGATCGGATCGGCCAGCAGGTGATCCAGGTCGATGATCCAACCCAGCAGCAGCAGCGCCCAGGCCGACAGGAACCGCTTGCGCCAGAACATCCACGCCAGCAATGCCGGCACGGCCGCGTGCAGGAACAGATGGAAAATGGCGCGACTGCTCATCAGGCAGCCGCGCCGCACGTCGCGATGGCAACCCCGCCGATCAGATCAGCGGCTCGTCGGACAGATAGGTGTAACCGGTCAGGCCCGCTTCCAGCGCCTCGGACAGCTCCTGCGCGCGTTCCGGCGACAGCCTGGCCGCCGCCACCCGCTCGGCATAGCTGGCGCGCAGGTCCGCCAGGCTGTAACCCACGTAGTCCAGCATCACGTCGGTGGTGTCGCCGCGACGCTGTTGGGTGATCGCGTAACCATCGGCATCGGCCCGTACTTCCACCGCGTCGGTATCGCCGAACAGATTGTGGATGTCGCCCAGGATTTCCTGGTAGGCACCGACCATGAAGAACCCGATGCGGTAGCTTTCGCCCGGCCGCACCGCATGCAGCGGCAGCGAGGTATCCAGGCTCTCGTTCTCGACATAGGTCTTGACCATGCCGTCCGAATCGCAGGTCATGTCGGCGATGATGCCGCGCCGCTGCGGCTGCTCGTCCAGACGCTCGATCGGCACGATCGGGAACACCTGGTCGATCGCCCAGGCATCGGGGATCGACTCGAACACGCTGAAGTTGACGAAGTACTTGTCCACCAGGCGTTCGTTCAACTCATCCAGTGCGGGGCGGTGGCTTTTCTCGTCATAGCTCAGGCGTGCACGCACGGCGTGGGCGATGGCGTAGAACAGGTCATCGATGCGCGCCCGCTGCGGCAGGTCGATCTGGCCCAGCGCATAGCTGGTCAGGCCCTCGGCGTGGAAGTGCTGTGCTTCCTGGAACAGCTCCACAGCCGGGCGCTGGTCCAGGTCGTCATGGATCTCGCGCAGGTGACGGATCGCGGCCGGCTCGTCGTCGTGCTGGTCGGGCACGCGGCCTTCCTGCGCTTCTTCGACTTCGGACACGTTGGCGATCAGCACCGCGTGGTGCGCGGTCATCGCGCGGCCGCACTCGGTGACGATGCGCGGCGGGGTCAGGCCGTGTTCCTCGCAGGCATTTGCCAGCGGCTGCACGATGTTGCCAGCGTACGAATCCAGCCCGTAATTGATCGAGCAGAAGCTGCGCGAACGGGTGCCTTCGTAATCCACGCCCAGCCCGCCGCCCACGTCCACGTGGGTGATCTTCGCGCCCAGGCGCGACAGCTCCACGAAGTAGCGGGTGGCTTCGCGCATGCCGTTGGCGATGTCGCGCACGTTGGAGATCTGCGAGCCCATGTGGAAGTGCAGCAGGCTCAGGCAGTCGGCGTATTCGGTGTCGCGCAGCGACTTCCACAGGTCCAGCAGCTGGCGCGGGGACAGCCCGAACTTGGCCTTGTCGCCGCCGCTGTTCTGCCACTTGCCCGCGCCCAGCGAAGCCAGGCGCATGCGCACGCCCAGGCCCGGCTTCACGTCCAGCGCCTTGGCTTCCTCCAGCACCAGCTTCAGCTCGGAGGGCTTTTCAATGACGATGAAGGTCTGCAGGCCCAGCTTGCGGCCGATCAGGGCCAGACGGATGTACTCGCGATCCTTGTAGCCGTTGCAGACGATCAGGCCGCCCGGGCGCGACAGCGCCAGCACCGCCATCAGCTCCGGCTTGCTGCCTGCTTCCAGCCCGAAGCCTTCGCCGTGGTGGCTGGCCAGGGTGCCGGCCACGCCACGGTGCTGGTTGACCTTGATCGGGTACACCGCCGTATAGCCACCTGCGTAGTCCCAGTCGGCCTGGGCCTGCCCGAAGGCGGCCTGCAGCTTGCCCAGGCGCTGGCCCAGGATGTCCGGGAAGCGCACCAGCAGCGGCAGCTTGGCCCCGGCGGCGCGCGCAGCGTCCACCACCTTGGGCAGGGACACCACCGGGCCGTCCTGGCCAGTCGGTCTCACCACCATGTGTCCTGCCTGATCCACGTCGAAGTAGCCATCCGCCCAATGCGGAATCGAGTAGGTCTTGCGGGCTTGGTCGAGGGACCAATCGGTCATTGCAGTCGGCCTGGTTGGTAAAAAAGGGGGTGCATGATAACGCCTATATGGCGACAGCTCCGTTATCATGCGCGCCCGCGCCCGTGCCCAGGCTAAAACCTGAACAGGCTTGCCCGGCTTAATCCCCCCTTCCCAACAGGACCGTCATCCCATGACTGACAACAACAACTGGTACATCGAGCACTTCGAGCGCACCGGCTCGGCCATCGGCTACCGCCTGAAGGGCAAGCTGGACGAAGTGCAGTCGCCGTTCCAGAAGATCGAGATCTTCGCCACCACCGACTGGGGCAACCTGATGACCATCGATGGCGCCATCATGTTGACCAGCAAGGACAACTTCTTCTATCACGAAATGATCAGCCACCCTGTGCTGTTCACCCACGCCGCCCCCAAGCGCGTGGTGATCATCGGCGGCGGCGACTGCGGCACCCTGCGCGAGGTGCTCAAGCACCCGGGCGTGGAGAGCGTGACCCAGTGCGACATCGACGAGCAGGTCACCCGCATGGCCGAGAAGCACTTCCCGGAGCTGTGCGATTCCAACCACGACCCGCGTGCCGAGCTGATGTTCGATGACGGCGTGGCCTACATGGCCAACTGCCCGGCCGGCAGCGTGGACGTGGTGATCGTCGATTCCACCGACCCGGTCGGTCCGGGTGAGGGCCTGTTCAACAAGGCCTTCTACGAGAGCTGCTTCAAGGCGCTGAAGGAAGACGGCATCCTGGTGCAGCAGTCCGAATCGCCGCTGATGCAGCTGGACCTGATCAACGAAATGCGTACCGAAATGGGCAAGGCCGGCTTCCAGTCGTTCAAGACCCTGCCGTTCCCGCAGCCGTGCTACCCCACCGGCTGGTGGAGCGTGACCCTGGCGCGCAAGGGCCAGAGCAGCTTCGACTTCCGCCAGGCCGATGCGGCCTCCAAGGCGTTCGACACGCTGTACTACACCGCCGCGCTGCACACCGGCGTGCTGGTCACCCCGCCGTTCGTGGCGGCAGCCCTGAAGGGTTGATGGAACCGCGTACCGACCAACGGTCGGTACCTACCGGGTGTGTGACGGCCGTTGGTCGGTACCTACCGGGTAGGTGACGACCGTCGGTCGTCACACGCCCAAAAAAGAAACCCGCGCTGGCGACAGCGCGGGTTTTTCATTTCGGCAGGTATCGACCGTGGGTCGATACGGGTCTCAAAGAGCCCAGATGCCCGCGATCACCAGCAGCACCAGCCCCCACTTGATCGCGTGGTAGGCAAACGCGCTGCGCGCGCGCAGCGCCTTGGCCTTCAGGCGCACCTTGTACAGGCCGCCGAAGGCCTTGTTCACCCCACCGGTCGGATCACCGGGCAGGTTCGGCGAAGCGCCACCGGCCAGCAGCGTCGCCGCCACCGCACGGTTGAACAGCCCCGGCAGGCCAAAGTGCAGCGGGCGAGCGATGTCGCAGAACAGGATCACCCGGTCCGCATCGGTCTCGTTGTGCGCGTGGTGGATGTAGGTTTCGTCGAACATCATCCACTCGCCATCGCGCCAGCTTTTGCGGATGCCATCCACTTCGATGTAGCAGCGGTCATCGTTCGGCGTGGCCAGGCCCAGGTGCAGGCGCAGCGAACCGGCGAACGGGTCGCGGTGCGGGCGCAGCTCGCTGCCCGGCGGCAGCTGGGCGAACATGGCCGCGCGTACGTCCGGAATCGACTCCAGCAGCGCGGTGGTCTTTGGGCACAGCGACTTCGCCGACGGATGCGAAGGGCCATACCACTTCAGATAGAAGCGCTTCCAGCCACGGCGGAAGAACGAATTGAAGCCGGCGTCGTTGTACGAGCTGGAGGCAGCAATCTTCTCCGCATCGCGCAGCGCCAAGGCCTCGTCACGGATCATCTGCCAGTTGGCGCGCAACGGTTCCAGCTGGGGAAAATCCTTGCCCGGATCGAGGAACGGTGTAGTCGGTACCTTGGAGAACAGGTACATCACCACGTTGATCGGCGCCATGAAACTGGAATGGTCGAGCAGCTGGCGCGACCAGCGCGCGCGCACCCTGCCGCGGTAATGCACGTAAAGCACGCATGCCACGAACAGGGCCACCACAATAATCTTGATCATCAAGCATCCACCGGCCGCTGCCGGACGGCCACAGGGGCCAAAAAAAGAGGGGGAAAGCCGGGCGCGACGGAGACGTGCCGTCAGGTGCGGTGCTGCCGCGCAGGCCGTGTTCAACACTGCTATGGTCCGCACCCACCCGCTCCCGGTCAAGCTGGCCGCGCGGGACATTCCTGCCCACGGGTGGGCGCGCATGGAAGTGCAACGCGCGACTGCGGCGATTCCGGCCCCGCCGTAACTTCCATTCAATTCATTGATTTAAAAGAAGATATCCGAACCGGCCGGGTTTCACGCCGCGCTGACGCGACAAACTGTTCCACGTCCGATTACGACATTTCTCCGACAGAGGCTGGTTTCGTGTACTGCCGAGTACTAAAATTAACGAAATCTTCCTGTTCCCCCATTCAGCAGCACCGGTACGCCTGACGCTTTGCGCCGACCGCCGGGTCGCCCCAGAACGTCATGACTACCCTCACTGCTTCGTGTGTCGACGACACCGCCCCCGCCGAGCTGCTCAAGCGCGGTGAACGACTGCTGGAACCCGATGTCTACCGCACCTGCCTCAACGGGCAGCCGGCCGTGGTCAAGGACTACACCCGCTACCGTGGTACCCCGCTGTCGCCCATCGCGCGCCTGCTGGTCCGCCGCGAGGCGCGCATCCTGCAGCGCCTGGCCGGTTGGAAGCATGCCCCGGCCCTGCTGGGAACCATCGGCGGGCTGGCACTCGGCATGGAGTTCATTCCCGGCCAGACCCTGAGCGCGGCCCATTCGGTCGGCATCGAGGTGTTCGAACAGCTGCAGCAGGCGCTCGAACGCCTGCATGCGGCCGGCATCACCCACAACGACCTGCATGGCACCAACGTGATGGTCAACGGCAATGTACCGGTGCTGGTGGACTTCACATCGGCGTGGCGCAGCCCGCGCTGGCTGCCGGTGCATCCCGTGTCGCGCCAGCTCCGGCGCAGCGACCGCAAGAACCTGCTGAAGATGCGCCAGCGCCTGACCGGCACCCGCCCCAGCGCAGTCGAAGCGGCCCAGGTGGCCGACCCGCGCTGGGTGGCCAGCGTGCGGGTGGCCTGGAAGCGGTTCTACCGGTGGTTCAAGGGTTAAAGCGCGTCGGCGTCCAGTTCGCCGGTGCGGATCCGCACCACGCTGCCCAGGTCGTAGACGAACACCTTGCCGTCGCCGATCTTGCCGGTGCCGGCGGCCTTGACGATGGCTTCCACCACCTCGTCGACCTGGCCGTCGGTGACCGCCACTTCAATCTTCACCTTCGGCAGGAAATCCACCACGTACTCGGCACCCCGGTACAGCTCGGTGTGCCCCTTCTGCCGCCCGAAGCCCTTGACCTCGGTCACCGTGATCCCGGTGACACCCCGTTCGGCGAGCGCTTCGCGCACGTCATCGAGCTTGAACGGCTTGAGCACCGCCATGACCATCTTCATCTGTTGGCTCCTGTCTTCGCGGCAGAGGATAACGCCTGTCCCCCGGTGAACGCGATGCACCCGGATCGCACCGGTTGCTGCGGTGCGGATTATCCTTACCCGTGAAGCCTGGCCCGCCTGATGGTGGTTGCGGCCTGCCACGCCGAGAATTTCCCCACCCGCGGAGACGCACATGATTGACCTCAACCAACTCGATGATCTGGCGCGCCGCCTGAGCGACATGGTCCCCCCGGGGCTGCGCCAGTCGCGCGAAGAACTGCAGGCCACCTTCAAGAGCGCGCTCCAGGCCGGCCTGGGCAAGCTGGACCTGGTGACCCGCGAGGAATTCGACGTGCAGCGCGCCGTGCTGCTGCGCACCCGCGAGAAGCTGGAAGCGCTGGAGAAGACCGTGGCCGCACTGGAAGCCGCCGCCCAACCGCCGGCCGAGCGCCCGGCCCCCTAAAAGGAAACCCGATGAGCCTGGCGCTGGTGCACAGCCGTGCCCGCGCCGGCGTTCACGCGCCCGCGGTACGGATCGAAGTCCTCCTCTCCGGCGGTCTGCCGCATACCCAGATCGTCGGCCTGCCTGAAGCGGCAGTGCGCGAATCGCGCGACCGGGTGCGTGCCGCACTGGTCTGCGCCCAGTTCGAGTACCCGCAGCGGCGCATCCTGATCAACCTGGCCCCGGCCGACCTGCCCAAGGAAGGCGGTCGCTTCGATCTCGCCATTGCGCTGGGCATCCTTGCGGCCAGCGACCAGATCGATCGGCAGCTGCTGGCCAACTACGAATTCCTGGGCGAGCTCGCCCTCACCGGGGAGCTGCGTGGCGTGGACGGTGCATTGCCCGCGGCCATCGCGGCAGCGGAGCTGGGCCGGACCCTGATTGTTGCCAGCGCCAACGGCGCCGAGGCCGCGCTCGCCCAGCATGCGGATGTGCGCGTAGCCCGTACCTTGCTGGAAGTATGCGCCGCGCTGGAGAGCTGCTCGCTGCCACGTGCCGTGCCGGCGCCGGTGGTCCCGCTGGCGGTGCCGGACCTGCGCGATGTGCGCGGCCAGCAGCAGGCGCGACGCGCACTGGAAGTGGCCGCCGCTGGCGGGCACCACCTGCTCCTTCTTGGCACGCCGGGTTGCGGCAAGACCCTGCTGGCCTCGCGCCTGCCCGGCATCCTGCCCGACGCCAGCGAAGCCGAAGCGCTGGAAACGGCCACCATCGCCTCGTGCAGTGGGGCTGGCATCGACACGGCCCGCTGGCGTCACCGCCCGTACCGCGCGCCCCACCACACCGCCAGCGCCGTGTCGCTGGTCGGCGGCGGCTCGTATCCCCGGCCCGGTGAGATCTCGCTGGCCCACAACGGCGTGCTGTTTCTTGACGAGCTCCCCGAGTGGAGCCGGCATACCCTCGAAGTACTCCGCGAGCCGCTGGAATCGGGAACGGTCATGGTCGCGCGCGCCGCACGCACCCACGCGTTCCCTTCGCGCTTCCAGCTGGTGGCGGCGATGAATCCGTGCCCGTGCGGTTGGGCCGGCGACCGCAGCGGTCGCTGCCGCTGCAGCGGCGATGCCATCCAGCGCTATCGCGGGCGCATTTCCGGCCCGCTGCTGGACCGTATCGACCTGCATGTGGTGGTGCCAAGGCTGGAGCCGGGTGAGCTGCGCAGCGATGCACCGTGCGGCGAAGACAGCGCCACGGTACGAAGCCGCGTGGTCACGGCGCGCAACGTCCAGCTTGAGCGAAGCGCAAAGGCCAACGCACAACTCCTGCCCTCCGAGCTGGATGCGCACTGCCGACTGGACACCGCCGATCAGCAGCTGCTGGAAGCAGCCGTGGAACAGCTGCAGCTCTCGGCCCGCTCGATGCATCGCATCCTGCGCGTCGCCCGCACAGTGGCGGACCTGGCCAGTTGCGACAGAATCACCACCGCGCATCTGGCCGAGGCCATCGGGTACCGGCAGGTCGACCGAGGTGGAGCTGGCTGATTCACGCTCTGCAGCAGGACGGGCGGGGCGGGGCGACCGGCGGGTTTTCTCGCCATCAATTGGAAGGGTGCCTGCGGTCAGGTGGTGGAGGCTTCCGCGCCGTTGCGGGTCATGCGTTACCGGGCGCTGCGGCGCTATCGGCGGTGTCTGGGAACCAACCCTACCGCTGGTGGGCGCGCGGGGCGTGTGCCATCGCGATGCCTTGGCGGTAGGGTTGGATCCGGTCCTGCTTACTGGAAGTCCAGCGACAGCTCAACGAACATCGAGCGGCCGAAGGCGTTGTAGACGCCCTGGTCGTAGTACGGCCAGTTGCCGTTGGTGCTGTCCACCGGTGGGCGTTCGTTGGTGAGGTTGTTGGCGGTCAGCAGGACGCTGGCGAGCTTGTTGATGCGGTAGTTGAGCGTGGCGTTCCAGGTCGTCCACGGGCCGATGTTGCGTTCCTCACCGGTGGCATTCCAGGTGCGCGCGTTGCGCACGCCGTACACGTTGGTGCTGAAGGCGCCGATGTTCCAGTTCACGCCCAGCGTCGCCCGGTACTGCAGCTCATTGGAATAGCCGCAGCAGAGCATGTCGTAGACCGGGTCGCCTTCCTGCTGCTGCAGTTCGTGCTTCAGCGGCCGGTAGTAGCCTGCGGTCACCCCGAAATCACCTGCCCGCCCGGCGTTCCAGCGGTAGTCGCCCGACGCCTGGATGCCGGTCTGGCGCTGCTTGGCCAGGTTGATCGGATAGGAGAAGACCTTGGAGACGCCGTTGGGGTTGAGCGGATCGGTGGCCGGGTGGCGCTGCACCTGGGCGAGCACTTGGCGACAGGTTGGCGAGTTGATGTCGAAGGCCACGTCACCGTTCTCGGACGTTCCCAGGCGGCAGTTGGCCTCGGTGGCAAGGATGCTGTCGGTGCCCAGGATGGACACTTCGTTCTCGATCTTCACCGAGTTGTAGTCAAGGGACAGGTTCAGCGCATTGTCCAGCGCCGACCAGACCACGCCATAGGTGAACGTCTCGGCCGTGATGTCCTTGAGGTCGCGGTTTCCGGTGCTGGAGGACAGCACCTGCAGCGAGGACTGCGGGCACTCATCGAAGTTCTCCGAGGTGTAGCCCGCACTGCGGCACAGGAAGGTGTCCACGTTGGTGGTGTAGCCGCTGCTCTCGCGGGAGTACAGGTAGAACATGTCCGGCGAGCGGAATGCGGTGGCATAGCTGCCGCGCAGCAGCAGCGAGTCGATCGGGCGGTATTCCAGGCCGAGCTTCCAGGTCGCCTTGCCGTTGCCACCACCACCCTGCAGGGAGTACTTGTCATAGCGCCCTGACAGGTTGGCGCTGAACGTGTCGAAGATCGGCACCTGCAGTTCGGCGCCCACCGCATACAGATCGCGCTGGCCTTCGGCCGAGGTACCTGCAGTCTGGCCACGGAACAGCACCGCGGCATTGGGGTCGGCCGACTGGTTGAAGAATTTCTCGCGGGTACCCTGCAGGATCATCGCAAAGCCGACGTCGCCGGCGGGCAGCCCGAACAACGAGGTGTTGGTCACCAGCGCGGTGACCCCGGTGCGGGATGCGGAAGACGCTGCGCGGTTGGTGCCGCTGAACTGGTCGTACTGCTCGCGGGTGAGCGGCTGGTACAGCGCGCCCAGGTTCGGCGCATAGGCTTCGTAGCCGTTGACCATGCCCAGCTTCGGACCAAGGTAGTAATCGTCAATGCCACCTGTGGCCAGGAAGTCGGTGGACTTGCGGGTGACGTCGGTGCTGGAGCGGTTCACGTACACGTCGTAGTCGAAGCCGGTGTCGCCCAGCCCGCCGCGGGCGCCGGCCGTGATGTTCCACGAACGGGTATAGACGCGCTGGTCCTTCGCGTCCATGCCCACTTCTTCGGGGGCGTAGATGCGCTGCCACTGCTCGTAGTTGCCGGTGGTCTGGTTGTAGAAGGTCTTGTTCCAGAAGGGGCTGCCCCCGGAATAGGTGGGCCGGCCGAAACTGAAGAGGATGTCCGAGTACAGCTCGGTGGTTTCGCTGAGGTGGTAGCGCAGGAACGTGGTGGCGTTGACGTCTTCGCTCTTGTTGTAAAGCGTGGCGGTACCGACGTTGTCCGGGCTGCCGCAGTAGTAGCCGGTGCCTGCGGCGTTGCGGTGGGCGTAGGTGGTGCTGCCACCGAACAGGTAGGACAGCGGTGCGCAGGTGGCCTGGCCGGGGTCGATGTAGCCGTTGGGGGACATCTGCATGCGCAGGAAGGTGCGCGAAGGATCCTGCGGCCCGGTCGGGCTGTCGTTGACGCTGTCGATGTAGCTGCGGTCGGAGGCGAAGATGGGCTTCTGCTTGGTGTACTCCAGGCCGTAGCTGAGATCCAGGTTGCCGAAGGAATGGCCGCTGCTGAAGATGAAGCGCTGGCTGGAGCCACCGCCGTCGCTGTAGCCGCCGGCGCGGTAGCGGAAGTGGGTGCCTTCCACCTTGTCCTTCAGCACGATGTTGATCACGCCCGCCACCGCCGACGAACCGTACACCGAGGACTGCCCGCCGGTCAGTACATCGATGCGCTCCACCATGCCCAGCGGAATGTTGGCGATGTCCACGATGCTGGTGTTGCCGTTGTAGGCAAGCGGGTAGCTGTTGAGCGGGCGGCCGTTGAGCAGAGTGAGCGTATAGCTCGGGTCGAGCCCGAACAGACTGACGGTCTTCGCGCCCGGCGTGTAGAAGCCGGTGCCCTGCGAGTCCTGCACCGAGCCGTTGGCCATGGGCAACGAGCGCAGCGCATCGAATACCGTAGTAAAGCCCTGCGCTTCAATTTCTTCGGCGGTGATGGTGGTCACCGGCGAAGGGCCTTCGATCTGCGCGCGGGGAATCAGCGAGCCGGTGACGTTCACGGTATCCAGCTGCCGGGTGGCCGGCGTGGCGCCTTCTTCGTCGGAGGGGGACGCCTGTGCCTGTGCGGCCAGGGGGTGGAGCAGTACGGATGACACCAGCAACGACAGCAACGTGCGCTTCATCTTGCAGATCTCCAGTACAAGGTCTCCCGGCGCCGCATCGGCGCAGGAGAGTTGGGGTGCAGGGGGGTTCCGTTGGGCGTGGGGTGCAGCTTTTCTAGATCGATCTAAATCAATTGTCAATAATTTGAAATGAAACCATTTCCAAGCGCTTAGATCGAACGAAATGGCACTTGCGGCTGGCGGGCGCCGTGTTGCAGGATCAGCGCGGTTGCCCATCACGTCCTGGAGTGCCGCGTATGCGTCTGCGCCGTTGCCTGATCGTCCCTGTCGTTGCTGCAACCCTCGCCTTTCCCGCCGCACACGCGGCGGAGATCCAACAGACGCGCGATGGCGTGACCCTGACCTACCAGGACCAGAGCGGTTCAACGGTTGCTGCCGTGCGCGACCGCATCATCGCCACCTTCTTCGCCACGTATCCGCGCGAACGCCGCGACTACCATCCTGCGGCGCCGTCCAGCGTGCGCATCGTCATGGACCCGTCGTACGACGGGGTAGCGTATGTAGGTGAGAAGGAGAAGTCGGCCACCATCACCATCAATCCGCGCTGGCTGGAGAAGCATCCCAACGACACCGACCTGGTGACCCATGAAGCCATGCATATCGTGCAGGGCTACCCGGGCTATGCCAGCGAGCAGGCACCGTCGTGGCTGGTGGAGGGTATCGCCGACTATGCGCGCGACCATTACGGCGTGGACAACGCGGCCGGCGGCTGGGCGCTGCCTTCGCAGGTCAAGCCGGAGCACAAGGTGGACACCGGCTACCGTGTTACCGGTGCATTCCTTAAGTGGAGCGAGGCCGGACACCCGGGCCTGGTGAAGGCGCTGGATGCAGCGCTGCGCAAGGGGAGCTACACGCCGGCGTTGTGGAAGGCGCACACCGGGGAGGACCTGGCGACGCTTTGGGAGGCTTATGTTGCTCAGCAGGGTAGCGGCGTGGGAGGCGCCTGATTGTTGCGGGGCGGCGTGTAGGAGCGTCGCTCCGTTCTGGGTCCATGCGTCAATGCATTGATGGGTGTTGAGGGCGGTCGTTTGGGAACCGACCCTACCATCGGCAGCGTCGCGCGTGCGGATGGCTACCGGTGGGTTGCGTCACGTAGGACGAACTGCTCGATGGCCAGGGCCACGCCGTCTTCGGAATTGGTGGTGGTCTGGTGCAGTGCCGTCGCCTTGACGATGTCCACCGCGTTGCCCATCGCCACGCTGGTGCCGGCGTACTGGAGCATGGTCAGGTCGTTTTCCTGGTCGCCGATGGCCATCACCTGGGTGCGGTCGATGCCCAGGTGTTCGGCCAGCTTCTGCAGGCTTGGGCCTTTGCCGGCGCGGTGGTCGAACACTTCGAGGAAGAACGCCGCGCTCTTGAGCACGGCGAAGCGGTCGGTCAGCGCCAGCGGCAAGCGTGGAATCACAGCGTCCAGAATCTGTGGTTCGTCCACCATCATCAACTTGATGAAGGACATGGCCGGGTCCATCTCGTCCACGCTGCGATACGACAACGGCACGCGTGACAGGTGGGAATCGGCGACGGTGTAGATGCTGATGTCGCGGTTGGGCGTGTACAGCCGTTCGCCATCCAGCGCCTGGAAGTGCACGCCCAGCTCGCGCGCCACCTGCTCGCAGAACAGGAAATCATCGAAGCTGAGCGGGTACTCCACCACCACCTCACCGGTGGCAACGCGCGTGACCAGCCCGCCGTTGCAGGCGATGCAGTAGTCGTCCGCGCCGTTGATATCCAGCTCCTCCAGGAACGGGGCCAACCCGGACACCGGCCGCCCGCTGGTCAATACGATCCGCACGCCCTGCGCCCGGGCGCGGGCAATGGCCTGCTTCACGCGCGGGGTGAGCTTGTGCGCCGGGTCCAGCAGCGTGCCATCCATATCGATGGCCACCAGTTCAATGGCCGGCTGGCGGCGTCCCATTTCCATCTCGATCAACCTCGTTCACTGCCAGAAACGCTGCGATGCAGCCGCAACCTAGTTTAAGCCAGTGGCGCCCCGGCAAAGAAAAGGCCAGCCGGGTTGCCCCGGCTGGCCTCCATACCACACACGCGGTTGCACAGATCGAGGGTGGGGCTCAGCGCCCCATCGCCACCTTCTGCTGCTCTTCCTGCACCTGTTGCTGCTGGCTGGCGTTGTTGCCCAGCAGCTGTGCGCTGGTCTGCTCCAGCGGCGGCGCCTGGCTCAGGTCCACGGCGGCGCGGTAGCCCGGCGTGGTGCCCATCACGAACGCCTTGCCATCCTGTACGGCCACGCTCTGCAGCTTCTCCGGCGAATCGATGCCGGCCTGCTTGGCCTGCAGCGTGACGTTGGCTGCCGCTTCGTTGGAAATCACGCTCGGCAGCTGTCCACGGATGGCGTTGTGCAGCGGCGTGTCCGGATGGCCCTTGTCACCCAGCTGCGGGCCGCTGGCGGTGCGGGTTTCCGCGGTCTGCGCCTGCGTTGCGGCCAGCTTGCCGAAGGTTTCGCGGCCCACGATGCCGTCGTCCTTCAGGCCCTGCTGCTTCTGGAAGGCCTGTACCGCTTCGCGGGTGTTGTCGCCGAACTTGCCGTCTTCGGCAAGGCGGTTGCCGTTGGCATCGCGAACGCCCAGGCGGTTCAGGTCTTCCTGGAGCCTGGTCACCTCATCGCTGCGGTCGCCCTTGCGCAGCGTGCCTGCCGGTGCGTGGTCGTGGTCGTGCGCATGCCCGTGCTTACCGGCCTCCTGCTGGATGCCCTTGTTCCAGAAGGCCTCCGGGTTGATCAGCTTCCCGGACGGATCCTTCATCTGGTAGTGCACATGCTGGGCGTACTGATTGGGCCCCTGCGGCCCGCGGCCGCCCATGGTGCCGATCGGATCGCCCGGTTCCACGTGCTGGCCGACCTTCACCCTGGTGTCCTGCATATGCAGGATCTGGTGCGAGTTGCCCTGCGCGTCCTGGATCATCACCGTGCCGTACCGGCCGCCCACCGAGGTGACGGTGCCGGCAATGGGCGCGTGGATCGTCGGGTGCTGCAGGTTGCGGCCAGTCTGGCCACCGACGTAGTTGAAGTCGCTGCCGCCATGGCTCTTCTCGCCACGGTGCTCACCGAAGTGGCCGGTGATGTGCGGCTTGACGCCGTTCTGCGGCGGCAGCATCACCTGCATGGTGTGCTCGTAGGAACGCGCCTGGGCAGCGGCACCAACAGCACCTGCGGCAGCGACCGCCGCGGCGGCGCCGGCGACGGTCTGCTGCTGCGCCGGTGCAGGTGCCTGCGTCTGAGTCTGGCTCAGGCGCTGGTTGACGAATTGTTCGTACTCATCCAGATGCGGCGCCACCTTGCGCTGCGACAGGCCGAGGCCGCCGTAGTCCTTGGTCGGGCCGTCGTGGTGGTACTTGTAGATGTAGTCTTCGCCCTGGCCACGGTCGCGTGCCAGGTTGCGGTTGTCGACGAAATGCGCCACCAGCGCGTCGGACTGTGCGTCGACGTCGAAGCGGTTGGCGTTGTTCAGACCGTAGTGCCTGCCGGTGCGGTCGATGAACTGGCCCAGGCCCGAGGCCGAGGTGGTACCGGCGGCGGCATCCGGGTTGAAGCCGGATTCGACGCGGGCGATGGCCAGCACGTACGCGGTTTCGCGCGGGGTCAGGCCGGCTTCGCGCGAGGACTCGATCAACGAGTCGATCACACGCGACTGTACTTCGGGGGAGGCATCGCCCCAGCGGCGCGATTGGCCATGCAGCGGGCGGGATTCATCGATCGGCTCGCGGTAGTGGCTCCACGATTCGATCTGGCTGCTGCGGTATGCCGCGCCAGGCGGCTGCACCATGTTGGTGTAGATTTCGTTTGGCATGTCTGTGCTATCCATTCTATGAGAAAGGGGCTTTCCTTAAGGGGTGTTGCTCCTTTGAAGCGTATCGACCAACGGTCGATACCTACCGCTGCGTTGTGTATCGGCGCAGGGGCGTTACGTACCAGAATTCATGTTCCGGGCAACGCGCATCAACGTCATGTCGATGTACTGCTCACTCTTCGATGTAGTCCACCTCCGGATGGGTGATGCCGAGCTTGGCGATCATCTGCGAATACTCGTCGTTGTTGGGCGACTGCGCGTCGGCTTCGCCGCGCAGGGGCGGTGTGTTGTGGGTCAGCTGCCTGCCATTGGCGTCGTACAGGGTGAACCATTCGCAGAACGCGCAGCCAAACGGCAGTTCGCCGTACTGCACCACGAAATACGAAGCGCCCTGGTTGTCTTCAGCGCAGGCCAGTCCTACAGCGGTGTAGTCACTCAGCTCCGCCGGTGTATCGATGGCACGGCGCTGGCCGTCCTTCTCGATCTCCAGACGGGTGCGGGTGGTGTCACCGTCCTTGGCCGGCAACGCAGTCAAGTGCAACGTGGCACCTGGGCATTCCTTGTGCATGCCTTTCTCTTCTTGCGGTGTGGATGAAGGGGTAGTCGCCGCTGCGACCGCAGGCGCGGCAGCGGTTTCCGGAGTGGCGGCGGAACCGCCGGCCCCGGTAGGTGCATTGCACGCAACCAGCAACAACGCCAGCGCGGCAGTCGGAACGAAACGCAGTGTGGACATCACCCGCTCCCTGGATCAGATCGACTCATCGGCCATGCGCACCAGCTGCCAGCATGGGCGCTGGGCGAAGTAGTACGACTGCTGGTTGCTGGTATCGGGCGTACGGATCAGCACCTTCATGGTGCCGTCGGCCTCTTTGGTGACCTGCATCTCGCGGCCCACGGCCGCAAGGCCGGAGGGATTGGGCATGACCGGCCAGGTGACCTCGCTGAGCGGGACCTTCTCGCTGACCAGGGTGGGCTCGCCCTGCCCTTCGGTGTCGTAGCGTTCGCTCAGCAGCGGGTCGGCTACCGACTTTTCCTGCAGGGCGATCTTCTTTCCGAACTCGGGCAGGAACGCATCGAAATCGGCCAGTTCGCAGGCGGCGGATGCATCGGCAGCCGTGGGATCCGTGGCTGGCGTCGTAGGCGCGGTGGGCGTGGCGACCGGAGCGGCAGCAGGTGCGGCGGCAACGGGTGCGGCGGCATCCGCCGGAGGGGTCGGGGCAGCATCGGGCTTGCACGCGGCCAGCAGGATGCTCAACGACAACGCGAGCAGCGTCATGGGACGAAGATGGGACAACGGATCCTCCTGATTCGTGTCGTGGCGCGTATCACACTACGCCGGGGGGCGTAGCATAGCGGCGCGCCAATGCCATGGCGTTCACATCCCGCCCACAGACCGGGGCAGTAACGACATGCGTGATGGAGCGCACGTAGTTATTGTGAATCTCATCACATTGTAAGGCGTAATGCTCCATTCTCCCAACAAGGGATGTCAGCCTTTTGACATCTCCGCCCGTATCGGTGTCCTGGTTCATGCGTATCCATTCGCTACAGCTCCCCGTTTCCAATGTTGCGCGGGTGGGGCGTTACTTCGCCGAGGTGCTGCAGCTGCCGGTGCGCGACGATGCGGTGCGGATCGGCTGGACGACCCTGCAACTGCGCCCGGCCGGTGATGATCCGGTCGGCGGGGTGCACCTGGCGTTCAACGTGCCGGCTGACCGCTTCGAGGCCGCAACCGCCTGGCTGCTGGCGCGTACCCCACTGCAGCGGACTGCCGAAGGCGAGACGCTCTTTACCTTTGGCGGACGCTGGGAGTCGGAATCCATCTACTTCGATGGCCCCGATGGTCTCATTCTGGAACTGATCGGGCGACGCCGCTTGCCTGCGTCCGGCCGTGTCGGTCAGTTTCATGGCAGCGAGCTGACCTGCGTGAGCGAGGTCGGGCTTCCCACTGCCGATGTCGCCGCATCGAGTGCGCGCGCGCAAGCCACGTTCGGGCTGGACCCTCTCAGCCCGCCCGTGCCGCACTTCGCCGCGTTGGGGGACGACGAAGGCGTGCTCATCGTAGTGGACGCAACACGCCGCTGGTTCCCGGAGCAGAGAGTGCTGCCCAACGCGCGTGGCATCGCGGTGACGCTGGCTAATGTGACTGCAGGGCAGCTTGGCGACCCCGCGCAGGGCTGGCATCTGCGCGCGCCTGCGGCGGCCTGATCGAATCGCCTCCCAGGGCTGGCGCAACCCGGACCGTGCAGCATTCTGTCTGACGTGCAACGGAAGGGCCCCGCCGCAGCGGGGCCCTACGATTCCACAATACAGCCAGCCGTCACTCTTCCTCGTCTTTCCAGCCCTGCTGCTGGTTCTGGTTGCGCTGCTGTTCGTGCTGCTGTTGCTGTTGCTGCTGGTCGCGTCCGCGCTCCTGCTGCTCACCACGCTGGCTGTGGGAACTCTGATTGCGCTGCTGGGCCATGTCGGGTCTCCGGATGCCGCGTGCGGTATGCCGCGGTCGAGGCAATCGTGTGCAGCAGCGCGTTAAAACCACGTGGCAATCTGTGCGCGGAATTGTCAACACCGAAGGGTGCCTGCGGCGTTCCGCTTGGATATCAGCATCTTCTCCGCCACATCATCGCTTATGCGAAGACGGAATGGTTTGATGCCTGATGGCGGGGAGCGCGCAGTCAGCTGGATGAATGTGGGACGCTGCGGCGGCCTAAAACGCAGCGGTTTGCGCAACGCATTTTCCCCGATTGATCCTGCCTACCCAAATGCGGTGAACCAGAAGCTCAGTCTCTCGAAGTTTTCGGTGGAGGTAGCATTTTTCAGGGGTCCCACTGCACCATCCCGAATGGTGCAGAGCGCTCGTTTGACCTGCGAATTCAACCCGCTCATGGTTCACCACATGAACAACATTCGTCGCACTGCGAAGCTCGCCGACATCGCAAGCATCCGTCAGGGACATCCCTTCCGGGGTGCAATCACCGCCGTCTCGGATGGGCCGGTCCGGGTGATCCAGTTGAAGAATCTCAGCGCCGCCGGCGTGCACGATCCAGCCGATCTTCTGCGCACCCGATTGCATCCACGCAAGGCGCCGGACTGGGTACAGGAGGGCGATGTACTGCTCGCCGCGCGCGGCGCCCAACCGCTCGCGGTGCTGCTATGCAATCCACCTGCCGAAACGGTCTGCAGTCCGCACCTGTATGTCATCCGGGTGATCGACCACGAGCGGGTCATGCCCGCCTTCCTTGCGTGGCAGCTCAACCAGGAGCGGGCACAGGAGCACCTGCGCCGGCAGTCTGCGGGATCGCGCCAGCAGAGCCTTCGCAAGGCGTCCATCGAGGAGCTGCGCGTGCAGTTGCCGCCCCTTCTCCTCCAGCAACGCATGGTTTCTCTCGCCAGGGCAGCGCAGCTTGAGAAACACCACTGCGAGCAGATGATCGCCGCGAGGCACCAGGAGCTTGCCCGTTATGCGGCGCATATCCTGGAGGAGCGGGCAGGCTGATGGCGCACGATGTTCCAGCGACGCTCGCTGCGCT
Organism: Stenotrophomonas sp. NPDC047960; assembly: GCF_043204395.1. Taxonomy (NCBI): domain Bacteria; kingdom Pseudomonadati; phylum Pseudomonadota; class Gammaproteobacteria; order Lysobacterales; family Lysobacteraceae; genus Stenotrophomonas; species Stenotrophomonas sp. NPDC047960. The sequence goes on along the minus strand of NZ_JBIDBX010000006.1, from coordinate 216,360 downwards.
TGTCCACGCCCGGGACGCGCTCGAAGGGGGCAGACGCCGCGACGCCGATACCTGCCTGATCCTGTCGTTGCTGTTGCTGAAAGTGGCCAGCGACGCCACCTGTCATGGCAACCCGGCCATTCCGTACACACCGGGAGAGCCGCCGCGCTGCGTGCCTTACTGCGTTCCGCTCCACGCCCGCTTCGACACCCTGTTCCGCCAGCGCCACGCGGAAGGCAATGGCCTGAGGGTGATGAACGCGTTGCGCGTGTTCACCCTGGGCAACCCGCGCAAGCTCGGTGGATTGTTCCCGACGTTGAAGCTGGAGGATGCGCTTCCCGACGATCCGGTCGCGCGCGATGCCGCACTTCTGCAAGTGCTGGAGCGGCTTTCACTGCCGGCGTTGGATTTCCGCCAGCAGCGCGGCCTCCCCCGTCCGGACGTGGGCGACGCGGTGGACGCATTGCTCCCTGCGCAGGTTCCGGCAGGGTTGAGCTGGCTCATGGCCGCGCTCACCCACCCCCGCACTGATGAGGCCGTCTACGATCCCAGCTGTGGGCAGGGGGCGGTGCTGCGGGCAGCGGCCACCTGGATGCGCGACGATCAGAGTGCGCTTGCCCCGGCAGGCCCGGTCCGGTACCCGCTGCATGGGCAGGAGCCGGATGCCATGCAATGCGCGGTGGCACGGCTGCGCCTGTTGTTGCAGGGCACCGAATCCCCGCGGCTGTATACCCGCGACCCGCTGGAGGAGCCGCTGCTGCAGGAAGGCGAGTTGCAGCGCTTCCATGTGGCGCTGGCCTGCCCGCCGCTTTCGCTCAAATGGGCGCCATCACAGGCAAACCACGACCCCCATTTCCGCTTCCTGCAGGGCGTGCCCTCCCGGCAGTGGGCGCACACCGCCCTGATCCAGCACATGCTGGCCACGCTTGACCCGGAGCGGGGACGCATGGCCATCGTGGTGCCGCATGGCGTGCTGTTCCGCGATGGCCAGGAGGCGCGCATCCGCCAGTGCTGGCTGGACGAGAACCTGGTGGACATGGTGATCGGCCTGCCTGACCGGTTGTTTGCCGGTGCGTCGGTAGCCACCGCCCTGCTGGTGTTGCGCCGGGCGCGGCGGGATGACGCCGTGTTGTTTGTCGATGCGCGTGGCCTGGCACCGCGCGGGAAGCGCGGGCCGCGTCTTGGTGCGCGGGCTGCGCGCGCCCTCCACCAACTCTGCAACGAACGCAGAACCCTGCCCGGCGTGACCTATCTGGCCAGTTCTGAAGAGGTTGCCGACAATGGTGGCAGCCTGAGCGTTGCGCGCTACGTGCAGCCCGCTGCGCGCTGCCATGCCGCCGATCTTGCAACACTGCGCGTACAGCGTGCCGAGTTGTCCGCCCGCTTTGCGGCCATCCAGGCGGAGTTGAATGCCGAGTTGGATGCGCTGGAGCGGGAGTTGTCGGATCTGACCTGAAGCAGCCGGTTCAACCCTCCAGCAATTGACCGAGACTATCTCGATTGGAATATGGATCGAGAATGCGTTGCGCACTGCGCTCGTCGAACGCATGAAACGGAATGATGCACACAGCGGCGGCGGCCTTCGATCGCCCACACTGATGTCATGAACATCATTTGCCACGAATTCGACGCCGCGTGCATGCCTACCTTCCTTCCGGTCTCCGGGGGACATCCATGAACACTCCCCACAGCAGGTTCGGGGTACGCGATTCCGTACTGGGTTGGCTGCAGCGGCTGGGCTGGAACCTGCTTGATGAGGGCGCAGTAGCCGACCTGCGCGGCGACCATCACAGCGCATTGCTGGAGAAGCGGCTGCTGCCGTGGTTGCGCCGCTATCGGTACGAGTGGGAGGGCGAGCGCGTGGCGCTGTCGCCCATGTCGTTCGGCAGCATCATTGCCGAAGCCGAAACCTGCTGCCACAGCCTGGATTGGGTGGCCTCCAGCCGCGTTGTGCACAGGCTGCTGATCCAGGGTGTCCGAACCGAGCTGACCTTGCCCGATGGACGACGAACCGCCGTGCAGGTTCCCCTGGTCGATTGGGCGCATGTCCAGCGCAACCATTGGGATGTGGCGGATGCCCCCGCCATCGGGCATGCGCAGGACAGCAACATCCGTGAGCTGATCGGCTACGTCAACGGCATTCCCCTGGTGGTACTGGCATGCGTAGAGCGCGATGCGTACAGGCGGTGGGGTACCGTGGAGGATGGCATCCAGCACCTGATGCGCGGCCTGGGCAGCCTGCCGGTCAACCCGCCGGTGCAGCATGCGCAGGTTCTGCTGAGCCTTGACCGTCGTGGCGGGCGCCATGCCGCAGTCGGCGCACCTGCGCATGCGTGGGTGAAATGGCGGGAGCACGGCTGGAGTCGGGCCGTACAGGCCCGGCTGCGTGATGATGCACGTCCCTTCTCCGATGTGCCCTTGGACCCGCCTTGGTCCGCGCACGCCGAACTGCTGCACGGCGTGCTCTCACCGCCGCGTTTCCTGCAGCTGATACGCTACTTCCTGCGCGATGACCGCCCGGGACGGCGCTGCCTGGTGCGCTCCAACCAGTTCTTTGCGGTGCAGTGTGCCCTGCACGCACTGGGTACCCGCGATGCCAGCGGTCGCCGTGGCGGCGGGCAGCTGTGCCTAGCCTCCGGTAGTGGGCTGCAGCGGACGCGACAATGGCTGTTGCAGGCCCTGCAGAGTGATGCGGCCTTCAGGCCCATTCGCGTGCTTCAGCCGTTGACCCGCCTGACGCCGCCCCCCGACGACCGGCGCCAGCGACCGGGGCCACTGCCTGCCGACCAGCTTGCGGAGTTCCTGGCCGGCAGGGCCTCCTCGCCGCACGAGGTGCCCCTTCGCATTCTTCGCGGTTGGGCGCGCCGGGCCAAACTGCCCGCTGTCGATGCCACGGCGACCGCCACCGACGACGACATCGTGCTGCTTGTGGATGCTGACTTCTGGAACAGCGATCCGGCCCTGCTGCGGCGCCTGCGTCGTTGCCTGCCGCAGGCCACGTGGCTGACCCTGGTTGCGGCACCGGTCACCGCACCCTCGCCTGACCTGGAGCCTGGTGCGACACTGTTCGAGTACCCACCCGAGCACGCCGTCGCCGATGGCCTGGTTGTGCAGGCATGGCGCGACGCAGGCCCGCAGCCCGAGGGGGATTCCCCTTCCCGGCGGGTCGCCCAGGTGGCAACGGCCATCAGCCAGCATTTCCATGAATTTGTCCGGCTGGCCGAACGCCGCCTTCGCGCCGCGCTTCTGGTGAAAACCATCCACCAGGCGCAGGACTATCAGCGCGCGCTCGCCGTGGATGGGCGGTTGAAGACCCATGTGGCAGGCTTCGACAACCGGGGCCTGCCCACAGACCGCGGGTCTGAGCGCATCCCGCCGGAGATTGAGCTGGTGATCGTGCATGGTGAACTGCCGGCAATCCAGGATGCGCGATGGGCCGTGCTGTATGTGAACCGCGTGCTGACTGCACCGGAACGGCTGCGCGCGGTGGGCATGATCAACGCCCCCCACCCTGACAAACGCACCGCCATGCAGGTGGATTTCCACGCCGAGGACAGCCGCGCGCTGGCACCATCGGAGTGGCTGCCGTTGCCTGTGCAGGACAACCATCCCGCACTGGGGATACAGCGCCAACGCCTGCACAGCCTGCTACCGGCCGATGCCCACGAGGATTTCCACGCCTGCCGCGACCACCTTGCGCCGTGCTGGGAGATAGGTCCCCTTGGTGATGACATCGACCTGCACCGGCACCGGCGCGACCTGCTGCACGGGCGGGTCACCGCATTCGGGCAGCGGCTGCAACTGGCCATCTCGGCCGAGACGGCGTTGACCGGCAAGCCGTCGCTGCTGGGTGGGCATTACCGCACTCTGCTGCATCGCTTCTCCATCCTGCGCGATGCGGCGACCCGGCTGGCACTCGAGGACGACCGCTTCACTGCGGAAGATCGAAGGATCCGGCATTGGGCACGCGAGCAGGCCCCGCAGGTGTGCGAGCAGCCGATGGATTACCCGGTGCTGGCCAGCCTTGAGCCGGTCAAGCCATCGGCGGAACAGTGTGCCAATCACCTGTACACCCGTCTTCGCCGGCAGGTGGATTGAGCGGGTCAGGACCGCGATGCCAGTGAACGCGGCCGAACCACGTTGCGGCAGGTGCTGGCGGACTTCGGCACCGCGCCGCAACGACTTGCCGCGTTGCGCGCGCTGGAGCCCGCGCTGGGAAAATCGACGCAGGACAGCGATGCGGACGAGCCGTCCTCGCGCGGCCTGCAGGTTCTGTCCAGCCTGTTCGACACCGCACTGGACCAGGAAATGTATGAGCAGCTCGGCCACCGGATCGACGCGCTGGTCGCCAACGCGCAGCGCCAACCGCCGCACCAGTTCGATACCTATGTTCGGGACCGGCTTGAGCAGATGCTGCGGGGTCACCTTCAGGATCCACAGTTGGCCGCCGTGGTGCATGCCGTGGTCCTGTGCGGACCGCATTGGCCGTCGGCGTGAATTCCGCCGTCGGGCCACGCGCTACGGCATTACCGGTGGCACGTAGGTGAGGGTCATGCCCAGCAGCCAGAGCAGGCCCAGCACCAGCGGAATGTGCACCAGCAGCTGGATGAAGGTGAAGCCCACGATGTCGCGTGCCTTCAATCCCAATACGCCCAGCAGCGGGAGCATCCAGAATGGATTGATCAGGTTGGGCAACGCCTCGGCGGCGTTGTACACCTGCACGGCCCAGCCCAGGTGGGCGTGCAGTTCGTTGGCCGCCTGCATGACGTAGGGCGCTTCGATGATCCACTTGCCGCCGCCGGAGGGCACGAAGAAGCCCAGCACCGCCGAGTAGATACCCATCACCAATGCGAAAGTGTCAGTGGTGGCGATCTGCACGAACACGGTGGACAGGCGATGCGCCAGCGTTTCCCCGCCAGTGCCCACGGCATGGGTGAGGATCATCGCGATGCCGCCGTACAGCGGGAACTGGATCAGCACGCCGGTGGTGCTGGGCACGGCCTTGGCCACCGCGTTGAGGAAGCTGCGCGGCCGCCAGTGCAGCAGCAGGCCCAGTGAGATGAACAGGAAATTGTAGGTGTTGAGGTTGGCGATGGCGGTCACCACTGGCTTGCTGGCGAATTCGCCGAACAACCAGCCGAACGCCAGCAACGACAACAGCACGGTCAGCAGCGGGCTGTATTCCAGCCATTCGCCGGCGCGCGTGCGCGGCTGCAGTGGCTCCGGCTCGGCCTGCGCGGCCCCGGCGAAGTCACTGGCGGTGCGTGCTGTGGCCGGACCGGGAGCGGTCAGCCACGCGATCAGCAGGGAGACCAGGATCAGCGCGGCGGTGAGCGCGATGGACTGCCACAGGAAAATGGTTTCGGTGAAGGGCAGCACGCCGGTGATTTCCACCAGGCCGGGCGGCATGCTGGCCGGGTTGGCCTGCAGCTGGGCGGCCGAGGAACTCAGGCCCATCGCCCATACCGCGCCAAGGCCCAGGTATGCCGAGGCCCCCGCGGCGCGGTAGTCCATCTGCAGTTCCTGGCGGCGGGCCAGTGCACGCACCAGCAGCCCGCCGAACACCAGCGAAAAGCCCCAGCTGAGCAGCGAGGCCAGCATGCTGATCAGACCCACGTACACCACCGCGCCCCGCCCGGTGCGCGGCGCCCGGGCCAGCAGTTCGATGAAGCGCGCTACCACGGGAGCGGTGGCGACCGAATAGCCGCCGATGACCACGAAGGCCATCTGCATGGTGAAGGGAATCAGGCTCCAGAAGCCGTCGCCGAAGGCTTTGGCGGTGGCCTGCGGGGTGGCACCGAAGCTCATGGCCGCCACCGCGACGATCACCACGCCCAGCACCGCGAACACGTACGCGTCGGGGAACCACTTCTCGGCCCAGGCCGCCGAGCGCAGCGCCGCGCGTGCCATCCAGCCGTCCCGTGGTGCCGCCGCTGCGTTGCCCGCCATGCCCTACCCTCCCAGGTTCATTGGGGGCAGTGTGCCGGAGGGGGGACAAGGCTGTCAGTCACCTATTGGTCGCAACCTGATGTCATGAACGGGGTCGGTCCGCGGCGTCACGACCAACGGTCGTGACCTGCCGTCCAGGCGCCAGCGCACACGGATCGGGTCGCACCCGACCGTTGGCCGGTAACCGGCGGTAGCACCCGACCGTTGGTCGGGTGGCTCTCAGGCAGCAGCCAACGCTGCCGCGATACCAGCGAACAACGCCGCACCCACCCAGTTGTTGTGCAGGAACGCCTTGAAGCATGGATCGCGCTCGCGCTTGCGGGCGATCCAGAATTCGTAAGCGATCAGCCCGGCGGCCACTGCCACGCCCAGCCAGTAGTAGAGCCCAAGCCCGCCACGAACACCGACCAGCGCCATGGTGCCCAGGAACAGCGCATACAGAATGCCCTGGATGACCAGGTCCAGGTCGCCGAACAGGATGGCGGTGGAGTGCGAGCCCATCTTCAGGTCATCGTCGCGATCGACCATGGCGTACCAGGTGTCGTAGGCGGTGGACCACAGGATGTTGGCGCCGTACAGCAGCCAGCCGATCACCGGCACTTCGCCCTGGATGGCGGCGAACGCCATCGGGATGCCCCAGCCGAACGCCATCCCCAGATAGACCTGCGGCAGGTGGGTGTAACGCTTGAGGTAGGGGTAACTGGCGGCCAGGAAGATGCCGATGAAGCTCATGCCGATGGTGAGCGCGTTCAGGGTCAGCACCAGCGCGAAGGCCACCAGCATCAACCCGGCGAACAGCACCAGCGCCTCGCGGCCGGACACCCGGCCGCTGGCCAGGGGACGGTCCTTGGTGCGCTTTACGTGCGGGTCCAGCCAGCGGTCGGCGTAATCGTTGATCACGCAGCCGGCCGAACGCGTCAGCCACACTCCGGCAGTGAACACGAACAGGATCCACAGCGGCGGCAGCCCGCCGGCGGCCAGCCACAGCGCCCACCAGGTGGGCCACAGCAGCAGCAGGGTGCCGATCGGACGATCGGCGCGCATCAGTTTCCAGTACTGGCCCCAGCGCGACGGCGAAGCACCGGCGGGGGCGTCAAAACGTTCGTAAGCCATGCGTCAAGGATACCGCCAAGGCCCATGTCGGGCGCCATCCGGTGCGATTCACTCAAGGGGGCAGACCTGCGCCGCGTTTACGGATAGAATGCCCGTCCCGCACCGCCTCATGGCGCTGCGATGCCCACCCCGGCCCGCCGGTGGTGCGGCGGTCCCAAGATGCGCCCGTAGCTCAGCCGGATAGAGTAGTGGCTTCCGAAGCCATTGGTCGGGGGTTCGAATCCCTCCGGGCGCACCATCTTCCCCTTGCATTCCATGACGGTGCACCCGTTTTCGGCCATAGGCGCTGTCTTCATATGCGAAGGTGGCCCGGCGTCGCACTTGCTACCCGGTGTCCCGGCGTAGGATCGGCTGGACGTCGGTTGTTTCAGGAAGGATCTTTACCGTGGGTATCGCCGCGCAATCACTGGAATCCCTTGGCTTTGGCATCGGCCTGTACTCGTATGCAGACGCTGCCCGCTTCATCGGCGGCAAGCCCGCGCAGCTGAGACGCTGGCTGAAGGGCTACGGTCCACGCCATGACGGCCAACCCGCCCATGCCCCCCTGTGGACGTCCCAGCTGGCAGAGATAGGTATCGATGGCCTCGGATTCCGCGACCTGATCGAAGCGCGCTTCATCCAGACGTTTGCTGCCAGCGGCGTTCCGTTGAAAGTGATCCGCCATACGATTGAAGAACTGCGGGAACGTCTGGGCGTGCAGTACCCCTTCACCAGTACCCACTTCAAGACCGATGGTCGCCGCATCTTCATGGAACTGCTGGGCGACAGCGGGGCCAGTTCGCTGGTGGATGTCGCCAGGCGCCAGGACGTGATGAAGCGAGTCATTGCCCCGTCGCTTCGCTCAGGCATCGAGCTCGGGATGGATGACATGGCAGCGCGATGGTTCCCGGTGCGGGGCTCGCGCGAGGTCGTGCTGGATCCTGACCGCCGGTTCGGACAACCCATTCTGACCCGCTCCGGAGTGCCCACCGCCGCGATCGTGGATTCACTCAGGCCAAGGGGCAGCAACGCCCGGCATGTCGCCCGGATCTACGAGATTCCGGAGGCCGCCGTGCGTGTGGCAGTGGCTTACGAGCGGCAGATCGCGTCTTGAAAGCACAGATCGACGAGAATCTCCCCTCTTCCCTGGCAAGATCGATAGACCCTGTCGCGCGCGAGCATGACCACGAGGTGGTTCATGTGCGGGACTTCATCGGTGCTGGAACGTCGGATATCGCCTTGTTCCACATCGCAGTGGAACAAGGCGTCCGGGTCCACGTCACCCTGGATCAACACCATCGACGCACGAAAGAGCGAGACGCAATCCAGCATCTGGGGTTGATCGTCTTCGTGCTTTCCAAAGGGTGGAACACGCTTGATCTCTACCATTCTGCTGCGCGCCTGCTTGAATGGTGGCCGGAGATGATGCGCAAGGCGGAGGATGCCGCCCCCGGCAGCATCTTCAAAGTGCCGCATCTTCGGGCGCCCCTTGGGCGCCTGACGCCGGTTCGTTCCACGCGCTAGGCCACGCGCTGTGTGATGCGGGTAATGCGGAGCCGGGCAGAGCCCGGCTCTACGCATTGGGGTCAAAACGTCCCGTCGAACGCAAAAATCGGCTTGCGCTGCTGCCACAGGCCGGCGGTGAAGTCCGGGAACTCCAGGGTCTGGAAGCTGTTGGCGATGGACTGTTCCGACAGCGGGGTGATCGCGCTCCAGGTGATGGCATCGTAGATGTCGATCGGCATCGGCGCCTTGGCCTTGAGGGCTTCGACGAAGGCGTGGATCACGAACCAGTCCATGCCGCCGTGGCCGGCGCTGGCGGCGGTGTCGGCGTGCCGCTTCCACAGCGGGTGCTCGTACTGGTCCTGATAGGCCTTGAACGGTTCCCACTTGTGCGGCGGGCTGCGGCCTTCGATGTGGATGGACTGGTTCACATCCATCCACAAGCCCTTGGTGCCCTGCACGCGGAAGCCCATGGAGTACGGGCGCGGCAGCGAGGTGTCGTGCTGCAGCAGGATGGTTTCGCCGTTCTCGCAGGCCAGTGTGGTGGTGACGATGTCACCCAGCTTGAACTTCACCTTGGTGCTGGGGTGGGTGGTGCCACCACTCTTGGCCACCGTGTACTCATGCAGCCCACGCGCCTTGCTGGCGAACGCGTTGATATGGGTGAAACGGTTGCCGCGGTTGATGCCGGTGTACATGGCGCACGGGCCGATGCCGTGGCTGGGGTACAGCTCGCCGTTGCGGTCCACCGAATGCTGGGTGCGCCAGCGCGCTTCGGACCATGCATGCGGGCCGAATTCCACGCCGCTGTCGTACGGCTGCGACGGATCGCCGGAGTTGAACTTCACCCCGCGCAGGTCGTGCTGGTAACCGGCCTGCAGGTGCACCAGTTCGCCGAACAGGCCGTTGCGCACCATCTGCAGGGTGGCCATCACATCGCGGCGGTAGCAGACGTTCTCCAGCAGCATGTACGGGGTGCCGGTGGAAAGCTGGGTCTTGAGCACGTCCCAGTGGTCCTGCAGGGTGATGCCGGCGACCACCTCACAGCCCACCGCGACCTTGGCCTGCATGGCGGCGATCGCCATCGGGGCGTGGTATTCCCACGGCGTGGCGATGATCACGCCATCCAGGCCGCGCTGTTCGAGGAGCCGTTTCCACGCGTTGCGGTCGCCGTCCTGGCCGTAGGCGGTGGGCGCCTTTTTGCCGGCCTTGGCCACCATGTCCATGCCGCGCTTGAGCATGATCGGTTCGATGTCGCACAGCGCGACCACCTCGACATCGTCGCGGCGAACCAGCTCCTTGAGCAGCACCTGGCCGCGCATGCCGGTGCCGATCAGGCCCAGGCGCAGCGTGCGCCCGCGTGCCCAGGCCGGGGTCTGCGGCAACAGGCTGGTGGCGGCCAGGGCCGCACCGGCGGCAATGAATTCCCTACGCTTCATGGAACATTACTCCGTTTGGAAGCGCGCCGTCTTGACCGGCGCGCTGGAACAATCAGAACGTGTAGCCGACCTGCAGACTGTAGCTGCGGCCGAAGATGCTGGCATAGTCACTGGAGTCACCGAGGAAACTGTTCGGGTCGTAGAACGGCAGCCGGTTGAACAGGTTCTTGACCGTGAAGCCCAGGCTCCAATGGTCATCCGGGCGCCAGCCCACGCTCAGGTTGGCGGTCCACCACGACGGCAACCCGTCGCACTGGGCCGGGTTCACCGGAAGAGAGCCGGCGGTGCAGGTGTCCGGGTTGTTGTCTTCGGCGTCCACGCGGTCCCACGCCCACTTGGTGCCGCCCACATAATTGACGAAGAAGCTGGTGGTGACCTGCTTGTAGGACCAGTCGGCGTTGAACGTGGCACGCATGCGCGGGTTGCCGTAGTAGCCGATGGTGTTGCCGTAGTACCAGCGATCCGTGTCGTCGATATAGGCTTCCTTGCGACGCGCGATGGTGGCGGCCACGCCGATGTTCAGCGCGCCCCAACCGCCCAGCGAAAAGCGGCTGCGTGCGTCGATGTCGAAGCCGTCCACCAGGGTGCGGCCCTGGTTCTTGTATTGGCCCACCACGGCGGCCACGTTGCCCACGCTGTAGCCGGGCAGCGCGCCCGGGCAGCTCACGCCGCTGGCCGGGTCCGCGCACATCTGCGCCAGCGCGGCCTCGTTGGCCCGATCGTTGTCGCTGATCGGGTTGCGGGTCATCGACAGGATGTCCTGTTCCTTGCTGTAGTCCGGCGCGGCGATCTCATTGCGGCGGTAGATGAACCAGTAGTCGGCCGAGATCGACATCCAGCTCGCCGGCTCATAGACGAACCCGAGCGTGGAGATCTTGGCCTTCTCCGGCTTCAGGTCCTGGTTGGGCTGGGTCATGCGGGCCACGGTGCGGCTGCAGTCGCTGTTGAGCAGCGTGTTGCCCAGGTCCACGTCGCCCGGTCGGTTGGACTGGCGCAGCAGGTTGGCGATGGCATTGGTCTCATCGCAGCGGATGTCGTCCTCAAAACCACCGAGCTGGGCGAACACCCCACCAGTGCCCGCTTCGGCCAGGCTGGGCGCGCGGAAGCCTTCGGAGTAGGTTCCGCGCAGCAGCAGTTGCGGCAGCACCTGGTATTTCAGGCCGATCTTCGGGGCCAGGTTGGCGCTGAAGTTGGGGTACTTGTCCACGCGCAGCGCCGCATCCAGCTCCAGCTTGTCGGTGAGCGGGGCCACGGCTTCGGCAAACAGCGCGTAGGTGTTGCGCTTGCCATCGAACCACGAGCCGCCCTGCTGGGTGATCAGCCCGTTGGCGGCGTCTTCGTTACCCGGCGTATAGAACGTTTCGCGGGTGGCGTTGAAGCCGAAGGCGGCGCGCACGTCGCCGGCCGGCATGCTGAAGAGCGGGCCTTCGATCTTGCCGTCGAGCGTATGCAGGCGGGTCCATGACTGGATGTCGAAGGTGGGGTATGCCTCGCGGATCAGCTTGGCGTTGGCCTCGTTGATGACGCCGAACTGGTAGGCCGGGTTGTCGGAGATGATCACCCGGCCCGTGCCCGGGTCGATCGTGTACGGTCCGAACGCGCGTTCGAAGCCGTCCAGGTTCACGTTGATGGTCTGGTAGGTGACAGAGTGCGTGCCCGCCGTGGCGAAGGCGGTTTCCCAGTTCCAGTCCTCGCCGAGGCTGCCACGCAGCCCGGCCAGCACGCGGTAGCTCTGGTCGGTGTTGCGCTGGCCGAAGTGGCCGTCGCCCACATCCTGCATCAGGTAGTTCAGGCCCACCACGCCGCCCATCAGTGCCTTGAGTTCGGGACTGGCCAGGTTGTAGACGTTGTTGGGTCCGAGGTAGGGAGTGAGGAACTGGTTGACCGTGTTTCCGGTGTTGCGCGAATACCAGCTCGAGGGATTGCCGGTACTGGTGTTGTACGCCGAAGGCGTGCCGCCGTTGGCGGTCAGGTCGATATCGGTGTAGGTGACTTCGGCGAAGGCTTCGGTGGTGTCGCCGATCAGGAAGTGCGAGCTGACATAGGCGGTGGCGCGCTCGGTCTTGGCGCCGGCGTCAATCTCGCGGTTCATCCACGTTTCCCAGATGCAGCGTGTGCCGGCAGCCTCGACCAGCACGTTGTTGCAGCCCGGCGCAGCCTCACGCTTCAGCGCGTTGGTGGTGGGATCGAACGCGAAGAAGCTTCCCGGGTTGAACTCACCCGGCCTGCTGCCGGTGCCCAGGCGCAGGCCGGGGACATAGTTGGGGTTGTTGACGTAGTACTGCGGGGGCCGCTTGTCGTAGAAATCGCTCAGCGGAATCGCATTGCGGCGGTAGAGGTTCACCGAGGCGTAGACGTTGTAGCGGTCTTCATCCAGGTCGCCGAAGCCGGCAGTGATGCTGCCCTGTTGCTCGCCGTAGGAATCGATGCGTGACGACTTGTCGGCGGTGATGTTGATCTCGGCGCCCTGGTAGGAGCGCTTGGTGATCACGTTGATGACGCCGGCCACCGCGTCGGTGCCGTAGACGGCAGAGGCGCCATCGGTAAGCACTTCCATGCGTTCGATGGCGGCCGCCGGGATCGCGTCGATGTTGACGAACTGGGTCTGGAAGCCGGCCGGCGCACCGTAGTACGACAGGCGACGGCCGTTGAGCAGCACCAGCGTGCCCTGTGCACCCAAGCCACGCAGGTTGGCCTGGGAAGCGCCGTCGGAACCGGTGAACAGCGACCGTGAATCCTGCTGGCCCGGTCGCGCGGCGGGCAGATTGTCGAGCACCTGCAGCAGCGTGCGCGCGCCCATGTTCTCGATGTCCTGCTTGCTGATCACCTGCACCGGCGAGGAGGTCTCCACGTCGCTGCGGCGGATGTTGGAGCCAGTGACCTGCACCCGGGCCAGTTCGGTAGCATCCGCCTTGGCCTTGGCGCCAACGGCGCTGTCGTCGTCCTGGGCAAATGCCGGACCGCTCACCGCCAGGGCAAGCCCCAACGCGACGGACAAGGGTGTAGCGGGGATGCGGCGATGGCGATGGCGTTCGTTCAACATCTTTGGCTCCTTGTGCTTCCGCAGCGTGGGGCTGCCTGGGTGGGTTGTTTCGGGCAACAGTCCCCCGCACCACGGCCGGCGGGCCGTAGTCGGGAAACGGTGGGGAATTCTTTTTTCGATACGTTCCTGGGTTACGGCGACACGATGGTGGCGGTATCGCCCTCCTGTCCGATCAGTGCAGCATTGGCCCAGTTGCCACACACCTGTGCGGGCTGCGTGCCTTGTGCGCCCAGCGTGCGCAGGCTCAAGCGCTGCAGGCCGCGGATATCCAGTTCAGGTTTGACCACGCCCGGCGCCGTCACCAGACCGCTGTCATAGAGCAGGCGGTCATCGCCCCAGACCTGGAACTGCATGCCACCGGCGCTGCGGCAGGCATCGTCAATGCCCAGGTCGGCACGCAGCAGGCGCCACTGGCCCTGCAGCTGCAGGTCGATGCGGCTGGCCGGGCCCACGCCAAGGCCATGGCGGAACAGCAGGCCATTCATGCGCATGGGTTGGCCGCCCTGGAAGGCGAGGTCGGCACGCACCTGTGCGGTGGCCGCAGCCGGCAAGGTCAGTTCGGATAGATAGCGCTGCTGTGCCGGACGTTCTGCCACCTGGTCTTCCAGGATCTGGAACGTGGACAGGGTGATCGGGCCCACGTCGCGTGGCTGCAAAGCATCCACCGCACGAGCCACGCTACCCTGCGCAGCGGTGACCATCGGGTCGCTGCCAGCGGCCCCATCGCCGTCCGGGTTCTGCACGCTGAGCACGCGGAAGCGCAGCAGGCGGCCGGCACGGGCGGGGAAGTCGATCTGCTGCAGGTCCTGCTTCAGCGCCAGGCGGCCGCGCTTGATCGGCTCGCCCCATTCGCCATTGGTGTCGGCCAGGTAGATCTCGTAGTCGCGGATCTGCCCGCTCTTCCAGTGCTGGTCGTTGCGCGGGGCCAATGCGATGCCGTCGATCAGGCGGCGCTCGCCGAAGCCGATCACCCATTCGTGGGCACCGGTGCGCACGGCCTGATTGCGCACGGTGCGGAACCAGGTAGCCGGATCGTCGTCGAAGGCCTTCTCCAGTTCGTAGCCGCGCTCTTCGGCCGGACGGTTGACCACCAGCAGGCTGTCGGCCGGCAGCGCGCGGCCCAGCACCGGTGCGGGAGGGAAGACATCGTCTGCGGCGGCCGGTGCCTGCGCGATATCGAGCTGGAAGTCGAGCGGCTGGCGGATGTCGGTGGGGACGGTACGCACGTGCACGGTGCCGCGCCGCTCGCCGGCATCGAAGTACCAGCCTTCCGGCGCGGCCTGCCATGCCGCTGCGTCAGCGAGCATCGGCAGCGCGCGACCCTCCAGGCTGACCGCCGCCGGCTTCTGCCGGCTGAGCACGCGCAGCGCGTAGCGGCGCTTTGCCAGCTGGCCCTGATACTGCCCGCGCACGCCGTCGATGGTCACCTGCACCGGTCCACTGCCCTGCGCCGGGGCCTGCATGGTCACCTGCTGCTGGCTGGATTCGCCCTTCTCGTAGCGACGGGTGTTGCCGTCGTCTTCGTACAGGGTGTACTGCGAGCGGCCCTGCGGATACAGGTCGAAGGTGACCTCATCGAGCGGCTTCTGCCCGTCGTACAACATCTCCGGGTACATCGGCACGATGGCACCGGCGCGCACGAACAGGGGAATGGTGGCCAGGTCGACCGGGCGGTCCAGCTGCCGGCCTTCGGCACCGACCTGCAGCGCGCGGCCATCCCAGTAATCGATCCAGCGCCCCTGCGGCAGGTGGATATCGCGGCGCCAGCCCCGGCTGGCCGCCCGGCTGCGGTAGACCGGCGCCACCAGCAGGTCGCGGCCGAGCAGGAACTGGTACTTGTAGGTTTCGTTCCAGGCGTTGGGGTCCTGCGGGTAATCCCACATCAGCGCGCGCAGGATCGGCGCGCCGGTAGTGGCCGCGTCATGTGCCAGCCCGTACATGTACGGGGTCATGCGCATTTTCAGCTTGAGGTAGTCACGGTTGACGCTGCGGTAGGGCTCGTCGAACCACCACGGATGCTTGCGCGCACTCCCCGACCAGCCGGACATGCCCATCAGTACCGGGGTGAAGCTTTTCCACTGCAGGTCGCGGGTGAAGGTTTCGGCACTGCCACCGAAGATCGCATCCACGTCGCCGCTGGCATAGGCCATGCCCGAGAGGCCGGAACCGACCAGAGTGGGAATGTGCCAGCGGATGTAATCCCAGCTGCTGCTCTGGTCGCCCGTCCAGGCCACCGCGTAGCGTTGGATACCGGCCCAGCCCATTACCGTCCACAGGAACGGTCGCGAATCGGAGTTGTGCAGGATGCCGTTGAATGCGGACTGGTTGGCATCCATCGCGAACTGGTAGCCCTTGCCGGTCCAGGCCACGTCCAGCTTCTGCACGCGGCTGCCGGCGGTACCCACTTCCCAGGCGATCTTGTCCACGCCGTTTTCGGTCCACAGCCCGGTCTTGAAGCCGTAGCCGGCCAGGCCCTTCACCGTTTCCGGCAAGGCCTTGTAGCCGCAGCCGTAGCCATCGTTGGGCAGGATCCAGCCGCCGGGCATGTCGTGCTCGCGGTACTGCCTGGCTACGCTGTCGACCACGTCCGGGGTGGTGCCGGTGGGGCCATCGCGCCAGCCTTCCGGCACGCTGCCGGGCTTCTTGATGTTGTCGCCATCGTTGTAGCAGTCGGCATCGCCGTACGAGAACGCCCAGCGCGGCAGCAATGCGGCGCGCCCCGTCAGTGCGGTGTAGCGGTCCAGCAGCGCGGGCAGGCCCGCGCCGACGAAGTAGTAGGCATCAAAGCGATCCTCGCGGTGCAGCAGGATGGCCTGGTCCGCCTGGCGCAGGTCGTAGCTGCCATCGCTCCAGGTGTTGCGCAGCATGCCCCAGCCGCGGGAGCTGAGCAGCATCGGCGCCGGGTTGGGGCGATCGCCCTCTTCCCAGCCGCCGGAATACGACACCTCCAGCTCACGCCCCTTGAAGGCGAAGCGCCCGTTCTGCTGGCCACCGCCGACGAACTGTTCGTCGGCCTGGCTGCTCAGCACCTGCACGCTCTGCGCGGTGTCCAGGTCCAACGGCTGCAGTTCGCGCCACAGTGGCAGGTCCTTGCCGGCCTCGCGCCGGTCCAATGCAAGGCGCAGCGGCTGGCGCTGGATGTGCAGCACCATCGCATCGGTGCGGATGCGTACTTCGTCGCCATCTTCTTCCAGCTGGAACGGCACGGGAGCCGTCGGCTGCGGCAGCACGATGGGGGCAGCCTTGTCGCCGGCCGGCTGCAGGCTGCCGGTGCGGCTGGCCTGTACGCGCAGCAGGTCGGTGCGCAGCAGGTCCACGCGCACGCTCATGCCGGTATCGGTGGTCAGGGTCCAGGCAGTGGCCGACGCTGCCGGCTCGGCACGTAACGCGCTCAGGTTGCCCACTGGTGCGGCCAGCGCTGGCGTGGCGGCCAACAGCGCCAGAACAGAGGTAGCCAGTACGGTGCGTCGACAACGGGTAACCACTTCGCCCCCAAGGCCCGCGCTTGGCGGGTGTCCGAAACCAGTGCGGCCGACTATGGGGCAGGCGATCGAAAGATGTCAAGAAATTGAAAAGGAAAAATATTAGGAATTCTACCAAAACGAAAGATGATGCGAAGCACCACTTTCTTTCTGCCCGCTGAATGGGTGAATTTTCCTTTGTCCAGCGAAGGGATAGCGACGTGAATTCCGGCAGAGACCGACATTTCGAATGAAAACTGTGATCGAGACATCTTATTTTAATCTTTCGATATTTGACATTTCGAAAGAAAACGCTGATCGTGCGGTCGCCCAACAGGAATAGCGAATGGACGTCACTCTGCTCCCCGATATGCCCACCTGGCAGCGCCTGGGTGGCGCGCACACCGCTGAAGAGATCGCGCAGCAACCGGCGCTGTGGTTGGCATTGGCCGACGTGTTGGAGGGCGCCCGTGAACGCATCGATGCGTTCCTGGGTGACGCGCTGCGCCGGCCCGGGCAGCGGGTCATCTTTACCGGTGCTGGCAGTTCGGGCTTCATCGCCGAGATGGTCGCCGACCAGATCAATGCGCAGTGGCCGGCAGACGTCCGTGCCATCCACACCACTACCCTGCTCACCCATCCGGCGCTGTACCTGCAGCGCGACCGCCCGACCCTGCTGGTGTCGTTCGGGCGCAGCGGCTCCAGCCCGGAAAGCGTGGCGGCGGTGGACCTGGTGCGGGCGCAGGTGGACGACGCACGCTTCCTGGACATCACCTGCAACGCCGACGGCGCGCTGGCCCAGCGCGGCCAAGGCCGCGGCGATACCCTGTCGCTGCTGATGCCGCCGGCCAGCTGCGACCGTGCCTTCGCCATGACCAGCAGCCTGAGCTGCATGCTGCTGGCTGCGTTGAGCGTGTTCGATGGCGCGTTATGGGCCGAGCGCATTGCGCGCCTGCGCAGCCTGGCCGAGCGCGGTACGCAGGCGCTAGGCAAATGGGACGCCCCGGTCGCAACGCTCGCGCGCGCCGATATCTCGCGTGTGATCTACCTGGGCAGTGGTCCACTGGAAGCGACGGCGCGCGAGGCAGCGCTGAAGGTGCTGGAACTCACCGCCGGCCGGGTGCTGGCGCTGGCCAACAGCCCGCTCGGGTTCCGCCACGGGCCGAAATCCACGCTCGACGGCACCACGTTGGTGGTGGTGCTGCGCAGCGCGCAGCCGCTGGCGCGACGCTACGAGCAGGACCTGCTGGAAGAGCTGCGCCGCGACGGCATCGCCGCGCGCGTGATCTCGGTCGGCCCGGCCGGCGGCGACGGTGCCGACGGCGATTTCCTGCTGGATGTACCTGCCCTGCCCGACCCGTGGCTGGCTCCGCTGTGGCTGGTGATGGCGCAGTGCTTCGCGCTGCAGCGTTCGGCCGCGCTCGGGCTGACCCCGGATAATCCCTTCCCGGATGGCACGGTCAACCGCGTGGTGCAGGGCGTGACGATCCACGCCCATGGCTGAGCACCGCATGCAGACCTGGTACGGCATCGATATCGGCGGCACCAAGATCGAACTGGTGGCCTGCGACGCTGCGCTGAACGTGCATTACCGCCAGCGCGTGGCGACGCCCACGAATGACTACGCGGCCTTTGTGGCTGCCGTCGGCCAGCTGGTCGACGACGCGGATGCCGCGCTGGGCACGCGTTCCGTTGCCGTAGGCCTTGGCCTGCCCGGCGTGCGCGATCGCGACAGCGGCCGCCAGTTGAGCGCCAACGTGCCCGCGCTGAGTGGCCGCGCGGTGGGGCATGACCTGGAAGCACGACTGCAGCGCCCGCTGGCACTGGGCAACGATCTGCAGTGCTTTGCATTGTCCGAAGCACACGACGGCGCCGCCGCCGGTTACCCCAGCATGTTCGGGGTGATCCTCGGCACCGGCGCAGGCGGTGGCTATTGCCTGGACGGCAAGCTGGTGGCCGGCAACAACGGCATTGCCGGCGAATGGGGCCACTGGAGCCTGCCGGCCACCCTGCAGCTGCGCCATGACCTCCCGCTGCTGGACTGCGGCTGTGGCCTGCGCGGCTGCCTGGAGCGCTATGTCTCCGGCAGCGGCCTGGCGTTGATCCATGAACGCCATGGCGGCCTGGCCTGCGACGCCACCGCCGTGGTGGAGCAGGCGCAGGCCGGCGATCCGATCGCGCTGCAGGCACTGGCCATCCACCGCGACCTGCTCGGCTACAGCTTCGCCAGCCTGATCCTGGCGCTGGACCCGCACGTGATCGTGCTGGGGGGCGGGCTGTCGAAGCTGGAGCAGTTGTACCGCGACCTGCCCGCCGCCATTGCGCCCTACCTGTTCAACGGGGTGCGCGTGCCGCCGATCCTGCCGCCGGCCTTCGGCGATGCCGGCGGTGCGCGCGGCGCGGCGCTGCTGGCGCGCCAGCACCATCCCGCGCACTGAGTCCTTTCTTTCCGTTCCGCTGCACCTGGAGTGTTGCCATGTCCGCCGTCCAATCGTTGATCGACGCCCATCGCCAGGGCCGGCCCGTTGGCCTGTACAGCGTGTGCTGCAGCAACGAGCAGGTGCTGCTGGCCGCCATGCAGGTCGCGCGCGCGCACGGTACCGTGCTGCTGATCGAAGCCACCTCCAACCAGGTCGACCAGTTCGGCGGCTACACCGGCATGACCCCGCCGCAGTACCGCGATTACGTGTTGCAGCTGGCGCGCAGCCAGGGCTTCCCGGCGGAGCGGCTGATCCTGGGCGGCGACCATCTCGGCCCGAACGCCTGGCAGAAGGGACCGGCCGAGGTCGCGATGGCCAATGCGCGCACCCTGATTGCCGCCTATGTGGCCGCCGGCTTCCACAAGATCCACCTCGATTGCAGCATGTCCTGCGCCGATGACCCGACCCCGCTGCCGGATGCGATCGTGGCCGCGCGCTCAGCCGAACTTGCGCGCATCGCCGAACGCACCGCCGCGGAGAACGGACTGCCGCCACCGGTGTACGTGATCGGTACCGAAGTGCCGGTGCCTGGCGGCGAAGCGTCGTTGCAAGGCGGGTTGGCCGTGACCACGCCCACCGCCGCCGCCATCACGCTGGCGATCCATCGCGAGGCGTTCTCCACACCGGATCTGTTGCCCGCCTGGGAACGCGTGATTGCGATGGTGGTGCAGCCCGGCGTGGATTTCGACCACAGCAGCGTGCACCACTATGACCCGGCTGCCGCCCGCGAGCTGTCCGCGTTCGTGGAAACCCAGCCGCGCATCGTGTTCGAAGCGCATTCCACCGATTACCAGACCGAAGCCGGTCTGCATGCGCTGGTGCGCGACCACTTCGCCATCCTCAAGGTCGGGCCGGCGGCGACGTACGCGTTCCGCGAAGCGGTGTTCGCGCTGGCGATGATCGAGCGCGAGCTCCTCCCCGCTGCGGAAGCGTCACGGATCATCGACGTGCTGGACCGCTGCATGCTCGACAAGCCGGGCAGCTGGGCCAGCTACTACCAGGGCGACGCGCACGAGCAACGCCTGCTGCGCGCCTATTCCCTGAGTGACCGCAGCCGCTACTACTGGGGTGAGCCGTCCGTACAGGCCGCGCTGGCCACCCTGGTCGACAACCTCACCCGCCATGCCCCCCCGCTGATGCTGCTCAGCCAGTACCTGCCCGAACAGCTGCGCGCCGTGCAGGCCGGTGAGCTGGCGGCCGAACCGCTGGCGCTGATCCGGCACAAGGTGGGGCTGCGCTTGGCCGAGTACGCCCGGGCTTGCGCTCGCAATGCGTTCGGCGCAGATAACGAAGCTTTTTCTGCGACGGAGCTTTCGGAACGGTAAGCTTCGGCTTTCCTTCCGAATGGAATCGCCCCCATGCGCAACACACGGCAGCGCCGCCAACAGATCCTGCAGTTGCTGGTCGAACACGGCAACGTGCAGGTCAGCGAACTGGTGGAGCGCTTCGGCGTCTCGGCAGTGACCATCCGCGCCGACCTCACCCACATCGAAGCGCAGGGCCTGGCCACGCGTACCCACGGCGGCGCCACCCTGGTGCGCAAGCCGCCGCTGGAGCAGGACATCCATGAAAAGGACACCCTGAACCTGCCGCTGAAGGACAGCATCGGCGCGCATGCCGCGCGGCTGGTGCGGGCCGGCGACAACATCATCATCGATTCGGGTTCGACCACCATGACCCTGGCACGCCACCTGCGCGAACACCGCGACGTGACGGTGATGACCAACGGCCTGAACATCGCCTGGGAGCTGGCCAACGCACCGGGCGTGGAACTGCTGCTCACCGGTGGCCTGCTGCGCAAGCAGTCGCTGTCGCTGCAGGGCAGCCAGGCCGAAGCCAGCCTCAACACCTACAGCTTCGACACCCTGTTCCTGGGCGTGGACGGGCTGGACCTGCAGTTCGGGCTCACCACCCACCATGAAGCCGAGGCCCGCCTCAACCACCGCATGGTGGAGCGCGCACGCCGCGTGGTGGTGCTCACCGACGCCTCCAAGTTCGGCCACGTCAGCCTGCACCGCATCGCCCGCCTGGACCAGGTCCACACCATCATCACCGACGCCAGCATCGATGCAGAGTACCTGGAAGGGCTGCAGAAGCTGGGCATCGAAGTGATCATTGCCGAGTCGCCGCCTTGAACCCGGTTTCCACCCTGCATGGCCGCGTGCTGACCCCGTTCGGGTGGGTGCGCGGCGACATCGCCTTTGACCAGCGCATCGTGTCGATCAACAGCGCCCACGCCGACCCCCGTGGCGATGACGAGGTGCCGCTGATCCTTCCCGGTTTCATCGACCTGCACGTGCATGGCGGTGCCGGGGTGGACATCATGCAGGGCGGGGATACCGCGCAGACGGTGGCGCGCGCGCACGCGCGGCATGGCACCACCGCGCTGCTGGGCACCACCATGACCGCCGAGGCGGACGACATCGTGCGTGCGCTGCAGGGCCTCTCCACCGCGATTGCGCAGCGCGACAGCGGCATGGCGCGTGTGTTGGGCGTGCACCTGGAAGGCCCGTTCATCAGCGCCGAGCGCCTGGGTGCGCAGCCGCCGCTGGTGGTGGAAGCCACGCTTGAGGATGTGCGCCGCCTGCACGCCATCGCGCCGATCAAGGTGCTGACCCTGGCGCCGGAGATCGGCCAGCACCTGGCATTGATTCCCGCGTTGAGCGAACTTGGCATCCGTGTGCAGCTGGGTCACAGCGCCGGCAGTTACGGGGAGGGCGTGGCCGCGCTCGAGGCGGGCGCCGCCGGCTTCACCCACCTGTTCAACGGCATGACCGGCGTGGACCACTACCAGCCCGGCATCGCCACCGCAGCGCTGGCGCATGCCGAGTACGCCGAACTCATTCCCGACCTTCAGCACGTTCACCCCGGCGCGATCCGCACCGCGCTGCGCGCGATTCCGCGCCTGTATTGCGTGACCGACGCCACCGCTGCCACCGGCATGCCCGATGGCGAGTACGCGCTCGGCGTGCAGCGCGTGCACAAGTGCCTGGGCTGCGTCCGCCTGGAAAGCGGCTCGCTGGCCGGCAGCGCGCTGACCATGGACCAGGCCCTGCGCAACCTGGTTGCGCTGGGACTGGCGCTGGATGACGCATCCAACCGTGTTTCACGCTACCCCGCCGACTATCTGGGCCTGGATGACCGCGGCCGCCTGCAGCCCGGCGCGTGGGCGGATCTGGTCGTGCTCGACCATGACCTGCACGTGCAGCAGGTGGTCGTGGAAGGCGAACGCATCGCGCTTGACTGAGTGATCCCGCGCCGCGTAACGGCGCGTTCCAACGTAGACAGGACCGCACCATGAACGACGCTTCCGCCGTGATGCCCGTGCCCGCTTCCGCCAATGCGCCGCGTTGGCCGGTGCGCTATCTGCTCTTCATCGGCGGCATGGGCGGCCTGCTCTATGGCATCGACATCGGCATCATTGCCGGCGCGCTGCCCTACCTGGAAGCCACGGCCACCGCCAGCTGGCATCTCACCACCCAGCAGCTCGGCTTCGTGGTGGCGGCGGTGCTGCTGGGCAGCGTGCTGTCCTCGTTGTTCGCGGGCGCGGTGGCCGACCTGATCGGCCGGCGCGGCACGATGTTGCTGGCCGGGGTGCTGTTCACCGCGAGCATTCCGGTGATGGCGCTGTCCGAAGGCTATGGGCCGCTGTTGATGGGGCGCCTGCTGCAGGGCATCAGCGGTGGCCTGATCGGCGTGGTGGTGCCGCTGTACCTCGCTGAGGTATTGAGTCCCGAACGGCGCGGACGTGGCGCGGCGATGTTCCAGCTGCTGCTCACCATCGGGCTGGTGCTGGCGGCGGTGATCGGGCTGTACCACGCGCACAGCGTGGATGCTGCCGCGGCCGCGGTGCGCCACCTGCCCGGCGAGGAGCAGCAGCGCCTGTTGTTCGCGGTGAAGGACCATGCCTGGCGCACCATCTTCTGGAGTTGCCTGCTGCCCGGGGTGGTGTTCACCGGCGGCGCGCTGTTTATCAGCGAATCGCCCCGTTGGCTGGTGCGGCGCGGCCGCATCGGGAAAGCGCGTAGTGCCCTGCAGCGCACGGTCGCGCCTGCGGAGGTGGAAGCCACGCTGTCGCGGATGCAGGCACCCGACGCACCGGCCAGCGACGGCACGCCCGCCAAGCGCGATCCACTGCTGAGCCGCCGCTATGTGTGGCCTTTCGTGCTGGCCTGCCTGGTGCTGGCCTTCACCCAGGCCACCGGCATCAACTCGGTGCTGGCCTATGCGGTGAACATCCTCAACCAGGCCGGGCTTCCTGGCGCGGTGGCCAACTGGGCCGATGTCTCGATCAAGCTGCTCAATGCGCTGATGACCATCGTCGCGCTGGTGCTGGTGGATCGCAAAGGCCGCAAGTTCCTGCTGATGCTGGGCACCGGCGGCATCACCATCGCCCTGCTCGGTGCGGCCCTGCTGTTCGTGCGCAGCGAGCATGGGCGGCTGGATGTCCAGGCCGCGCTGCAGCAGCAGGTGTACGGGCAGTCACTGTCGCTGCCGATGGATGCCGCGCAGTGGCGGCGGCTGGATGGCAACGCCGACGGGCAACCGCTGCAGCTCACGGTGTCCTACGCCTACGGCGGCTTCAGCAACGTGCGTTCGCTGCGCAGCGACAATCCCATCGATGCCACGCTGCAGATCCGCCGCGAAGACGCGGTCTCGGCCGACAGCGTGATCGGCGCGTTCTTCCGCCGCATCCACCTCAATCCGTTCCCGGACCCGGCCGCCGCCGTGCAGGCACCGCTGGTGATCGAACGCGCGGTCATCGGCCCGGTGCCCTCGCCTACCCACGGCTGGCTGGTGGCCAGCTGCATCCTGCTGTTCGTGGCGTTCTTCGCGGTCGGCCCGGGCGTATGCGTGTGGCTGGCGCTGTCGGAGCTGATGCCCACCCGCATCCGCTCCAACGGCATGAGCATCGCGCTTCTGCTCAACCAGTTCGTGTCCACCGTGATCGCCGCGATCTTCCTGCCCACCGTGGGCCACCACGGCTACGCCAGCATGTTCTTCTTCTGGGCAGGTTGCACGCTGCTGTACTTCCTGGTGGCCGCATTTTTGCTGCCGGAAACCAAGGGCAAGACGCTGGAGGAGATCGAAGCGCGGTTCCGCTAGACAGCGCTACGGTCGCCCGGTGAGCCGGGTAACCAGCGCGGCGGCTTCGTCTGCCTCAAGGCCCGAGGTCATCATGCTCTCGCCGAAGGGGCCGCTGAGGGTTGCCCGGGAGATCGGTTCGCCATCGACGGTGAGCACCATCGTCCGTCCGACCAGGCGCTCGGTGGCGCTATGGATGCGCGGCGCGGCGGCCTCGGTGAACGCGTAGTACACGGTGGCCTTGCCTTCCGCGTCGAGCGCCTGGTGCACCCGGGCAATAGCGCCCGTTGTGAACACGGGCGGATTGGCGAGTTTGACAGTCTCCCCGTCGGCGAAGCGCACCTCGACGCCCGGCTTGCCGTCTTCGGCGACCGGGCGCATTTCGATGCGTACATCGGTGCGCGGCGGGTTGCCCTGCGCAGCAGGGGTCAGCCCCGCCTTTTCGTCCTGGTTGCATGCCGTGACCAGCAGCAGGCTGGCTGCTGCCAGGCACCATCGCCATCCGTTGCGCATTGCGGTACTCCCGTTGTTTCGAGCATTGTGGCCCGAACCGGGGCGTTCAGCGCAACCTGCACAGCCGCAGTTCCGGAGCCTGGCTAATGACGGTGTTCCTGGCAGGAGGTCCAACCGCGATGCCAGGCCTACGTTCTGTGCAGGCCATGGCAAGGTTCACGGCGCCCGGGCGCAGACCCACAGCATGGCCTCCTGCAGGCCGGACCGGCGCAGCGCCCTCACGGCGGCGTCCAGAGTCGCCCCGGTGGTCATCACATCATCCACGAGGACCAGCCGGGCCGGCGGGCTCGCCCGCACGGCGAAGGCGCCTTTGAGGTTCTGGCGACGCGCGTCGGCGTCCAGCGTGGACTGGGCCAGGGTCGCCCGGCTGCGGCACAGCCCGGTCCACAGCGGCAACTGCAGCCCCCGCGCCAGCGGGCGGGCCAGTTCCCGGGCCTGGTCGTAACCCCGCTCACGCAGCCGACGACCATGCAGCGGCATTGGCAGCAGCGGGTACTGCGCGAAGTGCGGCACAGCGTGCAGCATCAGCTGCGAGAGCAGCCGCCCGGCGGCCAGGTCCTGGTGGAACTTGAAGCGCAGCACCAGCCGGTCGATCGGCGGCGCATACAGGAAGGTCGCCGCCGCCCCGACCTGCCGCGGCGGTGCGGTCAGGCAGGCACCGCACACCTCGGCCGGTTCGTCCGGCGGCAGCGGCAGCGCGCACATCGGGCAGGCATGGTCGTTCCAGGGAAGCTCGGCGTAGCAGGCGGCGCACAGATCCAGACCGTCGTTTCCCGGATGGGCGCAGACCAGGCAACGCAGCGGCAGGCAGTGATGCCCCAACCAGCCCAGCGCATCGTAAACTTTTCGAAAGTCCATATGGTTGACAGCCTCCTTCAACCTCACCAGACTGCCGCCCCTTCGTTCCCCAATCTGTCAGGACACTCCCATGGCTTCTGTCATCCGCCACGACTGGCACCCCGAGGAGCTGCTGGCGCTGTTCAACCTGCCCCTCCCGGAGCTGCTGTACCGGGCGGCGGCCGTGCACCGGGAGCACTTCGATCCCACCGAGGTGCAGGTCTCAACCCTGCTCTCGGTCAAGACCGGCGGCTGCCCGGAAGACTGCGCGTACTGCCCGCAGGCCCAGCGCTACGACACCGGGGTGAGCGCGCAGAAGCTGATGGCCACCGACGACGTGGTCGCCAAGGCCCGCCTGGCCAAGGCCGCCGGGGCCTCGCGGTTCTGCATGGGCGCGGCGTGGCGGTCGCCCAAGGACCGTGACATCCCCAAGGTGGCGGCGATGATCCGCGAGGTGAAGGCACTGGGCCTGGAAACCTGCGCCACGCTGGGCATGCTGGACGGCGCGCAGGCCATGGCCCTGCGCGAGGCCGGGCTGGACTACTACAACCACAACCTGGATACCGCGCCGGACTACTACGACTCGATCATCCACACCCGCCAGTACCAGGACCGGCTGGATACGCTGCAACACGTGCGCCAGGCCGGGCTGAAGACCTGCTGCGGCGGCATCGTCGGCATGGGCGAAACCCGTGCGCACCGCGCCGGCCTGCTGCTGGCGCTGGCCAACCTGCCCGCGCACCCCGATTCAGTGCCGATCAACCGGCTGGTGCAGGTGCCCGGCACGCCGCTGCATGGCAGTGCCGAACTGGACCCGTTCGAGTTCGTGCGGATGATCGCCGTGGCGCGCATCGTGATGCCCAGGGCGATGGTGCGGCTGTCGGCGGGGCGCGAGGCAATGAACGATGAGCTGCAGGCGCTGTGCTTCCTGGCCGGGGCCAACTCGATTTTCTACGGCGAAAAGCTGCTGACCACCGGCAACCCGGACACCGAACGCGACCTGGCCCTGTTCAGCCGGCTGGGCTTGCGCCCGATGGCGGTGCAGGTGGATGCGTCCGGGCATGACCACCCCGGTACCGTG
Source organism: Stenotrophomonas sp. NPDC047960 (assembly GCF_043204395.1). Taxonomy (NCBI): domain Bacteria; kingdom Pseudomonadati; phylum Pseudomonadota; class Gammaproteobacteria; order Lysobacterales; family Lysobacteraceae; genus Stenotrophomonas; species Stenotrophomonas sp. NPDC047960. The sequence continues at coordinate 189,898 of NZ_JBIDBX010000006.1, read as the reverse complement.
CATGCCGATATCACCGGGGGCGGTGGCTGCGGACAAGCGGCCTGAGCCCTTCCCCGGGCGGTGCAGCGAAGCGCCCGGCAACCGGGTACGCTAGCTGCCCTGCCTGCCCATGACAGTGACCACCATGGCCCGTCCCGACCTGCACGACCGCATCCAGTCCCAGCGCAAGCTCAGCGACGCGCAGGGCCGCATCCGCGTGCGCCGCACGGTGACCCGGCGCGATGGCGTCCGCCTGGAGGTCAATGGCCAGTGGCTTACCGGCTTCTGCAGTAATGACTACCTGGGCCTGTCCCAGCAGTTCGGCGTGGTCAGCGCGTTGCAGGACGCCGCCGCGCGCGAAGGCGCCGGGGCGACCGCCTCGCACCTGATCTGCGGCCACCATGCGCTGCATGAAGCGCTGGAACAGGAAGTGGCTGACTGGCTGGGCTACCCGCGTGCACTGCTGTTCGGCAGCGGCTTTACCGCCAACCTGGCGGTGCAGCAGGCACTGCTCAGCGAAGAAGACGATGTGTGCGTGCAGGACCGGCTCAACCACGCCAGCCTGCTTGATGCCACGCGCCTGGCCGGGTGCCGGCTGCGCCGCTACCCGCACCTGGATACCGAGGGCGCGCTGCGCCAGCTCAAGCACGCGCCCGATGGCGCGGCGATGCTGGTCACCGATGGTGTTTTCAGCATGGATGGCGACATCGCTCCGCTGCGTTCGTTGTCGCTGGTGGCGCGCATGCAGGAAGCGGTGTTGTACGTGGACGACGCGCATGGCGTGGGCGTGATCGGCGAGCATGGCCGCGGCTGCGTGGCCGACGCCGGGCTGGGCGTGGCTGACGTGCCGCTGCAGCTGGTCACGCTGGGCAAGGCACTGGGTGGCAGCGGCGCGCTGGTGGTGGGCGACGAGGCGATGATCCAGCACCTGGCCGAAACCGCGCGCCCCTACATTTACACCACGGCGGTGCCGCCGGCGCAGGCTGCTGCGGCATTGGCCGCCGTGAAGCTGGCACGGCGCGACGACTGGCGCCGCGAAAGACTGGCCGAACTGGTCGGCGTATTCCGCGCCGGCGCGCGCCAGCATGGGCTGGAACTGATGCCTTCCGATACGCCGATCCAACCGCTGCTGTGCGGCGCCGAATCGACGGTGATGGGGTTGTCGGCGGCGCTGGAGGCAGCCGGTTTCCTGGTCAGCGCAATCCGCCCGCCGACCGTTCCGGAAGGCAAGGCGCGCCTGCGCGTAACGCTGTCTGCGCTGCACACCGTGCCGGAAGTGCGTGCGCTTACCGATGCGATCGCCCACGCACGCGACCAGGTGCTGCGCCAGCAGACGCTGGATGCGCTGAGCGCGTGATGCACGGCGGTCGGGTGTGAGGATGCATATCGAGGTGGTCGGCAGCGGGCCGGCGCTGGTCCTGATCCACGGCTGGGCCCTGCACGGCGGCGTATTCGCGCCGCTGGTGGAGCGCCTGTCGGCGCAGTTCGAGCTGCACCTGGTCGACCTGCCGGGACACGGCAACAGCCGCGACGATGCCACCCCGCTGCGCCTGCCATTCGTGGTCAGTGCGATTGCCGGCGCGACTCCGCCGGCCGTGTGGTGCGGCTGGTCGCTGGGCGGCCTGTTCGCGCTGCATGCGGCGGCCACGCTGCCCAAGGTGCGTGGGCTGGCGATGATCGCGGCCACGCCGTGCTTCGTGCGCGGCGAGAGCTGGCCGCATGCGGTGGAAACGGCGGTCTTCGAGCAGTTCGGGCAGGACCTGGCGCAGGACTATCGCGGCACGCTGGAGCGCTTCCTTGCCCTGGATGCGATGGGCTCCGAACACGCCCGGCAGGAACTGCGCACCCTGCGCGCAGCGTTGGTGGCGCGCGGTGAGCCGACCCCGCAGGCCCTGCAGGAGGGCCTGCGTCTGCTGGAACATACCGACCTGCGCGGTGCCCTGCCCGGCCTGCCCGTGCCCAGCCTGTGGTTGGCCGGGCAGCGCGATCGGCTGGTCCCGGCGCGGGCGATGCAGGCCGCTGCCGCGCTGGCACCGCGTTCCAGCGTGCATGTGGTGGCCCATGGCGGACACGCGCCGTTCCTGGGCCATACCGACGAGGTGGCGACGCAGCTGCAACACTTCGTTGCCTCGCTTTCCTGACCGACCCACGCGCGCATCGCCGATCATGTACGCCTGTCCCCTGTTACGGAGCTGATGCATGGACCTTGGAATCGCCGGCCGCTGGGCCCTCGTCTGCGCCGCCAGCAAGGGTCTGGGACTCGGCTGCGCACGCGCCCTGGCGCGCGAAGGGGTGAATGTGGTGATCGCCGCCCGCGGTGAGGAAGCCCTGGCCCGCGCTGGTGACGAACTGCGGGCGCTGCCGGGCGCCGCCAAGGTGGTCACGGTGGTCGCCGATGTCGCCACCGAGACCGGCCGCGCTGCCGCGCTGGCTGCGTGCCCCCAGGTGGATATCCTGGTCAACAACGCCGGCGGGCCGCCTGCTGGCGACTTCCGCCAGTTCGAGCGCGAGGACTGGATCGCCGCACTTGACGCGAACATGCTGGCGCCGATCGCGCTGATCCGTGCCACGGTGGACGGCATGATCGAACGCGGCTTCGGCCGCGTGGTCAACATCACCTCCTCTGCAGTAAAGGCACCCATCGACACCCTCGGCCTGTCCAATGGCGCGCGCTCGGGCCTGACCGGCTTCGTCGCCGGGCTGGCGCGCCGTACCGTGGCCCACAATGTCACCCTCAACAACCTGCTGCCCGGCCAGTTCGACACCGACCGGCTGCGCGGCAACTTCGCCTACATGGCCCAGCAGCAGGGCGTGGATGCCGGGCAGATCGCCGAGCGCAGGCGCACTCACATTCCGGCCGGGCGCTTCGGTACCGCCGATGAGTTCGGCGCGGCATGCGCGTTCCTGTGCAGCGCGCAGTCGGGGTACATCACCGGGCAGAACCTGTTGATTGATGGCGGGGCTTACCCCGGCACGTTTTGAGTTTCCGGCGCACGACCAATGGTCGTGCGCTACCGCATAGTGAGCCTTACATGACCGCCAGCTTCGATCCCCAGCACGTCCGCCGCGCGTTTTCGCGTGCAGCCAGCAGTTACGACGCCGCCGCCGCCCTGCAGCGCGAGGTGGAAAAGCGGCTGCTCGAATCTCTGGACTATCTGGAAAACCGGCAGCCGGAGGTGGTGCTGGACGTGGGCAGCGGCACCGGGCACGCCAGCGCGGCCATGAAGAAGCGCTGGCCGAAGGCGCAGGTGATCGCGCTGGACATGGCCGAGCCGATGCTGCGCGAGGCGAAGAAGCAGGCCGGCTGGTGGAAGCCGTTCACCCGCGTGTGCGGTGATGCGCAGGCGCTGCCGCTGCGCGATCAGAGCGTGGATGTGATCTACAGCAACCTCTGCCTGCAGTGGGTGGAGGACCTGCCCTCGGTGTTCGCCGGTTTCCGCCGCGTGCTCAAGCCGGGCGGGCTGCTGGTGTGTTCCACATTCGGGCCGGAAACGCTGATCGAGCTGCGTGATGCGTTCGCCAGCGCCGACGATACCCCGCACGTGAGCCGGTTCCCGCCGATTGCGCAGTTCGGCGATGCGCTGATGATGTCCGGCTTCCGCGACCCGGTGCTGGACCGCGACCTGTTCACGCTCACCTATTCCGACATGGATGCACTGATGCGCGAGCTGCGCGCCATTGGCGCAACCAATGCACGCCAGGATCGCCGGCATACGTTGACCGGGCGCGGCCGGTTCACGGCCGCGCGCGCCGCCTATGAACCGTTGCGCCGCGAAGACGGCACGCTGCCCAGCAGCTGGGAAGTGATCTACGCGCACGCCTGGGCGCCGGATGCGGGCGCGCCGATTCGCGAGCGCGGGCAGGATGTGGCCAGCGTGCCGGTGACGGCGATTCCAATCCGGCGCAAGACCACCTGACAGGCTGGCGTCTTGGCAGGGTTTCCGTGGGACACGCACGGCGTGTTGCTACGACGGGCGTAGATCCACGCCCTGCGTGGCTGCCCCGGGTCAGGAACCGTTGGCGGACGGGAACATGTCTCGATGGAAGAAATAGATTTCCTGCGCCAGGAACTTCCAGCTGGTGTGGAAGCTGCGGAAGCGCGTGCTCGGCGTTGACGAGGCCAGCGCATCGATGCCCAGTTCGCGGGCCAGGCGCAGCGCGCGCGCCATGTGCAGCGGGTCGCTGACGATGATCACCCGGCGCAGCTTGTGCTGGTCCATCAACAGGCGCGCCTCGACCAGGTTCTGGCGGGTGGTGCGCGAGGCGGTTTCGATCAGGATCGCGTCGTCCGGCACGCCCTGCTTCAACGCGTAACGGCGCGCCACCTGGGATTCGGAAAAGCGCGCGCCGGTGCCGCCGTAGCCGCCGGTGAAGATCAGCAGCGGCGCATACCCCTGCCGGTACAGATCCAGCCCATGCCGGATGCGCTCTTCGAACACCGGCGACGGTTTGGCATCGTAGGCGGCCGCACCCAGCACGATGATCGCATCGGCCTTGGCCGCCTGGTCACGCTCGCCTACCCAGACGATCCAGGCCGTCACGCACAGCAGCCACGCCGCCAGCAGCGTGCACAGCCGCCACAGCCAGCCCCCCAGCCCGACCCGTGCACGGCGGGTCATGCCGCGCGCCATGGCAGGGCGTCCAGGTCGACGTTGCCGCCGGACAGCACCACGCCCACCCGTTGCCCGGCAAACCGTGCGGGCTGGGACAGGATGGCTGCCAGGGCAATCGCCGAGGACGGTTCCACCACCTGCTTGAGCACCTGCCAGAGCAGGCGCATGGCCGCGACGGTGGCCACATCGTCCACGGTGACCACCTCGGCCGCGCCCTGCAGCAGCGCGAAGTTTGGCGCGCCGAGCGTACCGCGCAGCCCATCGCAGATCGTGTCGGGGGTGAAGTCCAGGCGCCGCTCGCCGGCGGCCAGCGAGCGGGCCGTATCGGCCGCACCCTCCGGCTCGGCCAGCACCAGATGCGTGCCCGGGCCCGCTGCCTGCAGCGCCAGCCGGGTTCCGGCCGCCAGGCCACCGCCGCCCACCGGCACCACCAGGGTGTCGAACGGGCCGTGGCTGCCCAGCAGCTCCAGGGCTGCAGTGCCCTGCCCGGCCATCACCCGCGAGTCGGCATACGGATGGACCAGGGCAGCGCCGGTGTCGGCCTCGACCTGGGCGCACATCGCCTCGCGCGCGGCAATGGTCGGGGCGCAACGCCACAGCGTGGCGCCGTGGCGCACGATGTTGGCCAGCTTGGCCGCCACCGCGCCCTCCGGCACCACCACATGACAGGCAATGCCCCGGGTGCGGGCGGCCAGTGCAAGCGCCGCACCGTGGTTGCCCGAGGAATGGGTGACCACCCCGCGCGCGGCAGTGGCCTCGGGCAGCGCCCAGACCGCATTGCAGGCACCACGGAACTTGAAGGCACCGCCGCGCTGCAGGTGCTCGGCCTTGAACGCGAGCCGCGCCCCGCTCAACGCGTCAAGCACCTGCGACTGCAGCACCGGGGTCACGCTGGCGTGCGGCGCGATCCGGGCGGCAGCGGCCAACAGGTCATCGGCACAGGGCAGGGATGAATCGGTCATGACACAAGATTAACGTGCCACGATGGCAACCGTTCATCCGGCCCGGGCAAAGTTAAGGGCCGATTCAATGCGGCGGCCTGAAGCTGGGCCCATACCCCAGGGGGACCCTTTCATGAAAATGCGCCTCATGCTTGCCGGCAGCCTGTTGCTGACGCTGTCTGGCTGCGCGACCTATGACTACGTGGGCGGCGGTGGTGGTGGCAACGGCTACTACCATGGCGCCCCGTCGGTGGAGTACCGCTATCCCGCCGGCTACCCGTATGGCTACGGCAGCGGCTACTACGGTGGTGGCGGCTATTACGGTTATGGCGGCTACGGTGGTTACAGCAACTACCCGATCTACCGACCGTACCCGAACTACCGCCCGCCGCACCACCACCACCGCCCGCCGCCCCGCCCGGGCAACGGCAATGGTGGCCAGGTGCGCCCGCCGGACCGTCCGCGCCCGCCCTACAACGGCGGTTCGCCGTGGCGGAACATGGACTCGGTGGGGCGCCCACAGCGTCCGGACCGCCCGCCGCAGCAGCGCCCCCAGCCGCAGCAGCAACAGCGTCCGGTGAGCGTGCCGCAGTCCCGGCCCAACCCGCCGGCGCAGCGGACCAACGGCTCACCGTGGCGGAACATGAATAAGTTGAACCAGCGCACAAATGAGAATTGAGAACGCTTGATTTTCACCCGCTTGGCAGTTCAATCTAGCCGGGTGGTGACGGCCCCGGTCGAAAAGTGACAAAAACGACAAGGGGCGTCACATTGAGCTCTATGTCGATATCCGACAGGAACATCTGGATCCCCCCTGTTCCGGCCCTGTCGGATGTCGGCACCTACAACGCAGAAGGCCCCGCCAATGGCGGGGCCTTTTGTCTTCCGGGGGATAAAAACAGGGCCGACAGTCCCCCGACTGCCGGCCCTTCTGCTTCCCCGGGATGCGCATGGATCGGCCCCTGTTCCAATTCCGATCCGTAGCGCCTTTCGGCGCCTGCCATCCTGGGTGCTATTGGGTTATCTGCAGAGAACGTGCCAACTTTAGGGTTGATTGCGAATTTTTTTGCAGGCCCCCGTTCACGGACCCGGCGCGAACGGCGCTAAAATGACCACCGCGCCCTGTCCCAGGGCGGTTCCGGGCCGTACCGGCCCTGCCCAGAGCACCCCATGACCGATTCTTTCTACGGCTACGACGTCATCGTGATCGGCGGCGGCCATGCCGGCACCGAAGCCGCGCTGGCAGCTGCCCGCAGCGGCGTACGCACCCTGCTGCTGACCCACAACGTGGAAACCATCGGCGCGATGAGCTGCAACCCGGCCATCGGCGGGATCGGCAAGGGCCATCTGGTCAAGGAAATCGATGCCCTGGGCGGCGCCATGGCGCATGCCGCCGACCGCGCCGGCATCCAGTGGCGCACGCTCAATGCCTCCAAGGGCCCGGCCGTACGCGCGACCCGCTGCCAGGCCGACCGCAACCTGTATCGGATGGCCATCCGTGGCATGGTCGAAGCGCAGCCGAACCTGACCGTGTTCCAGGCCGCCGTGGACGACCTGGTCATCCAAGGCGACGCCGTGCGTGGCGTAGTCACCCAGACCGGGCTGCGGTTCGATGCCCCGGCCGTGGTGCTCACCGCCGGCACCTTCCTGGCCGGCAAGATCCACGTTGGGCAGACCCAGTACGCCGCCGGCCGCATGGGCGACCCGCCGGCCACCACACTGGCCGCGCGCCTGCGCGAGCGCCCGTTCGTGATCGACCGGCTCAAGACCGGGACCCCGCCACGCATCGATGGCCGCTCGCTGGATTACAGCGTGATGGACGAGCAGCCCGGCGACGACCCGCGCCCGGTGATGTCCTTCCTGGGCAGCGTGGCTGAGCACCCGGCCCAGGTGAGCTGTTGGATCACCCACACCAGCGAGCACACCCACGAGATCATCCGCGGCGCGCTGCACCGCTCCCCGCTGTACAGCGGCCAGATCGAGGGCATCGGCCCGCGCTACTGCCCCTCCATCGAGGACAAGGTGGTGCGTTTTGCCGAGAAGGCCAGTCACCAGATCTTCGTCGAGCCCGAGGGGCTGGACGTGGTGGAGATCTACCCCAACGGCATTTCGACCTCGCTGCCGTTCGATGTGCAGCTGGCGCTGGTGCGCAGCATCCGCGGCTTCGAGAACGCGCACATCACGCGGCCGGGCTACGCGATCGAGTACGACTTCTTCGACCCGCGCGGGTTGAACAATACGCTGGAAACCAAGACGGTCTCCGGGCTGTTCTTCGCCGGGCAGATCAACGGCACCACCGGCTACGAGGAGGCCGCCGCGCAGGGCCTGCTGGCCGGCCTGAACGCCGCCCGCCGGGTGCGCGACGAAGCGGGCTGGTGCCCGCGCCGCGACGAGGCCTACCTGGGCGTGCTGGTGGATGACCTGATCACCCATGGCACCACCGAGCCGTACCGCATGTTCACCAGCCGCGCCGAGTACCGGCTGCAGCTGCGCGAAGACAACGCCGACGTGCGCCTGACCGGCATCGGCCGTGAGCTGGGCGTGGTTGACGACCGGCGCTGGGCAGCCTTCCAGGCCAAGCAGGAGGCGGTGGCGCAGGAATCGGCGCGCCTGCGTGCGCTGTGGGCGACCCCGGCCAACGCGCTGGGCCGCGAAGTGGAAGCCGCGCTGGGCGTGGCGGTCAGCCGCGAAACCAACGTGCTGGACCTGATCAAGCGCCCGGAACTGGATTACGCCAGGCTGATGCAGGTGCCCTCGCTGGGCCCGGGCGTGGCCGATGCGAAGGTCGCCGAGCAGGTCGAGATCGGGGTCAAGTACGCCGGCTACCTGGACCGCCAGCGCGAGGAGATCGAACGCCAGCAGCGCCATGAGAACACCGCGATCGATGCGGCCTTCGATTACGCCAGCGTGCGCGGGCTGTCGGCCGAAGTGCAGCAGAAGCTGGAGCGGGTACGCCCGCAGACCATCGGCCAGGCCCAGCGCATCCCCGGCATGACCCCGGCCGCGATTTCGCTGTTGCTGGTGCACCTGGAGCGCGCACGGCGCAGCCGGGTGGCGTAACCACGGCGGTATCATGGTGGCCTGCCTTGTGGAGCGTCACCATGTCCCCCCTTCGTCCCTTCCTCGATACCTTTCCCATCGTCGGCGAGCGCGCCTGGATCGACCCGGCCTGCACGATCATCGGTGACGTGGTGCTCGGCGACGATGTGTCGGTGTGGCCGGGCACGGTGATCCGCGGCGACGTCAACCATGTGCGGATCGGCGCGCGCAGCAACATCCAGGATGGCACCATCATCCATGTCAGCCACCACAGCCCCTACAACAAGGGCGGCTACCCCACCCTGATCGGTGAGGGGGTTACCGTTGGCCACGGCACCATCATCCATGCCTGCATCATCGGCGAGTACAGCCTGATCGGGATGGGGGCGTGCATTCTCGATGGCGCCACGGTGAGCCGGCACAGCTTCGTCGGCGCCGGCGCGGTGATCGGGCCGGGCAAAGTGGTCGGCGAAGGCGAGCTGTGGGTAGGCAATCCGGCGCGTCCGGTGCGTACGCTCAGCGAGCAGGAAATCGAGTCGCTGCACTATTCGGCCGACCACTATGTGCGGTTGAAGGACAAGTATTTGGGAATGTGACCCCGCACACGGTAAAGTCGGTGTCCGACCCAGGAAGCAGTCGAGAACCGCATGCCGTTGGCAGCCGTCCGGAGGGACGCGTGCGCATGAGCGCACCCATGCTGGATACCTACCGTGAAGTGATCACGCCCGAAGGCGTGCCACTGCACCTGCCGGCGGCCGGGCCGGTGCCGCGTGCGTTGGCCTGGGCCATCGACTTCATGATCCGCGTCGCCGCGCTGATGCTGCTGAGCATTCCGCTCACCCTGCTGGGCCAATTCGGCCAGGGCCTCTACCTGGGCCTGATGTTCCTGCTGATGTGGGCGTACACCATCGTGCAGGAAGCCTGCTGGGGCCGCACCCTGGGCAAACGGGCGATGAGCCTGCGCGTGGTGGCCCAGGACGGCGCGCCCATCGGCTGGATGGCCGCCATCACACGCAACCTGCTGCGCACCGTGGACATGCTGCCGTTCGGTTATGCGCTGGGGCTGCTGTCGAGCCTGTTCGACCGCAATGGCCGGCGCCTGGGCGACCTGGTAGCCGGCACCGTGGTCGTGCATGACAGTGCCCGGCCGGGGTCGGCCAGCGTGGCCATCGATACCGTGCTGGCGCCGCCGCAGCCGCTGCAGCCGGCCGAACAGGCGGCGATCATCGCATTCGCCGATCGTGCACCGCGTCTGTCCGGCCCGCGCCAGCAGGAACTGGCGGCGGTGGCCGCGCCGATCAGCGGTGGCCAGGGCCAGGTCGGCGTGCTGCGCCTGTATGCCATGGCCAACTGGCTGCTGGGGCGCCGATGAGGCAGGAACAGTTCGTGGCCCGCTACCAGGCCGAATGGCAGGCGCTGGAACGTTGGCTGGCGCTGCGCGGTGACCGGCCGCGGCATGCGCGCCGTTCGCCCGATCCGTCTGCGCTCAACGATGAAGACATTCCGCAGCACTACCGCCGGCTGTGCCAGCAGCTGGCGCTTGCGCGCAAGCGCGGCTACAGCCCGCAGCTGGTGGCGCGCCTGCAACTGCTGATGCAGCAGGGCCATGGCCTGCTGTACCGCACGCCGCCGCCGCGCTGGCGCCGCGCGCTGGAGTTCCTGCTGGCCGATTTCCCGCAGCTGGTGCGCAGCCAAGCGCGCAGCATGTGGGTGGCCACCGCGCTGTTCGTGCTGCCGCTGGTGGGAAGCTTCGCGCTGCTCCAGTGGCACCCGGATGTGATCCACATGCTGATGGACAACGGCGATATCGCTTCGCTGGAACGCATGTACGACCCGGCCTCGCCGAACCTGGGCCGCGACAGTGGCACGGACTGGATGATGTTCGGCTACTACATCATGAACAACATCAGCATCGGCCTGCGTACGTTCGCCAGCGGGCTGCTGGCCGGCCTGGGCACGGTGCTGGTGCTGCTGTTCAACGGGCTCACCATCGGCGCGGCGGCCGGCCACCTGCAGCACATCGGCCACGGCGATCCGTTCTGGCGCTTCGTCTGCGGCCATGGCGCGTTCGAGCTCACCGCCATCGTCATTGCCGGCGGTGCCGGCCTGCAGCTGGGCATGAAGCTGCTGGCGCCCGGCCGGCGCCGGCGCATCGATGCGCTGGTGGAAGGCGGCATCATCGGTGCCCGGCTGTGCCTGGGGGTGGCGGCGATGCTGCTGGTGGCGGCCTTCATCGAGGCGTTCTGGTCCTCCATTGCGGCCGTGCCCGCATGGGGCAAGTACAGCGTGGCCGCAGTGCTGTGGACGCTGGTGTTCGTGTGGCTGTGGCGCGGTGGTCGAGGGGACGGTCATGCGGATTGACCAGCTCAACGTCACCCTGCGCGCGCGTTCCGGATGGGAAGCGATGGAGCTGGGCACTGCCTTGGTGCGCCGGCACGCGCGGGCGATCTGGCTGCCGCTGGTCGCGGTGTCGCTGCCGTTGTTCGCCGTGATCAATGCCGTTGCATGGTGGGCCGATGCGTTCGGCTGGGCCTGGCTGCTGATGTGGTGGCTCAAACCGGTATCGGACCGGATCGCGCTGTATGTGATCTCGCGCGGCGTGTTCGGCGACGAACCCCGTCCGTTGCAGACCCTGCGCGCGCAGCGGCACTGGGGCTGGAACGGGTTCTGGGGGTACCTCGGTTGGCGCCGTTTCAGCCCGTTCCGCTCGCTGCTGATGCCGGTGAACCTGCTGGAAGGCAGCGATGCCCCGCAGCGCAGCGTCCGGCGTCGCGCCGTGCTCGGCGGCACGTTCGGCCATGCCGTGCTGCTCACGCTGATGTGCATGGTGTTCGAGCTGGTGATCGTCAGCGGCTGCATCGCGGCGATCTTCCTGTTCGTCCCCCTCGAACTGCTGTCCGATTCGTGGCGCGCGGCGTGGGAGATGATGCGCGAGAACATGCCCGCATGGGCACAGCTGGGAGTGAATGCCCTGTTCTGGCTGGCGGCCACGTTGATCGGGCCGTTTTACGCCGGTGCCGGTTTCGCGTTGTACCTCAACCGCCGCACCGAGATGGAAGCATGGGACGTGGAAATCGCGTTCCGCCGCATGCGTGACCGCCTGCAGCAGGCGGCGCCGCTGCTGGTGCTGGCGCTGGTGCTGTGCTGGCCGATGGGCGGGCTGCGCGCGCAGGAGCCTTCAGAAGCGCCCAGTTGCGCCGCACCCACGGGTACCGATGACGACGCCGGTGACGGGGAAGAGGAAGGCCCCGAGGCGGTGCCCGCCGACGATCCGTCCAACACCCCGGCGGTGATCTTCGGCAGTGCCGACACCGCCGGCTTTCGCCAGGCCGTGCAGCGCGCCTACGAAGATCCGCTGGTGACGCCCACGCGTGAGGTGAAGCGCTGGGAGCGCACGCTCAGCGAGGCCGGGAAGAACAAGAAGGAGGATCCCAAGGCGAACGAGGACCGCAATCCCTTCGCACGCGGCCCGCGCCTGCCCGCGCAGATCGCCGAATGGATCCTGTGGGGCCTGGTCGGGCTGCTGGTGCTGGGGCTGATCGCTACCGCGCCGTGGTGGCTGCGCTGGCTGCGCGGTACCGGCGTGACACGACGTGGGACAGCCGAGCCGGTGGTCGAAGAAACGGTGGAACTGCCCGACGTGATTCCGTCGGATCCGGCCTCGCGCGCACGCGAGCTGTGGCAGCAGGGCCGTCCGCGCCAGGCACTGGCACTGCTGTACCGCGCCAGCGTGGAATCGATGAGCGAACGTACCGGGGTGGTGCTGCCACCGGGCGCGACCGAGGCCCAGTGCCTGCGCGCCTCGCGGCGCATGCCGGTGGAGGCCGACCGCACCCTGTTCGCCCGCATCGTGCGGGTCTGGCAGTACGCCGCCTACGCCGGCCGCCTGCCCGAGCCGGACGAGTTCGACGACCTGGCCACCACCCTGCAGACCCAGTTCCGGTGGCGCGCATGAGTGCCCGCCTGCGCTGGTTGATCGTACTGGGCGTGCTGCTGGTGCTGGGCGTGCCCTTGGCGATCCTGTTCCTGCGCAGCCATGAACGCGTGGTGCATACCGAGCACCGGCCGCCGCAGGGCGAAGCCAGCTACAACCCGCTGTACGTGTTGGGCCAGGCGCTGCGTGCCGATGGCATCACCGTGCATTCCAGCCCGCGCCTGGACCTGCCGCGCATGCAGCTCAAGCCGGCCGACACCGTGGTGCTGCTGCAGGACACCGCCGATGTGCCCGCCCCCACCGCGCAGGCGCTGCTCGCGTGGGTGGAACAGGGTGGCCACCTGCTGCTGCGCACGCCGCCGCTGTCCGATAACGAAGACGCCCCGCAGGGCCCGTTGCTGGATGCGCTGGGCGTGGATACGGAGTACTACGAGAGCGCCTGCAAGGCCTTCCACATTGCCGACGACCCGGGCCATGCCGAGTTCTGCAGTGGCCGCCGCTTCGGCGTGGACGTGCCCGACGGCATTCGTGTGGAGCGCGAATGGGGCGATGACGAGGGCCTGGTGTTCGCGCGGCTGCGCAGGGGCGATGGCAGCGTCGATGTGCTGTCGGACATGGAGTTCCTGAAAGGCACCCCGCGCAGCTTCGATGCGGCGGACCCCGAAGGCAGCCTGGCCGACGGCCTGCACGACATTGCCCACCGCGACCTGACCCGCCATGTGCTCGACCCGAACTATGCCGAAGGCACCGTCTGGCTGATCTACGGCTCGCGCCCGCCCACCCTGTGGTCGCGCCTCTTCTACCAGGGCTGGCCGGTGTGGGTGCCGCTGCTGCTGGCGCTGCTGGGCTGGCTGTGGCAGCGCGCACAGCGGCTGGGCAGCCTGCTGCCGGCGCCGGCCACCGAACGCCGCTCGCTGCTGGAACACGTGCGTGCCAGCGGCGAGCACCTGCTGCGCTATGGCAAGGCACCGCTGCTGTACGACGCCACCCGCCGCGCCTTCCTGGCCCGGCTGCGGCGGCGTGCACCCACCGCTGCCGCCCTCGGCGGCGAGGCGCAGGTGCATGCCATCGCCAGCCTGCTGCAGTGGCCGCATTCCCGTGTCCAGACCGCTTTGCAGGTGCCGCCATCGAAGGATGTGGCGGCCCTGCGTGAGCGCATCCGCCTGTTGATCCAGATGAGAAACCTGCTATGACCGATCAATCCGCCCCGCCGCCGTTGTCCCCGCCCGCGCTGACCGGCCAGAGCCTGGTCGAACGCGTCGATGCCGTGCGCGACGCCGTGGGCCGCGCCTTCATCGGCCAGCCCGAGGTGCTCGACCAGATCCTGATCGCGCTGCTGGCCGGCGGCCATGTGCTGATCGAAGGCGTTCCCGGGCTGGGCAAGACCCTGCTGGTGCGTGCCTTGGCGCAGGCACTGGAGCTGGACTACGGCCGTGTGCAGTTCACCCCCGACCTGATGCCCAGCGATGTCAGCGGCCATGCGGTGTATGACCCCAAATCGGAGAGCTTCAAGATCCGCCGCGGCCCGGTATTCACCAACCTGCTGCTGGCCGATGAGATCAACCGCGCGCCGGCCAAGACCCAGTCGGCATTGCTGGAAGTAATGCAGGAAGGCCAGGTCACCATCGAAGGCAAGGCGTTCGCCCTGCACCCACCGTTCCTGACGCTGGCCACGCAGAACCCGGTGGAGCAGGAAGGCACCTACCCGCTGCCCGAAGCGCAGCTGGACCGTTTCCTGCTCAAGGTGATCATCGATTACCCGGCACTGGAGGATGAGAAGCGCATGGTCGATGCGATCACCACCGGCCGCAGCGCGGCCGACTTCGACCTGTCGCAGGTGCCGCGCGTGCTCAATGCCGCCGAGGTGATCGCGTTGCAGCAGGCGACTGCGGCGATCACGGTGGATCCGGAAGTGGTGGACTATGCGGTGCGTATTGTTGCCGCCACCCGGCAGTTCCCTGGCATCGCACTCGGCGCCGGCCCGCGCGGCAGCATCGCGCTGGTGCGCGCGGCACGTGCACAGGCGGTGCTGGCCGGCCGCGACTTCGTCACCCCCGATGATGTGCGCGAGATCGCGCGGCCGGCGCTGCGACACCGTATTGCGCTGGCCCCCGAACTGCAGATCGAAGGCCAGTCGGCCGACGATGCGTTGACCGCATTGCTGGCCAAGGTGGAAGCGCCGCGCAAATGAGGCCAGGCACGCTGCTGCTGATCCTGCTGGTCGGCTGGGCACTGCTCGGGCTGCCGGTGGCGTTCGGCCTGCTGCCGGTGTCGGCATGGTGGGCTGTTGCGGCGGTGATCACCGTGCTGGCACTGGTGGACCTGCTGCGGCTGCGCGCGCAGCCCTCGCCCACCGTGCAGCGCGAACTGCCGGAGGCGTTGGCGTTGAACGTAGAGCGGCGTACCACGCTGCGCTTCGAATCCAGCCGCCGCCAGCGCGTGGAGGTGTTCGACCTGGTGCCGGGGGCATGGACGCTGCAGGGTCTGCCGCGTGCGTTGACGCTCAAGCCGCTGGTGGCCAGCAGCGTGAACTACACATTGACCCCGACCGCGCGCGGCCGCTTCGTGTTCGATGGCGTCCACCTGCGCCTGCATTCGCCGTGGCGGATGTGGCGCCAGCGCCGCCTGCTGCCGCCGGCACTGACCGTACGCGTGTACCCCAACTTCGCCCCGCTCACCCGCTTCGCGTTGTTCAGTGCCGAACAGGCCTCACGCCTGGTCGGTGCGCATCTCAAAAGGCGCCGCGGCGAAGGCACCGATTTTCACCAGATGCGCGAGTACCGCATCGGCGACAGCCTGCGCCAGATCGACTGGAAGGCCACCTCGCGTGCGCGCAAGCTGATTTCCCGCGAATACCAGGACGAGAAGAACCAGCAGTTGGTGCTGATGATCGACACCGGCCGGCGCATGATGGCCAGCGAAGGCGGGTTGTCGCACTTCGACCACGTGCTCAACGCGGCGCTGGTGGTGTCCTACCTGGCGCTGCGCCAGGGCGATGGCGTGGGTCTGTTCGCCAGTGGCGGTGAAAGCCGCTGGGTGGCACCGCAACGCGGCATGGGTGCGATCGACGCACTGCTGCGCGCCAGCTACGACCTGCAGGCGCAACCGGTGGCCACCGATTACCTGGCCGCTGCCACCGAACTGAGCCTGCGCCAGCGCCGGCGTTCACTGGTGATGCTGGTCACCAACGTGCGCGATGAGGATATCGAGGACCTGCTGGTGGCGGTACGCCTGCTGCAGCGGCAACACCTGGTCTGCGTGGCCAGCCTGCGCGAGCGCGAGCTGGACGTGGCGCTGGAACGGGAAGTCGAAACCCTGCAGGACGCGACCCAGGCCGGTGCCATCGCGCGCTACCTGCAGCAGCGCAACGACGCGCATGAAGCGCTGCGCAGTCATCGGGTGATGGTGCTGGATGTCACGGCCGAAGCGTTGCCAGGCGCGCTGGTGGAGCGCTACCTGGCGGTCAAGCGCGACGGGTTGCTGTAGCCACGTATCGACCAACGGTCGATACCTACCGACCGGGTTGACCGATACCGACCGGGTTGACCGACCGGGTTGACCGACCGGGTTGACCGGTCGGTGTGCGCCGATCGGTGTGCGCCGATCGTGTGCGCCGGTCGGTCACGACCGTTGGTCGTGACGCCGTTGAACCATCACACGTAAATGCGCGTCGGCGCTTCGTCGATGATTGCGTGGGGCACGAACCGGGCGCTGTCGCGGGTGATCCGGCTGTTGTCTTCGCGGATGCCCATGCCACAGGCCTGGTCGCCCACGATCCAGCTGCCGATCAGCGGGTAACCGCCATCGAATGCCGTGAGCGGGTGTGCGGCCTGGCGGATCGCCGGGCCGTTGTAGGGACCTTCGCTCTCCTGCCAGCTGCCGTCGGCCAGGTGCATGGCCACGTTGGCGCCTTCGCGCGAGAACAGCGGCTTGCGCACCCAGCCGGGCGGTAGCGCGCTGCCATCGTCGAACTCGGCCGCCAGCAGGTTCGGGTGGCCTCGGTGCCGCTGCCACAGCAGCGGCAGCACGCCCTTGTTGCTCAGAATCGCCTTCCACGCCGGTTCCAGCAGCTGCACGCCCGAACCCGGCAGCGCCTGGCCGAATGATTCGGTCATCAGGTCTTCCAGCGGGTACAGCTTGAACAGGCTGCCGATCACCGTGTCGTCGAGCGCGGTGAAACGGCCGTCCTCGGACAGCCCGATGTCTTCGATCGCGATCGCCTCGCCCCGCAGCCCGGCCTGGGCCGCGCAGTCGCGCAGGTAAGCCACGGTGCCCTGGTCTTCTTCCGAGGCGCCCACGGCAGTGAAGTACAGCGGCGGCGGCAACTGCGCCGACAGCTGCCCGAAGCGCTCGACCAGTGCCTCATGGATGGCGTTGAACTGGTCGGCCTGCGGCGGCAGGCGGTTCTGGTTGCGCTGGTCTTCCAGCCACTGCCATTGGAAGAACGACGCCTCGAACAGCGAGGTCGGTGTGTCGTAATTGAGCTCGTAGAGCTTGGCCGGGTCGGTGCCGTCATAGGCGAAGTCCAGCCGGCCGTACAGGTGAGGCTCGCCCCGGCGCCAGCTGTTGGCGATCCAGTCGCGGAACGCGGGCGGAATCGCCAGCTGGTCCATCAGCTGTTCGCTGCGCACCACCTCGTCCACCAGCTCCATCGCCATCGCGTGCAGCTCGGCGCTGGGGTCTTCGATGTCCTGCTCGATCTGGCGCAGGGTGAAGGCGTAGTACGCGGTTTCATCCCAGTACGGCAGGCCATCGATGGTGTGGAAGCGGAAACCGGACTCGGCAGCACGAGCGCGCCACTCGCTGCGCTCGTCGATTCGCACACGCTTCATTGCATCAACCGCCGTAGCTGCTGCGGCTGCTGCTGGTGTTGCCGAAGCCACCGCGGCTGGCGGTCACCGCGCGGTTGGGGGTGCTGGTGACCGGGGCCAGGCCGGCCTTGCCCGCGCCGATGCCGCTGGCGGTGTTGAGCCCACCGGTGCCGCCCGGGGCCGGGCGCGCCCAACCCTTGGCCTTGTCCTGGTAGGCCGGGCTTGCGGCCGGGGCCTGCGCCAGGCCGGCGCCGCGGTTGCTGAGCATCTGGGACATGAAGAAGCCCATCATCATCGGGCCGATGAACGAGTGGCCGGTGGAGGTCTTCTGTTCCACGCACTGCTCGGCGTTGTACTCGGCTTCGCATTCGGCACGCGAGGCGTACTTGGGGGCGGCGTCTGCGGACTGCTTCTGCGCTTCGGCAAAGGCCGTACGGCACGCGGACGGGTCGCCGGTGGCGTCGGTACAGGCCTGCACCGAGGTGTACAGCCCCTCCTGCACCTGCACCGCCTCATCCTTCTGGCAGGCGGTAAACAGCAGCGGCGCAGCGCTCATCAGCAGCAGTGCGGTGGTCCTGGAACGTTTCATGGCGTCGTGCCCCCTTTTACGGTCATCGCCTCAATCATGCCTGATTGCCGCCAACAACCAAAACCGGCAAAGTGAAAAAGATGAACGCCGTTTCAGGATTGCCCGCGCCGACGGTTGCAACAGCAACCGGAATTTTTGGGCAGAATCGAGTGGCAACGCGCCCCCACGGCCCGCCAGATCCTGCCAGCCCCCATGCCTGAATACCGCTCCCGCACCTCCACCGCCGGCCGCAACATGGCCGGCGCCCGCGCCCTGTGGCGTGCCACCGGGATGACCGATGCCGACTTCCACAAGCCGATCGTCGCCATCGCCAATTCATTTACCCAGTTCGTGCCGGGCCACGTGCACCTCAAAGACCTGGGCCAGCTGGTGGCGCGGGAGATCGAACAGGTCGGCGGCGTGGCCAAGGAGTTCAACACCATCGCGGTGGATGACGGCATCGCCATGGGCCACGACGGCATGCTGTATTCCCTGCCCAGCCGCGAGATCATCGCCGACTCGGTGGAGTACATGGTCAACGCGCACTGCGCCGATGCGCTGGTGTGCATTTCCAACTGCGACAAGATCACCCCCGGGATGCTGATGGCCGCGCTGCGGCTGAACATCCCGGTGGTGTTCGTCTCCGGGGGGCCGATGGAAGCGGGCAAGACCCGGCTGGCCGAGCACAAGCTGGACCTGGTGGATGCGATGGTGATCGCCGCCGATGCCAGCGCCTCCGATGAAAAGGTGGCCGAGTACGAGCGCAGCGCCTGCCCCACCTGCGGGTCGTGCTCGGGCATGTTCACCGCCAACTCGATGAACTGCCTGACCGAGGCGTTGGGGCTGTCGCTGCCGGGCAACGGCTCGACCCTGGCCACCCACGCCGACCGCGAGCAGCTGTTCCGCCGTGCTGGCCGGCTGGTGGTGGAGCTGTGCCACCGCTGGTATGGCGGCGAAGATGCCACGGCGCTGCCGCGCGGCATCGCCACCCATGCCGCGTTCGAGAACGCGATGACGCTGGATATCGCCATGGGCGGTTCCACCAACACGATCCTGCACCTGCTGGCCGCCGCGCAGGAAGCCGAAGTGGACTTCGACCTGCATGCGATCGATGCGCTGTCGCGACGCGTGCCGCAGCTGTGCAAGGTGGCGCCGAACACGCCCAGGTACCACATGGAGGACGTGCACCGCGCCGGTGGCGTGTTCGCGATCCTCGGGTCGCTGGCACGCGGCGGACTGCTGCATACCGAGGTACCCACCGTGCACAGCCGCACCCTGGCCGACGCGATTGCGCGCTGGGATGTGGCGGTGACCGACGATGCGGGGGTGCACGAATTCTTCAGTGCCGGCCCGGCCGGCATTCCCACCCAGGTGGCTTTCAGCCAGGCCACGCGTTGGCCGTCACTGGACCTGGATCGCGCCGAGGGCTGCATCCGCGATGTGGCGCACGCGTACTCGGCCGAAGGTGGGCTGGCGGTGCTGCGGGGCAACCTGGCCGAGGATGGCTGCGTGGTGAAGACCGCCGGCGTGGATGAGTCCATCCATGTATTCGAGGGCACTGCGAAGGTGTTCGAAAGCCAGGACGCGGCCGTGCAGGGCATCCTGGCCGATGAAGTGGGCGCGGGCGATGTGGTGGTGATCCGCTATGAGGGCCCGCGCGGTGGGCCGGGCATGCAGGAAATGCTGTACCCGACCAGTTACCTGAAATCGAAGGGGCTGGGCAAACAGTGTGCGCTGCTGACCGATGGACGGTTCTCGGGCGGTACGTCCGGGCTGTCGATCGGGCATGCGTCACCGGAAGCGGCAGCGGGCGGTACGATTGGATTGGTGCGCGATGGCGACCGGATCCGGATCGATATTCCGGCGCGGCGGATTGATGTGCTGGTGGATGCCGCTACGTTGGCGGCGCGCCGTGCGGAGCAGGACGCGTCGGGGTGGAAGCCCCGCGAGGCGCGTCCGCGCAAGGTGACCGGGGCACTCAAGGCCTACGCGTTGTTGGCGACCAGTGCCGACAAGGGCGCGGTGCGGGATCTGAGCAAGGTGTGAGACCGCGCCGACACCGCATGCGTGTCCCACGGGGTGCCCGTCAGCCGATGACCCGCTTGAACGGCGGCAACGCGTCGATGATGCGCTTGCCGTAGCGGCGACTGATCAGGCGCGAGTCGAGGATGATCACGCGGCCGGTGTCGGTGGAAGTGCGGATCAGGCGGCCGGCGAACTGGGTCAGCGTGCGCAACGCGTGCGGGATGGCGATCAGGTTGAAGGCATTCAACCCGCGACTTTCGAACCATTCGCTCAGGGTGGAGGTCTGCGGGTCGGTCGGCACCGCGAACGGTACCTGGGTGATGACCACCGTGGTGCAGGCTTCGCCGGGCAGGTCCAGGCCTTCGCCGAACGAGTTCAGCCCGAACAGCACCGAGCCCTCGCCCGCCGATGTGCGCCGCAGGTGCTCGTCGATCATCTTCTGCTTGGCCGTTTCGCCCTGCACCAGCACCTGCCTGCGCTGCGCTGCCGGCATCAGCTCGGCCACCTTCTCCATCTTCCAGCGCGAGGTGAACAGCACGATGCTGCCCTTGCTCCAGTCCAGTTCCTTGACCAGGTACTTGGCCACTTCCTTCGGGTGCCGCTCGCGGTCGTCCGGGGTGACCGGGAAGTTGGGCACGATCAGCTCGGCCTGGTTGGGCAGGTCGAACGGCGAGGCCAGCGAGACCATCTCCGCTTCGCTGGGAATGCCGTTGTCGATCGCCAGCGCCTGGAAGTCGCCACCGCCGGTGAGCGTGGCCGAGGTCATCACCACCGAATCCACTTCATCCCACAGCAGCTTGCGCAGCACGTTGGCGGCCGACACCGGCGAGCCGTGCAGGATCAGGTCGCCATCGCGCGACAGGGTGACCCAGCGCGCGAACGGCGGCTGGCCGTCCTTGTCTTCGCGGCGCCAGGCGGTCCACAGGTTGTGCTGCTGTTCGATCATCTCCAGCGCCATGCCCAGCGTGCGCTGCAGGCGCTCGCGCGCCGCATCGTCAGGCTTGCCCTTGGCCACCTGGGATAGTGCGGCGTGGGCCCAGTTGAACAGCGCGCGGGTATCGTCGGCCAGCGCTTCGATGTCGGCCATCCAGATGTCCGGCAGGCGTCCGTTCGGCGCGCGCCACATCGGCTCCTGCGCGGTCGGGTCCGGTTGCCAGCTGCGGTCGATCACATCGCGGAACGCGCGCAGCTGCTTGCTGACCCGCGCGGCCACATCGATGGCTTCGTTGGGCAGCAGGTTGCCCAGCTTGTCCTTGTCCACCGCGCGGTAGGCGGCGGCGATCAGGATCTGCAGGCGGCCGGTGCGCTTGGCCATTTCATCCAGGGCCAGGCTGGCCGCGCCCTGATCGATGGCCACGTTGCCGATATGGTGGCCTTCGTCGAGCACCAGCAGCATGTCCGACGGCGGTGCGATCAACGGCTGGCCGTTGTCGCTTTCGCCAATGGACAGGGCCGACAGCAGCAACGCATGGTTGGTCACCACGATCTGCGCATCGCGCACGGTGTTGCGTGCGCGCAGCACCGCGCACTGCGCCGAGTAGGCGCACTTGCGGCCCGCGCAGCCCGAGGCCGGGGTGGTGATGCGCGAGCGCAGCGAGGGGCTGATGGTGTCCGGCGCGTTGTCCAGGTCGCCGTTCCAGCGACCTTCGACGAAATCCCTGCTCAGCTTCTGCGCCAGGTCCATTTCGATCGGCGCCAGCGGGCGGTCGAACAGCGGCTGCTCGTCCTCGAACATGCCTTCCTGCGCGCCATCGCCATGCGCTTCGGCGGCGTTGCGCGTGCACAGGTAACGGGTGCGGCCCTTGGCCAGCGCCACGGTGGCTTCCAGGCCGGTGGCCTTGAGGAAGTTCGGGATGTCGCGCTCGACCAGCTGCGACTGCAGCGCCACGGTGCCGGTGCTGATCACCAGCTTCTTCTTCGTGGCCAGCGCGATCGGCACGCCGGCGGTGAGGTAGCCCAGGCTCTTGCCCACGCCGGTGGGCGCTTCGACCACCCCTACCCCGCCGCTCTGCGACAGCGCACGCGAGACCACGCCGATCATCTGGCTCTGCGAACGCCGCGTGCTGAAGCCGGGGGTATTGGCCTGCAGCTTGGCGTAGGCATCGCGGATGACGGTCTTGAGCTCGTCGTTCAGCGCACGCGGGGCTTCAACTTTTTCGGTCACGCCGGGGAGGTCCTGCCTGGATCAGGCGGGTATTTTCTCATGCCCGGGGCCCGCGGCCGGCGCGGATTTTTCCGCGCCGGTTCAGTTCCGTGACCGGGGTCGCCCGCTCAGGCGGCCGGGGCGGTGCGGTTGCGCAGCGCGCGGGTCATCGCCCACACCAGCAGCACCGTGCCCAGCGCCTCCACCAGGCCGATGAGGAAGTGGCCGCCGCGCAGCAGCCACGACAGCATCTGCACGTTGCCGTACTCGCCGCGCTGGACCAGCCAGGTCGGCACGATGTTGAGCGCCAACCCGGCCAGGCTGGCCAGCAGCAGCAGGGCCAACGACCACAGCGCCACACTGCGGATGGTGCCGCGCGGGGCATCCACCACCCACACCAGCGACACCGCCAGCGCGATCAGCACTGGCAGGCGCAGCGCGGCCATGCCCAGCAGGCTGAGCAGCAGGTCCATGTTCACGCGTCACCCGCCAGCGCGTTCTTCGCGCGCAGCTCGGCGTAGACCGGATCGGTTTCCGGGCGCACTTCGTGCCACTGCTGGAAGCTGGTGGCAGCCTGCTCGACCAGCATGCCAAGGCCGTCGACCATGTTGCGGCACTGCGCGGCGCGGGCCCAGGCCAGGAACGCGAAGGAGGCCTCGCCATAGTTCAGGTCCACGGCGGTGGTCATGCTGTTGACCAGTGACAGCGGCAGCTTGAACTCTTCATTGCGGTCACGGCCCGCGGACGTGGCGTTGACGATCAGCTCGAAGTCGCCGAGTTCGTCCATGCGTTCCCAGTACTGCGTCAGCACGCGGCCGGGCTCGCCGATCGCATCGCTCAGCTCATCGGCGCGTTGCGGGGTACGGTTGACCACCACCAGTTCACGGATGCCGGCGTCCAGCAGCGCCGGCGCCACGCTGCGCGCCGAGCCACCGGCACCCAGCAGCAGCACGCGGCGGCCGCGCAGGTCCAGGCTGTGGCGGTCGGTGAGGTCGCGCACCAGGCCCACGCCATCGGTGGTGTCGCCGTGCCAGCCATCACCTTTGCGCAGCAGCGTGTTGACCGATCTGGCCAGCATCGCGCGGGAAGTAAAGGTCTTGCACAGCCCGAAGGCGATTTCCTTCAGCGGCGCGGTGACGTTGGCGCCGACGCCACCTTCCTCCGCAAACCTCTCGAGCTCGGCCGGAAAGTCGGCCGGTGCCGCTTCAATGGCGCGGTAATCCAGCGCGATGCCTTCCTGGCGGGCGAACGCGGCATGGATGTGCGGCGACTGCGAGTGGGCGATGGGCTGGCCGAATACAGCGTAACGGGCGGTCATGGGTGTCTTAAACTCCGGGCCTGGATTGAAACGCAAACCCCAATGGAAGCGACTATGCGCACTCCCTTGTCTCTGCTCGCGCTGAGCCTGAGTTTACTCTCCGCACCGGGCGCGATGGCGCTTTCCGAGTTCGGCATCGAAGGCATGGGGGTGGTGTCGACCAAGGCCAACGAGGCGCAGGCGACCATCGCGCCGGATGGCAAGCGCATCATCTGGGCCAGCGATCGGCCCGGCGGGACCGGCGGCTGGGACCTGTGGCAGGCCACCCTGCGCGACGGGCGCTGGCAGGACCCGGCGCCGCTGGCGTTCAACACCGCCGGGGATGACGTGGACCCGTTCTTCAGCCACGACGGGGCCTGGCTGTACTTCGCCTCCAACGGCGGCAGCGGGAGCGGTGGGTTCGACCTGTACGGGGTGATGATCCGCGAGGACGGCAGCTTCGGCACCGTGCTGACGATGCCGGTAACGGTCAACACGGCCGCCGATGAGCGCCGCCCGGCGGTGCGGCCGGATGGGCAGGTGCTGCTGTTTGGCCGAAATGGGAAAGGGACCCAGGGTGGGTTCGATCTCTACGTGGCGACCGCGCAGGGACGCGGGTTCAACACCGCGACACCGCTGCCGGCGCCGCTCAACAGTGCGGCCGATGAGCTGGGCGGCGACTGGCTGGGCAATGGCGGGGCGCTGGCGCTGACCCGGGTGGCGGGCGGCCATTCGCAGGTGTGGGTGGTGGGCTGCGACTACCGCAAGCCGGCCGAACCGCTGGGGTTGTCGTTCAATACCGCCGACGGGCAGACCGGCGCGCCGGTGGTGGATGCGTCCAAGCCCAGCGAGATGGTGGTGGCCGGGCAGGCGAAGTCGCCAAGGGCCGGCGGGTTGGATCTGTACAGGTTGCGCACACCCGCGGTGGCTGGCTGCCGGTAGGGTCGCATCCCTATCGACCGCCGATGATGTTGGTCACCGCGGTAGGGCATGACCTGTGACGGAGAAGCGTCTCCGGCGAAGGTCATGCGTCCCAGCGCCGATCAACCTCATCGGCAGTCGTTTGGGAACCGACCCTACAACTCGCGCAGCAGTGCGGCGCGCTGCTGTTCGTACTCGGCTTCGCTGATCTCGCCGTGGTCCTTGCGCTGGTTCAGCGCGGCCAGCTGCGCCTGCACGGCTACCGGCAGGTTGGCTTCGCGCGCCAGCCGCGCGGCGGCCGAGGGTTGCTCGGGCGCGCGGCGGGCGGCGCGCAGCACGCCGCGGATGACCAGGCCGATCACCACCGCGAACACCAGCACGCCGGTGCCCCACGTCAGCCACTGCACCCATCCCATCGTCTGCATCACCCTGCTCCTGTCTGCGTGTCGATGCGTATTGTCAGCGTTCGCGCAGCCAACGAGCCACCTGCGGCGCGAAATAGGTCAGCACGCCATCGGCACCGGCCCGCTTGAAGCCGATCAGTGATTCCAACACACAGGCGCGTTCGTCCAGCCAGCCATTGGCGAACGCGGCTTTCATCATCGCGTACTCGCCACTGACCTGGTACGCGAACGTCGGCACGCCGAACTGCTGCTTCACCCGGCGCACCAGATCCAGGTAGGGCATGCCCGGCTTGACCATCACCATGTCCGCGCCCTCTTCGAGGTCCAGCGCGATTTCGCGCATGGCCTCGTCGCCGTTGGCCGGGTCCATCTGGTAGGTCTTCTTGTCGGCCTTGCCCAGGCTGGCCGAGCTGCCCACCGCGTCGCGGAACGGGCCGTAGAACGCCGACGCGTACTTGGCCGAATAGGCCATGATGCGCACGTTGACGTGGCTGTGGGCATCCAGCGCGCGGCGAATGGCGCCGATGCGGCCGTCCATCATGTCCGACGGCGAGACGATGTCCACGCCCGCTTCGGCGTGCGACAGCGACTGCCGGACCAGCGCCTGCACGGTGATGTCGTTGAGCACGTAGCCCTTGTCATCGATGATCCCGTCCTGGCCGTGGGTGGTGTACGGGTCCAGCGCCACATCGGTCATCACGCCCAGTTCCGGGAAGCGCGACTTCAACGCGCGGATCGCCCGCTGCGCCAGCCCGTTCTCGTCCCACGCGGCGGCCGCATCCAGGCTCTTGCCGGCCGGGTCGATCACCGGGAACAGGTCGATCACCGGAATGCCCAGTTCCAGGGCTTCCTCGGCCACTTTCAGCAGCTCCTCGATCGACAGCCGCTCCACGCCCGGCATCGACGCCACCGGGGCGCGCCCGGCCAGCTCGTGGACGAACACCGGGTAGATCAGGTCGTCGGTGGTCAGCGTGTTCTCGCGCATCAGCCGGCGCGAGAACTCGTCGTGGCGCATGCGGCGGGGGCGATAGTCGGGGTGGGCCATGGAATGCTCCGGGCAGTGTCGGGTTACTGCAGCAGGTAACGCTGCGGTTGCAGGGGGTCCGGCAGCGGGCGCACGCCCAGGCTGTCGAGCAGGTCGATTTCGATGGTGCGGACCATCGCATCCAGCGGCAGGTCGTTGGGTTCCAGCCCGAACGGCTCTTCCATTTCCTCGCCCAGCTGGTCCAGGCCGAAGAAGGCATAGGCCAGCACCGCCGAGACCACCGGGGTGGCCCAGCCCAGCGAACTGGCCAGGCCGAACGGCAGCAGCACGCAGAACATCCACGCGCAGCGGTGCAGCAGCAGGGTGTAGGCAAACGGCAACGGGGTCAGCAGGATGCGTTCGCAGCCGGCCTGGATGCTGGACAGCGCATGCAGGCGGGTTTCGAA
Source organism: Stenotrophomonas sp. NPDC047960 (assembly GCF_043204395.1). Lineage (NCBI taxonomy): Bacteria > Pseudomonadati > Pseudomonadota > Gammaproteobacteria > Lysobacterales > Lysobacteraceae > Stenotrophomonas > Stenotrophomonas sp. NPDC047960. The sequence goes on along the minus strand of NZ_JBIDBX010000006.1, from coordinate 163,792 downwards.
CTGGGCATACAGGATGCTGTCGATCTCACCGGCGCGCAGCGCGTCGGTGGTTTCCACCGCGATCATCGCCAGCAGCTGGTCCGGCACGTTCTGGCGTTGCGCGTAACGCCCGCGGTCGGCCTCGGTTACCCAGGGCAGCCCCGCCAGCGCGGCGTCCTGTCCGCGCAGGCGGGCGGCCAGTGCATGCGCGAAGGCAATGGCCAGGCGGCAGATGCGGTCTGCGCGCAGCTGCTGTGCGGACAGCAGCGTGCTGCACAGACGCGCCAGGCTGCGCGATTCGTAGATGAGCTGGCCCCACAGCTTGCGCCCTTCCCACCAGCGGTCGAAGCAGGCGTTGTTGCGGAAGCTCAGGAAGATGGACAGCACCAGGCCCAACAGGGTGAACGGCGCGACCGAGACACGCTCGATGCCCGGCGGGTGGGCCAGTTCGGCGAAGGTGGCCACCGCGACGGCCAGCACGAAGATGGCGGCCACCTTGGGCGCAATGGCAGGCACGATGGAGCCGCGCAGGATGTACAGCAGCTGCCAGCCGTGGGGGCGGGGACGAATGATCATGGGGCGGTCATTCTACGCCCTTGCCCGCGACATCCCGGCCGGTGCGACCGAGCGTCGCAGTCAGATGATCCCGCCGCCAATGGACAGGCGCACGATGCCCACCACCACCACGACCGCGTTGAGCAGCAGGCCGGTCCACGCGCGGCCCCGTTTGGTCGGGTGGGTGAACAGGATGCCCAGCGCGCCGATGACCGCACCGACCGCGGCAAACGGGATCAGGAACCAGTTGCCCCAGCCCAGCAGCGGGATCAGGGCCAGGACCATCCACAACAGGGCCACTACGCCCCACAACAAACTGATCAGTCCCATGCCCCGCTCCCCGCGCTGAAAATGCTGGCCGCAGCGTAGCGACAGCCGCGCCAGTGGCGCGTGACGGCGGCGGCAAGAACGGGATGCGGCAAGCTCACCCCGGCGGTGTTAACGTTCGCCAGAACGGGGTTGGCGCCGATTCAGTGGCCGGCCCGGATGATCCAGGCGCAGGCCGACCAGGCCGAACAAGGGTGAACCCATGAACATTCGACTCCTTCCGCTGCTCGGTGTGCTGCTGGCCGTGACCGGCTGCGCCAGCACCTCCAGGGTGATGCTGGGCCAGACCCGTGCGCCTACCGACCCGGCACTGGTACAGATCTACTCCACACCACCGCCGGGTTCGATTGAAATCGCCCAGCTGGAGTCGACCAGCGCCGCAGGCTTCGGCACGCAGGGCCAGACCGATGCGGCGGTGATGCGGCTGAAGAAGGAAGCCGCCGCGCTCGGCGCCAACGGGGTGATCCTGATGGGCGTGGAGTCCAGCAGCTCGGGGGGCGGCCTGTCGGTGGGCGGCGGCAGCTACGGCTCGCACAGTGGCGGCGGCGTGGGCATCGGCATTCCGACCACGCAGAAGCGCGCGGCCGGGGTGGCCATCTGGGTTCCGAATCCGCCGCCGGCGGAGCGGTTGCCGGTGCAGACCATTAAACCGGCGCGGTGAAAGCGGGTCACGACCAACGGTCGTGACCTACCAAAGCGCCCATGTTCCGCCGGGGCGTGCATACGAACTAGGTGGGTAGGCCACGACCGTTGGTCGTGGCCCATGCGGAGGTGATTACTTCGCCTTGTACCGCGGGATGAACACCTCATTGACCGCCTTGGCCAGCTGGTCCGGCGGCAGCAGGCCCTGATCGAGCAGGAAGTTGTTGAACGCCAGCCGGTCGAACTTGTCGCCCAGGGCCAGCTCGGTCTGCATGCGCAGTTCCAGGATCCGGGTGTAGCCGTAGAAGTAGCTGCCCGCCTGGCCCGGCGACCGCACCATGTAACGGTCCAGTTCCTGGGTGGCCATCGCCTGCGACAGGCCCACTTCGTCGATCAGAACGCGCTCAGCCTTGGCCCGATCGATCAGGCCCAGGTTGAGCATCGGATCAAGCATCGCGCGCGCGGCACGCAGCAGGCGGAACTGCAGGGCGATCAGCTGCCCGTCCAAGGGCTCGTACGGCACCATTTCGGCTTCTGCATACAGCGCCCAGCCTTCCACGTTGACCGAATTGAACGCGAACATCGTGCGCGCCAGCGACACGCCGCGCTCCACCATCGCGGTGAACTGCAGCTCATGCCCCGGGCGGCCTTCGTGCGCGCTCAGCGTCCACGCGGCCGAGCCGAAGTTGAAGTCGTCGTACTGCGCGGCCTTGTCGCCGGCGGCCGGGTTGCCCAGCGGCAGCACGAAGGTGCCCTGCTGGCCGGTGTTGCCCACCAGCGGCGCCGGCAGGAAGTGCGGAGCCGGCGAGGCCGCGCTTTCAGCGGCCGAGCCCAGCCGCATCTGCATCGGGCGCTGCGGCACGTCCACGATCTTCTGGGCGCGGATGATCGGGTCGATCGCATCGATCACGCCACGGTAGTGGTGCTCGAGCTGGTCGTCGGCGATCTTGTCGCCCTTCAGCGCGCGGATTACCGCCACCGGGTCGGTCGGGTCGGCCACCTTCAGGCCCTTGGCCTTGACCACCAGCGGCGCCAGCTGGCGCATCGCCGAGCGGGTTTCCATGAACTCCAGCTGCGCCCGCTGCATCAGCAGCTTGGGGTCGATGTCGATGCCCACGCGCTTGAGCTGGAAGGCGTAGAGCGGCTCGGGCAGGCGCGCATCGGCACGTGCCTTGGGCAGTACTTCGCTCTTCGTCCAGTCGCGGTACTCGCGCAGCTGGGTGGCGATGGTCTTCAGCGCCTCGTCGGCGCCGGCGACCTTGTACTTGTCGAACAGCTTTTCAATGCCGGTGATGTAGGTATCGACGTTGGCCAGCGACTGCTCGACCTCGATCTTCGTCGGCTGCAGCAGGGTCTTGTCGGCCAGGCGCTCTTCATAGCGCTGGCGCGACAGTGTGGTGATGGCGGTGCTGCCCGGGGCCAGGCCGGCGTAGGCCTTCAGGCGGTCCAGCGCCTTGGCGCGGCGCTCGGCCGGCACCTGGTCCGACAGCAGCAGGTTGATGCCGCTGAACACCGTCTGCGGGGTGTCGCTCCACGGCAGCAGGTACTTTTCATTGAGTTCGCTGCCTTCGATGTTCTCGCCGGCGGCGGCGATCATGATCGCCAGGTCCTGGCGCACGTTCGGGTCGCGCTCGGTGGCCAGCTTGGCCTTGAGCTGGTCGCGCGCCTTGGCCATCGCGGCGCGGTACCGCTTGGCGTTGTCCGGACCGAAATCGGCCACCTTGTCGTCGTAGCCCGGCACACCGAAGAAGCCGGTCTCTTCCGGCTGGAACGGGCCCTGCGCGTCGAGCAGGATCTGCGCCAGTTCGTTGCTGCGGGTCACCCAGGCCACACTGGCCGGGGCCTTGGTGGCGGCAGGAACGGCAGCGAAGGCCGGCGGCGCACTGAGCGCGGCGGGGACGGAAAGGGCCAACGCGACGGCAAGGGCAAGCGGCTTCATGCAGGACTCCAGTGAGCGGTTGCCTGCGACCCTACGCACTCAGGGGGGCAGCGGCAATCGGCCGGAGGTCATGGCTGCCCCCCCAGCCATGACCCGGCCGACCCGTTACGGCTTCAGGCAGCGACCCAGGAAGTCCTCGGCCAGGCGGTAACGGTGCAATGCGTTGCTGCCGGACAGGCCATGCTTGGCACCCGGGTAGGTCATCAGTTCGAACGGCTGGCCACGTTTCTGCAGCGCGCTCATCAGCGCGGTGGAGTTGGTGAACAGCACGTTGTCGTCGGCCATGCCGTGGATCAGCAGCAGGCGCGAACGCAGGCCGTCGATATGCGCCAGCACGCGCGCCTCTTCATAGCCCTTGGCGTTGCGTGCCGGCAGGTCCATGTAGCGCTCGGTGTAATGGGTGTCGTACAGGCCCCAGTCGGTGACCGGCGCGCCGGCCACGCCGCAGGCGTACTGGTCCGACGCCTTGGCCAGCAGCATCAGGGTCATGTAACCGCCGTTGGACCAGCCCTGCACACCGATGCGCGCCGGGTCGACCCACGGCTGCTGCTTGAGCCATGCCACGCCCTTGAGCTGGTCGGCCACTTCCACCGTGCCCTGCACGCCGTACAGCGCACCGCCAAAATCGCGGCCGCGGCGCGGCGTGCCGCGGTTATCGAGTGAAAACACCACATAGCCCTGCTGGGCCAGGTACTGGTTGAACAGGTGGTCGCCACGACCGGGCCAGCTGTCGGTGACGGTCTGGCTGGCCGGGCCGCCATACACGTACACCACCACCGGGTAGCGCTTGGCCGGATCGAAACCGGCCGGGGTGATCAGGCTGTAATGCAGCGGGGTGCGGCCATCGGCAGCGGTGAGCGTGCCGAAGGTGACCGGGCGCTGCGCGTCCAGGTAGCGTGCGTACGGATGGCTGGGATCGGCCAGGTTGTTTTCCACCAGCGTGGCGATCTTTTCACCATTGGCGCGGTGCAGGGCGATCTGCGGCGGGGTCGTGGTGTTGGACCAGCTGTCCACGTACACGCTGGCATTCTTCGCGAAGCTGGCGCTGTGCATGCCCGGTTCACTGGACAGGCGCTGCAGCGCCCCACCCTGCAGCGGAACAGCGTAGAGCTGGCTTTCGCGCGGGGAATCCACCCCGGCGCGGAAGTAGACCTTGCCGGCGTCTTCGTCCACGGCCAGCAGTTCGTCCACCGGCCAGTTGCCGCTGGTCAACGCGGTCACCGTCTTGCCGTCATCGGACACGCGGTACAGGTGCTGGAACCCGCTGCGTTCGGACGACCACAGGAAGCCGCCCTGCTTGAGGAAATGCAGGCTGTTGTGCAGCGGCACCCACGTTGGCGATGTTTCGGTGACCAGGGTGCGCTGCTTGCCGCTTTCCAGGTCGGCCTGGATCAGTTCCAGGGTCTTCTGGTCGCGCGACTGGCGCTGGAAGGTGAGGTGCTGCGGGTCGCGCCAATCGACGCGGGCCAGGTAGATGTCGGGATTGGAGCCAAGGTCGACCCAGCGCGGCGCGGCATCGGCCCGCGGGGCGATCACGCCCAGCTTGACGGTGACGTTGTGGTCGCCGGCGGCCGGGTAGCGCTGTTCAATCATCTCGGTGCGGTCGGCATACATCTCGTAGCGCTTCTGCACCGGCACCGGCGATTCGTCGATGCGCGCAAACGCGATGGCCGAGTCGTCCGGTGCCCACCAGTACCCGGTGTGGCGGTCCATTTCCTCGTCGGCGACGAATTCGGCCACGCCATTGCCGATGGTCCCGCTGCCATCGCGGGTGAGCTGCAGCTGGCGGCCGCTGGCCAGGTCGATCACCCACAGGTTGCGGTCGCGCACGAAGCTGACGAAGCCGCCCTTCGGCGACAGCTTGGCATCGGTGGCGAAGCCCTCACCGTGGGTGAGCTGGCGCACGGCGGCCTTGCCCTGCTTGTCCAGGTCGTACAGGTAGAGTTCGCCCCCCAGCGGGAACAGCAGCGTGCGCGCGTCCGGCGACCACTGGTAATCGACGATGCCGGTCATGGCGGCAATGCGCTGGCGCTCACGGCGGGCCTTTTCGGCATCGCTCAGGGTTTCATCGCCGGGCAGCACGACCTTGGAATCCACCAGCAGGCGGGTCTGGCCGCTGGCGATGTCGTACGCCCACAGGTCCAACTGGTTGCGGTCGGCCTCCTTGCCGCGCAGGAAGCTCACGCGCGAGCCATCCGGGGCCACCTTGGGCTTCATCAGGGTCGGGCCGGACAGCGGAAGCGGCCCGGTGATGGCATCCAGGGTGAGCTTTTCGGCGTGGACGGCGGTGGTCGAGGCGAGCATGAGGGCGAGCGAGGCAACAAAGTGGCGCATGGAATCTTCCGGCGGCGGCTGGGCGTTCCCGTTCCGGCGGGGCGGTTGGGAGCGGACCATCCTAACCAAAACCGGGAGGCGGGTGCCCGGGGAGGTGCCCGCCCCGGCGATCACCGCTGGCCGAACAGGTGCTTGCGCTCTTCGTCGCTCAGCGGCTTGCCGGCATCCGGGTTGACCTGATGCTTGAGCGCATAGGCCCGCTGGGTCGCCGGGCGCGCGGCAATGGCGTCGTGCCAGCGCTTCAGGTTCGGGAACGCGGCGAAGTCGACCGGCAGCTTGTCGTACGCGCCGATCCACGGGTAGCTGGCCATGTCGGCGATGCTGTAGTCGTCGCCGCCCAGGTACGCGCTGCTGGCCAGGCGCTTGTCCATCACCCCATGCAGGCGGCGCACTTCGTTGCCGTAACGCTCGATGGCATACGGAATCTGCTCGGGTGCATATACATTGAAATGGCCCATCTGGCCGCTCATCGGGCCCAGCCCGGCCATCTGCCAGAACAGCCATTCCAGCACCGCCACCCGGCCGCGGGTATCGGCCGGCAGGAACTTCCCGGTCTTCTCGGCCAGGTACAGCAGGATCGCCCCGGATTCGAACACGCTCTGCGGCGCGCCCCCGTCGGTGGGCTGGTGGTCCACCAGCGCCGGCATCTTGTTGTTGGGGGAGATCGCGAGGAATTCGGGCTTGAACTGGTCACCGCTGCCGATGTTCACCGGCTTGATGGCGTACGGCAGGCCCAGCTCTTCCAGCAGCAGGGTGACTTTGTGGCCGTTCGGGGTTGGCCAGTAATACAGATCGATCATGACGGGGCCCAGCGGTTCAGGAATGCCGAGTCTAGTGCGTCAGTTGGCTTGGCAGGGTCATGAAGGCCCGCTACTCTGCGGCGTCCCCCGCAACGCAGCATTCCAGCATGAGCTCGACCGAAAAGCCCATCAGCCCCCTGTCGTCCCTGATCTTCGCCTCGCGCTGGCTGCAGCTGCCGCTGTACCTGGGCCTGATCCTGGCGCAGTGCGTCTACGTGTTCCTGTTCGGCAAGGAGCTGTGGCACCTGGTCCACAAGGCCAACAGCATGGGCGAGCAGGAAATCATGCTGCTGGTGCTGGGCCTGATCGACGTGGTGATGATCTCCAACCTGCTGGTGATGGTGATCGTGGGTGGCTACGAGACCTTCGTTTCGCGCCTGCGCCTGGAAAACCACCCCGACCAGCCGGAGTGGCTGAGCCACGTCAACGCCAGCGTGCTGAAGGTGAAGCTGGCGCTGTCCATCATCGGCATTTCCTCCATCCACCTGCTCAAGACCTTCATCGGTGCCGGCAACCTGGACGGGCTGCCGGCGTGCAACAGCCCCGCTTACGTCACCGCGGTGCTGGATGCCGTGGCCAAGTACGGCCCGGCCGTCGAAGCCTCGTTCAAGTGCTCCACCATGACCGGCAGCGGCGTGATGTGGCAGACCATCATCCACGCCGCATTCATCCTGTCGGCGATCGGCATTGCCTACACCGACAAGCTGATGGCCCACACCCCGAGCAAGTCGCTGGCGCACTAAGCGCCTGCCCTGCCTGCCCCGGCCCTGCAAAGCAGGGCGCGGGGATGCTAGATTGGGCACCTGCTGCACCGCGCCGGACGCTGGGAAACGTACCGGGGCTTCGGTCGGCCTGACCGCATCAGGCCTTACGTATCGTCGTTCTTCAAAGGGGAGTTGGATGTCGCACGTCAACACGAACGCCAAGGCGCGCCTGCTGGTGCCGCTGACCCTGGTGGTGGCCCTGGCCGCCTGCTCGGGCAAGGACGAAACGGCTCCGGCCACGCCGACCGCACCGGCGGCCACGGCCGCCGCGCCCGCCGCCGCGCCGCCGGCACCGGCGGTTTCGGCCAAGGTCCAGTCGATGGGGACCGAAGAGCTGCGCGACCTGGCCAGCAAGGCCCTGCGCGAAAACCGCATGTACGCCCCGGCCGGCGACAACGCCATGGAGTACTACCTGGCGCTGCGCGAGAAGACCCCGGATGACGCCTCGATCAAGAGCGCGCTGACCGACCTGCTGCCGTACACGCTGATTGCCGCCGAGCAGAGCCTGACCCGCGAGGACTTCACCGAAGGCCAGCGCCTGGTGGCGCTGATCGAAAAGGTGGACGCCACCGCACCGGCGCTGCCGCGCCTGAAGTCGGGCATCACCAACGGCATGCAGACCGCGCTCAAGCGCACCCAGGAAGAGACCGACAAGGTCAAGAAGGACGCTGAGAACAAGGTCAAGCTGCTGGCCGACCAGCAACGCCAGCAGCAGGCCTCCGAAGCCGAAGCGGCCAAGCAGATCGCCGCGCAGCAGGATGCGGCCCGCCGCGAAAGCGAGCGCCAGGACACCGAGCGCCAGGCTGCGGCCCGCCGCGAAGCCGAACAGCGCCAGCAGGCTGCAGCGGCCGCCCAGGCCGCCGCTGCCCGGCAGCCTGCGGCCGCACCGGCCGCTGCCGCCGCCCTGCGCCCGATCAGCACCCCGGCCCCGCGCTACCCGACCGACGCGCTGCGCGCCGGTACCTCGGGCGAGGTACTGGTGGAAATCACCGTGGGTACGGACGGTTCGGTCACCAGCTCGCGGGTGCTGCGCGCCACCCCGGCCCGCGTGTTCGACCGCGAAGCGCTCAACGCGGTCAAGCGCTGGAAATTCGAACCGGTCAGCGCCCCGGTCACCACCCGCCGCACGCTGTCGTTCGCGCCGGGCGGTTGATCCACGGTTGGTGGGCAAAAAAAAGCCCCGGAGCGATCCGGGGTTTTTTGTGGGCGCCGTATCGACCAACGGTCGATACCTACCGGCTGCCGGGACGGTCGGTACCGGCCGGCTGCCGTGGCGGTAGGTACCGACCGTTGGTCGGTACGCAGCAGCCCGGAAATCAACCGGAGATCGCGAGGCGCTCCTGGTGGTAACGGCGTACAGCCGCGAACCACAGCAGTGCGGCCAGGCCGAACCCTGCCACCAGGTATACCGCCCACATCTGCGCGCTGATCGCTTCGTGGCGGATGATCTTCAGCAGCATCTGGTTCTGCGCCAGGAACGGCACCGCCAGCTGCCACAGCTCGTTCTTCACCGGGTACACCATCAATGCATAGCCGGGCAGCATCGGCAGCAGCATCAGCCAGGTCATGTGGCTCTGCGCCTCCTTCATGCTCTTGGCCGCCGCCGAGAGGAAGGTGAGCAGCGACGTACCGATGAACAGGATCGGCATCATCACGAACAGCATCTGCAGCATCGACAGCAGCCCCATGTTGAGCTGCCGCGCCGCCGCGCCGGTGGACAGCTGCGCGCTGAGCTTGAAAGCCGTCAACGTAAGCAGCAGCGACACCACCCCCACCACGCAGGCCGCGGCGATCTTGCCGCTGACGATCGCGCTGCGCTTGGCCGGGGTGGCCAGCAACGGCTCCAGCGATTGCCGCTCGCGCTCACCCGCGGTGGTGTCCATCACCAGGTAGGCACCGCCCAGGAAGGAGGTGATGGTGAGCAGGATCGGCAACAGCAGCGACAGCATCACACCGCGCTTGGCCTCGGCCGTGGCCAGGTCCTGGGTGGCCACGTCCAGCGGGCGTGCCACCTGCGCATCAATACCGCGCGCCAGCAAGCGCAGCGCGCCCACCTGCTGGCTGTAGCCGTTGAGCGCCGCCTTCAGGCGCGCGGTGGGAATGTCCGCATCGCGGCGGGTGCTGTCCTGCACGATCTCTACCAGTGCCGGCCGGCCCTCGGCCCAGTCCTTGCCGAACTCGGGGCTGATACGCAGCGCGATGTCGATCTTCTGGTCACGGATCTCTGCGGTCAGGTCCTTCGGCGGGTCCACCGCGTTGAGTCCCTGCGAGGCCAGGAAGCGCACCAGGTTGGGGGCGTGCTCACGGCCGATGGTGGGAATGTCCAGCGGGGTGTCGATCTGGGTCTTGAACCGGGTTTCGGCCAGCTTGCCCATGCCCAGGATCAGCACCGGGTACAGCAGTGGCCCGAGCAGCAGGGTGAGCGCCAGCGTCCGGCGGTCCCGCGAGAGGTCGCGCAGTTCCTTGCGCATGACGGTCAACAACGTGGCAAACGCGCTCATGCGTGCAGTCCTTCTTCATTGCCGATTGCCTTTACGAAGGCATCTTCCAGGTTCGCTTCGCCGGTCAGCGCGCGCAGTTCATCGGCAGTGCCGGCGGCCATCACCGTGCCCTTGGCGATGATCACGATCGTGTCGCACAGCGCGGCCACCTCCTGCATGATGTGGCTGGAGAAGATCACGCAGCGCCCTTCGTCGCGCAGCTCACGCAGGAACCCGCGCAGCGCACGGGTGGTCATCACGTCCAGGCCGTTGGTGGGCTCGTCCAGGATCACGTTGCGTGGGTCGTGCACCAGCGCGCGCGCAATGGCGGTCTTGGTGCGCTGCCCCTGGGAGAAGCCGTCGGTCTGGCGGTCCAGGATGTCTTCCATGTCCAGCGCCTTGGAGAGCACCTTGGTGCGCTCGCGGATGTGCGCCGCGCTCATGCCGTGCAGCTCGCCGAAGTAGGCGATGTTCTCGCGCGCGGTCAGCCGCTTGTACACCCCACGTGCGTCGGGCAGCACGCCCAGGCGGCGACGGACCTCCACCGGGTGGGTGGCCACGTCCAGGCCATCCACCAGCACGCGGCCCTGGTCCGGCGTCATCAGGGTGTAGAGCATGCGCATGGTGGTGGTCTTGCCGGCGCCGTTGGGCCCAAGCAGGCCCGTGATGCGGCCGTCCTCGGCCTGGAAGCCGACGTTGTCCACCGCCTTGATCAGCCCGGTCTTGGTCTTGAAGGCTTTATGCAGGTTCTCGGCGACGATCATGGTTCCCATCCGTTGAACGAGGTGAAGGCCGGCACCGCGGTGAGGGTATCCAGGCAGGAGGCGTCGAGTGCCTTGGCGTCGGCCTTGTCCATGAACTGCGCCAGCAGGCGCGGCATGCAGCCGGCGCCGAGCGTGCCATGGCCCTGGCCGTTGGCCACGATGTGGCGGCCGTTGGGCAGGTGCTTGAGCACCTGTTCTGCGTAACGCGGCGGAGTGACCGGATCGAACTCGCCCGACAGCAGCAGCACCGGCACATCAGTGCTCAACGGCGCGGTGAAGTCCTTCGGGCGCGTGCCCACGTTCCACACCGGGCAGGCGGCGAAGAACATGCGCGCCACTTCCGGGCCGAGCAGGCGGTCGCCAGCCGGGGCTTCCTGGTAGCGGTCGGCGTCTTCGGCGCAGATCACCGACCACTGCATGCCCTGGTTCATCTGCCCGGCCATGTTGCGGGTGGCGAGGCTGTTGAGCGACATCAGCGGCGCGTAACGGCCCTGCGCGGCTTCGTCCAGCACCACCGGCAGCAGCGAGGACAGTTCCGGCATGTACGAGAACATGAAGGCCAGGCTGGTCACGGTGTTGGCACTGACCGGGTCGCGGCGTACCGCGGCGGTGCCCGGGTCACGGTATTCCACCTCCACCGGGGCCTTGGCCAGCGTGGTCATCACGTTGCGCAACTGGGTGCGGGTATCGACCGGGAAGCGCTTGGCGCAGGCCGCGTCCTTACGGCACTGGGCGGACTGCAGTTCGATCGCCGATTCGAAGGTGTTGGCGAAATCGCCGCCCACCGCCAGGTCATTCGGCGCCACCCCGTCGATCACCACCGCACGGGTGTGCTGCGGGAAGCGCGCGGCGTACTGCTGGGCCACGCGGGTACCGTAGGAACCGCCGACCAGGTTGATCCTGTCCACGCCCAGCGCGGCACGCACCGCGTCCAGGTCACCAATGGCCTGGGTGGTGGTGTAGAAGCGGGTGTCGGCACGGTCGGCCAGTGCGGCGGCGCAGCGGGTGGCGAACTCGGCGATCACCTCGGGCGTGGCCGCGGCGTTCTCGTCGAACGAAAGCTCCTTGCCCTCGGCATCCACGCAGCTGAGCGGGTTGGATTTGCCGGTGCCGCGCTGGTCCACCAGGATGATGTCGCGCTTCTTGCGCACGTCGCGCAGCGACTGGTTGATGATGGCCGCCACCTGCGTGGCCGATTGGCCCGGCCCGCCGGCCAGGAAGAACACCGGGTCCTGCTTGCCCTCGCCTTCGTTGGCGGTATCCAACAGTGCGATGTTGAGCCCGATCTTGCGCCCCTCGGGCGCATCGGGGTTCTCGGGCACCTGCAGCGTGGCGCACTCGGCTTCCACGTTGTTGCTGGCCTGGGCGCTGGTGAGCGTGCAGGGCTTGAACGTCAGTGTTCCGTACTGGCGCTCAGCCGCTTCCGGGGGTGCCTCCGGAGTGGCCTGGCAGGCCGCCAGCAGCAGCAACGCCGCACTGGTGGCCAGGGGACGGCAGGAAAGTCGCATTTCGATCGCATCCTGGATTGAAGGGTCTCAGCATGCCATGACGAGTGGGCGGGCTGGATGTGACCGAAGACCTGCGCGTGGCACTTTGCTACTGTTCGGGGCTCATGCCATGGATCGCATTGAGCTGCCGATGACACCCAGGTTGATGTTGTTGCGCGCGGCCGCCGTGCTGTGTGCCCTGCCCGCGCTTGTGGGCCACGCCAAGCCCGCCGCAGAAGAGGTCCGTATCGCCCGTGTCGAGACTGGTCTCTCCGCGCCAGTGGTGATCAAGGGCGTCGCCGGCCAGAAAATGGATCTGCGCGAGCGCATGGCCTTTCATAAGGTGCCGGCGGTCAGCATCGCGCTCATCGACCACGGCAAGGTCCAATGGGCTCGCGCCTACGGTACGGCCATCACCCCGGAGACCCTGTTCCAGGCCGCTTCCATCAGCAAGTCGGTCAGCGCCATAGGCGCGTTGCAGCTGGTCCAGCAGGGCAAGCTCTCGCTGGATGCCCCCGCCAACGACCAGCTCGCGGCATGGAAGATTCCGGACAACGACTTCACCCGTGCCACGCCGGTCACCCTGCGCATGCTGCTCAACCACAGCGCCGGCCTGACGGTGCATGGGTACGACGGCTACCCGCAGGACCGGCCGCTGCCCTCCCTGTTGCAGGTGCTGGATGGCGTCCCGCCGGCCAACTCCGCGCCGGTACGGGTAGATGTGCAGCCCGGCAGCCTCTGGCGCTATTCGGGCGGCGGCTACAGCGTGGTGCAGCTGCTGATGGCCGAAACCGCCGGCCAGCCCTTCGACCGCTACATGCAGCAGGCCGTGCTCGGGCCATTGGGGATGAAGCACAGCACCTTCGATGTGACGCTTACCCCGGCACAGCGCACCAGGGTTGCGACAGGGCATGCGTCGGACGGCACGCCGGTGGCTGGCGGCTGGCATCGCTACCCCGAGTCGGCTGCGGCGGGCCTGTGGACCACCCCCACCGACCTGGCGCAGGTGGTGCTTGAAGTGCAGCGCGCTGCGGATGGCGCATCGGGCAAGGTGCTGTCGCACGACACCGCACAGACGATGCTCACACGCGGGCTGGGCGAGTACGGGCTGGGGCTGTATGTGGAAGACCTGGGCGACCGCACCAGCTTTGCCCACAGCGGTGGCACCACCGGCTTCCGCGCGCAGCTGTATGGCTACACGCACAGCGGCCAGGGCGCGGTGATCATGACCAACAGCGACAACGGCGCCGCGCTGATCAGCGAGATCCTGGCCAGCCTCTCAGCCGAATACGGCTGGCCGGAGTTCAAGGTCATTGAGAAGGTGGCTGTTGCTGGCGATGCAAGGAACAACCAGCAGATCGCCGGCACCTACCAGTTACTGGGGAAGCCGGCATTGCTCATCGCCGAGGGCGAACGGCTGTATCTGCAGAGTGCGCTGTTCGGCGCGCAGCGACTTGAACTGCATGCACAGTCCAGCACGGCCTTTTTCATGACCGACCAGAATATGCTGCTGAACGTGCAACGTTCCGGAGACGGGCCCGTAACCGGGTTTGCATTGGTGCGTGGTGCGAACACTTACATGGCAACGCGATCTGAATAGAAGTGCCGTTGCCGTCGCTTCACCGCTGGCGCGGGCGATTCGGCGCGTTCGCCGCTTCATTTTCCAGCGGGAAGGAATCGCCCCAGACCTCGATATCAAGGCCATTGAGGTTCCGATCCAAGGACACGCAGTTCTGGATCAATGACCGGAGCACGTAGGCAGGCGATCGTTCGCTGCGCCACGCGGAGAGTTGGAAGGCGCGGCGCAGACCGGGGTCCACCTTCACCCGTAAGTAGACCTGCTTCTTCATGGGATGACGTCCTCCGGAAGGAACTGCCCCAGGTCAGAGTTGACCTCTCCGTGGAAGATCGTGCGCTCCACGAACCTGGGCACCCGTGGGTCTTCCACTGCTGGCGTGCCCAGCAGCTTGATGGTGATGACGCCCGCGCAGGCTTCGATCTGCAGCTTGCGGCCCACGTTGAAGCCCATCTGGCGCAGCCACTGGCCGCGGATCTTGAGGTAGGGAACTTTCAGCTCTTCGTGGAAGTGCGCGGGTGGCGTGCACGGCGCGGATTGCATACGGCGTTCGCGTGCGCGCCGGGCAATCGCGGATTGGTAAGGGTAGTCGTTGTAGCTGTCGTTGGGTCGCTGCCTTTTCATGGTGTGCCTCCCGCAGGAAGATCCCTCGCCGGGATGGCGAGGGAGTCGGGAGGTTAGAAACCGTGAAACCTGGAAATCGGCGGGCGTATTCCCCAGAGGGTGTTGTATTAGCCACCCTCCCGACACAACGCTGACATTTTCCAGGTTTTGGAGTTTCTACGCTCCGGAACACACCATGCGCGCCGCTGCCAGCGATGGGAAATTGTTTGTGCCTCTTGATTTCCGGACTTCGGTAGGCAGAACCTTCTCTATGACGCTTATGGCACTGAAAGCGCCATGATCAACAGTCGCAGCCAATGAACAAGCAGAAATCAGCAGTAATTATTCATCGTTCATCCTCCAGGAAAGAGATCGAGCCGTTGAACAGACTTATGACTCTTTATGAGAGAAATCATAATTATGATTTCACCGATAAACACCCATAATCCAAAGCACTTTTTGACGTCATTGACGCGGCCGTGAAGGTGATGAACCTCCCAGCACGCTGGTCAAAGGCTTACGCAGCAAGGCTGACGTCCGCATTCAACGTGTACTGGTCGATGCATTCACACGGTCTATGGAAATGCCCCCGAACTCGAGGTCCATGCACTGATGGAGGTGCTGGCAGTGGGTCTGCGCTGCCAGAGATTGGGTGTAACCCGACTACCTCTGGGGCCAGTTCTGGCGCCGGATGGCCGCAGCAATCAGCGGGGCCTTTTCCTCAATGATGTGCAGCGGAGCGCCCTGCTCGTACGCCTCCAGCCATGCCCTGCGTTGCCTGAGGACGCGCTCGTCATCCCGCAGCGGCAGGTTGATCAACGTGTACTGCGCTCTGGCCAGTGCCGCGTGTGGCACCTTGTCAGTGAGGCGCAGCTGGAGCGAGGGAAGGTCGAGCTCGAACCATCCGTCCTGGATTTCGAAGGGGTCCAGCAACAGGGAAGACAGGCGCTTGCTCTTGCTGCTGTTGAACCAGCCTTCAACGTAACGGTAGTTCGACCACTCGTATGCCTGCTGGCGATCTTCATTGCAACTGACAAAGTGGTCCACCGTGCCACTGGATATCCACATCGCACAGTATCCGCACCGGTCCGTGAAGCCTGACGCCAGTGCGTGTCGGAATGTAGACCAATAGTCCTTCGGCCGCTTGATCGGGTTGGCGCCAAGCCAAGCCTTACCGCGTATGCGGCACCTGCTGTCAAAATCGTTCGGTTCGGGAATCGGGTTTGGAACAGGAATCACGGATCTCCCCCCACACTCAGCCGACGCGATCGCGGCTCTCGGTCCAGACTATCCATCGCGGCCAGAAGTGATCTCCCCCTGGCAACGCGTCGGTCAATGCTTTATGGATGCTCTCCTTGGAGTCCAGGCCATTGGCGCCCACTGGATGGGACACCAGCCAATTCACCACGTCACCCTGCTTGGCCCACACCTCCTGCTCGACGACGGCTTGGCCGTCTCGCAGTGCGATGGTGAAAACAGCATCCTGGTCAACGTCGAAGGCGGGCTCGGCGGACGCCAGGATCAGTGGCGAATGCGTAGCTACAATCAACTGCACCGGAATCTGCTTGCCGGTGAGCGCCTGCATGACATTCAGCAAGGCCGGCACGATGCGGCGCTGCCACTGTGGATGAAGATGGCATTCGATCTCATCGACCAGAAACACGATCTCTTTCGCCGGTGCCTTCCCGATCTGTTCACTGGCCAGCAGATGCTCGCGCCACGTCCAGACCATGAGGTACGCCAAGGCCGTGATGCGGCGCATGCCAGCCGACGCATGGATGAGCGGCACGTCCTGACCGTAAGGCATGCGCAATGACGGATAGTCCGTGACATCCAGCCCGATACGGACCGGATCGCCTGGCTCCAGACGTTCGTCAGGTGCCGGGGACAGAGCGTCGAGGACCTTGACCAGATCGCCAAAGGCCGGGTCCCGACCCTTCTGCCACAGCACCCAGTCGTGAATGAGGCCATTGCAGTATCGCGTACCGCTGGCGACGAGCCCGTTCCAGACTTGGTCAGGCGAGAAATCGAATGCGCGCAGGCGCTCCCGGTTGGCCGCGTCTTCCTTTGCGGTCCAGTAGTTGCGCGCCGGGTCCCAAACCGAAAAGCTCCCGTCCACGCCCGCATAGATCACCACACCCGGAATGGGCGGGCGACCGGGCTTGACCGGCCAGAACTGGCCTTCACGGTTGAAGATGCTCGTTTCCGAGTAAGCGCCCGGCGTCGCCTTGGTATACGCGTAGTCGATGCTGCTGCGCTCGGCGCCTCGCCGAGGGGCGGCCTGGGAGTTCCGGGCCCACGTCCGCGTCAGGGTCCACCATGCGATGTCCAGCAGGAAGCTTTTCCCGAGGCCGTTGTCACCGGTAATGAAATTCAGGCGCGATGCGAATTCGACCGGCCCGAATGCGTCGGACGGGCCCAACCCCTCGAATTTCAATGACTTCAGCATGGATCGCCACCCGGTTGCGTTGGAGAAGAGTGCCGCATTTGCGACCGCCAGAACAGCCAATTTGTTGGAAGTACGGCTTCCGTCACTTGCTGCTGACGTACTTCTCCCGCCGCACCTGCGGCGTCGGCAGGCCCGCTTCCTTCAATGCCTCGAAGGTCGCATCCACCATGTCCGGGTTGCCGCACAGGTAGGCGATGTCGGTGGCCGGGTTCGGGGCGAATTCGGCCAGGTGCTGCTGCACGTAGCCGTGGCGGACGTCCGGGTGCGGGTTCTCGGGCAGCTCGCGGGACAGGCACGGCACGTAGCGGAAGCCCGGGTGGGCCGCGGCGAAGGCGTAGAAGTCCTCGCTGTAGAGCAGCTCTTCGGGGCTGCGGGCGCCTTGGAGCAGCACCACTTCCACCCCGCGTTCGGCCATGGCGGTGGCCAGCAGCGGCAGCATGGAGCGGTACGGGGTGACCCCGGTGCCGGTGGCGATGAGCAGGTAGCGGGCGTTGTGGTCGCCCGGCATCAGGCAGAACCGGCCGAACGGGCCGCTGGCGGTCACGTGGCCGCCCAGGTCCAGGCCCTCGAACAGGGCCGTGGCGGCGCCGCCGGGCACAAAGCTGACTGCAATATCAACGGCTTCGCCCGGTCCCAGGGCGTGGTCGTGGATCGTGGCCAGGGAATAGCTGCGCTTGGTGGCGGTGCCGTCGGCGTACTCGAAATGGACCTGGATGAACTGCCCGGGCTGGAAATCCAGCGGTTGGCCGTCATCACGCAGGAACTGGTAGTGGCCGACGGTGGGGGCCAGCATGCGCCGGTCGATCAGCTTGAGGGGGAATTGAACAGGCACGAATTTGGGAAACAGTGTGTAGCCGGGGCAAACCCCTGAGGCCTTCTATAATAGCCGCTCCCCCGCCCCTATCCAGCGCCGTCCCATGGGCGCGAAGGCAAGAGCTTGGCATCCCAGAATACTCCCGCGACCAGTACCGCCCCCGCCCTGCGGGTGCGCGACCTGCGCAAGACCTATGACAACGGCACCCAGGCCCTGAAAGGGGTTTCGCTGGATGTTGCCCCGGGCGACTTCTTCGCGCTGCTGGGCCCGAACGGGGCCGGCAAGTCCACCCTGATCGGCATCATCAGCTCGCTGGTGAACCTCAGTGAGGGCCAGGTGGAGGTCTTCGGCAGCGACCTGGTGCGCAGCCGCAGCGCCACCATGCGCCTGATCGGCCTGGTCCCGCAGGAAATCAACTTCAACCTGTTCGAGAAACCCTTCGACATCCTGGTCAACTACGCCGGCTTCTATGGCGTGGCCCGCGCCGAGGCCGAGAAGATGGCCGAGGAGGAGCTCAAGCGCGCCCACCTGTGGGAAAAGGCGCAGGTGATGAGCCGCACGCTGTCGGGCGGCATGAAGCGCCGGCTGATGATCGCCCGGGCGATGATGACCCGCCCGCGCCTGCTGATCCTGGATGAGCCCACCGCGGGCGTGGATATCGAGATCCGCCGCGACATGTGGCGGGTGCTCAAGGAGATCAACGCGGCCGGCACCACGATCATCCTCACCACGCATTACCTGGAAGAGGCCGAGCACCTGTGCCGCAACCTGGCCATCATCAACCACGGCCAGATCGTGACGCAGGGGCCGATGCGCGAGCTGCTGGCCAAGCTGGACGTGGAAGGCTTCCTGTTCGATATCGACGGTGAGCTGCCGGCGCAGCTGCCGGTGATCGAGGGCACCACGATGGTGGCCATCGACGGGCACACGCTGGACGTGGACATGCCGCGCGCGATGGATCTGAACCGGGTGTTCGCGGCGCTGAACGCGTCGGGCATCCGGGTGCGGTCGATGCGGACCAAGAGCAACCGCCTGGAGGAGCTGTTCGTGCGCCTCACCGGCAACCAGGAGAACGCGGCATGAGCAGCACCCCGACCCCGGTCCTGACCGACGGCCAGCGCAACCGGATTGCGCTGATGACGATCGTGCGCCGCGAAGTGGCGCGCATTCTGCGTATCTGGGGCCAGACGCTGGTGCCGCCGGCGATCACGATGACGCTGTACTTCCTGATCTTCGGCGGGCTGATCGGTTCGCGCGTGGGCGAGATGGGCGGCTACAGCTACATGCAGTTCATCGTGCCGGGCCTGGTGATGATGAGCGTGATCCAGAACAGCTACGGCAACATCAGTTCGTCGTTCTTCGGGGCCAAGTTCGGGCGCCACGTGGAAGAGCTGCTGGTGAGCCCGATGCCGAACTGGGTGATCCTGTGGGGGTACGTGGCCGGTGCGGTGCTGCGCGGGCTGATGGTGGGCGTGATCGTGCTGCTCATCGCGATGTTCTTCACGCCGGTACGCATTCCGCACCCGCTGGTGACGCTGACCACGGTGCTGCTGGGCGCGACGATCTTCTCGCTGGCGGGCTTCATCAATGCGGTGTACGCCAAGAAGTTCGATGACGTGGCGATCGTGCCGACCTTCATCCTGACCCCGTTGACCTACCTGGGCGGCGTGTTCTATTCGGTGAAGCTGCTGCCGACATGGGCCGAAGCGGCCACGCATGCGAACCCGATCTTCTACATGGTGAACGCGTTCCGCTATGGCCTGCTGGGTACGAGCGATGTGCCGCTGTGGGTGGCCTACGCACTGATGATCGGTTTCGTGGTGGTGCTGACGGCGCTGGCGCTGTGGCTGCTCAAGCGTGGCGTGGGTATGCGGAGCTGAGGCTAACGTCAAAGGCAAAGGCGTCGGCTCTGTGATTCCTGACGGTTTGGCGGAGCGGTGTGGGTTTGCGGGGGACGCCGTGAACCCATCCTTGGGGGCTTGGTCGCCGCATCCATGCGGCTCACACCCCCGCAAACCCACCCCGCCCCACCTTCGACATTTGGTCGGTGACGGAGCGAAAGGCAGAAGCGCACCGCGACGTTACCGGTAGCGCCGGCCGTTGGCCGGCCCTCAGGATTAATGGAGAAAGGTAATGCGCATTCTTGTACTGGGCGCCGGTGGCACTGGCGGTTATTTCGGCGGTCGTCTGGCCCAGGCTGGGGTCGACGTAACCTTCCTGGTGCGCCCTGCCCGCGCAGCACAGCTGGACAGCGAAGGGCTCGTCATCCGCAGCCCGTTGGGTGATGCGACCTTCCCGGTCGCCCACGTCACTGCTGATGCGCTGCCTGCGCTTGCTGCAGAGCAGCCCTTCGATCTGGTGATCCTGAGCTGCAAGGCCTACGACCTGGACAGCTCCATCGAGGCGATTGCACCGGCGGTGTCGTCGCGTACGACGGTGCTGCCGATCCTCAACGGGCTGCGCCACTACGCGGCACTGGATGCACGCTTCGGCCGCGATGCGGTGCTGGGCGGGCTGTGCTTCATCAGTGCGACCAAGGCCGACGATGGCGCGGTACTGCACCTGGCCCCTGCGGCGAAGCTGACCTTTGGCGAGCGTGATACGCCGGGCAGCAGTGCGCGGGTACTGGCCCTGGCGGCGGCGTGCGTGCAGGCCGGGGTGGACCATGTGGCCAGCGATGCCATTGGGCAGGAGCAGTGGGTGAAGTACACGTTCCTGACCACCTTGGCGGCGGCAACCTGCCTGATGCGGGCGGATGTGGGCACGATCGTGACCACGGATGATGGTGCGGAGATCGTGTGCGGGCTGTATGCCGAATGCCTGGCGGTGGCCGAGGCGGCGGGTGAACCGATTCCGGAGAAGGCGCAGGCCGTGGCACTGGCCGCGACCACGCAGGCAGGCTCGGCGCTGAAGGCGTCGATGCTGCGCGATCTGGAGGCCGGCCAGCAGGTGGAAGCCGAGCAGATCGTGGGCGACATGCGGGTGCGGGCACGCGCGGCCGGCCAGGCGGCGCCGCTGCTGGCGGTGGCGTATGCACACCTGCAGGCTTACCAGCGCCAGCGCGCGGGCTGAGCATGGTCGCCGGCAATGCACCGACGGGGGTTCTGGTGTTGGGGCTTGGGTACAGCGGGCGGCATGTGGCGGCGCTGTTGCGGGCGCGGGGTGTGGCCTGCAGCGGCACGGTGCGGGAGCCGGATGCGGCGCCTGATGATGGTGTTGTCCGCCACTGCTTGGTGGCTGGGCAGCCCATTGATGATGCGCTGCGTGAGGCTATCCGCAGCGCGGAGGCCGTGATCTGTACGGTGCCGCCTGATGAAGGCGGCGATCCCGCATTGCGGCTGGTGGCTGCGGAGTTGCAGGAGAGCCCGGCACTTGGCTGGGTGGGCTATCTCTCTTCAACGGCGGTGTATGCCGACCGCGAGGGTGGCTGGATCGACGAGACGTCGGTAGCCGATGCGGTGGATGACACGGCGCGGCGGCGGTTGCTGGCCGAGGCGCAGTGGCGCGAATTTGCTCGCGGGAAAGGCGTGGCGTCTGCGGTGTTCCGCTTGCCGGGGATCTACGGTCGCGGGCGCAATGCGCTCGTGCAGTTGGCGGAAGGCCGGGCGCGGCATGTGGTGAGGCCGGGGTTGAAGTTCAACCGGCTGCATGTGGAGGATCTGGCGGCGGTGGTTGTCGCGGCGATGGATCGCCCGGGTGAGGCGTTGTATCTGCCTGCCGATGATGAGCCGGCGGCGCCGCAGGACGTGTTGGCGTTCGCGGCGAAGCTGGGTGGGTTTGCGATGCCGCCAGCGGTGGCGTGGGATGACCCATCGGTAGGCCCGGCGTTAAGGCGGTTCTATGCGAGCAACAAGCGCATCGACAGCCGGGGCACGCGCGAGGCGCTGGGCTGGAAGCCAACATTCGCGACATA
The DNA here is from genome assembly GCF_043204395.1 of Stenotrophomonas sp. NPDC047960. Lineage (NCBI taxonomy): Bacteria > Pseudomonadati > Pseudomonadota > Gammaproteobacteria > Lysobacterales > Lysobacteraceae > Stenotrophomonas > Stenotrophomonas sp. NPDC047960. Next base: position 142,366 of record NZ_JBIDBX010000006.1, on the reverse strand, counting down.
CCGCGAAGGGCTGCAGGACGCCATCCGGCAGGGTTGGTTCCCAAACAACCGCCGATAGCGGTGATCGGTGCTTTGACGCATTGACCGCTCCGGCGAGGCGCCTTCGCCTTGGGTCATGCCTTCGACGGCCTGCCCATTGGTATCGGCAGTCGATCGGGATGCGACCCTACCAACGCAGCGACAGGCGCGGGTCAGCGCGCGTCCGGCAGGCGGAAGAACGTGCGCGTCGCTGCGGTCGCATTCGCTGCGGTCACTTCGACATCCTCGTCGCGATCCCGCGCCAGTTCCTCGACGATATGCGCGAGGAACATGGGCTCATTACGCCGGTCCTTCGGCATCGGCTTCAAACTGCGCGGCAGCAGGTACGGCGCGTCGGTTTCAATCATCAGCCGCTCGGCCGGGATGTGCTTCACCAGCTCGCGCAGGTGCGCGCCACGGCGCTCGTCGCACAGCCAGCCGGTGATGCCGATGTACCAGTCCTGGTCCAGGTAATCGAACAGCTCCTGGCGCTCGCCGGTGAAGCAATGCACCACCGCAGCGCCGATGCGGCCGTCGAAGTTCTTCATCTGCGCCATGAAATCAGCATGCGCGTCGCGCTGGTGCAGGAACAGCGGCTTGCGCTGGCCATCGGCGGCGCGCACGTCACTGGCCAGCTGCAGCTGGCGCTCGAAGGCGCGGTGCTGGGCCGGGCGCGGGGCGAAATCGCGGAAATAGTCCAGGCCGCACTCGCCCACCGCCACCACTTCGGCGTGGGCGTGCAGCGCGCGCATTTCAGCGTCGCATTCGTCGGTGTATTCCACCGCGTGGTGCGGGTGCACGCCGGCGGTGGCATACAGGAAGCCCGGGTGCTGGCGCGCCAGCTCGAGGGCCATCGGCGAATGCTCGCGGCTGGCGCCGGTCAGCACCATCTGCACCACGCCCGCGTCGCGGGCGCGGGCCAGCACGGCATCGCGGTCACGGTCGAACGAATCGTGGGTGAGGTTGGCGCCGATATCGATCAGTTGCATGGGGCAGCTACAGGGCAATGAATCGCGCCATTGTAGCGTGCCGCCTGTGCGGCCCCCGCCGCCGGCCCGTATCCTTGCGCCATGAGTACGCCGAGTTTTCCGATTTCCGAGCTGCTGCCGCAGATCGCCGCGCAGCTGGCCACGCACCCGCGCCTGGTGCTGGAAGCGCCCCCGGGCGCGGGCAAGACCACCCAGGTGCCGCTGGCGCTGCTTGACGCGCCGTGGCTGGAAGGCCGCAAGATCATCATGCTGGAACCGCGCCGGGTGGCCGCGCGCAGCGCTGCGCAGTTCATGGCACGGCAGCTGGGTGAAGAGGTCGGCGGGACAGTTGGCTACCGCATCCGCTTCGAGAACAAGGTGTCGGCGCGCACCCGGGTGGAGGTGGTCACCGAGGGCATCCTGACCCGGATGCTGCAGGACGACCCGATGCTGGAAGGCGTGGGCGCGCTGCTGTTCGATGAGTTCCATGAGCGCCACCTGGCCGCCGATCTGGGGCTGGCACTGGCGCTGGATGTGCAGGCGCAGCTGCGCGAGGACCTGCGCATCGTGGTGATGTCGGCCACGCTGGATGGCGAGCGGCTGGCGCAGTTCCTGGAGGCGCCGCGCTTGAGCAGCGCCGGGCGCAGCTTCCCGGTCGCGGTGAGCCATTTCCCGGCCCGCCGCGACGAATCGCTGGAAGCGCAGGCACGGCGCGCGGTTGAGCAGGCCTTGGCCGAGCACCCGGGCGACGTGCTGGTGTTCCTGCCCGGCCAACGCGAGATCTCGCGTACGCAGGCGGCGCTGGAGCAGGCGCTGCCCGCCGATATCCAGGTGCTGCCGCTGCACGGCGAGCTGCCGGTAGAGCAACAGTCACGCGTGCTGCAGCCCGATCCGCAGGGCCAGCGCCGGGTGGTGCTGGCCACCAACGTGGCCGAATCCTCGGTGACCCTGCCCGGCGTGCGCGTGGTGGTGGACGCGGGGCTGGCGCGCGAGCCGCGCTATGACCCCAACAGCGGCTTTTCACGGCTGGACGTGGTGAGCATCGCGCAGGCCTCGGCCGACCAGCGCGCCGGCCGTGCGGGGCGCGTGGCCGAGGGCTGGGCGTGGCGGCTGTGGCCGCAGTCGCAGCGGCTGGAGGCCCAGCGCCGTCCCGAGATCGCGCAGGTTGAGCTGGCCGCGCTGGCGCTGGAGCTGGCGGCGTGGGGCAGCGAGGACCTGCGCTTCGTGGATGCGCCGCCGGTGGGCGCGATGGCTGCCGCGCGCGAGCTGCTGCAGCGGCTGGGCGCGTTGAGCGACACCGGGGTACTCACTGCGCTGGGCCGGCGCATGCTTACGCTGGGCACACACCCGCGGCTTGCGGCGATGCTGCTGGCAGCCCACAACGCGACGGAACAGGCGCTGGCCTGCGACCTGGCCGCGCTGGTGGAAGCACGCGACCCGCTGCGCCACGGCGGCGATGCACTGGCCGCGCGCTGGCGGGCGCTGGCGGCGTTCCGCCAGGGGCGCGTGCCGCTGGATGCCAATCGCGGCGCGCTGGCGGCCATCGATGCGGCCAGCAAGCAGTGGCGGCGACGCCTGCGCTGCGATACCGCGCCGCCGTCGTCGGTGGAGGCGCACCAACTGGGCGACCTGCTGGCGCACGCCTTCCCGGACCGGGTCGCCGCGCGTCATCCCACCGACCCGTTGCGTTACCTCCTGGCCAATGGGCGCAGCGCGCGGCTGTTCGACCCCAGCGACCTGCGGGGTGAGCCGTGGCTGGTGGCGGTGGAACTGCGCTACGAGGCCCGCGATGCGCTGCTGCAACGTGCCGCGCCGGTGGATGAGAACCGCCTGCGCCAGGATTTCCCGCAGCGTTTCCAGCAGCAGGACGTGGTGCGCTGGGACGCGGACAAGCGGGCGCTGGTGGCACGCCGCGAAAGCCGATTTGACCGCATCGTGCTGGACAGCCGCTCGGCCGGGCGGGTGGATCCGGCCCAGGCCGCACAGGCGCTGACCGAGGCGGTGCGCGAGCTGGGACTGGAGGCATTGCCGTGGACCGACGGCCTGCGCCAGTGGCAGGCGCGAGCCCTCTCGCTGCGGGCGTGGATGCCGGAGCTGGAACTGCCGGATGTATCGGATGCGGCGCTGATGGAGACGCTCACGACATGGCTGACGCCGGCGTTCAATGGCAGGACGCGGCTGGACGCCCTGGATGAATCCAGCCTCGGCGAGGCGCTGAAGTCACCCATGCCGTGGGCACAGCGCCAGCTGATCGACCGGCATGCGCCGGTGCGCATCGCCGTCCCGTCGGGCATGGAGCGGCCGATCACGTATGCGCTGGAGGCCGATAGCAGCACGCCGCAGCCACCGGTGCTGGCGGTGAAGCTGCAGGAACTGTTCGGGCTGGCCGATACGCCACGCATCGCCGATGGCCGTGTGCCGCTCACGCTGCACCTGCTGTCGCCGGGCGGTCGGCCACTGCAGGTCACCCAGGACCTGCGCAACTTCTGGGCCAACACCTATGCCGAAGTCAAAAAGGAGATGAAGGGGCGCTACCCGCGGCATCCGTGGCCGGATGATCCGTGGACGGCCAGCGCCACCCATCGCGCCAAGCCGCGCGGGACGTAACGCCGGCTGACCGTGCGCCGCCGGCCCAGCTGAATGGATCCTGCGGATTGGTTATCGTCGTGACCGGACCGTGGCTGGCGGATAACACGCCCTACACGGCCCCCGCGCGACACTGGATTCCGAATCGAGGCAAAGGATCCCCCATGAGCAGACTGACCGTGATTACCGACCGCGCCCTTGAGCGTGCACTGGACCTGGCAAGCAGCGCCGGAGACGGCCTGAAGCACGCCGGCAGCAACCTGCGCCACTTTGGGCCGCAAGCCACCGATTGGATCAAGACCGGTGCCGCACTCGGCGCGGTGAAGACCGGCAGCCGCGTGGCCGCCAAGGCGGTTCGTCGCAACCCGGCCGCGACCATCGCCGTTGCCGCCGTGGGCGTTGGTCTGCTCGGCTATGCGCTGTACCGCAAGCAGCAGAAGAAGAAGCTGGCCAACGGCCAGGTGGTGAATGGGCAGGCCGAGCGCATCAGCGCGCGCAACCGCCGCAACACCACGGTGGTGGATGAGCACAGCGATATCGGCAGCGACGCCTGATCCATCAGGCAGGTTGCAGTTGGAAAAACCGCCGGCATGTCCGGCGGTTTTTTATTTGGATCAATCGATCCGACGCCACTGGCCGGGCTGAAGCGTCTCCAGGCTGTGCGCACCCATCGCCACGCGCACCAGCCGCAGCGTGGGCAGGCCCACCGCCGCCGTCATCCGCCGCACCTGGCGGTTGCGCCCTTCGCGCAGGGTGATGGCCAGCCAGGCATCGGGCACGGTCTTGCGGAACCGTACCGGCGGCGTGCGTTCCCACAGCGTCGGCGCTTCCAGATGTTCCACGCGCGCGGGCAGCGTCGGGCCTTCGTTCAACTGCACACCCCTGCGCAATGCCTGCACCTGCTCGTCGGTCGGCGCGCCTTCCACCTGCACCCAGTAGGTCTTGTCTTCCTTGTGGCGCGGGTCGGTCAGCCGGTGCGCCAGCCTGCCGTCGTCGGTGAGCAGCAGCAGGCCTTCGCTGTCGTAATCCAGCCGCCCCGCCGCGTATACGTCAGGCGGCAGGCCAAAGCCGGCCAGCGTCGCGCGCGGCGGCTGGCTGCTGTCGGTGAACTGGCACAGGACGTTGAAGGGCTTGTTGAAGGCGATGAGCATGGGGCGGGACGTGGGTGACGAGGTGTCATTGTCCCATTACACGGCTTCGGGCGCCGTGGTACCGACCAACGGTCGGTACCTACCGGTGTGTGGCGACCGGGTTACTTCACGAAGCGGAGGGTCATGCGGTCGCTTTCACCGATGGCCTTGTACTTGGCATCGTCGGCGGCGTCGTGGTTGTTCACCGGCGGCAGGGTCCACACGCCGTTCGGGTGGTCCTTGGTATCGCGCGGGTTGGCGTTGATCTCGCTGCTGCCGGCCAGCTTGAAGCCGGCCGCTTCAGCCATGGCGATGACCTGGGCCTGCCCGACGTAGCCGCTCTTGTCGTCGGCCGGTACGTCGGCCTTGGCGCGGTGTTCGACCACGCCGAGCACGCCGCCGGGCTTGAGCACGTTGTAAAAGCCCTTGAACATGCCTTCGGCCTGGTTGGCGCTGCGCCAGTTGTGCACGTTGCGGAAGGTCAGCACCACATCGGCGGAGTTGTCCGCGCCGAACTTCGGTGCGTTCGGGTCGTAACCCACGACCTTTGCCTTGCCATACAGGGCCGGGGCGGCGGCGAACTTCTTTTCCAGCCCGTCTTTGCCGCGCTGCTGGTAATCGCGGCCCTTGCCTTCGGCCACGGCCATCGGGTCGACCACGGCGGCCACGTAGGTGCCTTTGTCACGCAGCAGCGGGGCGAGGATCTCCGAGTACCAGCCACCACCGGGAGTGATTTCCACCACGGTCTTGCCCGGTTCCACGCCGAAGAACGACAGCGTCTGCGCCGGGTGGCGGTAGGCATCGCGCTTCACGTTGTCCGGTGTGCGGCCCTTGCCGTCGACGGCAGCCTGGACGGCGGCGGTAATGGCGGGCTGGGCGTTGGGGCCGGCCGGCTTGATCGCCATGGCGGGGGCGGCAAGCAGCAGCGTGGAGACGGTGAACAGGCAGGCACAGCTGAGCGAACGGGCTTTCATCGGATCACCTACGGTGGCGGGATGCGGCGAGACTAGCAGCCGCGATGTCAAAGGTGTTCACAAAACGTTAGTGCAGTGCAGCGAAGCGGAACACTGTTTTGTGGCCGGTGCCGCAGCGGTGTCATGGACAGGCACTTATGCTGTGACATTGGATTTTGATTGGAGGATTGCCCATGGCTGCACCGCGCGAACTCGGCCGTTCCGGCCTGAAAGTGCTTCCCATCGCGTTCGGCGGCAACGTGTTCGGCTGGGGCGCGGACGAGAAGACCTCGTTCGCCCTGCTCGATGCGTTCGTCGATGCCGGCTTCAGCCTGGTCGATACCGCCGATGTGTATTCGGCCTGGGTGCCCGGGAACAAGGGCGGCGAATCGGAAACGATCCTGGGCCGCTGGTTCCAGCGCAGCGGCAAGCGCGACAAGGTGGTGCTGGCCACCAAGGTGGCCAAGTGGGCCGAGCACCCGGGCCTCTCCGCCGACAACATCAGTGCGGCGGTGGAGGATTCGCTTCGCCGCCTGCAGACCGATGTCATTGATCTGTACCAGGCGCACGAGGATGACGAGTCCACGCCGCTGGAAACCACGCTGGCCGCGTTCGGCCGGTTGATCGAACAGGGCAAGGTGCGTGCGATTGGCGCCTCCAACTACAGCGCCGAGCGTCTGCAGGCCGCATTGAAGGTATCGGCGGACTACAAGCTGCCCCGCTACGAGACGCTGCAGCCGGAGTACAACCTGTATGACCGTGCCGGCTACGAAAGCGGGCTGGAGGCGGTGGCGCGCGAGCATGGGCTGGGTGTGATCAGCTATTACTCGCTGGCCAGCGGCTTCCTCAGCGGCAAGTACCGCAGTGCCGACGATGCGGCCAAGAGCAGCTCGCGTGGCAGCAACGTGGTGGCCAAGTACGTCAATCCGCGTGGCCTGCGTATCCTGCAGGCGCTGGATGACGTGGCCGGCACGTACAACGCGACCCCGGCACAGGTCGCCATTGCGTGGTTGATCGCCCGCCCGGGCATCACCGCGCCGATCGTCAGCGCCACGAGCGTGGAACAGCTGCGCGACGTGCTGGCTGCCGCGCAGGTAGGTCTGACCGCCGAAGACATCGCACAGCTGGAAAGCGCCAGCGCCGCCTGATTCGACGCGGACGCCTCAAGGAACGGCCACCTCAGGGTGGCCGTTTCCGTATCACCCCGGGGCAGCTCCATCCTCGGCGACCAGCGCGTGATGCAGGCTGACCCCGGCGCGCACGCCTTCCGCGCTGGCCAGGGTGATGTTGCCCATCAAGGTTGCATCGCCTGCGGCGTAGACGCCGGGAACGCTGGTCTGCTTCTGCGCATCCACCCGCACCAGCACGCCCACCGGGCTTTCCTCCAACTCACAGCCGAGCTGCTCCACCAGCGCCGAGCCCATCTCCTGGCGCGCACTGACAAACAACGCGCGCAGGTCGATGTGGCGACCGTCGGCCAGCAGTGCACCACTCAACTGCGGTGCGTCGCCTTCCAGTGCCACGACCGTTTCCGTTTCGATCTGCACGCCGCGCCGCTGCAGCGTGCCCAGCTGCTCGTCGTCCAGCGCCATGCCCTGCGTGAAGAAGGTGACCTGGCCCCAGTCGGCGATCAGCCCGGCCATGATCGGCGACATGGGATGCCCACCCAGCAGCCCGATCGCACCACCGCCCACTTCGTAGCCGTGGCAGTACGGGCAGTGCAGCACACTGTGGCCCCATCGCTCGGCCAGGCCGGGAAGTTCGGGCAGCACATCGCGGATGCCGGTGGCCAGCAACAGCTTGCGCGCCGCCCAGGTCTCACCGGCCGCCGTGGTGACCGCAAAACCATCCACGGTCGGCTGCGCGTTGGTGACGGTGTCATTGGCCCAGCGCACGCTGGGGTAATCGAGCAGCTGTGCCTTGGCCTGGCGCAGCAGGTCGGTGCCGGAGATGCCATCCAGGCCCAGCACGCCGTGCGAGTGGCTGGAGTAGCGGTTGCGCGGCAGCCCGCTGTCGATTACCAGCACGCTGCGGCGCGCACGCGCCAGCATCATCGCGGCGGACAGGCCGGCGAAACTGCCGCCGACGATCACGGCATCAAAGGTCATGGGCAACTCCTGTTGCGTGCAGGGCCAGGTGCTGGGCGAAGGCGTCGCCCAATGTGGCCAGGGTGGTGGCGCGCAGGCGCTGTTCGAGCAGCGCCTGCGCCTGTTGGTAGCTCTCGTCCAACGCGGCATTCACCACCTGCTGCACCGGGCAGCCACGCCCGGTTTCGCGCGCGCCGGTATGCAACAGCGCCGGCGAGCCGATGGCGAGATAGACGTCGTGCAGGGTGATGGTGCCCGGGTCGCGCGCCAGCTGGCTGCCGCCACCATGGCCGCGCGCGGTGTGGACCAGCCCGCCCTTCTGCAACGCGGCGAGCAGGCGGCGGATCACCACCGGGTGGGTCGGCAGGCAGGTAGCGAGCTGTTCGGAGGTGCGCGGTCCGTCCTGGCCGACCAGGTGGGCCATGATGTGGAGCGCGTCGGAGAACTGATTGTTCGATTTCATGTAACAACTATAGTTACATATTTTTCCGCCGACGGGTAGCGCCGGCCGTTGGCCGCCCACGTACGCGTCTTACCGTTCAGATGGCCGATGAACGGCCGGCGTTACCGGAGGAAGGCCTGTCCCGTCATGGCGTCCGCCAGGTAATCCAGGAAGCTGCTGATCCGCGCCGATACGGCGGTGTTGCGGTAGTACACGGCGTGGATGGGCTGGCGTACTTCCACGGTCAGCGCCGGCAGCACCTGCACCAGCGTGCCCGCATCGCGGTCGCGGTGGGTCATGAAATCGGACAGGCAGACCACGCCCGCCCCCTCCAGCGCCAGCCGGCGCAGGGTTTCGCCGCTGGACACCGCCACCGCTGGGCGAATGTGCAGCAGCGCGTCGGTGCGCCCGGGCAGCGGCCAGTGGTTGAGCGAATCGGGCTCGTTGAAGCCGAGCAACGCGTGGCCGTCGAGGTCCTCCACTGTTTTCGGGGTGCCGTGCTCGGCCAGGTAGGCCGGGCTGGCCAGCACCCGCAGCCGGCTGTGCGCGAGCGGGCGCGCGTGCAGGGTGGAGTCGGCCAGCGGGCCGATGCGGATGGCTACGTCGGTACGGCGCTCGAGCAGGTCGATGTAGCGCTCGCTGCTGTTGAGCTCCAGCTGCACATCCGGGTAGCGCGTGCGGAAGCCGGCCACCAGCGGGGCGATCACATGCAGCACGAACGGGGTGGCCGCATCCACGCGCAGGCGCCCGGCAGGGCGTTGGCGGCGCGCGGTCATCTGCTCTTCGGCCGCTTCCACCGAGGCCACGATGGCGCGGGCCTGGGCCAGGAAGGCATCGCCCTCCTCGGTGAGCTGCAGCCGCCGGGTGGTGCGGGTCAGCAGCGTGGTGCCCAGTTTTTCCTCCAGCCGGCCCAGGGCCCGGCTGACCCCGGAGGTGGTCTGGCCCAGAGCATCGGCGGCGGCAGTGATCGAACCGCTGTCGATCACGGCGATGAACGCCTGCATTTCATCGAGGGTGGTCTTCATGGACGCATTATTGACCATGAAGCAAGAGTCATTGGCGTGAAGACCGGTTTTTCAGCAAGAGTGGGACGCGCAGACTGCGCACCTTCTTCTCCCACCGGTAACCCTCATGTCCCGTGGCATCCCCTTGGCCCTGTTGGCGCTTACGCTGGGTGCGTACGCCATCGGCACCACTGAATTCGTCATCGTCGGGCTGATCCCGACCATTGCCGCCGATCTCGGCGTGTCCCTACCCTCGGCGGGCCTGCTGGTCTCGCTGTACGCGCTGGGCGTTGCGGTCGGCGCGCCGGTGCTGACCGCACTCACCGGCCGGGTGCCACGCAAGACCCTGTTGGTAGCGCTGATGGTGCTGTTCACCGTGGGCAATGTGATTGCCTGGATGGCACCCAGTTACGGCTCACTGATCGTGGCCCGGGTGTTGACCGGGCTGGCGCACGGCGTGTTCTTCTCGATCGGCTCGATCATCGCCACCTCGGTGGTGCCGAAGGAGAAGGCGGCCAGCGCGATCGCGATCATGTTCACCGGGCTGACCGTGGCCCTGGTGACCGGGGTGCCGCTGGGTACGTTCATCGGCCAGCACCTGGGCTGGCGCGCTACCTTCCTGGCAGTGGCGGCGCTGGGCGTCATCGCGCTGATCGGCAGCCTGCTGTTCGTGCCGCGCAACCTGCAGCGCAGCGAACCGGCCACGTTCGGCCAGCAGCTGGCCGTGCTGGCACAGCCGCGGCTGCTGCTGGTGTATGCCATCACTGCGCTGGGCTATGGCGGTACGTTCCTGTCTTTTACCTATCTCGCGTCGATCCTGCAGGACGTCACCGGTTTCTCGCCGAATGCGGTGAGCGGCGTGCTGCTGGTGTACGGCGTATCGGTGGCCATCGGCAACCTGTGGGGTGGCCGCCTGGCCGACCGCCGTGGCCCGATCCCGGCGCTGAAGCTGATCTTCGGGCTGCTGGCGTTGGTGCTGTTCGCGCTGACCTTCACCGCGCACAACACCTGGCTGGTGCTGCTGACGGTGCTTGCGCTGGGCGCGGTGGCATTCGGCAACGTGCCGGGGCTGCAGGTGTACGTGGTGAAGCAGGCGCAGCGGTTCGCGCCGCAGGCGGCGGACGTGGCCTCTGGCCTGAACATCGCCGCGTTCAACGTGGGCATCGCAATGGGTGCTTCGCTGGGCGGGCTGGTGGTGGATCACCTGGGCCTGATGCACACGCCTTGGCTGGGCGCACTGGTGGTGCTGGGTGCGCTGGGGCTGACCGTGCTGAGCGGGCGGCTGGACCGGCGTGACGGGATCGAGGACCGCGCCGAAGGCGTGGTTGCCGCCGCCCATTGAGCCTTCTCATTTGATTCGTTTAACGGTGCACGGCGTAGCCTGCACTTCCCCCGCTGAAGGAGTTTTTCATGAGCATTCCCGCATTTGGCCTCGGCACGTTCCGCCTGAAGGACCAGACCGTCATCGATTCGGTCCGCAACGCACTGGACGTGGGCTACCGCGCCATCGATACGGCGCAGATCTACGGCAACGAAGCCGAGGTCGGGCAGGCCATCGCCGAGTCTGGCGTGGCGCGTGAGGACCTGTTCCTGACCACCAAGGTCTGGATTGCCAGCTTCCAGCACGATGCGCTGCTGGACAGCCTGCGCGAGAGCCTGCGCAAGCTGCGCACCGACCATGTGGACCTGACCCTGATCCATTGGCCGTCGCCGAACGATGCGGTGTCGATGAAGGAATACCTGGGCGCGCTGGCGCAGGCCAAGGCCGACGGGCTGACGCGGCAGATCGGTATCTCCAACTTCACCATTGACCTGACCCGCCAGGCGATTGCGATCCTGGGCGCCGATGCGATCGCGACCAACCAGATCGAGGTGCATCCGTACCTGCAGAACCGGACGTTGGTTGCGTTCCTGCGCGAGCAGGGCATCCATGTAACGGCGTACATGAGCCTGGCCTATGGCGAAGTGTTGAAAGACCCCGTGATCCAGGCCATTGCCGAACGCCACGCTGCCACCCCGGCGCAGGTCGCGCTGGCCTGGGCGCTGCAGCAGGGCTTTGCGGTCATTCCGTCGTCGACCCGTCGTGAGAACCTGGCCAGCAACCTGTTGGCGGCGGACCTGACGTTGAGCGATGAGGACATGGCCCAGATCGCCACGTTGGATCGCGGTCAGCGCCTGGCGAACCCGGAAGGCATCGCGCCGGCGTGGGATTGAGTGTGCCGCAGGTCAGGCCAACAGCCAATCGCGCATCGCGGCGCTGACCTCTTCCGGCTTTTCCATGGGCGCGAGGTGGCCGCAATCGGGCAGCACCACCAGGGTTGAGCCGGGTACGAGGGCATGCATCTCCTCGCTGATTGCCAGCGGGGTGATGCGGTCGTTGGCGCCGCACAGGATCAGCAGCGGATCGCGGTAGCCAGCCAGTACGTCGCGGCCGTCGCTGCGGTCCAACGCGCTCTGGCGCAGGAACACCTCTGCGCCCAGGCGCGCGGTCATGTCGCGCACGCGCTGGACCAGCACGTAGTCGTCCAGCCGCGAGGCATCGATGTAGCTGCGCATCAGCTTGTCGCCGAAGCCATGGAAGGTGCCGGGCAGGCGCACGCTGGAACGCTGCGACTGGCGCTGGGCGGCGCGCTCGGGCGAGTCTGCGTGGATCGAGGTGTCGATCAGCGCCAGCCGCAGTACCCGCTCCGGGGCCACGCGCAGGATCTGCTGGGCGACGAAGCCACCGAGCGAGAAGCCCGCCAGGGAAAAGCGTTCCGGCGCCTGGGCCAAAACGTCCTCAACCACCGCCTGCAGGGTTTCGCCCCGGGTCTGGTCGCCCACCGTGCAGTCGGCGATGTCGGACAGGGCGGCAATCTGCGCGCGCCAGAGCTCGGCGTCGTTGAGCAGGCCGGGCAGCAGCAACAGCGGTACACGATCGGTCATGCCGCTATTGTCCGCGATCCGGGTGGCCATGGAGTGTCGTGTGTGGCCCAGTGTGTTGCAGGCTCCTGATCGGCACAGAACCATGAAACAGTGACCTGGAGCGTTGGCGTGACCCAGTACCCGTCGGGACCCGTGAGCACTCGGCATTGTTCCTGATGCAGGCAACCGGCCGGCCGGCAGAGTAACGGGCGCGGAGTCGGCGGTGATGGTTAAATGCCGTGGAGTGCCGCTCGGTAGGGTCGGTTCCCGAACGACTGCCGTTGGGCGTGATCGGCAGGGTGACGCATGACCTGTGCCGGAGAGGCGCCTTCGTTGGAGGTCATGCGTTACCGGATGTTGCACGGGTATCGGCGGTCGTTCGGGAACCGACCCTACCCGGCGCCCTCGGGCGGCAGGGATACGTTGGCGTCCTGTACCGGCAGGGTCACCACCATCACCGTGGGGTCGTCGGGGTCGAGTTTCGTCTTGAAGCCCAGGCTCTGGCACATCGCCAGCATGGTGCTGTTCTCGCGCAGTACCTGGCCTTCAACGATGTTGAGGCCCAGCCACTGGGCGTACTCGATCATGATGGTCATCAGGCGCCAGCCGATGCCATGGCCCTTGAGGTCGGAACGGATCAGGATGCCGTACTCGCCACGATCGTAATCCGCATCCGCATGCAGGCGCACCGCGCCGAGCATGTCGCCGCTGCGCGGGTCGATCGCCACCAGCGCGATGGAACGGGCGTAGTCGAGCTGGGTCAGGCGCGCGATGAATTCATGGCTGAAATGCTTCACCGACTGGAAGAAGCGCAGGCGCAGGTCGTCGTCGGTGACGCGGGCGAAGAAGGCGCGGAACAGCGCGTCGTCTTCCGGGCGCACCGGGCGTACGAAGGCAGGGGCACCGTCAGAGAGGGTAATGGTGCGCTCCCACTCCTTGGGATACGGGAACACCGCAAAGCGCGGGTGGCCGCGGCCCTTGTGCAGCTTGCGCGACGGCGCGATGGCCACGCGCGCGTCGAGCGCCATCACGCCCTCGCGGTCGGCCAGCAACGGATTGATGTCCAGCGTGCGCACTTCAGGAATGTCGGCCGCCAGCTGCGCCAGCTTGACCAGGATCAGCGCCACGGCGCGCTCGTCGGCGGCCGGCACGTCGCGGTAAGCCTTGAGGATACGCGACACGCGGGTGCGGCCGATCAGTTCATGGGCCAGGCGCAGGTCCAGCGGCGGCAGCGCCAGCGCCTTGTCGTCGATCACTTCCACGGCGGTGCCACCCCGGCCGAACACCACCACCGGGCCGAAGGTCGGGTCGTCGGCGATACCGGCGATCAGTTCGCGCGCCTTGGGCCGCACGATGGTGGGCTGCACCAGCACGCCGTCGATGCGCGCGTTCGGGCGCATCTGGTGGGCACGGGCGAGAATGGAGCTGGCCGCGGCCTGCACCGCCTGCAGGCTGCCCAGGTTGAGCCGCACGCCATCGACATCGGACTTGTGCGGGATGTCGGCTGAGAACACCTTCACCGCCACGGTAGTGCCCTGCTCCAGCAGCGGCTGGGCAAGATCCATGGCTTCATGCGGATCGCGCGCCTGCATTACCGGCGCGGAGGGAATGCCGTAGGCCGAGAGCAGCTGGTGGGTGGCGATGGGGTCCAGCCACTGCTGGCCGGCGGCAAGCGCGGCCTCGACAATGGCGCGCGCGGTGGCGGTATCCACCACGAAATCCTGCGGCAGGCTGGGCGGGGTCTCCATCAGCGCTGCCTGCGCGTCGCGGTAGCGCACCAGGTGCTGGAAGCCGCGCACCGCCTCGGCTTCGGTGGGATAGGTCGGCACCCGTGCGGCATTGAGCGTGGCGGTGGCACGGTCGTCATTGCCCAGCCACACCGCGAACACCGGCTTGTCGCGATGGTGGCGCGGGCGCAGGCCGAGGGTACGGGTGAGTGCCTGCGCGGCGTCTGCCGATGAGGTGAACGCGGTGGGCACGTTCACCACCAGCACCGCATCGTTGGCGGTGTCGGACATCAGCGCATCGATGGCGGCAGCGTAGCGCTCGCCATCGGCGTCGACCACGATGTCGACCGGGTTGCTGCGCGACCAGCCTTCGGGCAGAACGGCGTCCAGTTCGGCGATGGTGCCGGGCGAGAGTTCGGCCAAGCTGCCGCGCAGGGCCAGCAGCTGATCCACGGCCAGCCGCCCTACCCCGCCGCCGTTGCTGAGGATGGCCAGCCGGCGACCGGGGAAGGTGCCAAGGCGGCCGAGTGTTTCGGCGGCGGTGAACAGTTCGTCCAGCGCGCCCACCCGCAGCAGCCCGGCGCGGTTGAACGCGGCGCCGTACACCGCGTCGGAGCTGGCCAGCGCCTGTACATGGGTATCGCCATCGGGCTCGATGCGGATGTGGCGGCCGGATTTGACCACCACCACCGGCTTGGCGCGCGCGGCCGCACGCGCGGCGGACATGAACTTGCGCGCATCCCCGATGTGTTCGACGTAGAGCAGGATGGCGCGGGTGCGGTAATCGGTGGCGAAGTAGTCCAGCAGGTCGCCGAAGTCGACGTCGAGCGCGTCGCCCAGCGAGACCACCGCAGAGAAGCCGACCGAGCGCGCCACGCCCCATTCGACCAGCGCGGCCGCAATCGCGCTGGATTCGGAAATCAGCGCGAGGTCGCCGGCCTGCGGGAAGTGCGCGGCGATGCTGGCGTTGAGCCGCGCGTGCGGGGCGATCACGCCCAGGCAATGCGGGCCGAGGATACGCAGGCCCTTGGGCCGTGCGGCGGCTTCGACCTGTTCGCTGAGCGAGCCCGGGCCGTGGCCGAGGTTGGCGGTGAGGATGATGACGGCGCCCACGCCCCGCTCGGCGGCGGTGGCCACCACCTGCGGCACGATGCTGGCCGGAGCGGTGATGACGACGAGTTCGGGCACCCAGTCGAGATCCTTCAGCCGTTTGACCGTGCTGATGCCGTCGATTTCGCCGTAGCGCGGATTGATCCAGGCGACCTTGCCGGGAAAACCGGTGGCGCGCAGGTTGCGCATGACCGCGCGGCCGGCGGAGCGCTCGCGCGGGCTGCCGCCGACGACGGCCACCGACTGCGGGCGGAATACGGATTGCAGGTGGTAGGTGCTCATGGGGTCGAACAGTCACCGGGACACGTGGTGACACGGTACACGGCAAGCGGTCCCGTTGGGATGATCTGGCGCAAGGATCGGTTACCCCCCTCGCATCGCCACGCCGCGGGCGGCGTGGCGACATCCTGCGGTTACAGCAGCGTGCCGCCCAGGATCATCGCGGCGATGCTGAAGTAGATCACCAGCCCGGTGACGTCGACCAGGGTGGCCACGAACGGGGCCGAGGCGCTGGCCGGGTCAAAGCCCAGGCGCTTGAGGATGAACGGCAGCATCGAGCCGGACAGCGAGCCGAAGGTGACGATGCCGACCAGCGCTGCGCCGATGGTGAGCGCGAGCAGCTGCCAGTGCTCGCCGTAGTCGTGCAGACCAAGCAGCTGCCAGGACACGATGCGGATCATCGCCAGCACGCCGAGGATGGCGCCCAGGGTGATGCCGGTGGGCACTTCGCGCAGGGCGACCTTCCACCAGTCGCGCAGGCGCAGTTCGCGCAGCGCCAGGCTGCGGATCAGCAGCGAAGTGGCCTGCGAACCGGAATTGCCACCCGAGCTCATGATCAGCGGGATGAACAAGGTGAGCACCACGGCGCGGGCCAGTTCGTCCTCGTAATGCTGCATGGCGCTGGCGGTGAGCATTTCGCCGAGGAAAAGCACGCTCAACCAGCCGGCGCGCTTGCGCAGCATCTCGAAAAAGCCAATCTGCATGTACGGCTTCTCCAGCGCTTCCATGCCGCCGAATTTGTGCGCGTCTTCGGTGGATTCTTCGATCAGTGCATCCAGGATGTCATCCACGGTGACGATGCCCAGCACCTGCTGGCGCGCATCGACGACGGGAATGGCCAGCAGGTCGTGGCGGCGGATCAGCTGGGCGACTTCTTCCTGGTCGAGCATGGCATCGACGGTCACCGGCGGGTTGACCTGGGCCACCTCCAGGATTGGCTCATCCGGCAGGCCGGTGATCAATCGGCGCATGGTGACCACCTGGCGCAGGGCCTGGGTCACCGGGTCCAGCACGTAGATGGCGTATACGGTTTCGCGCGTGCGCTCGACTTCACGGATGTGCTGCAGGGTGCGGCCCACGGTCCAGTCAGCGGGCACGCTGACGAATTCGGTGGTCATCAGCGCGCCGGCGGTGTGGGCCGGGTAGCTGAGCAGCTGCTGGATGGCCTGGCGCGAATCGGCGCTGAGCAGCGGGATCAGGCGCGCGCGTTCGTCCTCGTCCAGCTCATGGACGATGTCGGTGGCACGGTCGTCGGCCATCAGGCCCAGCAGCGCGGCGGCCTTGGCCACTGGCAGTGCGGCGACCAGGTCGCCGCTGCGGGCAAGCTCGGGCTGTTCGAGCATTTTCACCGCGCGCGGCAACGGCAACGCGGCCAGGGTATCGGCGGCGCGCGCCAGGTCGAGGGTGTTGAGGTATTCCACCGCGTCGGCGGTGTTGAAATCCTGCAGGGGTGCGCTCAGGGCGGCGGCATCCGCCACCGGGCGCAGGAGGTCTTTCTGGTTCATGGGGTTCGCCTTGTGGATCGCGATCGCGCGACGCCAACGCTGGCGAACCGTCCCGTGTCAGGCGGTGACCATCGCTGGCGTCGAGCAAGGTCGACTTCTACTGTCGCTGGACATGGGTTGGGGACTCCGGATGGGTGTTTGCGCTGTTGGCCGCCCGACCAGCGGTCGGACGCTACCGGAACGGCGCCGGCGGAGTCTGGACCCGTAGGCAGGCGGGGTCAACCCCTTCTCCGCCCGCGGCCGCATAATGAGGCGCCGGCGACGGGCCGACGCTTCGACACGCAGGATTCCCCATGCATAGCGGTGCGCTGGAACTGGCCCTGGTGCTGCTGCTGGCTGCGGTGATCGCGGTACCGGTGTTCAAGAAGCTCGGGCTGGGCGCGGTGCTGGGCTACCTTGCCGCCGGCGTGGTACTGGGCCCGGATGGGCTGGGCTTCGTGCAGGATGCGGACCGGATCCTCGGCGCGGCCGAGATCGGCGTGGTGATGCTGCTGTTCGTGATCGGCCTGGAGCTGTCGCCCACGCGCCTGAAGGTGATGCGGCGGTCGGTGTTCGGCGCGGGCACCGCGCAGGTGGCGCTGAGCGCGCTGGTGCTGGGCAGCCTGCTGATGCTGGACCACTTCCAGTGGAAGGCGGCGCTGATTGTGGGCATCGCGTTGGCGCTGTCGTCCACGGCCGTGGGCCTGCAGCTGCTGTCCGAACACAAGGGCATCAACAGCGATTACGGGCGGCTCGGCTTTGCCATCCTGCTGTTCCAGGACCTGATCGCCATTCCGCTGCTGGCCGCCATTCCGCTGCTGGGCGGGGCCAAGAACCAGACCCTGCAGTGGGATGACGTGGCGATCGCGCTGGGCGCGCTGGCGGTGGTGATCCTGTGCGGGCGGCCGGTGCTGCGCCGGCTGTTCAACATCATCGCGCGCACGCGCAGCCCGGAAGTGTTCACGGCCATGGCGCTGCTGGTGGTGCTGGGCACGGCGTGGTTCATGCAGGAAGCCGGGCTCAGCCCCAGCCTGGGTGCGTTCCTGGCCGGGGTGCTGCTCTCTGATTCGGAGTTCCGGCACGAGCTGGAATCGCAGATCGAACCGTTCAAGGGCCTGCTGCTCGGGCTGTTCTTCATCGCGGTGGGCATGGGCATCGATCTGGACCGCGTGGTGGCCGAGCCGGCGCTGATCGCCATTGGCGTGGTGGCGCTGCTGGTGGTGAAGTTCAGCCTGCTGTTCGGGATCGGCAAGGTCGCGCGCCTGAGTACGCGGCATGCGCTGATGCTGGGCAGCGTACTGTGGCTGGGCGGCGAGTTCGCGTTCGTGGTGTTCAACGAAGCACAACGCGTGAGCCTGCTGGGCAGTGCCAACCACGACCGGCTGGTGGCGATCGTGGGGCTGTCGATGGGACTGACACCGCTGCTGATGATCGCATTGCTGCGCCTGCTGGGCAGCGAGCATTCGCCAGCCAGCGACACGCCGCCCGCTGACAAGGTCGAGAACGACGGCGACGGGATCACCGTGATGATTGCCGGCATGGGTCGCTTCGGCCAGGTGGTGGCACGCCTGCTGACGGCGCAGAAGATCCCGTTCGTGGCGCTTGAATCAAACCCGGACACCGTATCGGACCTGCGCCGCTTCGGTAACAAGCTGTACTACGGCGACCCGACGCGGCCCGAGATGCTTCGTGCCGCCGGTGGCGAGAACGTGCGTGTGTTCGTGATCACGCTGGACGACCCGGAAGTCAACATGCGTGCTACGCGGCTGATCCGGCGCATGTACCCGAATGCGGTGGTGCTGGCCCGGGCACGCAACCGCCAGCATGCGTGGCGCTTGATGGACATGTCGGCCGAGCCGTTCCGCGAGGTGTTCGGCACCAGCCTGGACCTCAGCGAGCGGGTACTGACCGTCCTGGGCATTCCCCCCGATACGGCGCGCGCGCACGTCCAGCGTTTCCGCGAGCACGACGAAAAACTGTTGCGTGACCAGTACCTGGTCTACGACGACGAAGCGGCTGTGATCCAGACCTCGCGCGACGCCAGGGCAGACCTCATGCACCTGTTCGAAGCCGATGCCGGCAGTGACCGAAAGGCGGACGCCGAACACCGCGATTGACCCGGCAGCAACTCCGGCGGTAGCGCACGACCGTTGGTCGTGCGCCCCGGAATCAACCGTTATCCCGCAGGAACCGCGCCATCGACGAAACGCCTGGCACGCGCGGTTCGAATTCGCCGGCCACGTCGATGAAGCCGCGCATCACCGCGATCTCGCGCGGGCTGCGGTTCAGCGCATCACGCACGTCCGGATCCGCGCCTGCACGCAGCAGCCGCTGCACCAGCAGCGGCAACCCGTGCAGGGCCGCCAGGTGCAACGGGCCGAAGCCACGCGGATCGCGTGCATCCAGCGACACATCTTCGTCCAGCAGCCGTTCGACGGCGGCCAGCACGATCTGCTCATCGCAGGCGGTACCCGGCTCGGCGCGTGCGCCCAGCAGCAACAGCAGCGGCGTCACCGAACCGGCCGCGGCCTGGTCCGGCTCGGCACCGGCCAGCAGGAGGGTGTCAAGCAGTGCCAGCAGGCGCGAGCGATCCCGCGCACCAAATCCGTACAGGGCCGCACAATGCAGCGGCCCCAGCTGCTGCGCATCGCTGGCATGCACATCCGCACCGGCGGTCAGCAGGCGCGCGGCGATATCCGGCAGGCCCAGTGCCGACGCGAGCATCAGCACGGTCACACCCCCGGGCAGCTTGTATTCCAGCTCTGCACCTGCATCCAGCAACGCCGACACGATGTCGATCTGGCGCATGCTCACCGCTGCCGACAAGGGCGTGGCACCGCTGGCGGCGGCGTGCTGCGGATTGGCGCCACGCGCCAGCAGCAGATCGACCACCGCCAGGTGACCGCCACCGGCGGCACGCAGCAGCGCGGTGCAGCCCTGCGCATCCACCACGTCGACGGCAAAGCCGAGGTCGTTCAGGCGGCGCACGGCGTCGGCATCGCCGGCCATCGCGGCAGCGGGAAGGTCGGCGGCGCGCAGCGCACGGCGTGGCAACTGCCACACACGCCAATCCAGCCAATCGGCGAGGTCGCGGCGGCCGATGGACAGCGCCACGCCCAGCGGAGTCTGGCCGTCGGCAGCGCGGGCTTCGGGCGAAGCGCCCTGCTGCACCAGCAGTTTCAACGAGCCTTCGCGGGCCAGCGCGGTTGCCAGGTGCAGCGCGGTCATGCCGTGGCTGTCGCGCGCTTCACGGTCCACTCCAAGGGTGAGCAGGGCCTGCTGCAGGCGCAGCCAGCCCAGGCGCACGGCCAGCGACAGTGGCGGATCGCCAGCGGGTGACGGCGCGAAGGGATCGGCACCGCGCTCCAGCAGTTCCAATGCAAGCTGTTCCAGCCCGCGCGCGGCCTGGTCGTGCTGGGCGCAGGCGCTGAGCAGGCGGGCCAGGCCGCCGGCACCCGCCGGCGACAGGCCCCGGCGCAGCAGCACCTGCAGTGCGGGCACCGCGTCGATGCCGCGCGCAAGCAGGGCGAACATCGGAGTATCGCCGCAGGCATCGAGTACTTCCGGCGCGGCGCCATGCGCCAGCAGCCATTCCACCGCGTGCGGGTCCAGGGCCAGTTCGCCGTCGTGCAGCAGGCCACCCAGTTCATCCGGGCTGCACAGCCGTGCCAGCGAGGCCATGCCATCCACGTTGCCGAAGCCCAGCGCTTCGCGCAGCAGGTCCAGCGGCGGGCGGTCCGGCAAGGCCGGGCTGCCTTCGCCACTGTCGTCCTCGCCTGCGCTGGCCAGACCATCGCTCACTGCCGTGGGCAGCGGGTAGTTGCGGTCCAGCAGCGATACGATCGCCCAGCGCCCGGCGGCGGCCGCGATATCCACGGCGCGCCGGCCCTGCGGATCGGGGACATCGGCAGCAATGCCCAGGTCGAGCAGGCGGCGAACCAGCATCGGCGAGACGTTGTCGGCCATGCACGCCAGCAGTACTGCGTTGCGGCCTTCGACATCGACGGCGTGCAGGTCGGGCTTGTGCGGCAGCAGGTGTTCGACCACGCCGGCGCGGCCACCGCGCGCCGCTTCCAGCCACGGCGTGCGCGACAGGGCATCGCGCGATTCGAGGTTGGCCCCCGCAGCCAGCAGCACATCGATGATGTCCACGTGGCCCGCCAAGGCCGCTTCGTGCAGGGCGCTGCGGCGCTGGCGGTCGCGCGCATCGGCGCGCGCCTTGTGCTTGAGCAGCAACTGCACACCGGCCGGATCGTCTTCTTCGGTGCCGGCCGCGGCCAGCAGCACAGGCGTGCCATCGGCCGGTTCGGTGCGCGCACCGCGCTCGAGCAGGAACCGCGCCAGCCGCCAGTTGCCGACCTGGCAGGCCACCGCCAACGGCGACCAGCCGTCATTGTTCAGCGCGTCCACTTCGGCCGCAGCGTCGCGCAGCAGCGCGGCCACGCCCGGGTCGGAACTGCGCGCGGCATGGTGCAGCGGGGTGTTGCCATCGCTGTCGACCGCGCGCGAATCGGCCCCGTTGGCCAGCAGGGTCATCACCGCTTCCGGGCGGCCGTGCCAGCTGTCGCGGGTAGCCGCCAGCAGCGGGGTCATGCCCTTGTGCGGGGTGTTGACGCCCACGCCACGGGCAATCAGCTCGCGCAGCAGGCGCAGGTCGGGCAGTACCGCGGCCAGTACGACCAGGCTGCGCTGGTCGCGCCAGGTCGGGTCGGGCAGGCCCTGCGGGTCCGCCCCGGCGGCCAGCAGCTGCAGGGCACGGTCGACCCGGCCACTGCGCGCGGCCTCGTACAGCGCGGGCAGGCGTTCGTGCTGGGCCAGCGGTTCCAGCGGTGAGGTCGGATCGTCGCGGTGTGCGGCGGCAGCAAACGTATCGCTGTCCAGGTCAGGCACGCTGCGGCTGCCCAGCGCGTCGGCCGGCGCGATCCGCTGCAGGGCCAGGTGGGCCAGCGGCGAACCGAGCAGCACCGCCAGCGCGTATGGCCAGCGCATGCCGTCGGGCACCAGTCCCGGCCAGGCCGACGTCACCACCAGCGCGCAGATCGCCACCACCAGCGCGGCCACGACCAGACCGCGCCAGGCGCTCAGATCGCGGCCGGCCAGCGCTCGCCAGTGGCGCGCCAGACTGCCGTCGCTGCGTTCGATCTCATTCCACAACGGCCAGGTGCGCCAGACGCCGAGCAGCGCGGCACTGACCGCCACGCTCAGGCCGAGTACGGCGGCCAGGCTGCCGCTGTCGTGCAGCGCGGCCAGCGGCCAGGCCACCAGCAGCGCCAGCAGGACCGGGCCTACTGACCACAGCGCGAGCAGCGCCGGCAGGTCCTGCCGGCCCAACCGGGGCAACGCCGGCACGGCGCGGCTGCGCCGCCACCACGACACGCCCAGCGCGAACGCCGGCTGCGCCAGTGCGGCACCCAGCGCGGCCGGCACCCCGCCCAGCACTGCGGCCAGCGACAGCAGGCCGCCCGTGATGAAGGCGATGGCGGCAGCGCGGGTGCGCGGAATCTCAGTCATTGCGGCGCGGCACCTTTACAGGCGCGACCGGCGGCGGTGGCATCTGCAGATGGAAACCGCGCTCTTTGAGGTTGGCGCGCACATGATCGGCGTCAGCCAGGGCGAGGCGACGTCCGGGGGTCAGGGCGACTTCCAGCACGAATGCGAACGGCGCCAGTGTGGCCTTCAGCGCATCGGGGATGGCATCGAAGGCATCGCGGGCGGCGAGGTAGACGTATGTGTCCTGCTTGCGTTGGCTTTTGTAGACGTAGGCTTGCATTGCCCGCGGGGCTTGGCCCTGGGAATAGATACGCCGATTGTGGAGTAAAGCAGGCAACTACGAAAGCCGGGATGGGGCTGCGGCGTCGGTTTGCCGGCGCGCGGCAGATTCAGGTTCATCAATGTCGCGGCGGTGTTCAGGTACGGCGGTCGCCGTGGAGTGCACGGCGACCGCCCCCCCGGTGAAATAACGCGCAGCGTTATTTCACCTTGGCGTACGTGCCCTTCAGCGCAACGCCGGCCAGGATGGCGCCCGCGTAGCATTCGAAGTTGGTGGTGCTCTTGAACTCGTTCTTCTTGTAGTAACTCACCACATCGACCACGGCGTTGGCACCGCGCGACTTGGCGCCGTCCTGCAGCGCCTTCAGCGCCGACAGGGCCACCCAGTTGCAGGCGACGACGTCGCTCTTGTTGGCGGCGTTGGTCTTCTTGTTGGTGACGTCTTCGCCGAGGCGCTGCTGGACGTTGACCTTTTCGCCCGCCAGGAAGAAGCGGACACTGCCGTCGATACCGGCGGCCTTGGCTTCCGGTGAGTTGATCAGCGCGTGCAGCGGCAGCTCGACACGGGTTTCACGGGCATTGGCGGTGCTGGCGACGGCAAGCAGAGCGGTGGCGGCAATCAGGGCAAAACGACGCATTCAAACATCTCCTTGTTGGTAAGGCGGGTGTTGCTCGAGGGAAAATCAGTCCTGCCAGCGGCGGAAGATCAACGAGGTGTTGATGCCGCCGAAGGCGAAATTGTTGCTCATCACGTACTCAGGCTGCATCTGGCGGCCCTCGCCACGGATGAAGTCGAGCGCGCCGCAGCGCGGGTCGACCTCGTGCAGGTTCAGGGTCGGGGCGAACCAGCCTTCACGCATCATTTCGATGGTCACCCATGCTTCGAAGGCGCCGCAGGCGCCGAGCATGTGACCCACATAGCTTTTCAGCGAGCTGATCGGCATGCCCGGGCCGAACACCTGGGCGGTTGCCTGGGTTTCGGCGATATCGCCATGTTCAGTGGCGGTACCGTGCGCGTTGACGTAGCCGATCTGCTGCGGTTCCAGCCCGGCGTCTTCCAGCGCCAGGCGCATGGCCTGGGCCATGGTGTCGGCGGTTGGCTGGGTAACGTGCTGGCCATCGCTGTTGGTGCCGTAGCCGACCACTTCGGCCAGGATGGTGGCACCGCGCGCCTGCGCGTGTTCGAGGTCTTCCAGGATCAGCGTGCCGGCGCCCTCGCCCAGCACCAGGCCGTCGCGGTGGGCGTCGAACGGGCTGGGGGTGGTCTTGGGCGCGTCGTTGCGCACGCTGGTGGCGAACAGGGTGTCGAACACCGCTGCCGCAGTGGCGTCGAGCTGTTCGGCACCGCCGGTGACCATCACCGTCTGCTTGCCGCTGCGGATCGCCTCATAGCCTGACCCCACGCCCTGACTGCCCGAGGTGCAGGCGCTGGAGGTGGTGTAGACCCGACCGGACAAGCCGAAGAACACCCCGATGTTCACCGGCGAGGTGTGGCTCATCATCTTCAGGTAGGTGGTGGCGCTGATGCCGTCGGTGGTGTGTTCGTGGAGCATGCGGCCGAATTCGGCCGTGGCTTCGTGGCTGCCCGAGGACGAGCCGTAGGCCACGCCGGCCAGGCCGCTGCGCAGCACCGGGTGGCCCAGCAGGCCGGCCGCTTCCAGCGCCAGTTCGGTGGCGCGCACGGACATCACCGCCACCTTGCCCATGCTGCGGGTGGTCTTGCGGTTGTAGTGCGAGGGCAGCTCGTAGTCTTCGGCCGGTGCGGCCAGGCGGGTATTGAGGCCGTCGAAGATTTCCCAGCCGGGGATGTAACGCACTGCGTTTTCCCGCGCGTGCAGGCGCGCGCGGATGCTCGGCCAGTCATGCCCCAGCGGGCTGATGGCGGCGGCGCCGGTCACTACGACGCGACGATCGGGGCGGCTCATCAGACCATGCCTCCGTTGACCGAGATCACCTGGCGGGTGATGTAGCCGGCCGACTCGGAGAGCAGGAACGAGACCGCGTGCGCGACCTCGTCCGGCTGGCCCATGCGCCCGGCGGGAATGAGTTTGAGCGCGTGGTCGAGCACTTCCTGGTTGACCATCTCCGTCTCGATCAGGCCGGGTGCCACGCAGTTCACGGTGATCGCGCGGCTGGCCAGTTCCAGCGCCAGCGCCTTGGTGGCGCCGATGATGCCGGCCTTGGCCGCGCTGTAATTGGTCTGGCCGCGGTTGCCGACCAGCCCGGACACCGACGACAGGGTGACGATGCGGCCCGGCTTGCGCCGCCGCACCATCGGCATCACCAGCGGGTGCAGCACGTTGTAGAAGCTGTCCAGGTTGGTGTGCACCACCGCGTCCCAATCCTCGGCCGGCATCGCCGGGAAGGCGCCGTCACGGGCGATGCCGGCGTTGCAGACCACGCCGTAGTAGGCGCCATGCGCCTCGACATCGGCCTCCAGCGCAGTGCGCGCGGCCTCGCGGTCGGACACGTCGAACATCAGCACCCGGGCCTGGCGGCCGAGCGCCTGGATGTCGGCGACCACCGCCTGCGCTTCGTCCATCCGGCTGCGGCAATGCACCACCACGTCGAAGCCATCGCGCGCGATCCGCAGCGCCACGGCGCGGCCGATGCCCCGGCTGGCGCCGGTCACCAGCACGGTCATATTCCCTGTCATGCCTCTCCACTCTCCAGATAAGCCATCGCATCGCGTGGTTCGAACACCGATACGTTGGCGACCGCCAACTCAACCTCACCTGCCAGGATCCGGCAGGCGAACATGCCAAGCCCATTTTCGCCCATCAGCTCGCAGTGTGCCTCTACCCGCAGGCAGCTGCCCGGGGTGAAGGCCGGCTGGTAGGCGGTATAGCGCCGCGTGCCCAGCAGGAAACCGATCGAGGGCTCGCGCCCTTCTGCGCGTGCGCGGCAGCCGGCCCAGGCTGCAATCGCCTGCGCCATGTACTCCACGCCCACCCAGGCGGGCACGCCGCCGGGGCGGTTGAACAGGCCGTGGCCAGGAACATCCACTTCCACCACGATGGATTCGGGCTGCCAATCGACCACCCGGTCGATCAGCCGCATGCTGTCGCGATGCGGCAACACGCTTTCGATATCGGTCGGCAGCTGCATGTTCATGCCCGCGCCAGCGCAAGCACGGCGTTGCTGCCACCGAAGGCGAACGAATGGCTGAGCACGTGCTGCAGCGGCTGCGCTGCGTGCGTGGCGGGCGCCACCAGGGCCAGCGCGGGCAGCGTCTCGTCAGCCTGCCCGTCCCACCAGTGCGTGGGCAGGCGCTGGTCGGGATTGTCGGCCAGGGTCATCCAGCACAGCGCCGCTTCGATGGCGCCCGAGGCACCCAGGGTGTGGCCGGTCAACGGCTTGGTCGAGCTGGCCGGCACCCGCGTGCCCAGCACGCTGGCCACCGCCAGGCTTTCCATCGCATCGTTGTGGCCGGTAGCGGTGCCGTGCAGGTTCACGTAATCGATCTGGTCGGGGGCCAGGCCGGCGCGGTCCAGCGCCTGCTGCATGGCCTCGATGGCGCCGCGCGCCTGCGGGTCCGGCGCTGACATGTGGTGTGCGTCGGAGGATTCGCCCCAGCCGGACAGCCGGACCGGACCCGGCTCGCGGGTCATCAGGAACAACGCGGCGCCTTCGCCGATGTTGATGCCGTTGCGATGACGCGAGAACGGGTTGCAGCGCGCGGCGGAAACCGACTCGAGCGCGCAGAAGCCGGCCACCGTGAAGCGGCACAGCGAATCGGCACCACCGGCTACTACCGCGTCGACCACCCCCGAACGGAGCAGCCGTGCCGCCGACATCAGCGCCTTGGCGCTGGACGAGCACGCGGTGGAAATGGTCCAGGCCGGGCCGTGGCTGCCGATCCGCTCGCGCACGAAGCGGGCGGACGTGCCCATTTCCTGCTGCGCATAATCGAAATCCTCCGGCCAGCGGCCTTCGGCGGCCTGCAGCCGCAACGCGCCCTCGGATTCGCCGATGCCCGACGTACTGGTGCCGATGATCACTGCGACGCGCTCGGCGCCATGGCGCGCGATCGCCGCGTCCACCGCCGGGCGGATCTGCAGCAGCGCGGCTTCCAGCAGGGCGTTGTTGCGCCCGCGCAGCGCCACCGGCAACGCCGACAGGTCCGGCAGCGGCCCGCTCACCTCGCCCAGCGCCAGGGTGCGTCCGGCGATCATGGTGTCGTTGTCGCGCAGGCCGCCGGGCTGGTCGTCGAACAGCCTGTCGCGCACCTGCGCGCGCCCGCTGCCCAGTGCGCAGACCACGCCCAGCTCATTGAGATACACCGCGGTACTGCTCACTGTGGTACCTGCCCCATGTCCAACGATTCGATCACCAGTTCATAGCCTTCGGCCAGGTTGCGCAGTCGCAGGCGGCCGTCGTCCAGCGGTTCCAGCAGCAGCCACGGCTTGCCACCCTGCTCCAGGCGACGGCCACCGTCGGCCTCGACCAGGCGCCAGCCCGACGGCAGCTTCGCCCGGATGGCAGCGGCCGGCCACAGCGCGAACTGAAGGTCATCCAGCACGCGTTCGCCCCGCACCTGCGGCGGCAGCCACGGGGCGCGGGTCTGTTCCAGCGTGTGCCCGTCCCAGACCATGCGCACGCCGGTCTGGCCCATGGCCTGGACCGCCAGCCGCACCTGCTCACCATCGGCTTCGAGAAGAGCATCGAGTTCGCGCTCGTGGCTGCCGAAGCGGAACTGCAGACGCTGCTGCAGCTGCAGCGGCCCGGCCAGCGCCGATGGTGCCAGCTGCAGGGTCGGCAGCTGCACCAGCGGGGCGGGCATGCGGGTGCTGGCGCAGGCGGCCAGCAGCACGCTCAACAGCAACGTCAGGATCAGCCGGTGCACAATTCCTCCAGCACCCGCAGGCGACGGCCGCTGTCATCGGCCACGTACGGGTTGTTGGTGTCCCACGCATAGCCGGCCAGAATCGAGGAGATCATGCGGCGCACATCCGGCTGCGGGTCGGGGTGGTAGATGATCTTCTGGAAGCCACCGGCGTACCAGGCTTCGACGAAGCGGCGGAAGGTCTTCACCCCGGCGCGCAGCGGAATGGCGAATTCACGCTCCCAGTCCACCTGCTCACCGGCATGCCGGCGCGCCAGGCAGTCGCTGGCCAGCTGCGCGGACTTGAAGGCGATGGTCACGCCAGAGGAGAACACCGGGTCAAGGAACTCACCGGCATTGCCCAGCAGCGCGTATCCCTCGCCCCACAGCGAACTGACGTTGGCCGAATAGCCGGTGATGGTGCGCACCGGCAGCACCGCCCACTCGGCGTTCTTGAGCAGGCGGGTCAGGTTCGGGTCTTCGCCGACGATGGCCTGCAGTTTCTCCAGGTCGGTGCCGTCGTATTTCTCGAAGAAGCTCGGCTCGGCGACCACGCCCAGCGAACAGCAGCCATTGGAGAACGGGATGGTCCAGTACCACACGTCCACGTGTTCGGGGTGGGTGGTGATCAGGATCTTGTTGCGGTCGAAACCGGCATCGGCCGGAATGTGGTCGCGCACGTGGCAGAAGATGGCGCCACGCACCGGGAAGTTCGAGGGCGATTCCAGGTTCAGCAGGCGCGGCAGCAGGCGCGCGAAACCGCTGGCATCCAGGATGAAGCCGGCTTCGATGGTGTACTCGCTGCCATCCGGGCGGCGCACCTGCACGCGGGCCGGGCTGCCCGGCTCCACCGCCAGCACTTCGTCGCCGAAACGCAGGGTGGTGCCCATGCGCTCGGCGCCACGGGCCAGCACATCGTCGAAGTGGGCGCGCTGCACCTGGTAGGTGGTGCCCCAGCCCGGCGAGAACTTGTCGCGGAAGTCGAATTCGGTGGTGCGCTCGCCGCGCACGAAGGCCGCGCCGTTCTTGTACTGGAAGCCCGCCTCCACGACATCCTGCAGCAGGCCGGCCGCCTCGATGTACTCCATGCTCTGCGGCAGCAGGCTCTCACCGATGGAGAAGCGCGGGAACTGCTGGCGCTCGAGCATCAGGACCTGGCGTCCCTGCTGGCGCAGCATGGCGGCGGCCACGGAACCGGCGGGGCCGGCGCCGATCACCAGGATTTCAGTTGTTTCCAGTGCTGCGGTCATCGATGCATCCTTGATCTGAAACGTGGGGGTATCCGGCGCGGTCGCTCAGTGCGGTGCGTCGTGCGGTGGCGGGCGGAACAGCGGCGAGATCAACCAGACCAGGCCGATGCCAAACAGCAGGGTGAGACCGAACGCGCGCAGCGCCGGGGTGGCCGACAGGCCAAGCAGGCCGAACGACAGCCAGGTACTGGCCGCGCCCACACAGACCGCCAGCCAGGCGCTGGCGTCACCCCGGTGTTCGATCAGGAAAATGCCGTAATCGATGCCCATGCCGAGCAGCAGCATCAGCGCCAGTACGTTGAACAGCTGCAGCGGCTGCCCGAACAGGCCGAGCAGGCCCAGGGTGAGCGCACCGGCGGCCAGCGTGGGCGCGAACACGCGCCACGCCTGCGCGCGGTAGCGCCAATACAGCACCGCGAACACCAGCACGATGCCCACCAGCAGCAGCGCGCTCATCAGCTTGCGGTAGTGCTTGAGCAGCGCGGAGAAATCGGCGGTGCGGTCCACCCAGCGCACGCCGTCGATGCCCTTGGCCTGCGCTTCGAGCAGGGTCAGCGCATCGGCGCGGGAGAGGTCATCGACCATCACCACCGAGGCCATGCCCTTGCCCACTTCCCCCAGCCACAGGTGGCGGAACGGCATGGCCGCAGGCGACGCCAGGAACGCGTCGGCCTGCAGGTCCTGCGCTGCGTAGTCCGGGCGCTGCAGGGTTTCGCCCACGGCCTTCCCCACGGCGCCCAGCACCTGCGGCTCGACCCGCGCAGTGAGGGCGGCATCTGCGTGCTGGCGCTGCACCGATGGCAGCCACTCGCTGATGGCACGGTAGCCGCCGATCTGCTTGTTGGCCGCGAGCACGCGCAGGCGCTCGATCAGTGCCTCCTCGCGTTCCAGCACCTGCTCGGCGTTCTCGCCCTGCACCAGGTAGAACTGCGCCGGGCTGGGCATGCCCAGCATCTGGCTGATGCGGATCTGCTGGTTGATCAGTGACATCGGCGAAGACTGCAGGCTGCGCAGGTCGTCATCGGCGGTCAGGCGCAGCATGCCCACGCCCGACACCACCACCACCACGCCCAGGAACAGGCCAACCGGGCGGCGCCCGTGCAGGCGCGGCCAGCGCTCCAGGGTGGCGCCCAACCAGCGCGCGAAGCGGGTGCTGCGGATTTCGCCGCCATCCAGCCATGGGAACCAGAAGATCACGGTCAGGAACGCGCCGGCCAGCCCCACCACCGAAAACAGCGCCATCTGGCGCAGGCCGGGGAACGGGGCCAGACCCAGCGCGAGGTAGGCCAGCGCGCTGGTCACCAGGGCCAGCCACAGGCCGGGCAGCAGGTGCCGCAGCAGTTTCCAGCGGCGGTCGGCCGGTTCGGCCTGGCGCGAAGCGAACCAGTGGATGCCGTAATCCTCGGCCACGCCGACCAGCGACGCGCCGAACACCAGGGTGAGCACGTGCACCTTGCCGAACACCAGCACGGTCACCGCCAGCGCCACGCCGCAGCCGATCAGCAGCGAGGCGGCCACCAGCAGGATCGGGCGCAGCGAGCGGAATGCCAACCACACCAGCAGCAGCACCGCCGCCAGCGAACCCCAGCCGATGGTGTTGATTTCCCAGTTGGCCTGCACGGCCGCGGCTTCGGCATGCAGCGGCACACCGGCGCGCAGTACTTCCAGGCCGGGCGCGTGCCTGGCCGCAGCGGCGGTGGCGGCATCAAGCAGCCGGTCGATATGGCGTTCGCCGTCGAGCTGGAACGCCGACCCCAGCGTTTCGTACTGGATGACCGACCAGTGCTTGCCATCGGCGTCGAGCAGGCCGTCGTCCCCCATGCGCAGGCCGGAGGCGGCAGCGCGCTCCTGCCACCACTGCGGCCACAGCGACAGCGGGTCCTGCCGCCATTCGGTCAGGCGCGGTGCGCCCATCGGGCCATACAACGCGGCCAGCGCGGATTCGGACAGGCTGTCGGCGGACTCATCCTGCAGGCGCTGGCGCTGCTGCCCGGTCAGCAGGCGGTCGCGGTAGGGCGCGTAGAACGCGCGCGCCTGGTCAAACCAGCCTTCGATGGAGCCGCTTTCCTGCAACAACGCCTTGCCCTGGGCATCGTTGCGCAGGGTCTGGCGGAAGGCCCGTTCGGCGGCCTTGGTGGCCACGCCGTCGGCGCTGCCGAGCAGTACCACGATCTGCCGCGCATTCGCATCGGCGATGCGCCGGGTTACGTCGGACAACAGGCGGTCGTGCGCATCCTGTGGCAGCAGCGCGAGGATGTCGGTGTCGATCCGCGATTCCTCCGACCACAGCTGCCACTGCTGCACGCCCAGCCCAACCAGCACCAGCAACCAGGCCACCGCCAGCCAGCGCCAGGCGCGCTGCAGCCGGCCGTTTTCGCGCCAGGCCGAATTCAGCGATTCATTCAAACCGGCGGCCCTCGTCGGCACTCAGCTGCGCCGGGGTTTCGCTCAGGGCGGCAAAGTGGATGCGGGTGACATCCTGGTTCGCTTCAGTGATCTGCACCTCACGTACGTAGCGGTCGCCGCTCAGTTCGAGCGCGCTGAACACCTTGGCCAGCATCGGGGAACGCGGGGTGAGGTGCATGCGCCAGCCGTTGTCGGGCAGTGCATCGACCTTGACCGTGAACTGCGCCGATAGCGCCTGCGCATCACCGCTCATCAGCGCGAACATGATCGCGTTGACCGAGCGCATCGCCGGCTGCTGGCGGCCGTCCAGTTCGACCCGGCTGCTGCCGTCGCGCTGGCGGCTGAGGATGCGGTCGCGGGTGACGACCACCTCGGAGGGGAACGGCTTGAGCGTGGTCCAGATCACGCCCCGGTCCTGGGCCAGCACGAAGCGGCCCTGCGAGCGCAGCGGGTTCTTGAAACCGGCCACCTGCTTGTCCTGGCTGAACTCACCACGCAGCACCTCGACCTTGGCCACGCGTTGCTTGACCAGGTCCACGCTGGCGGCCGTCGCGGCGAGCACGGGGCTGGTCACGGCCAACAGCACCAGCACGGCCAGCGTGCGAACGAATCGGATCATGGGGCCTGCACTCCCAGCCGTTCCCAGAGCACCGGCGGGCACAGGTACAGCATTTCGTTGGTGGCCGCGTCGACCGCGACCTGGATGGTATGGGCGCGGGTGAGCACCTGGCCGCTGTCGGCATCGAAGATCTCGTAGGCGATCTTCAGGCGGTTTTCCCACTCGGTGATGGTGGCGCGCACGCGCAGCGCCTGGCCGTACAGCAGCGGGCGGATGTACTTCACCCGCGCGTCGACCACCGGCCAGATGTAGCCGGAATCGCGCATCTGCGGGTAGTCGTAGTCGTAGCGCTGCAGCAACGCGCAGCGGGCCACTTCAAAATACTTGAAGTAGTTGCCGTGCCACACCACGTGCATGGGATCGCAGTCGTGGAAGGTCGGCGACAGGGCCACGTCCAAACTCAGGTCAGGGGCGGTCATACAGACTCCAGCGCTGGCCCCGGATATCGGCGAGCAGGCAGCGCAGCTCGCCGTCCAGGGCGCGGTCTTCTTCCACCAGCGCGATGCGCTCGCACAGATCCTGGTACATGGCGGCAAGGTCGCCGTGCAGGGTGGCGTTCATGCCGACCCGTTCGCGCAGGGCCACACCCTGGCGCGCGGCGATCAGCATGCCGGCCACCACCTGTTCGGTCAGCTCGATCACGCGCAGGCAGTCGCGCGCGGCGATGGTGCCCATGCTGACCTTGTCCTGGTTGTGGCATTCGGTGGACCGCGAGAACACCGAGGCCGGCATGGTCTGCTTGAGTGCTTCGGCGGTCCAGGCCGAGACGCTGATCTGCAGCGCCTTCAGACCGTGGTTGATCGCCGCGCGCTCGCCGGTGGAGGCCGACAGGTTGGCTGGCAGGCCGTGGTTGTAGCGCGCATCCACCACCAGCGCCAGCTGGCGGTCGAGCAGGTCGGCCAGATTGGCGATGGTGTTCTTGAGTGCATCCATCGCGAAGGCGATGTGGCCGCCATAGAAGTGGCCACCGTGCAGGATGCGCTCGCCATCGGCATCGATCAGCGGATTGTCGTTGGCGCTGTTGAGTTCGGTTTCGATGAACTGGCGCAGGAACGGCAGCGCGTCCTGGACCACGCCGATCACGTGCGGGGCGCAGCGCAGCGAGTAGCGGTCCTGCAGGCGCTGTTCGTTGCGCGGCGGGCGGTCGCTGTGCAGGTCGTCGCGCAGGCGCGCGGCGATCTGCATCTGGCCGGGGTGCGGCTTGGCGGCGAACAGCATTTCATCGAAATGGTGTGCGTTGCCGTCGCTGGCCAGCACGTTGAACGCGGTCAGGCGGGTCGCCAGCCGGGTCAGGTAATCGGCGCGGTCGTAAGCCAGGCACGCGAGCGCGGTCATCACCGCGGTGCCGTTCATGATCGCCAGGCCTTCCTTCGGCCGCAGCCGCAGCGGCACCATGCCGATCTCGGCCAGTACCTCGGCTGCCGGGCGGCGTGCACCCTGGTACATCACGTCGCGTTCGCCGCAGAGCACGGCGGCCACGTAGGACAGCGGGGTGAGGTCGCCGCTGGCGCCGACCGAACCTTCCGCCGGAATCAGCGGCAGCACATCGTGGCGCAGCAGCATGGCCAGGCCCTGCAGCAGTGGATGGCTCACGCCCGACATGCCGCGCACCAGCGAGGCCAGGCGCGCGGCGATGACCGCGCGGGTCTCCTGCTCGTCCAGGAAGCGGCCCAGGCCACAGCCATGGTAGGTGAACAGGTGGTGCGGCAGTTCGGCCACCAGGGCCGGCGGAATGTTCACCGTGCACGAATCGCCGTAGCCGGTCGTCACGCCGTAGATCACCCCGTCTTCGCGCAGCAGGCGGTCGAGGAAATCGGCGCCGCGCTGGATGCGCGCGGTGAACGCCGGGTCGTCGCTGACCACGGCGTCGGCCTTGCGCTGGGACAGCGCGACCACGTCTTCGATGGTCAGCGGCGCATCGCCGAAGCGAAGGGTCCGGGCCGGGGTGGAGCCTGCATTACGTGCCATGAGATGCCTGATCCCAGAAGGGGAAGAAGTTGAACCAGTCCAAGGGGGCTTCGGTGACCTGGAGTTCCAGCCACCGGGCGAAATGTTCGGCCTGCGCGGTCAGCGCGGCGTCGCGCGAGCCGCGCGGCAGGGCGATGCGGTCGCTGAAGTGCTCGAAGCGCACGCGGTAGCCGTTACCTTGGTGCAGGCAGGCCATGGTGTACACCGGGCAGCCCAGCGCCGAGGCAAGTACGTAGGCGCCGATCGGGAACCGTGCGGTGTGGCCGAGGAAGGGTGCCGGCACGGTGCGGCCGCCGCGCAGCGGCACGCGGTCGCCGACGATGGCCACGAAGCCGCCGGCCTGCACGCGCCGTTGCAGTTCCACGGCAGTGGCCGGGCCCATGTCGGTGACCTGCATCAGTTCGACCGAGGCCAATGGGTCCAGCCGCTGCATGAGCCGGTTGAAGCGCTGCGCGTGCGCGGTGTGTACCAGCACGGTGATGTGGAAGCCCGGCACCTGCTCGGCCAGCACCTGGCACAGTTCCAGGCAGCCGATGTGCGCGGTCAGGATCAGCCCGCCCTCGCGGCGCGCGATCTTTTCCAGCATCAGGTCGCGCTGCAGGTGGATGCGCTCGGGCGGGTAACGCCCGCCCAGGCCCAGCAGCTTGTCCAGCAACGTGTCGGCGAACAGCGCGAAGTGCTTCAGGCTGGTCCAGCGCCCCGGAGGGCCGCCGAACACTCCGGTGTGCGCCTGCAGCCGCTGCAGGTACTGCAGTGAGGCGCGACGCGCCACGCCGTTGCTCAACCAGTGGCACAGCACCACCGGGTACACGCACAGGCGGAACGGCCAGCGCCCGAACCAGCGGTGCACCCAGCACAGGAACAGCACTCCGGCAGCGGAGGTGCTTTCGCCCAGGTCGGCCCAGTGCGGGGCGTTGGCCGGCACCGGTGCGCTCATGCCGCAGCTGCTCCACGGGCACGGCGCCACAGCAGGCGCGGTGCGCGCCGGAGCATGCCGAAGAACAGCCGGGTGTGCATGCGGCTGATACGCACGTTGTCACGCCACACATCGAAGTGCGACACGCCATCACTGGGATAGGTAACCCGGGTGGGCAGGCTGATCACCTGCACGCCGCGCCAGAACAGCCGCACCAGGATCTCGCTGTCGAAATCCATGCGCCGGCCGATGGTTTCCTCCCCCACCAGGCCGATGACCGGCATCAGCGGATACAACCGGAAGCCGCACATCGAATCGCGGATCTGCAGCGACAGCGTGTTGATCCAGACCCAGATGTGGGTGGCGTAGCGACCATACAGCCGCGCCTTGGGCACGCTGTCGTCGTAGACCGGAATGCCGCAGATCACCGCCTGCGGGTGCTGCGTTGACAAGGCTGCGAAGCGCGGAATATCAGACGGGTCGTGCTGACCATCGGCATCGATCTGCAGCACGTGGGTGTGACCACGCCGCGCCGCTTCGGCGAAGCCGGCGAGCATCGCGCCGCCCTTGCCCTGGTTCACCGCCAGGCGCAGCAGCGTGACCTGGTCCGGATGTGCCTGCGCCAGGGCCTGCAACACCTGCGCGCAGGCCGGGTGCGACCCGTCATCCACCAGCAGGCATGGCAGCCCACTGGCACGCACGCCCTGCACCACCGCGCCGATCGCTTGTTCGTGGTCGTAGACCGGAATCACCACCAGCGGCTCATGCATCGCCGAACACCACCCGGCCGCTGGCGTGCACGCCATGGTCGGAGACATAGCGGAAACTCAGTACCGATTTCAGCGCATCCCAGCCCAGGGTCAGGTGCAGCTGGTCGCCCGGCCGCGCCACGTGCTGGAACTTGAGGGCATCCATCCGCTCGAAGCGGGGCGGCATGCTGAACGCTTCTCGCGCGTAATGGATCGCCCAGTCCAGCTGGACCACCCCGGGCAGGATCTTCGCCTGCGGAAAGTGGCCATCAAAGGCCACCAGGTCCGGTTCCAGCGGCAACACCAGCTGCGCAGCGTCGGCGTCGCGCTGCCGCCACTGCGCCGCCGGCAGCAGCGGCCGGAACAGCGCTTCCAGCGACGCTGCGGTGATCTTGCCCTGCGCGTTGTACGGCAGCTCGTCGACGAAGCGCCAGCGCCGCGGGCGCGTGACGGCATCATGGCTGTGGGCCAGGTGGGCGCCCAGCGCCTGCGACAGCTGTCGGCGCTGGCCATCGGTCCACTGTGCCACGCCCTCGCCGTACGGAACCACCACGGCAGCGAGCTGTTCGCGCGCACCCGGCAGTACCAGCACGCGCACGTCCTGTACCTGTGCGTGGGCACGCAGCTGCTGCTCCAGCGCGTCCAGCGAGACCCGGCGCTCTTCGATCTTGACGATGCGGTCGGCGCGGCCGAGCAGGCGGAAGCTCCGCCCGGCGTCGGCTTCCACGCGGTCCTGGGTCTGCCACCAGGCGTCATCGGCCAGGTGCGGCGAGGACACGGCCAGGCAGCCGTTCTCGATCCGCCAGGACACGCCCGGCAGCGGGTGCCACTGCGGCTGTTCGGCGCTCCAGCGACGCCAGGCGATACCGCCGGTTTCACTGCTGCCGAACACTTCGGTAGGCGCCACGCCCAGCAGCGCGCGGGCCTGCAGCGCGGCCTCGCTGGGCAGCGGACCGCCGGAGGAAAACACCGCGCGCAGCCGGCCGCCCAGCGACGGCCAGTCCAGCTGTCCGGGCAGCCGCTTGAGGTGGGCCGGTGTGGCCACCAGCACCGAGGGCTGCTGCGCCAGTGCGCTGACCAGGTCTTCATGGAAGAAGCGGCGTGGCTGGATCGCGCGGCCCGCCGCCAGCGGCCACAGCACGCGGAACAGCAACCCATAGATATGCTGGTGCGACACAGTGCCGTGCACCTGCGCGCCATCGAGCTGGTCACCGAACGCGGCCTGCAGCGCATCCACCTCGCGGCTCAGCTGACACATGCGCTTGCTGATGGCGCTGGGCGCGCCGGTGCTGCCGGAAGTGAACACCACCAGTTCCAGCGTGTCTTCGTCCAGCAGCGACAGTTCACCCTGGGGATCGTGCACATCGCGCGGTTGCAGCGGCGCATAACGCGCCGGCACATCACCGGCGAAGCCGGCCACGCGCGGCCCGAGTCCTTCCAGGGTGGCCGGAAGGTTATCGCCGCCCAGGAACACCCGCTTGCCGGCGTGCCAGGCGCCGAACAGCGCGGCGGCGAAATCCAGGGTGTCGTCGAAATAAAGGGCCCAGTCGCGGCCGGGCACGGCGGCGAACGCCAGCTGCCAGCCGATGACCCGGGCGCGGAACTGCGGGTGCGCCACCGTGCGGCCATCGGCCGTGATGCCGACGATGCGTTCGGCCCGCGGCAGCTGCGCCAACCGGTCCAGCGCGATCCATTCAGCCATGCGCATGCGCCGCCTTCACCCGCCGCCGCACCAGCCATTCACCGCCAAACAGGACTCCCATCATCACGTACGCCAACAATCCGTTGTAGAGCGCCCAGACCTGGTTGGAGGCCCAGAACGCCGTGAGCAGGGCCAGGCCCCCGTTGAGAACAAAAAAACCGCACCACACCTGGGTGACACGGCGGGTATACACCACCGCGAATGGCGGCAGTTCCGGCTCGGTCAAGCGCGCCAGCCGCTCCACCGCGCTGGGCGGAAAACGCAGGCTGGTGGCAAAGATCACCAGCATCACCGCGTTGACCAGCGCCGGGTACAGCTTCAGCGGCAGGGCCTGGTTGAACGCGGTGGCCAGCAGGGCCAGCAGGCCGGCGCCTGCAGCGGCCACCCACCACACCGGCTGGCGGGTGGTCAGCGCGCGCAACGCCGCCAGCGCGAACAGCAGCAACGCCATCCAGCGCGGCTCGAAGCGGCCCAGCGAGAAGTACACCACCAGCGGATACGCCAGCGACAGCACTGCAAACGCCGCGACGCGCACCCGGACCATGGTCGATCTTCAGCGGCAGCCGTCAGGCGGCCGCTTGCCCGGGCAGCAGCCCATGCACCACATCGACGATGTCCTGCACGGTGCGGACCGCCTTGAAGGCTTCCGGCTGCAGGTTGCGGCCGAGCAGCGGCTTGAGCTGCACGATCAGGTCGACGGCATCGATGCTGTCGATGTCCAGGTCGTCGTACAGGCGGGCCTGGGGCGTGATGCGCACCGGCTCGATCTCAAAGCTGTCCTTGAGGATCTTGACGATGCGATCGAAAAGTTCGTTCTTGGTCATGGCAAATCCTGAGACGCCGTTAAGACTGCTGGCGTGCGGCGACAAACTCGCCAAGTGCACGCACGCTGGAAAAATGGCGACGGGTCTCTTCCGAGTCGGCGGACAGGCTGACACCGTACTTTTTCTGCAGGGCCAAACCAAGTTCAAGCGCGTCGATCGAATCCAGACCCAACCCCTCCACGAACAGGGGTGCGGCGGCGTCGATATCGTCCGGAGTGATGTCTTCCAGTGAAAGCGATGAAATGATCAATTCCTTGATCTCGTGCTCAAGTGCCTGCACGGCTTGGTTCTCCAGCGAAGTCAAAGTAGTGGGCAAGATGATCGGTCACGCGCCTGGCCGCCAAGGCATCCCCCCTGGGCGTGTCGTCGGCCCCCATCAGGAAGGGGGTGATCGGGAGATCTTCCCCGACTTCCAGCTGAACGTGAAAACGCCGTGATGGCACACGATACCATTTCTGGCCCTTGCTCAGGGTAGGCGGGGTGCAGGTGATTCTGACCGGCGTTATGTCCAGCCGACCCCGGACGGCAATGTTGGCGGCCCCCCGCTGCAGCCGCAAAGGCTGTCCCGGGACGGTGCGGGTGCCCTCGGGGAAGATCACCAGGTTGCCCCCGGCGCGCACCGCCGCAATGCAGTCGTCGATCAGGCCCGCCCCGTCGCTGTTGGCCACATAGCCGGCCGCGCGAACCGGGCCGCGCATGAATGGGTTGCATGCGACTGCCTGCTTGACCACACAGTCGGCGTTGGGCAGCTGGGCGATCAACAGCACCACGTCGATCAGCGTGGGATGGTTGGCCAGAATCAGCAGGCCGTTGCGCTGCAGGCGTTCGGCCCCCCGGATTTCATAGGTCATGAGTCCCAGCCGCCGCATCAGGGCCACGTGGCTGGCGAAACTGAATTGGACCAGCCGCCGCGCCAGCCTGCGCCGCCGGGCGGTATGGCGGACCAGGAACAGCAGCGGAAACAACAGCCCGCCCAGCAGCAGCCCGCCGATTCCGAAGGCGGCGAAACTGATGCCGGTACCGACCACGCGCCAGGCGTGGTCAAGGCGGGCGGGCCAGCGCTCAGCCATGGCGTTGCCAGGACCACTGCTGACCATCGGCCTGGAACTGCAGCGCCGGCTCGGCCGACAGCAGGAAGCGCAGCGCGTCCAGACTGTGCGGCAGCGCGCCGGGCGGGCTGTCCTGTCCGCCCCGGCCCCAGCCCAGGGAGAGCCGGGTGCCCGGCACGTCGGCGCGGGCCAGCCGCCAGCACCAGGCGAAGAACGGGTCAGGCTCGTCGGCGAAGCCGGCGTATACGGCCGGCAACTGCGATTCGTAGACGATCACGCGCACTTCCGGGGCGCCATCAGCGAGCAGCCCGAAGGCCTCCACGCAGGCGGCCTCCACCGTGCCACGGCCGCCGGCCAGGGCCAGATAGTTGCCGCGCTGGCCGCGGGCGATGGAATACAGCGCGGCCACCGCGTTGTGCACCGACAGGCCAAAGCCGGTGGGCGACATCGGGGCGTCCTGGCGCAGGGTGTCGAGCAGTTCCATCGAACGGGCCACGTCGCCATGCCGGGACGCGAACACCAGCGGCACCTGGCCGGCATCGTCAGGCTGTTCGCACCAGCAGGCGGCCTGGATGGCCATGCGGCCCAGGCGCTCGATGCGGCGGCGCTGCATGGCCGGCACTTCCGGCAACGCGGGCGTGTCGGCGCCTTCAGGCAACGTCGGGGCATGGGCCCACGCCTGCCAATCCGATTTCGTGGTCAGTCCCGGTGCCCAGGCCGACCAATCCACAACAGAGAACTCGATCATTCACGCCAACATGTTTATGGGCACCTGGACAGCACGAGCCGTGGTGGCAACGCGGATCGGCTCCCCCATTCCAGCCGGCCCACGCCTGTCTTCGACATCGTCCGGCGCGTTCGGGCACGCCGCGAAAGGAGCGCACGCTATCATGACACCCTCGGCACTGGCAGCTTTCACAATCTGAAATGAGTAGCACGATCCACAGCGTAGCGGATGCGCAGGTCCTTTCTCCTTCGGCAGACTCCGCGCTGTTCCGTGCGTTCTATGCCCCCGCTGCTGAACGCGATGCCGCCCTGGCCGACCCGCGCACCCTGGCCGTGTTCGGGTTTTCGGCCGGTGCCGCGCCCAGCGACGACCCACGCTGGCTGCGGGTGCCGTTGGCCGAACAGGGTCCGGCGCAGGTCGAAATCTGGCAGGGCGTCGGCCCCGTCCAGCACGGTGTGCGCGATGGCGTGCGCTGGTCGGCCAACGACACCTTGCTGTTCGGTGCGATCGAGATTGACGAGGTCGAGGACGATATCGAATCCGCGGCGGCAGACGCGTACGCACGCATGAGTGGTTTCCTGACCAGCTGCGGTTTCCCGCATCTGCTGCGCACCTGGAACTATCTGGATGCGGTGACCGAAGGCGATGGCGACCAGGAGCGCTACCGGCGCTTCTGCGTGGGCCGGGTGCGCGGCCTGCGCGAGCTGGACGAAGCCGCCCTCCCGGCGGCCACCTGTATCGGCCGTTTCGATGGGGTGCGCCGGCTCCAGGTGTACTGGCTGGCGGCCCGCGAGGCTGGCCTGCCGCTGGAGAACCCACGCCAGGTCAGCGCCTTCCGGTACCCGCGCCAGTACGGGCCGCAGTCGCCCAGCTTCTCGCGCGCCCTGTTGCCGCCACTGGCCACCGGGCTGCCGCTGCTGCAATCGGGCACCGCCGCCATCGTGGGGCATGTGTCGCAGCACACCGGTTCGGTGATGGAACAGCTGGAGGAGACCCTGACCAACCTGCAGAGCCTTGTGGATGCCGCGCGCCTGCAACGGCCGGGGTTGCCAGCCACGTTGGGCGCCGACTCCCTGTTGAAGGTGTATGTGCGCCGTGCCGGGGACATGCCGGCCATTGCGGCGCGGATGGCGCAGCTGCCGGGTTCACCGGCGTTCGTGGTATTGCATGCCGAGGTGTGCCGGGCGGAGCTGCTGGTCGAGATCGAAGGCCTGCACGGCTGCAGGGCGTGACGACCAACGGTCGTCACCCGATCCGTCAGTGGTATCCGGCGTCTGCGCGGACCTTGCCGCGGAACACGCGGTACGACCAGGCGGTGTAGCCCAGGATCACCGGCAGCAGCACCACCAGCCCGACGAAGCTGAAGCCCATCGACGAGGCCGGCGCCGCCGCCTGCCACAAGGTCATGCTGGGCGGCAGCAGGTATGGCCACATGCCCAGCACCAGCCCGATGAAGCCGAGCACGAACAGCGCCAGCGTGAGCAGGAACGGCGGCAGGTCGCGGCGCGGGTGCATTGCGCTGCGCCACAGCGCCACTGCAACGCCCAGGGTGAGCAGCGGCACCGGCGACAGCCACCAGAAGTTGCCATCGCTGAACCAGCGCGCCATCAGCCGTGAATCCAGGAACGGCAGCCACGCGCTGACCAACCCCATGAACACGATCACCGCCACCACCAGCGGCCGGGTCAGGGTGCGGGCAAAGGTCTGTTCGCGCCCTTCGGTCTTCAGGATCAGCCAGGTACTGCCAAGCAGCGCATAGCCGAACACCACCGCCGCTCCGGTCAGCATCGAGAACGGGCTGAACCAGCCGAACGGCCCGCCCACGTACTGCCCGTCCGCCACCTGCAGGCCCTGCACCAGCGCACCCAGGATCACCCCCTGGGCGAACGCGGCCAGCAGCGAGCCCAGCCCGAAGGCCACGCTCCACAGCCGCCGTGAGCGGTGCGCCTTGAAGCGGAACTCGAACGCCACCCCGCGGAACACCAGCGCCACCACCAGCAGCAGCACCGGCAGGTACAGCGCCGACAGCAGCGCGGCATACGCCTTGGGGAAGGCGGCCATCAGCCCTGCCCCGCC
Organism: Stenotrophomonas sp. NPDC047960; assembly: GCF_043204395.1. Taxonomy (NCBI): domain Bacteria; kingdom Pseudomonadati; phylum Pseudomonadota; class Gammaproteobacteria; order Lysobacterales; family Lysobacteraceae; genus Stenotrophomonas; species Stenotrophomonas sp. NPDC047960. The sequence goes on along the minus strand of NZ_JBIDBX010000006.1, from coordinate 100,794 downwards.
CAGCACCAGCCAGGTTTCGTTGCCGTCCCAGATCGGGGCGGCGGTATTCATCATCACATCGAGCTGTTCCTCATCCTCGGCCATCGGCGCGAGGATGCCGATGCCCAGCACGAAGCCATCCAGCACCACGTACATCAGCACGCCAAAGCCGATCACCGCAAACCATGCCACCGGCAGCCAGGTCGTCATCTCCATGTCAGCGCTCCTCCAGCGGTTCGTCGGCACCGGACAGCGGCCGCGCCGGGGTATGGCTGCCGTCTTCGATCGGCGGTTGCTGGTCGTGTGGCTTGGGCCCGGTACGGATGATCTTGACCAGGTACCAGACGCCCCAGCCGAACACGAACGCATAGCCCACGATGTACACGCCCAGCGACAGCGCGGTCATCCAGGCGCTCTGCGGGCCCACCGCATCGGCGGTACGCAGCACACCGTACACCACCCACGGCTGGCGGCCCATTTCGGTGACGAACCAGCCCGACAGCAGCGCGATGAAGCCACTGGGCAGCATCCAGTTCCAGCCACGCACCAGCCAGCGCGATTCCAGCAGGCGGCCGCGCCACCACTGGAACGCCGAGGCCCAGGCCAGCAGCAGCATCAGCGTGCCCAGCCCGACCATGATGCGGAACGCGAAGAACACGGGCACCACCGGCGGGCGATCGCTGGCCGGCACCGAGGTGAGCGGGTCGAACGTACCGTCCAGCGAATGGGTCAGGATCAGGCTGCCCAGGCGCGGAATGGCGATCTCGAAATCGTTGCGCTCGGCCTTTTCGTTGGGCACGGCGAACACCACCAGCGGCACCCCTTCGCCATCGCCTTCGGCATGCCAGTGCGCTTCCACCGCGGCGATCTTCATCGGCTGGTGCTTGAGCGTGTTCAGGCCATGCATGTCGCCCACGAAGATCTGCACCGGCACGGTGAGTGCGGCAAACGCCACCGCCGCCAGCAGCATGGTGCGCCCGGCCTCCATGTGGGTGCCCCTGCGCAGGTACCAGGCGCCGACCCCGCCGATCACGAAACAGGTCGTGATGAACGAACCCAGCGCCATGTGCGCCAGCCGATAGGGGAAGGAGGGGTTGAACACCACCTGCCACCAGTCCTGCGGCACCACGATGCCGTCGATGATGGCGTGCCCGGCCGGGGTCTGCAGCCAGCTGTTGGAGGACAGGATCCAGAAGGTGGACACCAGGGTGCCCAGCGCCACCATGCAGGTGGAGAAGAAATGCAGGCGCGGGGAGACCTTGCCCCAGCCGAACATCATCACGCCCAGGAAGCTGGCCTCCAGGAAGAACGCGGTGAGCACTTCATAGGTCAGCAACGGCCCGATCACGCTGCCGGCCACCTGGCTCAGGCGCGGCCAGTTGGTGCCGAACTGGAAGGCCATGACGATGCCACTGACCACGCCCATGCCGAACGATACGGCGAAGATCTTCTGCCAGAAGAAATAGAGCTCGCGCCAGATCGGCTTGCGGGTACGCAGCCATTGGCCTTCCACGAACGCCAGCCAGCTGGCGGTGCCGATGGTGAAGGCCGGGAACAGCACATGGAAACTGATGACGAACCCGAACTGGATCCGAGACAACAACAACGCGTCCAAGCGACGCCTCCGCAGGATTTCTGGAATCCGCACCAGTCTGGGCCTGTATCTGTGAAAGGCACATGCGACCCGGTGACGCGCTGCTTCACTTGGTCGCAGGTGGCGCCCAGTACAGGATGGAGTGCCATTCACAGGTCATGGGCCACGGTCCATGACCTGTGGCCCCCTCCCGGAGCCGTTGCGGCTGCTACGCTTGTCGGGTTTTCCTTCACGGTGCTGCCCGCAATGCCCAGAACGCTGCCCTTGTCCCTGCTGCTGCTCGCCGCCCTCGGCGGCACGGCCCACGCGGCACCGACGCCGATCACCATTGAACAGGCCATGGCCGACCCGGACTGGATCGGTCCGCCGGTCGAGAGCGCCTGGTGGTCGTGGAACAGCCAGCAGGTGGAGTACCAGCTCAAGCGCACCGGCAGCCCGGTCCGCGACACCTTCCGCCAGCCGATCAGCGGCGGCGCCGCCAGCCAGGTCGCCGATGACCAGCGCGGCAGCCTCGACGTGGACAGCCCGGTCTACGACAGCACCCGCCAGCGCAGCGTGTTCGTGCGCAATGGCGACGTATTCCTGCGTGACCTGCGCAGCGGCGCGCTGACCCAGCTCACCCGCAGCACCGAGAAGGCCAGCGCGGTCAACTTCGCCCGCGACGGCGGGGTGATCTGGCGCACCGGCCAGAACTGGTTCCACTGGACCGCCGCCGGCGGGGTGCAGCAGGTGGCCAGCCTGAAGGCGGAGAAGAACCCCGATGACGCGCCCAAGGCGGACGTCCTGCGCGACCAGCAGCTGCGCACCCTGGCTACGCTGCGCAACGACCGCGCCCAGCGGGAGGCACTGAAGGAGCAGGAAGCCAGCTGGCGCCGCGCTGACAGTACCCGCGCCCCCGGTCCGGTGTATCTGGGCGCCGATGTGGAGATCGTCGACAGCGCGCTGTCGCCCGACACCCGCAGCCTGATCGTGGTGACCAAGCCGAAGGGCTTCGATGAAGGCCGTGGCGGCAAGATGCCCAAGTACGTGACCGAATCGGGCTACGAGGAGTTCGAGGACACCCGTACCCGCGTCGGCCGCAACGACCCGGAACCGAACGCGCTGTGGCTGGTCGACGCCGTCACTGGCACGGTCAAGCCGCTGTCGCTGGACAGCCTGCCGGGCATCGGCACCGACCCGCTGGCCGCGCTGCGCAAGGCCGCCGGCAAGGACGCGCTGAAGGGCAGCCGCCCGGTACAGGTGCTGGGCGGCCCCGGCGCGCCGGGCATCCGCTGGAGCAATGACGGCCAGCAGGCCGCGATCCTGCTGCGCGCCAACGACAACAAGGACCGCTGGATCGCGAGCGTCAGCCCGGCCGACGCCAGGCTGCAGACCCGCCACCGCCTGACCGATGCGGCCTGGATCAACTGGAGCTTCAACGATTTCGGCTGGTCCAACGACAACCGCACGCTGTGGCTGTTGTCCGAGGAGTCCGGCTACTCTCACCTGTACACCCAGCAGGGCACGGCCAAGCCGCAGGCGCTGACCAGCGGCAAGTGGGAAACCTCGATGCCGGTGCCCAGCGCCGACGGCCGTGGCTTCTACGTGCTGTGCAACCAGCAGGCGCCGGGCGATTACGAAGTGTGTGCGGTGGATACCGCCTCGCGGCAGGTGCGTGAGCTGACCTCGCTCAACGGCGTGGAAGACTTCTCGCTGTCCCCGGACGGCCAGCAGCTGCTGGTGCGCTACTCCGGCGCCTACCTGCCGGCGCAGCTGGCGGTGGTGCCTGCCGCCGGTGGCCAGGCCAAGGTGCTGACCGATACCCGCAGCGCGGCCTTCAAGGCGCGCGAGTGGATCCAGCCCAAGCTGGTACAGGTGCCGTCCAAGCATGGCGCGGGCGTGGTCTGGGCCAAGTACTACGGCCCGGAAAACCTGGAGCCGGGCAAGAAGTATCCGATCGCCATGTTCGTGCACGGCGCCGGTTACCTGCAGAACGTGCACCAGCGCTACCCGGCCTACTTCCGTGAGCAGATGTTCCACAACCTGCTGGTGCAGCAGGGCTACGTGGTGCTGGACATGGATTACCGCGGCAGCGAAGGCTACGGCCGCGACTGGCGCACGGCGATCTACCGCAACATGGGCCACCCGGAACTGGAAGACTACAAGGACGGCCTGGAGTGGCTGGTGGCCACCCAGCAGGGTGACCGCGACCATGCCGGCATCTACGGCGGCTCCTACGGCGGCTTCATGACCTTCATGGCGCTGTTCCGTTCGCCGGGCACGTTCAAGGCCGGCGCCGCGCTGCGCCCGGTGGTGGATTGGCACCAGTACAACCACGGCTACACCGCCAACATCCTCAACACCCCTGACATCGACCCGGAGGCGTACCGCGTCTCCTCGCCGATCGAGTATGCCGAGGGCCTGCAGGACCACCTGCTGATCGCGCACGGGATGATGGACGACAACGTGTTCTTCCAGGACTCGGTCAACCTCACCCAGAAGCTGATCGAGCTGCACAAGGACAACTGGAGCATCGCGCCCTACCCGCTGGAACGCCATGGCTACGTGCGTGCCGATTCCTGGCTGGACCAGTACAAGCGCATCCTGAAGCTGTTCGAAGAGAACCTGAAGTGAGCCATGACGCGGCGACGATACGGATCGTCGCCGCGGTCATCACCGATGCCGCCCAGCGCGTGCTGGTGGTGCGCAAGCATGGCTCGGCGGTGTTCATCCAGCCGGGCGGCAAGCCCGAGCCGGGCGAAGCACCGCTGGCTGCGCTGGCGCGCGAGCTGGACGAGGAGCTGGGCGTGCAGCTGGCGCCCGCCACGGCGGTGCCACTGGGCACCTACAGCGACTGGGCGGTGCACGAGTCCGGCTGCCGGGTGCACGCCGATGCGTGGTGGGTACGGGTGCTGGGCACCCCACAGGCGCGGGCGGAGATCGCCGAACTGGCCTGGGTGCCGTTGCAGCCACCGCACGGACGCCGCTTGGCACCGTTGAGCGAAGACCATATCCTGCCGGCGGCCGCGCGCGTGATCGTGCCGGGCTGACCCCACCGCTCACTGCCAGGACACCGGATGTCTACCACCACGCCCCCGCTGCTGCCTGTTGCCAACCCGCGCCCTAAGGGCGATGGCACGCCTGCTTTCCTTGCCCCACTGGCCAAGTCGGTGCTGGTGGTGTGCATCGTGTCGGCCGTGTGCTGGGCCGGTGGTGCGGTGGTTGCCGCACTCCTCACGCAGTCGGCCTGGTTGAAGGACCTGCTGGACGGCACCGACCTGTCCTGGATGCCGTCATCGCTGCGCTGGTTCGGCCGGAATGCGGTGGCGGTGAACGTGGGCATGCTGGTCCTGTCGCTGGTGGGCGCTGCGGCGTGCTGGGGCCTGCTGCGGCGCAACCGTTGGGCGCTGTGGACCTTCATCGCGCTGCTGGTGGTCACCGCGCTGCTGAACTTCGTCGGTGCGTGGGTGATCGACGAGGTATTCCGCCAGCTGATCGTGCACCTGCCGCCGCACGCAGACGCGGATGCCGGCCAACTGCGCCGCGACCTGCAGACGCAGCGCGTGATCTACACCGGCCTGACCGTGCTCACCGCGCTGGCGTTCGCCGCACTGCATGCCTGGCTGGTGGCACGCGTGCTGCGCCCGGACGTAAGGGCGCTGTTCGGCAGAAAAGTCCCGTAGCGCGAGGTCCTGCCTCGCTGTGCAGGCCCTGCCCGGCTGCCCTGCGGTAAAGTACCGCCATGAACGAATTCGAGCGCGTACGCAGCTACCTGACCGACCTGCAGGACCGCATCTGCGGCGCGGTTGAAACCGCCGACGGCCAGGCCCGTTTCAGCGAAGACCTCTGGCAACGCGCCGAAGGCGGCGGTGGCCGTACCCGCATCCTGCGCGATGGCGCGGTGTTCGAGCAGGCCGGTATCGGCTTCTCCGACGTCTCCGGCACGCGTCTGCCGCCGTCGGCCTCGGCCAACCGGCCGGAGCTGGCCGGCGCCTCGTGGCGCGCCACCGGCGTGTCGCTGGTGTTCCACCCGCTCAATCCGTACCTGCCCACCACCCACGCCAACGTGCGCTACTTCAGCGCCGAGCGTGATGGCCAGCAGGTGGCTTCCTGGTTCGGCGGCGGCTTCGACCTGACCCCGTTCTACCCGTTTGACGAGGACGTGCAGCAGTGGCACCAGGCTGCCCACGACCTGTGCGCGCCGTTCGGCGAAGAGCGCTATGCGGCGCACAAGCGCTGGTGCGACGAGTATTTCTTCCTGCGCCACCGCAATGAAACGCGCGGCGTGGGCGGATTGTTCTTCGACGACCTGCACGGCGACTTCGAACGCGATTTCGATTACCTGCGCGCGGTGGGCGATGGCTTCCTGCAGGCCTACCTGCCCATCGTGGAACGCCGCAAGCACACCCCGTACGGCGAACGCGAGCGCGAGTTCCAGCTGTACCGGCGGGGCCGGTACGTGGAGTTCAACCTGGTGTACGACCGCGGCACGCTGTTCGGACTGCAGAGCGGCGGGCGCAGCGAGAGCATCCTGATGAGCCTGCCCCCGCGCGTGCGCTGGGAGTATGGGTTCCAGCCGGAGCCCGGCAGCGCCGAGGCGCGGCTGGGCGATTACCTGGTGCCTAGAGAGTGGTTGGCCGCGCGCTGAGCAGGTTGGCTGCCATAAGCAGTCACGCACCAGGATCATTCCCGTTGCTCGCGGTGGTGCCGGGCGCGTGGCGACGCGGTCGCCCGAATTCGCCCTGCTGGCACGGGGCGCGGCGTAGCTCTACCGGTTGAGCATTGCCATGTGCTCCTGCAGAAGGGTCTGCTTCTTCGCTTCGTAATGTTCGACCTCGCGCTGGGCCACCGCTTCCGCCACGCATGGGCTGTCGTCGAATAGTCCGCCGCCGCAGAAATTGCGGAAGGAGCCAGGCCGCAGGGCGTGATCCAACCGCAGCGTTTCAAGATTCTCGCGGGCGACATCCAGCTTGCGCTGGGTGCGGGCGCGGCGGTCCAGCAGCTTCTGGAGCTCGCGCGCCTGGGTTGCGGGGTGCGCGGGTGCTGCGGCGGAACGCGATCGCCATGCGGGCGGTTCGTTGGCGACCTCCAATGGAATGGCGTGCGATGCCGGCAGCCGCCGTTGAGCCATGTCCTGGCTCATCACCTCGTCATAGGTGGGTGGCAGATCGTCTGCCGGCGCAGGATCGCTGCGGACGCGGGCAAAACCCGACCGGGGTGAGTAGATCGCAACCCAGGGACGGGGCGAGGAAGCGGGTTCGAGGGGCATGGCAGGCATCTCCGTTGCGCGGGCCACTCCAGCAGCGGCCCCTGATGCGGCCGATTTCAGCAGTGCGTGCGGCGATGCACTTTCACGTTCCGCTCAACCGTTACCGTCTTCCTTGGGCTGCCTGGGCACGATGGTGATGTGGCCATTGATTTCCAGCAGCGCCATCGACACCTGGCTGATATGGGTGCAGCCCTGCTGGCGCATGGCCGCTTCCAGGTCGGCACGGGTGACCAGCTCACGCTTGAGCACCGAGGCCAGCACTTCGCCATCGCGTGCGATCAGCACCGGTTCGCCTTCCACCAGTGCTTCCACCTTCCTGCTGCGGGTGCTCAGCCAACCCACGCCGTAGTTGATGCCGATCAGCGTGGCCGCCAGCAGCAGGCCGCCGCCCAGCGAGGTGTCCTTGCCCAGCAGCGCGTTCTGCACCGCATTACCGAGCAGCACGATCAGCAGCACATCGAACGGGGTGATCTGTCCCAGCGCGCGCTTGCCCGACAGCCGGACCATGCCGAGCACCACCACGTACACCACCACCGCGCGCAGGATGAACTCCCACCACGGCATGGCCAGGTCGAACAGATCGGTCATGCGAACCCCGCAGAGGAAAAGATGGCCTGAAGCATACGGGTAGCGCGGGCCGTTGGCCGGACGCCGGAAAATAAAAAGCCCCGCCGACCAGGGGGAGGTCAGCGGGGCCGGGGAACGGGTGCTTGGGGAGGAGCCCCCGTTCCGAGATCTGCTCCAGGGGATGGGAGAGATCCACAACAGGCGTTGCGCCTGTCGAGGTCTATAAAAGCACCTCGAACATTGATAGTTCGTGAAGGGCGCCAATTAATACTGGGGTGAAACCCAAAACATTCATCAAGGAGTCAGTTAATCGGCCCGCAATGAACCAATTCAGCTTATTCAACGTGATTCACGTCTCAATGTGCCTCATCCCAGTTATCCCCTACCCCGGCATCCACCACCAGCGGCACGCGCAATTGAGCTGAAGACGACATCAGCTCGACCACCTGCGTGCGCAAGGTTTCCAGAAACTCGCTTTCGGTTTCGAATACCAATTCATCGTGCACCTGCAGAATCATGCGGGCGCGGCCGCCCTGGCCCTGCAGCCAGTCGTCCACCTTCACCATGGCGCGTTTGATGATGTCCGCGGCGGTGCCCTGCATCGGTGCATTGATCGCCGCGCGCTCGGCGCCGGCACGCAGGCCCTGGTTGCGCGCGTGAATGTCGTTCAGGTAAAGCCGCCGCCCCTCGAGCGTTTCCACGTACCCGTGGTCGCGGGCCTGTTGGCGCATGCGTTCCATGAAATCACGCACGCCCGGGTAACGGCTGAAGTACAGGGCCACGTAATCCTGCGCCTGGCCGCGGTCGATGCCCAGGTTGCGGGCCAGGCCGAAGGCGCTCATGCCGTACATCAGGCCGAAGTTGATGGCCTTGGCGGCGCGGCGCTCGTTCGGGGTGACCTCATCCAGTGCGCGGCTGAACACCTCGGCTGCGGTCGCACGGTGGACATCTACGCCCTGTTCGAAGGCGCGTACCAGGCCCGGGTCCTCGGACAGGTGGGCCATGATGCGCAGTTCGATCTGCGAGTAATCGCAGGCCAGCAGCTTGTGCCCCGGCGGGGCCACGAAGGCGCGGCGGATGCGGCGGCCGTCCTCGGTGCGGATCGGGATGTTCTGCAGGTTCGGGTCCGACGAGGAGAGCCGGCCGGTGGCCGCGCCGGACTGGTGGTAGCTGGTGTGGACCCGGCCCGTGTCGGGGTTGACCATCTCCGGCAGCTTGTCGGTGTAGGTGCTGCGCAGCTTGGCCAGGCCGCGGTATTCCAGGATCACCCGCGGCAGCTCGTGCTGCTCGGCAATCGCCTCCAGGGCCTCTTCGTTCGTGCTCGGCTGACCCTTGGGGGTCTTCACCAGCGCGGGCAGCTTCAGTTCGTCGAACAGGACCGCCTGCAGCTGCTTGGGCGAGTCCAGGCTGAAGGTGCGCCCGGCCAGTTCGGTGGCCTTCTGCTGGGCGGCCAGCATGCGCGTACCCAGGTCCTGGCTCTGCCGGCGCAGTTCGGCGCTGTCGATGTACACGCCGTTGGCCTCGATCCGGGCCAGCACCGGCACCAGCGGCATTTCGATGCTGCGGTACACGTTGTCCAGCGCGGCCGATGCCACCAGCTGCGGCTGCAGTACGTGGTGCAGGCGCAGGGTGATGTCGGCATCTTCGGCGGCGTAACGGCTGGCTTCCTCCAGCCCCACCTGCGAGAAGGGAATCTGCTTGGCGCCCTTGCCGGCCACGTCCTCGAACTTGAGGGTGCTGTAACCCAGGTAGCGCATGGCCAGCGAATCCATGTCGTGGCGGGTGGCGGTGGAATTGAGCACGAAGCTTTCGAGCATGGTGTCGTCGTGGTAGCCCTGAACGTCCACGCCGTGGCGGCGCAGCACGTGCAGGTCGTACTTGCCGTGCTGGCCCAGCTTCTTCTTGTCCGGGTTCTCCAGCACCGGGCGCAGCGCATCCAGCACCTGCTGGCGCGGCAGCTGCGCCGGGGCGCCCGGGTAGTCATGGCCGACCGGGATGTAGGCAGCACGGCCCGGCTCCACCGCCAGGCTGATGCCCACCAGGTTGGCGCGCATGGCATCGAGCGCGTCGGTTTCGGTATCGAAGGCGATCAGCTCGGCCGCCTCGGCGCGGGCCACCCAGGCGTGCAGCTGTTCGGTGGTCAGCACCGTTTCGTACTCGCCCGGCGCGGACAGGGCCGCATCCGGCACGGGTGCCGGCTCGCTGGAGGCGCCCCGGGCGTAACCGGCGGCGGTGCCGCGCAGGCTCACCGGCGCGTCGCTGGCGGCTGTGGGGGCCGGCACCGCGCCGCCCAGCTCCTTCAGCGCCTGAGTGAAGCCATAGCGCAGGTACAGCTCGCCCAGCGCGGGCACGTCCGGGTCGCGCAGGGCCAGCGTCTGCGGGGTGGCATCCAGCGGCACGTCGGTGCGGATGGTGACCAGTTCGCGGTTCAACGGCAGGCGCTCCAGCGCCGCGCGCAGGTTTTCGCCGATCTTGCCCTTCATGCCGGGCGCGGCGGCCATCACCCCGTCCAGGGTCTGGTACTCGGCCAGCCACTTGGCGGCGGTCTTGGGGCCGCACTTCTCCACGCCGGGCACGTTGTCCACCGCGTCGCCCATCAGCGCCAGCAGGTCGACGATCTGGTCGGCGCGCACGCCGAACTTGTCCATCACGGTGGCGTCCGAATCCATGCGGCTGCCGCTCATGGTGTTGACCAGTTCGATGCCCGGGCGGACCAGCTGCGCGAAATCCTTGTCACCGGTGGAGATGGTGACCGTCATTCCCTCGCGGTGGCCCTGCAGCGCCAGCGTGCCGATCACATCGTCGGCTTCCACCCCGGGAATGCGCAGGATGGTCAGGCCCAGCGCCTCGACGATCTGGCACATCGGCTCGATCTGCGGGCGCAGGTCCTCGGGCATCGGCGGCCGGTTGGCCTTGTAGTCGGCATACAGGTCGTCACGGAAGGTCTTGCCGGGTGCGTCGACCACGAAGGCCACGTACTCGGGGCGCTCCTTCAGGGTGGCGCGCAACATGTTGACCACGCCGAACAGCGCGCCGGTGGGTTCACCGGCCGCGTTGGTCAGCGGCGGAAGCGCGTGGAACGCGCGATACAGGTAACTGGACCCGTCAATCAGGACTAATCGGCTCATGCGACGATTCTACGCGCCCCGCCGGGGCCGTTCGCGGCACCGGCATCACGGGGCATCGGGCATAATCGCGACTCCCCCGACCCAGGAACCATGCCCATGAAAACTCTGCTGCTGGCTGGCGTGCTCGTGTTGGCGGGTTGTGCCAGCACCCCGGGCGGTGCGGGCGTGCCCCCGGTCGATGTGCGGGGCGCCGATATCGCCAAGCGGGTGATGGACAACGGCGATGTGATCGAGGAATACCGGGTCAGCGGCCAGCTGCGCATGGTCAAGGTCACCCCTTCCCGCGGCGCGCCGTACTACATGTACGAAGGCAGCCAGCACGGCGGCGTGGACCGGAGCAAGGATGGCACCTCGCCGGTCTACTGGAAGCTCTACAGCTGGTGAGCTGGTTGCGCCGTACCCGATGACGACCCCTGAACGACGCAAGCCCATGGACCCCGCCGCCCTGCGCGCGGGGCTGACCGACGAGCAGCGCCAGGCGGTGGACACCCTGGAGCATTTCGGCTGGGCGCTGCGCTTCGTGCGCCGCCCGCTGTTTCGCGACCCGATCCCGGTGCTGTTCGACCGCACCGGAGCCCGGTACGTGGTACTGCAGCCGGACGGCAGCCTGGACGAGTCGATGACCTTGAAGCTGCGCCCGTAACGGTCAGCGGATGACCAGCACCGGCACGGTACTGCGTGCCAGGACTTCGGCGGTCTGGCTGCCGAGCAGGACGCGGGTGACGCCGCGGCGGCCGTGCGAGGTCATCACGATCAGGTCGCTGTTGCGCTCCATGGCGGTGTCGATGATGCCGTCGGCGGCATAACGGTCCAGAACGTGCACGGTGGTGGCGGGCACGCCCTGGGCCTCGCAGGCAGCCTTGGCCGGTGCCAGCACTTTCTCTGCGGTCTCTTCGCGGTCGGCCTTGTACTCGGGGCTGTTCATGTAGCCCACGCTCCAGCCCATCGCGTCGTACATGCCCACCGCCCAAGGCTCGGAAACGGTGACGATATCGACCTCGGCATTGAGGTCGCGGGCCAGTTCCAGCCCCTTGAGCAGGCCCTTTTCGGACAGCTCGGAGCCATCGGTGGCAATCAGGATCCGCTTGTACATGGCACGCTCCTTGGCGAAGGCAGTGGGAACACCATTGCACACCCGGCGTGGAGACCGTGCCTTGAGGCGGATCAATCCGGGCGGTTGGCCGGGGCGCCGAGCATCGTCTGCGCGGCGTTGGTGAGCGCCTGCCGGACCCTCGCCGCGCGGTCGGGGTCGGCCTGCACCCAGTCGGCGATCTGCGCTCGATCGAACCGCGCCAGCAGGGCATCCCGGCGGCTGAGCAGGTGCGCGGCCAGCTCGGCTGCCGTGGGCCACGCCTGCCCCGCCCCGCCAGGCGACCTCGGCCAGTGGCGCTGGATGATGGCGGTGAGCGCAGGCACGCAGAGCAGCTTCAGCCGGTAGCCCATTTCGGCAAGCGTGTCGGCCACCGCAGGATCAAGCGCGACCGGTGGCCGGAACAGGGTGGCGATGCTCTCGGACTGGAAGCCATAGGGCCACGCGTTGAGATCGTGCAGGGGCCCGGGATCACCGCACATCGCATCGAAATGACCGACGTTGGTCATATATGCCAGTGGAATCGGGAACAACGATGGCGGCCGTTGTGCGATGGCTACCGCCTGGCTTGCCGATTTGGGCAGCATCGCGCCCGTCTGGAGGTCGCGGAAGCCGAGCGGCCCACAGGAGCCGAAATCCAGCGACATGCCCACCCTGACCCCGTCCCGGAGGGTGTAGCCGAAGTTCTCCATCCGGTAGTTGAGCTGGTCCCAGTTGCACAGCCATCTCGAAGCGATGAAATGGCGCAGCTGTTCGCAGCGGAGGGGTACGGGCAGCCGGCGGTTCATCGCGTCCAGCGCGTTGAACCGGCGCTGGTCGTTGGCGGCGTGCCGTCGGGCTTCGTCCCCGCGCAGGGCCCACCATTCAACCCCGGCGTTCTTTAACAGGTTGGCGTTGTCGGATACGGCCTGCGCATGGTCTTCCCGCAATGCCTCGTAGGCACGGCCCGATGAAGGGCAGACCGCCGCGACCAGCGCCACGGCCGCGTCACTGACGAGGAAGTCGCCCAGATCCTGGAAGTCCGCCTCGAAGCGTGAGCCGACATGCTGGCCACCGGGCGGCAGGCCCTCGACACCGGCCACCCGTTCGGTGTCGGGTGCGACCAGCCCGGTGAGCTGGAAGAGCTTGCCCAGCGCGACTTCCATGGCCGCGCAGTCAGCGTCTGCGGTGGCCTTGACCCGCCAGCGTTCGGCCCCCCGCGCGACCACCACGGCCGGCTGGCTGCCCGCCCCACGCCACGGGGTGGTCGGGCACCGGGCCAGATCCAGCGTGCACCGGCCGGAAAACCCGTCATTACGCGCCGCGGTCAGGGTCAACGTCGGTTGCGACTCGCCCCGCGCAGCCCCTGCGTGCGGCGCGGAAAGGGATGGCAGGGACGACGCCCGCTGCGGCGCGCTGGAGATCATGGCCCGGGCCTGTCCGGAGAAGGGCAAGGACACTATCAGTGTTCCGCTCGCCCACCGTTCGGACTGGTTGCAAAGATCACTGCGGCAGGGACGAACGCCGGCGCGACGGACGCGTGCGGGTCAGCACGAGCGCGACCGCCGCGACTGCCGCCGCGGTCACCCAGAAGCACCAACCCTGCAGCAGCAGATCACGCACGGCACTGGGCGGCGTGCAGCGCATCCGCAGCAGGTCCAGGCTGCCGCCGCTGTCCAGGCAGGCGGCCGCGTGTTCGAACAGGGCCAGTACCGGCGCCGCCCAGCCCGCCGACAGTGTCAGCGCGACCAGTGCAGCCATCAGGTACGGGATTCCCTTGTTCATGTGCGCGCTCCCAGCAGACAGCGCCAGACTCTGGGCGCCCGCCCGGGAGTTCACAAGGCGCACGTGACGAAGCATGCGAAATCCGGGATGAGTCGCGCTTGTCCGGGAATGAAGCGGGCGCACGGAAGCGGGGATGACCGCTTCCCGCGCAGCCAGGCGCGGGGCTCAGGCGATCTGAACCACGCGCGCGCCCTGGCACAGCGGGTAGGTTGCCACCAGCTCGGCGATGCGCTCGCGCAGGGTCTCGAACGAGGTGCCGTACAGGTACAGCGCGGTTTCGCTCGGGCCCTGCCACCAGCTGCAGACTTCGCCGTGGCCGTCGATGCGCTCGACGATCTGGTCGAACACGTAGTTCGAATCGCACTGCTCGTAGACCTTGTCGGGCAGATCGGTGCCATTGAGGTACAGGCCCAGGCCTTCGGTGATGCCGAACGGTACATCGGGCTCGCCTTCGCGCTGGATCAGTGAACCCTTGGGCGCGCCGAGCTGTTCGAGCAGTTCGATGACGGTCGGCACTGCGGCGGCGTCGTTCAGCTGGATTTCCAGGTCGCCGTATTCCACTTCGCCTTGGTCGGTCAGCGCGGTGCCGCCGCCCATGATTTCGCCGATGCCGGCCGCTTCCAGCATCGCCTCGAGCGGATCCTCGAACAGCTGCAGGCGGTGCTCGGGCTGCAGCCGGGCGTTGAGTTTGACGTTGATGGCGACGGGGGGGGTGGACATGGGGATACCTGGAAATGGATGCGGGAATGGGTTTACGGCAGGTGTGGCGTGACCTTCTTCTTCAACAGTGCCACCAGCTCCGACTGCATGAAGTCGTAGTCGTCCGGGATATCCAGGCAGATCACCCGCTTCCCGTTCAACCACTGCCGATACCGGCTCGACAACCGCGTACGGTGCGCCCGCTCCATCACGAAGATGACATCCGCCCACTGCAGCAGCTCCGGGCTGACCGGCACATCCGCATCGGCCAGCACGCCAGCCGAGGCGGTTTCCACGCCCGGCCAGTCGGCGAACACCTGCTCGGCCGTGGGGCTGCGCAGGCGGTTCTGGCTGCAGAGGAAGAGCACATGGCGGGTCATCCGTGACACGCCCGGTCAGATCACGGTGAGGTTGGCGTAGGCCATCACCAGCCACTTGCTGCCGGCCTCGGCGAACTCCACCTGCACGCGCGCGTGTGCGCCGCTGCCTTCGTAGTCGGTGACCATGCCTTCGCCGAAACGGGCATGGGTGACCATGGCGCCCAGCTTGAGCGGCGGCGCTTCCAGCGCGGCATGGCCGGCCGGGCGGCTGGCGCCGAGCGAGGCACCCCGCGAGACCTGCACCTTCGGGCGCACTTCGTTGAGCAGCTCGCGCGGAATCTCGCGCAGGAAGCGCGAGGGCACGTTGTAGTTTTCCTGGCCATGGATGCGGCGCGATTCGGCATAGCTGAGCACCAGCTTCTGGCGTGCGCGGGTGATGCCCACGTAGGCCAGTCGGCGCTCCTCTTCCAGCCGCCCGCTTTCTTCCAGCGAACGCGCGCTCGGGAACAGGCCGTCTTCCATGCCGGCCAGGAACACCAGCGGGAATTCCAGGCCCTTGGCCGAATGCAGGGTCATCAGCTGCACGCCTTCTTCGCCCGCCTGGGCCTGGCCTTCGCCGGCCTCCAGCGAGGCGTAGGACAGGAAGGCCACCAGCTCGCTCATGGTCTCGCCGGCTTCCTCGACGTCGTCCTCGCGACGGGTGAAGCGCGAGGCCACCGAGACCAGTTCATCCAGGTTGTCGGCGCGCGATTCGGAATCCAGCGCGTTGCGGCTTTCCTTGGACCAGTGCTCACGCAGGCCCGAGCGGATCAGCACATGGTCGATGCGCTCGGCCAGGGTCATCTCGCCGGCTTCGGCGTGCAGCTGGTTGACCAGGGTGAGGAAGCCGGCCAGCGCGTTGCGCGCGCGGGCAGCCAGCTCGTTGCCCTGGGTGGTGAGCATGGTGGCTTCCCACAGCGAGATCGCCTGGGTGCGCGCCAGCCGGCGCACTTCGTCCAGGGTGCGGTCGCCGATGCCACGGGTGGGCGTGTTGACCGCGCGCTCGAAGGCGGCGTCATCGTTGCGGTTGGTCATCAGCCGCAGGTAGGCCAGCGCGTCCTTGATTTCGGCGCGCTCGAAGAAGCGCATGCCGCCGTACACGCGGTACGGCACCTGCTCGGAGAGCAGCGCTTCTTCGAATGCACGCGACTGCGCATTGCTCCGGTAGAGCACGGCCGCGTCGCCGTAACTTCCCCCGTCGCGCACCCACTGGCGTGCGCGCTCGACCACATAACGCGCCTCGTCCATTTCGTTGTAGGCCGCGTACAGGTCGATCGGGTCGCCATCGCCGCTGTCGGTCCAAAGCTCTTTGCCGATCCGGTCCGGGTTGTGCGCGATCACCGCATTGGCCGCGCCCAGGATGTTTGCGCTGGAGCGGTAGTTCTGCTCCAGGCGCACGGTCTGCGCGCCGGGGAAATCCTTCAGGAAGCGCTGTACGTTCTCGACCTTGGCACCACGCCAGCCGTAGATGGCCTGGTCATCGTCGCCGACCACGAACACGTGGCCGCTGTCGCCGGCCAGCACGCGCACGAAAGCGTACTGGATGGCGTTGGTGTCCTGGAACTCGTCCACCAGGATCTCGCGGAAACGCGAGCGGTAGTGGGCCAGCAGTGCCGGGTTGTCGCGCAGCAGTTCGTGCGCGCGCAGCAGCAGCTCGGCAAAGTCGACCAGGCCGGCGCGGTCGCAGCGCTCCTGGTAGGCCGCGTAGGCCTGGCGCATCGTTTCCAGCCAGGCATCGTTGGGCTCGGGCTGGATGTGCTGCGGGCGGCGGCCTTCGTCCTTCTGCTCGTTGATCCACCAGGCGATCTGCTTGGGCGGATGCTTGCTGTCGTCGATCTCCAGCTGCTGCACCACGCGCTTGACCAACCGCAGCTGGTCGTCCGAATCCAGCACCTGGAAGCTGTCGGGCAGCTTGGCTTCCTGGTAGTGCAGGCGCAGCAGACGATGCGCGAGGCCGTGGAAGGTGCCGATCCACGCGCCTCGGCTGCCGTGCGGCAGCTGCACGTCGATGCGGTGGCGCATTTCTCCGGCAGCCTTGTTGGTGAACGTCACCGCGAAAATGCCATGGGTGGGCACGCCGCAGACTTCATTGAGCCAGGCGATGCGGTGGATCAGTACGCGGGTCTTGCCGGAACCGGCACCGGCAAGCACCAGATGGTGGCCAGGCGGGGCGGACACAGCTTCGCGCTGAGCGGGGTTGAGCCCGTCGAGCAGGTGGGAGACATCCATGCCCCCATTTTACCCCGCCCACCGCCACACAGGGGCGGCGCGCGCAACCCGTTCACGGTAGGTCACGACCGTTGGTCGTGACGCCTCAACGCGGCCGTTGCCGCCTGCTGGGCCTGCACGCGCAGTTCCGGGACAGCCAGGCTTTCCCACAACGTGCCGATACGCAGGCTGCCCACCACCTGCACGCCCGGCTGCGGCCTGCCCTGGCCGTCCAACAGGAAGCCCGCACTTTCATTGTCCAGCCCCAGCCCATGCGGGCCGGGGCGCGCGTGGCCATCGGCCAGCAGCTGCTGCAACAGCGGGTTGCGCATGGCCAGCGCTCGGGTTTCCACGCCGGTGGCGTTGATCACCGCGCCTACGTTCAGTGGCTGCATGCCGCCCTGTGGCGCGCGCGCGTGCAGCTGCAGGGTCCCGTCCAGCACCAGCAGCGCATCCAGCCGCGCGCGATGGCGCTGCAGCTGGCCGGACTGCTCCAGATCCGCCAACTGCGCGTGCACGGTTTCGGCGATGCGGTGCCGGTGCACGTCCCAGTAGCGCACCACATGGCGCAGGAAGCGGCGCTGGTCGGCCGCATCCAGCCCCTGCCACAGTGCCTGGCCCAGCGGGCGGATACGGTCCATCACGCCCTGCCACGGAATGCCCTTTGCAGCCGCATCACGCACATGGCCACGCAGCGCACGCATGCGGGTGCGCAGTGGCATCGCCAGCAGCGGCTGCGGATCGAACTTGGCGATACCACCGTGCGCATGTGGCAGCGGCAGCAGAGCGTGGCGTGAAAGCACGTGAATGCGGCCGCGATGGCCGGCGGTGGCCAGCGCCACCACACTGTCGGCCATGCTCAGGCCCGAGCCGATGATGGCCACGTCGCCATCGCCGGCCAGCAGGCGCACGCCGTCGTAATCCCATGCGTCCACCACACGGCCGGGCGGAAGGGCCTCGGCACCGGGCGCGGGCAACGGGCGCATGCTGTTGCCGCAGGCCAGTACCACCTGCGGCGCTTGCCACTGCCCACCGTCGGCCAGCAGCAGTGTGTGCAACGGCGTACCCGGCACCAAGGAAACGATCGGAGCGTGCACCACCTGCAGGTGCGCCGGGCTCTGTGCCTCGGCGTCGGCAAGGCGATGCTGCAGGTACGCCGCGTAATGGCGGCGCGGAACGAAGGTCTCGGCCAGTGCATCGCGCGACAGGCCCGGCAGTGCGTCGGCCTGCAGCAGGTAATCGACGAAATCGCCCGGCTGCTCGGGCAGGCCGCTCATCTTGCCGGCCGGCACGTTGAGCAGGTGCTCCGGCCACGGCGTGGCGTAGGCGATGCCCTTGGCCAGCGTGGACGCGGGCTCGAACAGGACCACCTGCACGGGCGCCGTGGCGCTGCGCAGCGCGTTGAGCGCGACCAGCACGCCGGCTGCACCGCCGCCGATGATGGCCAGGTCGGCCTGGAGCATGGGTTCGGAGTCGGTCATGCCCGCATTGTAGGACATGCGACCACGACGCCCCGTGTGCTACATCAACGCATCGGCCAGCCGCGCGATGCCTTCCCGGCTGCGTCGCCACGCGGGCCGCAGCCGCCACGCCTTCAGCTCGAGCTGGCGCGACTGCCGCAGGTAGTCGTCTTCGATCCCGATCAGCTGTCGTACCAGCCCCCGGTCGTAGCAGAGCATGCCGATCTCGGCGTTGAGGGCGAACGAGCGGATGTCCAGGTTGATCGAGCCGACCAGCGCGATGTCCTCGTCCACGGTGAGGTGCTTGGCATGCAGGAAATGCGGTTCGTACAACGCTACGCGCACGCCGGCGCGCAGCAGCTCGTCGTAGTACGCCTCCTGCGCCCACGCGGTGAGGTGCTGGTTGTTGCTGGCCGACAGGATCAGCTGCACCTGCACCCCCGACAGCGCGGCGATGCGCAGCGCACTGAGCGTGGCCTCGTCCGGCACGAAGTACGGGGTGACCAGCACGATGCGGCGGCGTGCGAGGTGGATCAGCGCGTTCACCGCATCGCGCGCATTGCTGAAGGGATAGGCCGGGCCGCTGGGCAGCAGCTGGGTGGGCACGTCGTCGGCGCAGACCGGTTCGACCATCATCACGTCCAGGCGCTGGCCGGTTTCCATGTACCAGTCGCTGGCGAACACCGCTTCCAGGTGCGCCACCGCCGGGCCGCGCACCCGCGCGACCAGCTCGCGATTGGGGTAGCCGGGCACGAATTCGGGCTGGGCCAGGTTCTGCGAGCCGATGTAACCCACCCGGTTGTCGATCACCGCGATCTTGCGGTGGTTGCGCAGGTCCATGCGCCCACTGCGGCGCCAGCGCAGTCCGCCGGGCAGCATCGCGCGCACGTCCACGCCCAGTGCCTGCAGGCGGTGGCGATAACTTCGCAGGCCACGTTTGGCGCCCACCGCATCCAGCAACAGGCGGCAGTGCACGCCGCGCGCGGCGGCGCGCTGCAGCGCCTGCACCACCGCTTCGCCCACCGCGTCGTCGAACATCAGGTAGTACAGCAGGTGCACGCGGTCGCGGGCCTGGTCGATGTCGTCAATCAGCGCCTGCAGCGAGGCGTCGTAGTCGGTCAGCAGTTCCACCGCGTTGCCGTGCACGGGCATGAAGTCGCCCTGGCGCTCGATCAGCGGCACCATTTCAGCGGTGGCGGTATCGGGCACCGGGGTCCAGCGCAGCGGCGGCTGCAGCGCCTGTTCTTCGCGGATCACCTGCGAGGCCTCGGCCTGGCGCTGCACGCGCTGGCGCGACAGCCAGGGGTGGCCGAACAGCAAATACAGTGGCAGGCCCAGCAGCGGCACGAAGCCGACCAGCAGCAGCCAGCTGCGCGCGGCGCCTGGCGTGGTGCGGCTGGGAATCCAGAACAGCGCGGCCAGCCGGATCAGCCAGTCCAGCAGCAGCAGCCATGAACCCAGCAGCCATTCGAACAGCATCGGTGCGCCCGTTTGGGGTGTGCCCCATTCTGCCAACAAAAAACCCGCCGTGAGGCGGGTTCTTCGTTGGCCATCGAGCAACCCCGTGAGGGATTACTTGATCTTGCCTTCCTTGTACGGGACGTGCTTGCGCACGACCGGATCGTACTTCGAGAATTCCATCTTCCCGGGGGTGTTCTTCTTGTTCTTGTCGGTCGTGTAGAAGTGACCGGTACCGGCGGTCGAAATCATACGGAACGGATCGCGCGAGCCGGCCATGATCGTCTACTCCTCAGACCTTTTCGCCGCGCGCACGCAGCTCAGCCAGAACGGAATCGATGCCGTTCTTGTCGATGGTGCGCAGTGCATGCGCGGAAACACGAAGCTTGACCCAGCGGTTTTCGCTGGCGACCCAGAAGCGACGCTCGTGCAGGTTGGGCAGGAAACGACGACGGGTCTTGTTGTTGGCGTGCGAGACGTTGTTACCCGTCTGCACTCGCTTGCCGGAAACTTGGCATACGCGGGACATTGCGCACCTCGATGAAAGTATGTGTCAGCCCATAGCCCGGGCGACGGCGGCCTCGACGGTTTCCCGCCACACGTCATGAGAATCAAAGGGTTACGCTGACGTGGGCAGACCGGATGACGTGTTCCCGGCCACCAATCCGGACAAATCCGGACACAGCGAGCCGCGCATTATGCCGGAGCCGCCCCCTGGGTGCAAGTTGTCCACAACCGACCCTGCCAGCCGTGGCTGAACGACCTGCCCCTGCACACCACGGTCGCAGCCGCTGGCGATACTGGCACCTCTACCGGGAGGATGGCATGCGGCTGTTGGCAGTGACCTATGGAACCGAAGGCGACACCCGGCCGCTGGTGATGCTGTGCCATGGGCTGCAGGCGGCTGGACATGAGGTGATGGTGCTGGCCGAGGGTGGCACGCTGGGCAGCGCGCAGGCGCTGGGTGTGCCGCATGCGGCGCTGGAAGGCGACATCCACGACGAGGTGGTGGCGCTGGTGTCGCGGGGCAACGACATGGCGGCGGCATCGCGCGGGCTGGCGCGGATGGCGCAGCGGCATGTGCCGGCGTGGATGCGGCAGGCCGATGTGGCCGCGGCTGGGTGCGATGCGGTGTTGATCGGTGGGCTTGCCGCCTTCGTGGGCATGACGGTGGCCGAGCACCACGGGGTGCCGGCCATTGGCACCGGGATGATTCCGCTGACCCCAACCGGTGCGTTCCCCTCCCCGTTCCTGCCGCGACTGCGGCTGCCTGGCCTGCTCAACCGTCTCAGCTACGGGCTGGTCAACCAGGCGGTGTGGCGGACCTTCCGCGCACCCATCAACGACGCACGGCGGGCGCTGGGCATGCCGGCGCGGCGCTCGCTGTGGCGTGACCTTCCAATGCTGTATGGCATCTCGCCGAGCCTGATGCCGCCGCCTGCGGACTGGCCGGCCAATCATCATGTGTGCGGGCAGTGGCGTGCGCCGGATGCGCACTGGCAACCCGAGCCTGCGCTGCAGGCGTTCCTGGAGGCGGGCCCTGCCCCGGTCTATGTGGGATTTGGCAGCATGACTGGCTTCGACCGCAGCGTGATGCCCTCGCTGCTGCGGGCGTTGGCACCGCGACGCGTGCTGTTGTTCCCCGGCTGGGCCGGCGTGCCCGACGGACCGCTGCCTGCGAACGTATTCGTGCTTGGCCCTAGTCCGCACGAAGCACTGTTCCCGCGCTGCGCGATGGTGATCCATCACGGCGGCAGCGGCACCACGCACTCTGCCTGTCGTGCAGGCGTACCTTCGATAGTCATGCCGCTTGCGGCAGATCAGTTCTTCTGGGCGGCACGGTTGCAGGCCTTGGGCGTGGCGCCTTCGCCGTTGTCGCAGAAGCAACTCGATCACGACACGCTGGTGAATGCGATTGCGTTTGCCGGACGTTCCGATGTCATCAGTCGAGCGAGAACGCTCGGAAATGCTATGGCACGCGAGGATGGCGTATCCGTCGCTGTCGGTGTCATCGAACAGTTACTGTCATCCCGCTAGGCGAAAGCGCCGCATCTGAGCCAGTTGCGTCGGGCAATGATGCAGAATCTCACAGCCTGTGCCAGCATGCGCGCGGCGCTGCTGATCGGACCTTGTAAACAGGATAGTCGCGCTGCGAAGTCAGACATGCTCTGCACTTTCCTCAGCCATTGGCGGGATAGGCGAATGCCGACGCGTTGCACTGCCGAGACCCTTGAAGGTCATCCTTCAAGAACCGATGACGGACCAGAGGCCAGTTGCTTTCTGAACAGGCGAATTGAAGTGCGATGGATTGCATTGACTGGGGTTTAAACCCCTGATCTAATGATCCCACGACCTCGCCCTCGCAGCCGTCATTAAGTTGGCCAAGCGGCTTGGGTTGAAAAAACCGCCGCGAGGCGGTTTTTTCTTGCCCGATGGGAATCGAGATGGGCGGATCTACTGCCGTGTACATTGACGGCTACAACCTCTATTACGGTCGTATCCGCGGCACGCGTTACAAATGGGTGGACTTGGTCGCACTGTTCGATAGTGTTGTTCGGAAGCAGGCTCCCGATAGCCAGGTGGAGGTTGTCCGCTACTTCAGCGCCTACTGCTTGGCAAACTTCGCCACGCATGGAACGGATTCCGCCGAAGCCCAGAACAGATATCTACGCGTCCATGAGATGAAGCATGGACCACGATTCTGCAAGACGATGGGAACTCATACCCATGACCGCTACGGTATCAGCATGCCTCGGTACGTTGAAGGTTCGCGTTTCAACCGGCGCGATCGCGTCAAGGTATGGCGGCTGGACGAGAAGCAGACGGATGTGAACATTGCTTTGGCGATGTATCGGGACGCCCGCTCTGGCAGGTTCTCGCAGTTGGTCATCTGTTCCAATGACAGTGACGTTGAGCCTGTACTCCGTGCGATCAGAGAAGACTTTCCCGGAATCCGGATTGGAGTGATAACTCCTCGACCGCCTCCAGAGTCCGGTACCCGGTCCCATCGAAATGTCATGTCGTCCCTATCCAAGCACGCAGACTGGACTCGCAGTCACATCCATGACGAAGAGCTTGCGACGTGTCAGCTCCCTTCTCGTATACACACAGGAAAGCGTCCTCTCGTGAAGCCAGATCATTGGTGACGATGCAGCATCTGGAATCTGGGCTCTGGCCGTCTACCAGTGCCCAGATTTGCGCTTGGCTTCGGTGCAAGCCGGCCAGAGGCCGGCTCTACCTCGGTTTGTGTAGCCAGCGGTACAGCACTGGGAGCACCAGCAGGGTGAGCAGCGTGGAGGAGACGATGCCGCCGATCACCACCGTGGCCAGCGGGCGCTGGACTTCGGCGCCGGCGCCTACGTTGAAGGCCATCGGCACGAAGCCGAGCGAGGCCACCAGTGCGGTCATCAGCACCGGACGCAGCCGGCCCAATGCGCCTTCGCGCACCGCATCGGCCAGCGGCATGCCTCCCTGGCGCAGGCTGCGCACGAAGCTGATCATCACCAGTCCGTTGAGTACCGCCACGCCCGACAGCGCGATGAAGCCGACGCCTGCGGAGATGGAGAGCGGAATGCCACGTGCTGCCAAGGCCAGCACGCCCCCGGTGAGCGCCAGCGGTACGCCGCTGAACACGATGGCCGCATCCTTGACCGAGCCGAACGCCCAGAACAACAGCGCGAAGATCAGGATCAGGGTGACCGGCACCACGATCGCCAGCCGCTGGCTGGCCGAGATCAGCTGCTCGAAGCTGCCGCCGTACTCGATCCAGTAGCCATCGGGCACCTGCACATCGCGGTTGATCACCTGCTGCAGGTCACTGACGAAGCTGCCCAGGTCGCGATCGCGCACGTTGGCGGTGACCACGATGCGGCGCTTGCCGTTCTCGCGGTTGATCTGGTTCGGACCCTCGCTGTTGGCCAGCGTGGCCAGTTCGCGCAGCGGCACGGTGCGCGCGGCGCCGCTGGTCCAGCCGCCGGCCTGGCTGGATTCGTCGGCATCGCCGTCCAGTGCCGGCGCCAGCGAGACCGGCAGGTCGGCCAGCGCGGCCGGGTCCTGGCGCAGGGCCTCGGGCAGGCGCACCACGATGTCGAAGCGGCGGTCGCCCTCGAACAGCTGGCCGGCCACCTGCCCGCCCACGGCGGTGGCCACGGTGGACTGCACCTGCCCCGGGTTGAGCCCGTAGCCGGCCAGCGCGCCGCGGTTGGGGGTGACCGTGAGCAGCGGCAGGCCGCTGGTTTCCTCCACGCGCACATCCGCCGCGCCGGGCACGCTGCCGGCCACGCTGGCGATGCGCTTGCCCACCTTCAGCAACGTCTCCAGGTCATCGCCGAACAGCATCACCGCCACGTCGGCACGCACGCCGGAGATGAGCTCGTTGGTGCGCATCTGGATAGGCTGGGTGAACTCGTAGTTGTTGCCGGGCAGCTGCTCCACCGCTGCTTCCAGTTCGGCCAACAGCGCCGCGCGCGCTTTGCGTGGGTCCGGCCAGTCCCTGCGCGGTTTCATCATGATGAAGGTATCGGCCACCGACGGCGGCATCGGGTCCGAAGCGACCTCGGGCGTGCCGATCTTGGAAAACACCTTGCTCACCTCCGGGAACTGCACCAGCCGGTTCTCGATCAGCTTCTGCATCTCGATCGATTGGCTCAGGCTGGTGCCGGGAATACGCATGGCGTGCATGGCCACGTCGCCTTCATCCAGGTTGGGCACGAACTCGCTGCCCAGCCGGGTGGCAAGCAGGCCGCATCCCACCACCAGCACCAGCGCGCCCCCCACCATCCAGCGCCCGCGCCGCAGCGAGAACGCCAGCAGGGGTTGGTAACGCCTGCGCACCCAGGCCATCACCCGGTTTTCCTTCTCCTGCACGCGGCCACCCAGGAACAGGGCGATGGCGGCTGGCACGAAGGTCAAGGCAAGCACCATCGCCCCGGTCAATGCCAGTACCACGGTAATGGCCATGGGGTGGAACATTTTTCCTTCCACGCCCGACAACGCGAAGATCGGCAGGTACACCGCGGTGATGATGCCCAGGCCGAACAGGCTCGGGCGGATTACTTCGGCGGTGGCGCTGGCGGTTTCGACAAAGCGCTCCTCGCGCGTCATGTCGCGCCCCAGCCCGTGCTGGCGCTCGGCGAAGCGACGCAGGCAGTTCTCAATGATGATCACCGCGCCGTCGACGATCAGGCCGAAGTCCAGCGCGCCCAGGCTCATCAGGTTGGCCGAGATGCCGCCGCGTGCCATCCCGGTGAGGGTGAACAGCATCGCCAGCGGAATCACCGCGGCGGTGATCAACGCCGCGCGGAAATTGCCCAGCAGCAGGAACAGCACGACGATCACCAGCAGCGCGCCCTCCACCAGGTTCCTGGCCACGGTCTGGATGGTGCGATCCACCAGGGTGGTGCGGTCGTAGCTGGCGGTGACGGTGACGCCTTCCGGCAGGCTGCGTTGCGCCTGCTCCAGCCGCGCGGCGGCGGCTTGGGCCACGTCGCGGCTGTTGGCGCCGATCAGCATCACCACCGTGCCCATCACCACTTCATGGCCGTTCTGGGTGGCGGCGCCGCTGCGCAGTTCGGGTCCGTCGGCGATGTCGGCCACGTCGTGCACGTGGATCGGCACGCCTTCGCGACGGGCCAGCACGATGTTGCCGATTTCCTCCAGGTTGGCCACCTGGCCGGGAATGCGCACCAGGAACTGCTGGCCGTTGCGTTCGATGTAGCCGGCGCCGACGTTCTGGTTGTTGCGCTCCACCGCCTGGACCACGTCTTCCAGGGTGAAACCCAGCGCGCGCAGGCGGGCCGGATCGGGGGTGATGTGCACCTGGCGCTGGAAGCCACCGATCGTGTTGACCTCGGTCACGCCCGGCACGTTGCGCAGCTGAGGGCGGATCACCCAGTCCTGCAGGGTGCGCAGGTCGGTGGCGGTGTAGGCGCTGCCATCGGGTCTGCGCGCCGCGGGATCGGCGTCGACGGTATACATGAAGATCTCGCCGAGGCCGGTGGAGATCGGCCCCAGCTGCGGGTCCAGCCCGGCCGGGATCTGTGATTTCACCTGCTGCAGGCGTTCGGACACCTGTTGGCGCGCGAAGTAGATGTCGGTGCCGTCCTCGAACACGACGGTGACCTGCGACAACCCGTAGCGCGACAGCGAGCGTGCCTGTTCCATGCGTGGCAGGCCGGCCATCGCCGTTTCCACCGGGTAGGTGATGCGCTGTTCGGCTTCCAGCGGCGAATAGCCCGGGGCGGCGGTGTTGATCTGCACCTGGACGTTGGTGATGTCCGGGGTGGCATCGATGGGCAGCCTGGTGAAGCTCCACGCGCCCACAGCGATCAGCGCCAGGGTGAGGCTCATCATCAGCCAGCGATGGGCGATGGAGGCGGCGATGATGCGCTCAAGCATGGCGATGCCCTCCGCGCCGGAGGATGGGTGCGTATTCAATGCTCATGCGACGCTCCCGTCTTGCCGATGTC
This sequence comes from Stenotrophomonas sp. NPDC047960, assembly GCF_043204395.1. NCBI lineage: Bacteria > Pseudomonadati > Pseudomonadota > Gammaproteobacteria > Lysobacterales > Lysobacteraceae > Stenotrophomonas > Stenotrophomonas sp. NPDC047960. The sequence continues at coordinate 74,773 of NZ_JBIDBX010000006.1, read as the reverse complement.
GGCTTTCACCACGTAGCTCTGCGCGGTGACGACTTCATCGCCGAGGGTAAGGCCCTCCAGCACTTCCACCTGGTTGGCGTCGCGCGCGCCGAGGCGCACCGGACGGGCGGTGTAGGTCTCGCCGGTGCGTACGAACACCACATCCTTCCCTTCCATTGTCTGCAGCGCGGTGAGCGGTACCACCTGCGGGGCAGGTCGCGTGGCGACCACGATGCGTGCCTTCACCGCAGCGCCCGGCCGCCACAGGCCATCGTCATTGCGCAGTGTGGCGCGCGCCACAGTGCTCTGGCTGGCGGTGGCGGTGCCGGGCAGCACGCGTTCCAGCGTGGTGGCCTGGGTAACGCCGTCGGTCATGCGCGACACCGTGACCGGTACGCCGGCAGTGATGTGCTGGGTGTCGTTGCCGAAGATGTGCAGGTCCACCCACAGCGTGGAGAGGTCGCCGATTTCGAACAAAGGCGTGCCCTCGCCCGCCACCCCGCCGACCTGCGCCTGGCGGGCCAGCACCACGCCGCTGATCGGGGCGCTGATCGTGTAGGTCGTCAGGCTCAGGTTGCTTTCGATGCTGGCCAGGACCTGGCCGGCCTTGATGGTGTCGCCCACGTTGGCCCGCAGCGAGCGGATCGGGCCGGGGAAACGGGCCATCACCTGGGCGACACGGCCGTCCACCGGAGTGAGCAGGCCCTGCACGTCGTGTTCGTCGGCGATGGTGCCGGCGGCGACCGGGGCGACCTTGATACCGGACTGCTCGGCCATCGCCGCGGGAATGGTAGTGCTGTCGGGGGCGTCGTCGTGGTCTTCGCTCGTGTCGGTGTGGCCCGGCTCGGCGTGGCCGGCGTCGGTGTCGGCGGGTGCGGTGGATGCGTCCTTGGCACAGCCCGCCAGTGCGAGCAGGCACAGCAGGAGGGCGGCGATGCGCGCCGCGCGGCTGGTCGAAAGGTTCATCGGCGGTCCTCCGTGGACACGGTCGCGGTAGCGGGGGCGGTGTTGGCATGGGCAAGCAGGCCCTGGCCGGTCAGCCGCTGCAGTTCGATCAGCGCGCGCTGCGCGGCGATGGCGGCATCGAGCTGGCGTTGCCGCGCCTCGATGCGCATGGCCTGCAGTTGCGCCCACTCCATGTAGCTGATGGCACCGGCACGCCACGCCTTTTCGGCGGCGTTCTCGGCGCGCCGCAGCTGCGGCAATACGTCGCTCGCCATGCGGGTGACCTCCAGCCGCGAGGTTTCATAGCGTCCATGCGCTTCGGCCAGGGTGGCGTACAGCTGCAGCGCGCGTGCTTCGCGCTCCACTCCGTTGAGGGTGAGCTCGGCTTCGGCCGCGCGGATCTCCGGACCGGCGCGGCGCACGTTGCCCAGTGGCAGGCTGAAGCCGCCGACCAACGCGGTATCACCGCTGTCGCGGCTGTTGCGCACGCCGACCTGCCAGCTGATATCCGGCCGTGCCTGGGTGCGTGCCAGCTGCAGCTGGGCGTCGCGCACGCGGCGTTCGCCGGCCAGCACGGCCAGTTCCGGCGTGCGCTGCAGTTCGTCGGCGAGGATATCGAAGGGTTGCAGTGCGGGCAGCAGCAGCGGGTCGCCGCTGACCACGTCGAAGCCGGGCTCGCGCTCACGCCACAGCGCCGACAGCGCGAGACGGGCGGCGCGGTCGGCCTGGCGGGCGCGATCGCGGTCCACTTCGGCCTGCGCCAACATCGCCTGCGCGGTCATCAACACCGATTCGGGCGACGCGCCGGCCTGCAGACGCATCCGGGCGGCGGCGACCGCGCGGCGACGCTGGTCGATGTCGGTGTCGGCAATGGCAAGCTGCGCGCGGGCTTCGGCAATGGCGATATACCGCTGGGCCACGGCGGCCATCAGGTCCAGCCGTGCGGTTTCGCGCTGCGGTGCCAGCGCATCGAGATTTGCCTGGGCCAGTACCCGGCGGGCATCCAGCTTGCCGCCGCGCTCCAGCACGCCGGCCAGGGTGACGGTCAGTTCGGCGGCATCGAAGCCACGGCTGCCACCGGTGCCCAGCGCGTTTTCCAGCTCGACGCCGACGGTCAGTGGCGGCCCGAACGCGGCCGCCTCACGACGCGCCTCCCAGACCGGACGCTGGGCATCGGCCAGGCGCAGGTCGGGGTGGTACCGGGCGACGCGGGCGATGGCCTCGTCCAGGGTCAACGGGGGGTTCGACGCCGCTGCAGCGGGTGGCGCTGCTTGGGCGGAAGGGGCAACAGACGCAGTGCCCTGCGCATACGCGCACGGCAGCAACGCAATGGCAGCGACGGCTGCCAGACGCATCCACATGGGAATCTCCAGAAAGCGGTTCAGAGGTGAAGCCGCGGCCGTTGGCCGCGTGGCATCACACCGCTATCGGGGGGCGCAGCAGGCTCTCGGGCGGCTGCGCCATCAGCTGCGCGCTCAGGCCGCCCGGCGCGAGGTGGGCCGGGGCAGCCGGCAGCGACCACGCCGATGCGGCCAGCGGCAGCACGCCGCCGTGGCCATGGCAATGCCCGCAGTGGACCAGCGCGTGCAGCAGGCGGGCGCTTTCGTCTTTGTCGTGATCGGCGTCGGCATTCAGTGCCGCTGTGGCGTCCGCCGGTTGCGCATGCGACAGCGCATGCGCAAGTCCGGCGTCGCTGTGGGACAGTGCGTGCAGGTCACCCAGCGCCGCCGCCAGTGCGCCACCGGCCGTGCCCAACAGCACCACCACCAGCATCAGCAGGCGGAGGGGCAGCGACAGGCGGTGGCGCAGGCGGGACATCATCGGCGCAGGGTAGCGGCGGCGCTGCCCGTTACACAATCGCAGCGCGGGCGCGCGTTCATGCGCTGCGCGCCTCGGGCAGCGCGCAGATGGCCTGGCGGACGTTACGCATGCGCAACGCTTCGGCGGACGTGCAGGGCCCGGGCGTCTCGGGCATGGAACGTCGTTTCCCGGCAGGCATCTTGAGCAGGTAGTCGCATTGGATCTGGCCACCGCTGCCCTGCAACGTTGGGGGCACCGTCCGGCCGGGGTCGCAGCCCACCTGGAACCGGCTGGCGTCTTCCACGCGAAGGCTGGGAGCGCCTAGAAGCGTGCCCATGCCGGGGATGGACTGGAAGGCACCTGCATGTGCATTGCCGACCAGCGCAACCCAGCGCTGCGGCCCGGGTTTGCCGGCCTGCTGCCGCTGATCGTGGACGATCCGTGCGGTTGCGACGTAGTTCTTCATCTGAATCCGCGCCTGCAGCGGGTCGACCATGTCTTCGCCATCACCACGCTGCAGGCCGCGCACGTGGTAGCTGGTCATCAGGTCCAGCGCCACGATGCGCATTCCCACCTTGAACGCGGCATCGACCAGGTTGCGGAACGTGGCACCACTGTCCGCGTCCGTCATGTGGCCGCTGTCCTGTTCGGCAAGGAAACGGACAAGGGCGGGCGAGAGCACGCCGGTGCGGTGGTATCGATCCAGGTCTGGCTGGTGGATATCGGCCTGCAGATGCTCCAGGTACAGCGTGTCAACGCCCAGGTGGCGCAGGTGCGCCATGTTGTCCATCAAGAGAAGTTTGCTGGCCCGAGCCGCATGCGTCTCGCCCACGAGCAGCCCTTTGTTGCTGCCGAGCAGCTCCCTGAGCAGGTCGGCGTGGGTGCGCACCGGCGCCAGATCGGGCCACGCACGCAGATCGGTGCCGGCGCTTGGCGTGCTGGACAGCGCCACATCCAGCAGCTGCGTGCGCTTGGTGAAGAAGTCATCCATCATCGCGCGCTGTTCGGGCTGCATCGGCATGCAGTAGCTTGGATCCAGCGCCTTGCGATGCTTCTGCAGCAGTCCCACCAGCAGCTGACCTTGTTGCGGGGACATCGCATACGCCTGCAGCGGGTCCGGCCGGGTATCACGGGGTGAAGGCACGTTGCCGGGGCGCAAGCATCCGCTGTCGGGAAGATTGCGCAGGCTGAGCAGGCTGGGCTCGGTGCCGGTGCGCCGCTGTGGTGCGGGCGCGGTGGGGTTGAAAAGGCGGTACTTCAGTGCGGACAGGGCATCCAGCATGGTCAGGCTCCTTGTGGGGGAAGACGCGCGCCAATAGGCGCGCCCTGACCAGCCTAGTGCTCTGCTGCACCCACGCTGCGATGGGCTAAGCAGTTTTGAGCGCGGTGCTGAAGGCCGTGTGCCGATGCGTGCGCGAGCGCACATCGGCACCGACCATTCACGACATCAGGGCGCGCGGCGCTCGTCGATGTAGGCGCGGATCTGCGCATCCAGCACCGGCAACGGCACCGAACCCTGCCTGAGCACGGCGTCATGGAAGGATTTGACGTCAAAGCGGTCGCCCAGCGCCTTCTCCGCTTCACCCCGCAGGCGCACGATGGCGATTTCGCCCAGCTTGTAACTGAGCGCCTGGCCCGGCCAGGAAATGTAGCGATCCACTTCGGTGGTGACTTCGTGCTCGCTGAGCGCGGTATGGTCGCGCAGGTAGGCCAGCGCCTGGTCGCGGGTCCAGCCCTTGTGGTGGACGCCGGTATCGATCACCAGCCGCGCAGCGCGCCACATTTCGTAGGTCAGGCGCCCGAAATCCTCATACGGGGTTTCGTAGATGCCCATCTCCACGCCGAGCTTTTCGCTGTACAGCCCCCAGCCTTCGCCATAGGCGGAGATGTAGGCGTTGCGGCGGAACTCGGGCTGCTCGCCCTGTTCGGCCGCCAGCGCGCCCTGCAGCGCGTGGCCGGGGTCTGACTCGTGCAGGGTCAACGCCGGCAGGTTGTACAGCGGTCGCGCCGGCAGGTTGTAGGTGTTGACCCAGTAGGTCCCCATGCCGCCCCGGCCGGCGGTCCAGAACGGGGCGATATCCGGCGGCACCGGCACGATGGTGAAGCGCGCACGCGGCAGCGTCATGTACTTGCCGATCACCCCGTCCACCCGCTTGGAAATCCAGGCGGCACGATGCAGCAGCTCGTCCGGGGTCCTGGCGTAGAACTGGGGGTCGGTTCGAAGGAAGGCCAGGAACTCAGCGAAGCTGCCCTTGAACTTCACCTGCTTGATGACGTCGTTCATTTCCTTCTGGATGCGCGCCACTTCCTTCAGACCGATCTCGTGGATCTGCTGCGGGGTGAGGTCCAGCGTGGTGTATTGGTGGATCTGCTGCTGGTAGTACGCCTTGCCATCGGGCAGTGCTTCGGCGGCCAGGGTGGTGCGTGCCTGTGGCACGTACTCGCTCACGAAGAAGGTACGCAGCTTGACGAAGGCCGGCACCACGCTGGCGCTGATGGCCTGGCGTGCCTGCGCCTGCAGCGCGGCCTGCTCGGCGGCGGGAATGCTGGCAGGCAGCTTCCTGAAGGGCGCATACAGGGGCGACTGGGTCGGATCCTTCAGCTCGGCCACGGTGGCGATGGAAACTTCACGGCCATCGAGCACCGCGCGCGGCACGCTGAATCCCCGCTTCAGGCCAGCGCGCATGTTGTCGGTCTGCTGGTCGAAGTAGCGCGGCACGTCGTTGAGACGAGCGATGTAATTGCGGTAGTCCGCAGCGGTCTTCATCTCGCGGCGCGCCATGAACGACAGGTTGGACCAGAACGAAGAATCCGAATTGAATGGCATTTCGTAGCCGCGCAGGCGCACTTCTTGGGCCAGGTTGAACACCTGGTCGCGGTAGATCGCATGGTTGACCTGGTTGGTGGGTGAGAGCGCCCGGGTATCGAGCTTGTCGAGCTGGGCCAGGACGTCATCCCACACGGCCAGGCGTGCCTGCTGCGCCGCCGCGCCCACGTCGGGCATGCGGGTGGCCGTGGCCGGACCGTCGCCGTCTTCACTGGCTTCCCCCCCACCGGCCTGGCGCCAGGCCCATTCCTTCTCGTAGATGGCGCGGAACGCGGCGTCGGCAGGCGATCCGGTGGCCAGGCTGGCCGGCGCGGCAGCCGGTGCCGACGGCGCGGCCAGCGCCACAGGGGCAGGAAGGGCCAGGGCGAGCAGCAACGCAGCAACGAGCGGTGATTTCACGAGCAGGGGTTCCCGAGGGGCGGCAAACCCCGATCATGGCACCCCATCCCCCCCCGCGCATGGATCAAAGGTCCTGCCCGCGCAGCGGGCAGGACCGGGGATCGGCCGCAGACCGAGACCCACGCGCCAGAGGCGCGGTAATCGGGTCAAGCGTTCAATGTTCCGCCTTGTCCCGCTTCCACCCGCGGTGCTGGATATCCAGCTTCAGACTGTAGAGCGCGGTGAACGCCGGAAACAGGTTCTGCAGCACTCCCACCGAGTCCTGCTTGGCCGAGAACAGGAAGTAGCTCAGCGTCATCAGGCTGCCCACCACGCTCATGTACCAGAACAGCCGCGGGATGACCGGCTTGCCGGCCCGGCGCGAGGCGACGAACTGCACCAGCCAGCGGCCGCCGAACATCAGCGCGCCGGTATAGCCGATCAGCTTCCAGCCCGTTACATGCAGCCCGGTCCAGAACAGCCACGTCAGCGGTTGATCAAGCCAGTGCAGTTCCATCAGCGTTCTTCCACGTCCGTGCGCTTGCTGCGCGTGATCAGCCAGGCCACGCCGCGCAGATCGCGGATGCCGACCAGTGCACGACCCAGGTTGTTGTATTTGGATACGCCGGCGGTGCGGTGGCGGTGGTTGACCGGCACGCTCACCGTCTTCCAGCCCGCCCGCTGCATCAGCGCGGGCAGGTAGCGGTGCATGTGATCGAAATACGGCAGCTCCAGGAACGCGGCGCGCTCGAACAGCTTGATGCCGCAGCCGGTGTCCGGGGTGTTGTCGCGCAGCATGCGGGCACGGATAGCATTGGCCCATTTGCTGGCCCAGCGCTTGCTGCCGCTGTCCTGGCGGTTGACGCGCCAGCCCGCGAACAGCTTGACCTGGGGCTCGGCGGTCGCACGTGCAGCCAGCAGCCTGGGAATGTCGGCGGGGTCGTTCTGGCCGTCGCCATCAAGCGTGGCGATCCACGGCGCGCGGGCGTGCTTGACCCCGTTTTTCACCGCCGTGCTCTGCCCACTCTGGGTGACATGGTGCAGCACCCGCAGTTCGGGATTGGCCGGCTTCAACGATTCCAGCACCGCCAGGGTGTCATCACGTGAGTGGTCGTCGATGTAGACGATCTCGAAATCCACTTTGCCGCGCAGCGCCGCGGTGATCTCCTCGATCAGGGGCTGCACGTTGTCGCGTTCATTGAATACCGGGACGACGACCGACAACTGGGGTTGGCTCATGATCGGGCTCTGCGAAAGGCCAGGAATGAAAAAGACCGCGCATTTTCCGAGATGAAGGTTATCCGAAGATGAACCCGGGCATGTAAGTCAGGCGCGCTCACCGAAATAATCGCGGCACCAGGCCACCACCGGTGGCAGGCCGCGCTCGATCGGGGTGACCGGCTCATAGCCGAAAGCGTCATGGGCACGACGGGTATCGGCCATGGTGCGGACCATGTCGCCGGGCTGCATCGGCTTGTAGACCTTCTGCGCCGGGCGTCCAGCGGCGGCCTCGATGATCCCGATGAAATGTTCCAGCTCGATGGGGGTGTGGTTGCCCAGGTTGAAGACACGGTGCGGTACGTCCTCGCCGGACGGATGCGCCAGCGCGCCGAGGATACCGGCCACGATGTCGGAAACATGTGTGAAGTCCCGCTGCATCCTGCCGTCGTTGAACACGTCGATGGGGCGCCCGGCCAGCACCGCGCGCGCGAACAGCAGCGGCGCCATGTCGGGGCGGCCCCACGGGCCGTACACGGTGAAGAAGCGCAAGCCGGTGGCATGCAGGCCGTACAGCTGCGCGTAGGTGTAGGCCATCAGCTCGTTGGCCGCCTTGGTGGCCGCGTACAGCGAGCGCGGCTTGTCGATGCGCTGGTCTTCGGAGAACGGCGGGGTGGCCGAATCGCCGTAGACCGAGCTGCTGGAGGCGTACACGAGGTGGGCCACGCCGCGATGACGGCACAGTTCCAGGATGTTGACGAACCCGGTCAGGTTGCTGTCCACGTAGGCGTGCGGATTCTCCAGCGAATAGCGCACGCCGGCCTGCGCGGCCAGGTGGATCACCCGGGTCGGCTGGACCTCGTCGAACAGCGCCGCCAGGCCGTCGCGGTCGGTCAGGTCGAGCACGCGGATATCCGCTTCCGGGCACAGCGCGGCCACGCGATCACGCTTGATCTGCGGGTCGTAGTAGTCGTTGTAGTTGTCCAGGCCGACCACCGTGTGCCCGGCATCGAGCAGCGCACGCACGGTATTGGCGCCGATGAAGCCTGCAGCGCCGGTCACAAGAAGCGTCATGGCAATCGTCCCGGGAATTCCAGGCGACAGGATAGCGCCGTTACCCGTACGTCACTACAGGCTCAGCGGCGCTTCGCGCGCCAGCGTGGCCTCGCGTTCCTTGCTGAAATCCCACCAGGGACGGGGGGCTTCGCCCTGCATGAAGCGCACGATGGACAGGAACACATCGATCACGCAGGGGTCATGCAGCACGCCGGTGCGCATGCACAGCTGTGCGTACATGTCGTAGGCATCGCGGCCGCGCACGTGCGCGGGAACACGGATGCCGATCAGACGAAGATCCTTCTCACAGGCCGGCCCGACGTTTGGCAGGTCGGTCAGGCGCAACAGATGGTTGCGATCGACCTTGGTGGGGTTCATCAGGCGGATGGGTTCCTCTTGCGTGGTGGGGGACTCAGCCCTTGCGTACGCGGAGCTTCTCGAGCACGCCGTCCAGCGTGTCCAGGTCGGTGTAATGGATGATCAGCTTGCCCTTGCCGCCTCGGCCGTGGTTGATCGCCACGCGGGCGCCCAGCGATTCGGACAACTCGGTTTCCAGCGAAGCGATGTCGGCCTGCGGGGCGGCCGCGCCCGGCTTGCGGCGCAGCGAGGCAGGCACCTTGCCGGCGGCGAACTGCTGCGCACGGTGTTCCACTTCGCGGACCGACCAGCCCTGGTCGGCTGCTTCCTGGGCCAGCTTGCTGGCCAGTTCCGGCGCCAGGGTCAGCAGCGCGCGGGCATGGCCCATTTCCAGCCGGCGGGTTTCCAGCAGCAGGCGGATCGCCACCGGCAGCTCCAGCAGGCGCAGCAGGTTGGACACCGCCGCGCGCGAGCGGCCTACGGCCTGGGCGGCCTCGGCGTGGGTCAGGGCAAATTCGCTGATGAGCCGCTGCAGGGCTTCGGCTTCTTCAAGCGGATTGAGGTCTTCGCGCTGGATGTTCTCGATCAGCGCCATCGCGATGACGGTGCGGTCTTCCAGTTCGCGCACCACCACCGGCACTTCGTCCAGGCCGGCCAGCTGCGAGGCGCGCCAGCGGCGTTCGCCGGCCACGATCTCGAAGCTGTCCGGGCCGAGCTGGCGGACCAGGATCGGCTGGATCACGCCCTGCGCCTTGATGGAGTCGGCCAGCTCGGCGAGCTTGGTCTCGTCCATGTCGCGGCGCGGCTGGTACTTGCCGGGCTGCAGCTGCTTGACCGGCAGCTTGCGCAGCACTTCACCCGGCAGCGGTTCGATCACGGCCGCGGCCTGCACCTGTGTCACCGCGCCCTTGGGCCCCAGCAGCGCATCGAGGCCACGGCCGAGGCCGCGTTTCTTGCCGGGGGCGGGCTTGGTGCTCATCAGGCGGTCTCCATGGCCTTGCCGGCCGTGTTGCGTTGGTGGTGGCGGCGGATGATCTCGCCGGCCAGGCCGAGGTAGGCGACGCCGCCGCGCGAGGCGCGGTCGTAGCCGACGATGCTCTGGCCGTGGCTGGGCGCCTCGGCCAGGCGCACGTTGCGCGGCACGATGGTGCGGAACACGCGGTCGCCGAAGTGGTCGGTCAGTTCTGCCGACACGGCATTGGCCAGGTTGTTGCGCACATCGAACATGGTGCGCAGCACGCCCTCGATCTCCAGGCTGGGATTGAGGTTGGCGCGCAGCGCATCAATGGTTTCCACCAGCGCGCTCAGGCCTTCCAGCGCGTAGTACTCGCACTGCATCGGCACGATCACCGAGTCGGCGGCGGCCAACGCGTTGAGGGTCAGCAGCGACAGCGCCGGCGGGCAGTCGATCAGGATGAAGTCGTACTCGTCCTGGATCGGGGCCAGCGCGCGCTTGAGCCGCTGTTCGCGCTCGCCCTGGTCCATCAGCTGGATCTCGGCGGCGGTCAGGTCGATGTTGCCCGGCAGCAGGTCAAAGCCTTCCGGAGTGGTCACCCGGACCTCGGCTGCGGTGCTTTCGCCCAGCAGCAGGTCGCAGGTGGAGGCCGCCACTTCGCGCTTGTCCACACCGCTGCCCATGGTCGCATTGCCCTGGGAATCGAGGTCGACCAGCAGCACGCGCTTGGGCGCAGCAGCCAGGGCAGCGGCCAGATTGACGGCAGTCGTGGTCTTGCCGACGCCACCTTTCTGGTTGGCGATGGCGATGATGCGGGCCATGCGGGTGAGCCTCATCGGCAGGGGGTGGGACTGGGCATTATGCGGGCATGGGGCGTGTCGTGTCTCACGGACCGGCCACCACCACCAGATGGCGCTCGCCGGTGAGGCCCGGAACATGCAGCGGCAGGACCTGTTCCACCTGCCAGCCGGCGGGCAGCTGGGCGATCTCATCGTGCGGATGAACGCCCTTCATGGCCAGCAGGCGTCCGCCCGGGCGCAGCAGGTGGCCACCGACGGCGATGATGCCGGCCAGGGTGTCCATGGCGCGGGCGGTCAGGTTGTCATAGGCGCCCGGTTCGGCCAGGGCTTCGGCACGGGATTCGGCCACGCGGGCGTTGGTCAGCCCCAGCTGGCGCACCGCTTCACGCATGAAGCGGGCCTTCTTGCCGTTGCTTTCCACCAGGGTCACCTGCAGTTGCGGGCGGGCGATGGCCAGCGGAATGCCGGGCAGCCCGGGGCCGGTGCCCAGGTCGGCCAGGGTGCCCTGCTCCAGGTACGGCTGCATGGCCAGCGAATCGAGCAGATGGCGGGTGACCATCTCCATCGGATCGCGGATGGCGGTGAGGTTGTAGGTGCGGTTCCAGCGGTCAAGCAGCGCCAGGTAGGTCAGCAGGGGCGGCGCCAGGGCGGCATCCAGGCCCATGGCGGCCAGGCCGCGCTCAAGCGCTTCGGCCACGCCGGCCGGGAGTGTGTGTTCGGTCATGCGCCCATTATCGCAGGGTGGGAGCCTGCTGACTGCGCGGATCCGGTGCGCTTAGAGCGCGTGCCAGGCCAGCGCGGCGCGGAAGTCGTCCGCGGCCTGCCATTCGTGCAGGTGCCAGCGCTGGGCTGGGCCCAGTTCCGGGTCGCACCAGGCCAGGTGCAGGGCGCCGTCGCTGCCGGGCGCCAGCTGCAGGCGGTGCAGGCCGAACGAGATGCCCTGCCCCTGCGCCTTGAGGATGGCTTCCTTTGCGCACCAGACCCGGAAGAACCAATGGGTACGGGCATCCTCGTCCAGGCCGAGCAGCCAGGCCACTTCAGCCGGGTGGAAGAAGCGTTCGATGATCTCGGCCATGCGCGGCCGTGGGCGCAGCGGCTCCAGATCCACGCCCAGCCGCACGCCCTCGCCCAGCCCTACCAGCAGCAGGCCATGGCTGTGGCTCCAGCCGGTGCCGATATGGGCCAGCGGGCCATGCAGCTCAGGGCGGCCCCGCCGATCGCGCTGCAGCGGCAGGCGTTCCGGGCTGCCCCCCAGCTGTTGGGCCAGCAGCAGCCGCGCCTGCGGCTCGCCACGGGTACCGGGCACGTGTGGCAGGCGCCAGACGGTGACCGGGCCGAATCGCCAAGGGCCGTCCAGGGTTGCCGGGAGGGTGTCGGGGAGGGTCATGCGAACGGGCCGACAACGCGGCTGCACGATGACTTCACAGGCGCTGCCGTCAACTGGCTGCGTCTCATCCACAGACTGACACTTGGAGTCAACAACATGGGCATCATCATCTGGTTGATCGTCGGTGGCATCGTGGGCTGGCTTGCCAGCATCATCATGCGACGCGACGCGCAGCAGGGCATCATCCTCAACATCGTGGTCGGCATCGTGGGTGCCTTGATTGCCGGGTTCCTGTTCGGCGGCGGCATCAATGAGGCGATCACCATCCGAACGTTCCTGTTCTCGCTGATCGGTGCCGTGATCCTGCTGGCCATCGTGAACCTCTTCACCCGCCGAAGCGTCCGATAACCGACAGGGTGGGTAACGACCGTTGGTCGTTGCCCCTTTCCAGCAAGGCCCGGCACCCGCCGGGCCTTGTTGGTTCTACCCCAGCTGCACCCACGCCGGCGCATGGTCGCTGGGCCGGTCCCAGGTCCGGGGCTCGCGGTCGATGCCCGAGGCCAGCGCACGTGCCTTGAGCGCATCGGACACCAGGGTCAGGTCGATACGAAGGCCCAGATTGCGGCGGAACCCCGCCGCGCGGTAATCCCACCAGCTGAACACACCCTCGTCCTCGCTGTGCAGCCGGAAGGCATCGTGCAGGCCCAGCTGCAGCAGCTTGTTGAGCGCGCCGCGTTCGGCGGTGGAGGTCAGGATGTGGTTTTCGTTCCAGACCAGCGGGTCGTGCACGTCGCGCGCGTCGGGGGCGATGTTGAAATCACCCATCACCACCAGCTCCGGGTATTTCTGCAGTTCCGAGGCCACCCAGGCGTGCACCGCGTCCAGCCAGCGCAGCTTGTAGGCGTACTTGTCGGTGTCCACGTCCTGGCCATTGACCACGTACAGGTTGATGATGCGCACGCCGTTCACGGTGCCGGCGATGACCCGCTTCTGTTCGTCCTCGAAGCCCGGAATGCCGATCTGCACGTCCTGGGCCGGCTCGCGCGACAGCAGCGCCACGCCGTTGTAGGTCTTCTGCCCGGCAAACACGCTGCGGTAGCCCAGCCCGGCCAGCACCGCGTCGGGGAACTTGTGGTCCTCCATCTTGGTTTCCTGGATGCCGACCACGTCCGGCGCGAACGCGGTGAGCCACTGTTCCAGGTGTGGCAGGCGCACGTTGAGCGAATTTACGTTCCATGAGGCGATTTTCATGGGGAGCATTGTAGCGTCGCCGCACCGCCGGTAGCGCCGGCCGTTGGCCGGTCTCATCGGCTCCGATGGTCCTGCATGGGCCGGCCAACGGCCGGCGCTACCGGAGGATGGCCTTCAGCAAGGTGGCAATTCTTGAATAGGGCGGCTTGAGCAGATCGCTCGCTGCCCAGCGTGACTGCCACAGGATCGGCAGGTGCTTGCTCATGGCGTCGAAGCCGGCGCGGCCGTGGTAGGCGCCCATGCCGCTGGGGCCGACGCCGCCGAATGGCAGGCCGTTGATGGCGAAATGCAGCAGAGTGTCGTTGACGGTGACGCCGCCGGCCACGATCTGGCCGAGCACGCGCTCCACTACCGGCCGCTGTTCGCTGAAGACATACAGCGCCAGCGGGCGGTCACGGCTTTGCACTGATTCGAGCGCGGCATCCAGGTCGGGATAGGCGCACACCGGCAGGATCGGGCCGAAAATTTCGTCCTGCATCAGGTCCAGGTCGGCGGGCGGGTCGAGCACAATGGTCGGCACGATCAGCCGTTCGCGGCGCGCGCGCCCGGGATCGATGCTGGCCAGTTCGATCACCGGCACGCCGCGTTCGCGCGCCTGGGCCAGGTAGCCGAGCAGGCGCTGGTACTGGCCTTCATTGATGATGCGGGTGTAGTCGTCGGTGTTGCTGAAATCGCCGTAGCGCGCGCGCACCTGGGTCTGCAGCTGCTGCACCAGCTCGCGCTGGCGTGGGCCGTCAACCAGCACGTAGTCCGGCGCGATGCAGGTCTGGCCGGCGTTGAACCACTTGCCGGTGGCCAGCCGCGCGGCAGCCTTGTCCAGCGGGTAGTCGCTGCACACGATGGCCGGTGACTTGCCGCCCAGTTCCAGGGTGAGCGGGGTCAGGTGCTGCGCGGCGGCGGCCATGACCTTGCGGCCTACGGCGGTGGAGCCGGTGAACACCAGGTGGTCCAGCGGTGAGCCGGCCAACGCCGATGCCAACGCGGCATCGCCCTGCACTACCGCCACCCGGTCGGCGGGGAACACCTCGGCCAGCAGATCGTGCAGGAAGGCGCTGGTGCGCGGGGTGTGCTCGGAGGGTTTCAGGACGACGTGGTTGCCCGCGGCGATGGCAGTGGCCAGCGGGATCAGCGCCAGGTTCACCGGATAGTTCCAGGGCGAGATCACCCCGACCACGCCGAGTGGTATCGGCCGGGTCTGCGCCCGCGCCGGCCAGAACCGCCAGCCCACCCCGACCCGGCGCGGGCGCATCCAGCCGCGCAGGCGTGCCAGCAGGTGGTTGATCTCATTGAGCACGGTCATGCCGTCGGCGATCAGCGACTCATGCGTGGAGCGGTGGCCGAAATCGGCGGCGATGGCCTCGGCCATCTGCGGAAGGCGCGCCTTGAGGACCGTGCGCAGGCGCTGCAGGTCGCTGCGGCGCTGTTCCAGCGACGGACGATTGGCCTGCCAGGCGATCCGCAGGGTTTGCAGGACGACAGGAAGATCCGCAGGGTCGGTGTGGACATCGCTCATGCCGCGACTATAGCGTCACACCATGTGATGCCGACGGCCAATGGAATGGGGGGCACTGGTAGGGTCGCATCCCAATCGACCGCACGTGGCGGTGAGCAGCCCGGTGATGGCATGACCCTGATCGAAGCAACGTGCGTCCCGCGCCCCAGAGCGCGTTTCCGATCGAGGATCATGCCGCCATCGCCCGTGGTTGGTTTATCGGCAGTCGATCGGGATGCGACCCTACCGGCGTCTGCGCCAAACGAAAAGGGCCGTGGCAATGCCACGGCCCTTCTGGTTCACGCCATCACCGGTTACTTGGTGATGTCCACGCCCTTGGTTTCATGCAGGAACAGGCCACCCACCACGACCGTCATCAGCGCGATGATGATCGGGTACCACAGGCCGTAGTACAGGTTGCCGGTACCCGCCACCAGCGCGAAGGAAATCGCCGGCAGGAAGCCACCGAACCAGCCGTTGCCGATGTGGTACGGCAGCGACATCGAGGTGTAGCGGATGCGCGTCGGGAACAGCTCGACCAGGTAGGCCGCGATCGGGCCGTAGACCATGGTCACGTACAGCACCAGGATCCACAGCATGAGCACGGTGCCGGCGATGTTGATGCGCGCGTTGTCGGCCTTGGCCGGGTAACCCGCTGCGGTCAGCGCCGCCTTGAGCTCGCCACCGAAGGCATCGCCCTTGGCCTTGAGCTCATCCTTGGTCAGGCCGGCGGCCTCGAACGAGGTCACCTGGGTGTTGCCCACGCTCACCATCGCCAGCGAACCGGCGGCGGCAGGCTGCACGTCGTACGGCACACCGGCCTTGGTCAGCGCGGCGGTGGCCACGTCGCAGGAGCTGGTGAACTTGCGCAGGCCCACCGGATCGAACTGGAACGAGCAGGTGTTCGGATCGGCGATGACCAGGGCCGGTGAGTTGCTGCGGGCTTCTTCGATGGCCGGGTTGGCGAAGTGGGTCAGGCCCTTGAACACGGGGATGTAGGTCACCGCGGCCAACAGGCAGCCGGCCAGGATGATCTTCTTGCGGCCGATGCGATCGGACAGCCAGCCGAAGAAGATGAAGAATGGCGTACCCAGGGCCAGCGCGCCGGCGATCAGCAGGTAGGAGGTGGTGGCATCGACCTTCAGCATGCTGCTCAGGAAGAACAGCGCGTAGAACTGGCCGCCGTACCACACCACGGCCTGGCCGGCCGCAGCGCCGAGCAGGACCAGCAGCATCAGCTTGAGGTTGCCGTCCTTGAGGCTGTCACGGAACGGAGTCTTGGAGCCCTTCCCTTCGGCCTTCATCTGCTGGAACAGCGGCGACTCGCTCAGCTGCAGGCGGATCCACACCGAGATGCCGAGCAGGATGATGGAAACCAGGAACGGAATGCGCCAGCCCCAGGCTTCGAACGCCTCGTTGCCCAGGAAGTAGCGGCAGGCCAGGATGATCAGCAGCGACATGAACAGGCCGAGCGTGGCGGTGCACTGGATGAAGCTGGTGTACAGGCCGCGCTTGTTGGCCGGTGCGTGCTCGGCCACGTAGGTCGCCGCACCACCGTACTCGCCACCCATGGCCAGGCCCTGGGCCAGACGCAGGATGATCAGGATCACCGGCGCGGCGAAGCCGATGGACGCGTAGTTGGGCAGCACGCCGACCAGGAAGGTCGAGATGCCCATGATCAGGATCGTGACCAGGAAGGTGTACTTGCGGCCGATGCGGTCGCCGAGGCTGCCGAAGAAGGCCGCGCCGAACGGGCGCACGAAGAAGCCGGCCGCGAAGGCCAGCAGGGCGAAGATCATGCCCGTGGTTTCATTGACCCCGCTGAAGAACTGCTTGGCGATGATCGCCGCCAGCGAGCCATACAGGAAGAAGTCATACCATTCGAACACGGTGCCAAGGCTGGACGCGAAGATGACCTTCTTGTGGCCCTTGGTAAGTTCTGCTTTTGCAGGTACGGGTGTGGTGGACATAAGACGCTTCCCCTCCGAAGCAATCATTGGTAGCGCCGACTGTGTGCCGGCGTTCGTGTTGTGTTCCGGTAGCGCCGACTGTTGGTCGGCACTCCTTTAAAAACTGTATTTGGTGGTGAACTGCACGCGGTTGATGTCGCCCTTCCGACCATCTTCGATCTCGCGCACGCCGTACATGTACTCCGCGCCGATATCGACCTTGGGCATCGGCGTGTAGAAGATGTTGCCGCGGATGCTCTGCACGCTCTTGGTGACCAGCGGGCCCAGCACGCTGTCGTTGTCGTAATCGCTGCGGGCGTAGATCAGGTTGGTGCGCAGCTTCGGGGTAAAGGCGTGCCGCCAGCCGACATAGCCGGCCAGTACACCGGTGGGGTTCAACTCGTCCTGGGCCACGTCGTAGGCCGTATCGGCGGTGACCCCCAGACCTACGTAACGGGCGATGCCTTCGCCACCGCTGATCTGGTAGTGCAGCTGGTCGCTGCCGCCCATCACCCACTTGCCGCCCAGGGTCAGGCCGCCGCCGATCTTGTCGGCGTCGGCGCCGGTGGCCTGGTTGTCGACCTTGAGCTGGCGCACGATACCGCCGACGCCGAAGGTGCCCCAGTCGCCCTTCCAGCCATAACGCAGGGTCAGGTCCGGCAGAGAGCCGCGGTCACTGTTGCTGGCCACGTTGGTCCACGCCCCGGTGACGGGATTGCGGGTACCGGTGAGTACGGTGGTTTCCGGGTTTTCCAGCGCGACGCTGAAGCCGCCCTGGGTGTAGCGGATCTGCGCCTGGCGCACGAACAGCACGCCGTCGGTGGGACCGACGAAGTCGGCCGCTTCCGGCAGCGAAGCCGCATCCATGAAGTTCGACCAGGTCTGGCCGGCCATCCAGTTGTTCCAGTACATATAGGCGTGGCGCAGGGTCACGCCGTACGTATTGGTGGCGGTCTGGTTGCCCAGTGAGTTGCCGAAGAAGTCCATCTCGAAGAACGCACCGGACTTGTTGCCCTTGTCCGAGACGTTGTCGATGCCCAGGTTGAAGCGCGAGAACTTGGCGTGCGCATTGAAGTCCACGTCCGAACGCTCGCCGCTGCCGCCAGCACCGGCGACCGGGGTCTGGCCCGGCAGGTACAGGGCTCGACCCGTTGCGTCGTCGGCCAGCTGCCCATCGCCGGTCTGGGTGGCCAGGAAGTCGGCCTTGATGAAACCGCCGATCTTGACCGTGGTGCCCGGCGCGGCGCCCGGGGTGATGGTGGTGACCTGGATCGGCTGCTTGCCTGCCGGCACGGTGGCGCCGGCAGGTTGTTGCGCCTGGACCGTCTTGACTGCAGTGACGTCTGTCTGCGCCTGGCTGATCTGGGTCTGTTGCTGCTGGGTGGTGGACAGCAACAGCTGCACCTGGCGTTCCAGTTCGGCAACGCGCGCTTCCAGCTGCTTCTCCTTGGCTGTTTCAGCGAACGCCATGCCAGGCGCCACCAGCGCTAACAACAGGCAGCTCGCCAACGGTCTGCGCATGGTCTTCAACATACGGGTACTCATGTTGCCCTCTCTCCCGGGTGGCAAAGTGATCGCCGCGTGTGGGGTCACGGTCGAGCCGAGCGTGCGGCCGGTTGACGCACCCCGGCTATTGGCAATTGGTCGAACCCCGTCGTCACGACCAACGGTCGTGACCTACCGCCCTTGGATTGGTACGACCATGGTCTAACCCTTCCCCTACCTCGCGGCGCGGTGGATGCGGCAAACTGAGCGGGATGAATCGCGGGTTATGCTGCGATCGCACAACCCAGTCCTAGTGCAAGTGAGGGTGCCATGGCCGATATTTACCCCGTCAAGGCGGACGTTGCCGCCAAGGCGCGCATTGACAAGAGCACTTACCAGCAGCTCTACCGCGAGTCGGTGGACAACCCCGACGCGTTCTGGGGCAAGGCCGCCGAGCGGCTTGACTGGTACAGGAAGCCATCCACGATCCGCAACGTCAGCTACCAGCTCGACGACTTCCGCATCCGCTGGTTCGAGGATGGCGAACTCAACGCCAGCGTCAACTGCCTGGACCGCCAGCTGGACAAGCGCGGCGACAAGGTCGCCCTGCTGTTCGAACCGGACAGCCCGGATGCGCCGTCGCAGGGCGTGACCTACCGCGAGCTGTACGAGCGCACCTGCCGCCTCGGCAATGCACTGCGCAACCTGGGCGTCAAGAAGGGCGACCGGGTCACCATCTACCTGCCGATGATCGTTGACGCCGCCGTGGCCATGCTGGCCTGCGCGCGCATCGGTGCGATCCATTCGGTGGTGTTCGGTGGCTTTGCCCCGAACTCCATTGCCGACCGCGTGATCGACTGCGGCAGCAAGCTGATCATCACCGCCGACGAAGGCCTGCGCGGCGGCCGGAAGATTCCGCTGAAGGCCAACGTCGATGCCGCATTGAAGCTGCCCGGCACCACCACGGTGGAAACCGTGCTGGTGGTACGCCATACCGGCGGTGCGGTGGACATGCAGGCCCCGCGCGACCGCTGGTTCCACGATGTGGTGGACCCGCAGCCGGCGCAGTGCGAACCGGAACGGATGAACGCCGAAGATCCGCTGTTCATCCTCTACACGTCCGGTTCCACCGGCAAGCCCAAGGGCGTGCTGCATACCACCGGTGGGTACCTGCTGTACGCGGCCTACACCCATGAGGCGGTGTTCGACCTGCGCGAAGAGGACATCTACTGGTGCACCGCAGATGTGGGCTGGGTTACCGGGCACAGCTACATCGTGTACGGGCCGCTGGCCAACGGCGCCACCTCGCTGATGTTCGAAGGCGTGCCGAACTACCCCGACACCTCGCGATTCTGGCAGGTGATCGACAAACACCAGGTCAGCATCTTCTACACCGCGCCCACCGCCATCCGCGCGTTGATGCGCGAAGGCGAAGCGCCGGTCAAGCGCACCTCGCGCGCCTCGCTGCGCCTGCTCGGCAGCGTCGGCGAGCCGATCAACCCGGAAGCCTGGCGCTGGTACTACGACGTGGTCGGCGATGGCCGCTGCCCCATCGTGGATACCTGGTGGCAGACCGAAACCGGCGGCATCCTGATTTCGCCGCTGCCCGGCGCGATCGACCTCAAGCCAGGGTCGGCCACCCTGCCCTTCTTCGGCGTGCAGCCGGCGCTGGTCAATGCTGATGGCGAGATCAAGGACGGCGCCACCGAAGGCAACCTGATCATCCGCGATTCCTGGCCGGGCCAGATGCGGACCGTCTACGGCGACCACCAGCGCTTCATCGATACCTACTTCCGTACTTACCCGGGCAGCTACTTCACCGGCGACGGCTGCCGTCGCGATGAAGATGGCTACTACTGGATCACCGGTCGCGTCGACGATGTGATCAACGTCTCCGGCCACCGCATCGGTACCGCCGAGGTGGAAAGCGCGCTGGTCTCCCACCCGAAGGTCGCCGAGGCGGCCGTGGTTGGTTTCCCGCACGACATCAAGGGCCAGGGCATCTACGCCTACGTGACCCTGGTGGCCGACGAAGCCCCGACCGAGGAACTGCACAAGGAGCTGGTGGCGTGGGTACGCAAGGAGATCGGGCCGATCGCCTCGCCCGACCATCTGCAGTGGGCTCCAGGGCTGCCGAAGACGCGCTCGGGCAAGATCATGCGCCGCATCCTGCGCAAGATCGCCGAGAACGCCCCCGACCAGCTTGGCGATACCTCCACCCTGGCCGACCCGTCGGTGGTGGCGTCGCTGGTGGAAGAGCGCAAGGTCAAGTAATTGGTCCCCACGTCCCCCATGCCTACCCTGCTGATTGCCGATGACCACCCGCTGTTCCGTGAAGCCCTGCGCGGCGCGGTGCAGCGGGTGATGCCGGGGGTGCTGCTGTACGAGGCCGACAGCGTCGAAGCGCTGTACCAGCTCGCTGACCAGCATCCCGACGCCGACCTGGTCCTGATGGACCTCAACATGCCCGGCGCACAAGGCTTCAATGCGCTGGTGCACATGCGGGCACTGCACCCGCAGTTGCCGGTGGTGGTGGTGTCGGCGCGCGAAGAACCCACGGTGATGCGGCGGGCGCTGGACCACGGCGCCTTCGGCTTCATTCCCAAGTCGGCCGACTCGGACACCATCGGCCATGCGCTCGGCACGATCCTGGATGGCGAAACCTGGGCGCCGCCAGAGGCGCACAACCTGCCACCGACCGGGCGTGAGGAGCGTGAGGTGGGCCAGCGCCTGCGCGAACTCACCCCGCAGCAGTTCCGGGTGCTGCAGATGCTGGGCGCCGGTCGGCTCAACAAGCAGATCGCATATGACCTCAATGTGTCCGAGGCGACCATCAAGGCACATGTGACCGCGATCCTGCGCAAGCTGGGGGTGACCAACCGGACGCAGGCGGTGTTGATGGCCGGTAAGCTGACGCTGGATGACGAGCCGTTGGTGCTGCCGCCGGAAGAAGATTGATCCGGCATCGCCTGGATGCCGGCCAACGGCCGGCGCTACCCGCTGCGGCCATCACGCCTGCGGCGTTATAGCCGCAGCTATACATTCCAGCATCCCCTGCGCAATTCGCGGATTCGGGCGGTAAACCGCGTGCGCGGTGCTAAGCTTCGCGTCCCCTTGGGGAGTAGCCTGTTTCCTGCTGAAAGGAAACGCCCGTATCAACATGCTCGGCCAGTGCGCCGTGGTGCGGGCAGCCAGTGATGGTTGGCGAGACCAGCGGTCCGCGTGCGCAACGACAGGTTGGGCGCGAACGTGGACCGTTGTCCGTCATCGCCCAACCTGCACTGTCGCCTGATGTCTCCCATCTCCATTCTGTTGATCGGCTTTGCCATGTCCACCGATGCCTTTGCTGCGGCGATCGGCAAGGGCGCTGCCATGCGCAGGCCCCGCTTTCCAGATGCGCTGCGTGCCGGCCTGATTTTCGGCGTGATCGAAGGCATCACTCCCGTAATCGGTTGGCTGCTCGGGCGAGCCGCCTCGTCCTACGTGGAGGCGTTCGACCACTGGATCGCTTTCGTGCTGCTTGGCGCGCTGGGCGTGCACATGATCATCAACGGAGTGAGGCCCGACACCGACGACGCGCACGAAGACCCGGACAAGCACCACGGTTTCTGGCATCTGGCGGTGACCGGATTCGCCACCAGCATCGATGCGATGGCGGTGGGCGTGGGCCTGGCGTTCCTGGACGTGCACATCGGCGTGATGGCCGCGGTGATCGGGCTGTGCACGCTGGTAATGGTCACCACCGGCATCATGCTCGGGCGGGTGCTGGGCGACATGATCGGCAAGCGTGCGGAGATCGCCGGCGGCGTCATTCTGATCCTGGTGGGCAGCGCGATCCTGTACGAGCACCTGAGCGGCGCGGCCGGCTGATGGGTTGCCGGCCAAGGGCCAGCACCCGCACTAGGGACGCGGCCCGTGCGTGTCGTCAATGTCTTCCAGCAGGAATCCGTCCGGGATGCGGCGATAGAGCAGGCGCCACCTGTTCCGGCCTGCTGCCCAGCCGCCCAGATGGATGTCGCAGGACATGTAGTCCTTGCCCTTGTGGGAGACGGGGTGTCCACACGGTCGTTGCGCGGCAAGATCTGCTTCGATCTTGTTGAGCTCCCGCCAGGTGCGGCTGTCGGCCGGCAGCGCGAGTTCGGCAAGTCGTTTGCGCAGGCGCGGACCCCGGATCACCGAAACCCGATGGCGACATCGGATGGCGGCTTCTTCCACCAGCGGTGGGGAAGCCGACGCTCGCGACGGGCCGGACGAGCCGGTTGACCTGCGGTGGGTTATCTCTACCAGCGGTCCAATCTCGAAGGGCGTCTCCTTCGGATGCACCTGCATTTCGCCATCGAGTTCCCGGGTGATGAACGCCCGCGCACCGCGCAGGTGTTCATTGGCCAGGTCCACGCGCAGGTACGGGCAGCGCAGTCGCCGCAGCACGGTGCCGGCCAGTACGCCCTCCTGGTTGAGGGCGTCGGCAATCCTGCTGCTCTGCGCTGCGCGCGCCGCCACCAGGTAGCAGGCGGTCTGGTTGCGCCTGCTCAGCAGCATGATGCCGCGCTCGCCACAGTGGGTGAGGTAGAAGTGGCGGATGACACCGGCCATGAGCGGATTCGGCGGCACCGCACGGCTGCGGCAGTAGTCGTTGAACTGGGTGACCATCCGGCCGAACTGGATTTCAAGCTGGTCGGACAGCGATTTCAGCGCATCCACGTCATCCACCGTGGTGCCCACCTCGGCCAGACGTTTCTGCACGGCCGGGTAGTCGACCAGCGCACGCTCATGCGGCTGCAGCCGCGCGGTGGTCCTGACCGTGTCCAGGTAGCGCTGCACGTTGGTCCCGCCGATTCCGAGCCAGCCGCCGAGCAGCACGTCCGTCACAAGGTTGCTGCAACCGCGGAAGGCCACCGAGACTGCGCCGCCGACCGCGGCGCCCACAACGCAACCCAGCGGAACCGCCCACGGCGAATGCAGCGGGGTGCCCAGGATGGATTGCAACGGGGAAGGAAGCACGGGACCTCCGCAGCCGGGTAGTGGGCTGCGCAGCATAGACAACACGATGGCGTGGCTGTAGCCCGCGTGTCGGGTTCAACTGCTCAAGGTCGAGTGCGCCGCCAGGTAGGCGCGCAGCGAGGCCGGCTTGATCGGCTTGGTCAGCAGACGGTACCCCCGCTCGCGCGCCATGCGCTTGAGCTCGTCGCGGCCATCGGCGGTGAGCAGTGCACCGGGGATGTCGCGCCCGGCGCGCCCGCGCAGCGCCACCAGCGTATCCAGCCCATCCAGGCGATCATGCAGGTGGTAGTCCACCAACATCACGTCCGGCTGCGCCTGCACGGCCTCCAGCGCCTGGTCCACGGTGCTGGCGGTGATCACCTGGACCTGCCAGCGCCCCAGCAGCGCGCGCATGCCATCGAGGATCTCCTGGTCGTTATCGACGCACAGCACGCGCATGCCGGCCAGCGAATCGGTACGCGTGCTGCGTTCGGGCGGCGCAGGCGCAACGTCGCTTGCGGGCAGGTCGGGCACCGGTGCGCGCGGCAGCAGGATCGAGAACATGCTGCCGCTGCCGACCTGGCTGCGTGCATTGAGGCGGTGGTCGAGCAGGCGCGAGATGCGCTGGCAGATCGACAGGCCCAGGCCCAGCCCCTGCTCGCCCCAGTCGAACGGCTGCTGGTAGCGATGGAATTCGTTGAAGATCTGCTGCATGTGGTGCTCGGGAATACCCGGCCCGGTATCCCACACCTGCAGTTCGATCTCGTCGCGCCTATGTCGCACGGCCAGCACGATGCGGCCCTGGCGGGTGTAACGCAGCGCGTTGGCCAGGAAATTCTGCAGCACCCGGCGCAGCAGGCGGCGGTCGCTGCGCACCCAGGCAGGGCGTGCGAACAGGTCCAGGCGCAGGCCTCGACCGGCCGCGACCGGCGAATACTGCGCGGCCAGTTCGCGCATCAGCAGGCTCACGTCGAAATCGCCGATCACCGGGTGCAGGCCGCCGGCATCCAGCCGCGACACGTCCAGCAGTCCGTCGAGCAGCTCTTCGGCAGCGCGCAGTGAAGCGTCCACGCGCTCGGCCAGGTGACGCTGTTCGTCATTGTTGTGGTGGCTGTCGCGCAATGCGGAGGCGAACAGGCGCGCCGCGTTCAGTGGCTGCAGCACGTCATGGCTGATCGCCGCCAGGAACCGGGTCTTGGACTGCTGCGCCACTTCGGCTTCGTGCGACCGCTCCGCCACGCGCTGTTCCAGCGTTTCGTTGGCTTCCAGCAGTGCGGTTTCCGCGTGCTTGTAATCGGTGATGTCGTTGTAGCTGGTGACATAGCCGCCGCCGGGCAGTGCCTGCCCGCGCATCTCGATCACGCGGCCATCGCTGCGGGTACGTTCGAAGATGTGCGGCGAACCGGCGCGCATGTAGCCGATGCGGCGGTTGATCTGGACGTCGATGTCGCCCTCGCCCAGTTCGCCGCGCTCGGCGTTGTAGCGGATCAGATCGGCCACCGGGCGGCCCACGTACAGCATCCCGTCGGGGTAGCCGAACATCTGCTGGTACCGGCGGTTCCAGGCGGTCAGGCGCATGTCCGGATCGACCACGCTGACCCCGGCGCTGATGTTTTCCAGGGTGGTGGACAGGATCTCGCGATTGAAGCGCAGTTCCTGGCCGGCCTCGTCGAGCACGGCCACCACTTCGCCCAGGTCCATACCCGAGCCGCGCAGGAGGCTGGTCAGCAGCAGGCGCGCGGACGCAGCGCCGATGGAGGCGGCCAGCAGGCGTTCGGTGAACTGTACCCAGGCCCGGTCAGCCGGCGCCGAAGCCTGCAGTTCGCGACCCAGCGACTGCGCCTGTTCGAAGAACGAACGGCGCGCGTGGCGATCGCCGACCACGCGCGAGGCCAGCGCCAGCAGGTCGCCCACATGCACGTGGCCCGGCCACGCACCGGCCACGGAGGGGCGCTCGGCGTACGGGTCCAGGAACGGGGCGGCGCGCAGGCGTTCGTCCACGCCGGGCCGCCAACGCACCGACACCAGCAGCATCGCCGCCGCATTGACCAGCAGCGACCAGAAGGTGCCGTGGGTGAGTGGATCCCAGCCGGTCATGCCGAACAGGCGCTGCGGCTGCAGCCAGGAAATGCCGAACGGGCCTTCGCTCAGCCAGCTGGCGTCCATCCAGCCCGCGTGGGTCAATGCCGGCAACAGCAGGGTATAGATCCAGGTGCCGAAGCCCAGCAGGATGCCGGCCTCCACGCCCTTGCGGCTGGCACCACGCCAGTACAGGCCACCGATCAGGCCCGGCGCGAACTGCGCCACCGCGGCGAACGCCATCAGGCCATACGAGGCAAGCGTGCTGTCGTTGCTGCTCCCGCGGTAGTAGCTGTAGGCGGCCAGCGCCAGCAACAGGATGGCCATGCGGCGGATCCACAGGACCCGCGATGCCACGTCGGCGGCTTCCTGGTGGTCGCCACTGCGGCGCAGCAGCACCGGCATCACCAGATCGTTGCTGACCATGGTGGCCAGCGCGATGGATGACACGATGACCATGCCGGTGGCGGCCGAGAAGCCGCCTACGTAGGCCACCAGCGCCAGGAACTTGCGCCCTTCGGCCAACGGCAGCGCCAGCACCATGCTGTCGTCGGCGATGCTGCCGCCAGTGCCGAACAGGGTCACGCCGGCGGTGGCGATCGGTATCACCATTGCCGAAATGACGATCAGGTAGCCGCCGAACATCCAGCGAGCGCGCCGTACATCGCGCACGTCACCACATTCGACCACGGCCACGTGGAACTGGCGCGGCAGGCATACGATGGCCAGGAAACTGAGCAGGGTCTGCGAAATGAAGCCCACCGGCGGCAGCCCGGTGAACAGCGTGCGCGCGCTGCGCACCACGGTTTCGCCACGGTCGGCCAGCCACAGGTAGGCGAACAGGCCCAGCGCCACCATCGCGATCAGCTTGATCATCGATTCCAGCGCGATGGCCAGCATCATGCCGTGGTGGTGTTCGGTGGCATCCACCTGACGCGTGCCGAACAGCGTGGCGAACAGCGCCATCAGCAGCGCCACGTACAACGCCGGATCACTGAAGTAGCCGGTGGGACCGGAGCTGCCGGTCAGCACCTGCAGGCTCATCGCCACGGCTTTGTACTGCAGCGCCAGGTAGGGAACGATGCCGATCAGCGCGATCACCGCCACCAGCGCCGCCAGCCGTCGCGAGCGGCCAAACCGCGACGAGATGAAATCGGCGATGGACACCACGTTCTGGCTGCGTGCGATCAGCGCCAGCCGCTCGATGATGCGCCAGCCAAACAGCAGCAGCAGCAGCGGGCCCAGGTAGATCGGCAGGTAGCCGATACCGTTGCGCACCGCCGTGCCGACCGCGCCGTAGAAGGTCCACGACGAGCAGTACACCGCCAGCGCCAGGCTGTAGACCACCGGGCGCAGCCACGGGCGGTCGGGGTACATCGGCCGGCGGTCGCCCCACCAGGCTACGCCGAACAACAGGGCGGCATAGGCCACCGACACCAGCAGCAGGATCCAGCTAGAAACCACGGGCATGTTTCCGCGAGCGTAACCGGCAGTGTAGCCGCTGGATCGGCGTCGCCGGCCCCATCCTCACGCGGCCAGTGGCCGGGAGGGCAGGTGCAGGTCGATCCGCGTGCCTTGACCCGGCTGGCTGTGCACCCGCACCGAGCCGCCGGCGGCGGCCATCAGGCTGGCCGTCACCGACAGCCCCAGCCCGGTGCCCTGGCCCACGGGCTTGGTGGTGAAGAACGGCTCCAGGCAGCGCTGGCGCACCGCTTCACTCATGCCCTGGCCGGTGTCCTGCAGCTGCAGCACCAGCTCGCCGTCGGCGGTGGGGGGCTGCAGGCGCAGGGTGAACGCGCCGCCGCCAGGCATGGCCTGGTTGGCATTGACTGCCAGGCTGAGCAGGATCGATTCGAGCTGGGCCGGGTCGAAATGGATCAGCCGCTGCACGCCGCCGGTATCCACCTCGCAGCGCACTCCCGCATCGAACACCTGCTCCAGCGTGGGCGCCAACGCAACCAGGGTGGCGGCCGCGTCCAGCAACTGCGGCCGGCCGGGCTCCAGCCGGCTGAAGTCGAGCAGACGGCGGCTGACCGCGCTGGCCCGGCGGGTTGCCGAATCGGCGCCCTGCAGCGCCCCCTGCAGCGCCTCGCCCTCGCTGCGCCGCGCCTTGGCCACGTAGCCCTGGATGAGCGCCAGCAGATGGTTGAAGTCGTGCGCGATGCCGCTGGCCAGGCGGCCCACGTTGTCCATCTTCATGGCGTGCACCAGCTGGTCGCGCGAGCGTTCGCGCTCCTGCATCTGCACCTGCAGTTCGTCGCGCTTGCGCGCCAGTTCCTTGCTGCGCTGGCGGGCCTCCTGCAGGCTTTCACGCAGCCCGGTGACACTGTGGTGCAGCAGCCAGGCGCTCATCAGCGCGCCACAAGCGGACACCGCCAGATCGGTGGCGGCGTGCACTACCCGGTCCGGCCGGAACAGCGCCCCGGCCGCGTCGACCCACGCACCCAGCGCCATCAGCCCGCACAGCCATGCCGTGGTCCAGGCCAGCGGACGGCTGCCCAGCACTGCGGCCACCAGCAGCGCCGGCACCAGCTGTACCAGCTGCACCCGCAGCTGCGCAGCCAGCCCCCAATAGCCATAGGCCAGCACCAGCAGCAGCAGTTCGCCGATCAGGAAAGTCGCGGCCGCATGCAGGCTGCGGCCGGCGCGGTGTTCGATCAGGCAGAGCAGGCACAGCAGCACGTGGGAAGCGGCCATGGCCGGCACCATCATGTCCAGGCCCGCGCCCAGGCGTACGGCCATCCAGGCCGCCAGCACCGGGTGGTACAGCCCCACCATGACCAGCAGGCCACGCAGCATGGCGTCGGTACGCCGGCCCAGCCCCGGCGGGCGATCAAGGGCGGCGGCGCGGGCGGAAGTCGGCGTCTCGGGCATGCGGGAGGCGGGATCGGCGGGCGGCGCCGGCACGCGGCGGCAACGGCGCTATATTAGCAGCGCGTGCCGCAGGGGCCGGCATGCGGTTGTCTGTCTGCACTCGACCGGGGAAGTCGCTGTCGTCATGCCTATGTTGTCGCTAGTCCGGCGCGGACACACTGCGCTTGCCGTCCTGCTGGTGCTGGCCGCGTTGCCCGCAGCGGCCCAGCGCCCGGTAGATGGGGCGCCGCAGATGGCGCAGGTCGAACAGTGCCACGCGCTGCTGACCAGCGAGCCGCAGGCATCGCTGCAGATCGCCCAATCGCTGCTGTCCCGGCCGTCGCTGTCCACCTCCATGGAAATCGGGGCAGTGGGCTGCCTCGGCGTCGCCCTGCGGGCCCTGGGCCGGCTCGACCAGACCACCGAGCTGCCCGACCGCCTGCTCACGGCGGCCGCCCGCACCGACGCCAGCACGGACGACCGGCTGCGTGCGCAGACCATGGCCGCTCACCTGCTGCTGTGGCGCGGTGACCACAGCCGTGCCCTGGCATTGACCGGCAGCCTGCTCGACGAGGCCGTCCGCCAGCGCGATGTACACGGCCAGATCGGCGCGCTGATGCAGATCGCGATGATCCGCGGCGATGCGATGGGCGACGCTGAAGGCGCGCTCACCTACCTGCACAAGGCGACCCAGCTCAGCGATCACCTGCACCGGCCCCCCAATCCAGGTGACCTGATCCTGTATTACAACTACGGCTATGCACTGTTGATGCTGCAGCGCAATGGCGAGGCGGCTGCCGCCTTCAAACGTGCCGAGGCCATTGGCACGCGTCTGAGCGGGCAGGACGTCTTCCTGCACCGCATCGCCAGCCATCGTGCGGAGATCCAGCGCAGGGGCGGCCTGCTTGATGCGGCCGAGGCCGGCTTGCGCGCCGGGCTGGCTTGGCAGGCCCAGCAGGACCCGCAAGGCCAGGTCGTGACGCTGCAACGGCTGGCACGCGTGGCCTTGGACCGTCGCCAGGCCGATGCAGCGCTGCCGCTCGCCACGCAGGCGCAGCGCTTGGCCGAACGCGGGCGTTTCGTTGAAGAAGTCCGCAATGGGCTGGACCTGCTCGGCGACATCCACATTCTGCTCGGCCACCGCGAACAGGCCTTGGAGTACATGCGTCAGGGCCGCGCGTTGGACCAGGCCCGCAGCAAGGGCGAGACGCTGGGCCAGCTGGCCCGGCTGCAGGCGTCGGCCGAACGCAGCATCGCCCCGGCGCAGGTCAATGCGGAGCAGGACCTGGGCCGCGTACGGGTGCTGCGCAATACTGCCGTGATCGCCCTGCTGGCGGTATGGGTGATCGCCACGCTGGTGGTGCTGCGGCTGCGCCACCAGCGCCGTCAGCTCACCCTGCTCAGCCGTACCGACAGCGTGACCGGGCTGCTCAACCGGCGCGAGGCCGAGCGGCGGCTGGACGAACGCGCCGCACGCAGCGCTGCGTCGGAGCGCAGCGCATTGCTGCTGCTGGAACTGGATGACTTCAAGGCGTTGAACGACCGCCACGGCCAGGCGGCCGGCGACAGCGTGCTGCGCAGCGTGGCCGACTGCCTGCGCACGGCCTGCGACCGCCACGACCTGCTGGCGCGCTGGGGCGGCGCGGCGTTCCTGGTGGCCCGCCATGACACCCGCGCGGAAGCGGCGCAGGCACTGGCCGGGCACCTGCGGCTGGCGATCGAACGGCTGGTGGTGGATATCGAACCCGGCCAGCACCTGACCCTGACCGCCAGCGTGGGCGTGGCGCCGTTGCCGCTGTTCGCCGATGCACCCGCGGTGCTGGATGACAGCCTGCGCGCCGCCGATCGCGCACTGCAGGGCGCACGGCAGAGCGGGCGCAACGCATGGGCGGGGGTGTGGGGCGAAGACGGAAGCCAGGCACCGCATCTGTATGCGGTGCTGGGGAATCCGGAGGACGCAATGTCGAAGGGGTGGATGCGCCTCAGTAGCAGCCGGCCTATTCGTTGGGACGCGTAACCTCGAACCGCACTTCCACCCGGCGGTTTGGCAGCAGGCATTCCAGCAGCGCCGCGCGCGGGCGCACGCCGTCGCACTGCTGAACCTGCTGGGTGTCGCCCCGGTACTCGTAGCGGATCATCGCCGGGTCCAGCCCGCGTCCGATCAGCAGCTCGCGCACGGTACGCGCACGCCGCTCGGACAGCGCCTGGTTGGCATCGAAGCCGCGCCCCTGCAGGCGGTCGGCATGGCCGACCAGCACCACGTCCATCAGCCGCAGTTTCTCGCTGGCAATGCTGCCCAGCGCGCGGTCGATGCTCTCCAGCGAGTAGGTGCGGATGTCGCGGTATCCGTCCCGGTCGAACTCGAACAGCACGTTGGCCACCAGCGGGGCCGGTGCCCCCAGCACCGCCGGTGCCACGTCGCACTGGCGGGCCAGTGCCTCGGCGTCGTTGACCAGCTCCTCGGCGATCTGGATGTACGGCTTGGAATGCCGCCACTGCTGCTGGTTGAATTCGTTGCCGGCGTGCACCAGCTCGACCTCGCCGCAGGCCACCTGCTGCGCGGCGCAGGCAAAACCCGGCGCGGCATGCAGCACGCGCAGGCGCTGCCACAGGTCATCGCGCAGGTACTTCGCATTGTTGACCAGCGGCGTATCGGTCGGCAGCGGGCGGGTGCCCTGCTCCATGCCGATGATCAACCGCTCGGATTCAGCCAGTGCGGCCTGTGGGAATTCACTGCGGTCGTTGCGGCTGTATTCGTGGAACGACACGTCCAGCCAGCACTGCGCCTTGGACAGGTGGTAGTCCCGGATCGGCCGGCCACCGTCATTGAGCGCCTGGATGCGCCCCTGGGTTGCCTCATAGGTCGAATGGTCGGCGTGAATCGCCTCGTCGGTGATGCGCTGCTGCTGCGGCAGCAGCTGTGCCGTCTGCGCATGTGCGGGACCGGCAAGGGCGGCGAGGATGGCCGCGCCCAGCAGCGGGCGCGCGAAACGGAAGGTCGGGTTGGCGTTGTTCATCAGGGCATCCTCAGCGTGCCGGGTCGCGGTAGCGGACGGGGTCCGGCCGGAAAAGGTCTTCGTCGAACTTGAAGCGCAGGCGCACGAACACGCCCTGCTGGGTGTACTCATAGCCGTTCAGGTCGCGGTCGCCGGCAAAGCCGGTCCAGTTGTAGCCGGCCGACAGCCACAGGTTCTGCCGCAGCAGGCGGCCGACCTCCATGCCGTAGGCGTACTGGTTGGCGCCGCTCTGGCCGCGGAACGTTGAGCCGAGCACGCCGATGTCCCAGTTTTCGGTGATGTCGTAGACCACGCGCGCCGACAGCAGCGTGGCACGGAAGTCGCTGTTGACCCGGCCACCATCGGCATAAGCGAACTGGTCCTGCTGCCACTTGCCGGCCACGCGGCCGGTGAACCACCACGGCCGCGACGGATGCCAATCGGCATGGGCAGAGACAATGTGCGCGCGGGTGCGCACATCCTGGCTGCTGCCATCCACCGTGCTGCCATCGACCAGGGTCAGCCCGCTTTCGTCGCGCTCGAGCTTGTACTCATAACGGGCCAGCGCGTTGATCCGGTTGCGGTCGGTATCGCGGTAGGCCACGCCCAGCTGGAAGCGATCCTGCAGCACGTCGCCGCGCGCGTCGTAGCGGGTGCTCAGCAGATAGTTGCGGGCCAGCAACGTCCAGTCGCGGCTGAGCTTGCGGGCCAGCATGAACTGCAGCAGCGTGGTGTTGAACGCCTCGTTGGTGTCGGTGTCCGGCACGTCGTCGGAGATGCGGTGTTCGGCCCGGATCGCACCGCGCCACAGTGGGTTGGCGCCGTAGTCCAGCGCCAGCGCCAGGCCGGTACTGTCACCGGTGCTGCCGTCGATCACCTTCACGTGCTCGGCCGAGCTGGACAGACGCAGGCCCTCGGCGATGTCCCAGTTGTTGCGGATGCCCGAGGCAGCCTGCACATCGCGGCCACTGATCGCATCGCGCAGGCGGTACTCGCTGAAGGTCTGGGTATCGCGCAGGTAGCTGCTGTCGATACCGAACACCAGCGCATCGGCCTCGCGGTCGGTAGTGGTGATGCCGTAGGCGCTGGTCAGGCCGGTCTGCTTTTCGTAGCGGCCATACAGGCGGCTGCGTTCAAACACCTGGTAATCCAGGCCGGCGGCCAGGCGGCGGCGGTCTTCGCCGCTCACGCTGTGCTCGATTTCGACACCACTGCTGAGCGTGTCGCTCAGCCGGTAGCCCATGCCGAAGCGGGCGCTGTCCGACTCCAGCTCGGTGCCCACCGGCAGGTCGCTGGTGATCGGGCTGCCGGTGCTGTTGCCGTTGATCACCATCAACCCGGTCGCCGGATCCAGCGCCTGCTGGCCATAGCCGAGTGCGCCGCCACCGGCACCGGTGGCGAAGCCGCCGGTCAGCCCGCCGGCGTTGCCGAACGGCACCCCCGACGACCACGGCGAGGTCACGCCGATGGTCTCGCGGATGCTGCGCACGCCCAGGTCCACGGTCAGACGCTCCGTGGCGCCAATGCGCACCCCGGCGCCGCCGGCATCGCGCTCGCCACCGTCGGGGTTGCGGTCTTCGCTGCGCAGCCCTTCCACGTAAAGCTCCAGGCGCGGCCCAAGCTGGTAGGCGACGCGGGCGTTGTATTCACCGCGGCCACCGTACAGAGGCGCGGCCGGGTTGTTGAAGGCAGGATCGGTGCGGGCGGCGAACAGGCGCGCTTCCAGGTTTCCGGCCTGGTGCGCGAACTCCACGCGCCAGGCATCGCCTTCCACCTCGCCGGTGACGTCCTTCAGTCCCTGCGAGGTGATCTGGTTGATGCTGTTGGTGTTGACCTCGCTCTGGGTGCGTGCGAACTCGGCCACCAGCAGGGTGTTCTCGCCGAAGCGGTAGCTGGCGTTGGCGCTGCCCATGCGGAACTGCGCATACGGGTTGCGGTCATCTACTGCCGCCGCGCCGACTTCCAGCCGGTCGGTCAGCTTGACCTGCGCATCGGCGCCCACCACCCAGAACTTTTCCGTGGCCTGGTCCAGCTCATAGGTGATGCGCAGCGAGACCGGGTTGAGGTCGCTGTCGAACGCTGGCAGGAACTGGTTGAGCAGGATGCGTCCGGAGAAGGGCTCGAAGCTGTAGTCCACCAGCCGCGCCAGCGGCCGCACCGAGACGATGCGGGTGGGCTGGTTGCGGTCACGTGAGATGACTTCCACGCGCTCGCTGCCTTCCAGCACCGCATTGTTGCGCAGCGCATACGGGCCACTGCCCTGGCTGCGGAACTCTTCGATCACCTGGCGCAGGGAGTCTTCGATGGCAAACACATTGCTGCGCACGCGTTCGCTTTCGAAATGCCAGCCCAACCCGGTGGCGGTGCGGTTGTAGGTACCCAGGCTGCGCTGCGGGATGGGACCGCTGCCGCCGAGGCCGGTGGCCGTGGCCAGGCCGTCACCGGTCTGGAAATCGCCGTACAGCAGGTAGCTGCGCTGGTTGTCGATTCGCACGTACAGGCGTTCGGCCGAGCGCGCGTCGAAACCGCGCAGCGACGAGTCGCCGTAGACCGGGTAGAACTCTTCGGGCTGGATGTCGCGCAGCAGGCGGCCACGGGTGTCCTTGTCCGAATCGTAGGCGGCGGTCAGCAGGGCATCGCCCTTGATCCGGCCCTTTACAAAAAACGCGGTGCGCGCGGCAACGTTGGCCTTGCCGTTGTTGAACTGGCGTTCCCAACGGCGGATGTCGCGGTCGAACGCGTCGGTGTGCTCCACCGGCGAGACCAGCCCGCCATTGCCATTACGACGGAAGTTGACCACGCCTTCGATCAGGCCGGTGGCGATCATCTCGCGCATCTCCGGCACGAAGCCGATGCTGCCCTGCGCGGTTTCGGCGCCGGCGGTGATGCGCAACAGGACATCCTGCGGCTCGTGCGGGGCGATCAGGTCGAACTCGGCCACGCCATCGACCACCTGCAGCTGCACGCCGGGGGTGACCTTGTCGGCGTCCAGCGCACCCGGACCGAGCTCATCGGTACGCGAGCCCGGCAGACGGATCCGGCCACCGCTGTTTTCAATCGTCGCGTAGGTGGTACCGGCCACCGCAAGGCCGCTGGGGTCGAGCAGCTGCACGCGCACATGCACCGGGCTCTGGCCATCGGCCGGCACGCCATCGCGGTCCAGTGCGACCACGATGCGGTCCAGGGCGCCGGCGGCGGCACGCACCGCCACCGGCGTGGCGTCCACGCTGGCCGGGCTGCGCGGGTACAGCGTGCTGGCATCCCCCAGCACCGGAGTGAAGCGGCCCGGCGTGCCCACGCTCTGGGCCATCGCCGGCAGGGTCGCCAGCGCACAGGCCAACAGGCTCAGGCGCGGCAGTTGGCGCACTACGGAGGCATGGCTCATGGCTGGCCCTCCGTCACTGCGGCAGCGGGCGGTGTGGCTCTGGGATGCACGATCGGTCTCTGGTTGGCCGTGTCGGTCGCCTGCTGCGGCGCCCGTGCGGGTTTGCTTTCAAAACGCAGCGGTGCCTGGCCGGGTTCGGTCTCCGGCGCCCGCACCTCGCCCTGGGTGCGGCGGGCCTTGACCTGCTCCAGCACCGGGTTTGCACAGCTGCCTTCGATGAAGTCGGCGCGGTGCAGCTCACCGTTCTTGAGATCCAGCAGCAGGCTGTCGGCATCGCCAAGGTTGCGGTTGCTGCTGGTGGTCAGGCGCGCACCGACCGGCAGCGTGCTTGCGTCCACCTTCAGCGTATGGCTCTGCGGCGGCAGGCCGCAGAAGCTGTACTTGCCTTCCGAATCGCTGATCACCCAGGTTCCGTCCGAGAAGTACAGGCGCACGCCCGGGATGCCGAGCTCCTCGCGGTCCTGCAGGTGGTTGTTGTTGCAGTCCATGAACACCTTGCCAAGCACGCAGGCCTGTTCGGTGAACACGCCACCGGTGACGCGCACGCGGTACTCGGCACGGTTGGAGGCCAGCGAACCGGGCAGCGGTGTGATTGCCACCGGATCGATGCAGCCGCCGGTGATGGAGCAGCCATGGGCCTGTGCACGGTTGATGCCATCGCCCTGCTGCGCGCCCACGCCCACGCGGACCCGGTAGGTCAGCACGATCTGGCCGCCGACGTTGATCGGCCCCAGTGCGAAGCCCAGTTGCGGGCCAGGCTTGCCGGCCGGGTCGGCCACTGCGCGGCCGTCGGCACGCGCGGTGCCGTCGATGTAGGTGAAGCCGCGCGGCAGGCGGTCGATCACGTTCAACGCGGCCAGCGCACTGCCGGCGGTCTGGCGCACGGTGATGGTGTACTGCACGGTGTCGCCGATCTCGGCGGTCTGGCGGTCACCGGTCTTGGTGATCGCCAGGCCCGTGGCCACCGCGGTATCCAGCGGCAGGTGGTTGTGCACGATCGCCGCCGTGGCCGAACCGGCGAACAGCGTGAGGTAGTACTGGGTGGCCGTGCCCACCGCGCCGGTCGGCGCCTGGGTGTTGGGCTGCACCACGTGGTTGGCACCGGCGCTGCCGGCCGGCGACAGCGCACCGGCCTGCGGCGGGATCATCGTCGACACGAACGTGTAGCCGCCTGGCGGGGTGACGGTCAGCTGGAATTCGCAGCGGGCCGGGGCGGCCGGGGCGAAGGCGAACTGGTAGAAACCTTCGCTGCCCACCGTCATCGCAATGGTGTTGCCTTCGATGCGGTAACCGCCACCGGCGGCGTTGAGCACGCCGGTACGCGGGTCATACCCGCTGCACATGCCCACCGGCGCCAGGCTCACTACCGAACCCGGTACCGGGTCGCGGGTGGTGGCGTCATACACCACGCCCGACGGGTCCACCGGCAGGCTCTGCTGCGGCAGGTGGTCACCGGCGCGCAGCACCACTTCCAGCTGGCTGGTGCCGTTGTCGGTGGTGCGGCAGGCGCTGACCCCACCGCGCGCGATCGCTGCGTCGGCGTCGCAGGCTTCCTGCACTCCGCCGGCGCTTTCGCGGGTGACCGGGAACGGCCACAGCACGGTCGAGCGCGGGTCGCGGAAGCGGATGTTCCACTTCACGCCCGGCACCACGTCAGCAAAACGGTAGCTGCCATCGGCCGCGGTCACGGTGGTCTTCGCCACCTGGCCGTTGGCCGGGTCCACCAGCTCCACGATCCAGGCCGGGAGGCGACTGTCGCCGCCATCCAGCAGCTGGTCGTCACTGCCCACGTCGAACCAGACGGTGCCGCCGACCGATGCGGCCAGCTGCACGCTGTTGGGCACGCGGCAGGCATTGTGGATGATGCTGTCCACGCATGCCGGCAGGTTGCCCACCTCGCCCTCGAACGCAGCACGTTCGGTCGCGGTCGGCGCGCGGAACGGGTTCTCGCCGCCGCCCTCCACCAGCACGGCATTGTTGACCGTGCCGGCCTCGGCTGCTGCTGCGGCCACGCGCACCGCCACGGCGATGCTGTCCGGCGATACCGCGCCGGCGGCCAGCACCCGCTGGCTGGTGCAGCTGAAACGCACCGCGCCGGGTTCGCCGGTACAGCTCCAGCCGGTCCCCACCGGCAGGCTGTCCAGGCTCAGGCCCGCCGGCAGGCGGTCGTGCACGGTGTACTCGCCTCGGCTCGGCTGCTGGCCGGCGTTGCGTACCTGGATCGTGTAACCGGCCAGGTTGTTGACCGTGAAGCGGGTGCTGGTGGACGCCTTGGTGACCATCAGGTCGGGCGAATCGCCGATCTCACCGAAGTTGTAGTCCAGCGCATCCACGCCCAGCGGCAGCACGATCTGGCTGATCGCCGACGGCACGCTGGCGCGGTCGCTGGCCACGCCGACAACGGCGGCGTTGACGGTGCCGGCGCTGGTGATGCCGTTGAGCGTCTGCGGCGGCTGGGTCGGCTCGGTCACGGTGTAGGTGCCCGGGCGCAGGCCTTCGAAGCGGTAGCGGCCTTCGGCGTCGGTGTTCGACGTGAGCGACACCGGCTGGCCGAGATCATCGGTGCCGGTCAGCACCACGCTGACCCCGGCAATGCCGCCTTCGCCGCTGTCGACGCTGCCGTTGTCGTTGCTGTCGTTGTAGACGCGGCCGGCAATGCTGGCGGTCGGAATCTCGCCGAAGTTGTTGTTCACCGACTGCTGGTTCACGCCCAGCACCACCGCGTTGATCTGCGAGGGCGCGGTACCCGGCGCAGTCACGCTGCCGCCGGTGCTGCCGGCCACGGTGCGGCCATCGCGGGTGCCGGTCGGCTGCTCCGGTTCGGTCAGCGCATAGGTGCCCGGCGGCAGCTCAGCGAAGCTGTAGCTGCCGTCGGCATCGGTCACGGTGTCGCGGCTGATCGGGTTGCCGGCCAGGTCGGTGCCGGTCAGCGTGATGCGTACGTTGGCCAGGCCGGTTTCGCCCGGATCCACCACGCCGTCATTGTTGCGGTCGGTCCAGACCTTGCCGCTGATCCCGCTGTTGAGCGGAATTTCGCCGAACAGGTTGTCCACCGAGGCGCTGCCCGGCGCAGTCAGGTCGATGGTACGGATCCGGCTGGGCACGGTGGTGATCGGTGTGGCAGTGCCACGGGGCGTTCCACCTACGGTGCCGGCGGTGGTGATGCCGTTGCTGGTACCGGCCGGCTGCTGCGGCTCGGTCAGGGTGTAGGTGCCCGGGCGCAGGTTTTCGAACGTGAAGTGGCCATCGGCATCGGTCTGCACGCTGAGGCTGACACTGGCGCCGGTATCGTCGGTGCCGCTGACCAGCACGGTCACCGCCTCGATGCCGGTTTCCGCCGCACCATTGCGCAGGCCGTCGTTGTCGACGTCGAAGAACACCGCGCCGGAAATCGCCACCGGCAGCAGTTCGGCGAAGTTCTGTTCGATCGATGCCTTGCCGGCCGGCAGCACGATCGCGCTGATCGCGCTGGGCACGGTGGCGACCGGGGTGGCCACGCCCGCAGCGGCGCCATCCACCGTGCCGGCACGGGTGATGCCGTTGAGGGTCGGGCCGCCGTTGAAGGTCGGCTGCGCCGCCTGCTCGGTCACCGTGTAGGTCCCCGCCAGCAGATGCTCGAAGCGGTAGCGGCCATCGGCGTCAGTGCCCGCAGCGGCTACCGGGTTGCCCAGGGCATCCACGCTGCCGGCCGGCAGCTGCAGCTGCACGCCGGGCAGCCCGGGTTCGCCGGCGTCCTGCACGCCGTTGTTATTGCGGTCCAGGAACACCGTCCCGGACAGCGACGCAGCGCGTTCGCCGAAGTCGTTGCCACTGGCGCCGGCCGCCGGCAGGTTGTCGAGGGTGATGAGGTTGCCCGGCTGCTCGCGGCCTTCGCCCAGCCCGGTCGGCTGGGTCTCGGTGATGCGGTAGTCCTGGCCTGCGATCGCGCCGGGGTAGCTGTACTGGCCATCGGCGTTGGTGACCAGGCTCACGGTGGTGTCATCGGGCGTGCCGAAGAGGCCGTCATTGCCGGCACCCACGATGGTGATGGTCACGCCCGGAATGCCGATGTCGCCGACGTCGTGGTCGCCGTCATCGTTTCGGTCCAGGTATACCGTGCCACTGATCGGTGCATTGGCCAGTTCGCCGAACAGGTAGCCGCTGGCATCCTGGCCGGCGCTGATGGCAATGGCGGAAATCACGTTGGCCACGGTGGTGCTGCCCGGCGTGGTGGCGTTGCCGGCGGTGTGCCTGCCGTCCAGGTAGCCGGCCGGCTGGGTTTCGGTGAGCGTATAGCCGGTGCCCGCCTGCGGCGGCAGCAGGTCGCTGAAACGGTAATTGCCGGTGCCATCGGTGGTGGCGGTGAAGGCCACCGGGTTGCCGAGCAGGTCGGTACCGGTCAGCGTCACGGTGACGTTGGCGATCGGATTCTCACCGGGGTCGCGGCTGCCGTTGTTGTTGTTGGCCGCTACGTTGGAGAAGTCTTCATAGACCGCGCCGCTGAGCGAACCGAGCGTCTCGCCGAAGTCGTTTCCGCTCGAGCCGGTAAGCGCGAGCGCAGTGAGCGTGATGACGTTGGCCGCGTTCTCTGCGGCATTCGCATAGCCCTGCGGCTGCGTTTCGGTAATGCGGTAGTTCTGCCCGACGACCAGGTTGTCGAAGTCGTAGCGGCCCTGCGCATCGGTCTGCACTACCACCGGCGCCAGGTCGTCGGCGTTGCCGAAGATGCCGTCCGCACCCGCACCGGTCAGGGTGACGGTGACGCCCTGCAGGCCGCCGTTGGCCTGCGAGTTGCGGGAGCCGGCATCACCGGCGTCGAAATCGCCGTTGCCGTTGCGGTCCAGGTACACATGCCCGGAGATGGCGGTGATGGCATCCTCGCCGAAGTTGAACGCGGTAGCGTCTTCGCCGCGCGACAGGTCGATGTTGCCGATCCGGTCAGTAGTTGCCGCATCGCCGGCCGCGCCAGTGGCCACGGTGCAGCCCACACAGGCGCCGGTGCCGACCAGGCCCGGGTTGATCGCGCTGGCGCGGTTGCGGTAGCTGCCGGTCGGCAGCACTTCGCGCAGCGTGTAGACCAGCAACGGATCCAGCGCATTGAAACTGTAACTGCCATCGGCGGCGGTGGTGGTGCTGGCCACCACCGTGCCGGCCGCATCGAGCAGCTCCACGGTGGCATTGGCGATCGGCGCATCACCGGCGTTGCGGGTGTTGCTGTAGTTGCTGTCGACGTAGACGAAGCCGGACAGCGCCGGGCGGCGAACTTCCGGGAAGTTGTAGCGCACTGCATCCACGCCTGCGCCGAGTGCGATGGTGGTGTAGACCGAGTTGGCGCTGGGCGCAGGATCCACCACGGCGAAGGTGCCGCCGGCCGAGGGCGCCAGGCCGCCCGTGCCGGGAGGGGCCACCGGGCCGTTGACGTAGGCGGCCGGCTGGACCTGGGTCACGCTGTAGCCGTCCGTGCCGGCGGGCGCGAGGTTGTCGAAACGGTAGGCGCCGTTACTGTCGGTGGTGGTGGTCAGGGCCACCACGTTGCCGTAGGCATCGGTGCCGGTGAGGCGGATCTCGATACCGGAGATGGCCGGCTCGCCGGGCTGCGGCGTGCCGCCGTCGGCACCGGTGCGGTCACGGTCCTGGAACACAACGCCGGCCAGCGACGAGCGCACCACGGTGTGGGTGCTGGTGCCTTCGTCATTGCCCGGGGTCGGGTCGAGCTGGTCGCTGGTGGCACGCGCGGTGTTGATGCCGGCGCCATTGGCCGGCAGCGTGGTCCAGCGCGCGGGCACCAGCACGCGGGTGCGGCCATCCAGCGCCAGGTCGCCCATCCGGCAGATGAGGTTGCGGCCATTCACCGCGCAGGTGCCGGTGCCGTTGGTGACCACACCGGGATCGGCGGTGGTGCCGGCCTTCTGCCAACTGGTGCCCTCACCGCCGCCGATCACTTCCAGCCCCACCGGAAGCGTATCGGTGACCACCACGCCATCGCCGCGCAGCGGGTTGTCGCCACTGCGGTCGCGCGACAGGCTGTGGCCGGGGCCGTTGTTGACCACGTCCAGCACGTACCAGAACGGCTGGCGCAGGCTGATCGTCGTAGCGGCGGCCGGCAGCGGCTGCGCCGGGTTGGCATTGGGCGCCAGCACCACGCTGGTCTTGGTCGTCGCCAGGTCCGAGCGGGTGCGGATGCTGGTTTCCTGCACGGCGCTGTTGTTGCTGGTGTCGCGCTCGGTTTCAGCCGAACGTGCGGTCACCTCGTTGAGCAGGGTCGCGCCGGTCGCCGGCGGCGCGCTCAGGTACTGGTACACCAGGTACAGGTAACTGGTCTGGTTGGCAGCGATCGCACCCTGTTCGGTGGTGGCTACGCCGACGCTGGGCATGCTGCACGACAGCGTCTGCGCCGCAGTGGTCGGGTTGCTGCTGCCCGGCGCCACGGTGCAGCGCGTACCCGGTGCTTCGATTGCGCCCTGCGGCGTGGTGTTGGTGCCGATGCGGCTGCCGACGAAGGCAACGTTGGCACCGCTGGCCGGGGTGATGGTGTCCTCGATCACGGTGCGGGTGGCCAGCGACGGGCCATCGTTGCGCACGCTCACCTGGTACAGGATGTAGTTGTTGGCTTCCTGGCCCGCGCGCGAATCGAAGCCCAGCGGATCCACCGCGCCTGCGAAGTTCTGGTCGA
This sequence comes from Stenotrophomonas sp. NPDC047960, assembly GCF_043204395.1. Lineage (NCBI taxonomy): Bacteria > Pseudomonadati > Pseudomonadota > Gammaproteobacteria > Lysobacterales > Lysobacteraceae > Stenotrophomonas > Stenotrophomonas sp. NPDC047960. Next base: position 34,009 of record NZ_JBIDBX010000006.1, on the reverse strand, counting down.
TCTTGTTGACGATCAGGTCCACTTCACCGGCGGTGAAGTCCAGCGCGGCCGCGCGCACGTCATCGTCGGTGCGGCTGTTGTAGTTGTAGCTGCGCCCGTTGCCATCCACACCGCTGGCGGGGACGGCGGTACCGGTATTGGCCGGGTCGAAGTAGAAGGAGCCGTCGTTGGTGAAGCGGCGGCCGGTGTTGCCGCTGTTGACGTTCGGGCGGATCACCACCGTCATCGTCTGCGTGGAATTGTTGGCCATGTCCAGCGGCGCGCAGGTCAGCCGCAACGTGGCCGGCGTGCCGCCGGTGTTGAACCACGAGGTACCACCCGGCGCGGGCGCCGAGCTGATCGCTGCGTCGTTGGCGGTCACGCTGCACGCGGTGTTGCCGCCGCCGGTGCGCACCGCCGAGACCAGCACGAAGCCGGCGTCGTTGGCCGGCAGGGTGAAGGTGTCGCTGTACACCACGCCCCGGGCCGTGGAGGGGCCACGGTTCTGGTAGGTGATGCGGTAGGTGGTGTTGACGCCGGCGCGCCCGGGGCTGCCCGAGGTGATGTCCTTGGCGGTGGTGGCCATGTTGGCCACCGGATCGATCTGCACCCAGTCCGAGGCCGAGTTGTTGCTGGCGTTGGCTTCGCCGATCGAGCCGCTTACGGTCGGGTCGATGCTCACGCCCGCGGTGTTGCAGAAGCGGCCGGCCTGCAGTGCCACGCCGCCGCAGCTGCCTGCGGCCTGGCTCTGGCTGTCGAACAGGCCGCGGTTGACGGTGAATGCGATGGTCGCAGTGGCGCCGGCGGCCAGCGCGGTGGTGCCGGAGCGGCAGATGTAGCCGCTGCCGACCACGTCGCAGGTCCAGCCAGCGGGCACGGCGTCTTTGGTGACCGTGGTGACGCCGGTGACGAAGCCCGGAATCGGGTCGTTGACCACCACCCCGGTGGTGGTCGCGCCGCCGTTGCTGACCTGCAGCGTGTAGGTCACCCCGGCATCGGTTTCGCGGATCACGTTGTCGGCATCGCCGACGTTGTTGGTGCGCTTGGTGATCGACAGGTCGGAACGCGCGTCCGTGGCACGGCTGCCTGCGCCGGTGCAGTCGTTGGTCGTGTTGGGGTCCAGGTCGATGCCACCCGCAGTGGTCGGCTCGGCAGACCCGCCGCTGCCGCCGGTACAGGCGGTGTTGTTGAGCGTGCCCTGCAGGCGCGCCAGCGTGTACAGGGTCAGCGCGGCGGAATTGCCGTTGACCGCGACCGGGTAGCCGCCGCTCTGGGTACAGGTCACCAGCTGGCCAGTGGTGCCGTTCCATGCACGGTCGGCGATGCAGCTGAAACCGCCCACGGTGACCGGCGTGCCCGGCGCATACGGTTGGCCGTTGGCGTCCACCCACTCTTCGCCCACGGCCAGCGCATCGACCAGCTGCAGGTTGCCGGTCACCGTGCGCGGACCCAGGTTCTGCGCGCGCAGCGCGGAGGTCATCACGCTGTCCGTGCGCAGGCCGGTGTTGTTCCAGACCGGCACCAGCGCTGGCGCCTTGGTCTTGGTCATGCGCAGATCGGCGCCGTCGGGGATGACGGTCAGGCCGACGCTGCCGGCATTGTTGGCCGGCACCGGATCGGGCGTGGTGGCAGTGACCTGCGCGGTGTTGCTGACCGTGCCGCTGCTGTTGGTGCCGGTGGTCGGCACCTGCGCGGTGATGGTGATGCTGGCCTGCGCGCCCGGCGCAAAGTTTCCGGCCAGGCTGCAGGTGCGCACGCTGTTGTCGGTATCGCTGCTGCAGGTCCAACCGGCGGGCGCGGTGCCGCCGGTGATGACAAAGCCGGTCGGCAACGGATCGCGCACGACCACGCCGGTGGCCGGGCTGGGGCCATCGTTGCGTACGGTGAGCGTGTAGGTGACCACCGAACCGGCAGCCGCCGGCGCCGGGGATACCGACTTGGACAGCAGCAGGTCCGCGCCGGCTGTCACTGCGGTGGTGACCTGCGCGGCATTGTTGTCCGGCACCGGGTCGGGCACATTGCCGGCGTTGACCACCGCCGAATTGACGATGTTGCCGGTGCCTACATTGACCTTGCCACGGAACGAATAGCTGGTGGTGCCGCCCACCGCGAGCGTGCCGTTGTAAGTTCCGTTCTGCTGGGTGAACGCCCAGTCGGCGCCGGCCGGCGTGCCGACCAGGGTGACGTTGGGCGGCAGCGTGTCGGCCACGCGGAAGCCGGTCGTCACGCTGGGGCCGTTGTTGCGCACAGTCAGGGTGTAGACGATCTCGCCGCCGCCGATCACCGGGTCCGGCGTAGCGCTCTTGCTCAGTTCCAGGTCGGCTGCGGCCTGGATGGTGGTGTTCTGGCTGGTGCGGTTGTTGGCAACGTTGGTATCGCTGCCGAAGAACGGGTCGGTATTCTGCAGCGTGCTGATCGGTGTGGTCGCCGGCGGCAGTGCGCTGGCGAAGCCGATCGCGGCGCGCACGGTGATCGTGGCCGGCTGCGAGGCAAGGGTGGTGACCGGCAGCTTGAACTCATACGGCGCCGTGGTGGCATTCAATGCGGGGTTGGTGCACACCACGCGGGTGGTTCCGGCGGCGCCGGCCGAGCTGCTGCAGCCTGCCGGTGCGGTGTTGCCCAGCGCAGTGCCGGCGGGCAGGTCAAACAGGGTCACGGTGCCGCTGGCGGTATCGTTGGCGCCGTTTTCGACCTTGACGTTGTAGATCACCGTGGTGCCAGCAGGCACCGGGTCATAACCGGTATCGGAGAAGTCGGTGATCTGCAGGTCTATCGCCAGAGCGGTCAACGGCGAGACCAGCAGCAGGATGGCCAGGACGTGCAGGCAACGCACGCGCCATGAGGGCGCTGCCGCGCGCTCGAACGACGACACCGCCGCGCAGAGAGCTGCGCGATCGCTATGGCTGGACATGTGTTTTCCCCTGTTCCGGTCGTTGCAGCGTTCGCAGGGAACGTCAAACGATGCGTACTTTCCGACGCAACCGGTCCAGACGTTCCCTGTCAGAGCAATCCCGGCGGTGCCGGGCGGGGCGAATTGTGATGTTGGGGTGAAGGCAAGTCAGTGCCGGCGGCTCACGCACGCTCACACTGCCTCACGCCGCCCCGCCGGGCGGCGGATCAGACGGTCAGGAGGTAGCCCTGGCCGCGCAGCGCGCGGATCGGCAACTCCACGCCGGTGGCGCTGCGCACGCGTGTACGCAGGCGGTGCACCAGTACATCCAGGCGGTGCGGGTCGAAATCCCAGGGAGCGTCGGTGATGTTGGCGATCAGCTGCTCGCGGGTGACCGCCGCGCCTGCGGCGTGGAACAGCCGCTGCAGCACACCCCGCTCCATTACCGTAAGCGCCAGCGTCGCGGCGGTCGGTGCATGCAGGGTCCAGTCGTCATCGGCGAGGCGCCAGCGTGGCGGCGGCGCTGTGGCAGCAACTGCCGGACCGGAGGGCAGCAGCGGCAGGCGACGGCGAAGGCTGTGCAGGCCGGCGACCAGCACATCCATGTCCGGGGGTTTGACCAGGTAGAGATCGGCGCCCTGGGTCAGCCCCAGTGCCATGTCGCGCGCATCACTGCGGCCGGTCAGCATGACGATGCCGATCGACTGCGACGCGCGCAGATGGCTGGCCACCGCGTAGCCGTCCTCGCCCGGAAGGCCCACATCGAGTACCACGATGTCGCAGCGATCGCTCAGCAGCGCGCGGTACAGCGCTTCGGCGCTGCCCAGGCCGCGCACGGTCGCCCCGCGCCAGGCCAGCTCGTCCAGCAGCAGCGCCTGCAGCTCGGCGTCGTCTTCGACCACCCAGACATGCAGTCCTTCCAGTTCCCGTGCTGCCGTCACGCGCCGTCGCATCCCCCCGGTCCAGCCTGCAGTCTAGCCGCGTGGAGCGGGTGAGCCAAATCCGGTGATGCGCGACGTCGTGGATGCCACTTGTCCCAGCCCGACGCCGCAGGCAGCGTGAAAGGCCACCACCTTCATGGATGCCCCATGCCCGAAGCTACCCTGCGCCCGGACCCGCTTACCCCGTTGCTGCGCCAGCGCCTGGAAATCTCGCTGCCACCGACGCAGCGTGCGAGCACGTGCAGTGACGTAAGCATGCTGCTGCGTTCGGTGGAGAACTTCCCGCTACAGACCCATACCGCACCGCCATCGGATCCCGACAGCCGCTGGGCAATGGCGAAGGTGTACCAATGCCTGGTCGCGCCCAGGCCAGGCGCCGCAGCGGGTCCGTTCAGCGCTGAGGAACGGGGCACGTTGCACCTGGTGCATTACCTGCACGAACTGGAATCAGCCCCGTCGCTGGACCCTGCCGCTGATCCCGCCATTCCACGCCCGCAAAGTCATATCCACGCCCACCTGCTGCGCGAGCTGCACCGCGAGTTCCTTCTGTTGCCGTTCCCCGTGCCGCAGGCCTGGCAGGAACTGGCCGTGCTGGCAATCGGCGCCGAAATGGTCGTGCACGGCCTGCAACGTGGCATCCAGCCCACTGAAGTGAGGGTGGTGGGGTTCCAGGAGCTTCCCCCGCAGCCCGCCCAACACGGAGGCGGGCTGCAGTTGCACCTGGCGGCGTGGAACGGCGCCACTCCGCCAGAGCGCCCCGCCGCCACGGCGAATCCAAATGTCTGGGACCCGAACAACCCACTTGGCAACGAGCTGGATCTGCTGCGCGCACCCCTGCAGATGAACTGGATCGGATTGTCTCCGCCTTATTCGGCCGGAACGCCCATCTCCTGCAGCAGCCCCGGCGCGGGATAGACCTTGGCCAGCAGCCAGCGCAGGTAGCGCATGTCCACGTGCACCGCGCGCTTGAAGCGCGGGTCGAACCACCAGCTGGCGCTGACCGATTCCCAGTTGCTGTCGAAGTTCAGCCCAATCAGCTCGCCGCGCGCATTGAGCACCGGCGAGCCGGAGTTGCCGCCGGTGGTGTCCAGGTTGGTCAGGAAATTGACCGTCTGGGTTTTCAGCACGGGATCGGCGGTGCTGCCGAAATCACCCTTGGCGATCGCCGCCAACAGCGGCTTGGGCGCATCGAACGGGTACGCGTTGGTGTTTTTCTCCACGATGCCGGCCACGGTGGTGACCGGGTCGAAACGCACCGCATCGCGCGGCGACAGCGCTTCCACCTTGCCGTAGCTGATGCGCAGGGTCCGGTTGGCATCCGGGTACACCGCGCGGCCCTGCTTGGCACGCCAGGCAAACAGCGCCTGCATGTAGGCCGGGCGCAGGCGCAGCTGTTCGCCTTCGCGTTCCTTGCGCTGGTCTTCCAGGCGCAGCTGCGCGGTCACCAGCGGGCCGGCCAGGTCGATGAGCGGGTCGTGCGCCAGCGGCCTGCCCTCCTTGGCGGCGGCAAAGCGGCTCAGGCGCTCGGCTTCGTCACCCAACCGGGTGCCGCTGTAGAGCGCGTCCAGTGCCTTGGCCAGCGCGGCCGGGGTACGGCCGAACGCGGCGTCGAACTCGGGCACACGCTGCGCATCGGGCAGCTGCTGGTAGCGGGTCAGCAGGTCGGTCAGCAACGCCTTTTCCACGGACGGCGCATAGCGGCGCTGGACCTGCTTGAGAGTGCCCTCGATCAGCGCCTGGTCGCGCTGCTGGTAGCCGCTCTCACGCTCGGCATCGGGCTTGGCCGATTCGATGCGCAGGCGCTCCAGCAACAGCGCCGAACGCAGCAGCTGGCTCTGCGCGGCGGCCTGTTCCAGAACGAAATCGCGCTCGCCCATCGACGCGCCCTGCGACAGCGAGCCCAGCAGGGCCTGGATGTCCGGCTGCAAGGCCGCATCGGTGGCCTTCAGCATCGCTGCTTCGTCAGTGGCGCGCTGGGTCCTGGCATCGCTGCGCAGCAGGCCTTCCAGCTCACCGGCGGCACGCTTGCGGTTGTTCTTCAACGACTGCAGCTGCGCGGCATAGCGAGTGCGCGCCTGCGCATCCTTGGCGGTAGCCGCTTCAATGGTATCGATCATCTGCTGGAACACCGCCACCCGGCGCGGCAGCACCGTGTCGATCTGGCCGGCGAACTCGGCCGCCGTGCGGTGGCGGTAGGTGATGCCCGGGTAACCGGCCAGCATCGCGAAATCACCGGTCTTCGGGCCATCGATGGCCATCTTCAGGTGCGCCGGCGGGTGGTAGGGCACGTTGTCCGGGCTGTAGGCGGCCGGCTTGCCGTCCTTGCCCACGTAGGCGCGCAGCAGGGTGAAATCGCCGGTGTGGCGTGGCCACATGAAGTTGTCGATCTCATCGCCGTAGTTGCCGATCGCACGCGGGGGGGCGTAGACGAGGCGCACGTCGCTCAGCTCCAGCTGGCGGATGCGGTAGAAATCGGTGCCGTAGTACATGTCGGCCACGCTGCAGCGCACGTTGCCTTCCTGCTCGCATTCGGCCACCAGCCGCTTGCTGGCGCGGTCCACCGCGTCGAAATAGGCGCGCCCGGTCTTGCCGCGCGCATCGCGCAGCACCTCATCGGTGACCTTGTCGAAGCCGGTGGTGACCAGCACGCGGAAATCCGGATTGGACGGGCGCTCATCGCTGCGGCCCTGGGCGATGAAGCCGCCGTCGATCAGGTTGTGCTCGGCGGTGGTGTTGTACTGGATCACGCCCATGGCCACATGGTGGTTGGTCAGCAGCAGGCCGTCTTCGGAGACGAACGAGCCGGTGCCACCACCCGCACGGACCACGGCACTCAGCGGTGCCGCGGTCACGTTGGCCAGGTCGGCCGGGTTGCCTTTGAAGCCTGCAGCTTTCAGCGGCTTGGCCAGGTCCGGCAGCTGGGTCGGCATCCACATGCCTTCGTCGGCGTGGGCGCCGGCGGCGAGGGTGAGGCCAAGGGCCAGGGCGGCGCTGAGGGGCTTGCGTGCGGGCATGGGTGCATCCAGTACGGCGGAACGAGCGGGCACCTTAGCTACTGGGGGCCGGTGGGGCAACGCCCGATGGTCAGGGGTGGGGCGGGGCCGATCCCCGGCTGTGTTCCGGCGGCGCAGGGTCGGTTCCCAAACGACCGCCGACCCTGGTCGCGATCTCTTTGACGCATGGACCTGTGCAATTGCATGGCTGACGGGCGCGATGCCGATTGCTGCAATGCCATCACCGGGCGCTGGCGCCGCGTCGGCGGTCGATTGGGATGCGACCCTACCGGTGTCGGGCCCGCTATCGCGCGGGCGGCGGAGGCCCGGTGTCGATCATTCCCGCGGCCGTGCCGGGCGAGCGCCCGGCCGGCAGCCAGGCAGGGCCTGGTTCTACTTTTCTTTTCGCCAGTTGAGGGAGCCGCGGTTTTCTACCGTGCTGGACTCGATTTCGATGTCGAAGCCACGGCGCAGCAGGTACTTCAGCGTGAGTACCGAACCGCTGCCAACCAGCGAGACGCCGTAGCCGACGTACAGCTTGGGCGAGATGTACTTGCCCACGCCGATCACCGAACCGCCCAGCGCGCGCGACTGGCTGACGCCGGCATCGTCCAGCCCGAGCCTGGCACCCAGCTGCGAGGCCAGCAGGCCGCTGCCGGCCGACAGCGCAGCCGAGGCCGCGTTCACCTGCTGGGTCTGGTCGCTGCTGGCGCCGGTGAGGCTGCGCCCCAGCACCAGGAACGCCAGCGCTTCGGACTGCGACATCGACGGCTCCGACCACACATCCACCCGCGGCGATTGCGCGCGGCCGGTCACGTCGATGCCCGCCGTGACATCACCCACCCGGCGTTCGGCCCGGATGTTGATGCGCGGATCGGACACCGCGTTGAAGTTCCAGTTGAGGTTGCCGCGGGTGATGGTCAGGTCCTGCCCATAGGCCTTGTAGCGCCCGCTCACTTCCAGCGCGCCATTGGCGGTCATCTCGCGGCCCGGCCGCGACCACACCTGCATCTTGCCGCCCAGCCCGCCCTTCAGGCCGAAGCCGGCCATGCGCACGTTGTCGCCCAGGCTCACGGTCAGGTCCATGTCCAGCGGCAGGCTCGGGCCTTCCTCCGGATCGGCCGGGTCCAGCACCACCACGTCTTCGGACACCGACGTACCGCGATCCAGCCGCTCCAGGTCCAGGTCCGCCTCGGGTACATGCACGGTGCCGCGCAGCTGCATGGCGGCCTTGGCCAGGGTGAAATCGAGGTTGGGGTTCGCCACGATGCGCAGTTCCGGCGTGTTGGACAGCAGCACGTTCTCGCCGTGGATATGCAGCTGCAGCGGCTGTGCATCGCCGAACCACGACAGCCCGCCGTCGACATACAGCGTGCCCTTGCCCGAGTTCGCCTGCGCGGTGATCTTCGCCGAACCATCCGGCTGCGCGGTGAAGCTGCCGCTGCCCTGGTCGAAGGTCAGGCCCAGTGCGGGGAACTCGCCCTTGAAGTTGCTCAGCTTGGCATCGCCGCCCAGCGATGGCGTGCCACGCGTACCGCGCAGGCTGACATGGCCCTCGATCAGGCCGGTGGGGCGCACGATGTCGGGCGAGAACAGCTCGATCCAGTACAGCCGCGACATGTTGAGGTACAGCTCACCGTTGAGCGGCGCGTTGGCGTCCCAGCCGGTCTGCACCTTGGCATCGACGAAGCCGTTGCCCTGGAAGCCGACACCGAGCTTGGCGTTGATCTGCGCCGGGGTCATTTCGAGCGTGGCCGAGAACTGGTCGTAGCGCACCAGCTCGCCGCGCGCGTTGTCGCCCAGGCGGATGCCGCCTTCCAGCGAGGCGATCCTGGCGCTGCCTTCCCAGGCATTGCCGCGCGGACGGATCTGCCCATCCAGGGTGATTTCGCCGCGCAGGTGCAGCCGTCGCCCGGATTGCGGCGGCAGCCACGGCTGCACCAGCGCCAGCGGCAACGCGTCGCCGCGCACCTTCAACCCATCGCGCGGCCAGTTGGCGCTGGCGCACAGCGCGCCGCCGGTGGCCGCGCCCAGGCAGGTATCGGACAGGGTGAAGGCGCTGCCCTGGATGCCGAAGGTGGCCGGTGCGCGCAGGGCCCATGCATCGCCCTTGACCGGTGCGATCCGCAGCGCGGCGATATCGCCCCGCCAGGCATTGCCCTGCTGGCGTACCCCGCCCTCCAGGGCCACCGCGCCCAGTTCGTTCCTGGCCTGCGCATCCAGCCGCAGGTTGGACACGCTGCCGCGTGCGTTCACGTTGATCGTGTCCAGCAGCATGCCGGCCTGCACCTTGGTGCCCTGCAGCGCCAGCGTGCCGTTGCTGCCCTGCCACGGCAGGCGGCCACGGATGCTCAGCGCTTCAGCGCTGTAATCGGCATAGCGCAGCCCACTGCCGACCAGGTCGGCAGTGATGTCCGGTGCGGTACGCGGCCCGCGCACCTGCACCTGGCCACGCAGCGTGCCGGTGCTGCCGGGCATCAGGTCATCCAGCTGCACTGGTTCCAGCTGGGCCTGCACATCAAGACGATCACCGACGCTGCCGCGCGCGGTCAGGCGGCTGTTGCCCACCGCCAGGCGCACGTTGCCTTCGCCCTGCTGCCCGCGCAGCGCAAAGCGGCCCTGCCCATCCACGCGGCGGTTGCGCAGCATGCCGTTGATGCCGGGCACGTCCACGGTGGCTTCGTAGATGCCGGCGGTACCGGCCGGGCTGCCCGCCGGCGGCGGCAACTGGCGGCCCTTGGAGGCCACGTTGCCGGACAGGCGGCCATCCCACCCGGGCACGAAGTAGCCGGGATCGAATGCAGCCAGCTTGGCGGCCACGTCCCAATCCAGTTGCGGCGCCCACGCCACCTGGCCGGTCACGTCGAGCGCGCCGCCAGGGGTCTTGGCCTGCAGCTGCTCGATCCGGGCGGCGGTGTCGCTGCCGCGCACATCGAACGTCAGGTCGGCCGATTGCTGTTCGCGCTCCACAGAGGCCGTGCCGACCGCCGCCCAGTTCTTGAGCGTGCCGGCCAGGCCCATGCGCGCTTCGTTGAGCGTCACCGGCACCGGCTTGGCCGCGCCTGGCGTGGCGGGATCGGCTTCGGGAACGAAGGTCAGGTCGTTGGCGACGATCGAAAAACGCAGGCTGGCATTTTCGCGGTCACGGAAATCGGCGGTGCCCTGCAGCCGGGCCTGGCCACCAAAGCCCTTCACCACCAACGGCGACACGGTCAGCACCTGGTCGGCAAGGCCGACCTTGGACGGCGCCAGCTCCACGGCCAGCTCGCCCTGCTGGATGCGGCCCTGCAGGTTGGCCTGCCCGCCCTTGCCGCTGGCATTGAAATCCAGCGACAGCGGCGTGCTGGTGCTGCCATCCATGCCCGGCACCAGCAGTGCCAGATCCAGTTCCTTGCTGCGCGCACTGGCCTTCCACACCGGCTCATCGCGGCCGTCGAAGATCAGGCTGGCCTGCAGCGGCGCGGGTGCATGCCCGGCCAGCGCGATTTCCATGCGGCCCAGATTACCCCGGGCCACCAGGCCCAGCCGCGCCGGGGTGCGCCCGCGCGGGGCCGGCAGCACCGCGCCGATGGTGATGTCGGTGGAATAGTCGTTGCGCGGCACATAGCGGCCGTCAACGCGGAAATCGCCAAGGTCGCTGTCGACCTTCAGCTGGCTCGCGCGGAATTCGCCATTGGCCACTTCCAGTCCGCCGCGCAGCCTGGTGATGTCGATCAGCGGTTCCTGCGCCTGGGTGATGCGGAAGCCATCAATGGTGATGGTATCGGCCTGGATCGCCAGTGGCATCTCGATCTGCGGCAGCGAACCAGGCCACGAGGGCATCTCGAACGGTTCATCGCTCTTGGCCAGGTTCAAGGTGGCGTTCGTGATCTGCAGCGCATCCAACTGCAGCTTGCGGCCCAGCAGCGGGCGGATATCCGGATCCAGATAGGCGCGCTCGGCGGTGAAGTGGATGTCGTCGTAGCGGAAATCCAGGTTGTGCAGCACCAGCGGCCCGGCCACCGGGCCATCAACCTTGCTCCAGGTCAGCGTGGCACCCACCGGCAGCCGCGCCACCACCTGGGCCAGCAGCACATCACGCCCGGCCACGGTCTGCAGCAGCCAGTACAGCAGCAGCAGCGCCAGCAGTACCAGGCCCAGCACGGTAAAGCCGGACCATGCCCAGAACCGGCGCCTGCGGTAGAAACGCACGCGCGGTGGCGGCGGGGTGGGCGCGGTCGAGGTCGGCGTGCTCACAGGTCGGCCCCCACGCTCAGGTACAGCTGGAACTTGGAATCGGGATTGTTCAGGCCGTGGGCGATATCCACGCGCACCGGGCCCACCGGGGATTTCCAGCGCACGCCGAAGCCCACGCCGGTATGCAGGTCGATGGTGTTGTCAAACGCGCTGCCGGTATCGACGAACACCGCGCCGCCCCACGGACCGCCCTTGAAGTAGTGCTCGTATTCGGCCGACGCGGTCACCAGATTCTTGGCGCCCAGCGCGAACTTGTCCGGTGGCGGGGTACGTGGGCCCACTTCACGGAAGGCGTAGCCACGGATGCTGCGGTCGCCACCGGCGAAGAAGCGCAGGCTCGGCGGCATCGCCACCAGATCGCTGGTCCAGGTGGTACCGCCTTCGCCGCGCAGGATCAGGCGGTCCGCATCACCGACCGGAATGAACCAGCGCAGCATCATGCTGGCCTGCACGAAGCTGGTATCCGAGCCCGCGCCTTCAATGCCGCCGCGCACGGTGGCGCTGCCGCTGATGCCGCTGCGAGGGGCCAGCCGGTCATCGACGTTTACATAGTCGGCCACCAGCTGCGGGTACACCAGCGTGGAAGTGTTGTAGATCGCACCGGTGAATTCGGTGCCCGACGCATAGCGCCAGCGCTCGCGCAGGGCGTTGATCGAGGCGATGGCGGTCCAGTTTTCGTTGATTTCGCCGCTGCGGCTGCCGATCAGCTTGAAGTTGCGCAGGTCGATGTAATCGGTCTGCTCGTCGTAGGCGCTGGCGGTAAGCCCGTACCAGCCGTCGAGCCACTTGAACGCCGGTACCCGGTAGGTGGTGACCAGACTCTTGCGTTTCTGCGCATAGTCCAGCTGGGTGTTCATCTTGTGCCCGCGGCTGTTGAGGAAGCGCCGCTCCAGGCCCCCGCGCACACCGGCGCCGCTCTCGCTGCCGTAGCTGATACCGGCGGTGTAGATGCTGCGCTTGGCCCGGGTCAGGGTGACATCCACCGGCACGTTGCCGTTCCCGTCGGCCTGGTCCGGCTGCGGCTGGATGTCGATGACGCTGAAGTAATCAAGCTTGGTCAGCGATTCGCGCAGGCGGTCCAGCTTGCCTTCGTGGAAGTAGCTGCCCTTTTCCCAGTACACCAGCGGGTCGAACAGGCGCTCCACGAAGTAATCCTGGTGGAAGCGGATGTCGCCCATGTTGTAGCGGCGGCCGCTGTCCCAGGTGAGATCGATGTCGGCCGCATTCTCGGCACGGGTGATCTCCACCCGGCGCTGGGTGAAATCGGCGTCGAAGTAGCCACGCTCGGCCAGGCGCCGGGTGATGGTCACGCGGCTTGCGTCGTACAGCGTATGCTCGAAGCGCTGGCCCTTGCGCGGCCGGAAGTTTTCCAGGTCTTCCTGCAGGTACTGGTCCAGCTGCGCCGGTCCGGTGATGTCGATGTTCTCGCGCCGCACCAGGGTCGGCGGGCCACGGTCGACGTGGATCACCACGCGCAGGTTGTCGCCTTCGCGGGGGCTTTCGACCTTGATCACCGGGTTGTAGTAGCCGAACGGCTCCAGCGCCCGCCGGGTCTGGCGCTCGGCCTGCGACAGCAGATATTCCAGCCGCGATTCGCCCTGGACCTTGCCGATGGTGTCATACAGCGACAAGGACACCTCGATGTTTTCGATCATCTCGGCATCGTCGCTCCTGTCCAGGCCGGTGATGTCCACCTTCTCGATGGTGCCGCGCGCGTGCGCGGTCGAGGCGGCGGCCAGCGACAGGAACATCAGTGGCAGGGCGTATTTCATTGAAATCATGGGCAACAGGATAGCCGGACGGGTCGAGCGCGCAACAAGGGGAGCAGCCAGTGGCTCACCCCAGCAGGTCTAGGAAGGCCTGCCAGTCGCGCGGCGGCGACACGAAGATTTCATAGACGCCCGTGCCCTGGCCCGACTCGATGCACAGGGTGAAGAACCGCGGCGGTGCCTGCGGGTCATCCGGATCGGGTTGGCAGACGAAGTAGCTGTCCGCCCCGCCCTGCGTCTCGCGCATGCCAATCACCTGCACGTCCGGCTGCAGGGTCAGGTTGGTGGCATCCCATGCCACTCCGTCCGCAGAGGTGGCTTGCTCACGCAGCAGCCTCACCGGTCCGGACCGATAACTGTCTTCCGGCAACCAACCTTGGGTGAGGTAGCCACCAGGACCAACGAGTTCGGCGGTCAGAGTGCGTCGTGCGTAGGTTTCAAAGTTCAGTTCAGGATCCCGCAGCGCGGTCAGCGCATGCTCCTGGGCCGAGGAGAGGAGGGAGGCAGCGGTAGCTGCAGGGGTCCGCGGGGGCTGAGGGCCGAGCGTCTTCAATACCGCACCGGGACCGCTCCGTTCGATCTGCATGTTCTTCTTCCAGGGGTATCTGCACGACGGCACAGGCCGGGCAATGATCGCCGTTGGCCCGCTGCCTCGGCGTGAAGAGGGTGTTGGCAAGGCGCCCGCGCAGGCAACGAAGGTGTCCGTGCACACCTTCGTTGCCTGCGCTGTAGCTTACATGCCTTCGTCCTCCACGCGTTCCGGCAGCCACAGACGCGGTACCGGCAGGTCTGTGGCGTGGGGTGGGTTGCGCAGCAAATCGGCTTCAGCCGCTTCGCGGCGCTGCGGGTTGGCCTTGTCCAGCAACGCGGCGCGAATGCCGGCACGCACCTTGTCGACGGCCTCACCTGTCGGCTCCCATTGCGAACGGGTGCGCTCCATTTCGCGCTTCACCATCAGCCCCAGCCGCCATTCGGTGCGCTCAGGGTTGTCGACGAAGTGGTAGTACACCCGCGTCTTCACCTTCGGCAAAACCTTCATCAGCGCAGCCATGCGGCGGTTGCAGCTGGTTTCGCATGGATGCATGTCCGATGCCACCTCCAGTGTGCCTGTCAACGCTTCCACCGGTGTGTTGACGGCGGCGCGCAGCGGCGTGGCCAGTTCCGGGCGTGCAGCTATCATTTCCTCGAACCATCTGTCGATAACCTTGCCCTCGCTGCACGAGCGGACCTCGAACACACGATGGGGCCCGGGCTTGAGCTCGCGCACGTTGGAGGGCAGCAGCTGGGCATCACCGAGCAGCTTCTGCAGTGTCTCTGGTAGTGCGCTACGCGGCAGCCCGGCCAGCGCAGCATCGTCAAGGTCGGACAGCCGGACCCAACCCGGCGTCCCGTCCGGGCCCTCCGGGCCAATCCGCGCACGCAGATCTTCCTCGGTCAGGACCACCACGCCTGAACTGCGGGCACGCTCGCTGCTGGTGGTCAGCAGGTCGGCGCCCATGGCGTAATCGGACCGGAAGCGGTCATTGGGCGGAATCGGGACTTCCGTGCGCTGTTTGCCCTTCCCCTTGTAGGTTTTCTCGACCTGGTCGTCGGCCACAAGCACGCGGCGGATTGGAGTATTGCCCACGTAGTTCGTGCCGCTCATCCATGCCACCGGGGGTCCGCTGTACGCACCGCCCTGCAACGGGAATTCCCCCAGTGGCACCGGCTCACCGTGCAGGCGCAGGTCGCCCAGCGAGTAGGCCACGAAGTTCTTGACGCGGAAATTGCGCTCGTGCATCAGGTCCATCGATGCCAGCTCGCGCATGCGCGCCTGCTTTGTCTCGGACAATGTCTGCCCCTGCGCCTGCAAGGTACGTTTCTCGGCCTTCAGCGCTTCCGATTCGGCGAACAGATCGCGGATGCCGGCATACTCCCGCTCCGCACGCTGGTGCACCTGGTAAAGGCGATCGCTGACGGCATCGCGGGCGGCAACCTCCTCCTGAGAAAGGGACACGCCAGCGGCTGGCTCACATGGGTCGATACTGCGTCTTACCCGGTTCCCCGGCAGCGCGCGAGGCAGCAGGCAGGCCCGGGTCAACGGGGTTTGTCGCATGTGCTCGACCACCGCTCGCCGCAGACTGGCCGCGTCGCCAAGCGCAGTCTGTTCGCTCTTGTTCAACTGATCGAACAACGCCTGCTGCCAGCTGGCCTGGACCTTCCCCTGCGCATTCGAAACGACCATCGCCCCACCGTTGCGGGGGGTGAAAACGATCCGTGCATCGATACCCGGTGCGGTGGAGGCGACCAACAGCAGAGAGCCGTCCTTGCCATCTCCAAGGACGGTGATGCTGCGCCCGGTCAGTGCCGCCTGCAGGTGCGTTCCCAACTGCTGCACATCAGCCAGCGTGCGAATGCCGTCATTCACCACGGCCTGGCGTTGCTGGCGCTGCGCGCGGTTGGTGAGCGTGTCGGCGACAACGTTGCTGATGGGCTCATTGAAGATCCACGCTTCCATCTCGCGCTTCTGCCTGTTGCTGGCGGCAGTGACAATCTCTTCGGCCTCAGCCTTGGTCAGCTCCGGGAAGTGCTTGGTCAGGTTGTCGGCCGCGGTGGGCAGGCGGTGCTGCGCGGCGATCCAGCGCTGCCATGTCGTCCGGCTCTGTTTCGGGTCGAGCTTGATGGTTTCCACCAGTTCGGTGCGGACGGCCGCTACCAACGCATCCCGTGGGCTGTCGGCGGACAGGCTCAGACGCTGTGCCAGCGCATCGATATCCGAAGCGTCAATCAGCGCTTCGATGCCGGGAAGGGTCCGGGTATCTTCGACCCGCACCATCAACCCCACTGGGCCACGACCGAAGCGTGCGCCACGGGTCCACTCGCCAAGGGTGTCGATAAAGGTTTCCACGCCCTTGCCATTTCCCAACGCAGGACTGTCGGCCCAGGCGCGCATGATGATGGCTTCGTCGCCCGGCATCCCGAGCGTTACGGGTTCGCTCAGAATCCGCTCGATGCGCTGGTCGATGGTGAGCTCCTGGATCACATGGCGCAGATCGGCACTGCGTGAGGGTGCACGCGAACGCACGCCGAACACGGCCTCCAGCTCGTCAAGCTTTTCCGGGGGAAGGTTCTCTGCATCTGGCAACCTGCTCATCCATTCGCGTCTGCCCAGCGGTGCGGGCGTGGTGGTGCCGCGTCGCGGCGACGGTTGTTGCTGCTGCCTTTGCCAGGCGTTGTCCTTGTACTGCACAGGAGGCCCCAGTTCGTCGGCCGCGTCCGGCATGCGCAGGCGGAGCACGCCGTCCTCCCCCGGCGCTGCTTCGATGTAGCACCCGCCCTGTTCGATGAAGGTGCGTTCGCCCTGTCGATAGACGGTGGCGCCGTCGGGCCCGGCCTGCTTCAGCAGCGGCAGGCCGATACTGGCCAGCGACTGCCGGGAGACTTCGAAGGCTTCATTCACCCGGCCGTCGACAGTGAAACCACGCGCCTGCAGCTGCCAGTGACGCAGCGCGGCCATGGCGTCGGGCAAGCTGCGGATGCGCTTGCCTATCTGATAGACCAGGCCGGGAATGGCACTGAGCTCCACGATGTCCACCACGCCGAGAAGTCCGCCGCCCAACGCAAGGATGGCGCCGTCGCGGTCGCCGTTTTCCATCAGTCGGATGCCCTCGCGGATGTCATCGGCCAGCAGCCCCAGCGTGCCCGCCACGCACAGCGCTACACCGGCGCCGCCGGTGGCGAACGAACAGAGCGCGCCCAGGCCGATTCCCCCCACCATCTTCAGCGTCTCGCCCAGCCGCTCCAGCTGGCTCACCGTCATCTGGTCCACGTCGCTCATCCGCGCATCGAAGAGCACGCTGGCCGCCGCCTTCGGCCCCTGTGTCTGGGTGAACCCGAACGGGATGCCCCGGCTGCTTGCAGTGTGCTCGAACGTCTTCTCCAGGGCTTTCTGGTAGCGGATCTGCGCACGCTTGACCAGATAGCCTTGCGCCTCGGACTGGCGCAGCCACGCAGCGAATGCACGCTCATCCAGCAGGCGGTCGCCGTGCGCGGTATCGGGCAGGAACACGTGGCGCCCTGCACTGCTGCGGATCGCCCACAACCCGACGATGGGACGGCCGTTGATGGTCACGCCCTGCAACGACGACGGCCGGTTCCGCTGGGGATCCAGCTGGGCATGCGCGGCCTGCAGCGCGCGGTACGTGGCATCGTCGAGGCTGCCATCCTGCCGGGCCACCTCGATCATCCAGGCGGTACGGGCGCGGATCTGCTCGCCCAGCGCCTTGGCGAACACCGGGCCATCGGCGCTGTGCGGCAACTTCTTCAAATGGTTGATGTAGGCATTGGCCAGGCGGTTGCTCTCAGCGAATTCTTCCAGCGCGCCGCAGATCGCGCGACGCAGGGAGGCGTCCCGCAGCTGGTCGCTCAGGGCCGCGTCTTCGCGCACCGTGCCCTGCGCGTCGCGGCTGTACGCGACCAGCTGCATCGCATCCAGCGTGTCGTCATCCAGCCAGGCCGCCGGTTCCAACCGCACGTTCGGCAGCCCGCCGATATCCGGCGACCAGTCCGGCAGGTTGGCCGGCATGGCCGGGCGGCGCAGGCCCTGACCCTGCCAGCCGTGGGTGGCCCAGTCGATCAGGTTCATTTCGAGCTCGCCTACGCGCAGCCTTACCAGATCTGGATCAAATGCATCGAGCGGTCCTTGGAAACCGGCCATGCGCAGCGCGCCGACCATCGCCTCGGTAACGCCGGCATGCGCGTGGGTGCGCAGCGTCTGCAGCACCCGCTCCTGCTGCTCGCCGTACGCGGTTTCGGCGGCGATGTTGGCGATGCCCAGCGGGCTCCAGCGCAGCTGGTTGCGCTGCAACCGCTCCTGCGCCAGGACCTCGCCGTGCGCGATCAGCGTGTCGGCCCACTGTTGCCGCGCCCCTTCCGGGTGGTCGACGCGGGTGAAAGCCAGCGTGAAACTCTTGGACGGGTCCCACGCCTGCGGTCCGCGCTGGCCACTCTGGAAGGCTGCCAGGCGCGCCTCCCAGGACTTCACCAGCCCGTCTACTTCGGCACGCTCCTCCGGCCGTGCGGACTGCACGATGTCGCCGGCCAAGGTGCGGCCCATGTCAACGTCGGCGAAGGCGCCGACCTGAGCGCGCTGGGTATCCAGGAACTGGCGGAACGCGGTTTCATCGCCGAATGCCTGGAAGCGGGACAGGTCCGACCGGTACAGCACTACCTGGCCCTTGGTGCCCAGCTCGACGCTGCGCAGTATCAGGTAGTTGGGCAGCTCGATCTTCACTTCATCGCCATTGGGCAGGCGGTCGGTATAGGTCAGCGTCGCGCGCTCGACCTCGCCGGTGCCGCGCAGGAAGCCGAGCACGATATCGGCGCCTCGCCGGTGCGCGTTGCCACTGCCCAGTACGCCCTGCGCCTTGGCCTTGAGCGCATCGATCACCAGCCGTGACTGCACCGCCTGGCTCAGCGCCGGACGCAGCTGTTCCATGCGGGCGTTGATGGCCCCACGCAGGCCGCGCGCATCGGCGCTCTTGACGAAGGCGGCAAGCTGCTTGCTTTCGGCAGCGGATACCTCGGCGCCTGCTCGCAGGAAGGCGTGCCGTTCCCCTGCCTCGCGCGTCAGGCAGTACTGCAGCAGGGGCAGGCGGTCGTCCACGACGATGCCGGCCACCTGGGTTTCAGGCAGCTTCACCTCGATATCCTGCCAGGGGCCACTCCAACCGGACTTCTGCAACGCGGCGTCCATCGCTGCATCGGTGGCCGCGTCCACCTGCGCGAGCGCGGGGGCAAGCTCACGCAGCAGTTGCCATTGGCTGACCAACAGCTCCTGTTCGGACGCGGGCAGCGTCGCTACCCATGCCCAGCCGGGGTGGGTGGCGACCTCACGCGCCACCGCCACCGACCACAGGCGCATCGACTGCACCTGCTGCATCAGCGCGCGGTCGGCCCGCAGTGCGTCCAGCAGATCGGCAGGGACGTCCTGTACCTGCGTGCCGGCGTCGACGGAGGATCCTGAGGGTGTCGACGTGGCATCGGGCGCGGCGCGGCGCATGCGCGCGCCACGCTGGGTGATCTCCAGTTCTCCCAGCACCCGATCCAGGCCGGTACCCCAGTGGCCGCTGGGAAGTGCTGCCACCTGCGCAGCCAGACGCTCTGCAAGTTCTGCAGGTGTCGCCGGCGCGGTGTCAGGCCAGAAGTAATTCTTCAACCCCACCGCCAATGCGCCGACGCCCGTCACCGCCAACCCTGCGGCCACGGCCAATGGCGTCCTGCGCAGACCGGGGAACGCCCGCGTTACCGCTGTTCCCGTGGCTGCCCCGATTTCCCTGGGCACCAGCGGCGTGGTCGAGGTGACCTCTGTGAGCGCCGAGCGGCCCATCAACGTCATTTCCACGGCAGGCGGCGCCTGTGGCACGGCCTGGAAACCGCTGCGTGCAGTCTGGCCCAGTGCAGCAATGCCCGCGCCGAGCCACGCCAGCCAGCCGCCCTGCTGGCGGCTGGCCGGCGAGGTGGCGAGGTCAGGGCGTGGTTCCATCAGCTCGGCCGGCGGCTCAGCGACGGCGCTCCCTGGTTGCAGTGTGTCGGGTGCGGTCGCAAGTTCTACGTGGTCAACGCGGGTGTCCCACGCCGGTACAACGGCGCTGCCGCGATTCACCGCATCCTGGTGCAGGGTGCGCGCCTGCTTCTCCTCGGGGGTCAGCTTGACCTTGGGTGCTGCAAGCTGGAGCACTTCGCTCACTTCCGCCGGCTTGAACAGCGCCCCGCCCACCCCGTTGAGTACGGCGAGCCGTTGCCAGTGTGCTGGCAGATCGGCAATGAGGCGGCCGATGCCCTGCAGCTGGCCCGAGGGCTTGGGCAACTGCTGCCGCAGCTGCCACAGCAGCGCCGCCACCGCCAATGCCGACAGCAGGTGCCCGCCGCCGAGGTTGGGGCGCAGCTGCGCATCGGCCTGTGCCACGCTCTCGTGCAGGGTCCACAGACCGGCGCGAACCGACTCGGGCAGCGACTGCACCAGCGCATCGAAATCGGCCTGGGTGCGCAGCGTTGGCAGCGCCGCCGCCAACGACGGCAACACAGTCGCCACGCAGCTCCAAGTGCCGGTGAACACGCTGCGCGCCAGCTGCCCTGCGGTCAGCGCGCTGCTGGCCCAGCCCGGCAGTTCGGCCATCAAGGTGGTCCACGCCGCGCGGGTCAGCACGCTGTCCAGCGCATGGATGCCCAGGTCGCGCAGCACCGCCACATCGTGTCCGCGTGCGGCCAGCGCCTGTTCCATGCGCAGCGTCACCGCCTCGCGCGCCTCGGGCGTGGTGGCCGTAGCCAGGTATTTCTCCAGCGTGCGTACCAGTGCCCGGCTCTCGGGCGCGCCGGTGGCGAGGATCGCCTCGCGTATCGCCGCCTCGCGTGGACTCAGTACCTGCGTCGGTGCGGTGTTCTTGGTGGAACGGGGCGGGGGCCTATTGCCGATACGCTCGGGTGCGATGGCCTCGTCCTGGGCCGCGCATTTGCCGGCCAGTGCGGTGAAGCGGTTGAAAGTGGGAAAGTCTGCAGCGGCGGTCGACAACTTGGGCATTGAGCGGTACTTCCGTGCGAAGCGGGGGCGAGCCGGCGCGGAAGGCGCGCGGCATGTCGTTGCCGCAGGAACGAGCGGCGCGGGATGATCACGCGACGCCGGGGAATACCGATTGCACGAATTTATCGTTTGCCACCTTGACGGTTGGCACGCTCAATCAATATTCAGATTGATTGCAGTTTTCGTCGCATTTGAGCAGATGCGCACAAAAAGAAAGCGCCCGAACCAGTCGGGCGCTTTCAAGGGTGAGACGCGATCAGGCTGTTGCCGTCAGCTGGACAGGTGCTCGATCGCCGCCACGCTGCCGAGGCGGTCGCCCAGGCGCTTGAGCAGGGCCAGGCGATTGCCACGCAGCGCAGGATCTTCTGCGTTGACCATCACCGCATCGAAGAACGCATCCACCTGCGGACGCAGGCGGGCCAGGCGCGCCAGCACGCTGACATAATCCTTCTGATGCAGGCTGGCATTGCTGTCGTCGATGGCTGCTTCGACGGCTTCAGCCAGCTCGCTTTCGCTCGGTTCGGCCAGCAACGCCGGATCCACCATGCCGGGAATCGCCCCTTCGGCCTTGCGCAGGATGTTGCGGATGCGCTTGTTGGCGGCGGCCAGCGCCTCGGCTTCCGGCAGCGCAGCGAAGATGCCGATGGCATCGATGCGGCGATCGAAGTCGTACAGCGACGCCGGCTTCAGTTCGGCTACCGCGTTGAAGTGCGTGGCCGGCACGCCCTTGTCGGCGTAGTAGCCGCGCAGGCGGTCAATGATGAAGTCGTACAGTTCCTGCGGCAGCGCGTCGGTCTTGCGCTCGGCACTGGGCCGCACCGCCGCCGGCAGGCCGGCAAAGGCCGTTTCCAGCAGCGCGCGCAGGTCCAGCTCGAAGCCCGATTCGATGATCGTGCGGGCCAGGCCCAACGCGTTGCGGCGCAGCGCGAACGGGTCCTTGTTGCCGGTCGGCTTCAAGCCTGCGGCAAAACCACCGGCCAGGGTATCGGCACGCTCGGCGATGGCCAGCACCTTGCCCAGCTCCGACAGCGCGATGTCGTCGCCACCGAAGCGCGGCTGGTAAGCCTCGTCGATGGCCAGCGCGACCTCGGGCGATTCGCCCCCGGTCACCGCGTAATGGCGGCCGGCAATGCCCTGCAGCTCCGGGAACTCATTGACCATGCGCGACTGCAGGTCGTTCTTGGCCAGTACGGCGGCACGCTTGGCCAGCACCGGATCGGCGCCCACCTGCGGTGCGATCAGCCCGGCCAGCGCCACCACGCGCTGCACCTTGTCGGCCACCGAACCCAGCTTGGCCTGGTAGGTGACGGTCTTCAGACCCTCGCCCATCGCGTCCAGGCCCTGCTTGAGGTCTTCATCGAAGAAGAACTTGGCATCGGCGAAGCGCGGGCGGATCACCCGCTCGTAGCCCTTGGCCACTTCGGCCACGTTCTTCGATTCGATGTTGGCGATGCCGATGAATTTCTCGGTCAGCCTGCCGCTGTTATCGAGCACCGGGAAGAACTTCTGGTTGATTTCCATGGTCTCGATCAGCGCTTCCTGCGGCACCGCCAGGAATTCGCGCTCGAAACTGCACAACACCGGTGCCGGCCATTCGACCAGGTTGACCACCTGCTCCAGGTTGTCATCGGTGATGCGCGCCTGGCCACCAGCGGCGGCGGCTTCGGCGTTGACTGCCTCCACGATGCGGCTGCGGCGCGCATCGGCGTCCACCAGCACGTAGGCGGCCTGCAGCGAACTGAGGTAGTCGTCCGGCGAAGACAGCCACACGGTCTTGTCGTGCATGAAACGATGGCCGCGGCTCATGCGGTCGGACTTCAGACCCAGCACCTCGGCCTCGATCACGTCCTTGCCGTGCAGCAGCACCAGCCAATGCACCGGGCGGGCGAAGCCGTAGCTGTGGCTGCCCCAGCGCATCGGCTTGGGAATGGGCATGGCGGCAATCGCCTCGGCCAGGATCTCCGGCAGCAGCGCGGCGGTGCGCGCGCCCGGGGTCACCGAACGGTGCACGAAACGCTCGCCCTTGGCATCGCTGGTGCGCTCCAGCGCGGTCCAGTCGATCCCGGCCTTGGCCGCGAAGCCCTGCAGGGCTTTGGTCGGCTGGCCGTCGGCGTCCAGCGCGATGTTCAGGTACGGGCCCAGCACTTCACCGCGCTGTTCCGGCTGCTCCACGGCCACCCCGGGCAGCAGCACCGCGAGCCGGCGCGGGGTGGACAACGGCTTGGCGTCGCCGCGTTCCACCGCCACACCACGCTTGGTCAGGCCGTCCACCACACCATCAAAGAAGGCCTGGGCCAGGCCCGGCAGCGCCTTCACGGGCAGTTCTTCGGTCCCCAGTTCAACCAGCAGCGGCAGCATCGTGCTCATGCCTGCACCTCCTTGGCCGCCACCGCTTCGAGGCGCTTGGCTTCATACAGTTTCGCCACCGCCTGGGCCAGCGCGCGCACGCGCAGGATATAGCGTTGGCGCTCGGTCACGCTGATCGCGCGGCGCGCATCCAGCAGGTTGAACGAATGGCTGGCCTTGCACACCTGCTCGTAGGCCGGCAGCGGCAGGCCGACCTCGACCAGCTTCTGGGCTTCCTTCTCGCACGCATCGAAGCGGTGGAACAGCTCTTCCACGTCGGCGTATTCGAAGTTGTAGGTGCTCTGCTCCACTTCGTTCTGCAGGTACACATCGCCGTAGGTCACCGGCGTGCCGTCCGGCCCGTAGGTCCAGACCAGGTCATACACGTTGTCGCAGTTCTGCAGGTACATGCACAGGCGTTCAAGACCGTAGGTGATCTCGCCCAGCACCGGCTTGCACTCCAGGCCACCGGCCTGCTGGAAGTAGGTGAACTGGGTCACTTCCATGCCGTTCAGCCACACTTCCCAGCCCAGGCCCCAGGCGCCGAGCGTAGGCGATTCCCAGTTGTCCTCGACAAAGCGCAGGTCGTGCACTAACGGGTCGATGCCCAGTGCCTTCAGCGAATCCAGGTACAGCTGCTGGATGTTGTCCGGGCTGGGCTTCATCGCCACCTGGTACTGGTAGTAGCGCTGCAGGCGGTTGGGGTTCTCGCCGTAGCGGCCGTCGGTGGGGCGGCGCGAAGGCTGCACGTACGCGGCATTCCAGCTTTCCGGACCGATCGAGCGCAGGAAGGTCGCCGGGTGGAAGGTGCCGGCACCGACCTCCAGGTCCAGCGGCTGGATCAGCACGCAGCCCTGCTGCGCCCAATACTGGTTGAGGGTCTGGATCAGGCCCTGGAAAGTGATCGGAACGTTCTGGGTCGCGGACATGCGGCGGAGTCTTGCCTGCTCAGGGGGTGCGCTAGTATAGCGACGGACCGCCCGCCGGCATTCCAGGCAAGCTGCCATCACGCCGTGCAGGCCCCGCTCCGAGGATTCTGGCGCCATGGAACACCGCTCACCGGCAACCCTTGCCCCCGCTCCGGCCCCTGGGCCTCTGCCGCCGGGACGGCTGGTCTTCGAGCAGGTCGCCGCCGCAATGGTCGCCGATGGCCTGGTTGCGCCGTCCGATCTGGAACGCATCCGCTTTTCCGGCCAGGGCGCCCGCAATGCCAGCGAAGTCCACCCGCTGGTGCTGCTGGCCAACCTGAAGCTGGTTGCCGCCTCGGGCGGTGAGCTTGGCCTGGAACGGCTGACCGAATGGCTGGCCACCCGCACCGGCACCCGCTATCTGCGCATCGATCCGACCCGGGTGGACGTGGCGGCGGTGACCGCGCTGGTCTCCCATGCGTATGCGCGCCGCCATCGGTTCCTGCCGCTGGCAGTGGACACCGAGCGTCTGCTGGTGGCCACCAGCGAACCGCTGGCCCAGGAGTGGCTGCTCGATCTGCAGCACCTGGCCCGGCGCAGGATCGAGCTGGCCATGGTCAATCCGCTGGACCTGCACCGCTACACGATGGAGTTCTATGGGGTCACCCGGTCGGTGCGCGGCGCGCGCGGCGACGTGCGCAGCGAAGCCAGTGGCACCCTGCCCAGCTTCGAGCAACTGGTGGAGCTGGGCCGCTCTGGCGATGTCAACGCCGACGACCAGCACGTGGTGCACATCGTGGACTGGCTGCTGCAGTACGCGTTCGAGCAGCGCGCCTCGGACATCCACCTGGAACCACGCCGCGACATGGGGCGCATGCGGTTCCGCATCGATGGGGTGCTGCACAAGGTGTTCGAGGTACCGCCGCCGGTGATGACGGCCATGGTCAGCCGCATCAAGGTGCTGGGCCGCATGGACCTGGCCGAGCGCCGCCGCCCGCAGGATGGCCGCATCAAGACCCGCTCGCCGGGCGGTCGGGAGGTCGAGATGCGCTTGTCGACCATGCCCACCGCCTTCGGCGAAAAGTGCGTGATGCGCATCTTCGACCCGGATGCGGCCTTCAAGAGCATTGACCAGCTTGGCTTCAGCCCGCAGGAAGCGGCAGGCTGGACGGCGCTGGTGGAGCGTCCGCACGGCATCGTGCTGGTCACCGGCCCAACCGGATCGGGCAAGACCACCACCCTGTATTCCACGCTGAAGCGGCTGGCCACCCCGGACGTGAACGTGTGCACGGTGGAAGATCCGATCGAGATGATCGCGCCGGAATTCAACCAGATGCAGGTGCAGACCAACATCGACCTGGACTTCGCGGCCGGCGTACGCACCCTGCTGCGGCAGGACCCGGACATCATCATGATTGGTGAAATCCGCGACCTGGAGACGGCCCAGATGGCCGTGCAGGCCTCGCTGACCGGCCACCTGGTCCTGTCCACGCTGCACACCAACGATGCGCCCTCGGCGATCACCCGCCTGCTCGACCTGGGCGTGCCGCATTACCTGCTGGCCAGCACCATCAACGGGGTGCTGGCCCAGCGCCTGGTGCGCACCCTGTGCCCACACTGCAAGGTGCCCAGGCCGCTCAGCGCGGTCCAATGGGCGGCGCTGGCTGATGCCGATGAAGCATTACCAGAGTCGCCCACGCCATATGCGCCTGCCGGTTGCCTCGACTGCCGGCGCACCGGCTACATGGGCCGGGTAGGCCTGTATGAGTTGCTGCCATTGACATCGCGGCTGCGGGGGCTGATCCGGGCGGACATGGATCTGGCCGGTTTCAGCCGCGCCGCGCGTGCTGAAGGCGTACGAACCCTGCGCCGCGCGGGGCTTGAAAAGGTGGCGGCAGGGCTGACTACAATCGAGGAAGTCCTCAGCGTATTGCCTCCCCCCGATGAACCGCTCGCCCTTCCTGATTCTTGAAACCGGCCGACCGGTCGCCTCGCTGCGCCGCTACGGCCGTTTTCCGCATTGGATCCGGGTAGCGGCGGGACTGGATGCCGACGAGACGGTGGTGGTGGACGTGGAGCACGGCGGCGCGCTGCCCGACCACCGCGATTTTGCCGGGGTGATCATCAGCGGTTCGGCGGCGTACGTGACCGACCGCGCCGACTGGAGCGAACGCAGCGCGCAATGGCTGCGCACCGCCGCCCATGACAACCGCCCGGTGTTCGGCATCTGCTACGGCCACCAGTTGCTTGCCCATGCCCTGGGCGGGGAGGTGGCCTACAACCCGGCCGGGCGCGAATCGGGCACGATCGAGCTGGCGCTGGAGCCTTCGGCGGTGGACGACCCGCTGTTCGCCGGCCTGCCCACGCGCTTCCCGGCCCACGCCACCCACCTGCAGACCGTGCTGCGCGCACCGGAGGGCGCGGCCATTCTGGCCCGCTCGGCGCAGGACAACTGCCACGCCTTCCGCTGGGGCCAGCAGGCCTGGGGGGTGCAGTTCCACCCGGAGTTCGCCACCCACCACATGCGCGGCTACGTGCGCGCCCGTGCCGAGTGCATCAGCCGCCACGGCGGCTGTGCGCGCAGCCTGGCACGCGGAGTCAGTGCGGCCCCGCTGGCCCGCCAGCTGCTGCGCCGTTTTGTCCGCCAGGCACGCAATAATTGAAAGACCGCCGGAAGCGACCTTTCCTTCAGGTGATGGGCACGGAAAACAGGGATAATCGTTGGGATTCGGGGCGTGCGCGCCCTTCCCCCTGTTCCGGAATGGTATGAGCGAAATTCGCAAGCTGCCCGCCTCGGCGGGCGCCCAATGGCTGCTGGACGCGTTCACCCTGTATCGCCGCGCACCGCTGCAACTGGCGGTGCTTGGCGTGATCGGCATGCTGGTCAGTTCGCTGATCCTGGTACTGGCGCAGGCGTTGCCGAGCTGGCTTGGCGTGCTGCTGCAGCTGGTGTCGGTGGCGGTAGGCCCGCTGGTGTTTGGCGGCATGCTGGTGGCGGTGAGCGAAGTGGCGCAAGGCCACCGCGCCCTGCCAACGCACCTGCTGCAGCCGATCCGCGACCGTCGCGTGACCCACCTGCTGGTGCCGCTGGCGATCCAGCTGATCGCGGTGATCGCGCTGGGTACGCTGCTGTACGTGATGATGGGCACCGATGGCCTGACCGCGTCGGCCGAGATGTTCCGCAGGATGCAGGAGCTGCAGCAGTCCGGCGCCACGCCGAGCAATGAGCAGACCATGGCGCTGATGGCAGGCGTGCCGGTGATGCGCATCCTGCTGTGGTTGCTGATCGCCTTCGGCACGTTCGTGGCGCTGAGCATGGCGATGTTCACCCAGCCGGCACTGGTGGTGTTCGACCACCAGAGTGGCATGCACGCGCTGCGCATGAGTCTGCAGGGCTGCATCCGCAATTTTGGCGCGATGGCGGTGTTCATGCTGCTGGGCCTGATCGCGGCGATGTGCATCTACTTCGTGATGATCATCGTGATGCAGCTGGCGCTGATGGCCGGCGGCGCCGGTGCGGCCGCGTTCGTGATGCAGCTGACCAACACCGCGGTGATCATGCCGCTGTACGTGGGCGCGGTTTACGCCGCCTGGAACCAGATGTTCGCCCACCGCGGCCGAGCCGCCCCGCCGCCGGTTCCGCCGTCGAATGGGCCTGGGAATATTTTCGCGGCTTGATTGACGGCAACTGCAGCGTTTCGGTTGATACGGGTTGGGGCCCGTCGGCCTCCCCAGCACGTAGCAATCGAAACGCTGTTCTTAAGCTCTGAAGGCGCTACTGCGCCTGAGGCTCGTCACCCTTGGCCGGCACCAGCCACCGCGACGCATGTATGCCCAGCTCATAAAGCAGGCACATCGGAATCGCCAGCATCAGCTGGGACACCACATCCGGCGGGGTCAACACCGCCGCCAGCACGAAGATGCCCACGATCGCGTACCCACGGCCTTCCTTGAACTGCTGCGGCGTGATCCACCCCAGCAGGGTCAGGATCACCATCGCCACCGGCAGTTCGAAACTGCTGCCGAACGCGAAGAAGATCGCCAGCACGAAATCCAGGTACGCATTCGCATCCGGCGTGATCGCAATCACCTCCGGGCGGAACGTGGTCAGGAAGTGGAACACCGCCGGCAGCACCAGGAAGTACGCAAACGCGCAGCCGATGTAGAACAGCAGCACCGAGGTTGCCAGCAATGGCACCGCCAGGCGCTTTTCGCGCGCATACAGGCCCGGCGCCACGAACGCCCACAGCTGGTACAGCAACCACGGCACCGCGATGAACACGGCCACGAAGAAAGTCAGCTTGAGCGGTGCGAAGAACGCACCGGCCGGGTTGGTGGCGATCATCGACTGCCCGTTCGGCAGCTGCGAGATCAACGGTTGCGCCAGCCACGTATAGATCTGCCGCGAAAACGGCATCAGCCCCAGCAGCACCACGCCCAGCCCGATCAGCGCCCGCATCAGTCGCGCGCGCAACTCGATCAGGTGCTCGATCAACCCGCTTTCCGGCGCCTCATTACCACTCATCGTGGGGCCTCTGTCGTCGAGGGCGGCATATCGCGCGGCGCCTGACCGTCGATGCCCGGCGGGGCCATCGCATCACGCGGCTCTTCGGGCAGGGCATCCGACTCTGGTGCCGCCACGTGCTGGGCGACGCTGGCCGGCGAACCCGGTGCTGGCCCGGTCATGACCGGCTCCTCGGTGCTGGCCGATGCATCGCCATCGCGCTGCACCTGGTTGCGCATCTGCTCGGCTTCGCGGCGAACCGCCTCACCACTGGCACGCAGCTGCGCCTCGGTATCGCGCACCGATTCCTGTGCATCACGGAACTGGCGTTTGATTTCATCGGCGTGCAGCTCGCGCTCCAGCTCCTGCTTCACCGAGTCCCACTGGTTGCGTGCGCGCCGCACCCACAGCCCCGCGAAGCGGGCTGCCTTGGGCAGACGCTCGGGACCCAGCACGACCAACGCTACTACCGCGATGACCAGCAGTTCACTGAAACCGATGTCGAACACGCCATGCCGCCCCGATCAGCGCCGGTCGCGATCGTGCTCATTCTGCGATGTGGTCGTCGGATCCTGCGGACGCGACTCATCGCTCAGGTGCGCGGTGGGCTTGTCCTCGTCACGCATGCCCTTCTTGAATTCCTTTACGGCACTGCCAAGGTCCTTGGCGCCACTGGTCAGCTTCTTGGTGCCGAACACCAGCAGAACGATGACCAGTACCACCACCCAATGCCACAAGCTCATACTGCCCATGATGTTCTGCTCGCATTAACCGGTAACAAGGACTTGAGCATAGCGCACCGCCGGTAGGGCGGCGCGCGTGACGAAAGTCAGTTGCCGTCCAGTGATTCGGTGCGCACCTCGCCTTCACCCACTGGCTGGAAGCCCTGATGGGGTGCGGGCTGCGCCGGAACGGCCTGCAGCGGCGCGGTGGTGGCGCCGGCATTGGCCTGTTCAGCCACAGCGGGCGCGGCCTGCGCGGCCGGGCCGGCTGGGCGAGGCGCCGGAGGGGCGCTGGCGGTGCCGCGGTTCTGGCGCGCCGCGTAGGTGGCTTCTTCCAGGCGGTCACGGAAGGCCACCACGTCCATCGACGGCTGCTCGCCCATACGGCCCTCGAACACCATGCGCGGGGTGGTGTTGCTGCCATAGGCGTCCAGATTGGCCTCGTCGTCGATCTGCAGCACCGCGCCGTCCAGCGCCACGCCGGCAAACAAGCCGCGCGCGCGCGACCACGACCAGATCTCAGCCTTCAGCTGGCCATCGGTGGCCGCCGCGGCGTTGCGGCCCACCGGACCGGCGGCGACGCCGGCGTCGGCACCCAGGGTGAATTTGCCGTTGACGAGATTGTCCAGGCTGCGGTCGTTGCGGAACACCAGCACCACGTCCGAAGACTGGACGCCGGCCTGGAAACCGATGCTGCCGCCAGTGAGTTTCATGAACACCGGGTTGGACCAGCTGCCATCGGGGTTCTTGACCGACATCAGGCCATGTCCACGGCGACCGCCAATCACCAGGCCTGCTTTGATCGTGTCTGGAATGACCACGATCGCACGCCCTTCGTCCAACAACTTGTCAGGAATTCCCTGCTCGGGAATATCCTGGATGTCATTCAGCACGCGTACCGCATTGCGGGCGCGCTGGTCCTCCTCCGGCCCGGCCATCGCCTGGGTCGACAGCAGGCTGGCGGAGATCAGCAGTACAAGGCTCAAGCGGCGCATGGGTGCTCCAGAGTGGGGGCAATACGTAAGTACCCGAAATTAGAGGGGTTTCAATGAATCCGCAATGAGTATGTGCTCTCCATCGCGCATACCTGCGAGAATGGCCACCATGCTCGACGCACCCGACACCGCCGTGCTGGCGGTCAATCTAGGCACACCCGAGACGCCCACCGCTCCGGCGGTAAGGCGCTACCTGGCCGAGTTCCTCACCGACCCGCGCGTGGTGGCGATCCCGCCGCTGCTGTGGAAACCGCTGCTGTACGGAGTGATCCTGCCGCTGCGCAGTGGCCGCTCGGCGGCCAAGTATGCGCAGGTCTGGCTGGCCGACGGTTCCCCGTTGATGGTGTACACCCGCCGCCTGGCCGAGGCCATGCAGCAGCTGATGCCCAACCTGCGTGTGCGCCATGCCATGCGTTACGGCGCCCCTGCGCTTACTGCCGAGCTGGACCGGCTGGCGGCCGAGGGCATGCGACGGATCGTGGTGCTGCCGTTGTATCCGCAGTATTCGACCACCACTACCGCCTCCATCGAGGACCAGGTGCGCGACTGGCAACCCCGGCACCCGGGCATTACCGTCACCCTGATCCGCGATTACGCCATCGACCCGGATTGGGTTGCGGCAGTGGCCGGCAGCATCCGACAGTGGTGGGAGCGCCATGGGCGCGGCGAGCAGCTGGTGTTTTCCTTCCACGGCATTCCGCAGCGCCTGGCCGACGCCGGCGACCCTTATCCGCAGCGCTGCGAAGCCAGTGCGCAGGCGATCGCGCAGGCACTCGGCCTGGCCGACAGCGAGTGGAAACTGACCTACCAGTCGCGCTTTGGCCGCGAGAAGTGGCTGCAGCCCTACGCCGAACCGACGCTGTGGGCGATGGCCGAGCGCGGGGTGAAGCGCATTGACGTGGTCTGCCCCGGCTTTGCCACCGACTGCCTGGAAACGCTGGAGGAAGTGGCGATGGGATTCACAGAAACCGTTGCCGAACGCGGCGCACAGATGCGCTACATCCCCTGCCTCAACGCCGATCCCGCGCACGCCCTGGCGTTGGCGCGGCTGAGCATCGCCGCGCTGGCATGACGCTCGAGCCGTTTGTACTGCCGGTGGCCGGCACGACCGTGGCCGGGCTTCGTTCGGCGGCCGCGCAGGGCACGCGTGTGCTGGCCCTGCACGGGTGGCTCGACAACGCGGCCAGCTTCATCCCGTTGGCTGCCGCGCTGCCCGGATTGGATCTGGTGGCCATCGACCTGCCCGGTCACGGCCACAGCGCACATATGCCGCCGGGCACGCAGTACAACACGCCGGGCGCGATCTGCCATGTGCTCGAGGTAGCCGATGCGTTGGGCTGGGAGCGCTTTACGCTGCTGGGCCATTCGATGGGCGCCGGCATTGCCAGCCTCACCGCTGCTGCCGCACCGGAGCGCGTGGAGCGGCTGATCGCCATTGAGGCACTCGGTGGCCTGCGCGGACCCGAAAATGAAACCGCGCAGCGCCTTCGCGAGCATGTACACGCGGTGCGCGCATTGCCGTCGAAGAAGCTGCGCGTGTTCGCCGACCTCGCCGCACCGGTGCGTGCGCGGATGATGGCCAACCAGCTCAGCGAGCCATGTGCGCGCCTGCTGGTCGAGCGCGGCGTGATGCCGGTGGACGGCGGCTACAGCTGGTGCAGCGACCAGCGCCTGATGCTGCCCACCGCGATGCGGTTGAGCGAAGGGCAGATCGACGACCTGCTGGCGGCAATCGAATGCCCCACCCAGGTGATCTACGCCACGCCGGCACAGTCGTACTATCCCGAACCGCTGCGCAGCGAGCGGATCAAGCTGCTGCGCGATGGCCGACTCGATGTGTTCCCTGGCACCCATCATCTGCACATGGAGCACCCGGCGCTGGTGGCCGACGTCATCGCCCGCTTTCTGAGGTAGGCGTCGACCGCTGGTCGATACGCGGTCGGAGCCCTGCGACACAGGGTCGCACTCAATTTCCATCGGTGATGTCCGATACCGATGACGCAGGCCCGCAAGGATCGCCTGTGTCGTCACCTGCTCCGCCGTCGCGAAGCCGCGTGTCATCCGGCTTCCAGGAAGGAGCACGTTCCCACGCATCCATATTTCCGCAAGGTCTTTCGCCGATGGGCCGCAGGATCTCGCATCCGTCTCTCCGCGTTTCAGCGGAGGGCGTTCCGTTCCGCATTCTCACTGGAGTTGTCATGTCTGCCATCCGCCACCCTTCGTCCCGTCCACCCGACCCAACGCTGCCGTCCTGTGCGCTGCCCCCGTATCCGCGCGGGGAGCGCGCCGCTGCAGGGGTGCTCTGCGCTGGGCTCGTGGGCGGCCTTGCCGGCGCCCTGTGGCAGCAACCGGCCGTCACTGCGCTTGGCATCGCGATCGCGACCGGCGCGCTGGTTGTGCTGGCTCCGCGGGTGCGGCGCAGCAGGGCCGAGCTGCACGCTGAGCTGGCGCGGATAACGAACGGCCATGGTCAGTTGCAGGCACGCTGCGCCCACGAGCATGCCGGCGCTGCGGCCGACGCTGCGCTGCGCCTGGCCCTGGAGGTCTCGCCCACCGCGGTGATGATGGCCGACGCGTCCCACGTGATCCGCTATGTAAACCCCGCGGTAGTACGTCTACTGCGCAACCAGCAGGCCAATCTGCGCGAGGCGTTTCCGGATTTCGAGGCCGATGCCCTGGTGGGGACCAGCATCCATCGCTTCCACGCCAACCCGGATCGCATCCGGGCCATCCTGGATACACTGCAGGCCACCCATCACGGGCGCGTGCAGATCGGACCGGTGCACTTTGCCCAGGTGGTGAGCCCGATGTTCGACGCAGTCGGAACACGCGTCGGTTTTGCCGTTGAATGGCACGACCGGACTCAGGAGCTGGCGCTCGAGACGGCCATGGCCGAGATCGTGGGCGCCGCCGCCCGTGGCGACCTGGACCGCCGACTGTCACCTGCCGCCGGCGGCAGCGCCTTCATGGATGGCCTCACCATCGGCATCAATCAACTGCTGGAGCGGGTCGGCAGCACCGTGGGTGATCTTCGCCGCGTGCTGTCGGCCCTGGCCAAGGGTGACCTGGGCCAGCGCATGCAGGGCGACTACCAGGGGTCGTTCGCCGCCATGCAGCGCGATGCCAATGCGACGGCGATCCAGCTGGGCAACATGGTCGAACGCATCCGGCGCAGTGCCGGCGCAATCGCGCTTGGGGCCGAGGAGATTGCCAGTGGCAACCATGACCTATCCACCCGCACCGAACGACAGGCGGCACATCTGGAAGAGACGGCGTCCTCGATGGAAGAGCTTACCTCCACTGTCCGGCAGAACGCGGACCATGCACGCAACGCGAGCACGCTTGCGCTTGGGGCGCAGGAGGTGGCCGAGCGCGGCAGCGCGGTGGTCGGGCGCGTGGTCAGCACCATGGACAGCATCCATGCCGCGTCCAAGCGGATTGGCGAGATCACAGGCGTCATTGACGGCATTGCCTTCCAGACCAACATCCTGGCCCTCAACGCGGCGGTGGAAGCGGCGCGCGCCGGCGACCAGGGGCGTGGTTTCGCGGTGGTGGCCAGCGAAGTGCGCAGCCTGGCGCAACGTTCGGCGGAGGCCGCGCGTGAAATCCGGCAGCTCATCGATGCATCTGCCAGCGAGGTCGCCGATGGCGCCCGGTTGGCGCAGAGCGCCGGCGGCACCATGCAGGAGATCGTCAGCAGCGTGGCCGGCGTCAGCGCGATCATGGCCAGCATTGCTGCCGCGTCGCAGGAGCAGGCCGCAGGCATCGACCAGATCAGCCAAACGGTGGTCCAGATGGACGACGCTACCCAGCAGAACGCCGCACTGGTCGAAGAAGCCAGCGCCGCCGCCCGCGAGTTGGAGCAGCAGGCAGCCGGCCTGACCGAGGCGGTTGCAGCCTTCCGCTGAGGTGGTGTGCGTATCGACTGACAGCCGATAGCTACCGGCTGGTAGATCACGACCATTGGTCGTGATCCCGAGAGGCGCCCTGCGGGGCGCCTTCTCCATGCATCCGTTGGGGTACCGACCGTTGGTCGTCACCCGGTGATGCAAAGAAAAAACCCCGCTGCGTGAGCAGCGGGGTTTTCGGGGTGTAAACCCTGGCGATGACCTACTCTCGCATGGCTTGAGCCACACTACCATCGGCGCAGCTGCGTTTCACTTCCGAG
>NZ_JBIDBX010000005.1:47207-424252 GCF_043204395.1 Stenotrophomonas sp. NPDC047960 | reverse complement strand
CGTGTAAAAAAACCAAAAACCAAACCGGGGTGTTGGTTTGGTATAGTGGTTCAGGGGGTTGTTGGCAATCCGGGGGGTTTTTTGGGAACCCCCCCCCCCGGGGGGGGCCCCCCCCCCGGGGGGCCCCCTTCCGCTGTTCCTTTGGCCACCGGCTCACTGTCAAAGGGTCGGCGGGCATGGGGGTACGGGGGCTTTACCGCTTTACCGCTTTACCGCTTTACCGCTTTACCGCTTTACGGCTTTACCGCTCTCAACGCGGAAAACCCACCAACGAATCCTCACTGATCTCACGAATGTTGCGCGCACCCGTCAGGGTCATCGCCACGCGCATTTCCTTCGCGATCAGATCCAGCAGGTTGGCCACGCCGGCCTCGCCGTGAGCCGCCAGCGCGTACACGAACGCGCGGCCAAGCAGCACGCCGTCGGCGCCCAGCGCCAGCATGCGTACTACGTCCAGCCCATTGCGGATGCCCGAATCGACCAGGATCTCCACCTCGCCCTTGACCGCACTGGCAATGGCCGGCAGCGCACGCGCCGTCGACAGCACCCCGTCCAGCTGGCGGCCGCCATGGTTGGATACCACGATGCCGTCGGCGCCGAAGCGCACCGCATCGCGCGCGTCTTCTGGATCCAGGATGCCCTTGATCACCATCGGCCCGGTCCAGAACTCGCGGATCCACTCCAGGTCCTTCCACGAAATGGACGGATCGAAATTGCTGCCCAGCCAACCGATGTAATCGCCCAGTCCGGTCGGGTTGCCGCGGTAGGTCGAAATGTTGCCCAGGTCATGTGGGCGCCCGCGCAGCCCAACGTCCCACGCCCAGCGCGGGTGCGTCACCGCCTGCAGCATGCGGCGCAGCGCCGCGTTGGGTCCGCTCATTCCCGAATGCGCATCGCGGTAGCGCGCACCGGGCGTGGGCATGTCCACCGTGAACACCAGCGTGGTGACCCCCGCCGCCCTGGCCCGCTCCAGCGCATTGCGCATGAAGCCGCGATCCTTCAGCACATACAGCTGGTACCACATCGGCCGATCAATGGCCGGTGCCACCTCCTCGATCGCACATACCGAAACGGTGGACAGCGTGAACGGAATGCCACGGCTCGCCGCCGCCCTCGCCGCCTGCACCTCGCCCCGTCGCGCAAACATCCCGGTCAGCCCCACCGGCCCCAGCGCCACCGGCATCGCCATGCGCTCACCCAGCAGCTCCGCGTCCAGGCTCAGGTCGGCCACGTTGCGCAGGATCCGCTGGCGCAGCGCGATCTCAGCCAGGTCCTCCACATTGCGGCGCAGCGTGTGCTCGGCGTACGCGCCGCCGTCGATGTAGTGGAACAGGAACGGCGGCAGCCGGCGTTGCGCGGCGGCGCGGTAATCGGTGGAAGCGGAAATGATCATGGCCCAACCATGGCGAAGCGTTCACGATCCGCCCATTAGACCAAAGATCTACTCCTGCGCAGCAGATTGTCGCCTAGCCGCAGCCGCACGGACTGGCCGGCCCCTTCAGTTCCACCGCATTGCCATCGGGGTCGCGCAGGGACAGCGACAGCCCGTCGCCTTCCGCGCCGAGGTTGCTGCTCACCTTCCCATCCACCACCACCCCGTGCATCGCCAGGTGCTCGCGCAGCGCCGCTTCGTCGAACGGCTCGATGCGCAGGCACAGGTGCTCCAGGTTGCGCCCCTGCGCCCCGGCCGCCGGGCCGCCGCGGACGCCTACTGCACCGTCCACGCTGACAAGGTCGATCATCGAAGACCCCGCATGCAGGTGCACCATGCCCAACGTCGGGCGCTCGCGCGCCACCGTGCAACCCAGCACATCGCGATAGAAGGCCACCGCACGCTGCAGGTCCTGCACCCGCAGCACCAGGTGATCAATGTGTCTGATCTCGAACGGACGCTCGCTGCTCATGGCGACTCCAGTTTCCTGGCCAGGCGACGGAACACCGTCAGCACGATCACGCACATCACGCTGACCCCGATTGCAATCACGTATTCCCCGATGCCCACCGCGATGCCGATGGCTGCGGCCATGATCAGCGAACTGGCCGTGGTCAGTCCGCTCACCTCGTCATCGCGGTTGCCGCGCAGGATGGTGCCCGCCGCCACGAAGCCAACGCACGCCACCACCGCTTCGATCAGGCGCACCGGATCCACCTGCAGCAGGTCGCGGTAGCGCTCCTGTTGGAAATGCTCGGCGATGCTGTCGCCCAGGCCCACGATCAGCGCGGCCGCGCCGGCAATCAGCATGTGCGTACGCAACCCGGCCGCATGCTTGCCCAGCTCGCGTTCGAGCCCGAGCACGCCGCCAAACAACATCGCTGCGGCAATGCGCAGCAGAATCGACAGATCCTGTTCCAGTCCCATCCAGCTCTCCTCGGCAATGCCTCCAGCCTTGCGTGAGCTTCGTGGGAGTGCCGTGAAATCCGGCGTGAGCGTGGCGTGCAGGCGCGGGCAGGCCCGCGCCTGCAGCAACCGGCTTACTGCGCCAGGTAGCCGCCATCAACGGCGTAGTAGGTGCCGGTGGCGAACGACGCGTCGGCGCTGGCCAGCCACGCCACCAGCGCCGCCACCTCTTCCGCCCTGCCCAGCCGGTTCAGCGCGTGCTTGGCCTCCAGCGCCTTGCGCACGGCCGGATCCATCTTGTCCAGCAACGGCGTGGAAATGAATCCGGGGCCCACCGCGTTGACCCGGATGTTGTCGCCCGCGTGTTCC
Organism: Stenotrophomonas sp. NPDC047960; assembly: GCF_043204395.1. Lineage (NCBI taxonomy): Bacteria > Pseudomonadati > Pseudomonadota > Gammaproteobacteria > Lysobacterales > Lysobacteraceae > Stenotrophomonas > Stenotrophomonas sp. NPDC047960. The sequence goes on along the minus strand of NZ_JBIDBX010000005.1, from coordinate 421,545 downwards.
CAGGCCGCGGTCTGGGTCAACCCGACCACGCCGTGCTTGGCAGCCACGTAGGCGGCCGAACTGGCGAACCCCACCTGACCCAGGATCGACGCCATGTTGATGATGCTGCCGCCTTTTCCGCCCCTGCGCATCGCCTGGATCTGCGCGCGCTGGCACAGGAACACGCTGTTGAGATTGACGTCGATGACACGCTTCCAGCCGTCCACGGGGTAGTCGCCGCTGCTGGCCGACGGGCCGCCGATGCCGGCGTTGTTGACCCCGATGTCCAGCCCGCCCAGTTCCTGCACCGTCCGCTGCACCGCAGCGTCCACCGCCGCCTCGTCGGTGACGTCCAGCGCGATGCCGATCGCTTTCACGCCCCTGCCACGAATCGCCTCGGCGGTCTTCTGCACCGCGTCGTCCTTCAGGTCCCACACCGCCACCGCCGCGCCGGAATCGGCCAGCAGCTCGGCCACCGCCAGGCCGATGCCGGAAACGCCACCGGTGACGATGGCCACCTTACCCTTGAGTTGGTAATCGATCATTGCACTGCCTCTGCTTGATGTCCCCCCACCCTACGCCTCGACGGCGTTACACAACGTGCACGCAATGCCCCGCAACAATGCTTCCCATCGCTGCAACGCACCTGGGCCTATGCTGGGTGTCGTACCCCTGCACGACTCCCCTTCCCCAAGGCATCGCACATGACACAGTCTCCTGACAGTACGTTGTTCAGCCCCACCCGGCTTGGCGCCATCGACGTCGGCAACCGCATCGCGATGGCGCCGCTTACCCGCAACCGCGCCATCGATGGGCGCGTGCCCAACCCCCTCGCCATCCAGTACTACGAGCAGCGTGCCAGCGCCGGGCTGATCATCGCCGAGGCCACGCAGATCAGCCCGCTCGGCCAGGGCTACCTGGATACGCCCGGCATCTACAGCCAGGCCCAGATCGATGCCTGGCGCAAGGTCACCGATGCGGTGCATGCGCGTGGTGGCCGCATCGTGCTGCAGCTCTGGCACGTGGGTCGCATTTCGCACACCAGCCTGCTGCCGGAAGGTGAAGTTCCGGTGGCGCCGAGTGCACTGCGTGCCAATGGCAAGACGTTCACGGCCAAGGGCTTCGAAGATGTCTCCGAACCGCGCGCACTGCGCCTGGACGAAATTCCCGCACTGGTGCAGGACTTCCGCCAGGCCGCCCGCAACGCCATCACCGCCGGGTTCGATGGCGTGGAAGTGCATGCCGCCAACGGTTACCTGATCGATCAGTTCCTGCGTGATGGCAGTAACCTGCGTACCGACGAATACGGCGGCAGCATTGAAAACCGGACCCGCCTGCTCGACGAAGTGGTGCGTGCAATCGCCTCGGAAATCGGCGCTGATCGCACTGGTGTGCGCCTGTCGCCGGTCACCCCCGCCAACGATGCGCGCGATTCGCAGCCGCAGGCCTTGTTTGAACGTGCGGTCGAGCGCCTGGATGCGATTGGCGGGTTGGCCTTCGTGCATGTCATCGAAGGCGCTACCGGCGGTCCGCGCGACAACATCCCGTTCGATTACGCGGCGCTGCGGGCGAAGTTCCGTGGCCCGTGGATCGCCAACAATGGCTACGACAAGGACAGCGCCGAGCAGGCCATCGCAACCGGCTATGCCGACATGATCGCGTTCGGGCGCGCCTTCATCGCCAACCCGGACCTGGTCGAGCGCCTGCGCCTGGGTGTGACCCTGTCCGAGCTTGACCCGGACACGCTGTATGGCGGTGGCGCCAAGGGCTACACCGACTACCCCAGCGTGTCGGGTGCTCAGTAAACCGGCAACGAAATGAACGATGCGTTGCCCGGTGCATGCCAGATCTGCTGGGTCGCCTTCTGGTAATCGCCCGGCTTGGCCAGGTAGATGTTGGGCACGAAGGTCTGCGGGTTGCGGTCGTACAGCGGGAACAGGCTGGACTGCACCTGCACCATCACCCGGTGGCCGGGCTGGAACACGTGATTGGCGGTGGGCAGCCCGAACCTGTAGTCCAGCACCTGGTTGGCGGTGATTGCTTTCGGTTCGCTGAAGCTTTCGCGGTAGCGGCCCCGGAAGATCGCCATCGACACGCCCAGCTCATAGCCGCCCATTTCCGGCGTCGACGGCACCTGGTCGGGGTACACGTCGATCAGCTTCACCACCCAGTCGCTGTCGCTGCCGCTGGTGGCCGCCTGCAGGTTCACCTGCGGCGCGCCACCGATCCGCAGCGGCTCGGTCAGCGGCTCGCTGACGAAGGTCAGCACGTCGGTGCGGCCATCCACGAAGCGCTGGTCCTTGACCAGCCAGCTGGTCCACATGTCGCGGTCGGCGAAGCGCACCGGGCGCGGTGCGAACGGCACCGGCTTGGCCGGGTCGGACACATAGGCATCGTGCGTGGCCTCGCCCGCCTTCGGCGCCTCGAACGACAGCTTGCCGCCCGCACGCAGGTACAGCGGTCTGGTCTGGGCGGTGGTACGCGGCCACTGCTGCAGCTTGTCCCAGTGGTTCTCGCCGGTGTTGTAGATCAGCACCGGCGGGGTATCGGCCTTGGCCGCGCCATCGACCAGGTACTGGTCGAAGAACGGCTTGAGCACGTCGCGGCGGAACTGCAGCGCGGTATCACCATCGAACTTCAGCGCGCCCAGGCTGCTGCCGTCATAGTTGACCTGGCTGTGGCGCCATGGGCCCATGACCAGGTAATTGAGGGTATTGCTGCTGTCTCGCGGCTCCATCGCGGCATAGCTGTGCACGGCGCCCCACATGTCCTCCTGGTCCCACAGGCCCTGCAGCCACATGGTGGGCACCTTCAATCCGGTCCTGGCCATGCGGGCATCCAGCGCCTGTTCCTGCCAGAAGGCATCGTAGGCCGGGTGTTCTACCAGCTTGTGCCACCACGCCAGCTGCTCCAGGCCGTTGGCCTTGGCATAGTCACCGGCCGAGCCGGCGCGCAGGAAGGTGGTGTAATCGTCGTAGCCGGTGCTGGGAATGGACGGCCCCTTGCCGCGCTTGGCCAGCTGGCCGGTGAAGTAGCCGAAGTTGACCTGGCGGAAGGCGCCGTAGTTGAGCCAGTCATCGCCCATCCAGCCATCGATCATCGGGCTCTGCGGCGCGGCGACCTTCAATGCGGGGTGCGGGTTGGTCAGCGCCATCACCACGGTGAAGCCCTCATACGAGGAACCCAGCATGCCGACCTTGCCGTTGCTTTCGGGCACGTGTCTGACCAGCCAGTCGATGGTGTCCCAGGCGTCGGTGGCATGGTCTACCTTGGTGTTGTTCAGTGGCCCACGCAGCGGCCGGGTCATCACGTAATCGCCTTCGGAGCCGTACTTGCCGCGGATATCCTGGAACGCGCGGATGTAGCCGGCATCGACGAACACTTCGTCGCCCTGCGGGAGGATGTCGCGCATGTGCGGCGAATCGATGCGCTTGGCGCGGTTGGCGGCATCGTACGGGGTACGGGTCAACAGCATCGGTGCATTGCGCGCGCCCTTGGGCACGACGATGACGGTGTACAGCTTTGTCCCATCGCGCATGGGAATCATCACTTCGCGCTTGTCGTAGTCATACCCCGCAATAGGGGTGACGAATCCCTTGGCCGGAATATCCGGCGTCATCGGCGCGGTCTGTGCCGACACGCTGGCGGCAATCATCAGGCTCAACAGCACGACAGGCACGACACGGACACGCATGGCTCTCTCCGGGAAGGTGATGGCGACCAACCCTCGCAGCCTAGCGCCATTCTTCCCTGCCCGATATGTGCCGATGGTTGGCCGCGAACGGCCGCGCCGCAGCGCAACGACGCGCCCGATTGACGAACGCGTCGCCACGCGCCTTTGCAAACAATGGCCTACGCTGCTCGTATCCCTGGCTTGGGCTGGCGGGGGTGGGTTTGCGGGACCGTAGAGCGCCATGGATGGCGCGAACGAGACTACAGGGACGTACTTGCGGCGTGTCCCGCAAACCCACACCCGCCAGCCAAGCCCCAGACATTCGCAGACCAAGGCTGTTCGCCGCAATGCGTGAGCGCTCTAAACGCCCACGCACCACGTAGACCTCACTTCACCACACCACCACTCAACACCATCGGCGAGGTCTGCAGCGGCTCATTGGCCGAACGCGAAAGCTGCAGCTCGTAACGGCCTTCCGCAATCTTCCACTGCTTGTCGGCCGTATCGAAACTGGCCATCGCCTTCGGTTCGGCCTCGATGCGGATCCGGCGCGATTCACCCGGCTGCAGCGTGACCTTCTGGAACCCGATCAGGCGGATCGGCGTGGTGCTGCCTTCCGGCATCTTCAGGTACAGCTGGGCCACGTCCGCACCGGCCACCTTGCCGGTGTTGCGCACATCCACCGTCGCCACCAGGCGCTGGCCCATTGCCGTGTAGCTCAGGTTGTCGTACTGGAACTGCGTGTACGAGAGCCCGTGGCCGAACGCGAACTGCGGGGTGAGGCCCTTGGCCGCGAACCACTTGTAACCGACGTTGGCACCTTCGATGTTGTAATCGATGGTGTCGTCCGGCTTCTGCTTTGGATTGAAGCCCAGCCCGTTCACATGCGGGCGCGGCAGCTGCGACGCATCCACCGGCCACGTGACCGGCAGCCGGCCCGACGGATTCACCTTGCCCGTCAACAGCGCCGCGATGGCCTCACCGCCGCGGATGCCCGGGTACCACGCCTGCAGGATCGCCGGCACCTGCTGCAGCCACGGCAGCTCGACCGGCCCGTTGGTTTCCAGCACCACCACCGTCTTCGGATTGGCCTTGGCCACCCCTGCAATCAGTTTGTCCTGGTTGTCCGGCAGCTGCATGTGCGGCAGATCGACCGATTCGGCCGACCACTGCGTTGCGAACACGATCGCCACGTCGGCCGCAGCGGCAGCGCGCGCGGCAGCCGCCACGTCACGGCCGTCCACGTACTCGATGGTCGCGTCCGGGCGCTCGGCGCGCAGCGCCTGCAGCGGCGAGGACGGGTGGAAGATCACCGGGCCCGGCCAGGTGGTCGGCAGCACGCCCGGCACTGCATTGGTGCCACGCGCGGTCCAGCCCACCATCGACGAACCACCGCCGCCGATCACGCCCTTGTCGGCATGCCCGCCGATGATCACGATGCGCTGCACGTCCCTGCCCAGCGGCAGCACGTCGCCGGCGTTGCGCAGCAGCACGCTGCCTTCTTCAACGGTGCGCTGCGCCGCGGCAAAGCCGGCTTCGTCGTCGATCGGCCCATGCTGCGGCGGCAGGTCGAAGTTGCCGTGCGCGAACATGGTGCGCAGGATCCGCGCGACCATATCGTTCAAACGCGCCTGCGGCACGGTACCACCGGCCACTGCCAGGCGCAGCGGCTCGTCGAAGTACACCGCCTTGTCGAACACCTCGCCCGCCGACTGCTGGTCCAGCCCGGCCAGCGCCGCCTTCGAACCGCTGTGCACGCCGCCCCAGTCGGACATCACGAAACCAGGGAACTTCCATTCCTGCTTGAGCACCTGATTCATCAGGTAATCGTGCTCGCAGCCATAGGTGCCGTTGATACGGTTGTAGGAGCACATCACCGAACCGGGCTTGCCTGCATCGAGTGCGATCTCGAACGCCAGCAGGTCCGACTCGCGCATCGCCTGTTCGCCGATTTCGGCACTGTGGAAGTTGCGCGAGGTTTCCATGTCGTTGAGCGCGAAGTGCTTCATCGTCGAAATCACGTGCTGGCTCTGCACGCCCCGGATCGATTCGCCCACCAGGCGGCCGGCCAGCACCGGGTCTTCGCCGGCATATTCGAAGTTGCGGCCATTGCGCGGGTCGCGCTGCAGGTTGACGCTGCCGGCCAGCAGGATGTTGAAGCGCTGCTGCCAGGCCTCGCGGCCCATGGTAGCGCCGCCGGTGAAGGCGATCTGCGGGTTCCAGGTCGAGGCGGTGGAGGGGCCCGAGGGCATCGCCGTGGCATGGTCGCCCTTGCGGATCCCGCCCGGGTTGGTCACGCCCACGCCGGCATCAGCCGACTGCTGGGCCGGGATCCCCAGGCGCGGCACGCCCGGCACGAACCCGGCCGAACCGACCGCGCCTTCCGGGAGCGGCCCGCCATCCTTGCCCAGCCCGAAGTAGCTGTGCAGCATCTGGAACTTCTCGTCCACGGTCATCCGCGCCACCAGCAGCTTGGCGCGCGCATCCGCGCTCAGGCCGGTGTCCATCCATGGCGTGTCGCCCCCCACCGGCGCGCTGTAGCCCAGCGTCAGCAGCTGGCCGGCAACGCTGGTGTCGGCATCCAGGCGCAGCTTCACCGGCCTGGTCGTGGCGGCATCGAAGCCGGCACTGTAGCCGGCGCCCTTGCCGATGGCGGCGAAACCAGCGGCGGTGGCGCTGTCCGCATCCGAACCCAGCAGCAGTGCGGGCGCCCCCAGGCGCGAGCCGTCCACCAGCGCCTTGACCGGCGCGCCATCGGCATCGGCGCCGGCAGCGCGCGTGTACAGCGCCACCACGTGGCGGCCGTCGTTGAGGCGCAGGTAATTCAGGCCCGGTGCTTCCACGCCCGACTCGGCTTCCACCGGCAGGCGCGAAAGCACGATGCTGCCGCGCTGCTCGGCCGCAGCCTGGTCGGCGCTGACGAAGCGATAGGTGTAGCCGAGGTCGTCGGCCAGGGCCGCCAGCGGATCGGGTGCCTGCGCGCTTTCCGTGGTGTCGGCAGGACGGATCACATTGCCGATGGTCAGCGCATCCACGTCCAGCGCCTGCAGTTGTTCGGCCACCGCCTTGGCATCCAGGTAGGTCGGTGCCTGGTCCAGGCGGAGCACGGTGAAGGCCTCGCCCCCCACCGCCGGTGCCGCGAAGGCAGAGGCAGACAGCGACAGGGCGATGGCGGCCGTCAGGGCCAGGGGCTTTGTAATCGTTTTCATAAGCGGGCGAAACACCTTTGCTGACGCAGTAAATCCAGGGAGTCTTGCCGCAGAAGGGTGCAGCGCCGTCATGGCGGGATCCCGGCACGCAACCGCGCTCGGGATCGAACTACACGGGCGCGCCAGCCACGATCAGGCCCCTCCGCCTGTCGCCACAGCCACCGCATCCGTCGGGTGCCGTCACCAGCACCCGTCCGCTCAAGAGTCGTTCACCCTGTTCATCCGTGTCAACAGCGTGTTCAGGTTCGCGGCGCCGGATCCGGCTTGATCACTTCGGTCTCGGCAGCCGTCAGCGCCCTGCCCTGGGCATCGCGCGGCAGCAGCGGTGCCAGGTCCTGTCCGGTGCCGATCACCTGCAGGTGCGAACGCGGTTCAGACGGGTCGAACAGATGGCCCTCGCCCCATTGGCGCAGCGCCACCACCAGCGGGAACAGCGCCTGGCCTTGGGCGGTGAGCACGTAGTCGTGGTAACGGCTGCCATCGGCGGCGGCCTGCTGGGTCAGCACGCCGGCGTCCTGCAGGGCCTGCAGGCGCTGGCTGAGCATGCTGCGCGACATGCCCAGGCCACGTTGGAAATCGCTGAAGCGGCGCACGCCATCGAAGGCGTCGCGCACGATCAGCAGCGACCAGCGGTCGCCGATCAGGTCCAGCGCGCGCGCGACCGGGCAGGTGCGGTTGAGATCGGGGTGCATGGCGATCCTCCTTGGGTGGTTTCATTTTAGAACCAAATGCCACAGACTCAACTGGTTCTATTTCGAGACCATACATGTCCACCACCGCCCCCCTCCCGCGCATCGCCCCTTCCCTGCTGCTGCTGTTCGCCTGCGCGGCCGGGCTCAGCGTGGCCAACGTCTATTACGCCCAGCCGCTGCTGGATGCGCTGTCGGCCGACCTGCGCATCGGCGTGTCCTGGATCGGCGCGGTGATCGCCGCGACCCAGGTCGGGTCGGTGGCCGCCCTGCTGTGGCTGGTGCCGCTGGGCGACCGGGTCGAGCGGCGGCGACTGATGGCGCTGCAGACCGCCGCGCTGATGCTGGCGCTGCTCTGTGTTGCTGCCGCCGGTACGGCCATGGGCCTGCTGCTGGCCATGTCCGCCGTGGGCCTGCTGGGCACCGCGATGACCCAAGGGCTGATTGCCTACGCAGCCGCCGCCGCACCGGTGCATGCGCGTGGCCGCGTGGTCGGCGCGGCGCAGGCCGGGGTGGTGATCGGGCTGCTGCTGGCACGGCTGGTGGCGGGCGTGGTGGCAGATCTGGGCGGCTGGCGCACGGTGTACCTGCTCTCTGCCGGTGTGATGGGAGTGACCGGGGTGCTGCTGTGGCGGCATCTGCCGCCTCTTGCGGTTCCAATCGCCTCGCCAAGGCTGTCACTGCGGGCCCTGCTACGCCAGCAACCGGTGCTGCGTCGGCGTGGGCTGCTGGGGGTGTTGATGTTCACCGGGTTCGGGCTGTTCTGGAGCAGCATGGCGCTGCCGTTGAGCGCGCCGCCGTTCCGGCTTGGGCACACCGCGATCGGTGCGTTCGCCCTGGTGGGCCTGCTCGGCGCACTGGCCGCCGCACGCAGCGGGCACTGGAGCGACCGTGGCCATGCCAGGCGGGTGACGCTGGGGGCTCTGCTGTTGCTGCTGTTGAGCTGGTGGCCGTTGTCGGCGCTGCACGCCTCGCTGGGCTGGCTGGTGCTGGGCGTACTGCTGCTGGATCTGGCCGTACAGGCCCTGCATGTGACCAACCAGAGCCTGATCCTGGCGGCGGCGCCGACGCAGGCCCAGGCGCAGGTGATTGCGGCGTACATGTTGTTCTATGCGGCCGGAAGCGGGTTGGGCGCCTTGCTGGGAAGCGCGGTGTATGCGGCGCATGGGTGGGGGGCAGTGTGTTGGGTGGGGGCTGGGGTGTCGCTGTTGGCGTTGGGGATTTTTTTGCGGGGGTCATGGACGTCTGACGGGCGGCTTCGGCGGGGGTAAACGTCGCGCTACGAATTCATTAGCAATTTTGCTAATAACACGTAGCATGTCGGTCTCAACCCTTGACACCTGCCCTGCCTATCCTCGCCTTCATGTTCAGGTTTCCCGCCCACTCCTGCTCTTTCCAGCCTTGCCGGGAGGTGCGCTGATGGGCGCGGTGGTGGCCTTGGAACAACTGCTGGAAAGCCGCCAGGTCTGGCGAGGGCAGCCGCGCGGGACGGCGCCGGAAACCCCCGCCCATCCGACCGGGCACCCGGCGCTGGACAGCCGCCTGCCCGGGGGTGGCTGGCCGCCCTCGGCCCTGTCCGAAGTACTGCTGGCCGCACCCGGCCAGGGCGAGCTGGCGCTGGTCTGGCCGACCCTGGCCCGGCTCAGCCAGCTGCAGCAGACCGTGGTGCTGGTCGCCCCACCGCACTTGCCGCATGCCCCGGCCTGGGCCGGCGCCGGGCTGGCCCTGGGCCAGCTGCAGGTGGTGCGCGCCACCCCGCGCGAAGCGCTGTGGGCGGCTGAACAATGCCTGCGCTCGGCCGCCTGTGCAGCGGTGCTGTGCTGGCCGGGACATGCCGACGACCGCGCCCTGCGCCGGCTGCAGGTGGCCGCCGAAACCGGCCAGTGCCTGGGCTTTGCCTTCCGCGACAGCCGGCTGGCCCGCAACCCCTCCCCCGCCCCGTTGCGCCTGCAGCTCGATGCCGGCCAGGTGCGGGTGCTCAAATGCCGCGGCGGCATGGCACCGGCGCAGCCGTTGCCGCTGGCCTTGGCCCATTGAGGCGCTGCCATGCAGTGGGCCTGCCTGTTGCTGCCTCAACTGGCGCTGGACGCGGCCCTGCGCCAGCAGCCCGATCCGCGCGCGCCGCTGGTGCTGGTCACCGGCCCGGCCCAGCGCCGGGTGCTGCATGCGGTAAGCCCGGCGGCGCGCCAGCTGGGCCTGCGCCGCGGCATGCTGCTGTCGGCCGCCCAGGTGCTGACCCGCGACATGCTCACGGTGGACTACGACCCGCGCGCCGAACAGGACACCCGCCAACTGCTGGCCAGCTGGCTGTACGGCATCAGCTCGCAGGTGAGCCTGGCGTTCCCGCATGCGCTGGCGCTGGAAATCGGCGCCAGCCGCGCCCTGTTCGGTGACTGGCCGGCAATCGAACAGCGCCTGCGCGACGGCCTGAAGGAACTCGGCTTCCGCCATCGGCTGGTAGCCGCGCCCAACCCGCACGCTGCCTGGGTGCTCACCCGCGTGCATGCGCGGCTGGGCGTGGATGCAACGGCGCTGGAACCTGCACTGGCGCAGATCCCGATCGACCGCAGCGGCCTGCCGGCCGAGGCTGTCACGGTACTGGCCCGCTCCGGCCTGCGTACGCTGGGCGCGGCCTTCGCGCTCCCCCGCGAGAGCCTGACCCGGCGGTTCCCGGCCCAGGTGCTGACCCACCTGGATGCGCTGCGCGGTATCGGCAGCGCGCCGCTGCAGTACTTCCGGCCGCCGGACCGGTTCGATGCACGGATCGAGTTCGAGTACGAAATCGAATCGACCCAGGCACTGCTGTTCCCGTTGCGCCGTCTCACCGCTGACCTGGCCGCCTTCCTGTGCTCGCGCGATGGCGGCGCGCAGCAGTTCGACCTGTGGTTCGAACATGAGCGCCACCCCGATACCCGGCTGACCGTGGGCCTGCTCGCGCCCGAACGCGATGCGGCCATGCTGTTCGAACTGGCGCGCAACCGGGTCGACCACCTGCGCCTGCCTGCCGGCAGCCGCGGGCTGCGCCTGCAGGCCGAACAGCTGCCGCCGTTCGTGCCGGCCGCGCGCGACCTGTTCGACCCGCGTCCGCAGCAGGCCATGCCCTGGGAACAGCTGCGCGAACGCCTGCGTGCGCGGCTGGGCGACGATGCCGTGCAGGGCGTGGGACTACGCGCCGAACATCGGCCCGAACGCGCCAGCGGCCCAGCCACAGCGGCCATCAAAGGCCCGCCGCCGGCCTTGCCGTTGCGCCCGGGCTGGCTGCTGGCCACGCCGCAGCCGCTGTACGACCCGGACCTGCGCATCCTCTCCGGGCCGGAGCGGATTGAATCGGGCTGGTGGGACGAAGGCGATGTGCGCCGCGACTACTACGTGGTCGAAACCGCGCTGGGCCAGCGTGCGTGGGCCTATACCGCCGCCGGTGCACGGCACGGACCCTTCATGCTGCACGGCTGGTTCGCATGAGTACCGCCCTGCCCGATTACGCCGAACTGCATTGCCTGTCGGCCTTCAGTTTCCAGCGCGGTGCCTCCATCGCCGACGAGCTGTTCGCGCGTGCGAAAGAACAGGGCTACAAGGCCCTGGCCATCACCGACGAATGTTCGCTGGCCGGCATCGTGCGCGCCTGGCAGGCGGCGAAGAAACATGGGCTGGCCCTGATCACCGGTGCGGAGTTCCAGGTCGAGGACGGGCCCAAGGTGGTACTGCTGTGCACCGACCTGGCCGCCTATGCAGGGCTGTGCCAGCTGATCACTACCTGCCGCCGGCGCGCGCCCAAGGGCCAGTACCGCTGCCTGCGCGAGGACTTCGACGCCCTGCCCGACAGTCTGCTGTGCCTGTGGCCGGCGCGGTCGCCCAATGCCGATGATGCCGCGTGGCTGCACGCACGCTTCGCGCACCGGCTGTGGCTGGCGGTGGAACTGCACCGCGAGGCCGACGACGTGGCGCGGCTGGAGGCGCTGCTGGAGTTCGGCTATGCCCATGACCTGCCGCTGGTGGCCAGTGGCGACGTGCACATGCACGTGCGCCGCCGCCGTGCGCTGCAGGACACGCTCACCGCGATCCGCCAGCACTGCACCATCGCCGATGCTGGCTGGCACCTGTTCCCGAATGGTGAACGCCACCTGCGAACGCGCCAGGCGCTGGCCGCGCTGTACCCGCCCGAACTGCTGGAGGAAACCCTGCGCGTAGCCGGGCGCTGCCGGTTCGACCTGGCGCAGCTGCAGTACACCTACCCGCGCGAGCTGGTTCCCGACGGCCACGACCCGGCCAGCTGGCTGCGCGTCCTGGTCGAAGAGGGCATGCGCTGGCGCTGGCCCGGCGGCGCCAGCGAAGCGCAGCGGCGACAGATCGAACACGAGCTGCGCCTGATCCACCTCAAGCAGTACGAATCGTACTTCCTGACCGTGCACGACATCGTGCGCTTCGCCCGCAGCCAGCAGATCCTGTGCCAGGGCCGTGGTTCGGCGGCCAATTCGTCGGTGTGCTTCGTGCTGGGCGTGACCGAGATCGACCCCAGCCACATGGAACTGCTGTTCGAACGCTTCATCTCTGAAGAACGCGACGAACCACCGGACATCGACATCGATTTCGAACACGAACGCCGCGAGGAAGTGCTGCAGTACGTGTTCAACCGCTACGGCCGCGAACGTGCCGCGCTCACCGCCGTGGCGATCAGCTACCGCGGCCGCAGTGCAGTGCGCGACGTGGCGCGCGTGCTGGGCCTGCCGCCGGACCAGGTCAACGAACTGGCCGCCTGCCTGGACCGCTGGAGCAGCCACGAGCCGCTGCCCGAGGCCCTGCGCGAACGCGGCTTCGACCCGGACACGCCGCTGATGCAGCGGGTGGTGGCGCTCACCGCTGAACTGGTGGACTTCCCGCGCCACCTGTCCCAGCACCCGGGCGGTTTCGTGATTTCCGAGCACCCGCTGTCGACCCTGGTGCCGGTGGAAAACGCGGCCATGGCCGACCGCACCGTGATCCAGTGGGACAAGGACGACCTGGATGCCACCGGGCTGATGAAGGTCGACTGCCTGGCGCTGGGCATGCTCACCGCCGTGCGCAAATGTCTGGCCATGCTGCACGCCCATGGCGCCCCGGCGATGGGCATGGCCGACATCCCGGCGGGTGACACCGCCACCTACGACATGATCTGCCGTGCCGATACGCTGGGCGTGTTCCAGATCGAATCGCGCGCGCAGATGGCGATGCTGCCGCGCATGCAGCCGCGCTGTTTCTACGACCTGGTGATCGAAGTAGCGATCGTGCGGCCCGGCCCGATCCAGGGCGACATGGTCCATCCCTACCTCAACCGCCGCAAGCGGCTCAAGGAAGAAGGGATCGAAGAAATCGACTACCCACCGGCACTGGAAAAAGTATTCAGGCGCACCCTGGGCGTGCCCCTGTTCCAGGAACAGGTGATGCAACTGGCGGTGGCCGCCGCCGGCTTCAGTCCCGGCGAGGCCGATGCGCTGCGCCGTTCGATGGCTGCCTGGAAACGCCACGGGGGGCTGGATCCGCACCGCGACAAACTACTGGCCGGCATGGCGAAGAACAACTACAGCCGCGAATACGGCGAACGCCTGTTCGAGCAGATCAAGGGCTTCGGCAGCTACGGCTTTCCGGAAAGCCACGCGGCCAGTTTCGCGCTGATCACCTATGTCAGCTGCTGGCTCAAGTGCCACCACCCCTCGGCGTTTGCCGCCAGCCTGATCAACAGCCAGCCGCTGGGGTTCTACACGCCGGACCAGATCCTGCAGGATGCGCGCCGGCATGGCGTGCCGGTGCTGCCGGTGGACGTGCGCCACAGCGACTGGGACTGCACGCTGGTGCCGGCCACCCAGCGCGACGCCCTGCCCGGCATCCGGCTTGGCCTGCGCATGATCGATGGTTTCAGCGAAGCGGTGGCCGGGGCCGTCATGCAGGCACGTGCCCGGCATGCCTTCGACAGCGTGGCCGACCTCAGCCAGCGGGCCCGCCTGGACCGCCGCCACCAGGGGCTGCTGGCCGATGCCGGCGCGCTGAAGGGGTTGAGCGGGCACCGCCACCGCGCCCGCTGGGATGTCTCCGGCGTCGAAAAGCCACTGCCGCTGTTCGAGGACATCCGCGCCACTGCCGATGCCGCCGTGGCGTTGCCGGCACCGAGTGCGTTCGAGGACATGCAGGCCGACTACAACAGCACCGGCACGACCCTGGGCCAGCACATGGTGTCCTTCATCCGCGACGCGCTGCGCGCCCGCCGCTGCCAGCGCTCGGACGAACTGGCGCAGCTGCCGCACGGGCGCAGCGTGCGTTTCGCCGGGTTGGTACGCATGCGCCAGCGCCCGCAGACCGCCAGCGGGGTGACCTTCCTCACCCTCGAAGACGAAAGCGGCATGGTCAATGCGGTGGTCTGGCGCAGAACCGCCGACCGCCAGCACCGGGTGCTGGTGGAGGCGCAGCTGATGCAGATCGATGGCCGGCTGGAACGGGTGGATGGCGTGCAGCACCTGATCGTGCAGCGCATGCACAACCTCGATGCACTGATTGACGGAGTGCGCACCCACAGCCGCGATTTTCATTGATTGCTGTGACCGGTTTCACGCTGACGATAGATACAGACTTTTCCGACTGGTGCGGTCATCACGGCTTCGGCTATGGTCGCTGCCATCCAAGGATCCGGAGCCTGCCATGTCGCGCGCACTCACCCTCACCACACTGGCGGTGTCCAGCCTTGCCCTGCTGGTGTCGGGCTACACCGCCGTGCAGCTGCACCGCAGCCAGTCCGCCGAACGGGTGATCACCGCGCGCGGGCTGGTCATCCAGGACGGCAGCGGCCAGGCCCGGGTGGTCCTCGGCGCGCCGCTGCCTGACCCGCTCAGCAAGGGTGTCCCGCAGGGCCCGCGCGCGTCCCCGCTTTCGGGCGTGGCACTGCTAGGTGCCGACGGCTCCGAGCGTGGCAGCTATGGCACCGCCGATGTCGGCGATGAGGCCTCGCTCACGCTGGATGATGCCAAGGGCACCACCGAAGTGTTCAAGATCACCGCCAACCCGGATCGCGGCGCCACCCTGGTGATCAAACACCAGAACAGCACCGGCGCCATGCTCACCTCCTGGCAGGGCAAGCCGGAGCTGATCTTCCTCAACGACAACGGGCAGTCGCATTACATCCGTCCGGGGACAACCGCGGCGCCTTGATCCGGCCGTTGCCCACCGTGCGAAAATGCGGGCCGCGCCTGTTCCGGAACACGTCATGTCCATCGTCGCCCCCGCCTGGCCGCAGGCCACTACCGTTGAGGATTTCCGCCATAACCTCGAGGCGGTGCACGCACGCATCGCGGCCGCATGCGTGCGCGCAGGACGTGATCCGGCCACGGTGCGGCTGCTGCCGGTGAGCAAGACCGTGGACGAAGCGCGGCTGCGTCTGGCGGTGCAGGCCGGCTGCGATACGCTGGGCGAAAACAAGGTGCAGGAAGCCAAGGGCAAGGCCGAGGCGATGGCCGACCTCGGCATCCGCTGGTCGGTGATCGGCCACCTGCAGACCAACAAGGCGCGCGATGTGGCCCGCTTTGCCAGCGAATTCCAGGCGCTGGACAGCCTGCGCGTAGCCCAGGCGCTGGACCAGCGGCTGGCGCAGGAAGGCCGCACGCTGGACGTGTTCGTGCAGGTCAATTCCTCCGGCGAAGCCAGCAAATATGGATTGGAGCCGATCGAGGTGGCCGACTTCGTGCAGCAGCTGCCCGCTTTCACCCACCTGCGCGTACGCGGCTTGATGACCCTGGCGCTGTTCTCGGCCGATCCCGAACAGGTGCGCCCCTGTTTCGTGCGCCTGCGCGACCTGCGCGACCGCCTGCGTCCGACCCTGCCGTCAGGCATCAGCCTGGACGAACTGTCGATGGGCATGTCCGGCGATTTCGAGATCGCCATCGAGGAAGGCGCCACGGTGGTACGTGTAGGCCAGGCGATTTTCGGCGCGCGCAGCACACCGGACAGTCAGTATTGGCCGACGCCTGCGCGTTGATCGGCGCCGCGGCGTCCCGTCACCCCACCAACCCCTGCATATGCCGTGCATGCTCTGCCGCCTGCGCATGCAACCACTCACGAAACGCCAGAAATCCCTGGTGCGTGGACGAGCGTGGCGGATACACCAGCCAATGCGACCAGCGCGTTTTCAACCGGTGCGGCGACAGGGCAATCAACTGCCCCGAATCCAGCAGCAGCCGCGCCCGCGTCACCCGCCCCAGCGCGACCCCGAAGCCGTCCAGCGCAGCACGATGATGCGATTCAGAGTCATTGAGCATGGCCACGTAGCGCGACGGCGCCATCTCTCCGATCGAGGCGAACCAGCGCTGCCACTCGCCATCCGGATCCCCCAACAGCGGCCACTGCGCCAGCGGCAGCGCACCCAGCCCACCCATGCGCTCCACCAGTGACGGGCTGGCCATCGGCATCAGCCACTCATCGAACAGTGGCTCCACATGCAGGCCACTCCACTGCCCGGCACCGACCCGCAACGCGGCATCGCACTGCAGCTGGCGATCAAAATCGGTGAGCCGTTCGCTGGATTCCAGGTTGAATTCGATCTCCGGGTGGCAGGCCACGAACGAACCCAGCCGGGGCACCAGCCAGTTGGAGGCCATCGACGGCAATGCACTGACCGACAGCACGCGGTCGTGGCGCGCGCCGAACGGCTGCAGCGCCTGCGCGATCGCATCCAGGTGCGGGCCCACCTGCTCCAGCAACCGCTGGCCTTCGGGGGTCACCCGCACCCCGCGCGCCTGCCGCTGCAGCAGCGCATAGCCCAGGCGCTCCTCCAGCTGCCGCATCTGGTGGCTGAGCGCACTGACAGTGAGGTTCAGTGAATCGGCCGCCCGGGTCAGGTTGCCAAGACGTGCGGCGGTGACGAAATTCTGCAAAGGCTGCAGCGGGATACGGGACATGGCGACTTGAATCCAGTTCAAGAAAGACTTGCGAAAGGATCGCTTTTACGTCTCCCATCCTGCCCCTATCGTGAGCTCCACTCAAGTGGAGGACACACATGAACATCTACAGCGGATTGTTGTTCCTGCACGGGCATATCGCAGATACGGCGTTGGCGCAGGCGCTGGCGGAGCCAGAAAAGGTGCCCGCGGGTGAAGCGGCGCGGGGGGTGGCAGGGACAGCCACGCAGGCCGTGGCTCTACCGGCTCCGACTACCTGCGAGGTTGGCACGGCACGGCGTTGACAGCGCGCCTTACGGGGCCAGCTTGGACTCGGGCAGCACCCGCGGCCGGCTGTCGTACCAGTCACGCGCCCCGGACAGGTGCCAGGTGCGCTTGCCGCCGTCCAGTTCGATGCCGGCCCCAAGCAGGCCCCAGCGCAGGTACAGGTCGCCACGGCGCTGCGCCTGCTCCAAGTCCAGTCGTGCCCGTAGCGAAAGCCGCTCGTTTTCGGCCTGCAGGTCGTCCACCGCCAAGTGCTCGCGGCGCCAGCGCAGCTGGCCGCTGGCCTGCACTTCGCCCGAATCGAGCAGCCCCAATACCCAGCGCGGATACTGGCTGCGCTCGGCGTAGATACCCAGCAGCGGCCCGGCGTCCCGCAGCCGCAGGTCGGCACGCGCATCCACCTGGAACGGCGCTTCGGACTGGATATGTCCGCTGCGCAGATCGACCTCGCCCCACCAGCCGCCCTTGGCGGCATCGCCGTCCACCTGCACGTTGCGCAGGCTGAGCGTAGTGCCACTGAGGTCGAACCGGCCGCTGTCGAAGTCGGCACGCTGCACCTTTGCCTTCACCTGCGCATCGCCACGCAACGACAGGCCGGCGGCCTGCATGTGCGCACCGGTGCCGCGCAGGTCCGCGCGGCCCTGCCCGACCCGTCCGGCAGCGTCCAGCGTGACCTCACCGCTGAGCAGTGCGGTACCCCCGAGCAGGCGCACGTTATCATTGCCCACATAGCGGTTATAGGCAGTCAGGTCGGGTACGCGGGCATCCTTGAAACGCAGTTGGGCGCGCATCCCGTCGCGCAGCTGCTGCAGCCGCGCATCGCCGCGGAGCGTCAACGCCAGCGCCTTGCCGTCGAACAGCACCGCCTTGGGCGCATCGCTGGGCGCCGCCCGGAATCGGGGAATATCGACCTTCAGTTCCGCCTGTGGCGGCGCACCGTCGACGATGCGCCCCACCGCATGTGCATCGCCCTGCATGCGCACGCCTGCTACCTCGGCAACCGCCGCCACCTGTGGCACCTCCAGGGTGCTGCCCGGCGCCAACTGGCCATCATCGATGCGCAGGTCACCCTGCAGAAGACCGCCACCCTCCAGCTTGAACCAAGGCTTGCGCACGAACAGGTCGGCAATCCAGTTCAGCGACTCGAACCGCCACGCGCCGCGTACCTGCCCGGACAGGCGCGGCAACAGTTCGGCCGGCGCTTCGAACGGAATCTTCCGGCCGGTGATGCGCAGGTCCGCGTGCAGTTCGCTGCCTGTGTCCGGGTCGCGCGGCAGGCGTGCCTGCACGCGCATGTTCTGGGCCACGTCCAGCTGCAGCGACAACAGGCCGCGATCGGGTGCATGGACGCCGGCATGCACCGGCACTCGCCACACCACCCGGCTGCCGGGTTGCAGCAGGCCGCGGTCCATCACCACATCTGCCGTGAGCCGTGCCTCGGCGGGCACGCTGCCGACCTTGACGTGGGGCCCGGCAGTGTCGATCCTGATCGCCTGGCTGCGCCCGTCCACCTGCAGCTGCGCGAACGTGATGCCGAACTTGCGCAGGCCCGGGGCTTCGTCCCGATAGTGACGCGGGTAATGGAAGCGTGCGGCCAGGTGCGCCTCATCAAGCAGCCTGACCCCATCGTAGGTGACCGTGGCCTGCTCGAAGCCAGCGGTGGAATCGAACAGTTCGGACGGCCCACCCTTGACCTGCTTCTGGAAGCCCACCGTGCCGTGGCCCTGCCCGGCAATCAGCAACTTGCCGAAGCGGCCACTGCGGATGCTGTCGCTGTGGATCGCATCCAGGCGGATGTTCCAGCCGCGGTCACCACGCGGTGGCGGCGGGATCGCCTTTTCCACCCGCTGGATGTCCGCTTCCACGCCGGTGGCGTTGATGCCGGGAATGCGCACCTCGCGGTTGAACAGGTGCACCAGCGAAATCCACGCGCTCGCGCGGTCGGCGCGGAAGACGTAGACAGTATGGTTGGCCTGGCCGCGGATGTGGATGTTCCAGACGACCGCATGGCCCGGCAGCAGCGTCAGCGCCGGACCGGTCTGCAGACTGAATTTTTCAGGTTTGCGGTTGGTGACCGCATCGAACAGCGGCGTGTTGAGGAACACATTGCCGGCAACAAGGTACAGCGCATACAGCGCCAGCAGCGAGAGCAACGCCACGCGCCATGGCCGGGGCCAGCGCCGGACGCGCTCGGGAATCAGGGGCATGGAGTTCTGCGACGAAGCGGAGTGACGCCGCCACTATCGACAACCGGGCGACGGAGCCGTGTGAAGACGCCCCCCCCCCCCCCCGACGCCGCTCAACCCGCCCGCCGCTCCGGGTCCCATGCCATCGGCTGCCACAATTCCAGCTTGTTCCCATCCGGATCAAGTGGACTGAACCTGCACGCGCAAAAGAAAACGGCGGACCGTTGCGCCGGCCTGCCGTTGTCCCGTGACGCATGCGAAGGGCGGTCAGGCTTCGGCTTCGGGCAGCTTGGCCACGACCTTGAATTCCACGTCGAACCCGCTCAGCCAGGTCACGCCCACTGCGGTCAAGGCGGGATGGGGCGCCTCGCCCCAGTACTCGAGCACCACCGGCCACACCCGCTCCAGGATGCGGTCCGGGTCGATCATGAAGACAGTCACGTCCACCACATCGTCGAACGTGCAGCCGGCGGCCGCCAGCACTGCGTTGAGGTTCTCGAACAGCTTGTGCACCTGTGCTTCCAGGCCCGGTTCGGGCGAACCGTCCTCGCGGCTCCCGACCTGGCCGGACACGAACAGGAAGCCGTTGGACCGCACCGCCGGCGAGTAACGGTAGCGGGCGTACAGGTCCTGTCGGCCGGAGGGGAACACGACGTCGCGACTTGCCATTGCAGACTCCAAAGGGGTTTTTGCCCCGGGTGATGGGATATATCCACGGTAGGCGCCCCGGCCCGGCCGATAAACCACCAACCTTGTCCATCACTGTTTGTAGAATCCAAACAATTGACCGCAGGAGTGCCGATGGACCGTTTCGATGCCATGCAGGCCTTTGCCCGGGTCGTGGAGACCGGCAGCTTCACCCGGGCCGCCCAGACCCTGCATATGAGCCGCACCACGGTGACCCAGCTGGTGCAGCAGCTGGAAGCGCGGCTGCGTGTGCGCCTGCTCAACCGCACCACCCGCCAGGTCAATGTGACCGACGATGGGGCGGCGTACTACGAGCACGTGTCGCGCCTGCTGGCCGATCTGGACGATGCCGAAACCAGCCTCTCCAGCTTTGCGGCCAGCCCGCGCGGCCGCTTGCGGGTAGACGTTCCCGCACCGCTGGCGCGGTTCCTGCTGGTGCCGGCCCTGCCCGGCTTTCAGGCGAGGTATCCGGACATCCAGCTGGACCTGGGGGTCAGTGATCGCAACGTCGACCTGATCGATGAAAACGTGGACTGCGTGATCCGCGGCGGCGTACTCACCGACCCTTCGCTGGTGGCACGGCACATCGGCGACCTGCAGGCAGGGCTGTACGCCGCGCCGCAGTACCTGGCCACGGTTGGCATGCCCGACCATCCCAAGGGATTGGAAGCCGAACCGCATCGCATCGTCGGTTACCGGGGCTCGCGGCGTGCAGGGGCCATGCCCTACGCGCTGCGGCGAGGCGAAGAGACGCTGACCGTGCACGGCCGCCATCAGCTGGCCGTCGACGACGGCAACGCCTACCTGGCCGCCGGCGTGGCCGGGCTCGGCGTGCTCTGGCTGCCCGATTACGTTGCCGCCGCGCACGCCGAACGCGGCGAACTGGTGCGCGTGCTCACCGACTGGCAGGTCGACCCGATGCCACTGCACATCGCCTTCCGCCCCAACCGCCACGTCAGCGCCAAGCTCCGCGTCTTCGTCGACTGGGTAGCGGCCCTGATGGCCGAACACGTACCGGTGATACTGCCGGCCCATGTCGATATCGAACCGACACGGGATGGGTAGGGTCGGTTCCCAGACGACTGCCGATAGAGTTGATCAGCACGGTAACGCATGACCCTGGGCGGAAACGTTGCTTCGCCGAAGATCCATGCGTCACCGTGCCGATACGCGCCATAGGCACCGGCCAACCAGACATTGGCATTACCGAAGCGGCGCGATCACCAGCGTATCGCCCTTGCATGCGTTCACGCCGTGATAGATCGCCCTACGGCCGTTACGAAACTGCAGACGCAGGTCGAAGCGGCAGCCGGCGTCGCCGAGGCGCACCGTGGTGCTTCCCCCGCCACCGTCCACGCTGTCGATCGGACGCTGCTCGAACGCACCGCTGCCGGCGGTGGCCACTTCCAGCGTGGTAATGCTGTCATGGGCGCGGTTGAGCAGCGTGAGGTACCGCGGCGCAGCGGCGTTCACAGTACTGGCAAGCAGCAGGCTGGACAGGACGGCAAGACGGATCGGGAACATGGCGGCATCTCCGCGGTTGGGATTCGCCGCCATCAGGCCGCGCGCGACCACCGGCGCGCCATCGATCCGGGACGAATCGTCGTCCCGGCAGGACCAATCGTAATGGGCACTCATGGCGCTTCTCCGTCCCCGCCCGCACGCCTAAGATGGCCGTGCCCCGCCGTGCCGGGCGTCCTGGATACCGGCCATGATGGTTCACCTTGGCAGTACGTCGATCAGCCTCTCACGCTACCTGCTGCTGTGGACGGCCGTGGCGCTGGTGTTTGCCGTGCAGCATTCGCTCAGCGATGGGCTGCACGGCAACAGCTGGCCGTTACTGGTGCACCTGCGCTGGGCGATGATCCAGTGGTACACCTGGGCGGCACTGGCACCGCTGGTGTTCCGCCTGGCCGAGCGCTACCCGATGGATCCCCAACGCCGCCTGCTCGGCCTGGGCCGGCAGGCACTGGCCAGCCTGGCGGTGACCTTCGGCGCGATGTCGATCGGCGCCGCGGCCTCCGCGCTGTTCGAACCCAGCGGCTTCATCGAACAGCTCGGGTATTTCCTCGCCCAGCATTTCGCCATCGGGCTGCTCACCTACTGGGCGCTGTTCGCGCTGCAGCAGGCACTGCACTTCCAGGCCGAAAAAGCGCGCCGCGACATGGACGCCAGCCGGCTCGCCACCGAACTGGCGCAATCGCGCCTGCTGGCGCTGAAATCCCAGCTGCAGCCGCATTTTCTGTTCAATACGCTGCACGCCATCATCACCCTGCTCGACGAGGACACGGTCTCGGCCGAGGACATGCTGCTGCGCCTGAGCGAGCTGCTGCGCGCCTTCCTGGAAGACTATGACGGCCAGGAGATCCCCCTGCGCCAGGAACTGGATCTGATCGAGCTGTACCTGGGCATCCAGCGGATCCGTTTCAAGGACCGGCTGACCACGCGCACCTATATTGCCCCGGACACCCTCGACTGCGCGGTGCCCAGCCTGCTGCTGCAGCCGCTGGTGGAAAACGCGGTGCGCCACGGCATCGGGCAGCGCGTGGGCAGTGACGTGATCGAGATCGAAACGCGGCGCGACGGCGATGTGCTGTGCATTGAAGTGCGCAACCGCAACAGCACGCTTGACGCCACGCCCGGCGCGCCCGCAGGCCATGGCATCGGCATGTCCAACACCAGGCTGCGCCTGAAGGAACTGTATGGCGACGCCGCCGACGTGCGGCTGGACATGATCTGGCCCGATGGCGTGGCCTGCCGCGTGCGGCTGCCCTTCCGGACGCTGGAAATGGAAGACGAAGCGCCGGAGTTCACGGCGGGAGTGGCGCCGGCATGACCCTCTCGGTACTGGTGGTGGACGACGAGCCGCTCGCGCGCCGCGCGATCGTGCGCCTGCTTGCCGACGACCCGGAGATCGAACTGCTGGGCGAATGTGGCGACGGCGTATCCGCGGTGAAGGCGATCCGCGAACACTCGCCGGACCTGGTCTTCCTGGACATCCAGATGCCGGCGATCACCGGACTGGATGTGGTGGCCACCATCGGTGCCGAGCGCATGCCGGCCACCGTGTTCGTTACGGCGTACGAGCAGTATGCAGTCAAGGCATTCGAAGCCAATGCGGTGGACTACCTGGTCAAGCCGTTCAGCCGCGAACGCTTCGCCGCCACCCTGCAGCGCGCCCGGCAACGCCTCTCGGCGGCGGCAGGCCCCAGCGTGCAGACGGCCACGCAGCTGCTGCAGGCACTTGACGCATTGCGCCAGCGCGATGAATACCTGCAACGGATCCCGGTCCGGGTCGACGAACACGTGGTGCTGGTCAATGTCGACGAAATCGTATGGATCAAGGCCGCGCGCAACATTGCCGAGATCCACCTGGCAGGACGCATGCACGAACACCGCGGCACCCTGTCCGCCCTCGCCGCGCGACTGGACCCGCGCCACTTCGCCCGCGTTCACCGCTCGGCCATCGTCAACATCCGGCGGGTCAAGGCGATCCACCCCTGGTTCAACGGCCACCACGTGGTCACCCTGGACACCGGCCAGCAGTTGCGCATGAGCCGCTACCAGAACGAGGCGTTCCTCAAGCTGGTGTCCACCCGGGAACTACCGTAGCGCGTGATCCCCCAGGAGAAGCAGCCACGCAGAGGGCGGCTCTACGCCGTCGGCGTGCGCTCGCCTTCGCGCAGGGTCAACACCTCCACACCGGTTTCAGTCACCAGCACCGTGTGCTCGGCCTGCGCCGACAGCTTCCCGTCACGGGTGGTCACGGTCCAGCCGTCCTCGCTCATGTCGATCGCGGCACGGCCCTGGTTGATCATCGGCTCAATGGTAAAGGTCATGCCCGGCTCCAGCTCCACACCGCTGCCGCGCTTGCCGTAATGCAGCACCTGTGGCTCTTCGTGCATCTCACGTCCTATACCGTGCCCGCAGAACTCGCGCACCACGCTGTAGCCGTGTGCCTTGGCATGCTGCTGGATGGCAAAGCCGACGTCGCCGAGCGTTGCCCCTGGCCGCACCACCGCAATGCCTTTCCACATGGCTTCGCGGGTCACCCGCACCAGACGCTTCGCCTGGAAATCGACCTCGCCGATCAGGTAGGTCTTGCTGGAATCGGCGATGAAACCATCCTTCTCCAGCGTGATGTCCAGGTTGACGATGCTGCCGCCGCGCAGAATCTCGTCTGCCGAGGGCACGCCATGGCAGACCACGTTGTCCACCGAGCTGTTGAGCACATGGGCAAACCCGTACTGGCCCTTGCTGGCCGGTCGCGCGTGCAGCGTATCGACGATGAAGCGCTCCACCCAGTCGTTCACCTGCAGCGTGCTCATGCCTTCCAGCCGCAGCCGGTCCAGCGCCTCGAATACCGACGCCAACAACCGTCCCGACGCCCGCATCAGCGCCTGCTCCTCCAGCGTCTTGATCACGCAACCGCTACCCGCAGGGCACCGGGGTCGACTCCCGCCGCGCGCAGTTCCCGGTTCACGATCTCCTGATAGCTCATGCCCGGGTTCATTTCGCAGAGCATGCCCACCTTGATCCAGAAGCCGGCCTGGGCGTTGATCGAGCGGCCGGACACGCCACTGGCGCGGCGCAGGTTGTCGTGCAGTTCGTCGTCGATGTTGACGATGCCCATGGGGTATCTCAGGTAGGGAATATACGCATCATATACAATGCGTATATGTCAGGTCCAGGCGGGGTCCGCGGTGAAATCAATGGTCAGCCAGAACTCGCCGCCGCGGGCATCCAGCCGTTCCGCGATGTCATCGCGCAGCGCATCGACGCTGCCGATGGTGCCGATCACCGTCTCCGGGTGGGTAAGAATGTGGATTTCCACGAAACGCATCCGGCCCATCTTGGCCACGTGGCTGGTGTAACCGAGATAGCCGTGCTCGGCCACGAACTGCGTCATCACCGCCTGCACGCGCGCGTCCAGCGTATCGGGTGCCACCTGCAGCACCTCGCGCATCGCTTTCCACGCACCGCGCAGCGGCACCGGCAGCACCGCCAGGCTGATGATCGCCAGCACCAGCGGGTCCAGGAATGGAATCCAATGCGCGTGGTCGCCGTCGTCCAGCAACAGCGCCAGCGCAAAGGCCAGCACCACTGCCAGGCTCATCATGCCGCTGAGCAGCCAGGCGCGTACGTCCAGCCACAGCAGCGGCGAGTTCAGCCGCGCGGCATGCACGCGGACGAACGCGGCCATGCCCAGGTTGCTCACGCACAACAGTGTCGCCCACATCAAGGCCGGCCCGGCACGGATCACGTGCCCGCCGGTGGTCAGCCCAATGATCGAATTGGCAAGCGCATAGATGCAGGCCAGCGCGAGGATCGCCCCGCCCAGCGCTTCCACCATCGGTTCCAGGTGCCAATAGCCATACTGGAAGCGTGGGCTGCCCTCGCGCCCCAGCAGGCGCAGCACGGCCAATGCCACCAGCGTGAGCGCCACATCGACCAGGCTGTATACCCCGTCGAACAGGATCGCCTGCGACCCGACGAGCAGGCCGCCGATGAAGCCGGTGGCGCTGACCGCCACCGTCACCCCGATCGAGAATTTAAGGATCCGCTGCTCGCGTGCTGTATCCATCGCCTGCCGAAGATCCTGGCTGACGCTCAGGTCTTCAGCACCTCCACCTTGTAACTCGGCACGTCGCCGTCACGGTCGATGATAAGCCCGTGAACGTCCGACTCGAAGCCCGGGAAGCGCGCATTCTGTTCCCGGGCAATGCGCAGCGACTGGATGATCGGCTCGTCCGGTGCACCGAAACGTTCACCCGGCATGATCGTGGGAATGCCCGGCGGATAGGGCACCAGCATGGTCCCGGCGATGCGCCCGCTGATCGCCTCGATATCAACCCGCTCGATCTGGCCGCGCACCAGGTGGTCGTAGGCCTCGGCCGGGGTCATCACCGGCTCGGGAAGATCCACGTACATTTCGCGCATCACCTGGGCCACGGCGAACTCGCGGTTGAACGCGTGCAGTGCCGTGCACAGGTCGCGCAGGCCCCACCCGGCGTAAGTGTCCGGATAGTCGGCGGCCAGCCCGGGCAGCGCGCGGGTCAGCGGCGCGTTACTGTCGAACAGCTCCTTGAACGCCATCAGCTCGGTGACCAGCGTGCTCCACTTGCCCTTGGTGATGCCCATCGAGAACAGGAACAACACCGAGTACAGGTTGGTCTTCTCCACTGTGATGCCGCGCGTCCACAGGAACTTGCTCAGCACGGCCGCCGGGATGCCGAGCACGCCCAGGTCGCCATCGATGGACAGCCCCGGGGTGAGCAGGGTCACCTTGATCGGGTCGATCAGCACATAGTCCTCGACCAGCCCGTCGAACCCGTGCCAGTGTGCATCGGGCTGCAGGTACCACTCCTCGCGCTTGGCCACCATCGGCGCGGGGGTATCGCCTTTGGCCAGCGAGCGTTCCAGCTTGTCCGGCTGCCACACGCTGAACCACCAGTCGTCGCGGCCCAGGTCTTCGCGCACGTGCAGCATCGCGCGGCGGAAGGCGATCGCCTCATCGTGCATTTCCTGCACCAGCGACTCGCCCGCCGCGCCTTCCATCATCTTGGACGCCACGTCGCAGGCCGCAATCACCCCGTAATGCGGGCTGGTGGTAGTGTGCATCATGAAGGCTTCGTTGAAGCGTTCAGCATCCAGCTCGCGGGTGGCGGCATTGCGCACGTGGATCATCGAGGCCTGCGAGAACGCGGCCAACAGCTTGTGGGTGGAATGGGTAGTGAAAATGATCGCATCCTGACCACGCGGCTTGCCCTTGGCCATGCCGTAATGGTTCTCATAGAATGGATGGAAGGCGGCGTAGGCGTACCAGGCCTCGTCGAAGTGAAGGAAGTCCACCGCACTGCCGATCTCATCGGCGATCTTCTCGGCGTTGTAGCACAGCCCGTCGTACGTGGAATTGGTCACCACCGCGATCCGTGGCTTGGAGCCGGCGCGGAACGCCTTGCTGGCCAGCGGGTTGGCGGCGATGGCCTGCTGCAGCGCCTCGGGGGTGAACTGGTCCAGGCTGATCGGCCCGATGATGCCGTGCGCATTACGGCTGGGGGTGAAGTACACGGGCACGCCGCCGGTCATGATCAGCGAATGCAGCAGCGATTTGTGGCAGTTGCGGTCAACGAACACCACATCGCCCCGCCCCACCGTGCCATGCCACACGATCTTGTTGGCGGTGGAGGTGCCGTTGGTGACGAAGAAGGTGTGGTCGGCGCCAAAGTTGCGCGCCGCCTCGTTCTCGGCTTCCTTGATCGGCCCGCTGTGGTCAAGCAGCGAGCCCAGCTCCGGAACGGAGATCGACAGGTCGCTGCGCAGCGTATTCTCACCGTAGAACTGGTGGAACGCGCGCCCGACGGGAGATTTGGTGAAGGCTACCCCGCCGGCGTGGCCAGGAGTGTGCCAGGAGTAATTGGAATCGGCAGTGTGGTGGATCAACGCCTTGAAGAACGGCGGCAGCAGCTGCTGCATGTAGTCTTCCGCCGCGCGCATCACCTGCCGTGAGATGAAACTCTTGGTGTCCTCGAACAGGAAGATGTAGCCGTGCACGTACTTGAGCAGCTTGCTCGGCACTTTCTCGATGGTGCGGCGCTCGCCATAGAGGAACACCGGCAGCCCGGCGCGGCGTGCACTCTGCTCACGCAGGAAGCCCAGCAGGCGCTGGAACTCACCGGGCTTGTCCTCGGTGCCGTCGATGGAGATCAGTACCGCCGAGGCAGCTACATACGTGCGCGCGCCGGCCTGGGCGTCGGCCAGGGTGAGCCCGCACAGCACGCGCTGCTCGTTGCCACGCAGTTCCTCGACCAGCGCGCGGATCAGGATGCCGCCGATGCGCGGGGACTCGTAGTCATCGTCGATGACGATGATCGGGTAATCCAGAGACTTGAAGTACACAGCATTTCTCCTGGGGGACGGTCACGAAAGCGTCGTGCGGGCGGCGTTGTCCAGCGGCGGCAGCTGGCCGCGCTGGCGGCGGCGCTCCTCGCTGAAGAACGGGTAGAACACCGTGATGAACAGCACGAACAGGAAGGCGTACTGCACGATGCTGCCGGACGAGCCGAAGATCGCCCACAGGCAGTACACGACCGTGATGCTGGTCAGGAACCAGAACGCGCCGGTATGCACCAGGGTGTGCGAGCGCTCGACCACGAAGTAGCAGGCCACGCAGGAGTAGATGTAGGGCAGCAGGGTCAGCACCACCGCTGCCGAGGTGATTACATCGAACTGCGCTGAAGCGGTTTCCGAGGTCGAGGTCAGCAGTACGGCCAGGGTCATCAGCACCGCCACGATCAGCACCCCCTTGACCGGCACGTCATCCTTGTTGGTCTTGCTGAAGATGCGGGGAAACAGTCCATCGTCGGAAGCTGCCTTGGCGCTCTGCGCGGTCAGCAGGATCCAGCCGCCCAGCGAACCGGCCGCGCCGACGAAGGCGCACAGGCTCACCAACGCACCGCCCCAGCCGCCCACTGCATTGGCCGCCGCCAGCGCGAACGGTGCATCGGAGACCTGCAGGTCGCCGTTCGGCACCATGCCCATGATCACCGAGGAGCTGGCGATATACGCCACCGCAGCCAGGAACACCCCGGCCAGGGTGGCGCGCGCCACGTTCTTCTCCGGGTTTTCGACCACGCCGGCGGTGACCGACGCCGACTCCACTCCGATGAAGGCCCACAGCGTCAATGCCGCCGCACTGGAGATCGCGCCGAAGTTGGATTCACCCGAGACGTTGTACGCACCCTTGAAGATGGCCGGGTCGAAGAAGAACCAGCCGAAGATCGCGATACCCAGGATCGGCACCAGTGCGAAACTGGTGGTCACCGTCTGCAGGCGGCTGACAAACGCCGGGCCGATCACGTTGGCGAAGCTCAACGCCCAGACCAGTGCCAGCACCGCGATGCAGCGCGGTATCGGCTGGGACAGGATCGGGAAAAAATAACTGAAATACCCGACCGCCGCGATCGGGATGGCCACGTTGCCGATCCAGTTGGCGAACCAGTAGATGGTGTTGGTCTGGAACCCCATGTAAGGCCCGAACCAGTCGCGCGCGTAGGCATACGGGCCGCCTGCCTTGGGCGCCAGCTTGCCCAGCTTGGCGAATACGAAGGCCAGCAGCAGTGCACCGGCGGTGGTGACCAGCCAGCCCCAGATCGAGGCCGTACCGATCTTGGCCAGGCTGGACGGCAGCAGGAACACGCCCGAACCCATCATGTTGCCGGCCACCAGGAAGGTGGCGCCGACAACCCCGATTTTTTTTGCTTGCGCCATGACCGTCTCTCCGCTACTTGATGAAGTTGTATTGCAGGCTGCCCTGCACCCGCACCGTGTCGGCGCGTTGCCCGCCCTGCTGTTCCAGTTGCCCGTACAGCACTTCCATGCCCATCGTCCACGACGGTGCCGGGCTCCAGATCAGGTTGAACACCCCGTATCGACTCTGGCGGAACGCATCTGCCGCAAGTGCGGCATTACGCGCCATCGTGAGCTGGCCGTAGATCAGGTTGGAGCGCCATAGCGGCGACCAGTAATGGGTGTAGCCCAAGAATCCCCCCTGCAGCGACAACGCATGCAGGCGTCCGTCCTGGCCGATCACCGCAT
Organism: Stenotrophomonas sp. NPDC047960; assembly: GCF_043204395.1. Classification (NCBI taxonomy): domain Bacteria; kingdom Pseudomonadati; phylum Pseudomonadota; class Gammaproteobacteria; order Lysobacterales; family Lysobacteraceae; genus Stenotrophomonas; species Stenotrophomonas sp. NPDC047960. The sequence continues at coordinate 392,346 of NZ_JBIDBX010000005.1, read as the reverse complement.
CCAGGTCCGAACCGGTGAGGTCAGCGGTATAGCGGCTCAGGCCTTTGCCGCCGAGCGCGCCGAACAGCAGCAGGTCCTGTTCACCCACCGACGCCGAACCGCTGAGCTGGACGCCGCCGCCGAAGCGGCGGTCGTCGCGCTGGTCGCCGTCGTAGCCCAGGCTGCGCGCCACGCCGGCCAGCTGCAGGTGGCCCCAGTCGCGTTCCATGCGTGCAGTCACGGTCACATCCGGCAGGCGGTTCGCAGCCACGGTCGCATCGGTGGTGCCGGCCAGTTGTGCGTCGGGGTCTTCGGCCGCCACGGTCAGGGTGTTGCCCTTGCCCATTGCAAAACTGTGGTGGATGCCAGCCACCAGCAGATACCCGGCCGCGCCGGGACCGGCAAAGTCCAGCGTGTCGGGCAGGCTGTCGGCATCCATGAAGGTGGCGTAGCCATACCCGGCGTAGGTATTGCCCAACTGGCCATACGCGTGGCGCAGGCGGAACGTGTAGCCATCACTGCTGCCGAAGAAGTCGTTCTCCAGGTAGAAGCGCAGGTTGCCGCGGCTGGTCGGTCGGCGTGCCTCGAAGCTGAAGCGGGTCTGCTTGGCGTGCAGGTTGAAGTTGGACACATCGCGGTGAGCGCTGCCCACCGGAAGGGTGGACGTCACGAACTGGTCTTCGTCCCCGGCCGCACGTGTATCCAGGATCGCATCGAGCTTGGCATAGCCGCCGATGCGGATCAGCGTGTCGGTATTGGGAATGGCCAGGAACCCTTTCAGTTCCGGGTCGGTCGGGCCGGCGGCACTGTCCGGACGCGAGGCCGCCGATGATGGATCGGCCACCGAGTCGCGCGGGGGCAGGATCGCCTGTCCGGTGCCGGGCACCTGGGTGGTGGTCGTGTAGGGCAGCGTGGCCGACGGCGTCAGCGCTGCGGGCGCAACCGTGGTCACGTCGGGTCGCTGGACAGGCGGGTGGCCTTGGGCAGTTTCCAGTGCATCGAGGCGCTTTTCCATCGCCTCGAGCGTCTGCCGCAGGGTGCGGATGTCCTGGCGCAGGGCGTCGGCGGAATCCTGCGCGTTGACCGGCATCGCCGAACACGCCAGGACAAAGAACAGCAGCACGACAGAGCAACGCATCACGTCCTCCCTGAACTGCAGACGATACTGCCGCCGTCAGCCGCGCTCACGCGCAGCGCCGACAACGGCAACCCGGTACTGCTCCGCAGGAGAACGCCCACCACAGCTACCCCGGCGACCTGCTGCAGTCGCCGAACTGCCATCAGCAGTGCACCCGCGTGGGATTCCCTCCTCATCCCGGGTGACGCGCAGAAGCTGCGCGCGCCAGCGCCTTGAGTACCAAGCCGGAAGTGAGTGGGTCGTGAAGTCTGCGCGTCGGTACGATGACGCGGCCAGGATGCAGCAGGAAAACGCTTGGAAGTCATGCGCGCAGGGTGACTGCGCGCATGCGTCTGGACCTTGATTCAGATCAACGCGGGCCCATCACCCTTTCCATGTCCTCGCCCTGTGGCATGCCGGACACCCGCTGCACCAGGCCCTGCGCATCATGGAACAGGATGCCGGGCGTGCCTTGGAAGCCCAGCTCGACCATCAGCACCTGGTTGGCATCGAGCGTGTTGGCAAGCGCCGGGGTGATCGTCGCAGCTGGCTTGATGCCACCCTTGCTGAAGTCATGTTCGTTCTGCAGGAACACCGCACTCGGATTGGGCGCGCCCAGGATCGCGGCGGCCTTGGCTGGGCTGTCTTCGCGGATCACGCCCACCATGACGTGGCGCAGCTGCACCTTGCCGCTGTCCACCCACGGGCGCGCCGCTTCCCAGAAGCGATGGCAGTAGGGGCAGTTGGCGTCACTGAAGGTGTACACCACGCGCGGCGCATCGGCGCGACCATCGCGCACCCATGCGCTGCCATCCAGCCGCTTCCATATCCGGTCCGACATCGGCTTGGCGACCAGCTTGTCCAGCGGCGCGGCGCCGACATCCTCACCCTTCTCATTGAAGAGCGTGCCCACCATCACGTTTTTGCCGTCGGCCGTGACATAGGCCGCTGCCGGCTGCTGCCCGCCGACCACACCGGCAAAACCACGCAGGCCGCCGGGCGCGTCAAACTCACCCATGACCTCGAAGCCCTGCTTTTCGATGCCCTGCAGCACGACCGGCCGGTCGGCGATCTTCGCCGATTGGGCGGTCGTCTTCGGCGCGGTGGAACTCTGCTGGGCCTGGCTGCAGCCGGCTGCCGCCAGCAGCAAGGCAGCGGTCAGCACGGAGCCCAGCGCGGGCGAGGTCTTCAACAACATGGCAACTCCTGGGATGCACGCGAACGGCGAATGACCCACAGGGTAGACGCATCTGCCTGACCCTGCAGCCACCGCCTGGACGCTGCTCAGGCAGCAGGCCGCAGCGGTTCGCCCTGCGGCGGCGAAAGCGCACCGCGCGGGCGTTCGCGCCGCTGCGCGAAGATCTGCCGCCGGTAACGCGCCGGCGTCACCCCGACGATGCGCAGGAACAGTCGGCGGAATGCGCTCTGGTCGGAATAGCCGACCGCCCAGGACACTTCATCGACCGCACCGCCGGCCTGCAGCAGCAACTGCGCTTTGGCAATGCGAAGACGCTGGCAGTACGCAATCGGGCGCAGGCCGGTGGCCTTGAGGAACCGCCGCTGCAGCGTGCGCGGCTCCAGCCCGGCCGCATCGCAGATGTCCTGCAGGGTCACGCCACGCGCGGCAATGCCGTGCAGCCACCGCTGTGCCTTGAGGATGCCGCGGTCGCCATGGGCGAAGTTCGGACTGAACCGCTCCAGGTCTTCCTGCACGCCACGCGGAATGACCAGCTGCAGCTGCTGGATTGCTGCGCTCATCACGCTCTGCCCATAGATCCGAGCCAGCAGCCGGAGGCTGAGGTACTTCCACGCATCCGGGCCGGAGGCGGTGAGCAGGTCGCCGTCATCCACCAGCGCGCGCTCGCTTGGCTGCCAGCCCGGGACCACCGCCGCCAGCGACGGACACCGCGACAGATCGGGGACACTGACCGAGCGCCCTGTCATCACCCCTGCCGACGCCAGCAGCAACCCACCCTCTTCGCAGCCCGCCAGCAGGCTGCCGGCGTCATGGCAGTCGCGCAGCCAGGTCAACATGCGTTCATCGGCCTGCATCAACGGCCAGCTGGGCTCGTTTCCAGGCACCACGATGACGGCCGGCGGGGTGTCGCCAAACAGCTCGGCGCCGGCCACCCGCTGCATGCCATGCCCGCGGGGGGACAGCGTCCAGCGGGTCACCAGCATGCGCGCGCACGTGCGTTTTCCCGCGGCAGCAGTCCGATTGCAGCGCTGCGCGAGTTCGGACAGCACCGGCGCGGCGGCACGCAGGCTGCCCGGGTATTCGAGCACGGCCACTTCCATCAGGGTGGGTGACGTGGGCTTGTGGGTCGGCGATGAAGAGGGGGAAAGTGCTTCCATGGCGGCGCTCCTGGAACGGCTGCTGAAACCGCCAAACCCTGCTGGATCAAGGCCTGACGGCGATTCCAATGGAGCGTACGGAGCACCTCACACGGCAGCTATGAAACAAGTTGCAAATCCGGCCCGGTAACGACATTCCAGATCTCTGCGGCAAACCCTTGACTCTTGACCAGACTCCAGGGTTCACACTGGGCCCCTGCTCCCCCAAAGAGGTCGCCGTGAACATCGGACAACTTGCACGCCACGCTGGCGTGCCCATCGACACCGTGCGCTACTACGAGCGCCAGCACCTGCTGCCCACTGCCCAGCGCAGTGCCGGCGGCTATCGGGTGTTCACCGACGCCGACCTGACCCGCCTGCGCTTCATCCGCCGGGCCAAGGCGCTCGGCTTCACCCTGGAGGAAATCGGCGAGCTGCTCGCCCTGAGCGACCAGCGCGGCCAGGACATGGCCCAGGTGCGCGAGGCAGCAGTGCTCAAGCTGCAGGACATCGAGCAGCGCGTGGCCGAACTGCAGCGCATGCATGCGGCACTCGAACAGCTGGTGGATGCCTGCCCCGGCCACGGCGAACTGGAACAGTGCCCGATCCTGGGCGCACTGACGGAGCCGCGCCAATGACCGCATCCAAAGGCAGCTGCTGTTCCGCGCACGGCGGTGGCGTCGGCGCCACGGCTGGCAACACGGTCAAGGATCCGGTCTGCGGCATGGACGTCAACCCGGCCACTACCCCGCACCATGCCCGCCATGCCGACCGCGACTACCACTTCTGCAGCGACGGCTGCCGGCGGAAGTTCATTGCCGCGCCGCGGCGGTATCTGGACCCGGCCCCGCACGCCGCCGACCCCGTTCCAGCCGGCACGCTGTACACCTGCCCGATGGATCCGGAGATCGTGCAGGAAGGCCCCGGTACCTGCCCCATCTGTGGCATGGCACTGGAGCCCATGATGCCCCGCCTGGACGAGGGCGAGAACCCGGAACTGACCGACTTCCGCCGGCGTTTCTGGTGGAGCCTGCCACTGAGCATCGCCACGATGGCGCTGGCGATGCTGGCCATGACCCCGCTGCTGCATGGGGTGCCACCGGTCGTGCGGGTGTGGATCGAGCTGGTGCTCGCCACGCCGGTAGTGCTGTGGGCGGGGTGGCCGTTCGTGCAGCGCTGGGCGCAGTCCATCCGCAACCGCAGCCCGAACATGTGGACTCTGATCGGCACCGGTGTGCTGGCCGCGTATGGCTACAGCGTGGTGGCGACGGTCGCACCCGGGCTGTTCCCGCCGTCATTCCAGCAGCACGGCCACGTCGGGGTGTACTTCGAAGCGGCGGCGGTGATCATCTCGCTCACCCTGCTCGGCCAGTTGATGGAACTGCGTGCCCGTGCCCAGACCTCGGCGGCGATCAAGTCACTGCTGGGGCTGGCGCCGAAAACCGCGCGGGTACTGCGCGATGGCGGCCACGAGGAAGACGTCGCCACCACGGCACTGCAGCCCGGCGACCGCGTGCGGGTGCGGCCCGGTGAAACGGTCCCGGTGGATGGCAGCGTGCTGGAGGGTCGCTCCACGGTGGACGAGTCCATGCTGACCGGCGAAGCGGTCCCGGTCGCCAAGGCCGTGGGCGACGCTGTCATCGGCGCCACCCTCAACGGGACCGGCAGCCTGCTGATCCGCGCCGAGCGACTGGGCGAAGACAGCATGCTGGCGCAGATCGTGCAGCTGGTGGCGCAGGCGCAGCGCTCACGTGCCCCGATGCAGCGGATGGCCGACAAGGTCGCCTACTGGTTCGTATTGGCGGTGCTTGGCGTGGCGGTGCTGACCTTCTTCGGCTGGGGCCTGTTCGGACCGGAACCCTCGTGGACCCATGCGGTGCTCAGCGCGGTGGCCGTGTTGATCATCGCCTGCCCCTGCGCGCTGGGCCTGGCCACGCCGATGACGATCATGGTCGCCACCGGACGCGCGGCGCAGCACGGTGTGCTGTTCCGCGACGCCGAGGCCATTGAGGCGCTGCGCGCGGTGGATACGCTGGTCGTGGACAAGACCGGCACGCTGACCGAAGGCCGGCCCGCGTTCCGCAGTGTGCAGGCGATGCCCGGATACGTGGCCGAGGACGTGCTGCACTGGGCGGCCAGCCTGGACCAGGGCAGCGAACACCCGCTGGCGGCGGCGATCGTCGCCGAAGCGCGCCGTCAAGGCCGCCCTCTCGCGGCGGTGGAGGACTTCGATTCGCTCACCGGCCTGGGCGTACGCGGCACGATTGAAGGCAAGGCGCTGCTGCTCGGCAACGCGGCATTGATGAGCGACCACGGCATCTCCCTGCAGCCCCTGCACGCCGATGCGGAACGGCTGCGCCAGGCGGCAGCCAGCGTGATGTTCCTGGCTGTCGACGGCGCGCTGGCGGGGCTGATCGCCGTGGCCGATCCGATCAAGGCCTCCACCGCCGAAGCCATCGCACAGCTGCGCCGCGATGGGTTGCGCATCGTGATGGCCACCGGCGATGGCAAGGCCACCGCTGAAGCAGTAGCGCGCGAGCTGGGCCTGGACGAGGTACACGGTGAAATGCGCCCTGCGGACAAGGCCGAACTGATCCGCAGGCTGCAGGCGCAGGGCCGCACGGTGGCGATGGCCGGCGATGGCATCAACGATGCGCCTGCCTTGGCGAGCGCCAACGTCGGCATCGCGATGGGCAATGGCACGGACGTGGCGATGTCCAGCGCGCAGGTGACGCTGGTCAAGGGCGACCTGCGCGGAATACTGCGCGCACGCCAGCTGTCTTCCGCGAGCGTGCGCAACATGCGGCAGAACCTGGGCTTTGCGTTCCTCTACAACGGCCTGGGCATTCCGGTAGCAGCCGGTGTGCTGTATCCGCTGGGCATCACGATGTCGCCGATGCTGGCGGCAGTGGCGATGAGCCTGAGTTCGGTGTCGGTGATCAGCAACGCCCTGCGTCTTCGTCACCAACGATTGCCCACGTCCTGACAGTTTTTTCTTGCCATTCGAAAACAGCATCGCTATGATCTCGCTCCTCACGACGTGGGGCCATAGCTCAGCTGGGAGAGCGCCTGCATGGCATGCAGGAGGTCGGCGGTTCGATCCCGCCTGGCTCCACCACTCCGATCATTAGGCCGATCGGAAGGTAGTGAACACAATTTGGAGTTTTTCGTGCGTCCCCATCGTCTAGAGGCCTAGGACATCACCCTTTCACGGTGGCGACCGGGGTTCGAATCCCCGTGGGGACGCCAGTTACAAAACAAAAAGCCCTGACTTCGGTCGGGGCTTTTTGTTTTTGTGCTTCATCAGGTCGAAAGCAGGGCAGCGTTTCAATTGCTGCGAGCCGGGAGGCGTGCGCGGAAGGTAGGGTCGATTCCCGAACGACCGCACGTACCGCACCAACATCCGGTAACGCGTGTGTGATCGACGCCGGCCTTTGATCTTCCATGGCCACCGGCCCCACGCAGTGAACCGCGCAGACAAAGGCTCTGGCTCTTGCTGTAAGAAAAACGCACAAAAACACTTGGCGAATCGTCTTCACACGCGTAGAATTCCGCCTCCAGCATCGTGGGGCCATAGCTCAGCTGGGAGAGCGCCTGCATGGCATGCAGGAGGTCGGCGGTTCGATCCCGCCTGGCTCCACCACTCCGGACCTTAGGCCGTTCGGAGGTGTTGGAAACATTGATGAGTTCATGCGTCCCCATCGTCTAGAGGCCTAGGACATCACCCTTTCACGGTGGCGACCGGGGTTCGAATCCCCGTGGGGACGCCACTCATCAACCGGTGTAACGACCAACGGTCGTCACCTACCGGTAGCATCCGACCGTTGGTCGGAGGGCGGTATTCAACAAAAGCTGGCCATTCAGGCAAATCTACGCTATGATGGTCGGCTTGCAGCAGCAACGTGGGGCCATAGCTCAGCTGGGAGAGCGCCTGCATGGCATGCAGGAGGTCGGCGGTTCGATCCCGCCTGGCTCCACCACTTCTCCGGACATAGGCCGTCCGACAGAAGCAGAATTCAAAGTTTCGTGCGTCCCCATCGTCTAGAGGCCTAGGACATCACCCTTTCACGGTGGCGACCGGGGTTCGAATCCCCGTGGGGACGCCAATGAAACGCAGAAGACCCCGGCAATGCCGGGGTTTTTTGTATCCGCCGAAAAAGTGTTTCCATTTCCCGGAAAACACCGATATGATAGCGGGCTCGCAGCATCATCGTGGGGCCATAGCTCAGCTGGGAGAGCGCCTGCATGGCATGCAGGAGGTCGGCGGTTCGATCCCGCCTGGCTCCACCAACATCCGGTCATTAGGCCGATCGGATGGATGCGGCATTAAAATTCAGGTTTTCGTGCGTCCCCATCGTCTAGAGGCCTAGGACATCACCCTTTCACGGTGGCGACCGGGGTTCGAATCCCCGTGGGGACGCCAATACAACGCAGAAAGCCCCGGCCATGCCGGGGCTTTTTGTTTGGTAGCGTATCAACCCCCGATTGATATCTCTCCCGGTCCAGGTCCATGTGCTATTCCGCCCAGATCCGCGCCGACTACACCAAGCTGGTTCGTGAGTTCGGCGCCACCCTGTCGCTGGACGAGTTCGCCCAACTCTATGCGCATGACGCCGGCAAGCAGCGCCCCAGGACGCCCAAGGCCATGGACGACGGCTTTGCCGGTGCGCGCACCGCGCAGGGCCAGGACATCGTGGCAAAGATCCAGCAATGGCACGCCGAAGAAATTCAGGCGCTGGACGAAGAAATACGCGTCCAGGCCGCGCGCCTGAAGCAGGCCGAAGAAAGCCTGGCGCAGCGCCCCACCCAAAAGGCCCGCAATGACATCCGCATTGCCGGCAACCGCATTGACCGCGCCCAGGCACGCCTGGCCGACCTGCACCGCACCGGTCTGCTGCCGCGCGACAGTCGCATCTTCCCCGGCCTATACGCCCCGGTGATCGTGTCCGAACACGGCCAACGCGTGATCAAGCCGATGCGCTACCAGTGCCGCCTTCCCGACAAGCCCGCGCGCAGTGACGCGCTCTATCCCGGCACCTACAACGCGCGACGCGACAGCCTCGAGGCTTACTGGAAGAACGCATTCGGCCACCAGCACGGCGTGGTCGTGGTGCAGTCGTTCTACGAAAACGTCTCGCGCCATGCACTTGAACAGCGCCGCCTGGCCCCGGGCGAGAATCCACAGAACGTGGTGCTTGAGTTCCGCCCGCAGCCGCCCCGCGACCTGCTGATCGCCTGCCTGTGGTCGGAATGGGAGGGACCCGAAGGCCGGCTGCTCTCGTTCGCCGCCATCACCGACGCCCCCCCGCATGACGTGGCCGCCGCCGGCCATGACCGCTGCATCGTGCCGATCCGGCGCGAAAACCTGGATGCCTGGCTGAACCCGGATCCGCAGGACCTGGCCGCCCTTTACCGCATCCTGGACGACCGCGAGCCGGTCGAGCTCGCTTACGCCGAAGCGGCGTGACCCTGCAGGGCAGCGGTCAGCGCCTGGTTCAATTCAGCGGTCAGATAGGGCTTGGTCAGCACCCTGCCCGCGCGGAACGCTTCGGGCAGCTGGAAATTCGCCATGCCAGTGGCAACGACGAAGGGAATGCCGAGCGCGGTCAGGGTAGCGGCGACCGGGTCGCTGGTCTCGTGATTGGCGAGCCGGTAATCGAGCAGCACGATCTGCGGGGCAGCCTCCTCGATCAGGCGCAACGCCTCGGCCACCGACGACGCCGGGCCAAGCATCACCGCGCCCGCGTGCATCAGCTGCATCTCCAGCAGCGACGCGCTCATCGCGTCGTTTTCCACCACCAGTACCCGCAGACCCTGCAACGCGCTCATCACCGTTCCCTGTATGGTTCAGCGCAATGAGTATAGCGTCGCGGAAAAATGAAGGACCGGACCCGACTGAACGATTCAGACCTCCCCAATCGGATCCGGTTTGTATACACTACGCGGCCAGCCAGCCGAAGTGGCGGAATCGGTAGACGCAGCGGACTCAAAATCCGCCGCCCTTAAAAGCGTGTGGGTTCGAGTCCCACCTTCGGCACCACTGATGTATTAAAGCTGTACGGCTAGTGATAGCAAGGGTTTTGCCAAGTAGACTGAGCCACCTACTGAGCCACCGGCACCCTTGATGAACGACGGACCCACCTACCTGAAACAGCGTGCGGGGGTGTGGTACGTCCACATGAAAACCCCCGGCCATGCGCGCCATGAGTACGGGGACACGCGGAGCGTGTCTCTAAAGACCCGTGATCATGCCCAGGCGCTTCGCGCCCGGCACGCGGTGATTGCCCGGCTACAGGCCGAGCACGACAAAGCCAAAGCCACCCCTGCCCCATCTGCTGCAGAAGCCATTGCCCTGCAGGCCGAGGGCGTGCGCGCTGGCACAGTCCACCCCGACGACTATGAGGGCCAGGTCGAAACGTTCCTCCGGCGAGCGCCCAAAGACGCCGAAGGGGAACCCGTGCTCACCCCTTCAGAACTACGGCTGATCCGCCGGGCCAATTCCATTGCCGGTGGTGGTGTCCTGCTACTCGACGAGCTGGCCGCGCAGTGGCTTGCAGCGGAAGCAACCCGGGGCGTCAAGCGGGCCACTGTGGCAGAGCGTCGGGCGCACCTGAGGAAGCTACAGGACCACGCGGGAGCCGATGCGGTGGCCTCTGCACTGGACCGCAGGTGTGCCGTGGGTTTCGTGGAAGACGTGCTGAACCCCCTGCCCCCTCTCTCTGGAACGAAAGCAATTCATCCTCGCCACTGCCCGCCGCTTCTGTGACTGGCTGGAGGTGAAGGGACTGATTCCGTCCAACGCCTTCGACAAGGTCGGGCTCCTCCTGCGGGCTGACGACACCTCGCGCGAGGACCGCGAAGTCTGGACCGGTCCGCAGCTACATCGATTCCTGCAGGAAGTGGAAGGTGGTGATGCGCTATGGCCGCTGGTCGCCACGTGCGCGTATCTCGCCTGCCGACCGCAGGAGCTATGCAACGTGCGGACCGACGACATCGCAGACGGCACCCTTTCCATCCGCGTAAGTAAGACCGACGCGGGTAAGCGCCTCCTGCCAATCCCCGTCACGCTACAGCCGTTGATCACCTCACTGGTCCAGACCTCTACCGACGGATGGTTGATACCTGGGCTTGTGGTGACTGGGGCTGATGACGATCGTTACAAGCTGCTGGGCAAGCGGGCGCAGACTGTCCGCAAGGTCATTGGCGCGGGCGAGAGCCATCCTATCTACAGCCTGAGGCACACGGGAGTCACCCTCATGGCTGACGCCGGGATACCCAAAGAGCTGCGGCAACGCATCGTCGGCCATGTCGGCGACGGCGACGTGATAGACCGGAATTACGACAGGTCCCGCCGACTCGCAGCGATGACCGATGCCCTTTCCAAGATCACTTTCGGTGCCGATGTGGACGCATACGTCAGGTCCACCGGGGAGCGGTTCAAGGTGACCTCAAGAGTCCGTAAGAGGTCCTGAGGCGCTGCGCACAGCACTCCCACAGCATTGCCACAGGCTGCTCTACTGGCTGTTCACAGGCGAGCACTGCCACCGCGTGAGCGTGCCCGCGCACTGCAGTTAGATAGACCGCGCCAAGAGCATCAATCACGAAGCCGGAGCATCAACCACAAATGTGTCCGAAGCCGGGCACTGAGCTGCAAGCATCCAAGGCCGCAGCGCGTGCTGGGCCTGACACTTGCGACGAGGGGCCTTGAGGCCGACTGAGCCGGCACCGCGTATGGGGCCCGGCGAAACTCCGGGTTATGAGCCCGGCAGCCTGTTCCTCTAGCCTACGCCCGCAGAAACGCAAACGGCCCGCCGGTGAGGGCGAGCCGCCGAAATGGATGGAAAAGAAAAAGCCCCCGGGTTCGCCTGAGGTTCTTATCTGATCGTGCCCGAAACGTTACGCTTGAGGTGCACACCTGTGAACAGGACAATAAAAATGGGTCAGAAAACCGCACGTCAGCGGGCAAAGCAGGACATTGAAAACGATGCGGGGCTCGAACTTGTTGGGGTAATAAAGAACGGCGCCGAATTGGCCGTGGTCGCAGCGTTGTTCTCTTTCATCGGAACAAATTTCGCCTCTCGCGAGGCATTGATCGTGAGCTGGGTGCTGAAAGTGTCACTTGCAGTTTTCATCGCATCGCACATTCAGCACCGGATGATGAACATTGCCACTCCAGGGCGAAAACACTACTACCCAAAGATTATACTTTCAGCGGCTCTGGGGGTTGCTGTACTCATGATGGTTCATTTTTGGGTAATAACACCCGTACTTGGAGCAATTGAACGGCAGATGGCGGCTACGCAGCCCTTGCCCCAGCCCCAAGACGATCCCGCACGCGCTGAAAGGCAAGCTCTGCCATCAGCTGGTACTGCCGCACCGAAACCGGCCGCTGCCCCATCAGCACCAGCAGCTCGCGCGCCTGCTGCCACCGTTCCTCCTTCCGCCGCCCCGAGCCGCAGTAGTACCCCCGAAGCACGCAGGCCAAGTTAATGTCAGTGCGCGCGATGTCCGACACGATGTCTTCGATTGCCTGCGCAGTCCAATTCGCCACGGTGCCACCCCAAGCGCTCAGGAAGACAGCTTGCAGCGTCCATAGCGGCCTGCCACCAAGGGCGCAGCGATAGACCTCAGGGCCAACTGAAGTCTACGGGACGGCCGGAACACGCTGCTCGGGGAGCTGATCATCAAGATCCGAGACAACCGGCAGGCGACCTAGCTGCGACCGGGGCCTTTCCACCTCGGGGGGTAGACTTCGAGCTGCGCGATTAGCGCGACGCAGAGGCTAGAGGAAATGAATGACGGACGTCCAGGCGACGCGACCACTCCCCGCCAGCACGCCATCCGGCTGGACTTTGATTGTGACCCGATGCTCCAGGCGCTCATCACGCTTGCGGAGAGTGGTTCTGGTTTGCCCGTGACCCTTCAGACTGGGGGCATGCTCGTGACCGGAAACGTGGTCACCGGCCACCACTTTGTCCTTCATGTGCTGGATGACGTCGTGGGAACGCTGAAGAATGAAGCTCTACGTGCAAACCTAGATGACACGTTTCGCTCCTTCCTCGACTTTTATCCGGCACGGACGACGCAACCGGACGGAAGGGTCACCGTTTACATCCACCTCGAAAACGCCAGGTTCTTCGCGCCGGGCGGGACCCGGGCGACGCCCGACGGGAAGGGGGTATTTTGGCGGGGGAATATCTCCCAAGTGGTCGGATTCAACTTCGGCGCCCTCGCGCTTTAGTAGGCTGAAGCAGGGACAAAGCTGCAGCGTCCCGGAAGGATATCCCTCGGCGCAGCGGCAACGGCCGGAACCACTCGCGGAAGGGTGGTCTATAGGTAACAGGAGGGCAAGCCCTTGGGCCTCTGGTCGTGCCCTAAGGCCCCTGTTACTGTTCGCGCATGGGACGCGGGGGCGTCGGCAGAGGACCGTCGTGGTTATGGACAATATCGAGTCTTGGGCAAAGCTGGTTGCGCCTATCGTTTCCGCTCTGCTGATCGCTGGGTTTAAGTGGTACACGGAGGGCCGGCCAAGGGTTATCTCCTACCTTGTCCAGTCATGGGGAGTGCTCATAGCTGACGGCCCTGATGGCACTAAGGGCGGCATGGTCCACTCCCACTCAATCGTGGTCGCTAATATCGGTCGCAAGCCGGCCACCGGCGTCCGCGTAACGCACAGCATCAAAGATCATCTACCCGCCCACGCCGTCCACCCTCCGACCCAGTACACGATTGAGAGGAACCCGGAAGGCTATCCTCAGATCGTGTTCCCGGTGCTAGTTCCGAAGCAAGAGGTGACCATTTCCTACCTCTACTTCCCTCCTCTATTCGCCGGCCAAATCCTAGGCAACGTGCTGAGTAACGAGGGCATGGCGAGGATTCTGCAGATGGTGCCGACACCTAAGCCGAATCGTTTTGTGTCTTGGGCGACGTGGATACTGGCGACGATCGGCGGCTCCGTCGTCGTGTACTGGCTGTTCCGTTTGATCATCTGGCTTGCGCTCTACGCCTGAGAGCCTCAAGTGATCTTGCGCTCCCTCACGCTCTAGGGCCAGCTCAAGGAACCTTTAAGGAGAACTACCCATGAAGGATGTACAGGGCATTTCTGAGATGGCAGACAAGCTCCGTCCGCACCTACCCGAGTACCTGAAGTGGTTTGACGAACAAAACGACAAGTTCAAAACCCTCATAGCGGCGGACCATGACCCGATTGGCCGTGTCCTAAAGTGTCATTTGGTTGTCGAGCACTACTTGACGGAATGGCTTGTAAACCACTACGGAATCCAAGACATTGAAAAGGTGAGGCTGACCTTTGCACAGAGGGCCAACTTGATCCCGTCCCAAGGGCAGGCAGTCAGCTTCATGAAGCCGGGAATTCTTAAACTGAATGCCATTCGTAACGATTTCGGCCACAGCATGGAGGCAACGCCTTCGATGGACGACATGTCTGCCCTGCTGACAGTTTTGCGCGTGTTCCAGCCGCAGCGCCGTTTTGAGTCGCCGCTTGATATTGTCGAGGCATTCACCACAACCGCGTGCACCTTCCTTCTTGTCACTCCTGAGCCACTCGCGGGGATCATGGCTGACGTCTTCTCCAAGATTCGCATGGAGTGACCCTATAGGTGCGGTCGCGCGCGACTTCTTGGGCATGTTGATACCATCAAGGCGAGTGGAAGTGTCGAGTGGGGCTAAGTTGCGTGAGAGGCGCTGCGTTTACCGTTCCGCCATTCCGGCCACTCCCCACTGGGGACGTCGGGAGTGAATCCAGGGGGCTGGGCCTGCGGCCTAGCCCCCCGCCCCTCCTTACTTGGGACGCTTTCCAGGCAGCGCATGGTCCTTTGCATAGCGCACTGCTGGCATCGTTGGACGGATGGGCTGGGTAGGGGCAGGCGGCTTCGGGGGCGAACTGGGCGGCTTCTTATCGTTCATGGGATCACTCTAAGTTGTCAATCAGGACACGGACGGGTTTGTCGGGCGCGCCGACTGTGTTCGTCAAATAGGCAACACCCGCTACAGCAAATAGCACAAGACTTATGACAAGCCACCGGTTTGCCTTGTGGGCCCATGCTGCTCTCTCGTCGTTGTTGCCGCCATTTCGCGCGGTGCACTCGGCATAAATGGCTTCGACCTCGGCAGCGTAGTCTTCCAGGGCCGCGCTCTTCGCTGTCTCCAAGCACTTGTGTTGAGCGGCGTAGAAGCTAATGAACTCTCCACGCGTTTTCAGCATCTCCTTCGTGTCCGGGAAGTACGCATAGGTGTACCCGAATATCGAACGAATCATGTAGTAGACCGTCGCAGCCAGTGCCGCCGTAGTAAGCAGTAGGGTCACTATCCGGAATATGTTTGAGAGGCTTGCGTCCAAGGACGCCCCTTTGGACATCGTGAGAGTGCCTCCGAGCAGAAGGGCGACGATACCAACTAACAGCGAGAGGCTGTTATTTAGGCTGTCGCGACGTTGTAGCTCAAAGAAGAAGTGTTCTTTGAATGTGGTGTCCTTCTCCATTGCGGCAGCATTCCTTGTGTGTTCCCTCGGTGCATCATGCCAAAGTTTCTACCGGGAAGGTGACTTGATGGTTTCCAGAAAAATTTGCGAAGGGGCATCGATCTATCGAACCTTACGCCCTCCCCCCATGCCCCCCTGGGGTGCCTTCTTGTCCCGGATGTTTGCACGCGCTTTCCACTCCGCCCCAGCCCACCTACCAGCTCCTTACCAAACGCATCCTGCAGCGCACCGAGGGCCGACCCTATGGTCGCGCGCGATGGCATGTTCCGCAGGGCACCTGAGGTGTCCTAAGGTGCCATGTATTGGGATGCGTGAGGCGGGGCGAGATGGACAGACTGTCCAATTTCGCCCCGTGCTGCCAGAAGCCATGATCTAGGGGTTCCGTGCATGTCCGGCTATACGGAAAGGGTGACGTAATCGGGGGCGGGAAACCCTTGCTACCGCTGGGCCTGTCGCGTCGGATTGCATATACGCAAAGGACGCAATGGTATTGACGGCTCTCCGCTCGGCGTACAAGATCGCCTAACGACCGTTAGCGGGATTTGTACAGTGAAGTATGTAGCCCATCTCCGAGTATCTACTGCAAGACAAGGTCAGTCGGGGCTGGGTCTGGAGGCCCAACGGGCTGCCGTCACCTCGCTAGTCAATATGCGCGGAGGCATGCTTCTCGAGACTTTTGTGGAGGTGGAGAGCGGCGGGCTTGATCATCGCCCAGAGCTGCAGAGAGCGCTATATCTCGCTCGGGTCACAGGCGCTACCTTGGCCATAGCCAAGTTGGATCGCTTATCACGAAACGCGTCGTTCCTACTCACCCTGCAGGACAGCGACGTCCGGTTTATAGCGGCGGACATGCCAGATGCGAACGAGTTGACAGTTGGCATCATGGCCCTTGTAGCCCAGCAGGAACGCATCGCTATTTCGCATCGCACCAAGGAGGCGTTGCTGGCCGCGAGGAAGCGCGGCCGTAAGCTCGGCAATCCTAATGGCGCCCAGGCATTACGGAGAGCTGGACGGGGAAACGTCGACGCAATAAATGCCCTGAAGGTTGCGGCGGATGACGCCTCGGAGAAGCTCCGGCCTTTGGTCAAGGCGCTCGAGGGTTCAGGAGTAGTTAGCCTTGGAGGCATAGCAGCAGAGTTCAACTCGCGCGGCGTTTTATCCCCTAGGGGAGGCCGCTGGCACCGCTCATCGGTCGCAAACCTGCTAAAGCGGCTTGAGCTGAACTCTCGACGCAGTACACTACCTTCTTCCTGAAGGAGCAAATCTAATGTTGCCCGATCTCCGGAAGGTAAAGGCGGAGCTGCAAAAGGTTCATATGCAAACCATCAGCGCTCTGGCCCAGAAGCAGCTTGGAGCGTTCTCAGACATTCCCAGGCACATCATTCATGAAGGCGATAGCATGGTCACTCTGCGCGCGGACGGGACGTCGGAACAGAGCGGCATGTCAACTGTCTCGGCAGAGAGTTCAATCGACGCGGGAAGGGTAGCCAAGATCACCGCCGATGAGCGATACGAGATTCTGGCTGACTTGGCGCGCCGTATGGCCGAAGGGATGGCCACACAACTTTACGGCGAACTCAACAGAACGCTGGAGGATGCGGGCCAGGTGGTGGAGGGAAAAGGAAAGGGCTTCACCCCAGAGCTGTTCTTGGAAGTGCTCGAGAAGATCGAGATGGAGTTTGATGACGCCGGTCAGATGAAGAATATGCGGCTAGTCATGCACCCAGATTCCAAGCTGGACTTTGCCAAGGTGCAGAGACAGCTGGACACAGACCCTGGCCTACAGCAGCGATACAACGACATCATGCAGCGGAAGCGAGAGGCGTACTATGCTAGAGAAGCTGCTCGAGAACTGGTTGGATAGTGCAAGTGAGTTGAGTTATCAGCAGGTGTTCGTCCAGATGCTCTCTGCATCCGGGTACACGGTCCTCCACAGCACCCGCCACTGCCTGCTCGAGTTCGGCAAAGACGTACTGGCCATTGCGCCGGACGGAGTTGGTTGCGCGTTTCAACTCAAAGGTCAGCCAGGCAAGCAGATGACTGTCGGCGAGTTCCGAAGGGACATCCAGCCTCAGCTGGTTCAGCTCATGTCCCAACCGCCCGCAATGCCCGGCTTTCCTCCCGGCATTCATCGTTCTTACCTCGTCAGCAACGGCAGCTTCGGCGAGGAGGTCCAAGTGGCCGTGGCGCTGATGAACGCGGCGCCCTACCCCTCAAAGCTAGAGCTGTGGAGTCGGGGCAAGTTGTTAGAGATGGCGCTGAGCACTTCGACAAAACTATGGCCCAGCGAGATCGACGACACGAGACGGCTTCTGGATCTCTATATGGCAGACACAGCAGATCAACTGCCTCTTGATCTGCTTGCGGGCATGTTGAGCTCCATTCTTTTGTTAGATCGACTTGATTCCGAGAGCGACAATCCCTCCGTTTCGGAGCTCTCTCGGGTTGCCAGCAGTGCAATGTGGGCGGCCAGTATTGCCCTATCACCGTTTGCACTGCGGGAGAACTACCAAGCGGTCGCTGTCGGCTGGACGGTAACCCGGGTGATGTTGCAAGCAATGTTCGAGAAGAGCGGGGGCAAATGTGAAGTAAGCCAGCACTATGAACTTTCGGAGCGGGTCATCCTCGACGCCCTGGCAGCTCTCTGGGCCGAGGTTAGCCAGAAAGCTCATCTGACCATGCCCCCAGGGCTAGAAGACTCTGTCATCTATGAATGGCGGGTCGGCACCCTGCAAGGGCTACTGTCTTCCTTACATCTCGCCAACGAATCTCAGCCGCTGTTGCCACCCGACGAGCACGAAGCTCTGGGGACTTGGCTCTTGGTGGAGCGCGACGCTCCGGACCTTTGGGGCGAGGCCGCCGTTGCCTGCGAGCTTTCCCACCTCCTCGTACTGCTCAAAATAGGAGAGTACGGGCGGGTCGTGGCGACATTGGCAAGCCTCGCAGCCGCAATCATCTCGTCGAATCAGACAGATTCAGCTGCAGCATTGTCGAGCCCCTATTACGACGCCACGGCCAGCTTTCTTGCTCAGCTGTCGCTTGAGGTGGAGGAAAGTGACAAAGAGACATTTGCGGGCGCCTCCTATATGGCCCGCGTCCTCGTACTCGCGTTAGCGGCGATGGGGGAGAAATCCCAGTGCAAGCGCCTTTGGCCCGACTTCTCCAAACTTTCGCACCGTTACTTCCTGCAAGCCGAAGACTGGATGTACCTTGTTCCCTCGTCACGCTGGGGCCAAGAGGTGACACACATTTATCCGAATACGCACAAATGGTCCGCGCTGGTCGAAGAAGCCGATGGACTTAGGCGTCCGGCCAACCTGCCCGTTTGGCTCCTCGCTATGTGGTGGCAGGCATGCCCGCACCGAGCCAACGCAGAGTCATGGTTAAGTTCAATAGCCTCTAGTCGGCTTCAAACGGCGTGGGGCCCAGAATGACCCTTGTTCTGGTAGCCTACGCCCCCGCGCCTCCATACGGGGCGCCGACTTATGCACCAACGTGGACAGTATTAGTAGCACTATAAGTGTAGGTCGGGACCGACCATTTGACCCAGCCAAGTTCCCGGTAACGCCGGATTCCAAAAGGGTCGTTGAGGAAGTCAGGAGGCTCTTGGATGCATCCGAGGGCCGGGTGCGTCGTAGGCAGCCAAACGCTAATCGAATCCACAACGAGGCGATTGCAGCTCTTGTGAGTGACTTGGTCCATCGGTCTTTGCGAGATCCGGGGAGTTGGCTCACGGTCGAGATGTCCAAGTCGGATCTGACGCCCGCGCGAAGACGAGCCCCCTTCATGACCGAGCAGTTCAGGGCACTCATCCAACAGCTGGCAGCCTCCACAGTCAACGTTCTCGAGCTGCGCACTGGTTATGATCAGATCTAGGTAATATGCGCTCTACCGTCAGAGCATCTTCGTGGCTGCTACAGAGGGCCGATGAGCTTGGTCTTTCGCTCTCCGACTTTGGCCGCCGACAAGATCTATTGGGCGATCCGCTCGTCCTCCGTGGTCCTAAGATCAGGGGCGAGGCCAGTGAGGTGCCACTCCCGCAGACGAGCCAAGTGGCACGCATTCGTCAAGAGATGGTCGAGGTAAACGGCTGGCTGGCTGAAGCAGATCTGAGTTACCTAGGCCCGGATGAAGACCGCATCGACCTGGGCCATCGATTTCTTCGCCGGATATTCAACGACGGAAACCTAGATCGCGGCGGCCGACTTCACCATGGGTTCTGGCAGGACATGAGGAAGGACCAGCGGCGGGACTTTCTTCGGATTGAAGATCGACCCATTGCCTCTGTGGACTTCGCGCAACTATCGGTTCGACTGGCGTATGCACAGGTAGGCGCTGCGCCTCCGGATGGGGATTTGTACTGGGTGCCAAGACTTGGCGGGAACTCCCGCGAGGTGGTCAAGCGCGTCATGAACGCGATGTTTGCCAGCGACAAGGTTCCGACTCGTATACCCCAAGGCACGAGGAGTTTGTTCCCTGCGCGAGTTTCGATTGGCGAAGTCGTTGCGGGAATCACTCGCCGGCACGCCCCGCTGGCCCATCTGTTCGGCTCCAGCCTAGGGACGGTCCACCAGAATGTGGAAAGCAGGGTCATTCTCAGCGCTGTCTTGAAGTTGAAGACGCTAGGTGTGGTGGCCCTTCCCATCCACGACTGCTTACTTGTCCGATGGGATCAGGCAGAGTTGGCCAAAGAGGTGATGGAGGTCGCGTTTGAACAGGTCACTGGCGGTAAGGGCCAAGCAGAGATTGCCTTCTCCCCCTCTAGCCCTGTCACTCGTCAGTCAAAGCACAGCTAGTACCTAAGTACACCTAAGTAATCTTCCGGTTGCCCATAAGAAGGGTGCGTAAGGCGAGCGAAATGAACCCCACTGCCTACAACAAGCGACGAGTCGAGATCCAGCAACGTATCAGCGGTGCTCAAGGTACCTTCTGTGCATCGTCGGGGATTGCAAACAACCGACAATGGCTCACCAGCGCTCTGGACTGAACCGAAACTATTGCCGCCGGCATGTAGACCACTACAAAAGGCATGGAAGTTACGGGAAGCCCAGCTACTCCGCTGCCCAGCTCAACCCCTTCCGAAAGAGCGCCCTCAGATGGCTTCAGAAGCGTTCAGGGGAGCCTTGCGTGATTGAGGCGCTGGATCGTATTGGCACGGCGTACTGGCGAGCAGGGCGCCCTGTGGAGGCATTTAGGTTGGCCGGCCTTTCCCCTGGCGACCGAGCGAAGGCGCAATGGGCGCGGTTGAACGACAGAAACGTGGATCGTCTGCAGGTCATCGCAGTTTGGATGGGCGTAACACTCTGCCATCGTGCGGACCAGCAGCCGGAACGTAAAATAACCTTCAGAACCGTACAGGCTGGAAAGGTGATTCACCGACTGGCCGGCGGTACCCATAAGCGATGGGAGTCTTCTATTGGCGAAGGAATCGAGGTTACGGAACTGCACAAATATCCCTCGAGCCGGGGAGCCGTCCTTCGACATCTGGGGTCCACGGTCGCTTGGGCCGCCCAGCCCCTTATGGAACACGTTGAAGACATGGAGGCGTTCCACGCACTTACCGGACCTACTGGAAGCCGCTTGCCTCGAGCACGCACTCGAGCGACCGCCTAGGGACGCACGACCGACTGGAGCGCCCCTGCTACGCACAGCATTTGCGCAAACGCCCAATCCTTATCCCCTCCCCTGCAACTTTTTTCCAGAACGAAACAAGTAGCAGCTTCCAGAACGAAGGCTCACGGAAAACCATCAAGCTATTGATTTATATGCACATCTGGCGAGCTCTCACAGGTCGTGCGTGTATCCCACCTTCGGCACCATGGAACCCGAAAGGCCAGATCGCAGGATCTGGCCTTTTGCTTTGGGGCGCGTTTACACCAGGCGGAGAACCGGCGGCCCACCGGGACTGCCCGACTGCGCTGCCTGGCGCAGGACCTGCGCCACCGCGCCATCGACCCGGAACGCAGACACCGTCTGCAGCAGCTGGGTTGCCTGATCTTCCATGCTGCGCGCAGCGGCCGACGCCTCTTCCACCAGCGCCGCATTCTGCTGGGTGCTCTGGTCGATATGCTCCACCGCCTGGTTGATCTGCACGATGCTCTCGCTCTGCTGCTGCGTACCGGTGCTGATCCTTGCAATCAGCGCCTCCACCCGCTTCACGCTCTCCACGATTTCTTCCATGGTGCGTCCAGCGCTTTCGACCTGGGCCGTACCTGTGCCGACGCGGTCCACCGAGTCGTCGATGAGCTGTTTGATCTCCTTCGCGGCGCTGGCCGAACGCTGCGACAGCGAACGGATCTCGCCGGCCACCACCGCAAAGCCGCGCCCATGTTCGCCGGCACGCGCCGCTTCCACGGCCGCGTTCAGGGCCAGGATGTTGGTCTGGAAGGCAATGCCGTCGATCACGCTGATGATGTCGACGATGCGGCGCGAGGAGGCGTTGATGAGGGCCATGGTGGTGACCACCTCGCTGACCACCCTGCCCCCCTGCGCGGCCACGTCCACCGCGCCACCGGCCAGTTGGCTGGCCTGGCGCGCATTGTCGGCGCTCTGCCGCACCGCGCCGGTCAATCCCTGCAGCGACACCGCTGTTTCCTCCAGCGACGCGGCCTGCTGCTCGGTCCGCTGGGACAGGTCCGCGTTGCCCACGGCGATCTCGCTGGCACCCAGGGCCACCGCGTCGGCTGCCACGCGGATCTGGCCGATCATGCTGCCCATGGTGGCCACCATGGCATTGACGCCCTCACACAGCTCGGCGATGGCGCCGGTCGCGTTGCCGGCATCGATACGCCTGCTGAGGTCGCCGGTCTGTGCGGCGGCGACCACTTCACGGGTCTGCGCAACGGCGTTGGCCAGTGCCTGTGCATCGCGAACCTGCGCGGTGACATCGGCTGCGTACTTGACCACCTTGAACGGCCGGCCGTTCATGTCGAAGATCGGGTTGTAGGAGGCCTGGATCCAGATCTCGCGCCCGCCCTTGCCCAGGCGTCGATACTGCCCCGCATCGTATTGGCCACGACCGAGCTTCTGCCAGAACTCGCGATACGCCTCGCTGCGGGCATATTCCGGCTCGGCAAACATGGAATGGTGTTGCCCGCGGATCTCGTCCAGCGTGTAACCCGTCGCCGCCAGGAAGTTCCCGTTCGCCGACAGGATGCGACCATCCAGGCCGAACTCGATGACCGCCTGCGACGTATTGATCGCTGCCAGCTGGCCGGCGAAATCGGCCGCCTGCATCTGCTGGGCAGTGATGTCGGTCGCGAACTTGACCACCTTGAAGGGCTTGCCACTGCTGTCGAACACCGGGTTGTAGGAGGCCTGGATCCAGATCTCACGGCCGCCCTTGCCCACGCGCCGGTACTGACCGGCATCGAACTCGCCCTTGCCAAGGCGCGCCCAGAAGTCTCGGTAGGTCGTGCTGCGCACGTGCTCGGGGTCGACAAACATCGAGTGGTGGCGTCCGCGGATTTCCTCCAGCGTGTAGCCCACGGTCTGCAGGAAGTTGTCGTTGGCCTCGAGGATGATGCCCTCCAGGTCGAACTCGATTACCGCCTGTACGCGGTGCAGGGCGGCCACCTGGGCTTCCAGCTCGGCATTGCGCTGTGCAATGGCCACGTGGGCCTGACGCGTGGCGCGTGGCGAGAACGTCACTGCACCCAACAGGCGCAGCAGGGACGGTGTGGATGCGCCAGGTCGAGCGGACGCCGGCGGCTGAACAGCTGCGATGGACATCGTTGTTTCCTCGGTTCCAACAAGCTCAATGGGCTACGCCGGGCCCCATGCCCGATGTAGTGCGCAGAACGCTTGGGGACTCACGAAGACCGTCATGGGCATGACGTCCCTTCCGTGGGGCAGACCGTTACCGCCTGCACCCCTGTGAGCGGCACGCGCTGGCGAAACTTTAGGGCGGTGTCGCGTCAACGCCGCCGCACGGTCCCCACCACGGCGGCAGCCGATTTTCCGGCCAGGGCCCGGGACAACTCCTGGGCCGGCAGCACATCGAACATCCGCGCATACTGCGCGGCCATCCGGCCCAGGTCCCACACCCCAAAGCGCGAGCAGATACCGGTGACGGTGTCACCCGGGTCCGCCGAGCGCAGCGCAGCGCGGATCGCATGCAGGCGCTCGACCAGATAGAACTGGTGCGGTGCCATGCCGAACAGGTCGTCGAATGCACGATTGAGCGAGCGCTGCGAGGCCCCCACCGCGGACGGAATGTCCGCGAACGCAGCCTCCCCCCGCAGGCTGCGCTGGATATGTTCGATCCCGCGCCGGACGATCTCTCGTCGCGACAGCGGCGGGCGTCCGCGCCTGGGCGAGGCCTGCCCGTGCCCCGCCAGCAGGTGGCACTGCAGGACCGCAGCGGCCAGCTGGCTGACGAAGGCCGCGCGCGCGCCCGGCCGTTGGAACGCGTCCGGATCGCCTTCGTGCACGTCGAATGCGCGCTGGACCAGGGCGCCGATCCGTTCCACCCTCGGCGCAGTGGCCGTGATGGTGCCGGTACGGTACAGCCAGGCGACCTCCAGGCGCTCAACCTGCGCCACCTGATCCAGCAGCACGTGTTCGGCGAAGTCGATGCCCAGGAAGCGCGCCGGGACCTGGCTGAAGCCGTGCACCTCCACCTGCGGCGCCAGCCAGGTAAAGCTGTCCTCGCCCACCCGTTGTCCATCCAACGCCGTCTGGCTGCCCGGCAGCGACAGATACACACCAAATCGCCCGGCGTGCGGCGCACCGCGATACAGCACCGGGGCACCATCCCTGCCGTGCAGGAGAATGACCCCATCAAGGTCCAGCATATTCAGCGACCACGCCCCGTCGCCGCGACCGGCAATGCGCATTTCGCCGTCGATTCCCTTGATGGAATTGGAATACGCCTCAAAATCCGGGTAAATCAGCGACGGCATAATCTGAAGATATTGAGAGAATCGACGCACTCTACTTCACATGAACAGGGCGTGAACCGCAATTGGTCATGTAGGAATCTGGCGAATTTGGCTAACTTTACGTAGCGCAAGGGAAAACCCGACAGTAAGAATTGACCCGCCGCGCGATGCGACGCCCGGACGGTGGGGACTGTCCGACACTTGATCGCACGGCGTCTGGGCGAACCTGACTGATAATGCGAAGCGCGTCGCGTTTTTTACCGCCTGAACGCGCCACCAGGTTCCGTCAAATGGCGCAGGTATATATCAGGAGATAATGCCTTCACAACGGCCGGGATGTGGCGGTCGACGCTTCGCGGCTGCGTTTGAGATAACCGGGTCGCGGCGGAACCGGCACGTGCTGACCGGTTCAGCCCGGCCCGCCCTCACTGCTGTCCAGGTCGATGTCGCCATCGCCTGTGTCCAGCGGATCCGGGCCCCCATGCACGGGCGCTTCCACCTGCACATTGTTCTTGCCCAGTGCCTTGGCCCGGTAGCACTGTGCGTCGGCCGCAGCCACAGCCGTATCCACGCTCATGTGGCCGCCGATCGCGGCGATGCCGATGCTGGTTCCGACCACGAGGCGCTCCGCGCCCCACGGCACGCTGAGCGTGCGCACTGCCTCCAGCAGGTCGCTGGCAATGCGCCGCGCACGCCGGAGTGAGCAACCGGCCAGGATCACCGCGAACTCGTCGCCACCCAGGCGAGCCACGATGTCCGAATCGCGCACGCCATGCCGGAGCACCGCCGCGACGGCCCACAGCATGGCATCTCCGGCGAGGTGGCCGTGGCTGTCGTTGATCGGCTTGAAGTCGTCCAGGTCGATGAACATCAGCGAGGCGGACTGCCCGGTCCGGGCCACCCGGGTAATGGCCTCCTGCAGGTGCGCTTCGAAACCGCGCCGGTTGCTCAGCTCGGTCAGCGGGTCCACCTCGGCCAGGTGACGGGCCTCGCGCTGGCGCGCACGCTGCTGGGTGACATCACGGATCACCCACACCGCACCGGTGACCTGACCGTCCCCAGCCTGCAGCCAGGCCCGGGTGAGGTCAACCGGCAACAGCTGGGCGCCCACTGACAACAGCAGGTCCGAATGCAGGTCCACCGCATTGCTTTCCGCATCCAGCAGTACTGCCAGATCCAGCGGCGAGCGCGGCGCGTACTCGGTGGTCAGTTCCATCACGTCCTGGACCTGGCTGCCGGTGACCGGCGCGGCCCCCTCCCCTGCCAGCGCGCGCGTGGCCGCCGCATTGGCGTACTGGATGCGCCCTTGCAGATCCAGGGTGAGCACCATGTCGGCCACCGCGTCGAGGGTTACCCGGGTGCGATGCTCGGATTCACGCAGTTGCTGGCCACTGAGCCGCTGGGCGGTGACATCCTGGATCTGCGACACGAAATGCAACGGCTCACCATGCGGGGCCCGCACCAGCGAGACCGACAGCCGGCCCCAGACCACGTTGCCGCCCTTGCCCAGATAGCGCTTGTCCATGTGGTAATGGTCCCGGCGGCCGGCCAGCAGGTCGCCGACCAGCGCCAGGTCGGTGTTGAGGTCATCAGGATGGGTCAGGGTCTGGAAATCGATCTCCAGCAGTTCGGCACGGCTGTAGCCCAGGATGCCGCACAGCGCGTCGTTGACGTCCAGCCAGCGCCCTTCCAGCGACACCAGCGCCATGCCCAGGGCGGCGGACGAAAAGGCACCTGCGAATTTCTCGGCGGCGACGTACGCCTGCTCGCGCATCTCCAGCAACGGCGTGATGTCCACTGCCATGCCGAGGTAGCCCAGACGCTGGCCGTTGCCGGAGTCGAGCGGACTGATCGACAGCCGGACCTGGCGGTGTTCGCCATCCTTGCGTACGAAGGTCCACTGGTGCGACCAGGTGCCGTGCGCGGCGCGCGTGGTCAGCGCCTCGAAGATGGTGGGCACCCGGCCCTCGGCATCCGCCAGCGGGCGCAGGTATTCCTCCATCTCATGCACTTCGTGGAACAGCCCGGGATTGACCCGACCGATGACCTCATCGGGGTGGTAACCCAGCAGCTTCTGCGCCCCGCTGTTGAACAGGTTGACCACGCCGTCGGGATCGGTGGCGATCACCGCCACTTCGTCGGACGCATCCACCAGCGCCTGCAGGCGCTGGCGCATGTCCGCCGCATCTTCGAGAGCGTTCTGCAGGTCGCTGACGTCGGCATGCGCACCGGCCATCTTGAGCGGTTGGCCCTGCGCATCCCACTCGTAGACCCGTCCCCGGTCCTGCACCCAGATCCAGCGCCCTTCCTTGTGGCGCATCCGGCACAGGCTGTCGTAATGCGGTGAGCGGCCTTCGAGGTGCTCACGAAGCAGTGCATTGGAGCGCGCCAGATCGTCGGGATGCACCAGCCGGAAGAAGGTCTCGGGCGTGATCGGCGCCAGTTCCGCGCGGGTGTAACCGACGATCTGCGCCCAGCGCTCGTTGACCCACATCGTACCGGTCTGGCAGTTCCACTCCCAGGTGCCCATCGCCGTGCCGTCGATGATCATTTCCAGCCGGCGGCGCTGCTCCAATGCCTCCTGCAGTGCATCGACGGGGGTCGGCACCGGATTCATGCGCGCACCCCCAGGGCGCCACGGATGGCGCCATCGTACTGGCCTGGACCGCATTGCCCCGCCTGCTGATCTGTCATCTGGCCTCCCACCGCGTGCCTAGCGTACCGGCATTCAACGGGAAACGGGGTCAAGCCTTCCTCACGGCCCCGCAGGGGCCCGTCTCAGCCTCCGCGCTTGGCGCGCGCGAAGGCGTCAGCCAAGGCGTTGTTGGCCGGCGGTACGCTGCTGCCCGGGCGTGGGCCAGCGGCCGCGCCACGACCGCCCGGCCGGGCACTGCCGCCCTCGCGCCGGCCGCCGCCGGCCGCGCGTGGGGCGCGCTCGCCCGGGGCCCTCGCCGGGGTGGGGCTGTCGTCCAGCCGCCGGGTCAGCGCAATCCGCTTGCGTGCCACATCGACCTCCAGCACTTTCACCTTGACGATGTCGCCGGCTTTGACCACGTCACGCGGGTCCTTCACGTAGGTGTCGGACAACGCCGAAATATGGATCAGGCCATCCTGGTGCACGCCGATGTCCACGAACGCGCCGAAGGCGGCCACGTTGCTGACCACGCCTTCGAGCACCATGCCCGGCTTGAGGTCCTTGATCTCTTCCACACCGTCGGCAAAACGCGCGGCCTTGAACTCCGGGCGCGGGTCGCGACCGGGCTTTTCAAGTTCCTTGAGGATGTCGCGTACGGTCGGCAGGCCGAAGGTGGCGTCGGTGAACTGTTCGGCCTGCAACCCGCGCAGGAAGCTGCCATCACCGATCAGCGCCTTGATCGGGCGCGCGGTCGCGGCCACGATACGCTCCACCACCGGATAGGCTTCCGGGTGTACCGAGGAGGCATCCAGCGGCTGGTCGCCGTCGGCGATGCGCAGGAAGCCTGCACACTGTTCAAAGGTCTTGTCACCCAGCCGCGGCACTTTGAGCAGGTCCTTGCGGCGCTTGAACGGACCGTTCTCGTCGCGGTGGCGCACGATGTTCTCGGCCACGGTGGAGGACAGCCCCGACACCCGCGACAGCAGCGCTGCCGAGGCGGTGTTGACGTGCACGCCGACGGCGTTGACGCAGTCCTCCACGCGCGCGTCCAGTGCCCGCGCCAGCCGGTATTGGTCGACGTCGTGCTGGTACTGGCCCACGCCGATCGCCTTCGGTTCGATCTTCACCAGTTCGGCCAGCGGATCCTGCAGGCGCCGCGCAATCGAGACCGCACCCCGGATCGATACGTCCAGGTCCGGAAATTCCCTGGCCGCGAACTCAGACGCCGAATACACCGAGGCACCGGCTTCGCTGACCACGATCTTCTGCAGCTTCGCGTCGCCCAGCGCCTGGATCGCTTCGCCGGCAAGTTTGTCGGTTTCGCGGCTGGCGGTGCCGTTGCCGATCGCGATCAGCTCCACGTTGTGCTTCATGCACAGCTGCTTGATGGTCTGCAGCGACTGGTCCCACTGGCGACGGGGTTCGTGCGGGTAGATCGTATCGGTGGCCACCAGCTTGCCGGTGGCATCAACCACGGCGATCTTGCAGCCGGTGCGGATGCCGGGGTCCAGTCCGAGCACCGTCCTGGGCCCTGCCGGCGCGGCCAGCAGCAGGTCCTTCAGGTTGTCGCCGAACACCGCGATGGCCTCGGCCTCGGCCTTCTCGCGGGCCTGGTTGAACAGGTCCAGCAGCAGGTGCATGTGCAGCTTCGCGCGCCAGGTCAGGCGACAGGCGTCGAGCAGCCAGCGGTCAGCCGGACGGCCCGCGTCGCGGATCCCGGCCCTGAACGCCACGCGGCCTTCGGCATACACGTGGCCGGCTTCCGCATCGCTGCCGGGGTCCAGTTCCAGGAACAGAATCTCCTCGCGGCGGGCGCGGAACAGCGCCAGCAGGCGGTGCGAGGGAATCCTGGCCAGCCCCTCGGCGTGCTCGAAATAATCGCGGTACTTGGCACCCTGCGCTTCCTTGCCTTCGGCCACGCGTGCACGGATCACGCCGTGCTCGCCCAGCCAGGCGCGCAGCTCACCGACCAGCGCGGCGTCTTCACCCCAGCGCTCCATCAGGATCGCGCGCGCGCCTTCCAGCGCCGCCTTGGTGTCGGCCACGCCCTTGTCGGCGTCGACGAAGCCGGCCGCGAACACCTGCGGATCCAGCGTTGGGTCTTCCAGCAGGCCGTCGGCCAGCGGTTCCAGCCCGGCCTCGCGTGCGATCTGGGCGCGGGTGCGGCGCTTGGGCTTGTACGGCAGATACAGGTCTTCCAGCCGCGATTTGGTGTCTGCGGCCAGGATGTCATGGCGCAGTTCGTCGCTGAGCTTGCCCTGTTCGTCGATGCTGGCCAGCACCGCTGCGCGGCGCTCTTCCAGCTCGCGGAGGTAGGTCAGCCGGCTTTCCAGGTTGCGCAGCTGGGTGTCGTCAAGGCCCCCGGTGACCTCCTTGCGGTAGCGGGCAATGAACGGAACGCTGGCGCCTTCGTCGAGCAGGGCGATGGCGGCGTGCGCCTGGGCAGGCTGGGCACCGATTTCGTCGGCGATGGTCTGGGCGATCTGCTGGGCGAGCTTGAGGTCTGGCATTGCGTCCGGCCGAAGCCACTATGCGGAAAACACCGATTGTGGCAACGCGCGGCGGCGGGGGAAACCCGTTGACATTGTCATACCCCGCAGGTACCGACCGCGGGGCGGCAGGCGTCATCGGTAATGCTGCGCCGCACGCGCCTTCACCGCTTCGTCCTGCAGCGATTCCAGCGCCATGACCCGGATCCTGCCCAGCCCCTGCAGTTCCATGAAGCGCTCGGTGTAGATCTCCGGGCCAATGTCGGTATCGGCGCGTGATTTGCTGAAACCGTAGGGCACCAGGCCCTTGTCGCCATCCTTGCTACCACCGACATAAAGAACGATTGCCATGTGATGTGTTCCTCCAGAAACGTCGTGCATGTCCTTCGACGCACAGCTTAGCGCGCTCAACCCGAGTGGTTTGTCAGAAGGCTAATGACGTTTCTTTGCATGCAGATGACCTCGCGTTGCGGGCGCGTTGTCTAGCGTCTTTTCAACGGCCACCAGCCGTGGCCGTTCAGCGCGTACAGGTCCGCCGCCCGCTCGAACGGGTTGCGGGCGCTCACCCCGCCGCACAACAGGTACACCGGCAGGTAGAACGGCCCCAACACCAGGTACTGGTAGACATGTGCGCGCTCGTGATCATGCAGGCCGATGACCGGTTCGGTGCAGTGCCCGGCCTGGTGCGCATAGGTCCGGCAGGGGATGTCGAGGCTGGCGCCGGTGTGCAGAATTACATTGCCCAGGGTGATCGCGCCACCCGGTCCCCAAGGGTACTCACGGAACACCAGGGCGACGTCACGTCGGCTCCAGTACGGGCGTGCGCCGGCCAGCATCCCGGCCAGTCCGCCCAGCACGCCGATCAGGGTGTTGGGCGAGGTCCAGACCGCGCCCAGTCCCTGCAGCGCGCGCAGCGCCAATGGCGGCAGGCTCAATCGGCCTCGTTGGGGATCAGCAGCCACAGCACCAGATACACCAGGATGCCCGGAAACGCGGCCGACGCCAGCGACACGAGCACGAACAGGACCCGCAGCAGAGTCGGGCTCCAGCCGAAACGGTGGGCAATGCCGCCCATCACCCCGGCAATCATGCGGTCGTTGAGCGAGCGCGACAGCGTGCGGGGGGCGGTGGTATTCATGGCGGGATCCTCCAGCAGTAGTGCGGGGAACAGTAGCGCAGCGGGTGTGTAGCCGGTGCGTTGATGGAAAATCCCGCGTCCCTGGTTCAGCGCGGCTTCCGCAGCGCCTGCAGGCGCGCACCGAACCATGCCGCCGCCGTCTGCTCGGGCTGACCCGGGCACGCGATCCGGTACGGCCTGCCGCTCATGCTGCTCTGGCTGGCGGCCCGCTCGATGAACTGCTCGGCGGTATCGACCTTGTCCTTCTTCAGCAGGTAATCGTACTTGCGCTGCAGGTGTGCCCGCGCTTCGGCGGCGTCGTGCCAACTGCCGTTGCGCTGGAAGCGGCAGGACGACCCGTCCAGCGCGCCGATCAGGGCGGCGATCTCGCGGCGGGCCGCTTCGCTGGGCGCTGCCGTGACGCTGCCATTGAAGGCACCCAGCGCGATCATAAGTGCCAGCGTCCAGCGGATGTCCATCAGCTGCGCTCCGCCAGCCAGGCCGATATCGTACCTGGCACTTCGCGCTGCGCGCGGCCGGAGACGTAGATGCCGATATGGCCGCCGCGGAAGCTGCTTTCGGTGTAGTCGCTGCTGCCGATCCGCCCGCCCATCGCGCGCGACGCATCCGGCGGCACCAGGTGATCCTGCTCGGCGTAGATGTTCAGCACCGGCAGGGTGACCTGGCGCAGGTCGACGTGCTCTTCGCCGATCGTCACCCCGTCATGCATGAGGCCATTGCCCTGGTAGAACTGTTTGATGAAGTCACGGAAGGCCTCACCGGCCAGGTCCGGCGAATCGAAGATCCACTTCTCCATGCGCAGGAAATCCTGCAGCGCGGCCTTGTCGTCGAGAATATCCAGCAACCCCACGTATTTCTGGATGTTGAGCCGGA
Organism: Stenotrophomonas sp. NPDC047960; assembly: GCF_043204395.1. Lineage (NCBI taxonomy): Bacteria > Pseudomonadati > Pseudomonadota > Gammaproteobacteria > Lysobacterales > Lysobacteraceae > Stenotrophomonas > Stenotrophomonas sp. NPDC047960. The sequence goes on along the minus strand of NZ_JBIDBX010000005.1, from coordinate 361,399 downwards.
ATGGCTTGAGCATCAGGTAGCTGGCGTTCATCAGGTCGGCCGGGATGTTGCCCAGCGTATCCACCAGCAGGTCCACGTCCACCTGCCGCGCCCAGTGCGAGAGCATGTTGTCCGGGGTCTGGAAATCCACCGGGGTCACCATGGTGATCAGGTTGGCCAGCTTGGGCTGGCGCAACGCGGCGTAGCACAGTGCGAACACCCCGCCCTGGCAGACCCCGAGCATGTTGACTGGTGCGCCGTCATTGGCGGCCACCAGGTGGTCGACGGCGCCATCGACATAACGCAGCAGATAGTCTTCGAGCGTCTGGTAGCGCTCCGAGCGGTCCGGGTAGCCCCAGTCCAGCACGTAAACGTCGTGCCCCAGCGCCAGCAGGCGCTGGACCAGCGAGCGGTCGGCCTGCAGATCCACCATGTACGGGCGGTTGACCAGCGCGTACACGATCAGCAGCGGAGTGCGCTGTACCGGCGCCTGCCCACCGACGAAGCGGTACAGCGTGACCTTGCCGTCGCGCCAGACTTCCTCGCGCGCGGTGGCGCCGTAGTCCACGTCCTCCACCGACGGCAACAGCTTCAGGCCGTCCATCAGCTTGCGCTGCATGGACAGCGTTTCCTGCAGCAGGTCTTCGGCGTTGAAACCGAGTGGTCCCTTCATGGTGCCGCCTTGCGCGCACGCGGCTTGGGCGCGGCCTTTTTTGCAGCCTTCCTTGCCGGCTTTTCCGCAGCGGGCGACGGCGACGGCCTGGTTGCCGCAGCCATGCGCCGTACCAGCCGTTCCAGTTCGGTGATGCGCCGGTGCGCGGCATCCATCTCGGTGCGGGTCGGCAGGCCGAACGCCTCGCTGATCCGCTCCACTTCCTGCTGGGCCGCGCCGCGCAGGCGCATCTGCGCGTTGCCGAGCGCGGCGTAAACCTGCTGGAACGGCTCGGACATCGCGACCTTGGCGTAGGCCTCTTCGGCCGCCTCGATCCACAGGTCGAACATCGCGCGCGCGCTGGTCAGCTGGTTGCCTGGCTGCTCATGCTCGGCGAGGCGCTGCTCGAAGAGGGTGAACGCCTCGTCCAGCGCCCGCTTGATCTGGTCCACGTAGTCACGGGCGTGACCCTGGTACTCCTGCTGGGCGCGCAGCAGCGCCTGCCAGCGTGCCTGATGTTCGCGGCCGGGGCCGAACGCGGGGCTCTGCAGCCACGGCTCGAAGTCCCGCTGCAGCCGCTCCAGCAGCGCCAGCAGGTCGGGACCGCCGGCCTGCGTGTGCCCACGTGCGCCTTGCAGCATCCACTTGAGCAGGCCGTCGCCCTGCCCCTCCACGGCTTCACGCCACGCCTGGGCGATATCGGCACTGCTGCTGTCCCGGCCGGCAAAACGCGCGGCGACCTGCTGCATGGTGCCGTACCAGCCGCCGGCCTGTTCGCGGAAGCGGTGCACGGCGTCTTCGGACTGGCGGTTGCCCGGGTTGGACATCAGCTGCGCCCAGCCTTCGATGGTCTGCTGCCAGGTGCCCGGCGCGGCGCCGGCCGTGTCGGCCCCGGGCGGCCCCGCGGCGTGTCGCAGCGCATCGCCCCAGGCGCTGAAGTACTGCCGGGCCAGCGCCTCGAAGTCGCCTGCGTCGTGGCCGCCGCCCGCGGTACTCATGGCTTGGGAATGCGCAGGGTCTTGCTGATCATCAACGACCCCGACAAGGCAAACAGCAGCACCAGCGGGTGCAGCTGCCACGGCCCCAGCTGCCAGCGCCCCAGCCACAGGTCCTGGCCGATGGCGCCCATGCTGGCGGCGACGGCCAGCACCACCACCAGCGCCAGGCTGGTGGGGATGGGGGTGCCCTCGAAGTACGGCACCTTGTCGCCTTCGCCCGCCAGCGCTTCGGCGGTCACGTTGTAGCGGGCCAGCCGGCTCACGCCGCAGCACACGAAATAACTCAGCACCAGCCAGTCCCAGCCGCCCTGCATGCCGCAGGCATAGGCCAGCGCGGCCGGGGCCACGCCAAAGGAAATCACGTCCGACAGCGAGTCCAGCTCGCGGCCCAGCGTGGAACTGGACTTGCGCCAGCGCGCGATCCGCCCGTCCAGCGCATCGAAGATGAAGGCCAGCGGGATCAGCGCCATGCCGAACAGCAGGTAGCTGCGTTCGCCATCCTGCAGGAAGCGCATGGCCGCAAACACCGCACCGGTACCGCAGAACGCGTTGGCCAAGGTGAACCAGTCGGCCAGCTGGAACTCGCGCAGCATCGTGAAGTGACGTTTCATGGAAGCTCGGTGGGCGGCAATGCCGAAAGAGTACCGCGACCGGGCCGAACCGGGACAGCCTTCACGTACGCCGACCTTCGCGCCTGGCTCACGCGACGCTGACGGGCGGCGAATTTTTCGCCACCCATCTTGACAGCCATGGGGGCCGGTCGGTGCCGCGCGTTATCCACAAACTTACGCACCGGTCATCCACACCCCCTGTGGATAAGCCCAGCCTATCGTTAAAGCCGGGTGTACGACCAGGACTGCATCGTGCCGTCGCGATAGGGCATCACCCCATGGAACGGGCGCGGGTCGTCGTCGAACACCAGCGGCAGGAACTGACGATCGCCCTCCCACAGCGGCAGGGTCTCCAGCTTGTCCACGTCCACCCATTCCAGGGTGCCTTCGGGATTGGAGGTCAACGGCGTGCCGGTGAAGTCGTCGATGACGAACACGAAACCGAACCAGTCTTCGCCGTGCTTGCCGAACCCGGGCCAGCTGATGGTGCCGCGCATGCGCATGGTGCCGCACTCGATCCCGGCTTCCTCCAGGATTTCCCGGCGCATGCCGGCGGCCACGTCCTCGTCGCGCTCGACCTTGCCGCCCAGTCCGTTGTACTTGCCCAAGTGCTGGTCACCCGGCCGTGCGTTGCGGTGGATCATCAGGGCCTGGCGACCATCGGGCGACAGCACGTAGCCCAGCGTGGCCACGATCGGGGTATAGGGCATGGAGGCAACAGCTCACAGGACACGATCGCCGATTATGCGCGATCCGTGCCGGGCCGGTCGCTCAGCCGGCGATCTGGGCGCGGCGGGTGTCGGCCGGGGCCGGCAGCGCATCGGGGTCACGCTGCAGCGTAGCCACCCCATGCCCACGCTCGGCCAGGTATTCCAGCCACTTGCCGAGGAAGGTGTTCATGCGCATGCGGTGGCTGATCAGCTCGGCCGGCGGTGGGTACATGCCCACCACATCCTGCCAGCGGCGGCCCACGTAGCAATGGGTGGTCTCGGCCTGGCGCGCATCGCGGTACAGCCGCACGTAGGCCGACGGGTCGGGCTGGCCGGTCACCGGGTCGGCGAAGTCGTAGGTCAGGCGCAGTTCGACCGTGTAGGGATGGCATTCGATGACGTCAAGCCGCACATCCAGCCCATCCCCCACCGAGGACACGTAGCTGCCCGGTTCCAGCCCGGCCGGTTCGAACAGCCGCACCAGGTGGCGGTAATTCTCGGCGTACAGGCCCATGAGCCAGCTCAGGCGGCTGAGCCGGGGAATGCGTTCGATGCGGGGCGATGCCTGGGCCATGTATCCGATCCTACACGTTGAAGAATCCAACGTGGGGACGGCAGCGACCGTCCAAAAGGGGCGCCCCGCGCCGGGTAGCTCACGACCGTTGGTCCGGTAGCTCACGACCGTTGGTCGTGAGCCCTAATAAAGCTCCCGCTGCAACCCCAACGTGGTCAACACCTTGCTCGAGATTTCCTCGATCGAGGTATGGGTGGTGCTCAGGGTGGGAATGCGCTCCATCCGGAACATGGTCTCGGCCGCGGCGACCTCGCGCCGGCAGGTCTCCAGGTTCGCGTAGCGCGAGTTCGGGCGGCGCTCCTGACGGATCTGCTGCAGACGGTCCGGGTCGATGGTCAGCCCGAACAGCTTCTTGCGGTAAGGCCGCAGCCGGGCCGGCAGGCGGTCCTGCTCCAGGTCCTCATCGGTCAGCGGGTAGTTGGCCGCCCGCACCCCGTAATGCAGGGCCAGGTAGATGCAGGTCGGGGTCTTGCCAGCCCGCGATACCGCCACCAGGATCACGTCGGCATCGTCATAGTTGATCGCGATGCCGTCGTCGTGGGTCAGCGCGAAGTTCATCGCGTTGATGCGGCGATGGTAGGTCTCGAAATCCACCATGCCGTGCGCCTGGCCCACCCGGGAATGGCGGTTCACGGCCAGCTCACGCTCCAGCGGCTCGATGAAGGGGGCGAAGACGTCCAGCATCAGCCCGCCGCTTTCGGCGAGGATCATGCTGAGCCCGCTGTCCACGCAGGAGCTCACCACGATCGGCCGGACCTGGTAGCGCTCCCCCGCCGCCCGGATCCTTTCACACGCTTCGCGGGCCTTTTCCGGATCGTCGATGAACGACATCCGGTCGGTGATGAAGCTGAACCCGGAGAACTGGGTCAGCAGGCTATGCCCAATGGTTTCAGCGGTGATACCGGTTCCATCGGATACATAAAACACCGGACGGATGGTCGACATGCGCCTTTTACCCCCTCTGAAGCTTAAAAAGGCCGACGATACAAGCTTGTGCCGACGGCGGTATGCCCGGCATCATATCGGCTTCTTCCTACGGACGTGGCCATCCAAGCCCGCCTCGGGCGATGGCCAAACGGAGCATCGCGCTTGAACGAGAATATCCTGTGGTTGCACGAACTGCGCCTGGCCGACCTGGCCCGCGTAGGCGGCAAGAATTCGTCGCTGGGCGAAATGATCGGCAACCTTGCCGGTCTGGGGGTTTCTGTCCCCGGCGGTTACGCAACCACCGCTGAAGCCTTCAAGGACTTCATCGCGCACAACGATCTGTCCAAGCGCATTTTCGACAGGCTGGCCACGCTGGACGTGGAAGATGTCGCCGCGCTCACGGCTGCCGGCAAGGAAATCCGCGGCTGGGTGATCGACGCGCCGCTGCAGCCGCAGCTGGACCAGGACATCCGCAGCGCCTACCAGCAGCTCTGCGACGAAAACGGCGGCGGCGACGTGGCCGTGGCGGTGCGTTCGTCGGCCACCGCCGAAGACCTGCCCGACGCTTCTTTCGCCGGCCAGCAGGAAACCTTCCTCAACGTCACCGGTGCCGACGATGTCGTGCACAAGGTCAAGGAAGTGTTCGCCTCGCTGTATAACGACCGTGCCATCGCCTACCGCGTGCACCACGGTTTCAAGCACGAAGACGTGTTCCTTTCCTCGGGCGTGCAGCTGATGGTGCGCTCGGGCGTGGGTTCGTCCGGCGTGCTGTTCACCCTGGACACCGAATCGGGCTTCCGTGACGTGGTGTTCGTGACCTCCAGCTTCGGCCTGGGCGAAATGGTCGTACAGGGTGCGGTCAACCCCGACGAGTTCTACGTCTACAAGCCCACGCTGAACGCCGGCAAGCCGGCCATCCTGCGCCGATCGCTGGGCAGCAAGGCGATCCGCATGGTGTATTCGGATGTCCCGGGCGAGCGCGTCCGCATCGAAGACACCCCTGTCGAGATCCGCAACACCTTCTCGATCAGCGATGAGGACGTGCAGGAATTGTCGAAGCAGGCGCTGATCATCGAAAAGCATTACGGCCGCCCGATGGATATCGAGTGGGCCAAGGACGGCGTGAGCGGCAAGCTGTTCATCGTGCAGGCGCGCCCGGAAACGGTGAAGTCGCGCGGCCATGCCACCCAGATCGAGCGTTTCGCACTGAACCAGAAGGACGGCAAGGTGCTGGCCGAGGGTCGCGCGGTGGGCGCCAAGATCGGCGCGGGCGTGGCGCGTGTGGTCAAGTCGCTGGAAGACATGGCGCGCGTCCAGCCGGGCGACGTGCTGATTGCCGACATGACCGACCCCGATTGGGAGCCGGTGATGAAGCGCGCCTCGGCGATCGTCACCAACCGTGGCGGTCGTACCTGCCACGCCGCGATCATCGCGCGTGAGTTGGGCGTGCCGGCCGTGGTCGGCTCGGGCAACGCCACCCAGGTGCTGCAGGATGGCCAGGAAGTGACGGTCAGCTGCGCCGAGGGCGACACCGGCTTCATCTACGAAGGCAAGCTGGACTTCGAGCGCACCACCACGGACCTGGGCAACATGCCGCCGGCGCCGTTGAAGATCATGATGAACGTGGCCAACCCGGAACGTGCCTTCGACTTCGGCCAGCTGCCGAACGCCGGCATCGGCCTGGCCCGCCTGGAGATGATCATTGCCAGCCACATCGGCATCCATCCCAACGCGCTGCTGGAATACGACCGCCAGGATGCGGCCACGAAGAAGAAGATCGACGAGAAGATCGCCGGTTACGCCGATCCGGTCAGCTTCTATGTGAACCGCCTGGCTGAAGGCATCGCCACGTTGACCGCGTCTGTGGCACCGAATCCGGTGATCGTGCGCCTGTCGGACTTCAAGTCCAACGAATATGCCAACCTGATCGGCGGCAGCAGCTACGAGCCACACGAAGAGAACCCGATGATCGGCTTCCGCGGCGCCAGCCGTTATGTCGATCCGAGCTTCTCGGCTGCCTTTGCGCTCGAATGCAAGGCCGTGCTGCGCGTGCGCAACGAGATGGGCCTGGACAACCTGTGGGTGATGATTCCGTTCGTGCGCACGCTGGAAGAAGGCCGCAAGGTCGTCGAGGTGCTGGAACAGAACGGCCTGAAGCAGGGCGAGAACGGGCTGAAGATCATCATGATGTGCGAGGTGCCGTCCAACGCGCTGCTCGCCGATGAGTTCCTGGAGATCTTCGACGGCTTCTCGATCGGTTCCAACGATCTGACCCAGCTGACGCTGGGCCTGGACCGCGATTCGTCGATCGTGGCGCACCTGTTCGACGAGCGGAATCCTGCGGTCAAGAAGCTGCTGTCGATGGCGATCAAGGCCGCACGCGCCAAGGGCAAGTACGTGGGCATCTGCGGTCAGGGCCCGTCCGATCATCCGGACCTGGCCGAGTGGCTGATGCAGGAAGGCATCGAGTCGGTGTCGCTGAACCCGGACACCGTGGTCGATACCTGGCTGCGGTTGGCCAAGCTCAAGGCCAAGGGCTGATAACGAAAAACCCCGCTTCGGCGGGGTTTTTCGTGGATCAGGCCTCCACCCCTTCCGCGATCGGATAGTCGGTAAAACCGGCCTCAGCCCCACCAAAGTACGTGGCCTTGTCAGGAGCGTTCAACGCCAGGCCCTGCTGCAGGCGAGCCGGCAGGTCGGGGTTGGCGATGAACGGTCGGCCGAAACCGATCAGGTCGGCCCAGCCCTTGGCCAGTGCTTCCTCGGCGCGCTCAACCGTGTACTTGCCCGCATAGATCAGGGTGCCGCGATAGATCATCCGCAGCGCTTCCTTGAACGCCACCGGCATCATCGGGGCGTCTTCCCAGTCCGCTTCGGCGATGTGCAGATAGGCCACGCCGATGCTGTCGAGGATGTGCGCGGCGGCCAGGTAAGTGGCCTGCGGGGTGTCGTCGACGGCGCCCTGAAGGGTGGTCAGCGGGGCAAGGCGCACGCCGACACGGTCGGCGCCCACTTCGGCGGCGACCGCTTCGGCGACTTCGCGCAGGAAACGCAGGCGGTTCTGCAGCGAACCGCCGTAGCCGTCGGTACGCTGGTTGGCCCGGGAATCGATGAACTGGTTGATCAGGTAACCGTTGGCCCCGTGCAGTTCAACGCCGTCGAAGCCGGCGTCGATGGCGCGGCGGGCGGCCAGCGCGTAATCGCGCACGATCTGCGGGATCTCGGTTATCTCGAGCGCACGCGGCATGGAGTGCTGGACCATCTCGCCTACCCCGCCCTGCGGACCGGTGCCGGCGACGTCGACGAAGACCTTGACGCCGTCGGCCTGCAGGGCCGAGGACGAGACCGGCGCTGCGCCGTTGGGCTGCAGGTCCACGTGCGAGATGCGGCCCACGTGCCAGAGCTGGGCGAAGATGCGGCCACCGGCGGCGTGCACGGCGTCGGTGACGCCGCGCCAGCCGGCAACCTGGGCGTCGTCGTGGATGCCGGGGGTCCAGGCGTAGCCCTGCCCCTGCGGGCTGATCTGGGTGCCTTCGCTGACGATCAGGCCGGCCGAGGCGCGCTGGGCGTAGTACTGGGCCATCAGCGGAGTGGCGACGTTGCCGGTGGCGGCGCGTGAGCGGGTCATCGGCGGCATGACGATGCGGTTGGGCAGGGTCAGCGGACCGAGGCGGTAGGGGGTGAAGAGCATGGGGGTTCCTTGCTGGAGACTGTGGCAAGGATGGGGATCACAGGCTGTTGGGAACAGGCCTTTGGCGGCAATAGTGTTGTGCCGTGAATGCAATGATCGGGGCCCGACATCGTAGCGACACGCCATGCGTGTCCCACGACAACGGGCCGGTGCAGGCGCATCGGCTGCGAACGGACCGCCCGGGACACGGGCGGCGTGTCGCTACGGAATCTCGCCTGCCAGTTGGTTGTAGGCGGCACGGACTGTTTCGTAGCCGTACTGGCGTTCGAGGCGGCGCACGATGAAGTGGCCGCGGGCCATGTCCTGGTAGTAGTCGGTGAACATCGTGTTCAGGGTGGCGCCAGCCACCGCGCCGATGATCGGCACCGCTTGGGCGGCGAACTTCTCGGTGACCACCACGCCGAAGCGCGCGGCCACCTTCTCGACGATCTTGGCCAGCCACTTGCCGGCCTCCTTCGGGGTCAAGCCGATCATCACCCCGCCACCGCCGACCGCCGCGCCAGCCAGTTCGGCCGACAGGTGGCGCATCACTTCGGCGGTGAAGCCACGGGTGATGTAGTAGCCGGTCTCACTGGCGTCGTCCTGGCCGGAGTTGCCGCCCAGCGCGAACACTTCCAGGCAGGCGTGGCGGGTGCCCATCTCGCTCAGGTCGAAGCCTTCGCTGCGCGCCACGTCGGCGACCGAGCGCATCATGATCGTGGTCGACACCGGCAGTTCGAGGAACAGCGCGGTGAAGCCGAACGCACCGCCCAAGGCACCGGTGGTGGCGGCCGCCACCTTGTGCCAGCGCGTGGACGCGGCCTTGCCCGGGGTGTTGTCCATGCTCCACAGCGCGGCCTGCGCCGACTTGAACAGCGCCGCCTCGACCGCCCCGTGGATGCGCCGCGACACCGACTGCGGCAGCTTTTTCACCGCGAACTCCAGCGGCGAACCGATCAGGTTGGCCATCTTGGCGGTGAGCGTGGGCGATTCCAGCAGGCCGACCGCCCGCTGCAGGTCGGCCCAGTCCTGCGAGGTAGGCAGGATCTGCGCTTCCAGCGGCGGCGGCACGATACGGACGATATGGCTCATGCCCGGATCATACCGCCCGCAGATTGAATGAAGCACCACGGTAGCCCCGGCCAAAGGCCGGCGCCATCGTCAGGCTGCCGGAAGCCCTGAGAGAGCGCCCATGTACTGCCTGTAGTGGCGCAGTTCGGCGATCGAATCATGCACATCGCTCAGCGCGGTATGGCTGGAGGTCTTGCCCACGCCGGCGGCGACGCTGGGCGCCCAGCGCCGGGCCAGCTCCTTCACCGTGGACACATCCAGGTTGCGGTAGTGGAAATACTTCTCCAACCGCGGCATTTCACGGTGCAGGAAACGACGATCCTGGCAGATCGAGTTGCCACACATCGGCGATGCGCCGGCCTTGATCCACTGCGCCAGGAAATTCACCGTCTGCGCCTCGGCCTGAGCCACGGTCACCTGGCTGTCGACCACGCGCTGCCAGAGCCCGGAACGGCGGTGCTGGTTGCGGTTCCATTCGTCCATCGCTTCCAGACGCTCCACCGGGTGGTGGATGGCGAACTCCGGGCCTTCGGCCAGCACGTTCAACTGCGCATCGGTGACGACGGTAGCGATCTCGATGATCGAATCGTTGTCGGTATCCAGACCCGTCATCTCCAGGTCGATCCAGATCAGTCGTTCGCCTTCAGCACCGTTGTCCGCCATGTCCTTCCCTTGTGCAGAGTGTAATGCACATGATACCGCCTCTGCGGCGCGGCCCTGCCGTGAATTCATTCCAGCAGCAGCGGCGGTTTGCCGCGCTTGGCCCGGAAATAATTGGTCAGCCGGGTGCTGGCCTGTTTCGCCAGCACCCCGCCGTGCAGCTCCACGCGGTGGTTGTGGCGCGCGTCACCCAGCAGGTCGAATACACTGCCGCAGGCACCGGTCTTGGGATCGGTGGCCGCGTACACCAGCCGCGCCACCCGCGCATGCACCACCGCCATCGCGCACATCGCGCACGGCTCCAGCGTCACGTACAGGGTGCTGCCAAGCAGCCGGTGGTTGGCCAGCACCCTGCCCGCCTGCCGCATCGCCACGATCTCGGCATGGGCACTGGGGTCGTGGTCGGCGATATTGAGGTTCCAGCCCTCACCCAGCACCGCGCCGTCGCTGCCGACAAGTACGGCCCCCACGGGAATCTCGTTGAACTCGCGCTCGGCGCGTTCGGCCAGGCGCAGCGCGTGCTGCATCCAGTACTCGTCCTGGTCGTGCACCGGCACGCCCAGCGGCGGCGGCGGTGGCAGGCGCTCAACCACCGCCGTCGGCCTTGCGGAGGAACGCGTCGAAGGCGGCCAAGGTGGCCTCGCTGACGTGGTGCTCGATGCCTTCGGCGTCGCGCCGGGCCGAATCGGGATCCACGCCCAGGGCGAGCAGGAAGCGCTCCACGGTCTGGTGTCGGGCCCGCATTTCCACGGCAAGCTGTTCGCCGGCCGAGGTCAGGAACACCCCCCGGTAGGGGCGCTGGACCGCCCATCCTTCCTTCACCAGGCGCTTGAGCGCCTTGGCCACGGTCGGCTGTGCAACGCCCAGCCGGGTGGCGATATCGACCTGCCGCGCCTCGCGGCCGTCGGCGATCAGGTCGGCAATCAGCTCCACGTAATCTTCCACCAGCTCCGAGCGCCTCGCCTCGCGCACCTGCACGAACCCCTCCACATGCACCTGGGCATCGATCAGTGGGGTGGGCGTCCTGGCTCGGGTGGGCGACATGCGCCCAGTTTAGCGAACCTGCCGCTGCAGCGGGGTTTCGAACAGCACCGCCCCTTCCAGGTTGCGCGCCACCAGCAGGCCGCCATGTGCCCGTGCGAACTCGTGGGCGATGAACAGCCCCAGCCCCAACCCCCGGCTGTCGTGGAAACTGGCCTTGAACGGTTCGAACAGACGCGGCAGCAACGCTTCCGGAATCTGCCCGGCATTGCGCACCTGCAGCCGCAGTGCATCGCCGGGCAAACCGCGCACCTGGACCTGCACCGGTGCGTCGCCGCCATGCAGCACCGCGTTGCCGATCAGGTTGGAGAGCAGCTGCGCCAACCGGTCCGGGTCGCCCTGCAGACGGGTATCGCCCTCCACCTGCAGTTCGATCCTGGCCTTCGGGTGGGCGCGGCCGATCTCGTTGACCACCACGGCGGCCACTTCCGCCAGGTCGCATTCCTCGGTCTGCAGACGCAGGCCACCACTGCGGATCCGCGAGAAGTCCAGCAGCTGCTCGACCATCCGCGCCATGCGCACCGCGCTGTTTTCCAGGTGGACCAGGGTCTGCTGCGCAGACGGGTCGTCGGGCAGGTCCAGCGACAACTTGTCGGCACACAGCAGGATCGCCGACAGCGGGGTGCGCAGGTCGTGGGTGAGGACCGCCATCATGGTTTCATTGAGCTTGAGCGCGTGCTCCAGCGCGTGGTTGCGCGCCTTGAGCAGCTGCTTCTGCTGGTAGAGCTCGATGAACACGTTGACCTTGCTCATGATCACCTGCGGCTCGATCGGCTTGTGCAGGAAATCCACCGCGCCGCTTTCGTAGCCCTTGAACGCGCGCACCGGATCGTTCGGCGAGGCGGTCAGGAAGATGATCGGCACATCGCGGCTGCGCTGCGAGCCGCGCATCAGCTCGGCCAGCGAAAAGCCATCGATCTCGGGCATGTGCACGTCCAGCAGCGCCAGCGCCACTTCGTGCTCCAGCAGCAGTTCCAGCGCTTCGGCACCCGAGGCCGCGCACAGGATGTCCAGGCCGTCGCGGCGCAGCAGCGCCTCCATGGCGACCAGGTTCTGCGGCACGTCATCGACGATCAGCAGGTTCACACGCTCGGTGGCCGGCGACGTGGTGGGCTCGATCAGATTCATCGGGTAAGGCCTTTCATGCGCATGCATAGGGAGGTGAGCGTCAGCACCGCGTCGGCGCCGGCATGGGCCAGCGCAGCGGCTGGCATGATCGGGGAATAGGCATCATCGGGGCTCTGGATCCAAGCCTGGCCCCCGGCACGGCGCACCGCGGCAACGCCGGCGCTGCCATCATTGCTGGCCCCGGTGAGCAGGATGGCCAACACGCTGCTGCCGAACACCTCGGCGGCGCTTTCAAACAGCGGGTCGATCGCCGGCCGCGAATACAGCACCGGCGGATCCACCGACAACGCCAGGCTGCGGCGGTCTTCGACCAGCAGGTGGTAGTCCGGCGGCGCGAACGTAACGGTGCCGGCCACCAGGGGCTGCTTGTCCTCGGCCTCGCGCACCGGCAACGGGCAGCGCACATCGAGCAGGCCGGCAATCCGGCTGGGGCGGTCGCGTGGAAGGTGCAGCACCACCAGCACCGGCATCGGCAGGTCTGCCGGGAGCGCAGCCAGCAGCTGCTGCAGCGCGCTCACACCGCCGGCGGAGGCACCGACCACCACCAGCTCGAACAGGGGCAGCTCCACCGCGGCATTCATCAGGCCAGCTTCCGATACAGGCGCTGCTCGCGTGCGCAGGCTTCGAACGCATCGGCATGCTCGCCGAACTGCAGCGACTCCTTGCTGCCCAGGCCCAGGAAGCCGCGGTGCACCAGCGCTTCGTGGAACAGCCCGATGGCACGGTCCTGCAGGGCGCGCTGGAAATAGATCAGCACGTTGCGGCACGACACCAGGTGCACTTCGGAAAACACCGTGTCGGTGGCCAGGCTGTGGTCGGCAAACACGATGTTGCGCTTCAGCCGTCGATCGAACACCACGCTGCCGTACCCGGTGGTGTAGTAATCCGACAACGAACCGCTGCCACCGGCTTCGAGGTAGTTGCGGCTGAACTGGGCCAGCCGGTCCAGCGCGAACGCGCCGGTTTCGGCCGCCTCCAGCGCATCGGGGTTGATATCGGTGGCGTAGATGATGGCACGGTCGAGCAGCCCCTCTTCCTGCAGCAGGATCGCCAGCGACCACACTTCCTCGCCGGTGCTGCAGCCGGCGATCCACAGCTTGATCGACGGATAGGTGCGCAGCACCGGGATGGCATGCTCGCGCAGCATGCGGAAGTAGGCGGGGTCACGGAACATCTCCGAGACCTGCACGGTGAAATACTGCATGGCCAGCGCGAAGGTCTCCGGCTCATGCAGCAGCCGGTGCTGCAGCGCGCCCATGTTGTCGCAGTCGAACCGCGCCATCGCGTGGCGCATGCGCCGGCGCAACGAGGCCAGCGCGTAGTCGCGGAAGTCATAGTGGTAGCGCTGGTATACCGCCTCCAGCAGCAGCCGCAGCTCCAGGTCGAACAGATCGGCCTCGTTCATCGGCGGGAACACCACACGCGGCACAGCGAAACCAGCTTGTCCACGTCGATCGGCTTGGCGATGTAATCGTTGGCACCGGCCTGCAGGCAATGCTCGCGGTCATCGGGCATGGCCTTGGCGGTCAGCGCGATGATCGGCAGATCGCGCCAGCGGTTGTCGCGGCGGATCTCGCGCATCGCGGTCAGCCCGTCCATCTCCGGCATCATGATGTCCATCAGCACCAGGTCGATGTCCGGCCCCAGGCGTTCGAGCGCCTCGCGGCCGTTGCGGGCGATCTCCAGCTTAACCCCCAGCGGTTCCAGCACGCTGGACAGGGCGAAGATGTTGCGTACATCGTCTTCCGCCAGCAGCACGGTACGCCCGTCCAGCACCGCATCGCGACGGCGCGCTTCGCGCAGCAGGCGCTGCTGGTCGCTGGGCAGCGAGGCTTCCACGCTGTGCAGGAACAGGGTTACTTCATCGAGCAGGCGTTCGGGCGAGCGTGCGCCCTTGATGATGATGCTCTTGGAATAGCGGCGCAGGCGCTGCTCTTCGTCGCGGGTCAGCGCACGCCCGGTGTAGACGATGACCGGCGGGAAGGCCACCGCCTCGTTGCCGGCCATGTGTTCGAGCAGGTCGTAGCCGGTCCCGTCCGGCAGCGCCAGATCGGTCACCATGCAGTCGAAGGTTGAATCGGCCAGCTCGGCCTTCGCCTCGGCGAGCGTGCCCACCGCGGTGATTTCCAGCTGGTCGCGACCCAGCAGCAGCTGCAGGTTGGAGCGCAGGGCACTGTCGTCCTCGACGATCAACAGGCGGCGCACATCCCGCTCGCTGGTGGCTTCCAATTGCTGGATCGCCTCGACCAGGCGCTCGCGCGTGGCCGGCTTGATCACATAACCGATCGCACCCAGCTCCATCGCCACCTGCGAACGTTCCAGCCCCGACACCACGTGTACCGGGATATGCCGCGTCGCGGGGTCGCGCTTGAGGCGCTCCAACACGCTCAGGCCTGACACATCGGGCAGCCCGATATCCAGCAGCACGCCGTTGGGGCGCAGCTCGGCGGCCAGTGCCAGCGCTTCTTCGGCGGTCTGCGCGACCACGCAGTCGAAGTCAAGCTCATGGGCCATGCCCACCAGCGCCTCGGCGAAGACCACGTCGTCCTCCACTACCAGGATCATGCGCCCAGCGCGGCTGCGGCGGCCGCGGTCATCGACCACGCGCGGTGACTGGGTGGCCGCGGACGTACCGTGGGCGCTGCCGAACAGCGGGGCCGGAGCGGCCGGCCTGGCGGCCGGTGCAGGGCGTACATCGGGCGCCGCCATCGGGGCTGCGGTCGCGGTACCCGCCGCCAGCGGCAGGTCAAGGATGAAGCAGCTGCCGCGGCCCGGTTCGCTGGACACGGAAATGCTGCCGCCCATGCGCGAAGCCAGGTCGCGCGAGATCGACAGGCCCAGGCCGGTGCCGCCGTAACGCCGGCGGGTGCTGCCGTCGGCCTGGCGGAACGCTTCGAAGATCACTTCGGTCTGCGCCTGCGGAATGCCGATACCGGTATCGGTCACCGCAAACTGGACGCGCCCTGCCCCGTTGCCGCGCACCACCAGCGAGACGCTGCCGTGTTCAGTGAACTTGACCGCGTTCGCCAGCAGGTTCTTCAGGATCTGCTGCAGGCGCTGGCCATCGGCCACCAGCTGGCTGGGCGCGTCGGTGTCGGCGCGGATGTCCAGCGCCAGGCCCTTCTGCGCGGCCAGCGGCTCGAAGGTTTCCTTCAGGCGCTGCAGCACGCTGGATACCGCCAGGTTCTCCTCGGCCAGTTCGACATGTCCGGCTTCGATGCGCGACAGGTCGAGGATGTCGTTGATCAGCGCGAGCAGGTCGTTGTTGGACGAGTGGATCGCCTGCGCGTACTTGACCTGTTCGGCGGTCAGCGTGCCGTCCTTGTTGTCGGCCAGCAGCTTGGCCAGGATCAGCGCGCTGTTGAGCGGCGTGCGCAGCTCGTGCGACATGTTGGCGAGGAATTCGGACTTGTAGCGCGAACTGGCCTCCAGCTCGCGGCTGTTCTGGACCAGCTGGCCCTGCGCGATCAGCAGCGCCTGCTGGCGGGCTTCCAGCTCATGGGTGCGCTCTTCCAGCTGTACGTTGGTCTGCTCCAGCTCGGCCTGCTGCTGTTCCAGGCTGGCCTGCGAGTGCAGCAGGCTGCGGCTCTGTTCCTCAAGCTCTTCGTTGGCCACCCGCAGCTCTTCCTGCTGGGTCTGCAGTTCTTCGCTCTGGCGCTGGGTTTCTTCCAGAAGTTCGACCAGCTGCGCGCGCAGCAGCGCGGTGCGCAGGGCCACGCCCAGCGGTTCGGCGCACTGCAGCAGCAGCTCCAGCTCCAGGGCGCGCGCCGGCGACACCCCGGCCCGGCCAAGTTCGACCAGGCCGATCACCACGCCATCGGCAGTGATCGGTCCGAGCAGGCGCTGGTGAACCGGGGTTCGTCCCAGCGCAGTTTCAATTTCCAGCAGGCTTTCGCCTTCTTCCAACCGGCGCGGCTGGCCCTGGCGCAGCACTTCACCCCACTGCCCCGCAGACGCCGGGAGCGAATCGGGCAAGTGCGGCGGCAGCGCGGCCCCGCCCACCAGCAGCAGCCGTTCGCCCTGCAGGCGATACAGGGCGCCCACGTCGGCGTTCAGGCGCGCGCACAGGGTGCGCATGGCCTCATCGGCCAGCACCCGCGGTTCGGGGTCGCCCCGCAGGCTGACTGTCACGGCATTTTCGGCTTCCTGCAGCCACAGCGCGTCGGCGGCGCTGCGGCGGGCCTGGATGGCCTTGATCACGGTCAACGCCATCAGCAGGAAACAGATGCCGCCGATGGTGCGGTTGATGAAGGAGAATGCCGAATTGGTGCTGGCCGGGGCCAGGTGATAGCCCAACGCAAGCAGGATGCAGGAGCCGACCGCTACCAGCAGCGGCGCCTCCAGTCGGCGCTGGAACAGGGTGACGCCTACGGCCATGAAGTAGGTCAGCCACACCGCATAGCCCAGCGGCACCACCAGCTCCGAGGCGATGGTGAAGCCCATCAGGCCGGCCGATGCCAGCCAGATCCAGCGGTCGCGAGCGGTGGGCGCTGCATTCATGCACACGGTTCCAGCGTGAAAAGGGCTTCGATGTTAACCGAACTGTGAATTCGGGCGTTATACGCCAGATGGCGGCGTGTTCAGAACTGTTGTTGACACTATCTTCACACCGCGACTCCTACGGTTCAGCCCCTTACAGGGGGAGTAAAGCCGCCGCCGTGGTCAAGGCAGTCACCGATATTGCGCCGCTAGCCGATGATCGCCTGCAGTTGCAGCTGTTGATCGATCACGTCTCCGATCACGCGATCTATCTGCTCGACGCGCAAGGGTGCATCCGCAGCTGGAACCGTGGCTGCGAGCGGGTCAAGGGCTATTCCACCGAAGAAGTGATGGGGCAGCATGTGCGGCTTTTCTATGCGCCCGACGAGCGCGCGTCCGGCGCCGCCGAACATACCCTCGTCCAGGCCGAACAGCAGGGTCGCTATGCCGGCGAAGGCTGGCGGGTGCGCCGCAGCGGCGAATGCTTCCGCGCCAGCGAGGTAATAGAACCCGTGCGCCAGGATGGCGCCCTCCTCGGCTTCGTGAAGGTCACCCAGGACGTCACCGAGCGCTACCACGCCCAGCGCCTGCTGCAGGATGCGCAGCGGGCGCGCGAGCAGTTGCAGCAGTTCGAGGGCGTCGGCCGGCTCACGCGTGGGCTGGCCCACGAATTCAACAATCTGCTGACTACCATCGGCAACGCGCTGGACCTGATCTCGCTGCGTCCCGGCGCCGACGCGCGCACCCGTGAACTGACCGAACTGGCCCAGGCCGCCGCCGACCGGGGCTCGCTGCTGACCCGCCAGTTGCTGGCGTTCTCGGCCGACCAGACCCTGGTTCGCGAGCCCTTGCAGGTAGCCCGGCTGTTCGAACAGGAACTGCCCGTGCTGCAGCGGGCCTGCCCGGACAACATCCGCCTGCGTCTGGAAGTGCCTTTCGACCTACCTCGAATCACCACCGATGGCGTACAGTTGCATACCGCTGTATTGAACCTGCTGCTCAACAGCTGCGAGGCCATGCCGCAGGGCGGGACGATCACCATCAGTGCCACGGCCGAACACCGCCTGGCCCCGGACCTGGCCAACCCCACGCAGCGCCGCTATGTGGCCATCGCGGTGACAGACCAGGGCAATGGCATGCCGCCGGATGTGGCCGAGCGCGCCAGCGAACCGTTCTTCACCACCAAGGAAGTCGGCAAGGGCAGTGGTCTGGGCCTGAGCCAGGTGTTTGGCTTCGTGTCCCAATGCGACGGCTTCGTCGATGTCCAGACCGCGCCTGGACGCGGCACCACTGTCCGTTTGTTGTTACCTGCCCTAGAGGAAGTCGCGCATGTCTGAGCCCCTTCGTGTGTTGATGGTCGAAGACCAGGACGACCTGCGTGAGCTGATCGGGCAGGCGCTGCGCGATTTCGGTATCGAGGTGCATACGGCGACCGACGGTCCGAAGGCCGTTGAACTGATCGATACGACCGGCGGCTTTGATGTCGTGTTCAGCGACGTCAACATGCCCCAGGGCATGAGCGGACTGGAATTGAGCGCGCACGTCGCCAATGCCCTGCCGAACGCCCGGATGATCCTGTCGTCCGGCTATGCACGGTCCCAGCTGCCGCCGCTTCCGGACAATGTTGAATTCCTGCCGAAACCCTACCGGCTCAAGCAGTTGGTGTCTCTGTTGAAGGAATCCCCGCCGGCGAACTGAAGCGCGGGTGTGAACGCTTCATGCCTGAACGGACCACTTCACGCCGGCTCTGCAAACACGGCGGGATAGTACCTGTGTACTCCGTTTGACAGGACGCACGGAATGCTCGACCGCAGCCAGGATCTGGAACGCATTGCGCTGATCGACGCGCTCAACGTGATGGATCCGGCCTTGGGGCGCTCGCTGGACCCGGTCACCGAGCTGGCGGCGTTTACTTTTGGCACCGCCATCGCACTGATTTCCATCGTCGACGCTGACTCGCAGCGCTTCATTTCCCGGGTGGGGCTGTCGCTGGAACGCACCGACCGCCACCACTCGATCTGCTCGTGCGCGCTGCAGTCCAGCGGCATCCTGCAGATCGAAGACCTGCGCCAGGACCCCCGCTTCCACGACAACCCGCTGGTAGCCGGCCCGGAGCAGATGCGCTTCTACGCTGGCGCGCCGCTGGTGACCCGCAACGGCATCGCGCTGGGCACCCTGTGCCTGATGGACCGCACCCCGCGCGTGCTGACCGCCGACGAGCAGCGCCAGCTGCAGACCCTGGCGCGGATTGTGGTGAACCAGATGGAGCTGAAGATGTCGCTGGGGCGGCGCGAGCCGATCAGCGGGCTGCCCAACCGCCAGCAGTTCCAGGCCGACCTGAGCGTGCTTGGCCGCCAGGACGGCGGCATCTCGTTCACCGGCGTGTTGTTGGATGTGTTCGACCTGCAGAGCGCCAACGACGCCGGCCAGGCGCTGGGACTCAAACCGGTGGAATCGCTGCTGCGGCAGGCCTCGCTGCGCGTGCAGGAAGTGCTGGGTGAAGATGTGCAGGTGTACCACGTGGCTTCCACCCGGTTTGCATTCGTGCTGCGCGACCACGCGCATGCGCAGGTGGAGGCGCTGATGAAGCGGCTGCATGAGCGCATGCGGCGGCCGCTGATGGTGGGCAGCATTCCGATGTCGCCGCAGTTCCATGCCGGGCTGTGCGATTTCCGCGCCGACCCGGAGGAAGCCGGCGACCTGGTGCGCAAATGCATGGTGGCACTGAACCACGCACTGCAGACCGACGCCTGCCTGTGCTGGTACTCGGCAGACCGCGATGCGCACCTGCGCCGCCGCTACCGGCTCGCCTCCGATGCGGCGCGCGGGCTGGCGCAGGAGCAATTCAGCCTGGTCTACCAGCCGCGCTACGACCTGCGCGATGGCCAGCCGGTGTCCGCCGAAGCGCTGCTGCGCTGGACCCATCCGATGCTGGGACCGATCACGCCGGGCGAGTTCATTCCCGTGCTCGAGTGCACGGCGCTGATGCCCGCGCTCAGCCAATGGGTGATCGAGCACGCGTTCGCGCAGGCAGCGCGGTGGCAGCAGCAGCTGCCCGGATTCACGCTGTCGATCAACCTGTCCCCGCGCGATTTTGACAATGCCAACCTGTGGACCGGCATGGCCGAGCGTCTGCAGGCCAACGGGCTGGTACCCTCGCAGATTGAAGTGGAAATCACTGAAGGCCAGTGGCTGCACAGTCACCCCGCCGCCCTGCCCCAGCTGCGCGCGATGGCCGCCGCCGGCGTGCGTATCGCCATCGACGACTTCGGCAGTGGCTACAGCAACTTCGGGTACCTGAGCGAAGTACCGATCAGCCACATCAAGGTCGACCAGAGCCTGGTCACCGGCCTGGCACGTTCGCGTACCGCACGGTTGAAGGTGGAAGCCATCATCCGGCTTGCCCAGCAGCTGGGCTACCGCACCGTGGCCGAGGGTGTTGAGCATGAGTCCGAGCTGTCGCTGCTGCGGCTGTGGGACTGCCATGAGGCGCAGGGTTACTACCTGGCGCGGCCAATGAGTGCCGAAGCCGTCACTCAGTTGGTGCTGGCGTGTCGCGCGGGGCCGCCGAGCGATATCGCCAGCGACTAGGCCGCCTTCCGGTTGTGATAATGGCGGCATTCCACTGCCTGGTGCTTCTCATGTCCAACCTTGCCCCCCTGCCCGTCCTTGCCCCGGGCCACTACCGCCATTTCAAGGGCGGCAATTATCGAGTGATCGACGTCGTGCGCCACAGCGAGACCCTGCTGCCGATGGTGCTGTATCGCCCGCTGGACGAGGACTTGGGACTGTGGGTGCGGCCGTATGACATGTTCACCGCGCAGGTCGAGGTGGACGGCGTGTTGCGGCCACGTTTCGCGTTGGTGGACGAGGGCTGAGAGGACGCAATCGCTGCCGCCTGGACGAAAAAAAGCGCCCCGAGGGGCGCTTCTTACTACGCGGCCAAGGCCATGGGTTCAAGGTGTCGCGGTCACACCTTGGGCTGAAGCATCGGCCACGATGAACGGGTCGCGCCCGGCATCGGCGTAGGCGCCGCAGCTGGCGTCGCCCGGTGCCACCGGGTCGCACGGCCACACCGCGCGCGGCACGGTATCGCGCGGCTCGAAGCGCTCGCCATTCCAGACCGCGAAGCCCAAGTGCAACCGGCCCCATTCGCCGTAGCTGCGCGGCTCGGGTTTCTCGGAGGCGCCGACGTCCACATACCAGCGCATCGCCGGGCCAAACTGAAGTTTGCCCGCATCCAGCTGCACGCGCGCGCCGTCGGCGCCATAACGCTTCCGGTCGGCGTCCGACAGCAACGGCTCTGCCGGCAGCGCCTGCTGGGTGATGTCCACCGGCGCCGCGCCCGCGCTCACGCGGTAGACGCGCTGCTGCACCACTCCCTCGCGGCAGCTTCCGGCCGGCAGGCGCACGGTCTTGGCCGGCTCGGCGTCGGGGCTGCGGTTGTCGGCACACGCGAACGGGCCGGACACCAGGTACACCGTGCTGGACGGATCAGCGCCTTCGAACGAACGCACCCAGACATCGCCCTGCACCGACAGGAAGTCCGGGCGCAGCCCGTAACCGGGCACCGCCTTGAACCAGCCCTTCTGCCCGACCTGGCGCTCGCGCCAGGCGCGCGGCAGCAGCAGCTGCTGCTCCGGAATGGCCACCAGCAACGCCGAAAGGTGCGGCGGCAGCGTGCCTTGGCAGGCACCGATCAGCAGGTCCTCCTGGGTGGCCAGGCGCGCTGCCAGGTCGTTCGGACAACGCGCACCGAGCTGTCGCTCGATCTGGTTGTTGTCATTGGCGAGCATGGGGATAACCAGCGGCCGTGGCGCGACGGGTACCGGTTCGGAAGAAGCTTCTGGTCCGGCTGACGGACTGCTCACCGACGGTGTTTCCATCGATGCAGCTGCAGCTGAGGCCGCCGCCTCCACGGAATCAGAAGGGACCACAGGACGTTGCGCCGCCGCAGCAGAGACAGGGGCCGCCACGGCGGGCGCGGGATCGACTGTGGCTGCATCATCAACCTTTTCAATCGCAGCGGAAGGCTCTCGACTCACCGGTTCAACCGGCTCAACCGGCCGAGGCTCAATACCCGGCGTCACAGTCGCTGGCAGATTGACCAAGACAGGCGTAGAAGCTGTCTTCGCCTCCTGATCGCCCATTGGCGCGGCTGTTGCGGTCGCATTGACGGGGCTGGCGCCTAATGCTGCCTCATTAACCGCCGATGCCGCGCCCACAGCCTCGGACGCCGACTGAGCTTGCGCGGCGCAAGTCGCAAGCGGCAACAGCAGCAGGAGGGGTACCGAATAGCTAACAGCCGAGCAACGGCAGCGAACTGAATTCCTTCGCATCATGTCGTCCTTGAACTAATAGATGAATTGTCGAAGCCAGGTCCAATCCATAACGATTCAGAGCTGAGGCACATCATCCAGATCTGTAGCTCTGGCTTTCAGCGTTTACCAGAGCATTATGCCCGCACACATCAACGGAATGGCTTGAACTCAGACAAGCTGCAGGCGGAGTAGACAACGCTGCACTGCTGCCCCCCCTGGGCACTGCGGCATTGCTGAAGCGCGAGATCCTTGGCCTGCTCGTCGGTCTCGGCATGGGCCGCGATGGACGTACCGGCCCCGGACTTCAAGCTGTCCGACGTTGCATCCGCAATCGCCGCACACTGGTTGAAATAGGTCAACCTGGTCTTGCACGCTCTACCGCCGAGTCGCTTGCACTCAGCGGTCGCCGCTGCAATCGCCTGCCGCTTTGACTTCATTGCAACGGATGCGCCCGTCGCGAGGCTGGTCGGATCTTCAGAGATTGCACCCCACCTTGTCTCCCACTTCCCAGTCGCGACCGGGCCTTGGGAATCACTGCCACCTGAGGAAGGGATGGGCGCGCATCCGCCTACTCCCTGACCTCCCACGGGATACTGCCCCGGAGGACAGCGTCCCTCGGCAGAAGCCATGAACGGAACACAAGCCAAGCTCATCAATACGATCAGCACTCGAATCACGGACGACTCCTACTCATGTTCAAAAAGCTGTAACAGCAAGATCAACGTGTGTCGGCATTTCCCATCCGACCCGTGATGGGGGCGCCAGACTCCTGGGAAACCTGCGAAACAGTTCGCCCAGAGTGGGCCTGCGGACTAACGTCGCCACCGGCGTCGACATTCTTCGTCTGCTGCGGCGTATACGAACCCGGCGGCTGGCCTTGCGGACCGGGCTGTGCTGCCGGCGAACCACCTATCTGGGAATATGCCATGAAGCTGCCCAGGGTACCCTGGAAGAACATCGCGGCCATTGGGGGCGCAGTCAGAATCAGTGTCGTGAGGATCAAGCCCATGCCGCCCTGCTGCATGGCCTGGCTGGTCATGCCGTCGCTCATCGCGTCTTTCAGGAAGAAGCTGTTGATCAACGACGAGGTCCAGAATGCGGCCGAAACACGTATGACCATGTCCAGCGCGATCGATACCATCGCCGACAGCACCGCCATCGAGAACATCGTGCCTATGCCGTAGAACAGCCACTTCTGGAAGAACTGCTTGGTCTGGTCAAACAGTAGACACAATATGAAAAGGGGTCCGAAGCCGATGAACAGCGCAATGGCGACCTGATAGAGCAGCAGCATCGCGCCAGCGGTCACCGCCGGGCCGCCGGTTCCGATGCCGATGAACCACATGGCACGCGTCTTTTCTTCGCGGAGGCCGCCATCGTCCAGCACCTTGATCGCATCGATACTGGACAACGCCACCTGCATCCAAGCCAGGCTCTTGTCGATCTGATCTTCAGCGGTGCCGCCCTCGCCGGTTACAACTCGGGTGATCAGGCCGCCGACATCCTTGGTCAGGAAATTGCTGACGCTGCTGCCAAACATCGCCATCGAGGTCGCAACGCTGATGATCAGCGCCGCACGGGCCATGTTGGTGACCAGCACCATCATCG
The DNA here is from genome assembly GCF_043204395.1 of Stenotrophomonas sp. NPDC047960. Taxonomy (NCBI): domain Bacteria; kingdom Pseudomonadati; phylum Pseudomonadota; class Gammaproteobacteria; order Lysobacterales; family Lysobacteraceae; genus Stenotrophomonas; species Stenotrophomonas sp. NPDC047960. Next base: position 337,970 of record NZ_JBIDBX010000005.1, on the reverse strand, counting down.
AATCGCGGCTCTGGCCGGTGACGATGCGGTAGCCCTGGATCAGCACCCACAGCGTCATCAGGATCAGGGCGATGCCACCTACCCAGGCCATCATCCGGCCCATCATCTCGATGCCGAAGTCGTTGATGCGATCGCGCAGGTAATCAAGAATCAGTTTGAAGAAGACGAAATCACCGATCGACTGGACACGCACCGCGTAGCCCAGCAGATCCTGCAATCCGCCTGAGAAATCAAAAACGTTGGCAATCGACCTGATCGACATTTCCACAATCCCTTGGTGATGCTGCTACTGCATTGGGTCCGGCAGTACCTTGCCGGCCCGCTGTACCTGCGTGGGTGCTTACTTGACGCTGAGTGCGCCCTTCAACGCGGCGGTCTTGACCAGGTCGCCGATGATGTTCTTGGTGGTATCGCCCTTCAGCGCGTTCTGGGCCACCACCTTCTGGTTGGCCTCCATCACTTCGATGTAGGCATCGTAGGAGCGCATCCGCGACTGCCAGATCTGTGCCTGGACGGCCAGATCATTGGCCATGCGCAGCGATTCGCTGTCAGTGCCCTGCACGTTGCCCTGGTTGTTGTTCAGGATGCGCAGCTTGAAGATGCGGTTGAGCGAGGACTCCATCTTCGGCACCGAGTAGGTCATGAACATCACCGCTTCGTTGTACTTGCGGTTCTGCATCATGCGGATGTTCACGCAGATCTGGGTCTGCTGCTCCTTGAAGTCGGCCTGCGGATTGAACACGAAGGTCTTGAACAGCCCCATGGGGCTGAAGTCTGTCGATCCCCCGCAGGATTCCCGCACCAGATAGTTCTCGCCTACCGGGGTCAGCTCAACGCCCTGGGGCATACCGAAGTCGTTAAGCACTGCCTGCACCTCCACCAGCGCCTGCGCATACTGCTGCAGGGTGCGGATCCAGCGGGTGCGCTGTTCCACATACTCGGCCGCGTCCTGCGCCTTGGAGGCGTAGGCGGTGATCTCAGCCTTGTACGTGTTGATCTGGTTCATGATCTGCTGGTAGACGCTCGGGCCGACTTCGACCACGGGCATCGTGTAGGCCGGTGCGGGCGCGTTGCACATCAGCACGGTCACCAGCGACAAGGCCGCCAGGCGGAAGCTGAAATGACTGCGGCGCGTCTTCTTCGGGTTCATAGCGGTATCCATATTTTTCTCCATCGAATGCGGGCATTGCCACTCCCTGATCGGCCGGGGGACCGTCAGGCAACGGCGTCCTGTCGTGTCCCGGCGGGCTTTCCAGAGCCCTTGCGCTTCCTGTAGAACTCACTGAGCCACTGGTCCGGGGTGAGGTCGGCCTGCGATACCTTCTCGCGCTGGGCGGCGTCGAGCAGGACGCGGTGCATCACGTCGATATTGTCGGTGGAGGCCGAAATCACCGACAGGATGTCATCCATGCCACGCAGGTTGAGCTGGCACACGCTGGCAGCGTGGCCCTGCTTGACCAGGAAGCAGCGTGAGCGCTCATCCAGGGCGGTGACGACCTTGAACTCGGACTCGGTCAGCTTCAGGCCGTCGATGTAATCCGCACGGCTGGCATTGGGGTTGGGCAGCAGGATCAGCGTGGCGGTCTGCTCGATCAACGCCGCGGCGATGTCGCTCTTGAGCGCATCTTCGGGGCTCTGGGTGGCGAAGATGCCCATGCCGTTCTGCTTTCGGATGGTCTTCTGCTTGTTCTTGGCGAATTCCTTCAGGCCGCCCTCGCCGTCCAGGATCTTCCAGAATTCGTCCATCACGTAGATCAGCGGGCGGCCGTCGATCAGCGATTCCAGGCGGTGCAGCAGGTAGTTGATGACCGGCACGCGCACTTCGGGGTTGTCGATGATGTCGGTGTAGTCGAAGCCGATGATGTTGGCGCGGCTCAGGTCCACGGTGTCCACCGGGTTGTCGAACACCCAGCCCAGCGAGTTGCCCGAGGTCCACTTGCGCAGGCGCGCATACAGGCCATCGTCGCCCATGTTGGGCAGGCTCTTCTGGAAGTTGGTCATGCTGCGCAGGTGCATGGGGGTGTCGAGCATGTTCTCGACACCGCGGAAGATGTCCTCTTCCTCGCGGGCGCTGTACTCGTGCTTGTTGGCCAGCACCTTGATCAGGTCGGCCAGGAACTGCACGTTGGCTTCGTTGTTCTCGCACTGGAACGGGTTGAAGCCGGTGGCCTGGCCGTTCTCCAGCGCCAGGTAGTTACCGCCGCAGGCGCGCACGAAGATCTCCGCACCACGGTCCTTGTCGAAGAAGAAGATGGTCGGCGACGGGTCGTACTTCTGCACCTGGCTGAGCAGGAAGTTGATCAGCGCCGTCTTACCGGTACCGGACTTGCCGATCACCATGGTATTGGCGATGGCCTTTTCGCCCAGCGAGTTCTCCGACGGGTGGGTGGCGTGGAAGTTGAAGTAGTACGGCTGGCCGTTGGTGGTCTGCAGCGTGGTCACGCAGTCGCCCCACGGGTTGTTGTGCTGCTTGCCGGTGGCGAAATTGTGCAGCGGCGACAGGCCCAGGAAGTTGAGCGAGCTGATGTTGGCCAGGCGGGTGCGGTAGCGCCAGTTGGCCGGGAACTGCGAGTAGAACGAGGCGGTGACGGCCAGGTCTTCCTTGGTCGAGACGAACCCGGCATTGGACAGCTCGGCGCGGGTGGTGGCGATGTTCTGCGAGAGCTTCTCCTGGCTATCGGCGTAGACGGCCATGATGAAGTGGTACTCGCCCAGCACGAAGTTGCCGGAGGACAGCTGGTCCATCGCCTGGTCGAGCTCGACGATCTGGCTGACTGCCTTGTCACCGGAGGAGATCATCATGCCCTTGGTACGGTCCAGCACCTTGAGTGCGTCCTGGCGCCCCATCGGGCTGAACGAATGGGTGATGACGTACTCGAAGTCGAGGTACTTCAGGCCGTTGAGCACACCCGGATAGGTGCCCTCGGCATATTCCTTGATGTTGAGGATGGCGCCGAAGTGATTGACGCCGTTGGGCGTGCTGATCACGAAATCACCGGTCTTGGCCGAGAACATGTGGCGGCTGATCGGCAGGTAGTCCTTGACCGGCGCGGACAACACCGGCACCGGCTCGTCGACCCGGTTGAGCAGGTAGCCGAAGAATTCCAGGGTCTCGGAGAAGACCATGCCGTTCTTGGCTTCGTACATGCCCATGCGGTACGGCGAGTAATCGCGGATGACCGCTTCCACATTCCCGGCCATTTCCAGCAGCTTGGCCACGGACTGGTCCTGCTCGGCCTGCAGCTGGGTGATGCTGGAGGACTTGTCCATGAAGCGCTTACCGGACACGACCGGGCGGTAGATCATGGTCAGGTACAGCTCGTTCTGCATGATACGCTGCGAGGACAGCATGCCCATGTACTGGTCGGACACGTCCTGGTTGAAGCGCTGGCTGAACTTGCTGCTGCCCTTGAGCTGGCGGCGACGGCGGACGTCGTGCACCCAGAAGGCGACATTGACGAAATCCGGCGCGCGCAGGGTCTGCAGCAGTCGATTGAAAGTGTTGTGGCGGTGCTCGAGCTCCCAATCCTCACGACCCACGAACGGCAGTCCTTCCAGGTGCCAGGTCAGCAGGAAATCTCCACCCGTGGTCTTGACGACCGTCGGCGCCACGTGGGACGACAGGGGAATGAATTCGCTGATCGAGGTATCGGGACTGAACATGAGCGCTTCCAATGGGTGCTGCGGGGATGGTGCGGTGCCTGCACCGGGCAGGCGATGTGATCGCCTGCCCGGCCTGTAGCGTGCCGTGGTCAGGCCGACGGCGGCGGCTTGTCGCGGTAATGGTTGGGCGTGAACACCCACATCCCGTCGTGCTGCTGCAGGTTGCGCGCGCGGAACTTGAACTGCAGGCGCAACCCGATCAGGCGGAAGATCATTTCATCGCGCTTGGCCATGTGACGCAGGATGAAGATGGCAATCGGGATGGTGATCAACAACCGCATGTCGATGTACATGCTCAACAGCAACAAGCCGCCTGCGACCAGGAAGAACGGGACGTATGGCACGCCCAGGAACATCGCTGGCCGCGTGCAGCCACGGAACAGGACGTTCTTATGCACTGTAGTACTGGACGGCATTCATGATGGCGGCGGTGGCGCTGCCCGAGCAGGAGCTGGCATTGCCGTCGCCGAGCAGCATCTTGGCGATCTGGCCGGCCGCGCCGATCAGCAGACCACCAATCAGGATCGGGGCGACGTCGCCGATGCGCTTGTGGGCGAAGGCGATCTGGTAGCCGGCAAAGATGACCGCGATGGTAACCACGGCGATCGAGGCGATGTTCAGCAGGCCGTTGATGTTGTCGAAGAAGCCGCAGACCTTCTTGTCGGTGCCGCCGAAGTTGGTCTGGGCGAACACGTCCGGCACGAAGACCGCGGCAACGAAGGCAACGGCCATCAGGACGGTCTTCAGCGAGCGCTGGGCGTTGGCGATATCGAGATTGTTACGCTTCATGGTGGGTTTTCCTTGTGGATGGTCTAACACGACTGGATCGGTCCTTCAGAACACGAAGGCTTCATCCCCAGCGGGGATGTTCTGTACCGGCACCGCCTGGGCAGGCATCGCCTGCGCGGGCAGTGCCACCGGGGCATTGCGTTCACTCCATGCGCGCACCACCACCGGGCCGGCGTTGTTGTTCGCCGGCAGGGGCTGCGGTGCGACCGGTTGCGGGACGGGCGGCGGCGCGGACATCTGCGTGGCCTGTGGCTGCGGCATCACCTGGTCCATGGCACCCATGACCACGCGCGACAGCGCCGCGTCGGCGGTGCGGACCAGGCCACCGCGCACCATCGCGCCGGTGGAGGGGTACACCTCGTAGGCACGCGCCGGATCCACTGGCACGGCGGCCTGCGCGTAACTGGGCGCCAGCGCCTGCATCGCCTGCACGCGGGCTTCGGCCACGCCCTGGGGCTGGCCACTGAACTGCGGGTGGTGGGCGACATCGACCACACGGCGCTGGGCACGGCTGACCACGTCGATCGGCGCGGCACCGTTGGCGGCAACCATGCTGCCGCGCTGGCGCGCAATGGATGCGAACACTTTCTGCACGTAACCGTGCCGGAAGCCGGTGGTGAAGTTCCCCGAGTAATAGCAGCTGAAGGACTTGCCCCAATCCTTGCCCGAGCGGCCATAGCACTCGGCCAGGATGCGTGAGGCGGCCTGCAGGTTCGGGCATTGCTGGAAGGCCTTCTCGTACGAGTCCAGCCCGTACTTGGCCAGGTTGTAGCGGTTGACCTGGGCCAGGCCCACCGAGAAGTTGTAGCCCTTCTCTTCCAGCATGCGGACCGTGGCCAGGGCCTCGTCCAGCTGCTTGGGCTGGCGCACCAGCGCGCCGCCGACCACGCCGATCGCGTAGGGGTTGCGCGAGGATTCAACGTTGATCACGTGCTGCATCACGTCCATGGACACCGCCATTTCCGGACACACCATCGCTTCAAGACCGGGCAGCATCAGGCGTCACTCCCCGCAGCCAATGCACGTTCGGGGCTGAAATCGATGCCGGTGATGTAACGGCTTCCAGCATGCGCCTTGATGTGCACGACCACGTCGATGGTCATCTTCAGCAGGCGCTTGATCACCGAGAACTCGAGGCCGGAGCCTTCGGCCGAGGCTTTCACCATCAGGCCCAGCTGGTCCCAGGTCTGTTCCGGGCTGCCGGCGTGGCAGCTGGTGATCGAGCCGGGGTGGCCGGAGGCGCAGTTGCGGATGAAGTAGAACGCCTCATCGCCACGCAGCTCGGCCAGGATGATGCGGTCCGGCTTCATGCGCAGGCACGCTTCCATGCAGCTCTTGGCGGTGACGTTGCTGGCGCTCTGCCCGCCCTTGGAATACAGCAGGTGCACGACATTGGGCTGGCTGATGAACAGCTCGCGCGCATCTTCGATGGTCACCAACCGCTCGTTGGCCGGGATGTGGTTGACCAGCGACTTCATGAAGGTGGTCTTGCCGCTGCCGGTGGCACCGGACACCACGATGTTCTTGCGGTACTGCACGGCCTTGCGGAAGAACTCGGCGTAATCTCGGTTCTGGCGCAGCGCCAGCAGTTCCTGGTCCTGGTCGCTCAGCGTGTGGCCCTGCTCCAGGATCTGGTTGAAGAACCCATCGGTCTGGTACTGCTCCAGGGTCTTGGTGTGCTTGGACGGCAGACGGATGGTGATCGACACCTTGCCGGCGTCGCACGCCGGCGGGATGACGAACTGGGCGCGCTGGCCGGTCGGGAAGGTCAGCGACACCACCGGATCGACGTCGGTGATGCGCTGGCCGGTGTTGCTTTCGTTGACCACGGCGGTACAGAACTGACGCGCACGCTCGAAGGTCAGCGAGGGCACTTCCACACGCTGCCATCCGTCGCGGGTTTCCAGGTACACCTCGCCAGGACGGTTGATGCAGATTTCCGTCACGTCTGGCGATGTCATGTACTGGTGGATTCCCAGGACCTCGTACTGGTACCTGAGGAACTCACTGGAAACGTCGGCTACAGGGGCCACTTCGGCGTCCATGTTCTGTCCAGGCGGTCAGCGGCGGCGCGGCAGCACGTCGCTGAAATCGACGTCCTTGGCCACGTAGACACTGACCACGGTGCCTTGGTTGATGGTGACGGTGGGCGGGCGACGCTCGCTCAACGCTTCGTTGGCCAGGCGCTCCATGCTCCGCGCGGTCGCGCTTTCATAGGGCGACTGCACGGCAAAGCCATTGCTGGCGACGGTGGTCGTTTCCGGGCCGTGTTCGGCCGCTGCGTACTTGAAGGCGTCCGCAATCAGGCTGATCATCAATGCCGATGCGATACGGCTGCCCCAGTGGGCGCTGTAGTCACCCGGATGTCCGGCGCCACCGAGCTGGTCGATGCCCGGGCTGGACATGGCCACATCGATGCCGTTGGGCGTGGTGATGCGATCCCAGATCACTTCCACGCGCTGGCCGGTCGGACCGCCGCCGTAGGCACCGTAGATCTTCGAGCCCTTCGGCAGCAGCAGGCTGCGGCCGTTGATCGAATACACCGGCTCGGTCAGCAGGCACGAGGTGAAGCCTGCAACGTCGGTGATGATGCGGGTTTCCAGAACGCAGCGCAGGTAGGTGCCGCGTACGAGCAGGGCGTCGGGGCTGCGGATGAAGGCAGCACTGGAGACGTCTTCGACATCGGGACCGCGGCGGACCTTGGCCGGCGCCGGCTGCTGCGCGCCCGGGAGCTGCGCCATCATGGCACGGGTGTACTCATCATCCGGGCGACCGCCAAAACCGCTCTGTGCCTCGGCACCACCTGATCCACCCGTGCCGCCCACGCCATTCCCGGACGCCATGCGACGATCCAGCAGCGAGGGCTGGCGCGGTTCGTTGGACATGCCCACGTCATTGGGGATGGCCGGCGGCGTGCGATACGGATTGTCCTGCTCCGGAGGCGGCAGCGGGGGCAGCATCTCGATCGGCTGGGCGTCGGCCACCGGGGCCTGGGGCATCACCGGCGGCGCGGTCGGCAGTTCCGGGGTGGACACGCGGGCCTGCTCGTTGACCTTCGCCGGGCCGTCCTGATCGTCGCTGCTCTTGCGCAGCAACAGGAAGCCCATGGCGATGATCAGCACCAGGATGCCGCCCAGGAAGGCCAGCGCCTTGCGGTTCAGGCGCTGTTCCTCGGCCGACCGCAGCCGGGGCGCGGCGGCATCGAGATTGGGATTGTTGTCGGCCACGTTCTGCCCGTAGTACGGGTTGCTCGGCGCGCCGCCGTCGTCGCCGTTGTTCGGCTCGTTCTCGGGTGTGTTGTGCTGGCTCATTTCTTCACGTTCCTTCGCAGACCAACGACGTTGTCACCGTGACGGATGACCAGGTAGGGATAGGTGCCATGCACGATGAGGGAATTGCCTTCCACCGTCGTGTTGACCACGAAATCCTCACCGTATTCGCTCTCTCGACCGAATACCGCCGGAAAAATTCCCGTCTTGTACTCCGGAGACGCCGGCAGTTTCAGGTAGGTGAAACGTCCATCATCGTAGGCGTTGACCGGAATCAGCCAGCCCATCTTCTTCGCGCGCCGGGTGGAGTACGAGTAATCGAAGTTGTACTGGCGGTCCTTGGCCAGCTCCGAGCTGAGCAGCGGCTTGACCTCTTCATCCACGGCCTGCTGGGCCGTGCCGAACTCGGTATCGCTGGGGTAGCTGAAGGCGATCTTGTACTGCACGCCAGCACGGCGCGCCTGTTCGAGCTGGCGCCAGTCGGTAGCCACCACCTTCAGTTCGAAGATGTAGGAATGGGTCTCCGTGCGCACCATCATGTTGGTGTCAACGTCGACATTCTTCGGCTTGAGGTAGAACACGTTCTCGCGCCGGGTCAGCTCCCAGCCACTGCTGAAGCCGGTGCTGTAATCCAGGATCTTCTCGTTGGGGCTGAGTTCGATCTGGGTGGTCAGACCCAGGCCGGTACGCACCGGATAGATGCGGTCCTGCTCGTATTCGTAGTGGTCGACCACCTGGGCCTTCGCAGGCGCGGAGACCAGAGACACCATCGGCGCCAAGGCCAATGCGGCCCACCAAAATTTGCTACTACTCATCGGTTGCTTGCTCCCTCAGCAGTTCCGGTGGAAACGTTCTGTGCCGGCACGGTGGCCGGTTGCCGCGGCGCGACTTGTCCTGGTATCGCCTGGCCGGGCACGGCCTGCCCGGGCATCTGCTGCATCGGCTGCCCGGGAACCTGTCCCGGAACGGCCTGGCCCGGCACCGTCATCTGGCCCGGAACCTGCTGGCCCGGCACCATCATCTGACCAGGTACTGCCTGGGCCGGAACCGCGACCGGCTGGCCGGTAGCCGGATCAATCATGGTGGCGGCGGCCGGATTGTTCGGGTCGTACACCGGACCTGCCGCTGCCGCCTGGGCCGCCTGCGCCGCCGCAGCCTGGTTCGCCTGCCTGGCCAGGTCGGCATCGTCGGGGGCCGGCACGCCACGGGCATAGTCGTTGTCGACGCGGTACTCGGTGACCTGGAAGGCCAGCGGGTTGAGGATGCGATCCTGTTCGCTCAACGCCAGATCGGTCCGGTAGTCAAAGCGCATCGTGACCAGTTTGTTGTCCAGGAACTGCGTGGTGCCGGTGGTCTTGTCGAGCAGGCTGCGCTGGATCCGCACCGAGGCACCGCGGAAGCTGCCATTGCCTTCCACCGCGAGCGGCGTGATGCTCAGAATCTTGATCCGGATCGCCTTGTTGGTGCCGTAGACGTACACCGGGTTCTGCGGATTGTTGTTCGCATAGCGCTGGCGCTGGGTAGCGGCGACCGGCTCGGAGGACATGGTGAACACCAGGTCCCAGTCACGCAGGCCCATCACCGCCGAATCGAACGACTCACGCGCCATCACATACTGGGCGACGTTGCTGCGGTTGATGGCTTCGTTGGCGGTGATCGATTCGGCGCCGAAATTGCCGCTCAGCCTGGCCACCGTAGCGTTGCCGGTGTAGGCATCGGCCATCACCAGGAACGGCACCTTCTCCTTCAGCGGCAGCATGTAGTAATAGCCGCCGGCCAACGCCAGCGACATCACCAGCGAACCGGTCGCCACCCACCAGGCACGACGCTCGCTGCGGCGGGCCATATCGGCAACGGTCAACTCGTAGCTCACCGCTTTGGCGACTGCCTGGTCGACCTTGGGGGTATTGCCTGTGTCCTTCTTTCGGAACATGGGGTTATCCGTACTGCTGGAACATCAAGGGGGCGCGGGACTCAGCTGCCGCTGGACCCGTCGACACTGCCGGCGGCAGCGGTCGGCGAAGAAGCGGAGGCGGACTGCACGACGATCTGGTTGCCAACGATGGACACGGACACACCCTGCCCTGCATACGCGGCAGTGAGGTCGATCATGGCCTGTTGCGGATTGGTGGTGCCGATCGTGGAAACCGCCCCATACAGCGTGTAATCGGAGCTGATGCGGTAATCCAGCGTCATCCCCGAATCCTTGGCCCAGCGCTCGAGCATGGTCTTCAAGGTCCCGTCCATGGGCGAGGCCTGGTACACGTAGCTGGTGTACAGCGGTATTTCCATGGTGGTGCTGGCGAAGCGGTTCACCGGCTTCCAGCGACCGCCGAAATCCGGTGCCGGCGGCGTGGCGCAGCCAGCGAGCAGCAACACGGCAACAGCGGTAGCGGCGCTGATGGATCCCTTTGACAGAAACGCTTGCTTCATACGGACTTCCCTATGACGTACGGAATTGCGGCTTTAACCCGGAAAAAACGGCAATGCTTCGGCGCATCCCGGCCTGGTGGCAGGCTGGATGTGGCGACGTTGGATGCAAGCAGCAACACCGTTCACCGGTGCAACCGGGCCCCCGCCCCGTCTGGTGTGTGAACGCCCCGAACGCCTGTCCGGCCCCTGCGCCCGCACACCCAACCCGAGAAAAGCCATCCCTGTTCCTCTTGACTACTCCAATGCATGTCTTCCAGCACTGGTCTACACAACAAATTCATGACGTACAGAACGTCCATCACAAATACGATGCCACACATCCGCGTCAAATCAACGTCAAAAGCGACAATTTTTTAACGTCGACGGAGTCTTTTTTTGACGCGCGTCACATCCGTTCACACACAACGGTTACAGATCCAGCAGTGGCACCGACGTCTTCGGCAGCAGACGCGACGTGAAATAGCGGTCCTGGTAATACTTGATCTTGTCGCACTTCACCGGATGCGGAATGCCTTCGTAGAGGAACACTTCGTGGTCGCTGCCCATTGCCTTGAGCTCCTGCGGCAGCATCAAAGCGCGCCGCTCCTCAGTGAAGCTGTGGGTCTTCTCTCGGGCGTGGGTGACGTTCTTCCTGCGCACGGTGGTGTAACCGAGCATCTCCGAATAGTCGTTGGCGTCCTGCTGCTCACGGGGCGCGTAGAGGATCTGCAGCGCGTGGTTGGTGATGATGGTGCGTGAAACGTCCTTGCCGTACGTGGCGTCCAGCTGGGCCATGCTCTGGATGATGGGCAGCAGGCGCACGTTGTAGCCGGCCATGTAGGACACCGCAGAGGCGATGATGTCCACCTTGCCAATGGCGGTGAATTCGTCCATCAACAGCAGGCACTGGTACTTCAGGTCCGGATTGGACTTGGGCAGTTCCTTGGTGTTGAGGTTGATGATCTGGCTGAAGAAGAGGTTGATGATCAGTCGGCTTTCGGCCAGCTTGTTGGGCTGGATGCCGATGTAGATGGTCATCTTCTTCTTGCGCAGGTCCGTCAGCAGGAAATCGTTGGCGCTGGTGGCCTTGTCCAGTACCGGGTTGATCCAGGCGTTCAGCGGCTCCTTGAACGTGCCCATGATCGAGGCGAAGGTTTCATCGGCCTGCGACAGCAGGTTCGCAAATGCAGAACGCGCGTTGCCACTCAGGAACTTCTGCTCGGACAGTGCCTTGAGGTACTTCTTCAGGTCGCTGCCATCACCGGTGGACAGGCGGAACACCGCGCCCAGCGTCGGCGTGCCGGCTCCGCCCGGGAACCCCTGGCGGCGCTCGTCGTCCCAGTTCTCGAACAGGTACAGGGTGAAGGCCATGAACGCATTGCGGGCCTGGCTGATCCAGAACTTCTGCTCGTCCGAGCCATCCGGGTACAGCATCGCGGCGATGCTCATCAACTCGGAGACCCGGAAGGCCTGGTCGTCAGAGACGTAGCTGAGCGGGTTCCAGCGATGAGTGCGCCGGTCTTCGGCAAACGGATTGAACAGGAACACCTCGTGGCCCTGGCTGGCACGCCAGCCACTGGTGAGGTCGAAGTTTTCCTGCTTGATGTCCAGCACCACCACCGACTCGCCGTACTCGAGCAGATTGGGAATGACCACGCCCACGCCCTTGCCGGAGCGGGTGGGTGCGGCCAGGATCACGAACTGCTGGCCGCTCAGGCGCACCAGCTTGCCGCCGAAGCTGCCGACCACGATGCCGTTGTCGGTCTTCTTGAACAGACCGTGCTTGGCCAGATCGGCGGCAGCGGCAAAGCGGGCATCGCCGTGCAGCGATTTCTTCTTGGGTTTCACCACGAAGAACAGCGCGACCAGGCAGGCCGCGACCGGCAGACCGAACCCGACCACACCGGCGGCTTTGATCTTGGTCAGGTACGGCGCAACCGCCGGCTGATCCATTGCCTGGACGTATTGGTAATACGTATTCCACTTGAACAGCCCGGTATCCAGGCCGAGGAACAGCAGCGTGAGGTAGCCGGCAAGGCAGTAGCCAACAAGTGCGGTCAAGAGGATGACAACAGCGGTGACAACGATCTTCTGCGTGGACAAACCAATCCTCCATGACGCGCCCCAAGGCGCTGCGTCTAGCGCCGGCGCCTGCGTGGCACCGTGCGCGTGTCTTTCTCTTCTTCGCACAACTGCGACCAGTGCGAGTGCGCTTGATCAAGCGACACCACATCGGTCAGCCGCGCGCCGTCGGATGTGAAAACGGCGAAGCCAAACACATCGGCCGGACTGTACACCGGCGAACATGTCAGAGCCACCCGCTGAAACCTGCCATCAACCCGCAACGCATGAGGGAATTTCACCATCACGCATGCTCCCTCGGCTTGATGCCAATGCGCGCATGCTAATGCACGTTCGAGACGATGCCAATCGGAAATTACTTACAATACAGCTGTGAATACACATGTATTCGCCACAATGGTGTGCTGGGTGGGACAATGGAACGGGATCGCATTCATCACGCTGCTATAGCCCTTGTTGGTAGTGCGTGCGACCTTCACGCCGTACTGCGGTCAACTGCTGGCGCCGCCGTTGCGGCGCGTACGATACGTGCACCCACTGACCGAATTCTTCAATGAGCTGGTCGAACGGCAACTCCAGCGCGACGATCCGCTGCGCCAGCGCCATCGAGGTCATGCCGTGCACGCGGATGTCGGCCGCCTGGCCCTTGCGATGCTGGCTGTCTGCTACGCCGCCCACTGCGCGGTTGACCGCGGCCGAGCGGAACCCGGACGTGATGTACACCGGCTTCCCCAGTGCATCGCGCAACGGTTGCAGCACGTGTACGGCCAGTGCGAGCAACGCGGCACGCTCTGTGCGATTGGCCACGTTCGGCAAACCGGTGGACGTGACGGTCATTTCTTCGAGGGTGAAGTTCGGCGTCAGTTGCATCCGCACTCACTCGCGGTGATCTGCCGATAGCGTGCACGCGCCCGGCCAGCGCACCGTGAAGATGGCGTGAAGACGATGCGACGGCTTCCATGTCTCCGGCACACACGGTGCCGCGAAATCGACCACAGCTTTCCAGTGGTACATCCTCAGCTTCAGGCTTATGTTGCGTCGCAGCAGTACAATGGCGGACCACGTTCTCCGCCCTTCCGATCCAATGAGCCCCACTCCCCTCCCTATGGCCGCGCGGCTGTCTCCCCGCCAGCGGACGCTGATCATCCTGGCACTGTCGCTGGGCGGCTTCGCCATTGGCACCAGTGAATTCGCCAGCATGGGTCTGATGCTGGAAATCAGCCGTGGGCTGTCGATCGGCGAAACCCAGGTCGGCCACCTTATCAGTGCTTACGCGATCGGCGTGGTGGTGGGTGCCCCATTGCTGGCCTTCGCCGGTGCCGGCTATGCCCGGCGCACGCTGCTGCTGGGCCTGATGGGCTTCTATGCCGTCGGCAACCTGGCCAGCGCACTGGCACCGGATTACACGACGATGCTGATCGCACGCTTCGTCGCCGGCCTGCCGCATGGCGCCTACTTTGGCGTGGCGATGCTGGTGGCGGCGGCGATCAGCCCGCCCGCGCAGCGCGGTGCGGCGGTGTCGAAGGTCCTGCTGGGCCTGTCGATCGCGATCCTGGTGGGCAACCCGCTCACGACCTGGCTGGGCCAGCAGTCAAGCTGGCGGACCGCCTTCGCGCTGGTCAGCGTGCTCGCCATCGCCACGGTGGTGATGATCGCGCGCTTCCTGGTGCCCGATCCGGATGAGGTGCGCACCTCGCCAATGCGTGAGCTGCGCGCCTTCAACCGCCCGCAGGTGTGGCTTGCGCTGGCAATCGGTTCGGTCGGGTTTGCCGGCATGTTCTGCGTGTTCACCTACCTTGCGCCGACCCTGGTACAGGTAACCGGCCTGGCCGAATCGTGGATGCCGGTGGCCGTGGGCATCTTCGGCGTCGGCGCGATCATCGGCAACGTCGCGGGTGGCTGGCTGGTGGACCGCTTCCAGTTCCGCGCCGCCGCGGTGGTGTTGCTGTGGTCGATCGTGGTGCTGCTGGCCTACCCGCTGGCGGCCAACTCGGTGTGGACGATCTTCCCGATGATCGTCGCCGTGGGCACGATGGGCGCCCTGGCCGCCGTGCTGCAGACCCGCCTGATGGACGTCGCCGGTGAGGCGCAGACGCTCGCCGCTGCGTCCAACCACGCCGCGTTCAATACGGCCAATGCACTTGGCCCGTGGTTCGGCGGCATGGCCATTGGCGCCGGCTTCAGCCCGGCCGTGACCGGCTATGTGGGCGCGGCCACCGCACTGGGCGGCCTGCTGCTGTGGGGCGTGGCGGTGCTGGTGGAGCGGCAGTCGCGCACGAATGAGGCCGTGGCCTGCCAGCGCTGATCAGCCCGAGGCGGCCGCGCTGAAGGACCCCGCCCCTGCTCGGTTTTTCTGCTGGGATTTTTCTATCATGGCGGGCCTGGTTTCCCGCTGATGTACCGATGACGCATTACTGGTCCCCTTCCCCCTGGGGCCGACGCCTCTCGCGCTCGCCACACTGGCAACTGCGCCGGATGGATGACCGCTTCGAGCTGACAGTGGATGCACAGCGGTACTCGCTGGCCGTTGCCGCGTCGCAGGCCTGGCGCGTGCAGCGCGGGCCGCTCTGGGCCACGCTGTGGTTCGCTACCGAGGATGGCGACCTCCGGCTCGGCGGGCTTCCCGATGCACAGGCGCGCAAACTGCAAGCGCTGTGGTCGGCAAGCGTGCACGTCCGTCGGCTGGATCAACGGCTTGAAGAAGCCAACGAGGCCTTGGCCCAAGTGCGCGCATGGCTGACCGAGGCCGATGCGCTGCTCCAACAGGCCGATGCCGGACACTGCTGGCTTACGCTGGAACAGCAGCAGACGGTTCTGCGGCGCCGCCCCACCCTGCCACTGGATGAAGATGCGCTGTGGGCCGTGTTTGACGACCCTACGCTGCGCCCGCAGCTGGACGGCACTGCAGCGGAGGTCGAGGACGACCTGCTGCGCTGGGCCGGTGACTGGGAAGCACGGTTCGCATCACATAATGAGGCGCACCTGCAGCACGCGCGCAGCGAAGCTGCCGAGCTGCTGGCCCGTGTCGAGCGCCGGCCATTGAGCGGGGAACAGGCGCGTGCGGTGCTGTGCTTTGACAGCCGCGTGCTGGTGGTGGCCGCGGCCGGATCAGGCAAGACCTCGACAATGGTCGCCAAGGCCGCCTATGCGGTCGAGCGCGGCCTGATGGCACCGGACCAGATCGTGATGCTGGCCTTCAACAAGGGAGCGGCCAGCGAGCTGCAGCAGCGCACCGCCGCTGCATTCGCGCGGTTGGGCCTGCGCGCCGACGACGTCACAGCCTGCACGTTCCATGCCCTCGGCCGGCAGATCATCGGCAAGGTGACCGGGCGCATGCCCGAGGTACCGTCCTGGGCGGTGGATGCTGCGCAGGGGTTCAACCACCTGGCCGACATCATCGACCGGCTCAAGGACCGCTCGCTGCACTTCCGCACGCAGTGGGACATGTTCCGGCTGGTCTTCGCCCGCGACCTGCCACCGCGCGGTGAGACCGCGCCTGCGGACGGCTGGGACACGGAGGGCAACCGCTACGTGCGCACGCTGCGCGGCGAGCGGGTGGGCAACATCGAAGAATGCGTGATCGCCGACTGGCTGTTCTACAACGGCGTGGACTACACCTACGAACCCCACCCGTTGCTGGATACGGCCACCGATACCTGGCAGCCGGGCTGCGCGGATTTCTTCTATCCGGGCACGACGCTGTACCACGTGCACCGGATGGACGATGCCCCCGGTGTACATGCACGTGGCAGTGACGCGGTACGACTGGAAACCACCGCCGCCCAGCTGCGCAGCGGTGAGCTGTTCGACGCACTCAGCGACGCGCTGACCGCGCACGACCTTGCGCTGGATCCCAACCCGGACCGTGAACTCCCCGAAGACGGTGCCCGCCCGATGCCGGACAGCGAGCTGATCGGCCTGCTGCGCACTTTCATCAGCCACGCCAAGAGCAACGGGCTTTCCATGGCGGACTTGGCCGAGCGGCTGCGCCGGTTGCCGGAAGACCGTTTCAAGCACCGCTACCGGCTGTTCCTTGAACTGGCCACGCCGGTCCTGCATGCCTGGGACGACGCGCTCGCGGCCGAGAACGCCATCGACTTTGAAGACATGCTCAACCAGGCCGCCGAATACCTGGAACAGGAGCGCTATCAGTCGCCCTACCTGCTGGTGATGGCCGATGAGTTCCAGGACGCCTCGCGCGCCCGGGCGCGCTTGTGCCGCGCACTGGTGCAGGCGCCGGGCCGGCACCTGTTCGCGGTGGGCGACGACTGGCAGTCGATCAACCGTTTCGCCGGCGCCGACGTGAGTGTGATGACGCGGTTTGACGACATCTTTGGGCCGTCGCAGGTGCTGCAGTTGGCACAGACGTTCCGCTGCCCGCAGGCGCTGTGCGATGCCTCCAGCCGCTTCATTTCCAGGAACCCGGCGCAGATCGCCAAGCAGGTCAGATCGTCCACGCCGGCGCAGGGTGCGGCATTGCAGGCGTTCCAGGTGTCCTCGCGCGACCGCCTGCAGGATGCGATCTATCAGTACCTGCAACGGTTGCAACAGCAGGTGCAGAGTGGCGCGATCGCGCCGGGGCCCAATGGGCGGCTGACGGTATTCGTGCTGGGCCGCTACAACGCCGAGCGCTCGTACCTGCCTGCGCACTGGACCTCACGTTTCGGTGCGGACCTGGAGCTGAGCTTCCTCACCGCGCATCGAGCCAAGGGCGCCGAGGCCGATATCTTGATCCTGCCGGCAATGCTCGAGCGCAGCTTCCCGAGCGCGCGCGCCGATGATCCGGTCCTGGGCCTGGCGATGCCGCACGCGGATACGTTCCCGTTGAGCGAGGAACGCCGCCTGTTCTACGTGGCGCTGACCCGCGCGCGCCGCTCGGTGGTGATGTTCACCGTACAGGGCAAGCGTTCCCCGTTCCTGGATGAGCTGGTCCACGACGACGCGGTAGCGGTCACCACGCTCAACGGCGAACCGATCCGCGAGCAGGCCTGCCCGGTGTGCGGTGGTGGAGTGATCGTGCAGCGCACCGGGCCCTATGGCGAGTTCGCCTCCTGTTCCAGCTACCCGCGCTGCCAATACAAGCCGAACGGCCGTTAGCGCGGTCGTCCAAGCACCTTGCTCGGTGGCATACCGACCAACTGCGTGACCATGTAGGAGAAGGCGCTGACGCTGCTGTATCCAAGGTCCATGGCAATCCGGCTCACCGAACAACCCTCAGCTGCCAATGCGAAAGCCCTTGAAAGCAACGCCTGCTTGCGCCAGTCCGAGAAGCTACATCCCATCTCCATCAGGAAGAGGCGGTTGATGGTGCTGATGCTGGCGCCGGCACGGGATGCAAGCTCGGCGAGGGGCTGATCCAACCTGGCGTCGGCCAGGAACGCCTCGCAGACGTGACGCAAGCGCTTTTCCTCTGGCATCAGGACGCCGAGCGCAACACGCCTCGCGCTGCGCAATTCGATCATCGCCAACCCGACCAGGCTGCCATACCGCTCCGATAGCAGCCCGCCACGTTCCTCTTCGCTGACCGCCTTTATCACTTCGCGAAGCAACGGCCCTACCTCAAGCACCTGGCACTCCTGCCAACTTCCTTGATCTGGTCGGCTACCGGGGTCAGCCAGCAGATGCACCGCGTGAAGCGTTGCGTCCTGGATCACGACCGACGCATGAAGGGTGTCGGGTGGAATCCAGACCGCCCGCCAAGGTGGCACGGTGAATGTCTTGCGATTGGCGTGCACACGAACGGTCCCGTGGTCCGAGAAGACCATCTGTGCCCATGGGTGCCGATGTGGCTGAACTTCAGTGTGCGCGGTGTGTGCACGCACTACGCATCTCATCGGAAAATCCCGACAGGGAGCAAACATGTCCCCTGATTGCGCTTCAACTCGACGTCTATTCGAGCTTCGGATTGACATGATTTCGACAACGAACGCGCCGTCCTGGAAAGCAAACGCTACCACAGCTCCCTATTCTCCTCCGGCGCACTGCATCCCGCTTTCAGCGATGAGAGGTGGATACGCGGATCGCGGCACCCCATGAGGAAGAACATCAATGCATTACGCAACATCCATTTCCGACCTGCAGCCAAATTGCACAGAGGAACCTGCACCAGCACCATTCACGTTCTCAATATGTGGCCACTCGGAACGCTGCAATGAGCTTATTGCACGTCGGGAACATCTACTGGTCGGCATCAGCCCGTTCAACTCCCGCTTCTCGACGGAATACGTTTCATCTCTACTGGCGTGGGCAAGTGCTGGATTTCGCCGTGTCGATGTACTGCTTCCGGACGAAGAGAGCGCCGCACTGCTTCTCATCGCCACTGGAGTATCCCAAACCAAAGCTCTTCGAAAGGCGCGCAAGGAGCTGAGGCGACATCGACGCTCTCTTGAGCACATCCTCGATGCCAGGGGCAATGCAACATCGCTTACCAGGATCATTGATTTCTCGGACTACTTCCACGACGAACGCTACCTGAAGATGAGATCGGCAGCGCAGAACGCCTTTGAGAACTGCCGGGCCTTCAGGGACGCCTGCCTGTGCATGTCCCGCCAGGCACTTGAACGACGGACGCAAACCACGGGCACTTGCATGCTGCTGTCCGCGGACGCAGACGTTCACCTCGCGTCATCCTACGTCCTCGCTGAAATGCCGTTCTATCTCTGCAGTGCGGAGCTGCTGGGCACCGATTGCTCGGTTCTCGCCTACCACCGTCCTTGGCCCATAGGTAACGCACTTCTTTCCGGCGAGTTCCCGTTGAGCGTGGATGGAAGGCAAGGGCACGGCATCGTTTCCGTCGGGGCAGCCATCGATCTGAAGCGCGTACATCGACTGAGCTGAGCCATGGCTCAACCGGCACATGTAATCGAAGGGACAGGGCAATGCGAAACATCATCGAGTTCGACGTAATGGATCCCACTTTTCAGCGAAACCCCATTCCGATGTATGAACAACTGCATGCATCAGACGCCATCTTGCTTGACCCCAGGATCGACACGTACTTCCTTGGACGCCACGATGACGTGACGCAGGCACTTCGATCACCTGCGTTCACCACCGCCCCCTTGGCCACGAGCGCCCAGCCAGTAATGGGTGACCGCGTACTCGCCCAAATGGAAGGACCGGAGCACAAAGCCAAGAGACGGCTGGTTCTTTCCGCGTTCAGTGGCCGCCAGAACCGCGATCGTCACTCCCGGATCATAGCGCGCGTCACATCGGACCTTCTGTCGAGTCCAATGCGGCATGGGCGGGTGGACTTGATCAGCGACTTCGGAAAGACATACAGCATGCTGGTCACACTCGAGGTTCTTGGCTTGCCTACCGACAGGCATCGTGACCTGATTGCATGGCATGAAGGTGTCGCATCGTTCATAACAAGCCTCAGGGTCACCGAAGCGCAGAAGCAGCACAGCCTCGCTTGCAGCCGGGCATTCATTGCCTATCTCACGCCGCTGACTGCGGACCTGAGGGACGGCAGCCCCAGTGGCCTTGTTGCATTGCTGTGCAATCCAGTTTCCGGGGAAGGCGTCATGACCACCTCGGAGATCATCGCCCTGGTACTGAACGTGATACTGGCCGCCGCCGAGCCAACCGACAAGACCCTCGCATACCTCTTCTACCACCTTGCTTCCTGCCCAGTCCGCCTCGAGAGGGTCAAGAAGGACCGCCAGCTCCTGGCGCCAGCCATTGCAGAGACGCTCCGGCTCAATTCGCCGGTGCAGCTGATTCCCAGGCAGCTCAGTGAAGATGTAAGTGTTGGCGGCATACGTCTTCCTGCGGGTGCGCGTGTCTTCTGCATGCCCGGTGCAGCCAATCGTGATCCATCCGTCTTCCGCGATCCGGCGAGATTCGACATCGACAGAAGGCAGGTCACGACTGCGTTACCAGGCAACGCCTCGGCGCATCTCGCATTTGGTGCAGGAACCCACGTTTGCCTTGGAGCTGCGTTCTCACAGATTCAGCTTGAGCTGACAGCGAACATCCTTCTGGATCGCCTGCGGGGCCTTCGCATTTCCCCACGCTTCACCTTTCAAGAGGAAGGCTTCTACACCCGAGGCCCTGTTGCATTGCCGCTTGAGTTTGAACCCTGTTCCACTGCAAATACACCCAAGGCACGTGAATGAAAGCGGCTCATGTTACTGCGGGCGTCGCGCTCAGCCGGGCGGACCGCACCATTGCCTGGACGCTCGTGCTTGGCGCTACCCTCCCGTTGCTGGATGCGACCCTGCTCAACATCGCCATTCATGGCATTGGACGTTCTCTTGCGGTTTCGCTGCCGCTGATGCAGTGGGTCATTACGGCGTACGCCCTCGCCGCTGCCGCCACGGTGCCACTGTCCGCATGGCTCTGCGAACGCCTTGGCGCGAAGACCGTCTGGCTGGCCTGCCTCTGGATCTTCCTCGCTGGAGCATGCCTTTGCGGGCTCTCATGGACTGTAGAGATGCTCATCGGCTCCAGAGTGCTACAGGGCATGGCAACGGGCGTCATGCTCCCCACCATGCAGACGATTCTGGTCACTGCCATTGGGCGAAAGAAAACACGGAGCGCCCTTACCCTGATGTCGATTCCATCAGTGGTAGTTCCGATTCTGGGCCCACTGATCGGTGGCGCTGCGTTGCAGCTGCTGGACTGGCGAGCGATCTTCTGGCTTCACGTTCCCATCTCACTTCTGTCCATTCGCTTCGCGTCCCAGTTGATTCCCGACATGGCGGCAGCGCAGCGCACCGCACTCGATGCGACAGGGCTCCTGCTGCTTTCCTCGTCCTTGGCTGGCTGCATCTACGGTCTGTCAGCGGCGCGGTCCACCGGCCTCCCCTTGATCTCCGGAGCGGCAGGGCTTGTCGCCCTTCTAGCTTTCCTTATGCATGCCTCGCGACAGCGGGAAAATGCGATCGTGGACCTTCGTCTCTTCGCGATTCGTCCGTTTCGGCGTTCTTCTGGGCTACTGCTCCTTTCCAGCGTCGCCTACTACGGTGGACTGCTCCTTTTCTCGCTCTACTTCATCGAGGATGGCCGCCTCGGACTCACCATCGCCGGCGCACTATTGGCGTTGCAGGGCGTAGGTATGCTCCTGGCCCGCCAGCTTCTTCCCATGGTTGCACGCCACTGCAGCGAGTTCCGCGTCGCACAGAGCTGCATTCTGATGGCTGTTTCCGGCTCGATCCTCCTCCTGCCCCCATTTGCCTACGATCTGGTTCTCATGGCGGTGGGTATGCTGTTGCGCGGCGCGGGTATCGGCGTGCTGACGCTCTTGTCCATGTCGAGTGCCTATACGGGATTGAGCTCAGCTCAGATACCACACGCCAGCTCGTTGACCCGCATAATGACCTTGGCGGGATCTGCAATCGGTACGGCACTGGTGGCAGTACTCAGCGCGACGCCGGGAGTGGAATCTGAAGGTGCCACGCCCGGCGGTTTCAGTGCGCATCTGGTGCTGATACTGACCCTGCTCCTGTGTGGTGCTGTCTGCCCGAAACCTGCCCGCCCCACGTCTTGAGGCCAGGCGGCACCTCACTAGTCCAGCAACCCCAACAGCGAACGGTGCACAGCAACCCCCACCAGCGCGCCCTCGCCCACCGCCAGCGCGATGCTGCCGGCCATGCGCCCGGCATCACCGCAGGTGAACACGCCGGGCACCGTGGTCTGCTTGGCCGAATCGGCGGTGATGCAGCCGGCGTCCATCAGTTCACAGCCGAGCTGCTCGGCGATATCTGAAGAGAGGGTTGAACGTGGAAGCAGGAACAGCGCATCCAACGCGATCTTGCGACCGCCTTCCAATGCGACCGTGGCGGCGTCCTCCACGTGCTCGATTCGTTCGGATTCGATGACCACGCCGCATTCGTCAAGGCGATCGCGCTGCTCCGGATCGATGGCTTCCGGATTGCTGCAGAACAAGGTTATGCGGCCCCAGTCACACAGCAGCAGCGCCTGCCCCGCCCCGCCATCGTTGGAACACCCGATCACGCCGATGTTGCCCTCGTAGAGTTCGTAACCGTGGCAGTAGGGGCAGTGAAACACGCTGCGGCCCCAGCGTTCGGCCAGGCCTTGAATGGGGGGCAGCGTATCGGTCACCCCATAGGCCAGGACGAGGCGATCGGCGCTGAACATTTGTCCATCTTCGCAGCCGACCTCGAACAATGAGCCTGCTTCGAGCACGCGGGCGTTCACCGCCTTGCCCTGCACCCACGTCAACGTGGGATAGCGCTGGAGTTCGGTGCGGGCCTGCGTGGCGATGTCCGCCGGATGCAGACCTTCCTGGCCGATGAAGCCATGAGCGGCCAGCGAGTTTCGATTGCGCGGCGTTCCACTGTCGATGACCAGCACACTGCGGCGGGCGCGCACGAGTTGCAGCGCAGCCGACATCCCGGCGTAGCTGCCTCCAATGATGATGACGTCAACGTGGTGGCGTGGTGCAGCGCGCATGGGGAGATTCGATTCAAGGCGGGGGCCCGCGCAGAATACGGGCGTCTCGTGAACCGGCCCTCACGCTTACGGGGTGGTTAATGAACGATTGGCTGGCATGCGGATGGCGTGACGGCGCACTTCACCGCCTCGCGACCGGCCCGCAAGCAGCATCGTGTTACCCGCAACGGGTCAACTCGGAGGCAACACCGTGGATAAGAACCGCACTGAAGGCATGAAGAACCAGGTCAAGGGCACGGTCAAGGAAGTGGCTGGCAAGGTGACCGGGGACAAGTCGCAGGAAATCGAGGGCAAGGTCCAGAAAAATGTGGGCAAGGTCCAGAACGAAGTGGGCAAGGCCAAGGATGACGCCCGTCATTGATGTCTGATCCGCTGCTCCCATGGTGGAGTGGCGGACTCCCCTTACCTGTCGTCGTTGTACCCAGCAGGATCGCCGAACTGCGACATGCGGCATCCTGGCGCGGGAGATCGAAAATGCAGATGCGGGGAATTGTCTAGCGGCAAGTGCCGCCACGCTGAAGATCAGCGTTGTGTTCTGGATACTGGTGGCCTTCCGGACTCCGGGCGGGGCGCCTTGGGACGCCCCCGCGTTCTGGACCGTTGTCTATCCCGTCGCACTGGGTATTGCCGCAGTTCTCGGCGCCTGTTTTCCCCGGCGGGCGTGGCTATGGGGCCTGCTGCTGATGGTGCTGCAGTTGCCGGTCGTCGCCGTGGTATCGGGCGTCGGCCCATTGTTGCTGCCCGGTCTGGTGTACGCACTGGTGATGGCGCCACCTTCCATGGCGATCGCCGCGGCGGCAGGAGCACTGCGTCGCCGCCTGCGTCGGATGATCGGAACATGATGGCGGAGAGAGTGGGATTCGAACCCACGGAAGGTTTGACCCTTCGCCGGTTTTCAAGACCGGTGCCTTAAACCGCTCGGCCATCTCTCCTCATGCGGTCCGGCCGAGGCCGGGCGCGTATTCTCGCATGGGCGACCCGGTTTGCCCAAGGCCGCGTGCGGCATGCTCAGCCGGCGTCTACAGCCAGGGCGCCCAGGGCGCTGGCCCGGATCTTCTCTTTGGCCCGTTCGCAGGCGCCACCGCAGTCCAGCCGCGAGGCCTCCAGTTGCGGCGGCAGGTGCTCGGCCAGGAAGTCGATGAACACCCGTACCGCCGGCAGCAGGCCGCGGCGGGAGGCGAACACGGCGTGGCAGATGCCCTGCGGCAGCGACCATTCCGGCAGCACCACTTCCAGCTCGCCGCTGCGCACGGCGTCGGCGCAGACGGTTTCGGGCAGCATGGTGATGCCGAAGCCGTCCTTGACCATGCTCTGCAGCAGCGGGAAGTCGAACCCCGCCACTCGCGGCTGCAGGTCGACGCGGCGCACCGCGCCTTCCGGGCCGTGCAGCTCCCAGCGCTGGCGGGCCTCGTCTTCGCTGATGCTCAGGGTGACGTGATTGGCCAATTCGTCCGGGTCTTTAGGGCGGCCGGCGCGGTCCAGGTACTTGGGGCTGGCGACCAGCAGTTCCTGCACCTGGCCAAAGCTGCGCATCACGAGGCTGCCGTCATCGTCCAGGCGCGAGCGCACGCGCAGGGCGACGTCGTAGCCTTCGTTGATGATGTCGACACGGCGGTTGCTGATGTTCAGCTGCAGGCGCACTTTCGGATACTGGGCCAGGAACTTCGGCAGCAGCTTGGGCAGCTGCATCTGCGCCAATGACACCGGCACGCTTGCCCGCACCAGGCCGCGTGGCTCGGCGCTGAGCCGGTCCACCACTTCGCGCGCGGCCTGGGCTTCGGCCAGCATGGTCTGCGCGTGGCGGTGCACGCTGGTGCCGACGTCGGTCACCGCAAAGCGGCGCGTGGAGCGCTGCAGCAGGCGTACGCCAAGATCGGTTTCGAGCTGGCTGATGCGGCGGCTCAGACGGGATTTGGGGATGCCCAGGGCACGTTCGGCCGCGGCAAAGCCGCCGTGGTCCACCACCATGGCAAAGTAGTACAGGTCATTGAGGTCGTGCATACCGAAGTTCCAGATATAGAACAATACGTGGTATTCAACCACCTTTATCCCAACTACGCAACAACCTAACCTGTTTTCCGTCGGCGGCGCCTTGACCGCCCTTTCCCGGATACAGGTGATAGCCATGAAGCTTCTTCACATTGATGCCAGCGTGCTGGGCGACAACTCGGTTTCCCGCCAGCTCTCTGCAGCGGTCGTCGCACGATTCAATGAGACCGTCGAGAATCTCGATGTAACCTACCGTGATCTCGATCGTAATCCCATTCCCCATTTGAGTAGTGGTTCGCTGGCCCAGGCGGATGCCGCTGAAGCGACCGACGCCGAAGCGGTGATGCAGCAGTTCCTGGCGGCCGACGTGATTGTCATCGGCGCGCCGATGTACAACTTCAGCATTCCGTCGACCCTGAAGGCCTGGATCGACCGCGTGGCGGTGGCCGGGCGGACCTTCAAGTACACCGAGAACGGCCCGGTCGGCCTGGCCGGTGGCAAGCGGGTCATCATCGCCAGCGCGCGTGGTGGCATTTACACCGATTCGCCGGCCGACTTCCAGGAACCGTTCCTGCGCCAGGTGTTCGCCTTCATGGGCATCACCAACGTGGAGTTCGTGCGCGCCGAAGGCATTGCCTACTCGCCGACGCATCGCGAAGAGGCCATTGCCGCCGCGCTGGCCAGCCTGCCGGCGGCCGAGTTTGAAGAACCGGCCGAAGCCTGAGTGTTTCAGGGCAGGCGTTGAGTCCTCGTCGGACGCCCTGCCCGGGCCGGAACTCCCCTCCCCCTTCCGTGCGGCCCCGCGTTTGCGGGGCCGCTTTGTGTGGAGGCTCCCCGGACGTAGCGGGAGGAATCAACGCGCAGGCGGCGAGATATCAATCCTCCCCATCGAGATGGGCTCAACTCCATGCGGATTGGGTTGCGGAACCAGAACTGTCAATAGCGTCGCCGTTGCATAGACGTCGGTGTAGCCATCTTCGTAGTGTCCGGAATACGCGGCGGCATCGATTTTGACGATTGCGGGGCGGTCCGTCGTCAGGGTGTCCAGAGTAAAACCGCGACGAATAATGGTAGACAGCCATCCATCCCGGTGTCCGTTCACTGAGAAATGCATGGCTGCGCGGTGATATGGCCTGATCTGCGGAATGGGATCGACCGTGGCTACCAGTCCATCCGGGAATTTGGATGGGTCCAGCGGTTCACCGGGCGCCAATCCTTCGTATCTCACCTCAGGCACCTGCAGCAATGGCGTGATCTGGAATCCAAGCCCAGGGCCTTCGATTCGGGTGCCATCCGGTAGCTCTGCCTGATAGCCTAGGTACACCATCTGCCCGATATGAGGCATGAGCCACGCGCTGGGCAGCTTGAAGTACTCCACCGGATTGGGTCCAACATGGAGTACGCGCGTCTCATACGGGGTAGACCCGTCATCGGGCACCAAGCGCAGGATGAACGTTGTTCCCACCGGCACCCAGTAGGCCTGGATGATGGCGAGAATGGTGAGGTCATATACCACGGCTTCACCAGGCAGGATGAATCCCCATGGATGCACACTTTGTATCGGTTGTGGACCGCTCACAAAGTTCGTCTCGACGGACAATTGCACCTGGTCGAGTGTAACGTTCGATCCGCTTGAAGAACCACGGACCCAGGCGCCAGCCCTTGGTGCCCCCTTCGTTTCTTGAAATGTCATGGCCGCACTCCTTTGGTGAGGCAGCGTTGCTTACGTGCAGTGCTGCAACGTAGGCCAATGCCTCGACATGGTTTGCGCAGATGTCTTCCCCGACGGGAACTGAGTACCGCCGATGCGGTTAGCGGGATGTGAACCCATTGACCCAGGGGGAAGCTTGGCCAGAAAAAACCCGCCTTTCGGCGGGTGTGCTGGTTACGCGATGGTGTCCAGGCCACCCATGTAGGGCTTCAAGGCGTCCGGTACGGTGATGCTGCCATCGGCGTTCTGGTAGTTCTCCATCACCGCGATCATCGCGCGGCCCACGGCCACGCCCGAGCCGTTGAGGGTGTGCACCAGTTCCGGCTTGCCGCTTTCCGGGTTGCGCCAGCGCGCCTGCATGCGGCGCGCCTGGAAGTCGCCGCAGTTGGAGCACGAGGAGATTTCGCGGTAGGTGTCCTGCGAGGGCAGCCACACTTCCAGGTCGTAGGTCTTCACCGCCGAGAAGCCCATGTCGCCGGTGCACAGCAGCACCTTGCGGTACGGCAGGCCCAGCTTTTCCAGCACCACTTCGGCGCAGCGGGTCATGCGCTGGTGCTCGGCTTCGCTGTCGGCCGGCGCACACACGGTGACCAGCTCGACCTTCTCGAACTGGTGCTGGCGGATCATGCCGCGCACGTCGCGGCCGCCGCTACCGGCTTCGGCGCGGAAGCACAGCGAATGGGCGGTCATGCTCAGCGGCAGGCGCTCAGCCTCGATGATCTCGTCGCGCACGATGTTGGTCAGCGACACTTCCGAGGTCGGGATCAGGTAACGGGTGGATTCACCGACGGCGGTCTTGAACAGGTCGTCTTCGAACTTGGGCAGCTGGCTGGTGCCACGCAGCGATTCCGGGTTCACCAGGACCGGGACATTGGTTTCCTCGTACCCGTGCTCGCCGGTGTGCAGGTCGAGCATGAACTGGGCCAGGGCGCGGTGCAGCCGCGCGACCGGGCCGCGCAGCACGGTGAAGCGCGAACCGGACAGCTTGGCACCGGCTTCGCCGTCCAGGCCCTGGTTGCGGGCGCCGAGCTCGACATGGTCCAGCACCGGGAAATCGAAGCTGCGCGGAGTGCCCCAGCGCTTCTGCTCGACGTTCTCGGATTCGTCCTTTCCGTACGGGACGTCGTCGGCCGGTACGTTGGGGATACCCATCGCGATGGCTTCGATCTTCTCGCGCAGCTCGTCCAGGGTGACTTCCGAGGCCTTCAGCTCGTCGGCGAAGGCGGCCACTTCGGCCATGATCGCCGAGACGTCCTCACCCTTGGCCTTGGCCTGGCCGATGGCCTTGGAACGGCTGTTGCGCAGGCTCTGCAGCTCCTGGGTGCGGATCTGGATGCGCTTGCGGTCGGCTTCCAGCGACTCCAGCCCGGAGACGTCCAGCTCGAAACCGCGCGAGGCGCGCAGGCGTTCGGCAAGTTCGGCGGGCTGTTGGCGGAGCAGGGCTGGATCGAGCATGGCGTTTGGACAGTAAGGTCAGGTCTGGAGGGGGATTATCGCCTGTAATCGGCTTTTCTGCCGCCCGGTTCATTTCCGGCGTGGCAGAATCGGGGGGTTCATCATGGTATGGCTCATGTCCGCTTCCCGTTCCTCGTCTGGCAAGAACATCACCTTCCAACTGCCCCGGCGCAGCCTCATGATCGCCGGGATCGCCTTTGGCGTCGGCGTGCTGCTGTTCCTGGCGGTGTGGCTGGGCAACCGCAACAACGACTTCTACAAGGCCGGCCCCGCGCAGACCCCGCAGGACGTCGCCCAGGTCGAGCCGCTGCCCGAACCCCTGCCCGCCGCGGCCGGGTCCAGCGACATGCCCGATGCCAAGCCGCTGCCGGTGGAGGACGAAAAGCCGCAGCTGGTGGAAACCGCTCCGCCGCCCGCGCCGGCCGCCCCGGCCGCTGCCGCGCCTGAGACCGCCCCCGTGGCGATGGCCGCCGGCGACCGCCCGCAGCCGATTGCCGACCAGTCGCCGCCGCCGACCTACCCGCCTGCCGCCCTGCGCAACGGCGTGGAAGGCAGCGTGGTGGTACGCGTGGATGTGGACGCGACCGGCTACCCCATGAACGTAACCATCATCCAGCGCAGCGGCTCGCGTGACCTGGATCGCGCCGCCACGGATGCCGTGCGCCGTTGGCGTTTCCAGCCGGCGCAGAGCGGCGGCGTTGCGGTGCCGGGCAGCATCGAAGTGCCGTTTGATTTCAAAGCGCAATGAAATTGCGCGGGTAGGTGCCCACCGTTGGTGGGTACACATTCAAACAACGCCGTAGGTCGCCCACCGTTGGTGGGCACACATTTTAAGAACGCGGATAGGTGCCCACCGTTGGTGGGCGCGTTTGAAGACCGCGCGACGTTGGCGTAAAGGTTCGGCTCATCATGCTGAACCTCTATGGGAATGCAGTCATGGCGTTGACGCATCGGTGACACACCTGCAACCCGGCTCAGGCAAGACTGGCGTCGTCAACTCGACACCAGGAGTCCGCCATGAGTGTTAGCCATGCACACGAGATGCCTACGTCGCCGCAGCAGCAGCGCGGCATCATTGACGAGCCGGGCCGTCGCCGTACCTCCCCGATGCTGTGGATCGCGCTGATTGTCGCGATGTTCGCCGCCGCGCTGGTGTGGTTGCGCTATGCCAATCCCGATGAGGGCGCCATGGCGCCGGTCGGCGAACGCATGCTGCCCGCTACCGAAACCCCGGTTGCCGTCACGCCGGCGCCGGCCAAGCGTGAAGCGGCGCCTGCCACCACGCAGCGTCGTGCCGCGCCGGCAGCCGTCCGGGATCGCGATGCGCGCCCGCTGAGCAGCAACGCCAAGCCGGTGTATCCGCGTTCGGCGCTGCGTAGTGGCGTGGAAGGCAGCGTGATCGCCAGCCTCAACGTTGACCCGCGCGGCCAGGTGACCGACGCGAACATCGTGCAGCGCTCGGGTGGTCGCGACCGCGACCTGGACCGTGCGGTGCTGAGCACCGTGCGTGACTGGAAGTTCGAGCCGGCGATGCACAACGGCCGCGCTGTAGCCAGTGTTGTTCGCGTGCCGGTGGATTTCCGTACCGAGCAGCGGTAACCCGCATCTGAAAAACGGCGGGGGGCCGGGAGCCGACCCTCTGGTCGGCTCCTTTTTTTACGCGAGGTTGAAGCCGGCGGTGCGGGCGATGCCGTCGAAGTCGGGGAACGAGGTGGCAACGTTGGCGATGTCGTTGATGCGCACCTCGCCGCTGCTGAGCTGGCCGGCGATGGCAAAGGCCATGGCGATGCGGTGGTCGCCGTGGCTTTCGATGGTGCCGCTGCCCAGTTCATGGCCACCGTGGATGGTGGCACCGTCTTCGGTTTCATCCACCTGCACGCCAAGGCTGCGCAGGCCGGTGGCCATGGCGGCGAGACGGTCGGATTCCTTGACCCGAAGTTCGGCGGCGCCACGCACCACCGTGTTGCCCTGCGCGGCCGCCGCTGCGACGAACAGCGCCGGGAACTCGTCGATCATGTCCGGCACCAGCGCTTCGGGAATCTCGGCGCCGTGCAGCGGTGCATGGCGGACCACCAGGTCTGCAACGGCTTCCCCGCCCTGCTCTGCATGGTTCTCTTCGCGGATATCCGCGCCCATCAGGCGCAGGGCGGCCAGCAGGCCGGTGCGGCGCGGGTTGAGACCGACCTGGCGCAGGGTCAGCGCCGAGCCGGGAATGATGCTGGCCGCCACCAGGAAAAATGCGGCCGAGGAGAAGTCGGCCGGCACCGCGATGTCGGTGGCGCGCAGGCGCTGGCCGCCGCGCAGGCGGGCCTTGCCGGGCGAAAACTCGATCTCCACACCGAACGCGCGCAGCATGCGCTCGCTGTAGTCACGGGTCGGGTGCGGTTCGGTCACGGCAGTGTCGCCCTGCGCATACAGGCCGGCCAGCAGCACGGCCGATTTGACCTGCGCGCTGGCCACCGGCGAGGCAAAGTCGATGCCGTGCAGCGGCTGGCCGCCGTGCACGCGCAGCGGCGGGGTGCCATCGGCCTCGGTGTCGATCTTCGCGCCCATCTGCGCCAACGGGCCGGTCACCCGGCGCATCGGACGGCGCGACAGCGATTCGTCGCCCACCATCACCGAATCGAACGGCTGCGCGGCGAGCAGGCCGGCCAGCAGGCGCATGCCGGTGCCGGCGTTGCCGCAATTCAGCGGGCCGGCTGGTGCCTGCAGGCCATCCACGCCCACGCCGTGGACGATACGCTGCGACGGCGACGGGGTTTCAATGCGCACGCCCATCTGCGAAAAGATCGCAGCGGTGGCGCGGGTGTCCTCACCTTCCAGGAAACCATCGATGTGCGAAACGCCATCGGCCAGTGCAGCGAACATCACCGCACGATGCGAGACGGACTTGTCGCCGGGAATGGTCAGGCTGCCCTGCAGGGGCTGGCCCTTGCGGGCGGTCCAGGAAGCGGAAGCGGTCATCGATGAATCCTGTAGAAAGCCGCCTGCGAAGGCAGCGATGATGCGGAATGACGGTAAGCGGCGCCGCGCACGGTCGGCGGGCGCCGGGGTCTCAGGGCACGGCCACCGGGTAGGAACCCAGCACCTTGATCTGTGCCGAGTGCGCCTTCAATTCGGCCAGCGCGGCCTGCATGGCCGCATCGTCGATGTGGCCGGCCAGATCGATGAAGAAGCCGTACTCCCACTTGGCGTTGTGCGACGGGCGCGATTCGATGCGGTTCATGCTGATGCCGTGCCGCGCGAACGGACTGAGCACGTCGAACAGCGCGCCGGGCTTGTCGTGGATGAACACCAGCACCGAGGTGCGGTCGTGGCCGGAGCTCGGGAAGAACTGGCGGCCCACCACCAGGAAGCGGGTGGTGTTGTCGGCGTCGTTCTGGATCGGCTTGGTCACGACCTTCTTAAGGCCGTACACGTGCCCTGCACTTTCGCCACCAATGGCGGCGGCGTCATCGGCGTTGCGGGCGCGGCGCGCGCCTTCGGCATTGCTCGATACCGGCACTTTTTCGGCCTTGGGCAGGTTGGCGCGCAGCCACGAGGAGGTCTGCATGAACGATTGCGGATGGCCGTACACGCGTTCGACATCTTCCAGCCGGCCGCTGCGCGACATCAGGTACTGTTGCACGCGCAGTTCGACTTCGCCGCAGATCTTCAGGTTGGACGTGAGGAACATGTCCAGGGTGATCTGGATGGTGCCCTGCCCCGAATTCTCCACCGGCACCACGCCAAAATCGGCGTTGCCCGCTTCCACTTCCTGGAACACTTCTTCAATGCTGGCCAGCGGCAGGCCCAGCGCCGAACGGCCGAAGTGCTTGAGCACGGCCTGCTGGCTGAAGGTGCCTTCCGGGCCCAGGTATCCGATCTTGAGCGGCTCCTGCTGGGCAAGGCAGGCCGACATGATTTCGCGGAACACATGCACCAGCACTTCGTCGCTGAGCGGGCCTTCGTTGCGGTCCACCACCATGCGCAGCACCTGGGCTTCGCGTTCGGGGCGGTAGTAGTCCACGGCCGCAGCAAGCTTGCCCTTGGCCTTGCCGACCTGGTGGGCGAACTGGGCACGCTCGGCGATCAGCGCCTGGATGCTGCGGTCGATGTGGTCGATCTTGGCGCGCACATCCGACAGCACCGGAGCGGCGACGGCGGGTACGGCGTCGGCCTTGGTTTTGGCGGACTTGGCGGCAGGTGCCTTGGGCTTGGCGGGTTTGTTGGCCATCAGGGTATCCAGTTACAGATGTCGGGAGCGTCAGCCGTTGCGCTGCTGGAAATCGCGCATGAAGGCGGCCAGCGCCTGGGCGCCTTCCACCGGCAGCGCGTTGTACAGCGAGGCGCGGATGCCGCCGACGGCCTTGTGGCCCTTCAGCGCCAGCAGCCCGGCGGCCTTCGACTCGCTCACGAAACGTGCGGTGAGGCTTTCGTCGGGCAGGAAGAACGGAATATTCATCCGTGAACGCGCGGCAGGCACGACTTCGTTGCGGTAGAAGCCACCGGAGGCATCGATGGCGCCGTAGACCAGCGATGATTTGACTGCATTGCGGCGTGCAAATTCTTCCACCCCGCCCTCGGCCAGCATCCACTGGAACACCAGCCCGGCCAGGTACCAGTTCCAGGTGGGGGGGGTGTTGAGCATGGAGTCGCGGGCGACGTGCGAGCGGTAATCGAAAATGTCCGCGCGCGGCTGGCCACTGCGCTCGAGCAGGTCGCGGCGCACGATCACCACCGAAACGCCCACCGGACCCAGGTTCTTCTGGGCACCGGCATAGATCAGGCCATAGCGGGAAACGTCCAGCGGTTCGCTGGCGATGGAAGAGCTGAAATCGGCGAACAGCGGCGCATTGCCGACGTCCGGGGTGTCTCGGAACTCGACGCCATGGATGGTTTCGTTCGCGGTGATGTGCACGTAGGCGGCATCATCGGACAACTGCCATTGGCTGCGCGGCGGGATGTCATGGAAACCACCGGCCTCGCTGCTGGCGGCCACGTTGACCCGCACGTAGGGGCTGACCTGCTTGATCGCGGTCTTGCCCCAATGGCCGGTGAGCACATAGTCGACGGTCTGCCCGGGGGCGGCGAAATTCAGCGCGAGCAGGGCCTGCTGGGTGGTCGCTCCACCGGCCAGGAACATCACCGCGTAGTCGTCCGGCACCCCGAGCAGGCGGCGCAGGTCTGCTTCGGCCTGGGCGGCAACGGCCATGAACTCCGGGCCGCGGTGGCTCATTTCGACAATGGAGGCACCAGCGCCGTTCCATTCCAACATCTCTTCCTGCGCCTGGCGCAGGACCGATTCCGGCAGGGTTGCAGGGCCGGCACTGAAATTGAACGCGCGCGTCATGTCACACCTATGGGGCAAGACCCCTAGTATGCCGCAGCGCACCAGCCTTTAGGCCTTGCAGGACAAGGGGAAATTGGTTGCATCCGAATCTATCGGCGCCGCCACACGACCACCGGTCGTGTGTTACCGGCGATCGTGCGCCGTGGCGGTAGCGCCCGACCGTTGGTCGGGCGACGCGTTCACCGCGCGCCGAACCACAGCAGCAGGCTGATCAGGCCGGCCAGCAGCAGCGCGCTGCCGAGCAGCCATGGCCAGCGGCTCACCCGCTTCGGCTTCGCCAGCGGTTCCACCGGCGATGGCAGGTCGAGCAGCTCATCTTCTTCCACGCTGGCCACGCGTTTGCGCCCGTCGTGCGGGACTTCCAGCACGAACCGGTGCTGGGCATCGAAGACCAGCTGGTCGCCGGGCTGCAGCCAGCAATGGCGAACGCTGACGCCATTGACCCGGGTCGATTCGCCTGCGCCCAGATCCCGCAACAGCAGACGCTCGCCATGGCGCTCCAGGCGCGCGTGCTGTTCAGCGAACGCCGGGTCGTCGATGACGATGTCTGATTCGGCGCCGCGGCCGATCACCCGTGGGCGGTCCAGGGTGAAACTGCGGCCGTGATGCTGCCCGCCGACCCCGCGCAGCAGGCGCTGGTCTTCTGCGACGTCATCGCTGCGCGACGGGGCATGGCTGAGGGCTTCGCATTCGCCCTGGATCAACATTTCCACGCCGTCGGCGTAGACCGCGTCGCCGGGCCGCAGCAGCGCCATCCGCCTTACCGGGCGACCATTCACGTGAATGCCGCGCATGCCGGTGGCCACCTGCAGCCACAAGCCGCGGTCGTCCAGGCAGAACTGGGCCAGCAGCAGGGTGCCGGCGGCGTCGCCGCCGAGGCGGACGCTGCCCGACGCATGACGCACGATGCGCTGTACCCCCGGCCGCAACGGCTGGTCGGGGTGTTGGCGATGAGTGAAGTGAACAAGCAGGTTCTGCACGCGGCGCAGCCTAGCAGGTTGGGCGTCCGTCCGGATAGAAGTGTGACGCACGGCTTGGAGTTGGCTGAGCAGATGCGCACAATGCATCCCCCGCTACGTCAGCCGCCCGCAGGAGCCAGCATGTCCAAGATCGATATCCTCCATACCCACGCCCAGACCGATGACGCCGCGCGCAAGGTCATCGAAGACATGACGAAAAGCCTCCAGCAGAAGTTTGGCGTCCAGGCCGATTGGGTTGGCAGTGCATTGACGTTCAACGGCTCGGGCGTTGACGGCCGGATAGCGCTGCTGCCCGGCCAGGTCCACGTTGCCGCCGAACTGGGGTTTCCGGTATCCATGATGAAAAGCATGGTCGAAGGCGAAATCCGCCGCGTGCTGCAGGAAAAGCTCGCCTGAACCACCGGCGAGGAGGAACCGCGCCATCACACCGCACAATCGAAGCGCTGGGTAGGATCGGGGGTGGCCACTCACAGGATCGCCCCCCATGAACACGCATGACGACTACGATGACCGCACCCCGGGCGAAAAGCCCTCGCTGCAGGACCAGGCAGAGCGCTTCTCGCGCCAGCTGACCGGTTCGGCCAAGCAGATCTGGCTGGCCGGGCTTGGCGCGTTCGCGCGCGCCCAGGCCGAAGGAACCCGCGTTCTGGATGACCTTGTCAAGGAAGGCGAAGCCGTCGACGCCCGCAATCGGGAGCGGGCCGGCGACACGCCGCGCTGGCGCGACAACGTCGAGGAACATCTGGGCGAAGCGCGGGAAAAGGCCGCCGGGACCTGGGACAAGGTCGAAAAGGCCTTCGACGACCGCGTCCAGGGCGTCCTCAAGCGCCTGCATATTCCCACGGCCGAGGATGTGGCTGCGCTCAATGCGCGGATCGATGCCCTCACCACCCGGCTCAACCGCGCCGAGGCCCGCAACGCTTCGCCGAACGCGGACCCGCGTCCAGGTACTCACCAGTCCCCCGGCTCGGACCCCTGACCGGCGCCCACACGCAACCGTACTGTGATTGTTGCAAAGCAACACGACTTTGTTGACAATCCAGCCAGACCCGCCAATTGCTTCTGCGCCGTTTGTTCCCTCCCCTCACGGCTAAGGATTGGCGGGTTTTTTGTGTCCGCAATTTGAGAACGGCATCCCGCAGACAGACCCGGGCGCATATAAACTGTGGTCCACGCCTCCGTGTTCATCCCTGGGTCCCATGTTCTCCTGGTTTCTGGCTCTGCTGCTGGCCTTCGTTGTCTGGTCCCTCGCCGCGGCCTACTTCTGGCTGGTGAAACGTCGCCGCAAGGAGACCCGGCTGGGGCTCAGCGCGTTGGCCGGGATGCACTGGCGGGACTTCTCCGCGATCGTGCGACGCGCACTGCACGAGCAGCGCGGCCTGCAGGACGTGACCGGCGATGCCGACGACAGCCGTGAGCCCAGCAGTGACTTCCTGATGCAGGATGCACAGCACCAGCGGTTCCTTGTGTCATGCAAGCATGGCCGCGCCTACCGGATCGGCCGGGCGGCGGTGAATGAGCTGGGCGCCGCGGCGCGTCTGGCCGGTGCCCGCGGCGGCATCCTCATCACCGAGGGCATGGTTGAACGGGATGGCCGCTCGACCGCCGAAAAGCAGAGCGTTGAAGTGCTGGACGGCAGCCTGTTGTGGCCGATGCTGCAGCCCTACCTGCCCGGTGACGTGGAAGCCCGGGTCAAGCACGAGGCACGCCGCGAGGCGGTGCGGCGCATCTCGATCGCCGCGCTGGGTTCGCTGACCCTTGGCCTGCTGGTGGGCATGGGGTACCTGACCTCACGTCTGGACCAGGCAGCGCAGACGCCTGCACCGGTTGAGGCACCGCCTCGGCCGGCGGCCACCGCGCCCGCTCCAGCGGCCCCTGCACCGGCGCAACCATCCAGCCCGGCGCCGGCCGCCGCAGCCGGTGCACCGACGACCGCCGCGCACAGCACTGCCCCGAACCAGATCCTCGGCACCATCGCCGACCCCGATGCGGCCACGCTGGCGGTCTACCAGCGCGAACTGGCAACGCTGCTTGCCCAGCAGGAGGGCGTGCTCAGCGCGTTCTGGCAGACCCGGCAGACGCTGGCGGTCAACCGTTCGGCCGAGATCGACGAGGTCTGGCCGCGCATCTGCACCCAGGTGAAGCGCTATCCGGCACTGCGCACGGTGCGCATCCAGCTCAATCCCCGCATCAACACCGACGAGCCGGTGCGCTGGCGCCAGTGCGCCACCTCGTAAGCTTCACCGCGCGCCGGGCGCGAACCGGGCCACCAGGTCCCAGGCATCGCCCAGGAACATCTGCCGTACACAGGTGATGGGCTGTTCGCCGCGCCAGGTGAGGCGGTCGATCACCAGGCACGCGGTGCCCAGCGGCACTTCAAGCAGGGCCGCTGCTGCGGCATCGGCGCCCCACGCGCTGATCCGGTGCTGGGCGCGGGTCCAGGACACGTTCTGCAGCAGCCAGCTGCCCGGCGCGGTCGTGTTGAAATCCACGTCCAGCACTTCGGGCACCCCGACCGGGCTGATCAGCCGGTGTTCGAGCGCCAACGGCTTGCCGTCGGCCCGGTGCAGGCAGCGGATGGCCAGCAGTTTCTCGCCAGCGGACAATGCCATTTCCTCATCCACCTGCGTGTTGGGCGCGCGGTAGGCGCGGTCCAGCAGCTGGTAACCGTACGCATGGCCGCGCGCACCGACTGCCATGGCGATGTCGGGAATCTCCAGCGCCACCTGTTCCAGGTGCGGCGGCTGGCGCGCCACGAACGAGCCGGCACGACGCCGGCGCTCGATCATGCCGCTCTCGGCCAGCGCGGTGAGCACCTTGTTGACGGTCATCCGCGAGCAGCCGTACTGCTCCATCAACTCGTGCTCGTACGGGATGCGGAACCCCGGCGCCCATTCGCCGCTCAGGATGCGGCTCTCGAGCTCGGCACGGATGCGCTGGTTGAGGGTTTCGGCTTTCTTGCCGGTCACGCGGGAATCCTGGTAGGGGGTGGCAGCCACGTTCAGTGCGCGGCAAGCACGCCGCGCAGGGCGTGGGCAAAGCGCGCTGCAACGGCGTCGCGCTGCAGGTGGCGGCCATGCCGTACCAGC
The DNA here is from genome assembly GCF_043204395.1 of Stenotrophomonas sp. NPDC047960. NCBI lineage: Bacteria > Pseudomonadati > Pseudomonadota > Gammaproteobacteria > Lysobacterales > Lysobacteraceae > Stenotrophomonas > Stenotrophomonas sp. NPDC047960. Next base: position 300,780 of record NZ_JBIDBX010000005.1, on the reverse strand, counting down.
TCGCGCCCTCCGCGCCAGACCGATCGGACGGCGCCATTACGAGCGGCGAACACCCAGCTGTCAAGCCAGGCATCGCCTTCGCGCGCGATCAGCGTCGGGTGCTGCGGGTCCAGTTCCACGACGTCGGCCGGCGCACCGGGCTGCAGGCCAGTGATCACGCCCAAGGCCTGCGCGGCGCCCTGCAGCGACTGTTCAAACAGCCAGCGCCCGCTGGACACGCCTTCCTGCGGGGCGAGCACGTTGCGCCCACGCAGCTGCAGGCGCTGCCCGTATTCGAGCAGGCGCAGCTCTTCGGCCGCATCGATCAGCACGTTGGAATCCGAGCCCACTCCGAACCGGCCGCCGCCACGCGCGAAGGCCTGCATCGGGAACAGCCCATCGCCGAGGTTGGCCTCGGTGATCGGGCACAGCCCGACCACCGCACGGCTGGCCAGCATGCGCTGCACTTCGTCGGCATCCACGTGGGTGGCATGCACCAGGCACCAGCGTTCATCGACGGCGACATGTTCGTACAGCCAGCGCACCGGGCGCAGCCCGCTCCAGGCCACGCAGGCATCCACCTCGCGGGTCTGCTCGGCGATGTGGATGTGCACCGGGCCGTTGTTGAGCGGCAGCAGCGCCGCCAGCTCCTCGCCAGTCACCGCGCGCAGGCTGTGCGGTGCGATGCCCAGCACCGCATCGTCCTGCCCGCGCAGCGCATGGCGGCAGCCGTCGAGCAGCGCGGCGAACCCGTCCACGTCATGCAGCAGCCGGCGCTGGGCCGGGTTCGGCGCGGCGCCACCGAAATCGGCGTGCGCGTAGAACACCGGCAGCAGGGTCAGGCCGATGCCACTGCCCTGCGCTGCCGCGGCGATGCGCGCGGCCATCTCGGCGCGGTCGGCATACGGCGCGCCATCCGGGGCATGGTGCAGGTAGTGGAACTCGCCCACGCGGGTGAAGCCGGATTCGAGCATCTCCACGTAAGCCTGTTCGGCGATGGCCTGCACCGCATCGGGCTGCAGGTGGGCCAGGAACCGGTACATCAGTTCGCGCCAGCTCCAGAAGCTGTCGCCGCTGCGCCCGCCGATTTCCGTCAAGCCGGCCATGCCGCGCTGGAAGGCGTGGCTGTGCAGGTTGCCCAGGCCGGGCAGCGCGATCGCCAGTGCGGTGTCCCCGGGCTGCGCGGCCGCGCCCGGGGTGACCGACTGCAGGGTGCCGCCGGCGCAGACGATGCGCACATTGCGCGCCCACCCCTGCGGCAGCAGGGCATGGTCGGCGTGGAAAGCGAGGACGGAAGCGGGGTTGGCTGGCATCACTGGACATCCCGGAAGTGGCGCCTATATTGTATAGACATATAAGCCGCCGTGGTTGCTGCCATGCACTGTGACACCCTCTGGACCAACGCCCACCTGATCACCGTCGACGGCCCCGGGCTGGGCGTGATCCGCGACGGGGTGATTGCCGCCCACGAAGGGCGCATCGTGCACGTCGGCCCGGCAGGTTCCGAAACGCACCTGCGGCCGGCCCGACGCGTGGACTGCGGCGGGCGCTGGATCAGCCCGGGACTGGTCGACTGCCACACCCACCTGGTGTACGCCGGTAACCGCGCCAACGAGTTCGAACAGCGCCTGCAGGGCGTGAGCTATGCCGACATCGCCCGTGCCGGCGGCGGCATTGTCTCCACCGTACGCGCCACCCGTGCCGCCAGCGACGCGGAGCTGCTGGCCGCCAGCCTGCCGCGGCTGGACGCGATGCTGGCCGAAGGCCTCACCACGGTGGAAATCAAATCCGGCTACGGTCTCTCGCTTGAAGACGAAACCAAGCAGCTGCGCGTGGCCCGCGAGCTGTCGCGGCAGCGCGCGGTCGAGGTGGTACCCACCTTCCTCGGCGCGCACGCGGTGCCGCCGGGACGGCAGGCACAGGAGTACATCGATGAGGTGTGCAACGTGATGATTCCGGCGGTGGCTGCGCAGGACCTGGCCGAAGCGGTCGATGTGTTCTGCGAGAACATCGCCTTCAGCACCGCGCAGGCCGAGCAGGTGTTCGTGGCCGCGCAGGCGCACGGGCTGGCGGTGAAGATCCACGCCGAACAGCTCAGCAACCAGCACGGCGCCGCGTTGGCCGCACGCTATGGCGCACTGTCGGCCGACCACGTCGAACACCTCGATGCCGAGGGTATCGCCGCGATGCGTGCCGCCGGCACCGTGGCGGTGCTGCTGCCAGGCGCGTTCTATTTCACCCGCGACACCACCCTGCCCCCGATCGACGCGCTGCGCGCGGCCGGCGTACCACTGGCACTGGCCACCGACAGCAATCCGGGCACCTCGCCGCTGACCAGCCCGCTGCTGGCCATGAACATGGCCGCCACGCTGTTCCGCATGACCGTGGACGAGTGCATCGCCGGCTTCACCCGGGAAGCGGCGCGTGCGCTGGGCCGGCAGGCGCGCGTCGGCCGCCTGGCGGTCGGGCTGGACTGCAACCTGGCCGTGTGGGACATCGAGGCGCCTGCCGACCTTGTCTACCGCATCGGCTTCAACCCCCTGCACGCACGCGTGATGCGCGGCGTATCCGTCTGAACATAGTGATGCCTGGAGATTCCATGAGTACGACCCTGACCCTGCAGCCCGGCGCGGTGACGCTGGCGCACTGGCGCGCGATCTACGACGGTGCCCGCGTGCGCCTGGACCCGGCGTCGGCCGAGGCGGTGCGCCGCAGCGCGCAGACCGTGGCCGATATCGTGGCCAAGGGCGAGCCGGTGTACGGCATCAACACCGGCTTCGGCAAACTGGCCAGCGTGCGCATCGAGCGCGACGATCTGGAAACCCTGCAGCGCAACATCGTGCTGTCGCACGCGGCCGGCGTCGGTGAGCCGATGCCTGCGCCGGTAGTGCGCCTGATGATGGCGCTGAAGCTGACCAGCCTGGCCCAGGGCGCCTCGGGTATCCGCCCGGAAACCCTGGCGCTGCTGGAAGCGTTCCTGCAGCACGACCTGGTGCCGGTGATTCCGTGCCAGGGCTCGGTCGGCGCCTCCGGCGATCTGGCGCCGCTGTCGCACCTGGCCAGCGTGATGATCGGCGTGGGCGAGGCATTCGTCGGCGCCGAGCGCCTGCCAGCCGCCGATGCGTTGGCGCGCTTCGGCCTGGCGCCGCTGGTGCTGGGCGCCAAGGAAGGCCTGGCCCTGCTCAACGGTACCCAGTACTCCACCGCCTATGCGCTGGCCGGGCTGTTCGAGATCACCACCGTGTTCCAGGCCGCGCTGGTCACCGGCGCGCTGTCGGTGGAAGCGGCGAAGGGCTCGGACACCCCGTTCGATCCACGCATCCACCAGATCCGCGGGCAGCGTGGCCAGATCGCCACCGCAGCGGCGTTGCGCACCTTGATGCAGGGCTCGGCGATCCGCGAATCGCACCGCGACAACGACGTGCGCGTGCAGGACCCGTACTGCCTGCGCTGCCAGCCGCAGGTGATGGGCGCGGCCTTTGATGTGATGCGCCAGGCCGCCACCACGCTGGCGATCGAAGCCAACGGCGTGTCGGACAACCCGCTGGTGTTCACCGATACCAACGAAGCGCTGTCCGGCGGCAACTTCCATGCCGAACCGGTGGCGTTTGCCGCCGACATGCTGGCGATGGCGGTGTGCGAGATCGGTTCGATCAGTGAACGCCGCACCGCGATGCTGGTCGACCCGGCGCTGTCGGGCCTGCCCGCGTTCCTCACTCCGAAGCCGGGCCTGAATTCCGGTTTCATGATTCCGCAGGTGACCGCCGCCGCACTGGTCTCGGAAAACAAGCAGCGCGCCTACCCGGCCAGCGTGGATTCGATTCCCACCTCGGCCAACCAGGAAGACCACGTGTCGATGGCCGCGCATGGCGCACGCCGCCTGCTGCAGATGGCCGAGAACGCGGCCAACGTGGTGGGCATCGAACTGCTGGCCGCCGCGCAGGGCTGTGACTTCCACCGCGGCCTGCGCTCCAGCCATGCGCTCGAAGCGGTGCGTCAGCGCCTGCGCGCGCAGGTGCCGACCCTGCAGGACGACCGCTACTTCCACCCGGACATGGTCGCTGCCACCGCGCTGGTGCGCAGCGGCGCGCTGGCCGAAGGGCTCGCCGACATCCTGCCGCAGGTGGAGCCACTGGCATGAACGCCCACCCTGACTGGCTGCAGGTACACGAGGGTGATGCTCCGCTGATCGTCAGCTTCCCGCACACCGGCACCGAGCTGCCGGATGCGCTGGTTGGCGATTTCGTATCGCCGTGGTTGGCCCGCCGCGATGCCGACTGGTGGGTGCATGAGCTGTATGACTTCGCGCAGCGCATGGGGGCCACGACGATCCGTTCGGCAATTTCGCGCTCGGTGATCGACCTCAACCGCGATCCCAGCGGCGTGTCCCTCTATCCCGGCCAGAACACCACCGGCCTGTGCCCGCTGACCACGTTCGACAACCAGCCGCTGTACCACCCGGGCCGGGAACCGGATGCAGAAGCGATCGCCCGGCGCCGCGATGCGTATTTCGCGCCCTACCATGCTGCGTTGGCTGCCCAGATCGTTCGCCTGCGCCAGCGGCACGGCACCGTGGTGGTGTACGACGCGCATTCGATCCGCTCGCACATCCCGCACCTGTTCGACGGGCAGCTGCCGCAGTTCAACCTGGGTACTGCCGGCCCCTCCGGCGCACCGGATACCTCCTGCGACAACGCGCTCAGCGACGTGGTGGAGAACCTGTGCCGGATCAGCGGCCTGCCGCATGTGCGCAACGGCCGCTTCAAGGGCGGCTGGATCACCCGCCATTACAGCGACATTGCCAGTGGCGTGCACAGCCTGCAGATGGAACTGGCCTGCCGCGGCTACATGCACGAGCCCGAACAGGTGGACGTGCACAGCTGGCCCACCCCGCTCGACCCCGACCACGCTGCACCGCTGCGCCACACGCTGCAGCAGGTGCTCAGCGCCTGCCTTGAATTCGCGAACTCCCGGAGTGCTGCATGAGCCGTCACGATTCCACCCGCACCATCATCGCCCCCACCGGCAGCACGCTCACCGCCAAGAGCTGGCTGACCGAGGCACCGTTGCGCATGCTGATGAACAACCTGCACCCGGACGTGGCCGAGCGCCCGCAGGAACTGGTGGTGTACGGGGGCATCGGCCGCGCCGCGCGCGACTGGGAAAGCTACGACGCCATCATCGAGAGCCTCACCCGCCTGGAAGACGACCAGACCCTGCTGGTGCAGTCGGGCAAGCCGGTGGGCGTATTCCGCACCCATGCCGATGCGCCGCGCGTGCTGATCGCCAATTCCAACCTGGTGCCGCGCTGGGCGAACTGGGACCACTTCAACGAGCTGGATAAGAAGGGCCTGGCCATGTACGGCCAGATGACCGCCGGCAGCTGGATCTACATCGGCGCGCAGGGCATCGTGCAGGGCACCTACGAAACCTTCGTGGAAATGGGCCGCCAGCACTACAACGGCAGCCTGGCCGGCAAGTGGCTGTTCACCGGCGGCCTGGGCGGCATGGGCGGCGCGCAGCCGCTTGCCGCAGTGATGGCCGGCGCCTCGTGCCTGGCGGTGGAGTGCCGCAGGAGCAGCATCGAGATGCGCCTGCGCACTGGCTACCTGGACACCTGGACCGACAACCTGGACGAAGCGCTGCGCCTGATCGAGGAATCGTGCACGGCCAGGAAGCCGCTGTCGGTGGGCCTGCTCGGCAACGTCGCCGACGTGCTGGACGAACTGCTGGTGCGCGGAGTCAAGCCGGACCTGCTGACCGACCAGACCTCAGCGCATGACCCGGTCAACGGCTACCTGCCGCAGGACTGGACGGTCGAGCAATGGGACGAACAGCGCGTGACCGCACCCAAGGTCGTCGAGAAAGCCGCGCGCGCGTCGATGGCCAACCACATCCAGGCCATGCTCGCCTTCCATGCGCTGGGCGTGCCGACCGTGGATTACGGCAACAACCTGCGCCAGATGGCGCTGGAAGAAGGCGTGGAAAACGCCTTCGATTTCCCCGGCTTCGTGCCCGCCTACATCCGCCCGCTGTTCTGCCGCGGCATCGGCCCGTTCCGCTGGGCCGCACTGAGCGGCGACCCGGAGGACATCGCCAAAACGGATGCAAAGGTGAAGGAACTGATTCCGGACAACCCGCACCTGCACCGCTGGCTGGACATGGCCGCCGAGAAGATCAAGTTCCAGGGCCTGCCGGCGCGCATCTGCTGGGTAGGCCTGGGGGATCGTGATCGCCTCGGGCTGGCATTCAACGAAATGGTCGCCAACGGTGAGCTCAAGGCGCCGGTGGTGATCGGCCGCGACCACCTGGACAGCGGCAGCGTGGCTTCGCCGAACCGCGAAACCGAAGCGATGGCCGACGGCTCGGACGCGGTATCGGACTGGCCGCTGCTCAACGCCCTGCTCAACACCGCCAGCGGCGCCACCTGGGTGTCGCTGCACCACGGCGGCGGTGTGGGCATGGGCTTCTCGCAGCACGCCGGCATGGTGATCGTCTGCGACGGCACCGAAGCGGCCGCCAAACGCATCGCGCGCGTGCTGTGGAACGACCCGGCCACCGGCGTGATGCGGCATGCCGATGCAGGCTATGAGATCGCGATTGAATGCGCGAAGGAGAAAGGCCTGGATCTGCCCGGGATTCTGCACCGGTAGGGTCGCATCCCGATCGACTGCCGATAACCACACCGCGCCCGGTGACGGCATTGCGATGATCGGGATTGCGGCTTCGGTGGGTGACGGCGGCGGCGCAACCTGTTAACTTTCGCGGCCTCTCGCTGGTTTACAGGTCGCACCTGGCCGCCCGCTGCCCCATTTCGTACCGATTCCATACGCATGCCCCCTCTCCTGTCGCTGCACCGCCCCACCCTGTCCACGCTGAGCCTGACCCTTTCCACCGTACTGGTTGCCACCGCCTCCGCCGCCCCGGCTGACAAGCCGACCACGCTGGAATCGGTCAACGTCACCGCCGCCGACACCACCGAACAGGCCCGTGCCGCGCTCAAGCGCGTGCCCGGTGCCGGCAATGTGATCGACCTGGCCCGCATCGACGGCCGCCTGGCCGGCACCGCCGATGTGCTGGCCTACCAGCCCGGCATCAGCGCGCAGTCGCCCGGCAACGAAGGGGCAAAGGTGTCCATTCGGGGCTCGGGCATCAATCGTGGTCCCGGCGCGCATGCGTCCGGCATCTCCGTTTCGCTGGACGGGCTGCCCCTCACCGGCCCGGGCGGTACCCCTTACGAACTGCTGGAGCCACTGTGGCTCAGCCGCGCCGAGGTGCTGCGCGGGGCCAACGGGTTTGAAACCGGTGCGCTGGCGCTGGGCGGCGCGATCAACTACGTCAGCCGCAGCGGTCGTGATGCCGCCGGCCTGGAGTTGCAGTACGACGCCGGCAGCCGTGGCTACCAGAAGCGCAGCGTGGGCTACGGCGGCGTGGCGGGCGACGTGGACTACTACCTGGCCTACACCGATACCGAATACGACGGCTACCAGCGGCACGCCGCCGGCGACGGCAAAGGCGCAATGGCCAACGTGGGTTGGCAGATCACTCCGGGGCTGGAAACGCGCTTCTTCCTGCGCTACCGCGAAACCAACCACCAGACGCCCGGGCGCCTGACCCGCGCACAGATCCGCAACGATCCCCGCGCGGCCAACCCAGCCAACCTGGCGATCGATGCGCGGCGCCCACAGCCGGGCAGCACCTGGCTGGGCAACGTGACCACGCTGCAGATCGATGGCGATTCCTCACTGCAGGCCGGGCTGGTCTACCACCACTACCCGATGGATCTCAACGAGAGCCTGTATCGGCAGCAGCTGGATTACACCAACCTCAACGCCACGCTGGATTACCGGCGGCAGCACCGGCTGTTCGGGCGCGACAGCGTGACCACGCTCGGCCTGCGCATCACCCACGACCTGGATGCGGACGTGCGCGAAACCCTGCGCTACCCCAGCAACGGGTACCCCGCCGGCACCCACACCCGCGACTTCTCCCACCACGGCACCCACAGCACGCTGCATGCAGGCAACGACCTGGCGCTGAGCGACACCCTGCGCCTGCAGACCGGCCTTGCACTGATCAACACGCGCCACGACGTGCAGGTTACCTGGCCGAGCACCCCCGGGCGGATGTCGGGAAGTGACTGGGATTACGCACCACGCGTGGGCTTCACCTGGCAGCAGACACCTGCCACGCAGTGGTTCGGAAACCTGAGCCGCTCGGTGGAACCGGCGCACCCGTGGTCGATGATCTGGGGCTCGAACCTGTACTTCGCCCCCGGCAACGGTGCCTCCAGTGGGCGCCAGCGCGCACCGGTGGCGCTGGACAACCAGACCGCCACCACGCTCGAACTGGGCGCGCGCGGCGACAGCGCACTGGGCCGCTGGGAACTGACCGGCTACTACGCGCGCGTGCTGCATGAACTGCTGAGCGTGGAAGTCGCTCCGGTGCCGAACCTGTTCGTGGCCGAGAACAACGCCAGCCCGACCGTGCACCGTGGCATCGAGGCCGGGCTGGACAGCACCCTGTGGCAGGGCGCCGACGGTCGCCTCTCGCTGCGCCAGGCATACACCTTCAGCGACTTCCGCTACCGCCACGATGCCCGCTTCGGCAGCAACCGCCTGCCGGGCCTGCCGCGCCACTACTACCAGGGCGAACTGCGCTTCGATCATCCGACCGGGCTCTACGCCGCGGTCAACACCGAATACGCCTCGTCGATGTTCGTGGACTACGCCAACAGCTTCCGCGCCGACAGTCATCTGATCTTCGGCACACGCGTGGGATTCGATGCCCCGAACGGTCGGTGGCAGGCCTGGGCCGAGCTGCGCAATCTGGGCGATCGCCATTACGCGGCCACCGTCACGCCGGGCTATGACGACGCTGGCAAGGACGTGGCCCGCTCGACACCGGGCGACGGGCGCGGGGTGTACGCAGGCATCCGCTGGCGCTTCAATTGAAGCAAACGGAGCGGCGCCAGTAGAAATACTGGCGCCGGACGCGGGGATTGCCGTAGCCGTACCCGCCTGCACGGCGGAGACTGAATGCCTTCCCTGCCCTGCTGCGGAGCTTCCCGTGAGCCAGATCGCATCGCGCCTCGCCTGTTCCCTCCTGCTCTGCCTGGGCGTTGCCGCCGCAGGTCACGCCCAATCGATGGGCGACACCGCCGCCACCCGTTTCGCCACGCTCGACAGGAACAGCGACGGACTGGTCAGCGAAGACGAGTACGACGGCAGCGCGCTGTTCCGCACGCTCGATGCCGATCACAACTACCGGGTCACGGTCGAAGAAGTACAGGCCCTGCTCGGCCCCGACCGCGATGGCCAGCTCACGGGTGCAGACCGCATCCGGGTCGCCGATCTCAACGGTGATGGCGAGCTGAGCGACGAGGAAGTGCGCCGCGTGGCGGAGATGCGCTTCCAGTCGCTGGACACCAACCATGACAACGACCTGACCTTGGCCGAGCTGCAGGTCGGGTTCTGGCGACCATAGGCAACGCCGGTCAGACCAGCGAACCCAGCATGAAGTAAGGCAGGTACATCGCAAACAGCACGCCCACCGAGCCCAGCACTCCAGCCCCTAGGCCCAGCAGCCCGGCCAGGATCCGGCCGGCGATGGGCGGGCCCAGGTACCAGCATGCCCCCACCAGCAGCGGCGCCATCCAGGCAAGCAGATAGCCCTGGCTGTAGACGCGGCTGATCCACGGCAATGGCTGGCCGGCGCTGCCGAACATCTCCACGAACTGCGGCAGCAGCAGTGCCCCGAACAGGGTCACCACGAATGCCATGGCCACACTCGCGGCCAACCCCACCCACGGCAGGATGCAGGCACTGCGCTGCAGGAGCGGATGGGTGAAATTCACGCTTGGCTGGGCCCTGCCACGGCGTTGACCACCGCCTCAATCCGGTGACCATCCGGGTCGATGACGAATGCTGCGTAGTAACCGTCGCCGTAATCCGGCCGCAACCCCGCCGCACCGTTATCACGACCGCCGGCCTGGAGGGCGGCGCGATGGAAGGCATCAACTGCCTCACGCGACAGTGCCGCGAAGGCCAAGTGGAAGCCGGCCCCCGGTGCGCTGGCATCGTCCCGGAGCTTCAAGCAAAGAAGATCCTGGTCATCGATCAGTCCGTAACCGATCGCCGTGTCGTCCTCGAACACACGGCGGTAGCCCAACGCGTTCAACGCTGCATCGTAGAACCTGCCGGCAGCAACCAGGTCGCGAACGCCGAGCGAAATGTGGTGCAGCATGTCAGTTCGGCCCATACGACGGCGGCAGCGTGGCGGTGCCCCATTGCGTGTTCTTCGCCGTGCCCAGCTCAAACTCCAGGGTGCCGCCCTTCTGCACCACGCTGGCCGGCAACCAGCTGGCCTCGCTGGGCTTGCCGTCCACGCGCAGCGACTGCACGTACGGTGCGTCCATCGCCGCGCCGTTGGCCGTGATGGTCAGGGTGGCGCCGGGGCGCTGGATGACCGCTTCGCGGAACAGCGGGCTGCCGATCACCAGGTCGGCACGGCCCGGGTACAGCGGGTACAGGCCCAACGCCGACCACACGTACCACGACGACATCTGGCCCAGGTCATCGTTGCCAGGCATGCCTTCGGGCGCGTTGGTCCAGATCTGGCGCATGGCCTGGCGCACGGTTTCCTGTGTTTTCCACGGCTGGCCGACGAAGTTGTACAGCCACGGTGCCGCCACCGAGGGCTCGTTGTCCAGCTCGGCATGCAGCGGGCCCGATTTTGTCACCGCCCACGCGCCGTCTTCCTTGCGGAAGAATGCATCCAGGCGCTGGATGGCCGCGTCGCGGCCGCCAAGCGTGGCGATCAACCCGGCCGGGTCGAACGGCACCATCCACAGGTACTGCGCACCGCTGCCTTCGACGAACTCCTCATCCGAGGCCGGATCGAACACCGGCCAGCTGCCATCGGCATTGCGCGGCTGGATGTAGCCGGCCTGGGCGGTGGCCTTGGGGTTGTACAGGTTGCGCCACCAGCCGGAGCGCTGCCGGAACAGTGCCGCCCCCTCTGTGTCGCCTGCGGCATTGGCAAGTTCCGCAAGGCCGAAATCCGCCGCCGCCATTTCCAGCGTGTCCGAGGCGGTGCCCCAGCCCGGCGCGCCCACCGGCATGTACTTCAGCGCCATCCACTGGTCCAGGCCCGGCCGCTGGCCGACACACAGCACGGGGCAGCCGCGCCGGCTGAGGTCGCGTTCGGTCGGCACCGTGGCCGCCTGCTTGAGCGAGGCATAGGCGCGTTTCAGATCGAAGTTGCGCCCCCCGAACGCGTGGATCGCAGCGACCGACGGCGGCGACGGATCGCCGTTCATCACGCCGGTGGCACCGGTCAGGTGCGTCCAGCGATCCCACACGCCGCCGTTCTGGTCGGCCTGGTTGAGCAGCGACTGCGCGATGTCCGAGCCGACCTGCGGCTGCAGCAGCGTGACCAGCTGCAGCTGCGAGCGGTACACATCCCAGCCGGAGTAGTTGGCGTACTGCGCACGCTGACCCTTCGACAGCGCATGCACCTTGCCGTCCATCCCGCGATAGCGGCCATCGCCGTCACTGAACAGGTTGGGCGCCAGCAGCGTGTGGTACAGCGCGGTGTAGAACACGGTGCGTTCGTCGGGCGTTCCGCCGGCCACGCGCACCTGGCCCAGCGCCTTGTTCCATTCGGCGCGGGTCGCCGCCTGGGTCGCTTCCACGGTCGTGCCGACCGGGCTTTCGCGGCGCAGGTTGGCGCGTGCACCGGCCTCGTCCACGTAGGAAATGCCGACGCGCGCGGTCACCTTCGGGCTGCGCTTGGGATCGAACTGGATCCAGCCGCCTGCACCCTTGCCCACCGGCGGGTGGCCCTGGGTGCCGTAGCTGGTACCGCCACTGCCTTCGCGCGCACCGGCCTGCACGGTCTCGTCGCGCCAGGTGCCGCCGACCTCGAAGGGCTGGTCGAATTCGGCAACGAAATGCAGCGTGTAGTAACTCTCGCGGCGATCCTCGGCGAGGTAACCGCAGAAGTTGCCGGCGGTGACCGTGCCGCGCACGGTGCGCGTGGCCGGATCGATCACGATGCTGGAATCAGTGCTGCCCACCTCACTGTCGGAGGTACGGAACAGCAGGTTGGCCGGCTTGTCGGCCGGGAACTGGAACTGTCCCACCGCCGTGCGCGCGGTGGCGCCCAGGTCCACCACCACGCCGTTGTCGAGCGTGAGCTGGTACGCGCCGGGGCTGGCCGATTCGCGCGTGTGGTCCAGCACGCTGGCATAGCGCAGCCCGGCCTCGGCCGACGACGGCGACAGTTCCACCTTGGTGGTGATCGGCATGATCGGCACATCGCCGCTGGCCCCGGTGCAGCCGGTGCCTGACACGTGGGTCAGGCTGAAGCCGCGCACGCCGTTGCCGCGCCACTCGTACCCGCCCGGTGCCGCGATCGCGAAGCGTTTGCCCGGCAGCGGCGTCATCTCGGGACTGAAGGCCACCATGCCGAACGGCATCGACGGACCCGGATACACGTTGCCGGCATTGGTGGTGCCGATGAAGGGATTGACCTCGGCGGCGAGGTCGGCGGCCTGCAGGGCGCAGGGCGCGGCGGTCAGGACAAGCGAAACGGCAACCAGCATCGAACGGTGCACGACGAACTCCCAAAGCGGAAAGGACGGGCCATCAACGTTGCGCCACGTCCGGCGTGGCTGGATCGATTGTATCGATCCAAACCCGCTCCGCAATCAGACCAATGGCACTGCCAGGGATGCGCAGAGCATCGAGATCGCCGTACGCGACGCTCCTCCGCGAGTCGCTTCATCCCCCGCAGATCGTAGAGCCACGCCCTGCGTGGCTCCCCGATGTTCCAGCGCCCCAGCCACGCAGGGCGTGGCTCTACCTTGCGTTTTTGACGTAGGTGTCGAACCAGTTGAGCATTTCCGACACCAGCTGCTCGTTGGATTCCAGCGCGGTATACCAGTGCGGCTCGTTGGGCAGCATCACCAGCCGGGTGATCCCGCCGTTGCCGCGGATCGCCTGGTACAGCTTGCGCGACTGGAACGGTTCGGTACCCGGGTTGGCATCATCCTCGCCGTGGACCAGCAGCAGCGGCAGCTTGATCTTGTCCGCATAGAAGAACGGCGAGGCCTTCAGGTACACGTCCTGCGCCTGCCACACCGAGCGCCGCTCGTTCTGGAAGCCGAACGGGGTGAAGGTCTTGTTGTACGAACCGCTGGTGGCTACGCCAGCCTTGAACAGGTTGGTGTGCGCGATCAGGTTGGCGGTCATCAGGCCGCCATGGCTGTGCCCGGTGACGCCGATCCGGTTGCGGTCCACCACGCCCAGGTCCACCGCCTTGTCGACTGCGGCCTTGGCATCGGCTTCAAGCTGCTCCAGGTAAGTGTCGTAGGCGTTCTTCGGATCACCCACGATCGGGAACGCGGCGTTGTCGATGATCGCGTAGCCGGCCAGCAGCATCAGTCGGTACGGCGCCAGGCGGGTGAAGGTCTGCTGCGACCCGGAGACCTGCCCGGCCTGCGCCGCATTGGCGAAGTCGGCAGGGTACGCGTACAGGATCGCCGGCACGCGCTGGCCTTCCTGGTAGCCCGGCGGGGTGTACAGAGTGAACGACAGATCCACGCCGTCGGCGCGCTTGTAGGTGACCAGGCGCTTCTTGATCTGGCGCACTTCGGGGGTCGGGTCGGTGAGCGTGGTCAACGCGGTGGCGGTGGAGGCGTATTGGGCCTCGCCGTCTCTTGCGGTGGCAGCGCGCTCACCCTGCTGGCGCACGAACGCATTCGGCGGGTCCATCACCGACTGGTGCCAGGTCAGGTAGCGGCCCGGGGTGGCGGTCAGGCCCAACACCTGCTCATAGGCGTCGGCGTCACTGCGGAACAGGCGCTCGGTCTTGAGCGAGTCCAGGTCCAGGCGGTCGAGGAACGGACGGTCGCCCTGCGGCGAACTGCCCTGCCCGCGCAGGAACACGAAGCGACCGTCCTGGCGTACCACCGGCGCGCCGTTGGGCAGGCGCTTGAACACCAGGTTGCCCGGGTCGGCGTACAGCTCGTCGCTGGACAGGTCCCAGAGCAGGCGGCCTTCTTTCCCGGGCTGGTCGACATCGACGATGCGGGTCTGCCGCCAGTGGCGGTTCTCATCGTTTTCGAACAGGAACGACACCGCCGGATCCGCGCTCCAGGCAATGCCTTCGAAGCGCTGCGCGGTCCTCGCGATTTCCTGCGGTTTGGCGGAGAACGGTGCCTTCAGCGCCAGCACGCGGTCGCGGTGCGGCACGGTCACTTTCCAGTCGCCCTTGTCCAGCGCTTCGGCATAGACCAGCGTGGCCGGCTCGGTGGAGCGCCAGTCGAAATCGCGCGGGCCTTCGGGCACGCCGTGCACCGGCACGCGGTCGGCCAGCGGCAGGCTGGCGATGGGCGTGCTGCGGCCCGTGCCGAGGTCGAACACCGCCACGTCATTGGCGAAACGCTGGTAGGTCACCGCATGCGAGAACGGCGCCTTGAGGGTTTCGGTGAGTACATGCACGCCATCGGGCGCTGCATTGACTTCGTTGTACAGCGCCGGCGCGCCGATGGCGCGCACGCTGCCGGCGCTGGCGTCCACCACGGCCAGCTGCGAGGCACCGTAGTACGCGAACAGGGCTTCGTCATGCGCGCTGGTCAGGGTGTCGCGGGCTTCGTAGGTGCTGCTCTCGCCGCTGCTGCCCAGCGATTCCTGCACGTCCGGGCCACCGCGACCGTTGCCGCTGGTCGGCGCCGGGCCCTGGTTGGCCGGCACGGTCTTGACCAGCAGCTGCTGGCCGCCGCCCAGCCACTGCACGGTGTAACCGAAGATGGGATTGAGCTGCACGCCCGGGATCTGCTTGACCTGGCCGGTCTGCGCATCACCGACCCACAGCTGCACCGAGGTATCTACTGCGTTCTGGAACGCGAAGTGGCTGCCATCGGCCGACCACTGCGCCACGCCGGCACAGCCCTGTGGCAGCACCACTTTGGTGGTGCGGGCGGTGCCGACATCGACCAGCGAGAAGTCCGCGACGCAGGCCGGAATGCCGTAGCCGCCCTGGGTATCGTGGCGACTGCGGTTCTTCGGCTCCAGCCGCACGCCGGCCAGCTTCAGGTACGGCTGGGCCACGCGCTCGATCGACGGATAGGTCTGCAGCGTGGTCAGCAGCAGCCGCTGCCCGCTCGGGTCCAGGCTGGGCTGCGGCGGTGGCGGCGCCTTGAGGACCTTGAGCAGCTGCTCCGGTGGCTTGGCGTAATCGGCGAATGCCGGTGCAGCAAGGCAGAGCGCGGCCGCGGCAACGGCCGTGGCAAGACAGGTACGACGGATGAGCATCCAGATCCCCTTGAAGGTGTGGGTCCCGGCGGCGCACATGTCGCCGGCATGCCCCTGAATCTAGCACCGGGGGCTGTGCCGGGAATGGGCCGAAAGCACTGGATGTGCGTTCGGGCTGCGTTGGCCAATGCGGTAAAGTGGCGCCGTTCGTTCCATCACTGGATGCCCCTTGCGTACCGTCCACGCGCTTCGTTACATCACCCCGCTCCGCGAAGGCGGCTCGCTGCCCGCTGTGGTCGAGACCGACGACGATGGCATGGTCGTGCTCAAGTTCCGGGGCGCCGGCCAGGGCCCGAAGGCGTTGATTGCCGAGCTGGTTGCCGGCGAGATCGCACGCACCCTGGGCCTGCCGATTCCGGAGATCGTGTTCGTCGAGCTTGACCGCGAGTTCGCGCGCACCGAGCCGGACCCGGAAATCCAGGACCTGATCCGCGCCAGCGAAGGCCTCAACCTGGGCAGCGATTACCTGCCCGGCGCGATCAACTATGACGTGGCGGCGATGCCGGTGGATGCCGACCTCGCCTCGCGGATCGTGTGGTTCGATGCCTTCACCAGCAATGTGGACCGCACTGCGCGCAACCCGAACCTGATGGTGTGGCACCGCAAGCTGTACCTGATCGACCACGGTGCGGCGATGTACTTCCACCACGATTGGGCCAATGCGGGCGAAGCCTGCGAAAAGCCCTTCGTGCTGATCCGCGACCAGGTGCTGCTGTCGTTCGCCACGAAAATCGCCGAGGTGGATGGTGAGATGGCGGCGCGGCTGCCGGATGCGGAGATTGAACGCATCGTCGCGCTGGTCCCGGACAGCTGGCTGGTGGGAGAACCGGCGTTCGACAGCCCGGTGGCGTATCGCCAGGCGTATGTCGATTACCTCAAGCGCCGCCTGCAGGCACGCGCCGCGTTCGTACAGGAGGCCATCCGTGCCCACGCTGCACACGTATGACTATGCGGTCATCCGCGTGGTACCGCGGGTGGAACGCGAAGAGTTCATCAACGTAGGAGTGATCGTTTCCTGTCCGGGTGCCCGGCACCTGCAGGCGGCGATCGAGATCGATCCGGCGCGGATGCAGGCATTCGCGCCGTCGCTCGACCTCGAAGCGCTGCAGCCCTGGCTGGATGCCATCGTGGCGATCTGCAGGGGCGACGCAACCGCAGGCCCCATCGCGCAGCTGCCGGCGCGCGCGCGGTTCCATTTCCTCACCGCCAAGCGCAGTTCGGTGGTGCAGATGTCCAGCACGCATGTGGGACGCACCGCAGATCCCGAGGGCGTGGTGGAGCACCTGATGCGGAAGATGGTGCGGGTGGTGTGATTACCGGGGTGTTGCCGGCTGTTTCGGCAACGCATAGGCCATCACGTAATCGCCGGCCGGGGTTTCCATGAAATGGTGGCCGCCGGCCATGATCACCACGTATTGGCGGCCGGCGTATTCGTAGACCATCGGGTTGGCCTGGCCACCGGCCGGCAGCTTGGCGTGCCACAGCTCCTTTCCGGTCTTCAGGTCGATGGCGCGCAGCAGGTCGTCGGTGGCGGCCGCGATGAAGATCAAGCCGCTGGCGGTGACCGCCGAGCCGCCGTTGTTCGGCGTACCGATCTCGATGGGCAGGCCGGAGCGGATGCCGAACGGTCCATTGCCACGCGCACTGCCGAACGGGCGGTCCCATAGCAGCTGGCCCGTGCGCAGGTCGATCGCGCGGATGCCCCCATACGGCGGCTGCTTGCACAGCAGCTTGGTGAACGGCAGCCGCCAGCCGGCGTTGACGTCGATGGCATACGGGGTGCCGGTCTGCGGATCCCCTGCCCCTTCAGCGCCGCCGCGGTCGGCACGCACCTGCTCACGCGGCACCCAGCCCTTGCGGTCCGCTTCGGCGCGCGGCACCAGCCGGTTGTAGTTGGGCATGTCGTTGTAGTTGGCCACGATCACGCCATGGCGCGGATCCACCGCGACGCTGCCCCAGTCCGAACCGCCGTTGTAGCCCGGGTACTCGATGGAATGGCGGTCAGCCGTTGGCGGCGTATAGAACCCTTGATAACTGGCCCTGCGGAACTGGATGCGACACACCAGCTGGTCGATCGGGGTGATGCCCCACATGTCGCGCTCGGTCAGGTCGGGCTTGCGCAGCGTGTGGTACAGCGAGAATCGCTGGGTCGGCGCACGTTGTTCGGGCTCTACCCCGCCGCCGGGCACCGCGCGCTCTTCCGACGGCGTCAGCAGCGCGCCGGTGCGCCGGTCCAGCACGTACAGATCGCCCTGCTTGGTCGGCAGCAGGATCGCCGCCACCTTGCCGGCGGCGGTCGGGAAATCAATCAATGTGGCCTGCGAGCCCAGGTCGTAATCCCAGACATCCTTGCGCACTGCCTGAAAGTTCCAGACCGGTTTGCCGGTGGCCACGTCCAACGCCACCAGCGAGGTCGCATAGCGGTTCTGGTTTCCGGTGCGCGAACCGCTCCAGTAGTCGCCGGCCGAATTGCCCATTGGCAGGTACACCAGCCCCAGCTGCTCATCGCCGGTGGCAGTGGTCCACATGTTGGGGTTGCCGCGCGTGTAGGTCTGGCCCTGCGGTGGCAGTCCGCTGCGGTCGGGTGCATCCATGTCCCACGCCCAGCGCAGCTTGCCGGTCTGTGCGTCGTAGGCCTGGATGACCCCGGAGGGGGCATCGCGGCGCTGTCCGTCCAGCACCTGGTGGCCGGTGACGATCACCCCGCGCACGATCGCCGGCGGCGAGGTAATGGAGACATAGCCCGGTGGCACCTCGCCCATGCCCAGGGTGATGTCGACCTGGCCGTTGTTGCCGAAGCCCGGGCACGGCCGGCCGGTGGCGGCGTCGACCGCGATCAGGCGCCCATCCAGCGTGCCTTCGATGATGCGTGCCGCGCACAGCGCGCGATTTCCCGGCGCCAGCGGCCGGGTGCCCAGGCTGGGCGGCGGTTCGGGCAGTGCCAGGTCGGCGGCGACGTCGGCCAGTACGGGGTCAACCTGCGGCACGCCGGGCACTTCGTAGTAGGCCACCCCCCGGCACGCGGCCGTGTAGGGAATCGAAGCATCCTTCACCTTGGGATTGAAGCGCCAGCGTTCCCTGCCGGTTGCCGCGTCCAGCGCGATCAGCTGGTTGCGCGCGGTGCACAGGTACAGGCTGTCGCCCACCTTCAGCGGGGTGGTCTCGGCGCCCCAGCGCTTCTTCGGCAGGTCGCCGGTGCGGAACTGCCAGGCCAGCTCAAGCTCGCTGACATTGGCCGGGGTGATCTGCTGCAGCGGTGAATAGCGCGTGCCGGCGTTGCTGCGGCCCCAGGCGGTCCAGTCGCCCGGGGCGGGCTGGTCGGCCGGTTGCGGGCTGACCTCACGGGTCGGGGCCAGCCCGGTACCGGCGGCATCGACCGGGAATGCGTGCGCACCGGCCACCGCGCCGTGCGGGACGAAGGCCAGGGTGAACGCCACCGCGAATATCAGGCCCAGCACCCCGGCCAGGGTGCGGGAGACGCGCCGCGGCACCGGCGTGCGCAGGGTCGGCAACAGCAGCGCGAGCAGGAAACCCAGTGCGGTGATCGTGCCCAGGCGCGGCACCCAGCGCCAGTAGTCACTGCCCGATTCCCACCACGTCCAGCCGAAGGTGCCGACGAACACCAGCAGGTACACCCAGGCGCCGCTGCGACGGTTGCCCCACAGCAGCACGCCGGATGCCAGCAGGCCAAGGCCGGCCAGTGCGTAGTACCAGGAGCCGCCGAGCTGGACCAGCCAGATGCCGAGGCCGCCGAGCACCAGACCCAGCAGCAGCAGGAGGATGGCGAGCACGGTGATGAGTGGATGGCGCGCGGGCACCTCCACGATCGGATCGGACGACGGCGCAGCGGACATCGGCATCTCCCCGGGACGGCAGAACCTTGTGCCGGCCTCCCCGCTGGCCGGCTTCTCCGCTTATGCCAGCGTGGGTGTGAATGCCGTGCGTTCTTTGCGCGCCCCGAAACGGACAACGCCGGCACTGGGCCGGCGTTGTCCGTTCTACCTTGCGATGTCGATCAACCCTGTGGGGTGTCGTCGCCGACTGCCGTTTCCGGAGCGGCCACGGTCGGCGTTGCCGCCGTATCGACCTCATCCTCGACATCGTCGATGGACGCATCCATCCGCTCCACCGCCTGCAGCTTCTCGTCCTTGGACAGGCGGATCAGGGTCACGCCCTGGGTGTTGCGGCCCACGCGCGAGATTTCCGAGCCACGGGTGCGCACCAGGGTGCCGCCGTCGGAGATCAGCAGGACCTCGTCGCGCGAACCCATCAGCACCGCACTGACCAGCTTGCCGTTGCGCTCCGTGGTCTGGATACCGATCACACCCTGGGTACCACGGCCCTTGCGCGGGTAATCCGGCAGCGGGGTGCGCTTGCCGTAGCCGTTCTCGGTTGCGGTCAGGATGTACAGCATGCTGTCGTCGTCGCCACCTTCGATCACGGCGTCGCCGTTCTCGACCGTGGTCTCTTCCACCTGTACGTCGTCGTCGCTCTCGTCCTCGCTGCCGCCGGCACGTTCGGCCACGATCAGGCTGACCACTTCCTCGCCCTTGGGCATCTTGATACCACGCACGCCGGTGGCGGTACGGCCCATCGAGCGGACGCGGTCTTCGCCGAAGCGCACGGTCTTGCCGTTGGAGGCGAACAGCAGGATGTCGCGATCGCCGTCGGTCAGACCGACGCCGACCAGCGCGTCACCTTCGTCGAGATTGATCGCGATCTTGCCCCGCGCCAGGCGGAACGCGAACTCGCTGAGCGGGGTTTTCTTGACGGTGCCGTTGCGGGTGGCGAAGAACACGAACTGGCCTTCGGCATACTCGCGTACCGGCAGCACCGCCTGCACCCGCTCACCGGATTCAAGCGGAATCCAGTTGATGATCGGGCGCCCGCGCGCATTCGAGCCGGCTTCGGGCAGCTGGTGCACCGGCAGCCAGAACACCTTGCCCGAGCTGGTGAAGGTCAGCAGCGTGTCGTGCGTGTTGACCAGCCACAGCTGTTCGATGAAATCCTCTTCCTTGGTCGACGCCGCACTGCGGCCGCGGCCGCCACGACGCTGGGCGCGGTAGGCGCTGACCGGCTGGCGCTTGACGTAGCCGGCGTGCGACACGGTAACCACCACGTCTTCCGGTGCGATCAGGTCCAGGATGTCCAGGTCTTCTTCGCTGTGGCGGATCTCGGTGCGGCGTTCGTCGCCGAACTCGGTGCGCACGTTGACCAGCTCTTCGCGGATGACCTGCAGCAGGCGGTCGGGATCTTCCAGGATGTGGATCAACCCGGCGATGGTTTCCAGCAGCTGCTTGTACTCTTCGGTCAGGCGGTCCTGCTCCAGCCCGGTCAGGCGGTGCAGGCGCATTTCCAGGATCTGGGTGGCCTGGATCTCGGTCAGCTGGTAGCCGCCCTCGATCAGGCCCACGCCCTTGGGCAGGTCTTCCGGCCGCGAGGTTTCCGCACCGGCCGCGCCCAGCATCGAACCGACCAGGCCCGGCTCCCACAGGCGCGCGAGCATGCGCTCGCGGGCTTCGTTGGGATTGGGCGAGGTCTTGATCAGTTCGATCATCTCGTCGATGTTGGCCAGCGCAACGGTCAGGCCTTCCAGCACGTGGGCACGGGCGCGCGCCTTGCGCAGCTCGAACACGGTGCGCCGGGTGACCACTTCGCGGCGGTGGCGCACGAAGGCCTCGAGCATCTGCTTGAGGTTCATCAACTGCGGGCGGCCATCGACCAGCGCCACCATGTTGATGCCGAACACCGATTCCATCTGGGTCTGCTGGTAGAGGTTGTTCAACACAACTTCCGCCGACTCGCCGCGCTTGATCTCGATGTAGATGCGCATGCCGTCCTTGTCGGACTCATCGCGCAGCTCGCTGATGCCCTCGAGCTTCTTTTCCTTGACCAGCTCGGCGATCTTTTCGATCAACCGGGCCTTGTTCACCTGGTACGGAATCTCGGTGACGATGATCGATTCGCGGCCGTTGTCGGCCACTTCGATATCGGCCTTGGCGCGGATGCGCACCCGGCCACGACCGGTGCGGTAGCCGGCGACGATGCCGGCGGTACCGTTGATGATGCCGGCGGTGGGGAAATCCGGGCCCGGGATGTACTCCATCAGGCCGTCGACGTCGATCTCGGGGTTCTCGATCAGCGCGATGCAGGCGTTGATCGCTTCGGTCAGGTTGTGCGGCGGGATGTTGGTCGCCATGCCCACCGCGATACCGGCCGAACCGTTGACCAGCAGGTTCGGGAACCGGGTCGGCATGACCGTCGGCTCCAGTTCCTTTTCGTCGTAGTTGGGCTGGAAATCGACGGTTTCCTTGTCGATGTCCGCCATCAGCTCATGGGTGAGCCGCGACATGCGCGCTTCGGTGTAACGCATCGCCGCGGCGGAGTCGCCGTCGACCGAACCGAAGTTACCCTGGCCGTCCACCAGCATGTAGCGCAGCGAGAACGGCTGCGCCATGCGCACCAGCGTGTCGTACACCGACTGGTCGCCATGCGGGTGGTACTTGCCGATGACGTCACCGACGATACGCGCCGACTTGTAGTAAGGCTTGTTGCTGTGCGCGTTCAGCTCGTTCATCGCGTACAGCACGCGGCGATGCACCGGCTTGAGGCCATCGCGCGCATCCGGGAGGGCGCGCCCCACGATCACGCTCATGGCGTAATCGAGGTAGCTCTTGCGCATCTCGTCTTCCAGGTTGACCTGGATGATTTCCTTGGCGTTTTCTGCCATTCGGGTTCCGTTGTCTGGTAGCGGTCCAGTCCGTCGCGCCGGCCCTTGCGGGGCGGCGGCGCCGGAATCTCGATTAACTGACGGAGTCTACCACAACAGGGGCCTGATATCCCGTTTTTACAGGGCTTTTACCCGCGAGAATCAGATACTTACGGGGTAGTTGGGCGGACACCGACGGCGTACCGGCCAACGGTCGGTACCTTCCCCGGGTGGATCAACCGAATGCAGCCTTCATGTTGGCGACCGTCGGGTTCAGGATCACGCCCTTCTCGGTCACGATGGCGTCGATCAGCGCGCCCGGGGTGACGTCGAACACCGGATTCCACGCGGCAATGCCTTCGGCCACGGTGCGGGTGCCGCCCACGCCGTACAGCTCGCCCGGGTCGCGCTGCTCGATCTCGATCTGGTCGCCGTCAGCAGTGTCCATGTCCACCGTGGACGACGGTGCCACGACCATGAACTTCACTCCGTGGTGGCGGGCCGCGATGGCCAGCTGGTAGGTGCCGATCTTGTTGGCGGTATCGCCGTTCGCGCAGATACGGTCGGCGCCGACGACCACCCACTGCACAGCGCCCGTCTTCATCAGGTGCGAGGCGGCCGAATCGGCGATCAGGGTGGCCTCGATACCATCCTGCTGCAGCTCCCAGACGGTCAGGCGCGCTCCCTGCAGCCACGGCCGGGTTTCGCCGGCAAACACCCGGGCGATGCGGTGCTGGGCCATCCCGGCGCGGATCACGCCCAGTGCGGTGCCGAAGCCGGCCGTGGCCAGCGAACCGGTGTTGCAGTGGGTGAGCACGCCGCTGCCGGCGTCGATCAGGCCTGCCCCCAGCGCGCCCATATGGCGGTTCGCGGCCAGGTCCTCCTCGGCGATCGCCTGCGCTTCACGGGCCAGCACCTGCGCCCAGTCTGCACCGGCAGTCGCCAGGGCGCGGCGCATGCGCGCCAGTGCCCAGGCCAGGTTGACAGCGGTCGGGCGTGATGCGTTCAGGCGCTGCAGCGCCGGTTCCAGCCTGGCCAGCGCCTGCGCGCCGTCGTCGGCCTGCACCTGCTGGGCCGCCAGCACCACACCCCAGGCGGCGGCGATGCCGATGGCCGGCGCGCCGCGCACGGTGAGCGCATGGATGGCGGCAGCCACCGCGTCGCTGTCACGGCATTCCACATGCTCCACCACGAACGGCAGCTTGCGCTGGTCGAGCAGCTGCAGGGCATCACCTGTCCACAGGATCGGACGGATGTGGTCGTAGCGGGCGTAATCGATGTCGGGGGATGCGTTCATCCCGTCATTGTAACGGGCGCTCAATTCACATGGAATTCGGCGCGGCAGCCGTTGTCGACCCAGACCCCGCGGGCATCCCAGCCCCAATCGCGACCTTCCTCGCAGGGACTGCCAGACAGCTGCTTTACCAGCCTGGCACTCTTGCTGATGCCTGCACCGCAGAAGCGGCGCTGGCGCGACTTGGATTCACAGACCAGACTGCGCGGTACATCAAGGAAACCGCTGCCATCGGCCGCGCCCACTTCGAAATCGCCCTGGCAGCCCCGGGTAACCCACACCTCGTTGCGCTTGACGCCCCAACTGTGGCCTTCCCGGCACGGCATCGCCGACAGCTGGCGCAGCAGCCGCACCGGCGCGCCCTGCAGCATCACCGGGCAGCTCTGCGGGCGACCATTGGATTCGCAACGCAATACCCGGCGCACCTTGCGCTCGCCCCCCGTACCGGCACCGGGGGCGCCACGGCTGCGGAACTCGGCCCGGCAGCCGAGGGTGACCCACACGCCGGTGCGATCGGTGCCCCATTCTGAACCGCGGACGCAGCTGTTGTCGGACAATTGGCGGACGAGGTCGACCCCGTTGGCCACCGGCATGTCGCAATGCACCCATTCCATATCGCGTGACTGGCAGCGCACCACCTGCCCCCCGTAGCCCGTTTCGGCCCATGCGGACAGCGGAAGGCACGAAGCAATCAGCACCAGCCCCCACGCCGGCAGCCGCCACTTGGACGCGCACGGCATTGGTGCAGCAGCTTCCACCCGATTCATCAACTCCATACCCGCCGCCACTGAACGATCACGTCGCCACCATCCGACATCGGGTGTGATCAGAGCATCATCACGCCACCCGCGCAAGACACTTTCAGGGTGACTTCACTGCCGTCAGGCGTGGGCGAAATCAAACGCGAGCACCTCCGCAATCCGCCCGGTGCGGTTCATCGCCATCAGCAGGCGATCCACGCCTACCGCAACACCTGCACAATCGGGAAGCGTGGGCAATGCGTCGAGCAGGCGCTCATCCAGCGGCGGCAATACGGCGCCACGTGCCTGCCGTACTGCGTGGTCGCGCAGGAAGCGGGCGCGTTGCTCGCCCGCATCGTTCAGCTCGTGATAGCCGTTGGCCAACTCGACCGCGCCCAGGTACAGCTCGAAGCGTTCGGCAAGCGCGGGCGTGCCCGGTCGCACGCGCGCCAACGCTGCCTGGCTGGCTGGCCAGTCGTGCACCACCGTCATCTGGTCGTCACCAAAGGCGGGCTGGATGACGTGCGTCATCAGCAGATCCAGCCAGTCATCACGGGTCAGTCCGCCGGCATCGATGCGTACCCCCGCCAGCGGCGCCTGCAGCGCCTCCAGGCTGGCCTCGAACGGATCCAGTCCCACGTGCGTCCGGTACAGGCTGCGATAATCGAGCACCCGCAGTGTCGCGTCGCGCCCGACCTGTGCGAGCGCTGCACGCACCAGCGCCACCGTTTCGTCGATCAGACGGTGGTGGTCCCAACCCACCCGATACCACTCCAGCATGGTGAACTCGGGGTTGTGGCGGCCGCCCGCTTCACCGTTGCGGAATACCCGGCCAAGTTCGTAGCAGTCGCCCACGCCGGCGGCGAGCAGCCGCTTGAGCGGGTACTCCGGCGAGGTACGCAGCCACCGCTGCGCGCTGCCTGCATCGACATGGCCGCTGAAGCGGGTGTGGAAACTGTCGATGTTGGGCTCTGTGTTGCCGGCCTCCGAGAGGATCGGCGTTTCCACTTCCAGCACGTTGCGTTCGGCAAAGAAGGCGCGGATCAGCGCGTTGAGTGCCGCACGCTGGCGCAGCGCGGCGATCACGCGCGCGCGTCCCGCAGGCGGTCGGCCAGCTGCAGGGTGAGCAGGCTGCGGGTGTCATCGACATAGCCGGTGGCCAGGTACAGCCGGCGCGCCAGCTCGTTGTGGTGGTTCACCTCCAGCCGCATGCGCTCCACCCCGCGCGCGTTGGCACGCTGTTCGAGGATGGCCAACGCCTGCTTGCCCAGGCCGCGGCCACGTGCGGCGTGGCTGAGGTACAGCTCGTCCAGCAGCGCGAAATGACCGCCCTGCTCGAGGCTGAAGCCCATGGCCAGCGCGGCGTGGCCCACCACTTCACCGGTTTCGGACAACCACAGCAGCACTTCGCCGTTGCGCGGATCTTCCAGCAGGGCGGCCAGCGCGCGGCGCACGCGCGCTTCGTCGAAGTCCAGCTGGTCTTCGGCGTAGAACTCGCGCATCAGGCCGACCACCAGTTCGGTGTCGGCGACGGTGGCGAGGCGGAAATCGAGGGGGGTCGTCTGCATGGTGATGTGATCCGTGGTGTTGCGCTACCGGCTGTGTCAATGCGCGGCGAGATAGGCGACCAGGCGGTCTTCGTCCCAGACATCGATGCCCAGTTCGGTGGCCTTGGTGAGTTTGGAGCCCGCTTCGGTGCCGGCGACCACGAACGAGGTCTTCTTCGAGACGCTGCCGGCCACTTTGGCGCCAAGCGCTTCCAGGCGCTCCTTGGCTTCGTCTCGGGTCATCTGGGCCAGCGTTCCGGTCAGCACCACGGTCTGCCCCTCAAGCGGCCCTTCGCTTTGGCCGGTCGCTTCCGGGGCGCGCTCCAGCAAGGTGCGCCGGTACGCGTCTGCCTTGAGCAGCATCGGCCCATGCCCTTCGCGGTCAAGCCAGTCGGCCACGCCCAGTGCCACTTCATTGGGCAGACCGGCCGCGACCAGCTGCACCGGTTCGGCATCCAGAACGCTGGCGGCATCGGGCAGCATGGCCGCCAGTTTCTCCGCGCGCAGGCGCGTGATTCCGGGAATTTCCGCCTCGACCAGCAGCTGTGCGAAATCCAGCCCATCGCGCAGCTTGGCGCTGGGCGGGTGGGCATCGCTGATGCGCACCTGGCCGACCTGCAGCAGGGCGTCGATCGCTTCCTGGTTGCCCGGTTGTTCGAAGAAATGGCCGAGCGAACGGGCCACCTCGCCGCCGATATCCGGGACGCGCTTGAACAGCGGCCAAGGCAGGTGCCGGATCAGCTCCAGGTCACCGAACCAGGTGGCCAGCGCCTTGGCGGTGCTTTCGCCCACGTGTTCGATGCCCAGCGCGAAAAGAAGCCGTTCCAGCGTAGTGGTGCGGCTGGCATCGATCGCGGCGACCAGGTTGTCGGCCCAGCGGGTGGCGATTTTCTTCGTGTTCCAGTTGAAGGTTGCTTCCAGCGCCAGGGCACGGGCACGCCAGCGCTCATCGGATGCGTCCAGTGCCAGCACATCACGCAGGTACTGACCACTGCCGTCGGGCGGCAGGTGCAAGCCGATCTGGTTGGCCAATGCCTGTGGCGATTCAGCATCCAGCACCAGTTTCAGCTGCAGCAGCTGGTCGCGCGTGATCCGGTACAGGTCGGCCACGCCACGCACGATGCCTGCATCGACCAGGGTTTCAATGTACTTGCCCCCCAGTCCATCGATGTCCATCGCACGCCGCGAAGCGAAGTGCGCGATGGCTTCCTTGCGTTGCGCCGGGCAGCTCAGCTCGCCCGAGCAGCGCCATGCCGCTGCGCCTTCCTCGCGCACGATCTCCGAGCCGCACACCGGGCACCGCGTCGGCATGCGCCATGGCGAGGTGCCGGTCGGGCGACGGTCGGCGATGACGCTCACTACTTCGGGAATCACATCACCGGCGCGGCGTACGATCACCGTGTCGCCCACCCGCACGTCCAGCCGTGCGATCTGGTCGGCGTTGTGCAGCGTGGCATTGGAGACGATCACCCCGGCCACGGCGACAGGGTGCAGGCGCGCTACCGGTGTGGCCGCGCCGGTACGGCCGATCTGGATTTCGATGGCTTCGACCGTGGTGGTCTGTTCCTGTGCAGGGAACTTGTGCGCGATGGCCCAGCGCGGGGCGCGCGCTACGAAGCCCATCTGTTCCTGGCCGGCACGATCATCGAGCTTGTAGACCACGCCGTCGATATCGAACGCCAGGCCATCCCGACGCTGTCCGATGTCACGGTAATAGGCCAGCAGGCCGTCACTGCCCTCCACCACCTGGCACAGATCGCTGACCGGAAAACCCCACGCCTTGAGCTGGGCCAGCGTGGCCGAATGGGTCGGTGGCAGCTCGCCGCCCTGAACCTCACCCGTGCCGTAAGCGTAGAAGCTGAGCTTGCGGCGCGCACTCATCTTCGGATCAAGCTGGCGCAGCGAGCCAGCTGCAGCATTGCGGGGATTGGCCAGCACCTTGCCTTCGTGCAGGCGCGCCTCGGCGTTGTAGGCTTCGAAATCGGCACGGGCCATGTAGACCTCGCCGCGCACCTCCAGCACCTGCGGCCAGCCACTGCCCTGCAGCGTGTGCGGGATCACCTTGATCTGACGCAGGTTCGCGCTGACGTCCTCGCCGGTTGTGCCGTCGCCGCGGGTGGCGCCCTGCACGAACCGGCCGCCTTCGTAGCGCAGGCTGATGGCCAGGCCGTCGAGCTTGGGTTCTGCCGAGAAGCGCAGGGTGTCGCGGCGCAGGCGCTCGCCGATACGGCGCACGAAATCCTGTACTTCCTCGTCGCTGAAGGCGTTGCCCAGCGACAGCATCGGCACCGCGTGGCGCACCTCGGCAAAGCGCGAGGCCGCCCTGCCCCCTACCCGCTGGGTGGGCGACCCGGCATCGACCAGCTCCGGGTGGGCCTGTTCCAGGGCTTCCAGATCGCGCACCAAGCGGTCGTACTCGGCGTCCGGAATCAGCTGCTCATCGCGATCGTAGTAAGCCTTGCCGGCCTCCTCGATCTGGCGACGCAGGATCTCGGCACGTTGGGCGGGACTGGGGCTCATGCGACAGGCATCCTGGAAGGGCTGTGAATTCTAGGTGCTGCCGTCGGCGACCACCACCGGCGCGGTGCTGGAGGCGTCGGCAGGCACGTTCCTGCGTACGCGCCGCGTCCGGATCCGACGATCTACCGCCGGATTGGCTTGCCGACCCGGAGCGCTGGCGCTAGCGTGCCGGAATTGTCCCGCCTTCGGTGTTCCCGTGATGTCATCGACCGTCTCGTCCCGCCGTTCCTTCCTGCAGCTGGCTGGTACCGGCCTGGCCGTGTCCGGCCTTGGCCTTGGCCCGGCAGACGCGCGCTCCGTGCTGCCCGCCCGCGCGGCTGCGGTCGGTCCGGTACTGCTCAACTTCAACGAAAGCCCGTACGGTCCGGCGCCTGCCGCGCAGGCTGCTGCCCGCGCCATCGTGGCCGACAGCGGGCGCTACCTGTTCGCGCTGGCGGGCGAGCTGCGCGATGCGTTCGCGCAGCAGGAAGGCCTGGCCACGGATCGCGTGCGGCTGTTCCCCGGCTCCAGCGAACCGTTGAACCGTGCCGCCGTGGTCTGGACATCGGCCAGCGCCGGGCTGGTGGTGGCCGACCCGACCTTCGAAAGCCTCGGTGACCTTGCCGCTGCGCGCGGCGCAACGGTGGTGAAAGTGCCGCTGCGCGCCGACGGCGCGCACGATGTGCGGGCGATGGTCGATGCAGCCAGGCGGGTCAACGCCGGGCTGCTGTACCTGTGCAACCCCAACAACCCCACCGGTTCGATCACCCCGGCCGCCGACATTGCCTGGCTGCTCGCAAACAAGCCGGCGCAGACACGCCTGCTGGTGGATGAGGCCTACCTGCAGTTCAGCACGCAGCGCTCGGTGATCGCGCAGGTGATGCAGCGCGATGACGTGATCGTGCTGCGCACGTTTTCCAAGCTGTACGGCATGGCCGGGTTGCGCCTGGGCGTGGCCGCCGCCCATCCGGACCGGCTGCGCGAGCTGGCCAGCCTGGGCGACAACCCGCTGCCGGTGACGGCGCTGGCAGCAGGGCTGGCGAGCCTGCGTGCGCCGGGCCTGGTCGAGCAGCGGCGCGAGCAGAACACCCGGGTGCGGCAGGCCACGGTGCAGTGGTTGGAAAAGCGCGGTTTCCGCTGCCTGCCGACGGAGGCGAACTGCTTCATGGTCGATGTGCAGCGCGATGGCGCGGCGTTCACCAAGGCGATGGCCGAACGTGGCGTCATCATCGGCCGCAGCTGGCCGATCTGGCCGCAGGTAGTGCGCGTCAGCGTGGGCACCGAAGCGGAGATGGCCGCGTTCCGCGAAGCATTCGCAGCGGTAGTTGGATTGAACGGGTGACGTAACGGTTGGGTGGGGCCCGACGTTTCCCCGCGCCGGTTACCAGCGCGGGGCTTTGGTCAGCGGCGGTGCCTGGTGCTGGCGGTCGTAGGCACGCAGCTCGTCACGGATGTGCGCGATGCGCTGGCGGCCGAGGCTCGCCTTGCTGTCGTCGAGAACGACGGCATCGAGCAGTTCGCCCATGCGCTCTACCGTCGGCAGCATCTTTTCCCAGGCATCCAACGCGGTCATCGGCGCTGGCAGGGTCAGGAAAAAGGCAATGGCCGGGGTTTGCATCTCCCGAATGGTGGCCATGTCGAAGCTGCCCGGCTTCATGATGCTGGCCATGGAGAAGATCGGGCCACGTTCGGGATGGCCTTCCACCAGCCGGTGGAACACGTTCATGTGACCGAACACCAGGCCGGTCTTTTCGGCGGCCACCACGATGTCTTCGCCGCGCAGCATCTCGCCGGCGCGGGCCGCCACGAACAGCGACACAATCTTGTCGAAATCCTGGGTGGCGCGCTTGCCCAGGTCGCTGGCCGGACTGGCATCCACCTCGGGCAGGCCCAGCTCGGCCTGGGTCACGGCATTTTCGTCGGTGAACCCGCTGCCGGCAGCGCCGGCCTGCTGTTCGCCCAGCAGCGGTTCGCGGCGCTGGCCTGCATTACCTTCGGCGCCTTCCAGGCGGCGGCCCTGCGATTTTTTCCGCGGGCGGCCAAACAGGAAGATCGCAGCGATCAGCAGCAGGCCGGCGGCCAGGATGCCGATGCGGAGCATTGCCATGTCGGACATTCTAGGGGTCTCCAGCTAAATACGTTCAGGTAAGCATGGCACGTCAGGCCGCGCCCGCCAATCGTGCCGCCTCTTCAAGGTCCACGCTGACCAGGCGGCTTACGCCCGGTTCGCGCATGGTCACGCCCGAGAGCTGGTGCGCCGCTTCCATCGTGGCCTTGTTGTGGCTCACGAACAGGAACTGCACCTTCTCGCTCATTTCCTTGACCATGTTGGCCAGGCGGCCCACGTTGGCTTCATCCAATGGCGCGTCCACTTCGTCCAGCAGGCAGAACGGCGCCGGGTTGAGCTGGAAGATCGCAAACACCAGCGCCACCGCGGTCATCGCCTTCTCGCCACCGGACAGCAGCGAGATACTGGACACCCGCTTGCCAGGCGGGCGCGCCATGATGGTCACACCCGTGTCGAGAAGGTCTTCACCGGTCAGTTCCAGGTAGGCATGGCCACCGCCGAACAGGCGCGGATACAGCTGCTGGACACCGGCATTGACCCGGTCGAAGGTGTCCTTGAAGCGGCCGCGCGTTTCGCGGTCGATCTTGCGGATGGCGTCTTCGAGGGTTTCCAGCGCGGTGGTCAGGTCGGTGTTCTGCGCATCGAGATACTCCGAGCGCTGCGAGGCCTCGCCGTATTCCTGGATGGCGGCCAGGTTGACCGGCTCCAGCCGGCGCATGCGGCCGTCGATCTGATGAACGGCCTGTTCCCAGTCGCTGACACGGGCGTCTTCGGGCAGGGTGTTGATCACGTCCTGCAGCACGAAACCGGCCTTTTCAACCGACGCGGTGAGCTGCTCGGCACTGAGCACCAGCGCCTGCTGGTCGAGTTTGCGCTGCGAAATACGCTCGCGCTGGGCAAGGGCCTGTTCGTCACGCTGGTGGCGGGTCTGTTCGAAGGTGCGTAGTTCGGCGTCGATGCCTTCCAGCAGGGCGCGCGCTTCGCCAAGCACGCGGTCGGCGCGCACGCGCTCGCCCAGTGCGTTCTGGTGCTCGGCTTCCAGCGCCTGCACGGGCGAATCGCCGTCGTCGAGCTGCGAATGCAGTTCCCCCAGGCGCGAGTCGAGCTGGCCACGCTGGGTGCTCATGCGCTCCAGGGCCTGGCTCATGGAGGCCACCTGGGTACGCTGCGATTCGAGAGTCAAGGCGAGCGAGTGCGAACTCTCGCGCACGCTGCGCGCCGCTTCGCGTGCGCGGTCGCGGGCTTCGCCGAGCTGGCGCCGTTCGTTTTCCAGTGCCTGGCGGACCGATTCGAGGTCGCCCATGCTGTTGACCACGTCGTCCAGGCGCGCCCGTGCTTCGCGCACCTGCTCGCGACTGGCATCCAGGTTCTCCAGCAGCTGCGAAAGTTCGCCCTCGATGCGGTCGATGCGGTTGCGGGCGGCTTCGACCTTGCCCTGCTGACTCTGCAGCTGGCCACCCAGTTCGGAGACGCTGCGGTGGGCCACGTACAACTGGCGCTGGGCGTCTTCGCGCTGCTGTTCACCGGCCAGCAACTGGTCACGGAACCCGGCCAGGCGGCTTTCCAGCTCGGCTTCACGCTCCTGCAGGGTATCGATCTGTTCACGCAGGCTGACGATCTCGCGTTCGCGCAGCAGCGCGCCCTGCTTGGCCGCGCCCGAGCGCGACACGCGCACCCAGCCTTCGCCCAGGCGCTCGCCGCCACGGGTAATCACCGAATCGCCTTCGCCCAGCGAGGGCAGCAGCGCCCGCGCCTGTTCCAGGTCCTCGGCGGCGTGCAGTCGGGCCAGCAGGCGCCGGATCGCAGTGGGACCCTCTACCTTGGCCGCCAGCGAGGTCGGGGCGACCTGCAGCGGACGCTGATCGGCGGCTACCAGGGCAATGCGACCGTCACCGAGTTCGGCCAACGCAGCTACCAGCTGTTCGGGAGCATCGACCAGCACGCCCTCGATCAGCTGGCCGAGTGCGCTTTCCACGGCGTTTTCCCAACCGCTCTCGACCGTGAGGCGTTCACCCACGCGCGCGCCCGAATCCAGCCCATGCTGTTTGAGCCAGGCCACTGCCGCGCCCTGCTCCTGGCCGAGCGCGGCCTGCTGCAGAGTTTCCAGGGAGGACAAGCGGCCGCGCGCGGCCTGGGCCTGCTTGCGGATCTCCGCCAGCTCGGTCTGACCGGCACGCTGGCGGTCCTGCAGGCCGGCCACGGCTTCCTTGCGCGCTTCCACCTGCTCGGTGAGGCCGTCCAGCGACGCCTTCTGGGTTTCGTGCTGGAGCTGCAGCTCTTCAAACACCTGTGCCAGCGCATCCAGGTCCAGGCCGGTGCGCTCAGCGGTGAGGGCTTCGCGGCGTCGATCGGCTTCGAGCACCTGGCGGTCGAGATAGTCGACGCGGGTGCGCTCGACTTCACCGGCACGCGAGGCCTCGGAGGTGGTGCGGGTATGCGCTTCCCAGCGCGCCTGCCAGTCGGCCAGCCGGGCCTCGGCATCGCGTAGGGCTTCCTGCTTGGCTTCGTTCTCTTCCTGCAGCTGTTCCAGCTGCGGCTCGGCCAGCTCGACTGCCTCGCGCAGGACCATCAGCCGGGCTTCGTCGCCGCTGATGTGCTGGCCGAGTTCGGCCAGCGCCTGCTGGGTTTCATCGCGGGCCTTGTGCAGCCGCTGCGACATTTCGCGCTGGTGCTGGATCTGCTGTTCCAACCGGGCCAGGGTGCTGCCGACCTGGTAGACCTCGGCCTGGGCGGTACTCAGGGCGTCGGCAGCCTCTTCGCGGCGCACGCGGCTGGTTTCGATGCGGGCTTCGGCGTCACGCTGTTCGGCAATGATCTGCTGCAGGCGGGTTTCTTCCTGGGACAGCGCTTCGCGCAGTCCCCCGAGGCGGGTGTCGAGGTTACGGAATTCGAGTGCCTTCCACTCGGCGTCCTTGACCCGGCGCTCTTCCTGCAGGGTCTGGTACTGCTCAGCCTGGCGCGCCTGGCGCTTGAGGTGTTCGAGTTGCTTGCCGATTTCTTCGCGCAGGTCGTTGAGGCGGTCCAGATTCTCGCGGGTGTGGCGAATGCGGGTTTCGGTTTCCTTGCGGCGCTCCTTGTACTTGGAGATGCCGGCGGCTTCTTCGAGGTACACGCGCAGGTCTTCGGGGCGGGCTTCGATGATCTGGCTGATCATGCCCTGTTCGATGATGGAGTAGCTGCGTGGGCCCAGGCCGGTGCCAAGGAAAAGGTCGGTGATGTCGCGGCGGCGGCACTTGGTGCCGTTGAGGTAATAGTTGCTGCTGCCGTCGCGGCTGACGGTGCGCTTGACCGAGATTTCGTTGAACGAGGCGTACTCACCACTGATGGTGTGGTCGGTGTTGTCGAAGATCAGTTCGACGGTCGCTTGCGAGACCGGCTTGCGCGCCGACGAGCCGGAGAAGATCACGTCGGTGAGCGAATCGCCGCGCAGGCGGCTGGCCGAGCTCTCGCCCATGACCCAGCGCACGGCATCGATGATGTTGGACTTGCCACAGCCGTTGGGCCCGACCACGCCGGTCATGTTGGTGGGCAGATGCAGGGTGGTCGGGTCTACGAAGGACTTGAAGCCGGACAACTTGATCGTGGACAGACGCATGGCGTGGTTGGCTTTAGGACAGTCGCGATGGGCCGAGTATAACGGCGCGGGTGTTTTGCGGGCGGTTAGAGGCTTTGGGGCCAAAGCCGATGCCAGAGCAGGAGCAGGAGCCTTGGGCCCGCAGGCTGTTGGTCAGCGGGTCGGGGTGGGCGTGTCCCGAAGGGCGCTGCCCGCCGGCCTCCCCGGCACGGGAAAATTGAAACGCTGCTCTGAGCGCACCCCAAAACAAAAACGGGCACCCTCGCGGGCGCCCGTTTCAGCGATTCCAGCCTTGCGGCAGGGATCAGGCTTCGGCTTCCACCACCACCTTGACGGTGGTTTCGACGTCGGCGTGCAGGTGGATGACCACCTCGTACTCGCCCACGTTGCGGAAGGCGCCTTCGCCCAGGATGACTTCGCTCTTTTCCAGCGGCAGGCCGGCCTTGGTGAAGGCTTCGGCGATGTCGCGCGGGCCAACCGAACCGAACAGCTTGCCTTCGGTCGAAGCATTGGCGGCAACGGTCACGCTCTTGCCTTCCAGCGCAGCCTTGCGGGCTTCGGCGTCGGCCAGGATCGAGTCGGCCTTGGCCTGGTACTCGGCGCGCTTCTCTTCCAGCTCGGCAACGTTGGCGGCGGTGGCCGGCAGGGCCTTGCCCTTCGGGACGAGGAAGTTGCGGCCGTAGCCCGGCTTCACATCAACGATGTCGCCCAGACCGCCGAGGTTGGTGACCTTCTGGATAAGAATCAGCTTCATGGTGCAGCTCCAATATGTGTATTCGTTAGCGAGGCAGGCCCCGCAGCGTTTGGCTGTCCGAATATCCGAACGGTAGACCCGGAACCGCCCGCTGCCAGACGGCGCGGGCGGTGGGGACTACGAAAGCGGCGACCGGGGTCGCCGGCTTCCATCAGACGTCGTGGTTGTCGGTGTACGGAATCAGGGCCAGGAAACGGGCGCGCTTGACGGCCGTTGCGAGCTGGCGCTGGTACTTCGACTTGGTACCGGTCACGCGGCTCGGCACGATCTTGCCGTTCTCGGTGAGGTACTGGCGCAGGGTGTTGAGATCCTTGTAATCGATCTCCTTGACACCTTCAGCCGTGAACTTGCAGAACTTGCGGCGACGGAAGAACTTGGACATGGCAGTGCTCCTTAGGCGGCCGAGGCGGCGTCGTCGCCGGCATCGTTGTCAGCGGCGGGGGTGGTTTCGCCTTCTTCGTCATCACGACGACGACGCTCACCACGCTCGGGCTTGTCGCCCTTCTCGTCCTTGCTCTTCATGATCAGCGACTGCTCGGTATCGGCGCCCGGGCGCACGATGACCAGGTTGCGCAGCACGGCATCGTTGAAGCGGAAGCTCTCGGTCAGTTCGCTCAGCACGGCCTGGTCAACTTCGATGTTGAGCATGACGTAGTGGGCCTTCACCAGGTTCTGGATCGGGTAGGCCAACTGACGACGGCCCCAGTCTTCCAGACGGTGGATGGTGCCGTTGCCGTTCTCGACCAGCGCCTTGTAGCGCTCGATCATGGCCGGAACCTGCTCGCTCTGGTCCGGGTGGACCATGAACACGACTTCGTAATGACGACTCATGTGTATTTACCTTTCGGATGTGGCCCTTCCGGGCCGGACAGCCCCCCGCAGGTGAACGCGGTGGAGCAAGGGTCCTGCCAGCAATCAGGCAGGAAGCCGCGCATTATCGCAGCAGAAAGGGTTTCGGGCAAGCCGGGCGGCGCCCGGGGCCGGATTCAGGCCTTGTCGGCCTCGGTGGTGAAGCTCTCGCCGCAGCCGCATTCGGCGGTGGCGTTCGGGTTCCTGAACGTGAAGGTTTCGCTCAGGCCCTGCTTGCCGAAGTCGATCTCGGTGCCATCGACCAGCGCCAGGCTGTCGGCATCCACGTAGATGCTCACCCCATCCTGCTTGAAGATGGTGTCACCCGGGCGCTCGTCGCGTGCCAGGTCGGTGATGTGGCCCCAGCCCGAGCAGCCGGTGCGGGTCACGCCAAAGCGCAGGCCCAGGGCACCCGGGGTCTGGGCCACGAATTTCTGGACACGGGTGAAGGCAACAGGGGTAAGGGTGACAGCCATGACGGACGACTCCAGCAGATGGGGCACATTATAGGTCCACGGTCCAGCCAGAAATGCCTCGCAAGCAGAACGCTGCAACCGTTAAACTCCTCGTTCAGAGATCGAGTCGATCAATAGAGGATTCAAGTCATGACGGTGGTCAGCGTTGAACATGCGCTTGCCGGGAAGATCCCGGAAGGCGGCGAGGCAACAGTACGGGGCTGGGTACGTACGGTGCGCGGGTCTGCGGCGCTTGCCTTCGTCAATGTCACCGATGGCTCCTGCTTCGCCCCCATCCAGGTGGTGGCCAATGACACGCTGGGCAATTTTGACCAGGTGAAGGCGCTGACCCCGGGCTGCTCGGTCATCGCCCGCGGCACCCTGGTCAAATCCCAGGGCAAGGGCCAGTCGTTCGAGATCCAGGCCAGCGACATTGAGATCGTCGGCCTGGTCGAAGACCCGCTGACTTACCCGATCCAGCCCAAGCCGATGAGCGCCGAGTTCCTGCGCGAAGTGGCCCACCTGCGCCCGCGCACCAACCTGTTCGGCGCGGTCACCCGCATCCGCAACTGCCTGGCCCAGGCCGTGCACCGGTTCTTCCACCAGAACGGGTTCAACTGGATCAGCACCCCGATCATCACCACCTCCGACGCCGAAGGCGCCGGGCAGATGTTCCGCGTCTCCACGCTGGACATGGTGAACCTGCCGCGCACCGCGCAGGGCGAGGTCGATTTCAGCCGCGACTTCTTCGGCAAGGAAACTTTCCTGACCGTGTCCGGCCAGCTCAATGTCGAGGCCTACTGCCTGGCACTGAGCAAGGTGTACACCTTCGGCCCGACCTTCCGCGCCGAGAACTCCAACACCACCCGCCACCTGGCGGAGTTCTGGATGATCGAGCCGGAAATCGCCTTCGCCGACCTGGCCGAAGACGCGCGCCTGGCCGAGCAGTTCCTGAAGTACCTGTTCCGCGCGGTGCTCGACGAGCGCGGCGACGACCTGGCCTTCCTGGCCGAGCGCGTGGACAAGAACGCGATCCAGAAGCTGGAAGACTTCATCAACGCGCCGTTCGAGCAGATCGACTACAGCGAAGCGGTGAAGCTGCTGCAGAACTCCGGCAGGAAGTTCGACTTCCCGGTCGAATGGGGCCTGGACCTGCAGACCGAACACGAGCGCTGGCTGACCGAGGAACACATCGGTCGCCCGGTGGTGGTGACCAACTACCCCGAGCACATCAAGGCCTTCTACATGCGCCTGAACGACGACGGCAAGACCGTGGCCGCGATGGACGTGCTGGCCCCGGGCATCGGCGAGATCATCGGCGGCAGCCAGCGCGAAGAGCGCCTGGATGTGCTTGATGCGCGCATGGCGCAGTTCGGCCTGGACCCGGCCCACTACGGCTGGTACCGCGATTTCCGCCGCTACGGGTCGGTGCCGCATGCCGGTTTCGGCCTGGGCTTCGAGCGCCTGGTGGTGTACGTGTGCGGGCTGGGGAACATCCGCGATGCGATCCCCTACCCGCGCGCACCGGGCAGCGCCGAGTTCTGATCCTTTCCACGGAGGCACGCCCATGACCCTGTTCTTCGCGCTGTGCTTCGTCGGCGTGGCGATCGCCGGGTTCAGTGCCTTCGTGATTTTCTGGCCGCTGACGCTGGTGCATATCCGCGACCGCCACCCTGCCCTGGCCGACCGCTTCGGCAGTGGCGCATTCCTGCGCCCGGACGCACTGCGCTGGCTGCTC
The DNA here is from genome assembly GCF_043204395.1 of Stenotrophomonas sp. NPDC047960. Classification (NCBI taxonomy): domain Bacteria; kingdom Pseudomonadati; phylum Pseudomonadota; class Gammaproteobacteria; order Lysobacterales; family Lysobacteraceae; genus Stenotrophomonas; species Stenotrophomonas sp. NPDC047960. The sequence continues at coordinate 263,254 of NZ_JBIDBX010000005.1, read as the reverse complement.
GGCCGTGATTACCGCGATACCCCCGACCGTTCGCTGTCGGGGCTGGCCACGCCGGCCTGGCTGTCGCTGCTCACCCTGCTGGCCGGACTGGGCATGGCCGCCCTGCTCTGGCTGCTTTCGATGGTACTCACATGACTGACATCACCGCCCACCACGACCAGTGGTTCCTCGCCAGCCTGGGCAACACCCTGATCTGGGCGCGCCTGCGGGTCCGCCCGGGCGGCACCGCCGAAGTGCTCGACAGCGACGGCAATACCCTCAGCTACGACAGCGAGGACACGGCCCGTTCGCAGCTGTTCGACGCCGAGTTCGTGGCCTTCGACGGCCTGGACGAGGAAGACGCGCTGATCCGCGGCTTCAGCCTGCACGAAGTCAGCCCGCCGCAGGCCGACAGCGACGACGCGCTGCGCGGCCACATGGTGATCAGCCTCGGCGCGCGCGCCTGAGCTGACCATGTTCATCCCGGCCGACTTCGTTGAGACCGACCTGGCCTGGCTGGACCGCCTGCTGGAACGCGATGCGTTCGTCACCGTGGTCACCACCGGCAGCGACGGCCTGCCGCAGGTCACCCTGCTGCCGGTGGTGTATCGGCGCGATGGCCAGGACATCCTGATCGAAGGGCACTGGGCCCGGCCCAACCCGCAGGCCGGCCACGCCGGACCAGCGCTGTTACTGGTGCACGGCCCGCACGGCTATGTGTCGCCGGGCTGGTACCCGGACAAGGAGGCCCAGGCCCGAGTGCCGACCTGGAACTACGCGGCCGCAGAACTGCGCGGCACGCTGGAACCGGTGACCGATCCGGACGTCCTGATCGACATGCTGGACCGGCTCAGCGCCACCTACGAAGCGCAGGTTGGCGGTGACTGGGACCTGCTGCCGATCGAGCCGCGCCAGCGACGGATGCTGGCCGGCATCGTCGGCTTCCGCTTCCGCGCCCAGCAGGTGCAGATCAAGCTCAAACTGAGCCAGAACCATCCCCAGGCCAACCAGCGCAGCGTGATCGACGCGCTGTCGGCACTCGATTCTCCTCCTTCGCATGAGCTGGCGCAGTGGATGCGCCTGAAACTAGAGGTACCGCACCCATGAAAGACATCCACAAGCTGCTGCAGAACAACCGCGACTGGGCCGACCGGATCGAGAAGGAAGACCCCGAGTTCTTCCACCAGCTGGCCAAGCAGCAGCATCCGGAATACCTGTGGATCGGCTGTTCCGATTCGCGCGTGCCGGCCAACCAGATCATCGGCATGGCCCCGGGCGAGGTGTTCGTGCACCGCAATGTGGCCAACGTGGTGGTGCACACCGACCTGAACTGCCTGAGCGTGATCCAGTACGCGGTGGACCAGCTGAAGGTGAAGCACATCCTGATCGTGGGCCACTACGGCTGCGGCGGCGTGCATGCCAGCCTCAACAACACCCGCGTGGGCCTGGCCGACAACTGGCTGCGCCACGTGGGCGATGTGGCGCAGAAGCATGCGGCCATCATGGACGCGATCGAGGAGCCGGAACTCAAGCACGCGCGGCTGTGCGAACTGAACGTGATCGAGCAGGTGGTCAACGCCTGCCGCTCGACCATCGTGCAGGATGCCTGGGCACGCGGCCAGAAGCTGATGGTGCACGGCTGGGTCTACAGTCTGAAGGACGGCCGGGTGCGCGAGATGGGTATCGACGTGGGCAGTCCCGAAGAGCTGCAGCCGGCCTATGAGAAGGCTCTCTCCTACGTTCCGCGCCACGGCCGGCGCGACTGACCTTTCCTGAAGGAAGCCCATTGCCATGCTCGCGCCCCCCATCAACCTGCTGGGCTGGATCGAAGAAAACCGCCACCTGCTCAAGCCGCCGGTGGGCAACAAGATGATCGAGAACGGTGACTTCATCATCATGGTGGTGGGCGGGCCGAACAGCCGCACCGATTTCCATTACGACGAAGGCCCGGAGTGGTTCTACCAGCTTGAAGGCGAAATGCTGCTGAAGGTGCAGGAAGACGGCGCGGTGCGGGACATCCCGATCCGCGCCGGCGAGATCTTCCTGCTGCCCGGCAAGGTGCCGCATTCCCCACGCCGCCCGCCCGGCGGCATTGGCCTGGTGGTGGAGCGCAAGCGGCTGGCCCACGAACGCGACGGTGTGATGTGGTTCTGTGAGCGCTGCAACCACAAACTGTACGAGGTGTTTTTCACCCTCGAGAACATCGAGACCGACCTGCCGAAGGTATTCGCCGAATACCAGGCCTCGCTCGAGTTGCGTACGTGCGCCGCGTGCGGGCACGTGGATCCGTTGCCGGCGACCTGAGCCGCCCCCTGCGCGAACGGCAGCCAGGCAGGCCTGGCTCTACGGGTGAGAAAGACCGGGCATATGACGTCCCAGCATGTCGTTTTCGCTCCCCATGTCGGATTCATCCCATAGGCCAAGCAGATAGATAAACTGTGTTTTCACAGACAACATCTATCGCCCAATGTCCGAGCTCCTCAGCCGCACCCATGCCACCGCCCTGGACGCCGCCGACCCGCTGCGTGCGCTGCGCGCTGAATTCTTGTTCCCCCAGCACAACCACCGCGACCAGACCTATTTCGTCGGCAACTCGCTGGGCCTGCAGCCGCGCGCGGCCAAGGCGGCGGTGCAGGAGGTCATGGACAAATGGGGCGCGCTGGCCGTGGAAGGCCACTTCACCGGCGAAACCCAGTGGCTGGGCTACCACCGGCTGGTGAACCGGCAGCTGGCCCAGGTGGTAGGCGCCCTGCCCAGTGAAGTGGTCGCGATGAACACGCTGAGCGTGAACCTGCACCTGATGATGGTCAGCTTCTACCGGCCCACGGCCGAACGCCCGGTGATCCTGATGGAGGCCGGCGCCTTTCCGACCGACCGCCACGCGGTGGAATCCCAGATCCGCTTCCACGGCTTCGACCCGGCCATCGACCTGGTCGAAGTCCAGCCGGATGAGCCCAACGGCACGATCTCGCTGCGGGCCATCGAGCGCGCCATCACCCAACACGGCAAGCGCCTGGCGCTGGTGCTGTGGCCGGGTGTGCAGTACCGCAGCGGCCAGGTGTTCGACCTGGACGCGATCACCCGCATGGCCCGCCTGCAGGGCGCCCGGGTCGGCTTCGACCTGGCCCACTCGGTCGGCAACGTGCCGCTGCAGCTGCACGACATCGCCCCCGACTTCGCCGTGTGGTGCCACTACAAGTACCTCAACAGCGGCCCCGGTGCCGTGGCCGGCTGCTTCGTGCACGAACGCCACCACCGCGACACCCGCCTGCCGCGGTTCGCCGGCTGGTGGGGCCACGAGGAAGCCACCCGGTTCAAGATGGCCCCGCAGTTCGTGCCGACGGTGGGCGCCGAAGGCTGGCAGCTCAGCAACCCGCCCGTGCTGGGCCTGGCCCCGCTGCGGGCCGCGCTTGACGTGATCGACAAGGCCGGCGGCATCCAGGCTCTTCGCGACAAGTCGCTGCAGCTCACCGGGCTGCTCGATGCGCTGGTGCGGGCACGCCTTCCCGGCGTGCTTGAGGTGCTTACCCCCAGCGAACCGGAACGCCGTGGCTGCCAGCTGTCGCTGCGCGTGGTCGCGGGTCGCGAGCGCGGTCGCAACCTGTTTGAATACCTGCAGACCGTGGGCGTACTGGGCGACTGGCGCGAACCCGATGTGATCCGGATCTCGCCGACGCCGTTGTACAACCGCTACCTTGACCTGCACCACTTCGTCGAGGAAGTGGAATCCTGGGCCGGCCTGTAAGCCGCCCTCCCCCCCTCCTGCGCGGAACCGCCTTGATCGCTACCCCCCATCGCTCCCTGAGCATCATCGGCGCAGGCCTGGCCGGCTCCCTGCTGGCCATCCTGCTGTCCCGCCAGGGTTGGCGGATCACCCTGTACGAACGCCGCGGCGATCCCCGCATCAGCGACTACGAATCCGGCCGATCGATCAACCTCGCCCTGGCCGAGCGCGGCCGCAATGCGCTGCGCCAGGCCGGGGTTGAAGACGCGGTGATGGCCAAGGCGGTCATGATGCGCGGGCGCATGGTGCACCCGCGCCAGGGCGAACCGCAGCTGCAGCGCTATGGCCGCGACGACAGCGAAGTGATCTGGTCGATCCACCGCAAGGACCTCAACACCACCCTGCTGCAGCTGGCCGAAGATGCGGGCGCGCAGGTGCACTTCCACCGCCGGCTGCATACGGTGGATTTCGATGCGGGCTACGCGCGCTTCATCGACGACCGCGACGACCATCCGCACGATATCCGTTTCGACACCCTGATCGGGGCCGACGGTGCCGGCTCGGCGCTGCGTGCAGCGATGAACCGCAAGCATCCGCTGGACGAGCGCACCGAGTTCCTCGACCACTCGTACAAGGAACTGGAAATTCCGCCGACCGCTGACGGCGGCTTCCGGATCGAGGCCAACGCCCTGCACATCTGGCCGCGTGGCAATTACATGTGCATCGCGCTGCCCAATGACGAAGGCACCTTCACTGTCACGCTGTTTCTGCCCAACGAAGGCAATCCGAGTTTCGCCACCACCACCAGCGGTGCCGAGGCCGAGGCGCTGTTCGCGCGCGATTTCCCCGATGCGCTGGCGTTGATCCCGAACCTGCGCCGCGATTGGGAGGAGCACCCACCCGGCCTGCTCGGCACCCTGCACCTCCGCCAATGGCACCTGCAGGGCCGCGCGGTACTGCTTGGCGATGCAGCCCACGCCATGGTGCCTTTCCACGGGCAGGGCATGAACTGTGCGTTCGAAGACTGCGTGGCATTGGCCCGGCACCTGCTGGAGCAGGATTCGCTGGCCCGGGCGTTCTCCGCGTTCGAAGCCGAGCGCAAGCCCAACGCCGAAGCAATCCAGCAGATGGCACTGGAAAACTACCTGGAAATGCGCGATCGCGTGGCCGACCCGGCCTTCCTGCTGCAGCGCGAGCTTGAGCAGCAGTTGCAGGCGCGTTGGCCAACCCGGTTCGTACCGCACTACACCATGGTCACTTTCCTGCACACGCCGTACGCGGTGGCCCTGGAACGCACCGAACTGCAGCGGCGCATCCTGGAACAGGCCACCGCCGGCCACGACAGCCTGGAACATATTGACTGGGACGCGCTGGAGCGCGTGATCCATGCCCAGCTGACCGTGCTGGAGGGCGCGCACTGATGGCCGACAGCTTCCTGTTCTATGATCTGGAAACGTTCGGCCAGGATCCACGCCGCACCCGCGTGGCGCAGTTCGCCGCGATCCGCACCGATGCCGATCTCAACACGGTCGATGAACCGGTGAGCTTCTACGTCAAGCCGGCCGACGACCTGCTGCCCTCGCCGATCGCCACATTGATCACCGGCATCACCCCGCAGCATGCGCTGGCCGAAGGCGTGAGCGAGGCCGAGGCGTTCGCACGGATCAATGACCTGATGGCGCGCCCGGGCACCTGCACGCTGGGCTACAACACGCTGCGCTTCGACGACGAGTTCGTCCGCCACGGTCTGTTCCGCAATTTCTTCGACCCCTACGAACGCGAGTGGCGCAACGGCAACTCGCGCTGGGACCTGCTGGACATGCTGCGGCTGGTGCACGCGCTGCGCCCGGACGGGATCGCCTGGCCGCAGCGCGAAGACGGCGCCACGTCGTTCAAGCTGGAGCACCTGGCGCTGGCCAATGACGTGCGCCAGGGCGACGCGCACGAGGCGCTGTCCGACGTGTACGCCACCATCGGCATGGCACGCCTGTTCAAGCAGGCCCAGCCACGGCTGTGGGACTACGCCCTGAAGCTGCGCGACAAGCGCTTCGTCGGCAGCCTGCTCGACGTGGACGCCCTGCAACCGGTGCTGCACATCTCCATGCGGTACCCGGCACAGCGCATGTGCGCCGCGCCGGTGATGCCGATCGCGCGCCACCCGCATATCAACAACCGGGTGATCGCGTTGGACCTGGAAGGTGACATCGATGGGGTGCTGGCCCTGCCGGCCGAAACGCTGGCCGCACGCCTGTACACGCGCGCCGCCGACCTGGCCGAGGGCGAACAGCGCGTACCGCTCAAGGAAGTGCATCTGAACAAGGTACCGGCGCTGGTGGCCTGGAACCACCTGCGCCCGGCCGACCATGCCCGGATGGGAATCGACGTGGCCACGGTGGAGGCCAACGCGGCTCGCGTTCGCGAGGCCGGCCCGGCCCTGGTCGAGAAGGTGCGGCAGGTGTACGGCGGCGAGCGCGTGGCCACGGTCAGTGATGTGGATGCTTCGCTGTACGACGGCTTCCTGGCCGACGGCGACAAGGCCCTGATGACCCGCCTGCGCACCAGTCCGCCGGCCGAGCTGGCCAGTTTCGCCGAGCGGCTGAAAGACCCGCGCATGCCGGAGCTGCTGTTCCGCTACCGCGCACGCAACCACCCGCAGACGCTGGATGCCGGCGAGCGCGGACGCTGGAACGAGTACCGGCGGCGGCGCCTGCTCGGCGAGGCCGGGCTGGGCGAGCAGACGCTGCCCGACTTCCGCGCGCAGTTGGACGCCTTGGCGGTGGAACATGCCGCCGACCCGGCCAAACTCGCCCTGTTGCAGCACCTGCGCGACTGGGGCACCGACCTGGAGCAGAGCCTGTGAGCACTTATTTCACCCCCGCCAGCTTCACCTTCCTGCGCGGGCTCGCGCGCAACAACGACAAGACCTGGTTCAACGAGCACAAGCCCAAGTACGAGCAGCACGTCCGCCAGCCGTTCCTGCAGCTGATCAGCGACCTGCAGCCGGACCTGGCGGCGGTGAGCGGGCACTTCCGCGCCGACCCGCGCGGCGTGGGTGGCTCGCTGTTCCGCATCTACCGTGATGCGCGCTTTTCCAACGACAAGTCGCCGTACAAGACCTGGCAGGGCGCGCGGCTGTTCCATGAACGGCGCAGGCAGGTGCCGGCGCCCTCGTTCTACATCCACCTGCAGCCAGGCGAGAGCTTCGTCGGCGCGGGCCTGTGGCATCCCGAGCCGGCCACCCAGCGCAAGGTGCGCCATTTCATCGTGGACAACCCCGGCGCATGGAAGGCAGCCGCGCATGCGCCGGCGCTGCGGAAGAAGTTCGATTTCGAGGAAAGCGAAAAGCTGGTGCGGGCACCGCGTGGGTTCGAGCCGGATTTCGAATTCATTGATGACCTGAAGCATCGCAACTGGGTGTTCTGGCGCTCGCTGGATGATGCCACCATGACCGGGCCGAAGCTGCGGCAGACGCTGGCAAAGGACCTGGTGGCGTTGGGGCCGTTTGTGGACTATCTGTGTGCGGCATTGGATCTGGAGTTTTGAGCGCGATGAAGAAGCTGCTTCTGCTGCTGGGGCTGGTCGTGGTGCTGCTGGCGGGCTGGCTGGTCAGCGGGCCGTATTTGACCCTGCGTGGGCTGGCCGGGGCGATCGAGCAGCGCGATACCTCCCAGCTGGACCGGTATGTCGACTTTCCGATGCTGCGCGCGAACCTGCGCGCACAGCTGGATGACTACGTGGTGCGCCGCGCCGGGCCGGACGTGCAGTCCAACCTGGTCGGTGCGCTGTTGCTGACTGCCGGGCAGAAGCTCAGCGGCACGGCGGTGGATGCGATGGTCACGCCGGCCGGGATCGGTGCGTTGATGGAAGGCCATACGCTGTGGAAGCGGGCCAGCAACGACCTCGAGAGCAATGACGCGTATGCAGCCCCGCGTGCGGCGCGGCCGCTGCAGGGGGCCACCCACCGGTTCGAGTCCACGTCACGATTCACGGCCACCACCCATACAGCGCAGGGCGCGCCGGTGGTGTTCGTGCTGCAGCGGCAGGGGTTGCGGTGGAAATTGGTGAATATCGAGCTGCCGCTCGATTGATCGGTGTCACGACCAACGGTCGTGACCTACCCATGTATCCGCCCAACCGTGATGTCGCGGCCAACGACGTGGCATCCCGATGTGTCCGCCCGACCGTGATGTCGCGGCCAACGGAAGTGACATCCCGATGTGTCCGCCCGACCGGTAGGTCACGACCGTTGGTCGTGACCGCCTTCAATCGTTGGCGACGCCGTGTGGCACGTGGCCGGCGGCCACGCTGAGGTGCTGGCGGGCGCTGTCGATGTTGTGCTGCGAATCGTCGAAGAAGATGTCAGCCCCGAACGCTTCCAGGAACGGGCCCTTGTGGCGGCCGCCCAGGAACAGCGCTTCGTCCAGGCGCACGCCCCATTCGCGCAACGTGCGGATCACCCGCTCATGGGCCGGCGCCGAGCGCGCGGTGACCAGCGCGGTCCGGATCGGCGCATCTTCGCCCGACGGGAACACTGCCTGCAGCGTATGCAGGGCCGACAGGAAGTTGCGGAACGGACCGCCACTGAGCGGCTCACGGGCGTTTTCGCGCTCGTGCCGGCCGAACGCTTCCACGCCCTGCTCGCGCGAGATGCGCTCGCTTTCATCCCCGAAGATCACCGCGTCGCCATCGAAGGCGATGCGCAGCTGGCCCAGCGGCTGGCTCAGGTCGACCGGTTCGGCTGCGGCGAGGGTCTCGCCGGGTGGCTTGGGCAGGATGGTCGCTGCGGCGATGCCATGGCGTAGCGCACGCCGTACCGATTCCGGGTTGGCCGACAGGAACAGATCGGTCCCGAACGGCTTCACGTACGGCCAGGTCGGCTCGCCAGCAGTGAAGGTGGCGCGGATGATGCCCAGGTCGTAGTGCTGGATGGAATTGAAAATGCGCAGGCCGGTATCGGCGGAATTGCGCGACAGCAGGATGACCTCCACCCGCGGCGATTCCGGTGACTGGCCCTGGTTGAGCGCCAGCAGCTTGCGCACCACCGGGAACGCCACCCCGGGGCGAAGCACATCGTCCTCGTGCTTGCGCTGGTATTCGGCATAGGCGTCCACGCCTTCGGCCTCGAACAGCGCGTGCCCCTCTTCCAGGTCGAACAGCGCGCGCGAGGTCACGGCAACGGTCAGCAAACGGGGGGTGTTGTCGCCCATGGCGGTCAGAAATCCTTCAAAACATGAATTGTTCGCTGAGGATCCGGTCTTCGAGGTTGTGCTCCGGATCGAACAGCAGGGTCACCCGACGCTCGCGCGACTCGCGGATGGTCACTTCCACCACGTCGCGGGTCTCGTGCGAATCGGCGGTCACGCTGACCGGGCGCTTGTAGGGGTCGAGTACGCGGAAGCGTACTTCGGTATCGGCCTTCAGGATCGCACCCCGCCAGCGCCGCGGCCGGTACGGGGCCAGCGGGGTCAGCGCGATGGTGTGCGAACCCAGCGGCAGGATCGGGCCGTGTGCGGAGTAATTGTAGGCGGTGCTGCCGGCCGGGGTCGCCACCAGCACGCCATCACCGATCAGCTCGGCCACCCGCTCCTGTCCATTGAGGTCCACGCCGATGTGCGCGGCCTGCCGGGTCTGGCGCAGCAGCGACACGTCGTTATAGGCCAGCGAGCCGGTGGTGGTGCCCGATTCGGTCAATGCCAGCATTTCCAGCGGGCGCAGGTTGGCCGGTTCGGCCACCGCCAACCGCGCCGGCAGGTCGCCGTCGTCTTCGCGGTACTGGTTCATCAGGAAGCCCACCGTGCCCAGCTTCATGCCGAACACCGGCCGCCCCAGCGCGCCGTGGCGGTGCAGGGTCTGCAGCATGAAACCGTCGCCACCGAGCGGGCACAGCACTTCGGCCTGTTCCGGCGGGTGGTCGCCATAGCGGGCTACCAGCGCCGCGCGGGCCTGCTGGGCCGCTTCGGTGGCGCTGGCAAGAAAGGCGATGCGGGGGGTATCGCTCATGGGCGTTCCGGGTGGGGCATGGCCCAGAGTATGCCGCATCGACCCACGGGCGATACCTACTGGTAGATCACGACCGTTGGTCGTGATTCAACAAAAAGGCCCCGCCAATGGCGGGGCCTTTTGCTTTTGCGCCTCAGCGCAGGTTACGCACCGTGGGCCGCCAATTGGCCCAGGCGCTGTACCGCCACCGAAACCGTCGGGTAGTCGAGCGTCTTCTGCTCGGCCAGCTCCTGCAGCATCGACAGGGTGAAGCGCAGGCTGCTGTCGTCACGGCCGATCCACGCCGCAACCTTGGCTTCGGCGCTGCCCCCCTTCATCGACAGCACCTGGGCGGCCAGGTTGCGATGATGGGCAGCCAGCTCGTCGCGCAGCACGCCACGGGCCACGGCGTGCCAGCGGCCGTTGACCTCCAGCGCGTCGATCTGTTCGAACAGCCACGGCAGCTGCAGGGCGTCGCCCAGGCGGAAGTGGACCTTGGACACGTCCACCGGCTTGAGCTTGCGGGTCCGTGCCAGTTCGATGATGTCGAACGCCGGTTCCAGGAACTGCAGCTCGGACAGCTGCTGTGCCAGTGCCGGCGGTAGGCCCTTCTCCTTCCACTCCTGCACGCTGGCCTCGTACGCCGGGCGCTGTGCATCCGGCAGCACGCCCGAGGCGACACGGATGTCGTTGAACGGAGCCTGGTAGCGGTTCACCGCCTCGGTGATGCCCGGCATCGCGCCGGGGCGGAACAGCAGCCAGCGCACGAACGAACGCTGCAGCTTCCAGATCACTTCCAGCGCATCGATCTGCACCGACTCCGGCAGGGTGCCGTCGAGCGCATCGATCTGCGCCCACAGCGCACGCGCATCCAGCGTTTCGCGGCTGATGGTGTAAGCCTTGGCGACCTCGGCGATGGTGCGGCCGGTGTCCTCCTGCATGCGCATCAGGAAGGTCGCGCCCATGCGGTTGATGGTCTGGTTGGTCACGGCCGTGGCGATGATCTCGCGCTTCAGGCGGTGACGTTCCATCGCATCGGCATACTTCTTCTGCAGCGGCGTCGGGAAGTAACGCAGCAGTTCCTTGGAGAGGTAGGGATCTTCCGGGATGTCCGATTCCAGCAGCTGCTGGAAGGCCACCAGCTTGGAATACGACAGCAGCACCGACAGCTCCGGTCGGGTCAGGCCCTGGCCACGCGCCTTGCGGGCCGACAGCTCGGCATCGGTCGGCAGGAACTCGATCTGGCGATCCAGCAGGCCCTGCTTTTCCAGGGTGCGGATGAAGTGCTGCTTGGAGCCCAGGCGCTTGACCGCCATCCGCTCCATCAGGCTGAGGGCCTGGTTCTGGCGGTAGTTGTCGTTGAGCACCAGGTCGGCCACTTCGTCGGTCATCGACGCAAGCAGCTTGTTGCGCGCGTCCACGGTCAGCTTCCTGGCCCGCACCACATCGTTGAGCAGGATCTTGATGTTGACTTCGTGGTCGGAGGTATCCACGCCGGCCGAGTTGTCGATGAAGTCGGTGTTGAGCAGAACGCCGGCCTGGGCGGCTTCGATGCGGCCCAGCTGGGTCATGCCCAGGTTGCCACCCTCGCCCACCACCTTGCAGCGCAGCTCGCCACCGTTGACGCGCAGCGCATTGTTGGCGCGGTCGCCCACGTCGCTGTGCTGTTCGGTGGCGGCCTTGACGTAGGTACCGATGCCACCGTTCCACAGCAGGTCCACCGGTGCCTTCAGGATCGCGCTCATCAGGTCGTTCGGCGACAGCGCCTTGATGCTGTCGTCCAGGCCCAGCGCTTCACGCACCTGCGGGGTGATCTCGATCGACTTCAAGGTGCGCGGGTACACGCCGCCGCCCTTGCTGATCAGCTTGGTGTCGTAGTCGGCCCAGCTGGAACGCGGCACGGTGAACATGCGCTCACGCTCGATGAACGAGGTGGCCGCATCCGGATTGGGGTCCAGGAAAATGTGGCGGTGGTCGAACGCGGCGACCAGGCGGATGTGGCGCGACAGCAGCATGCCGTTGCCGAACACGTCGCCGGACATGTCACCGACGCCCACGGCGGTGAAGTCCTGGGTCTGGCTGTCACGGCCCAGCGCACGGAAGTGGCGCTTGACCGACTCCCACGCACCACGCGCGGTGATGCCCATGCCCTTGTGGTCGTAACCGACCGAACCGCCGGACGCGAACGCATCGCCCATCCAGAAGCCATGCTCGATGGCAAGGCCATTGGCGATGTCGGAGAAGGTCGCGGTGCCCTTGTCCGCGGCCACCACCAGGTACGGGTCGTCCATGTCATGGCGCACCACGTCCACCGGCGGCACGATCCTGTTGTCGACGATGTTGTCGGTGATGTCGAGCAGGCCCTGGATGAACAGCTTGTAGCAGGCCACGCCGTTGGCGAACACCGCATCGCGGTCACCGCTCGCCGGCGGGGTCTTGGCGAAGAAGCCCCCCTTGGCACCGACCGGCACGATCACCGTATTCTTGACCATCTGCGCCTTGACCAGGCCCAGCACTTCGGTACGGAAATCTTCGCGACGGTCCGACCAGCGCAGACCGCCACGGGCAACCGCGCCGAAGCGCAGGTGGGTACCTTCCACGCGCGGGCCGTACACGAAGATTTCGCGGTACGGGCGCGGCTTGGGCAGGTCCGGCACCAGCGCCGAGTCGAACTTGAAGCTGATCACGTGACCCGGGCGGCCCTGTGCATCGGTCTGGTAGTAGCTGGTACGCAGGGTGGCGTCGATCACGCCCATGAAGCTGCGCAGGATGCGGTCTTCGTCGAGACTGGACACGCGGTCCATCAGCTTGACCAGCGCCTCCCGCGCAGCGTCCATCTGCGCCTTGCGGTCGCCCTTGCGGGCATCGACCACGGTCTTGATGACCTTGAGGGTGGCCTCGTCGCCGTTGGCCAGCACGGTCAGGTGCGCGCGCAGGTCGGCCTGGCCTTCGGCAATGGCATCCTTGTCCTCATGTCCGGTGGCCGGGTCGAAGCGGGCTTCGAACAGCTCCACCAGCAGGCGGGCCAGCAGCGGGTAACGGGTGAAGGTGGCTTCGACATAGGCCTGCGAGAACGGCACGCCGGTCTGCAGCAGGTACTTGCAGTAACCGCGCAGCATCGCGACCTGGCGCCAGTGCAGGCCAGCGGCCAGCACCAGGCGGTTGAAGCCGTCGTTCTCGGCGTCGCCGTGCCAGACGCGGGCGAAGGTTTCACCGAAGGCGGCATCGGCGGCGGCGGCATCGATCGCCCCGGCAAGCGATTCCACTTCGAAGTCCTGCACATACACCGGCGCGTTGTCCACGCTCAGGCGGTACGGGCGCTCGGCGATCACGCGCAGGCCCATGTTCTCCATCATCGGCAGCGCGTCCGACAGCGGAATGTCGTCCAGCTGGCGGTACAGCTTCAGGCGCAGGCCGTCGCCTTCTTCGCGGTGCACGGCCTGCAGGCTCAGGCGCAGGTCGTCCGGGCCGGTCAGCGCATCGAGCTGGCTGACGTCGTTGGCCGCGATCTCGGTGCTGGAATCTTCGATGTACCCAGCCGGCAGCGCCTTGCCGATACGGGCCGCAATGCGCAGGCCTTCGCTTTCACCGTGGCGGGCCACCAGTGCTTCGCGCAGGTCGTCCTGCCAGTTGCGCAGCACCTGGGCCAGCTTCTGCTCAAGCACGCTGGTATCCACTTCCAGGGTCTGGCCAGCCTTGGGACGCACGATCAGGTGCACCTGGGCCAGCGGCGATTCGCCCAGCACCACCGAGCTGTCCACGTATTCGCCCTGCAGCGCGTCCTTGAGCATCGCTTCGATGCGCAGGCGCACGTCGGTGTTGAACCGCTCGCGCGGCAGGTACACCAGCGCGGAAATGAAGCGGCTGTACTTGTCACGGCGCAGGAACAGGCGGCTGCGCACGCGCTCCTGCAGGCCCAGCACGCCGATGGCGGTGCGGTACAGCTCTTCCTCGCTGGACTGGAACAGCTCTTCGCGCGGCAGGGTTTCCAGGATGTGGCGCAGCGCTTTGCCGCTGTGGCTGGCCGGGGCCAGGCCCGACTTGCTCATCACGTATTCGTGGCGCTGGCGCACCAGCGGGATTTCCCACGGCCGGCGGTTGTAGGCGCTGGAGGTGAACAGGCCCAGGAAGCGCTGCTCGCCGATGATCTTGCCCTTGGCGTCGAATTCCAGCACGCCGATGTAATCCATGTAGCCGGCGCGGTGCACGCGCGAACGCGCATTGGTCTTGGTCAGGATCAGCGCGTCCTTCAACCCGGTGGTGGCATTGAGGCCCTGCGCGGCCAGCGTCTTGACCGGGCGTGCGGCGGACTTGTCCTTGCCGCGCATCAGGCCCAGGCCGGTGTCGTTCAACGGCGCCAGCACGTCTTCCTTGCCCTGCTTCTCCACGCGGTATTCGCGGTAACCGAAGAAGGTGAAGTGGTTTTCGGCGGCCCAGCGCAGGAACGCCTGGGCCTCGGCGCGCGAGGCGTCGTCGACCAGCAGCTGACGCGTGCCGAGGTCGTCGGCCAGGGCCAGCGCCTTGCTGCGCATGGCCTCCCAGTCGCCGACGATGGCCCGCACCTCATCCAGCGCTTTGACGATGGCCTGCTCGACATCGGCCATGGCGTCGGCCGGCTGGCGGTCGATTTCCAGCAGCATCACCGATTCGGCGGTGCCGTCGCCCACGGTCGACAGCTTGCCGGCCTTGTCGCGGGTGAAACGGATCACCGGGTGGCCCAGTACATGCACGCCTACGCCATGTTCGGCCAGGGTCATGGTCACGGTGTCGACCAGGAACGGCATGTCGTCGTTGACGATCTGCAGCACGGTGTGCGCCGATTCCCAGCCATTGGCCTTCATCGTCGGGTTGAACACGCGCACGTTGGCCTTGCGGGCCTTGCGCACGCGGGCGAATTCGAGGGTGTCGCCGGCCAGTGCGGCCCACTCTTCAGCGGTGTGGTGCGGGAACTCGTCCGCTTCCATGCGCTTGTAGAAGTCTGCGGCGAACGCCACTGCCTCGGCCTGCCCGGCCGCCGGGTAACGCTTGCGCAAGGCCGTGTACACCGGTTCCAGCGAGAAGCCCACTGGTGAAACAGTCTGCGTATCGGCTGGTTTGGTCGTTTTCTTCACGGTCTTGGCTGCTGTTTTTTGCGGTTTCATGGCAGAGCGGTGCGTGTTGCCCAGTTGGAAAGATGAAATTGTAGCCCTACCGCATGAAAAGGCCTTGCTGCAGGACGGAATAAGGTTTTTCAGTTGGGTGGCGTTTACATCGCATGCCACCTGTGCGCTCCGGTACGGACGCGCATGGCAGTGCATGCCGGTTGCCAGCATCGGCACACGACGTGGCACGGTGACGACATCCTGGCCGACAGTGCCGAAAGCAACGCTTCACCAATTCTGAACTGGACGGTATAGTCCACCGCGTGAACTCCCCTGTCCCTGCCGCCGCCTTGCTGGACGCGCGCGACCATCGCGTGTTCGACGCCGTGCGCGATCTGATGGCGACCCAGGGCATGCAGCTGAGCATGGAGTCGGTCGCCCAGCACGCAGGGTGTTCCAAGCAGACCCTCTACAGCCGCTACGGCAGCAAGCAGGAGCTGCTGCGCCGGGTACTGCAGCGCCACCTGTGCCGGGCCACGGCCGGACTGCGTGCGCTGGAGGGCGATGACCTGCGCGGGTCCCTGCTGCAGTTCGCCTTCGACTACCTGGAGCACTTCAACGAGCCGCACGTCATCCAGGCTCGTCGGCTGATTGCGGGAGAGTCGGCCCGCTTTCCCGAAGAAGCACGTTCCCTGTATCGGGATGGCGCCGGGGCACTGACCCTTCACCTTGCTGAATGGCTACAGCATCGTATTGAGGACGGCCTGCTGCGGCATGACGACCCGCACTTCATGGCTGAACTGCTATTGAGCATGATCGCCGGACAGGATTTAGAGAAACAGCGCTTTCACATCCCCCACCGTGCCGACGCCCCGCAGCGGCGCCGGTGGGCCGAATTTTCCGTGGACAGTTTCCTGCGCGCGTTCGCTGCGCCCGAGGCGATCCGCTTACCGCATTCAAACCAACACCGGAGTTTCTCCTGATGATCGCCCCACTCCGCACCCTCGCCCTGACGTGCGCTGTCGCCGTCGCGCTGACCGCCTGCAAAAAGCCGGAGCAACAGACGCCGCCGCCGCCGGAAGTGGGCGTGATCGAAGCCAAGGCCGATACGCTGCCGCTGCAGCGTGAGCTGGTGGGCCGCCTGTCGCCGTACCGCAGCGCCGACGTGCGTGCCCGCGTCCCGGGCGTGCTGCTCAAGCGTGTCTACCAGGAAGGCCAGGATGTGAAACAGGGCCAGGTGCTTTTCCTGATCGACCCGGCGCCGCTGCAGGCGTCGTTGAACGCCTCCCAGGCCGAACTCGCCTCGGCGCAGGCAACCTATGCCAACGCCAAGGCCGCTGCGGCGCGCGCCCGTTCTCTGGCCCCGCAGAAATTCGTGTCCAGATCCGACCTGGACACGGCCGAAGCCGCCGAACGCACCGCCGCCGCCGCCGTGCAGCAGGCGCAGGCGGCGCTGGCCAACGCAAAGATCAACCTCGGCTATGCACAGGTAACCTCTCCCATCGACGGCCGCGCAGGCAAGCAGCAGGTTACCGAAGGCGCGCTGGTCGGTCAGGGCGACATCACCCTGCTGACCACCGTCGACCAGCTGGACCCGCTGTTCGTCAACTTCTCGATGAGTTCGGACGAGCTGACCCAGCTGCGCCGAGCGCAGGCTGCCGGTGCCGTGTCGCTCAGCGGCGATGGCAAGTCCACCATCCAGGTGAAGCTTGCCGATGGCACGATGTATGACCAGCCGGGCACGCTGGATTACTCCTCGGCGGTGGTCGATCCGTCCACTGGCGCGGTGACCCTGCGCGCGGTGCTGCCCAACCCGCAGCAGATCCTGCTGCCGGGCGCATTCGTCAGCTTCCAGGCCGTGCTGGGCGAGCGCAAGAACGCGTTCCTGGTGCCCCTGCAGGCGCTGCAGCGCGATACCACCGGCGGTTATGTGATGGTGGTGGGCAAAGATGGCAAGGTCGTGCGCAAGAATGTGGTGACCGAAGGACAGCAGGGCAGCAGCTGGCTGGTGAGCAGCGGCCTGGAGCCGGGCGACAAGGTGATCGTGGCTGGCGTCCAGAAGGTCAAGGAAGGCGCTCCGGCCTCGGCCAAGCCGTGGACCCCGACTGCTGCCAACGGCAACGGCGCCGCCCCGGCGGGCGCCCCATCTGCTGCCGGCACCGCACCTGCGGCGCAGGCCGATGCCGCCGCCGCACCCGCCGATCCGGCCGCCAAGCCTTCCGATGGCGCTCCGGCTGCCGAACCGACCAAGCAATAACGGGAACCAGCCGTCATGCCTAAATTTTTCATTGAACACCCGGTATTCGCCTGGGTGGTCGCGATCCTGATCTCGCTTGCGGGCGTGATCTCGATCCTCGGTCTTGGTGTGGAGTCCTACCCCAGCATCGCACCGCCCCAGGTGACGGTGAGCGCCACCTACCCCGGCGCCAGCGCCGATACCACCGAAAAGTCGGTCACCCAGGTGATCGAGCAGCAGCTGACCGGTATCGATCACCTGCTGTACTTCAGCTCTTCATCGGCCTCCAACGGCCGCGCGACCATCACCCTGACGTTCGAAACCGGTACCGACGCGGACATCGCCCAGGTGCAGGTGCAGAACAAGGTATCGCTGGCCACGCCCCGCCTGCCCACCGAGGTGACCCAGCAGGGCGTGGTGGTGGCCAAGGCCAACGCCGGCTTCCTCATGGTGGTGGCGCTGCAGTCTGACAGCGAGGCGATCACCCGCGATGCGCTCAACGACATCGTCGGTTCGCGTGTCCTCGACCAGATCTCGCGCATTCCCGGCGTGGGCAGCACCCAGCAGTTCGGTTCCGAGTACGCCATGAACATCTGGCTCAACCCGGAACGCATGCAGGGCTTCAACCTCTCCGCCAGCCAGGTGCTGGCGGCGATCAAGGCCCAGAACGTGCAGTTCGCGGCCGGCTCGCTGGGTTCGGATCCGTCCCCGGCCGGGCATTACTTCACGGCCACGGTGTCGGCGGAAGGCCGCTTCAGCTCGCCCGAGCAGTTCGAGAACATCATCCTGCGCGCCAACGCGGATGGCTCGCGCGTGCTGCTCAAGGACGTAGCCCGCATCGCCTTTGGCGCCAACAACTACGGCTTTGACACCCAGTACAACGGCAAGCCGACCGGTGCCTTCGCGATCCAGCTGCTGCCGGGCGCCAATGCCCTGAACGTGGCCAATGCGGTCACTGCGAAGATGGACGAACTGGAGTCCACCTTCCCGACCGGGGTGAGCTGGTTCTCCCCGTACGACAGCACCACGTTCGTGAAGATCTCGATCGAGGAAGTGGTCAAGACCCTGATCGAAGCGATCGTGCTGGTCTTCCTGGTGATGCTGATCTTCCTGCAGAACTTCCGCGCCACCCTGATCCCGACGCTGGTCATCCCGGTCGCCCTGCTGGGCACTTTCCTGGGCATGAGCATCATCGGCTTCACCATCAACCAGCTGACTCTGTTTGCGATGGTGCTGGCGATCGGCATCGTGGTCGATGACGCCATCGTGGTCATCGAGAATGTCGAACGCATCATGACCGAGGAGAAGCTGCCGCCGAAGGCTGCCACCCAGAAGGCCATGACCCAGATCACCGGCGCGGTAGTGGCCATCACCGTCGTGCTGGCGGCGGTGTTCATTCCGTCGGCACTGCAGGGCGGTGCGGCAGGTGAGATCTACAAGCAGTTCGCGCTGACCATCGCCATCGCAATGGCGTTCTCGGCGTTCCTGGCGCTGGGCTTCACCCCGGCGCTGTGCGCGACCTTCCTGAAGGCCACGCATGGCGAGCCAAACGTGGTGTACCGCACCTTCAACAAGTACTACGACAAGGTCAGCAACACGTATGTGGGCCACATCACCTCGGCGGTGAAGCATGCGCCGCGCTGGATGATCCTGTTCGTGGTGCTGACCGTGCTGTGCGGCTTCCTGTTCACCCGCATGCCGGGCAGCTTCCTGCCGGAAGAAGACCAGGGCTATGCGCTGGCGATCGTGCAGCTGCCGCCGGGCTCTACGAAGGCGCAGACCAACGCGACCTTCGCGCAGATGCGCGGCATCCTGGAAAAGCAGGATGGCTTCGAAGGCATGCTGCAGGTGGCAGGTTTCAGCTTCGTCGGTTCGGGCGAAAACGTGGGCATGGGCTTCATCCGCCTCAAGCCCTGGGCAGACCGTGACATCACGGTTCCCGAGTTCATCCAGAACATGAACGGCGCGTTCTACGGGATCAAGGAAGCACAGATCTTCGTGGTCAACCTGCCTACCGTGCAGGGCCTGGGCCAGTTCGGCGGCTTCGACATGTGGCTGCAGGACCGCGGCGGTGCCGGCTTCGAACAGCTGACGCAGGCGCGCAACATCCTGCTGGGCAAGGCGGCCGAGGAGAAGGACCTGCTCACCGGCGTACGCCCGAACGGGCTGGAAAACGCGCCGCAGCTGCAGCTGCACGTAGACCGCGTGCAGGCGCAGACGATGGGCCTGTCAGTGTCGGACGTGTACAGCACGATCCAGCTGATGCTGGCACCGGTGTACGTGAACGACTTCTTCTACCAGGGCCGCATCAAGCGCGTGACCATGCAGGCCGATGGTCCGTTCCGCACCGGTGCGGAGTCGTTGAACAGCTTCTACACGCCCAGTTCGCTGCAGACCAACGCGGACGGTACGCCGGCGATGATTCCGCTGAGCACGGTGGTGAAGTCCGAATGGGTGTCGGCACCGCCGTCGCTGAGCCGCTACAACGGCTATTCGGCGATCAACATCGTCGGTTCGCAGGCCCCGGGCCGCAGCTCGGGCGAGGCGATGCAGGCGATGGAACGGATCGTGCAGGATGACCTGCCAGCGGGCTTCGGCTACGACTGGTCGGGCATGTCCTATCAGGAAATCCTGGCGGGCAACGCCGCCACGCTGCTGCTGGTGCTGTCGATCGTGGTGGTGTTCCTGTGCCTTGCGGCGCTGTATGAAAGCTGGTCGATCCCGGTGGCAGTGCTGCTGGTGGTGCCGTTGGGCGTGCTGGGTGCGCTGGCGTTCTCGCTCGCCCGGGGCCTGCCCAACGATCTGTACTTCAAGATCGGCCTGATCACGGTGATCGGCCTGGCGGCGAAGAATGCGATCCTGATCGTGGAATTCGCGGTGGAGCAGCGTGCAGCGGGCAAGAACCTGCGCGAGGCGACCATCGAGGCCTCGCGCCTGCGCTTCCGCCCGATCCTGATGACCTCGTTTGCGTTCATCATGGGCGTGATCCCGATGGCGATCTCGACCGGTGCCGGCGCCAACGCGCGTCACGCCATCGGTACGGGCGTGATCGGCGGCATGGTGTTCGCCACGTTCCTGGGCCTGCTGATGATCCCGGTGTTCTTCGTGGTGGTCCGCCGCATGCTGGGCGACAAGCTGGACGAACCGTCCAAGGAGTTCCTGGAACGCCAGGGCGAAGCCAACGCGGCGCATCGTCCGGATCGTTGATCCATGTTTGACTGAAACGCAAAAGGCCCCGGAGCGATCCGGGGCCTTTTTTTTCTACGGTTGCAGGCTTGCCGTGTCGCCGGGCGTTGCCCGGCTGCTGATGCATTTGTGCGAACAGCCGTGGGCTGGGACGACCTGTGGCCAGGCGGGTCGGTGCGGGTTTGTGGGGGACGCCGTAAATACGTCCCTGTAGGCTTGGTCGCGGCTTGCACGTGTGCGCTGTCCTGCGCACACGGCAAGCGGCGACCAAGCCTCCAGGGATGGATTCACGGCGTCCCCCGCAGGCCCACCGCCGCCGGCCCCAGCCAGGCACGTTCGCAGTACAGGGCTGTTCGCCCAGATGCATGAAGCTACCGGGCGCAGCCCGGTACCCCCGTACACCATGCAATCGCACCCCCCAAACGCAGTCGGGGCCCCAAAAGGACCCCGACTGCGTTGCTCTGCGCTGCGAAGATCCGCCTCAGCGCAGGCCGGTCTCGTTGCGGGCGATGACCAGGCGCTGGATTTCCGAGGTGCCTTCGTAGATCTCGGTGATCTTGGCATCGCGGAAGTAACGCTCCAGCGGCATTTCCTTGGAGTAGCCCATGCCGCCGTGGATCTGCACGGCCTGGTGGGTGATCCACATCGCCGCTTCCGAGGCGGTCAGCTTGGCAATGGCCGCTTCGTTGCTGAAGCGCTTGCCCTGGCCCTTGACCCATGCCGCGCGCAGGGTCAGCAGCAGCGCCGCGTCGAGCTTGCACTTCATGTCGGCGATCTTCGCCTGGGTCATCTGGAACGTGCCGATCGCCGCCCCGAAGGCCTTGCGGTCCTTAACGTATTCGATCGTGGCCTCGTACGCCGCGCGCGCGATGCCGATGGCCTGCGACGCGATGCCGATGCGGCCGGCATCCAGCACGCCCATGGCAATCTTGAAGCCCTCGCCTTCCTTGCCCACCACATCTTCAGCCGTCGCCACGTAATCCTGGAACTCGATCTCGCAGGTCGCCGAGGCGCGGATGCCCAGCTTCGGCTCGGTCTTGCCGCGGTGGAAGCCGGCCTTGTCCGTGTCGATCATGAACGCGGTGATGCCACGCGCGCCCTGGTCCGGGTCGGTCATGGCGAACAGCACGATGTACTTGGCCACCGGGCCGGAGGTGATCCAGCTCTTCTTGCCGTTGATCACATAGGTGCCGTCGGCCTGCTTGACCGCGCGACAACGCATGGCGGTGGCGTCCGAACCGGACTGCGGCTCGGTCAGCGCGAACGCGCCGATGGCCTCGCCCTCGGCGATGGCGCGCACGTACTTCTGCTTCTGCGCTTCGCTGCCATGGGTCAGGATGCCGTTGCAGAACAGCGAATTGTTGACCGACATGATGGTCGAATGCGCGGCGTCGCCCGCGGCAACCTCCACCATTGCCAGCACGTAGGCAATCGGGTCCATGCCCGCGCCGCCGTACTCGGCCGGCACTTCAATGCCCATCAGGCCGTTTTCGCCCAGCAGGCGGATGTTGTCCAGCGGGAACTCGCCGGTACGGTCATGGTGCTCGGCGCTCGGCGCGATCTTTTCCTGCGCGATGCGGCGCGCAACGTCCTGCAGCATCAGCTGCTCTTCGGTGAAGCTGAAATCCACGAAACCCTCCCAGGAACATGTCGATATGGCCGCGCTGGGCGCGTCCAGGTGCGGCGATTGTACCGGGGGCCACCCAATCCGGGCTGACTTGACCGCGACGGCGCCAAAGGACGAAAATATCTCTATATCGCGATAGGTAGATATTTATGGATCTCGAGGACTGGTCGGTCCGGCTGAAAGTGTTCGCCGACGCCACCCGCGTGCGCCTGCTGGCGCTGCTGGAGCAGGAAGAACTCACCGTGGCCGAACTGTCGGCCATCACCACCCTGGCCCAGCCAAGGGTGTCGACCCACCTCGCCCGGCTCAAGGAAGCCGGCCTGGTACGCGACCGGCGCGCGGGTGTGTCGGCCTACTACCGCTTCGACGATGCCGCGCTGGACCCGGCCCAGCGCGCATTGTGGCATGCCCTGAGCACCGGCAGCGACGACCCGCTGCTGCGCCAGGATGCTGAACGCGTGGCAAGCGTGATGGCCAGCCGCGCCGCGGACCAGAACTGGGCAGACAGCGTGGCCGGGGACATGGAGCGCCATTACTCGCCCGGCCGCACCTGGGAAGCACTTGCGCGCACCGCGCTGCCGCTGCTGGAAACCGGTGACGTGCTCGATATTGCCTCCGGCGATGGCGTACTGGCGGAACTGGTGGCCCCGCATGCCAAGCGCTACGTCTGTATCGACACCAGCGCCCGCGTAGTAGCTGCCGCCAGCGAGCGCCTGCGCCGGCTGGCCAACGTGGAAGTGCGCGAGGGTGACATGCATGCCCTGCCCTTCAAGGACCGCAGCTTCGACCTGGTAGTGCTGATGCACGCGCTGACCTACGCCGCCAAGCCGGCCCAGGCGGTGGCCGAAGGCGCGCGCGTGCTGCGCTCCGGCGGCCGCCTGCTGCTGTGCAGCCTGGCCCGCCACGAGCACAAGGCCGCCGTCGAGGCCTATGGCCACGTCAACCTGGGTTTCTCGGACAAGGAACTGCGCCGGTTCGCCGAGAAAGCCGGGCTGGTGGTGTCCAGCCTGGAAACGGTGACCCGCGAAAAGCGGCCGCCGCATTTTGAAGTCATCTCGCTGATTGCCAGCAAGCCCTGAGGTCACGTTCCGATGCCCCTGCCCTGGCTGCACCCTGATCGCGTCCGCGCCTTGGAAGATGCGCTGGCGCAGCGCATCCTGATCATCGACGGTGCGATGGGCACCATGATCCAGCGCCATGGACTGCAGGAAAGCGACTACCGTGGTGAGCGCTTTGCCGGCGGCTTCGATAGTGCTCACCGGCCAGGCTGTGGGCACGACGCGGCCGCCGCGACGCCGGAAAGCCATGACCTGAAGGGCAACAACGACCTGCTGCTGTTGACTCGTCCTGAAGTGATCGCGGAGATCCACACGGCCTATCTGATGGCGGGGGCCGACCTGATCGAAACCAACACCTTCAACGCGACGTCGGTGAGCCAGGCGGACTACCACCTCGAACACCTGGTGTACGAATTGAACAAAGCGGGCGCTGCGGTTGCGCGCGCGTGCTGTGATGCGGTCGAGGCGACTACCCCGGACAAACCACGCTTCGTGATCGGGGTGCTGGGGCCCACCAGCCGCACCGCCTCGATCAGCCCGGACGTGAACGATCCCGGTTTCCGCAACACCAGCTTCGATGCGCTGCGCGAGACCTACCGCGAGGCCATCGATGGCCTGATCGACGGCGGCGCCGACACCCTGATGGTGGAAACCATCTTCGACACGCTCAATGCCAAGGCCGCGCTGTTCGCCATCGAAGAAGCGTTCGATGCGCGCGGCGCGCGCCTGCCGATCATGATCTCCGGCACCATCACCGATGCCTCCGGGCGCACCCTGTCCGGACAGACCGCCGAAGCGTTCTACGCATCGGTAGCGCACAGCCGGCCGCTGTCGGTGGGGCTGAACTGCGCGCTGGGCGCCAGCGACATGCGCCCGCACGTGGAAACGCTCTCCATCGTCGCCGACTGCCGGGTCAGCGCGCATCCCAATGCCGGCCTGCCCAACGCGTTCGGCGAGTACGATGAAACCCCCGAGGAAATGGCCACCACGCTGCGTGAGTTTGCCAGTGCCGGCCTGCTCAACCTGGTCGGCGGCTGCTGTGGCACCTCGCCGGCGCACATCCAGGCCATTGCCGAGGCCGTGGCCGACCTGCCGCCGAGGGCCGTGCGATGAGCGGGCCCGTGCACACCCGCCTGTCAGGACTGGAACCGCTGGTCATCACCCCGGACCTGCTGTTCGTCAACATCGGCGAGCGCACCAACGTCACCGGCAGCGCGCAGTTCCGCAAGCTGGTCAAGGAGGAGCGCTACGAAGAAGCAGTGGAAGTGGCCCGCCAGCAGGTCGCCAGCGGCGCGCAGATCCTCGATGTGAACATGGACGAGGGCCTGATCGATTCCGAGAAGGCGATGACCCGCTATCTCAACCTGATCATGTCCGAGCCGGATATCGCGCGCATCCCGGTGATGGTCGATTCGTCCAAGTGGAGCGTGATCGAGGCGGGGCTGAAGTGCCTGCAGGGCAAGAGTGTGGTCAATTCGATCTCGCTCAAGGAAGGCGAGGCGCTGTTCATCGAACACGCGCGCAAGGTGCTGCGCTACGGGGCGGCCGCCGTGGTGATGGCGTTCGATGAGCAGGGCCAGGCCGACACCTGCGCGCGCAAGGTGGAAATCTGCACCCGTGCCTACCGGATCCTGGTGGACCAGGTCGGCTTCCCGCCCCAGGACATCATCTTCGACCCGAACATCTTCGCCGTGGCCACCGGCATCGAGGAGCACGACAACTACGCGGTTGACTTCATCGAAGCCACCCGCATCATCAAGCGCACGCTGCCGCATTGCCATGTATCGGGTGGCGTATCCAACGTGTCGTTCTCGTTCCGTGGCAACGAAACGGTGCGCCAGGCCATCCACGCGGTGTTCCTGTACCACGCCATCGCCGCAGGCATGGACATGGGCATCGTCAACGCCGGCGCGATGCCGATCTATGACGACCTGGATGCCGAACTCCGCGAGCGCGTGGAGGACGTGATCCTCAACCGCCGTGCCGATGGCACCGAGCGCCTGCTGGAGATCGCCGAACGGTACAAGGGCAGGAAGGGCGAGACCAGGGGCGAAGACCTGGCCTGGCGCGAAAAGCCGATCGACGCGCGCCTGGCGCATGCGCTCGTGCACGGCCTGGATGCCTGGGTCGAAGCCGATACCGAGGAAGCGCGGATCCGTTCCAGCCGCCCGCTGGATGTGATCGAAGGGCCTCTGATGGACGGCATGAACGTGGTCGGCGACCTGTTCGGCGCCGGCAAGATGTTCCTGCCGCAGGTGGTGAAATCCGCACGCGTGATGAAGAAGGCCGTAGCCTATCTGCTGCCCTTCATCGAAGCCGAGAAGGCGCGCAGCGGCGATACCGCCAAGAGCAATGGCAAGATCATCATGGCTACGGTGAAGGGCGACGTGCATGACATCGGCAAGAACATCGTCGGCGTGGTCCTGGCCTGCAACAACTTCGAGGTGATCGACCTCGGCGTGATGGTGCCGGCGCAGAAGATCCTTGACGCAGCCCGTGCCGAGAACGCCGACATCATCGGCTTGTCGGGGTTGATCACGCCGTCGCTGGAAGAGATGAGCCACGTGGCGCGTGAGATGGAACGGCAGGGCTTCACCCTGCCGCTGATGATCGGCGGCGCCACCACATCGCGGGCGCATACCGCGCTGAAGATCGACCCGCATTACAAGGCACCCACGGTGTGGGTCAAGGACGCCTCGCGCGCGGTGGGCGTGGCCCAGTCGCTGATCTCCAGCGAGCTGCGCGATGCCTTCGTGGCGGCCAACGAGGCCGACTATGCCGATATCCGCCAACGCCACCGCAACCGCGGCGACGCCAAGCGGCTGGTGACGCTGGCCAAGGCCCGCGCGCAGCGTTTCGACGGCAACTGGGCGCAATACCGCCCCCCCGCCCCACGCAAGCCCGGCCTGCACGTGCTGGACGACTATCCGCTGGCCGATCTGGTCGAGCTGATCGACTGGACCCCGTTCTTCCAGGCCTGGGAACTGGCCGGCAAGTACCCGGCCATCCTCACCGACGAGATCGTGGGGGTCCAGGCCAGCGAGCTGTACCGCGATGCACGCGCGATGCTCCGCCGCATTGTCGACGAGCGCTGGTTGACCGCCAAGGCGGTGTTCGGGCTGTGGCCGGCCAACAGCGTCGGCGACGATGTGCACCTCACCACCGATGACGGCCCGGCCGTGCTGCACTTCCTGCGCCAGCAGGTGGACAAACCGGTGGAGCGCCCGGACTTCTGCCTGGCCGATTTCATCGCACCTGCCGACAGCGGCCAACAGGACTGGATCGGCGCGTTCGCGGTCACCGCCGGCATCGGCATCGACCCGCACGTGGCCCGCTTTGAAGCCGACCATGACGACTACAACGCAATCCTGCTCAAGGCGTTGGCTGACCGCCTGGCCGAAGCCCTGGCCGAACGCCTGCACCAGCAGGTGCGCACCGACTACTGGGGCTATCAGCCGGACGAAACCCTGGACAACGAAGCGCTGATCGCCGAACAGTACAGCGGCATCCGCCCGGCACCGGGCTACCCCGCCTGCCCGGAGCACAGCGAGAAGGCCACGTTGTTCCGCCTCCTCGATGCGGAGAACAACGCGGACATGCAGCTGACCGAGAGCTTTGCGATGCTGCCGACGGCGGCGGTTTCCGGCTATTACTTCAGCCACCCGCAGAGCCAGTATTTCGTGGTCGGACGCGTCACCCGCGAGCAGGTCAGCGACTATGCCAAGCGAAAAGGCGTGGACCGCGCGCAGGTGGAGCGCTGGCTGGCTTCCAACCTCGACTACGATCCGGAATGATCCGCACCACCCGACCAGCGGTCGGGTGCTACCCTGCTGCCCCTTCGGCAGGTACCGAGCGTTGATCGGTACATCCTTCGAGACCTGGCATGACCCCGCTGCTCCGCGACCCTGTCCCGGTCGCCCGCCTCTCCAGCTTCTACCTGTTCTACTACGCCGCCCTGGGTGCATTCACCCCGTACTGGTCGCTGTTCCTGACCGCGCGCGGGATGAGTGTGACCGGCATAAGCGTGATGATGGGCATCTGGTACGCCACCCGTATCGTGGCACCCACGACGTGGACATCCATTGCCGCCGCCTCGCCGCACCCGATCCGCTGGCTGCGCGTGGGCAGCGTGTTGACCCTGCTCACCTTCTGCGCGTTCCTGCTGCCACTGCCACAGCCGTGGATGTACCCGGCCATGGTGGTGTTCTGCTTCTTCTACAACGCGGTGATGCCGCAGTTCGAATCGATCACCCTTACCCACCTGGGCAACGACAGCCACCGCTATGGACTGATCCGGGTGTGGGGCTCACTGGGCTTCATCGCGGTGGTGATGGGCTTTGGCTGGCTCATTGAAGGAAAGGGCGGCGCCGGCAATGCGCAGCTGTTGCCGTGGCTGATGCTGCCGTTGTTTGCCCTGCTGGTGGGGTCTGCGTTTGCCAACCACTACGCTCGCGACCTGCATCGGGCCGGCGCTGATGCCAGCGGCTTCTGGAAGATCGTGCGCAAGCCGCAGGTGCTGGCGTTCTTCCTCGCCGCATTCATGGAGCAGCTGTCGTTCGGGCCGTACTACACGTTCTTTTCGGTCTACATGGACCACCACGGCTATGCCACCTCGACGCTGGGGCTGCTGTGGACGATCGGCGTGGTGTTCGAGGTCGGCGTGTTCTTCACCATCGGCCGCTTCTTCCGCCGTTACGACGCCAGCTGGATGCTGCTGATCGCATTGGTCAGTTCGACCCTGCGCTGGACGGTCACCGCACTGTTCCCCGACCACCTCGGGATGATGCTGGTGGCGCAGACCGCGCATGCGCTGGGCTTTGCCGCCTTCTTCGCAGCGGCCATGCAGATGCTGGCGACCTACTTCCCAGGCCGCCTCAACGGGCACGGCCAGGGGCTGCTGTATGGGTTCTCGTCAGGCGTCGGCGGCGTGCTCGGCGCGCTGATCGCCGGCCAGCTGTGGAACATCGACCAGGGCCGCACCGCGTTCCTGGCAGGTGCAGGGTTCGCCTTCGCCGGCGCACTGCTGTGCTTCTTCGCAATCAGCCTGCCGTTGCTGCGGAAACCGGGTACGCCAGGCCGCCGGTAGGGTCGCACCCCGATCGACTGCCGATGGCGGCAGTCGTTCAGGAACCTGCCCTACCGCTCCGCTTGCAGGTGGCTGCGGAAATCGGGCAGCAACACCCGGTTGCCATACCCGCTCAGGTGATCGGCGTCGAAATACAACGGTCTGCCATCCTCGTCGGGCTGGCACACCTCGCCCGGACACAACGTCGGCAGCGGATCCCACACGCTTGCACCCGGCAGCGCGGCGGCGACCTGGCGCAGGCTGTCCAGGACCGGCGCTCGCATCGCTTCCACCTCCGCTCGCGGAATCTGCATGCCATTGATGCAGATGGGGTTGTGCCGGTTGAACGCATCCGAGCAGCGGTACGGCGGCGCCGGCAGTACGGGCTTGGGTGCTTCCAGCACGATCCGCACGCCGTGCTCGGCCAACGGGCGAAGCTGTTCGATTGCCGCAACGACCTCCGCCGCGCGACCCTCCACCGCTGCCGGGCTGGCGAGATCGGCGCTGACCTGCGCGGCATCGAACAGCTGATACTGCTCGGCCAGGCGTGGAATGCGCAGCCCGGGCAGGAACAGCACGTCACCGGCCCGCGCGGTGGCCTGGATGTCCTCCAGCACGTTGCGGGTGTACACCCCGCAGGCCGGGTTTGGCCCACGCCAGGCCTGCATGCCAGCGAGCGCGCAGCCGCCGCTGCCATACAGACGCACCTGCCCGCCGTCCTGGACCACCTTGCGGCGCAGCAGCTCGTTGTAAACCAGCGCGTGCGAATCACCGGCCACGAACAGCACCTGGGCCGCGCCGCTGCCACCCGGGCAGTCGCCCCGCTGCAGCAGGCGTGCCTGGCCGCCCACCACCGGGATGCTCGATTCCACCACGCGGCAATCGGGCACTTCCTTCTTCAGCCCTTTCGCATATGGATACCAGTCAAGTGGATGGCGGCTGACCGTACTGAAGGAAATGTGCCGCTGGTGCTTGACCAGCACCGACTGCAGGCCCGCGCCCAGCACCAGCACCACCAGCCCGAGCAGCACCCAGCGCCCGTTGGTGCGCGGGCCGCGTGCGCCATGCCGCAGGGGTTGCTCCACCCAGCGCCAGGAAAGCCAGGCCAACGCGAACACCAGTGCCACTGCAGTAGCACCTTCCAACGCCGTTTCCAGCCCCACCGTCCAGCGGAACAGCACGAATACCGGCCAGTGCCACAGGTACAGCGAATACGACAGCCTGCCGACCCACACCATCGTCGGGCTGGCCAGCGCGCGGGCGGTCCAGCCCTGCCGGTGCTGCTGCAGCAGTCCCAGCAGCATCAGCGTGGACGCCACCGGCCACAGTCCGTCCGGCCACGGCGAATGTCCGGGTCGCGCGGCCCACAGCCCGTAGCCCAGCACGGACACTGCCAGCAACAACACCGGCGAACGCCACGACAGTCCCCGCGCCACTGGCACCGCATCGAAACGGCCTGCCAGGGTCATGCCCTGGTAGAGCAGCACACCGGCACCGAGCTGCCAGAAACGGGTGGTAGTGATGTAGAAGGACTGGATCTCCTGCCCACCCTGCCCGGCAAGCCGCAGCGCGTATGCCAACGAGGCGACGGTGGCCACGGCGATCAGCCCCAGCGACACCGCGCGTCCCCGCCCGCCGCGTGACCACGCCAGGAACAGCAGCGGGAACAGCAGGTAAAACTGCTCCTCAACGCCCAGCGACCAGGTGTGGGTGTAAGGGTTGAATTCGGTGCGTGGCGAGAAGTAGTCGTTGCCCGTAGCGGCCAGCACCCAGTTGCTCAGTCCAAAGAAGGCGCGGCGACCGGTCTTGTCGCTGGTCTCGCTGAGCCAGGATTCGGGAATGAACAACGCACTGAGCAGCGCGGTGATGAGCAGGCAGACCACCAGCGCCGGCACGATGCGGCGGATGCGGCGTGCGTAGAAGCGCAGCAGGCCCTGCCAACCGCCGAGCGCCGGCAGGCGATCAACCGAGGCGCTCACCACAAAGCCGGAAATCACGAAAAACACATCCACACCGGTGAAACCACCGGGCAGCCAGCTTGCCTTGAGGTGGTACAGGATCACCGACAACACTGCGACGGCACGCAGGCCGTCGATGTGCGGGACGTAGGTATGTCGAGACTGGCGTTCCTGCATGCACGCTCCGTTGCCCGATGAGCCGCTGCGCGGAACGCCGGTGTGTCTTACGTCTGCCGCACGACCAACGGTCGTGCGCTGCCGCGTTGTTGCATCCCGCCGGGTGTCCGATGGCGCAAATGCCGCCCGGTAGGTATCGACCGTTGCTCGATACCCGCGTTACCAGACCAGGTCGTCAGGCACCTGGTAGGCCGGATCGGCGTACGGGTCGTCTTCAGCCGGTGCGTTGGGGTCCACGCGCAGCGCCACGGCCGGCGCGAAGATGGCTTCGGCCTCGTCCAGCACCGCCG
Source organism: Stenotrophomonas sp. NPDC047960 (assembly GCF_043204395.1). Classification (NCBI taxonomy): domain Bacteria; kingdom Pseudomonadati; phylum Pseudomonadota; class Gammaproteobacteria; order Lysobacterales; family Lysobacteraceae; genus Stenotrophomonas; species Stenotrophomonas sp. NPDC047960. Next base: position 232,894 of record NZ_JBIDBX010000005.1, on the reverse strand, counting down.
CCGTTACCAGCAGGTAGCGCCCGGTGCTTTGTACCACGCCCAGTTCACCGGCGTTGAGCTGGCGAAGCTGCTCGGCGTTGACGTAGATGCGCTTGATCTTGCCGCCGTACGGGAAGTGCCGCGCGATGTCGGCCGCTTCATCGTTGAGCGCCTTGCCCTTGAGCAGCTCGTCGAGCTTGACCTTGGCTTCGCGGCGCACACGCGCCTCTTCCTGCTTCAGGCGCTCGGCTTCGATGCGGTCGTCCTTTTCCTTCTGCGCGCGGATCGCGTAGGCCTTGGCCAGGTCGATATCCTCGCGCGAGCGCGGCTTGGCCTGTCCGGGGTTCTGACGTGCGTTGCCGCCGGGGCGGCCCTTGCCCTGCGGGCCACGGCGGGCATCGCCCTCGCGCGGCGGGCGCTGGCCGTCGCGCGGCCCACGTGCGCCCTCGCCGGCCTTGGCTGGTGGTCGGGCGCCCTGCGGCGCGTTGGAGGGCCGGCCATCACGGCGGGCGTCGGGCTTGCGTTCGGGCTTGGGCGCGGCTTTGAAGCCAAGGCCCAGCAGCTGGTCGCGGAGGGTATCGCTCATGACGTTGGGTCGATCAATAGTGCGGGGGCGGCGGTTCTTCGCCCGAATCGGAATACAGCGCGTTGCGGACCTTGCCCAGGTCCTCCAGCAGCAGACGGGTCAGATCCGCGTTGCGGCTGCCCTCGATGCGGGCATCGGCCAGGGCTTCGCTCAGCTCGGCCAATGCCTGTTCCTGGAAGGACACGCGCATCTCAAGTTCGACCAGACGCGCTTCCAGCGCCTGCTCACGCGCGGTGGGGGTTGAGTCATGCATGCAGCGAACGTCCCCGGCCAATGCCGTAGTAGGCCAGGCCCGCAGCTTCGATCTCCTGCGGGTCGTACAGGTTGCGGCCGTCGAATACGACGGCATCTTTCAGCGTTTCGCGCAGGTGGACGAAATCCGGGCTGCGGAACTGCTTCCATTCGGTGACCACCACCAGCGCATCGGCGCCCTCCAGCGCCGCATTGGCGCTGTCGCAGAACACCAGGTCGTCGCGCTCGCCGAAAATCCGGCGGGCCTCGTCGGTGGCTTCCGGGTCGTACGCGCGGACCTTGGCACCGCCTTCCCACAGCTGCGCCAGCAGGCGGCGGCTGGAGGCTTCGCGCATGTCATCGGTGTTGGGCTTGAAGGCCAGGCCCCACACCGCGAAGGTGCGGCCGCGCACGCCCTCATCCTCACCACGGTCGTAGTGGCGCTGGATCAGCTGGAACAGATGGCCCTTCTGCGCATCGTTGACGGCTTCCACCGCATTGAGCAGTCTGGGCTCGTGGCCGTACTGCTGCGCGGTGCGGGCAAGCGCCTGAACGTCCTTGGGGAAACACGAGCCGCCATAACCGGCGCCCGGGTAGATGAAATGCCAGCCAATGCGCGGATCCGACCCGATGCCCTGGCGGACCTGTTCGACATCGGCGCCGACTTTTTCAGCGATGTTGGCGATCTCGTTCATGAACGAGATCTTGGTTGCCAGCATGGCGTTGGCGGCGTACTTGGTCAGCTCGGCCGAGCGCACGTCCATTTCCACCACGCGGTCGTGGTTGCGATTGAACGGCGCATACAGACGACGCATCAAGGCCACCGACTCGGCGTTGGCCGCACCGATCACGATACGGTCCGGCCGCATGCAGTCGGCCACCGCGTCGCCTTCCTTCAGGAATTCGGGGTTGGAGACCACATCGAACGCGATCTCCTCGCCGCGCTCGGCCAAGGCCTGGGCGATGGCGGCACGCACCTTGTCGGCCGTGCCTACCGGCACGGTCGACTTGTTCACGACCACGGTCGGCACACGCATGTGCCGGCCAATGGTGCGGGCCACGGCCAGCACGTACTGCAGGTCGGCACTGCCGTCCTCGTCCGGTGGCGTGCCGACGGCAATGAAGATCACCTGGCCATGCGCGATGGCAGCAGCGGCGTCGGTGGTGAAGGCCAGCCGCGAGGCGGCATGGTTGGCCTTGACCATCGGCTCCAGGCCCGGCTCGTAGATCGGGATGACCCCGTTGTTGAGGCCATCGACCTTGGCCTGGTCGATATCGACACAGACCACCTGGTGGCCGACGTCGGCCAGGCAGGTACCCGTGACCAGACCGACGTAGCCGGTACCGAAGATTGAGACGCGCATGTCCGTGGTGACTCCAGTTCCGTTTTACGGAGCAATGCCCAGCAGTTCGACGTCGAAGCTCAGCGTCGCGTTCGGACCGATCGGACCGCCCGGCGTGCCCTGCTCGCCATAGGCCAGCTCGCCCGGAATCCAGAAGCGGTACTTGGAACCCACCGGCATCAGCTGCACGCCTTCCGACCAGCCCTTGACCACCTGGTCCAGGCCGAATTCGATCGGCTGGCCGCGCTGGTAGCTGCTGTCGAAGACAGTGCCGTCGAGCAGCTTGCCTTCGTAGTTCACCTTGACCTTGCTGAACTCCGTCGGGCGAGCGCCCGAACCGGCGCGGATCACCTGGTACTGCAGGCCCGACGCGGTGGTGACGACGCCCGGCTGGGTCTTGTTCTTGGCCAGGAAATCATTGCCGGCGCGGCGGTTGGTCTCGCCCTGGGCGGCAGCCTTGGCCTGCATTTCGGCCTGCTGGGCGGCCATGAAGCCTTCCATGGTGGACTGGGCCTGTTCGGCGGTCATCTTCGGGGTGCCCTTGGCGAACGCGGTCTGCACCGCGTCGAACAGCGCATCCAGGTCCACCTGGTCCTTCAGCGGCGCCAGCGACGGGCCCACCGCGTAGCTGCCCAGCATCAGGCCGACCTTTTCACGGTCCACCTTCGGCGGCTCGGTGCCCGGGGCCATGCCCTGGACCGGCTGCCCGGCCTTGACGGCCATGGCCATCCGCAGCGCCTGGTCGGTCTTCTGCGCTTCGTCCTGGGTGATCAGCGGCTGCTTGCCTTCGAAGGCGTTGGTCACCGCACGACGCAGGGCGGCTAGGTCGATCTGGTCGGCGATCGGCTCGAACGACTTGGCCACGTCCATACCAATGGCGTAGCCGACTTTTTCACGCTGGGAGGTCAAAGCAGAAGTCTCCTTGGCGGCCGCGCCTGCGGCCGGTTGTTGCGACATCACGGTACCGGTGGCACCCATCGCCAGAATCAGAACCGACGCCGCGGCGCCGCGCATTCCCATCTTCATTTGCTGCTTTCCTGGAAGTGACTGGACGCCGACGTCGGCGCGAAAGCGATCATTGTCGCACGCACGTGCGAGATGTCGAGGATGTCAGCGTCTGGCAGGCGCCACAGACAGCTCGCGTTCGATGGCCGCGACCAGTTCCTTGTCGTCGGGCTTGACCTTGCTGGGGAACTGCGCCACCACCCGACCATCGCGCGACAGCAGGTATTTGTGGAAATTCCAGCCCGGTGCCACACCGGTGGCGGCGGCCAGGCGCTGGTACAGCGGCGTGGCTGCGGCGCCGGTGACCTGCACCTTCTGGAACATCGGGAACTTCACGCCATAAGTGAGCGTGCAGAACTCCTGGATCTGGGCCTCGCTGCCGGGCTCCTGGCCCTTGAAGTCATTGGAGGGGAAGCCCAGCACCGAGAAGCCGCGCGCGGCGTACCGGGTCTGCAGGCCTTCCAGCGCCTCGTACTGCGGGGTGAACCCGCACTTGCTGGCGGTATTGACCACCAGCAGCACCTTGCCGCCGTACTGCTTCTCCAGGTTCACCTCGGTCTTGCCAGCCAATGGGCGGTAGTTGAGGTCCAGCAGATCGGCGGCGCAGGCGGAACCGGCGCCCAGCAGACCGACCAGCAGCAGCAGCCCAGTGCCCCAGCGGCGGGCGCGCGCCCGGGTGGCATGGAACGGGGAGATCGCGCGGTGGGACTGGGGCATTGGAAACTCCGGTAAAGGGGCTGGAAAACCCTGTTCTGCAGGGGCAGGAGGACTATATCACCGGGGGTTTTTCGCGGGCGTTGAGAGCGTGCCGACCAACGGTCGGCATCTACCGGGGTTCGATTTGCTGGCGATTGACGCACACGGCCATCACGCCGCTGAATGCTGGCGGACCGGAGCAGCCTCTCTGACCCGATATTGATTCCTTTAGTATCAATGCGTTGGGCTACGCAGTCCGGTCCTGGTGTGCCCCCTGCCATCAGTTGGGGTATGTCGGGTATTGCACTCGGCTGTGCCGGTGTTATAGTTGCATACAACACCAGTCACCTGATGCAGGGGAAGCCCATGAACCGCATGCGCCACCACTCCGCCAAAGCCCTGACAGCTGCGTCCGCGCTGCTGTTGCTGGGCTGGTTCAGCATCCCCGCCGGTGACCGTGGCAGCGAGACCGCCACCGGTGCGTTTGAAGGCCCGCAGGACGCAGGCGTGATCCAGGCAGGGAACGCCGACGGCGCCCCCACGCCCCCCCGCCGGCTGCACAGCTCCCTGTCCATGCCTTACTTCTCATTCGCACAGTCGCTGAACCCACGGAGCTGACCATGAGCGATATCCAATGGAGCGATGGTGCTCCGATCTACCGTCAGCTGAAAGAACGCGTCATCGCCATGATGCTCGACGGCATCATCAAGCCGGGCGACGCGCTGCCTTCGGTTCGACAGGTGGCCGCCGAGTACCAGCTCAATCCCATTACCGTTTCGCGCGCCTACCAGGAACTGGCCGATGAAGGCCTGGTCGAGAAGCGCCGCGGGCTGGGCATGTTCATGACCGAAGAAGCGGCCACGCAGCTGCGCAGCAGCGAGCGCGACCGCTTCCTCAACGAAGAATGGCCGCTGGTCCTGGAGCGCATCCAGCGCCTGGGCCTGCACCTCGACGATTTGCTGCCCCAGGGGAAGTCCTCATGAATGCCGTTGCCAGTGATGTTGTCATTTCCGCTCGTGGCCTGCGCAAGGCCTACAAATCCACGCTCGCGCTGGACAACACCAGCTTCACCATCGCCCCGGGCCGGATCACCGGCCTGATCGGCCCCAATGGGGCGGGCAAGACCACCCTGCTCAAGGCGCTGCTGGGCTTGACCCAGGTCGAGGGCGAACTGAGCGTGCTGGGCCTGGACCCGACCGTGCAGCGCAATGCACTCATGAATGATGTGTGCTTCATCGCCGACGTGGCGGTGTTGCCGCGCTGGATGAAGGTGCGCGAAGCGATCGACTTTGTCGCCGGAGTCCACCCACGTTTCGACCGCGCCCGCTGCGAACGCTTCCTGGCCTCCACCAAGCTGCAGCCGCGCCAGCGCGTGCGCGAACTGTCCAAGGGCATGATCGTGCAGCTGCACCTGGCCCTGGTGATGGCCATCGATGCCAAGGTGCTGGTGCTGGACGAGCCCACCCTGGGCCTGGACATCCTGTACCGCAAGGAGTTCTACCAGCGCCTGCTGGAAGACTATTTCGACGAACAGAAGACGATCATCGTGACCACCCACCAGGTGGAAGAGATCGAACACATTCTCACCGACGTGATGTTCATCCGCGACGGCCGCATCGTGCTCACCACCGACATGGAGGACGTCGGTGAGCGCTATACCGAAGCACTGGTATCGGCCGAAACGCTGGAGGCGGCGCGTGCGCTCAAGCCGATCGACGAGCGCAGCCTGCCGTTCGGCAAGACCGTGCTGCTGTTCGACGGGGTGCCGCGCGCCCAGCTCACGCCGCTTGGCGAAATCCGCAGCCCGGGGCTGGCGGATCTGTTCGTGGCCATCATGAAGGGAACCTACGCATGAACACCGTCCACTTCCACCCCATCAGCAAGGCCAGCACCTTCAAGTGGCTGCTCAAGCGCGAGTACTGGGAAAACCGCGGCGGGTTCCTGTGGGCCCCGCTGATCGCCGGCGCCATCTCGCTGGTGATGAGCCTGATCGGCATCCTGCTCGGCCTGTGGGGCCTGCGCCGGGCCGCACAGAGCGGCGACCTGCACATCGACAACACCGACATCAACATCAACGGGCTGGACCTGAAGCTGCTGACCGCCCACATGGATGCCAAGGGCATGGCCGAGCTGGGCAATGCGCTGGACGCCACCCTGGTGCTGAGCTCGCTGTGGCCGTTCGTGGTGCTGGCGTTCGTGGTGTTCTTCTACTGCCTGGGTGCGCTGTACGACGACCGCCGCGACCGCAGCATCCTGTTCTGGAAGTCGCTGCCGCTGTCGGACACCCAGACCGTGCTGTCCAAGGCGCTCAGTGCGCTGCTGGTGGCCCCGGTCATCGCGGTGATCGCGTCGGTACTGACCATGTTCGGCTTCATGGCGATTCTCTCGGTCGTCGTGCTGACCCACGGCGGCAATCCGCTGACCCTGATCTGGGGCCCCGCCAGTCCGCTGGCCTTCGTGGCCAGTCACCTGTCCTGGCTGCCGGTGTACCTGCTGTGGGCGCTGCCGACCGTGGGCTGGCTGCTGATGTGGTCGGCCTGGGCCAAGTCCAAGCCGTTCCTGTGGGCGGTGATGCTGCCGCTGTTCGCCGGCATCATCGTCAGCACCACGCGCATCATGACCCTGTTCGACATGACAAGCGGCTGGTTCTGGCAGCACATCGTGGGTCGCCTGCTGCTGGGCACGCTGCCGGGCAGTGACCTGTTCTACCGCACCGACCAGCTGCAATCGGTGATGCGCGACAGCGACAACGTGGCCGCGGCGCTGTCGCCGGCCAGCCAGCTGGCCGCGCTGGCCCTGCCCGAGCTCTGGATCGGCGCGGTTGCCGGTGTCGTGTTCATCATCATCGCCATCCGCCTGCGCCGCCGCGCCGGCGAAATCTGACCCTGACGTCGTCGAGGAATTCCGCCATGATCCGCACCCTAGCCGTTGCTTCCCTGCTGTTGCTGCCGCTGACTGCACTGGCCGATGAGCCCCAGTGCAAATTCAATGCCCCGCGCGATCTCAAGCTCGACGTGGCCGGGGCCAAGGCGATCGTGTTCGAGGTCAACCAGCATGACCTGGTACTGCAGGCCGGTCCCGGGGCTGCCCAGCTCGGCGGACGTGCCTGCGCTTCGAATGCAGACTGGCTGCCACAGCTGACCGTGACCCAGCAGAAGGTCGGCGACAAGCTGGTGGTGAAGCTGCAGCGCGAGAACCAGGGGCTGAGCTGGAACATGAGCGGCAACAGCTACGCCTACCTGGACCTGCGCGGCACCCTCCCGGACAACGTGCTGGTGCAGATGAAGGTCGGTTCCGGCGATGCCAGCGTGACCGGAGCGCATTCGCTCAGTGCCGACGTCGGCTCGGGTGACATCAAGCTGCGCGAGATCAAGGGGCTGGTGACCGCCGCGATCGGCTCGGGCGATGTCGAGCTCGATGGTGCCGGTGGGCTGAACCTGCTGTCGGTCGGTTCGGGCGACTTCAACGCCCGCAACCTGCGGGGCAAAGCCACGGTCGGCACGATCGGTTCGGGCGATCTGACCCTGGATGGCGTCGCGGGCAACGTCGACATCAAGACGGTCGGTTCCGGCGACGTGGACCTGCGCCAGGTCAAAGGCAGTGTAAGCCTGGGCAACATCGGCTCGGGCGACTTTGAAGCCGACGGCGTCGGTGGCAGCGTCACGGTCGAACGACATGGCTCGGGGGATGTGACGGTGCGTGATGTGAGCGGTGACCTGACCGTCGCCAACAGCGGCAGCGGCGATATCACCCACAGAGGCGTCGGCGGCAAGGTCCAGCTGCCGCGCGGCAAATAACGGAGGCCTGACCATGAACCTGCGACTGCTGCTGCCCACCCTGCTGTTGTGCCTGCCGTTGGCGGCCTGCAACAACACCGATTCGAACCGGACCGATCCGTCCACCGGCAAGCCGGTGGTGGATGCCGATTCGATCGGAAAGAAGGTCAAGGACGCTACCGACAAGGCGCGGGTGGAAATCGCCCAGGGCAACATCAAGATTTCCAACGACCAGAACGACAAGGCCGAGATCACGCCGCAGGGAGACCTGCTGATCAACGGCAAGGCGGTCACCATCGATGCCCAGCAGCGGGCGCTGCTGCTGGACTACCGCAAGCAGGTGGAAACGCTGGCGGGCGCAGGCATGGACATCGGCGTGGCCGGTGCCAGCCTGGGCGTGAAGGCCGCCGGCGAGGCCCTGCGCGGCGTGTTCTCCGGCGACACCCAGGGCATCGAGGAGCGGGTGAACGCCGAAGCGGCCAAGATCGAAGCCAGCGCCAAGCAGCTGTGCGAGCTGCTGCCGACGATGATGGCCAAGCAGCAGGCGCTGGCGGCGGCGCTGCCGGCGTTCCAGCCCTACGCCACCATGGACCAGAGCGACATCGACGACTGCCACAGCTGAGCCAGCGGCACCTGCGACATCCGGTCGCAGTCAGGCCCGCTGCACGGGGGGAGGGCTACACTAGCCCTCCCCTTTTTTGTGCACTGCCGGCCATGAAGAAGCTGTACCTCCTGCTGTTGGCCCTGTTCTGCCTTGCCGCCACCGGCTGCGACCAGGAATACCGCAACCACCGCGCCGAGCGCGGCAAGCCGAAGATCACCGTCAGCGACGGCATGCTCACCGTGCGTCGCGCGCCGGCGCCGAACATCATCGTGCTGCCCAACGGCCACATGAAGATCGACGAGATCGAAATTCCGCTCGACGACAGCCAGCACGCGCTGCTGCAGCAGATGTTCGGCCAGCTGCAGGTGCTGCGCCAGAACACCCTCACCGATGCCCCGTACGACCCGGACAAGCGCGCGGTGAAGATCCAGGTACCGCCGGGCATGCAGCCGATCCCGCCGGACCTGGTCACGCGTATTCCGCAGTTCAAGGATTACACCGAGACGTTCGACAATTTGATGGCGGATCGGCGCTGATCTCGAACGTCAACGTCAACGTCAACGTCAACGTCAAAGGCCGAAGCCTTGGTCTGCACGTGTCTCTGGCTTGGGCCGGCGAGGGACACGCCATGCGTGTCTGCCGTTTGCCTCCGCACGCGACCCACTGTCCGGGGCGGTCGGCGGGCAGCCTCCGTAGGGACTGTCAAAAACATGGATGTTTTTGCCAAGCCTACATGGATGTATTTACGGCGTGTCCCGTAGGGGGCTGCCCGACGGCCGCCCCACTCGCAGAGATGGAAACGCTGCTTTTCGCTCTTAGCTTTCAGCCACCACCACCACCACCGGCATGAATGCCGCCGGCAGTAAGCGCCGCAGGATCCAGCAACCGGCGCAGCTCGGCTTCGGACAACCCGCTGTCTTCCTTGGCCACATCCAGCACCGGCCGCTGTTCCTTGTACGCGCGCTTGGCGATTGCCGCGGCCTTTTCGTACCCGATGATCGGGTTCAACGCCGTCACCAGGATCGGGTTGCGGCCCAGCGCCTCGCGTACGCGGTCTTCGCGCACCTTCAGCCCCGCGATGGCCGTGTCGGCCAGCAACCGCGAGATGTTGGAGAGCAGACCGATGCCATCCAGCAGGTTCGCCGCGATCAGCGGCAGCGTCACGTTCAACTGGAAGTTGCCCGTCTGCCCCGCCACCGTGATCGCCGTGTGGTGCCCGATCACCTGCGCGCACACCATCACCGTTGCTTCCGGAATCACCGGATTGACCTTGCCCGGCATGATCGAACTCCCCGGCTGCAGCGCCGGCAGCTCGATCTCTCCCAGGCCCGCCAGCGGACCGGCATTCATCCAGCGCAGGTCGTTGGCGATCTTGATCAGCGCCACTGCCAGCGCATTGAGCTGCCCCGACAGTTCCACCGCATCATCCTGCGCCGCAAGACCTTCGAACTTGTTTTCCGCGCTGTCAAAGCGCACCCCGGTCTGCTGCTTCAGGCGCTTGGCCACCCGCTCGCCGAAGCGCGGGTCCGCATTGATGCCGGTGCCGATCGCCGTGCCGCCCAGCGGCAGCCGGCGCAGCCGCTTCAGGCTGTCCTCCAGGCGTTCCTGCGCCGACGACAGCTGCGCCGACCATGCGCCGAATTCCTGTTCGAAGGTCAGCGGCATCGCATCCATCAAGTGCGTGCGCCCGGTCTTGACCACCTTGCGCAGCGCGCGGCCACGCTTGTCGATGGTCTTGCGCAGGTGCACCAGCGCCGGCAGCAGCTGCTCCTGCACGCCCAGCAGCGCCGATACCCGCAGCGCCGTCGGGATGACATCGTTGGAGCTCTGGCCCTGGTTGACGTGGTCGTTGGGGTGCACCGTGATCCTGCCCGCCTTGCCAGCACGGTTGGCCAGGGTTGCGATGACCTCGTTGGCATTCATGTTCGACGACGTGCCCGAGCCGGTCTGGTAGATATCGATCGGGAAGTGCGCGTCGTGGCGGCCTTCAGCCACCTCGTCTGCCGCAGCTTCGATCGCCTTGCCGACATTTTTCGGCAAGTGGCCCAGCTCGGCGTTGACCGCCGCCGCGGCCCCCTTCACCAGGCCCAGCGCCCGGATGAAACCGCGCGGCATGCGTTGGCCCGAGACCGGGAAGTTGTCCACCGCGCGCTGCGTCTGTGCGCCCCACAGCGCGTCTGCAGGGACCTGCAGTTCGCCCATGCTGTCGTGCTCGGTCCTGAAACCCTTGCTCATTGCATTACTCCGCGATTCTTTCAATTGGGAAAGGGAACGGCGGCTGGCAACGGGCCTTCATTCCCTGGCTGGCGGCTGCGGCCACGATACTCCCATGCGGGAGTGAATCCCAACCACAGCCCGCATCGGCTAGACTCGGAATTCGTGTTCATTCAGGCATCACCTCCGTCCATGGGCGACGACCCCCACTGTAGTTCGCGCCACGACCAACGGTATGCCCGGCCTTGCCGTGCCCCCCTTCGGGGCCGTCGCCATGCGACGTTACTCGCGGCTACGCCGCTCCTTTCGTGGCCTGCCTATATCTTCCGCCGGGGCCGGCCATGATCGTCGGCAACCTGCTGCTTCTGCTGCTGGCCTTGTTCCTGGTGGTGCTCAACGGCTTCTTCGTGGCCGCCGAGTTCGCCTTGGTCAAACTGCGCCACACCCAGGCCGTGGGGCTTGCGGCCCGGCACGGCTGGCGTGGCCGCCTGCTGCTCAACGTGCATTCGCACCTGGACGCCTACCTCTCGGCCTGCCAGCTGGGCATCACGCTGTCCTCGCTGGGCCTGGGCTGGGTCGGTGAGCCGGCGTTCGCGCACCTGCTGCAGCCGCTGTTCGATGCACTCGGCATGGGCCCGGAAGGTGCACGCCTGACCGCCTTCATCATCGCCTTCAGCCTGATCTCGTTCCTGCACATCGTGTTGGGTGAACTGGCACCGAAATCGATGGCGATCCGCAGGCCCGAAGCCATGTCGCTGTGGACCGCTGCACCGCTGTACCTGTTCTACTGGGCCATGTTCCCGGCGATATGGCTGCTCAACCACAGCGCCAATGCACTGCTGCGACTGGCCGGCTGGGGCGACGTGGAACACACCTCGCACCGCTATTCCCGCGAAGAGTTGAAGCTGATCGTCGCGCGCCAACAGCCCGGCGCCGGCGCGCCGGACCAGGACCTGACGCTGATGAGCCACGCACTCGAGCTGCCCGAACTGGTGGCCGGCGACCTGATGCGCCCGCGCGAACACATGCGCGTGTTCCGCCAGGGCATGAGCCTGGCCGCGGTCATGGCCGAATTCGCCGAAAGCCGCTACAGCCGCTACCCGTGGTTCGACGCCGATGGCGAAGAAGTACTGGGCATCCTGCACATGAAGGACCTGCTGGTGGAGATCGCCCGCGGCCAGCCCACCGACGACCTGCGCGCCCTGCTGCGCCCGGCCAACCTGATCGCGCTGGAAACCCCGGTCACCGCCGTGCTGGAACGCTTCCGCACCGGCACCACGCACATGGCCCTGTGCGTCGAGGAACATGGCCGCATCCTGGGTTATTTCACCCTGGAGGACCTGCTGGAGGTGGTGGTCGGCGATATCGAGGACGAGCATCCGCACGTGGTCAAGGACGCCCCCACCCGCGGCGCCGACGGCAGCCTGCTGGTGGCTGGCTCCACCTCCATCTTCCGCCTCGAACGCCTGCTGGGGCGTGACCTGGCCGCGCCCGAGCACCTCAATTCGGTGGGTGGGCTGATCGTGCACCAGCTGCAGCGCCTGCCCGAGGAAGGCGAGGACGTGCGCATCGATGGCCAGCTGTTCACCGTCAAGCGCATGGCCGGCCACCGGATCCAGGCGGTCACCGTACGGCTGGCGCCCGAAGAGGCCGACGACGACCCCGGGGCAGCGTAGAATGACGGCCCCCGCCGTCATTGCCTGCGCCCGCCATGTCCGAATTCGCCCTGCTCGCCCTGTCCCCGCTTGATGGCCGCTATGCCGGCAAGGTCGACGCCCTGCGCCCGATCTTCTCCGAATACGGCCTGATCAAGGCCCGCGTGAAGGTCGAAGTGGAGTGGCTGCTGGCCCTGGCCAACGAACCGGGCATCGCCGAGCTGGCGCCGTTCCCGGCCGCTGCCGCCGCGCGCCTGCGCGCCCTGGCCGGTGATTTCGCCCCGGCCCACGCCGCGCGCGTCAAGGAAATCGAGCGCACCACCAACCACGACGTCAAGGCCGTGGAGTACTTCATCAAGGAGCAGCTGAAGGACGACGCCGAGCTGGCCCCGGCCCTGGAATTCGTGCATTTCGCCTGCACCAGCGAAGACATCAACAACCTCAGCTACGGCCTGATGCTGGAAGAAGCCCGCCGCACCGTGCTGCTGCCGTCGCTGGACGACATCGCCGCCCGCCTGCGCGCGCTGGCCCATGCCCAGGCCGAACAGCCGATGCTGTCGCGCACCCACGGCCAGACCGCCTCGCCCACCACCCTGGGCAAGGAAGTGGCCAACGTGGTCGCCCGCCTCGAGCGCCAGCGCCGCCAGATCGCCGCGGTCGAGCTGACCGGCAAGGTCAACGGCGCGGTGGGCAACTACAACGCCCACGCCATCGCCTACCCCGACGTGGACTGGCCGGCCTTCGCCAAGCGCTTCGTCGAAAGCCTGGGCCTGGTGTTCAACCCCTACACCACCCAGATCGAGCCGCACGACAACATCGCCGAAATCGGCGACGCCGCCCGCCGCGCCAACATCATCCTGATCGACCTGGCCCGCGACATCTGGGGCTACATCTCGCTCGGCTACTTCAAGCAGAAGCTCAAGGAGGGCGAAGTCGGCTCCTCGACCATGCCGCACAAGGTCAACCCGATCGACTTCGAGAACGCTGAAGGCAACTTCGGCATCGCCAACGCCCTGTTCGAACACTTCAGCGCCAAGCTGCCGATCAGCCGCTGGCAGCGCGACCTCACCGACTCCACCGTGCTGCGCGCGGTGGGCACCGCCTTCGGCCACAGCCAGGTCGCGTTGGACTCGCTGGCCAAGGGGCTGGGCAAGCTGACCGTGAACCCCGAACGCCTCAACGCCGACCTGGACGCCGCGTGGGAAGTGCTGGCCGAAGCCGTGCAGACGGTGATGCGCCGTCATGGCCTGCCGAACCCGTACGAACAGCTCAAGGCCCTGACCCGTGGCCAGGGCATCACCGCCGAGTCGATGAAGGCATTCGTGGAATCGCTGGACCTGCCGGAAGACGCCAAGCAGAACCTGCGCGAATTGACCCCGGGCGGCTACATCGGCCTGGCAGCGGGTTTGGCCAAGGCGATTTGATTCGCGAAACAAAGCAGTGCCCCCAGACGGGGCGTCGGCAATTCCGGCGCCCCGTTTTCGTTTGGCGCACCGCCATGTCGGTCATTTCAATGCGTCACCGGGCGCAGACAGGTTCACGGCAGTTGCTTGGGACCCAACCCTACCGGCGGTGTGCCAATGCCCCACACCGTTACGTCAGGCCATCGTGCAACGTAGAGCGACGCCCTGCGTCGCCGCTCTTCCGTCCGCCCAGCGCGACGCACTGTCGGGGAAGGCCGGCGGGCAGTCCCCGTAGGGACTGTCAAAAACATGGATGTTTTTGCCAAGCCCCCATGGACGGGTTCACGGCGTGTCCCGTAGGGGACTGCCCGCCGGCCTTACTGCACGTATATCCCGAAGCGCCTGCGCTCTCCGCGACAACCCAACGCAGGTGCACATGACACGGAACCAGCAGACAATAGCCGGGTATCCCGCCTCGACGCTGCAAGGATTCCCCCCATGGCTGTGCGCAAGACCAAAACCCCCGTCATCGAAGTCCAGGCCCGCCCCGGCCTGCCGCTGGGCATGCCCGCCGCGACCTTCCTGCGCGACTACTGGCAGAAGCGCCCGCTGCTGATCCGCGGCGCCTTCCCCGATTTTGAAACCCCGCTCCAGCCCGAAGACCTGGCCGGCCTGGCCTGCGAGGAAACCGCCCTCGCCCGCCTGATCACCCACGACCGCGCCACCGACGGCTGGTCCGTGCGCACCGGCCCGTTCCAGGAAGAAGAATTCCCCGGCATGCCTGATCACGACTGGACCCTGCTGGTCCAGGACGTCGACAAGTGGGACCCGGATGTGCGTGCCCTGATCAGCCACTTCGACTTCCTGCCGCGCTGGCGCATGGACGATGTGATGATCAGCTTCGCCGCCACCGGTGGCTCGGTCGGCGCCCATGTCGACCAGTACGACGTGTTCCTGCTGCAGGCCTACGGCCACCGCCGCTGGCAGATCGACGCCAGCGAATCCACCCGGGGCAAGCGGCCCCCGCTGGAATTCCGCAACGACGTCGAACTCAAGCTGCTGCGCCGCTTCAAGCCCACCCACGACTGGGTGCTCGAACCCGGCGACATGCTGTACCTGCCGCCCAACGTCCCCCACAACGGCGTCGCCGAAGACCCCTGCCTGACCTTCTCCTTCGGCATGCGCGCCCCCGCCTCCGCCGAGCTGATCAGCGACTACCTGGACACCCTGATCATGGATGCCGACGAGGCCATCCGCTACCAGGACCCGGACCTGAAGGTGCCCGAAGACCCCAACGAAATCGACGCCGTGGCCATGGGCCGCGTGGTCCAGGCCCTCAACGCCATCCGCATGAACGACCCCGACCGCCTCGGCGACTGGTTCGGCCGCTTCATCACCACCTACCGCGCCGCCGGTGACGTGGTCGCTTCCGGCGAACCGCTCCCGCGCGAAGACATCGAAGCCGCCCTGGCCGAAGGTATCGAGCTCGGCCGCCACCCGTGGGCCCGCCTGGCCTGGCGCCGGGCCAAGCGCGGCGCCAGCCTGTACTGCAGCGGCCTCGAATTCGCCCTGCCGGTGAAGGACGCCCAGACCCTGGCCGCCGCCGAACAGGTCGGTGGCGCCCTGTACCAGAAGCTCTCGGCCAAGGGCCGCGACGCCCTGCACGCGCTGGTGGCCGGTGGCTATTACCAGCTGCTCGACGGCGACGCGTTCGACGACGAAGACGAGTACGGGGACGACGCGGTGGCCGGATACGAAATCCTCGACGCCACCGAAACGGTCGAGGTCGTCGAGGATGAAGATGTCGAGGCCAACGTGCACGAAGTGACCATCCACGACGACGGCGTCGAAGTGATCGTCGATTTCGACGACACCGATGACAGCGACGACGACCAGGCCGTCGGCACCCCCGACGGCGGCGCCGGCTCCTGACATGACCGGGCCCGGCAGCGCCGACCCGCACATGCGCCGCGTGCCGGGCGGCGCGGTCGCCATCGACACCGCCGACGAGGCGGTGGCCATCACCACCGCCCTGGTCGATCGCGCCCGCCGCCAGCTGTGGCTGCACAGCCGCGTGCTCGACCCCGGCCTGCTCGATGCACCACCGGTGCTGGAGGCGCTGCGCCGCTTCGCCACCGCCCGCCACGACAAGCAGGTGCACCTGATCGTCCACGACGCCACGGCGATCGCCCAGGCCGGCTCACCCCTCCTGGGCCTGGTCCAGCGCCTGCCCACCGTGTTCCGCGTGCGCCAGGTGACCGACCCGATTGACCGCGCCCTGGCTTCGGCCTGCCTGCTCAACGATGCCGGCGACTACTACTTTCGTCTGAGTGGGCTGCGCTTCAACGGCGAAGCCGGGCTTGCCATGCCGGCACGTTCGCGACCGTTGCAGGACGGTTTACAGCGCGTATGGGAACGTTCGCGCGATTGCAGCGAACTGCGCGCGCTCGGCCTGTAGTCCACTTCCCGGCCCCGAACCTGTCTGGGAATGACACCACGGCCCCGCCGCGGGCCGTTCCGGTGCCCCTTCCTGTCTCGATGGGGGTACAATTTGGACCGTTAGATACCGCCCGTGCAGGGCTATTCATTTTCCCTGCCGGATCATCGAAGCCTTACCCCACAAGCGAATCCGACCCTCCATCGTGGACAATCTACTGAAGCAGTTTGCGCAGTCTTCGCAGCTCGCCGGCGGCAACGCCTCCTATATCGAGGATCTGTACGAGCAGTACCTCGTTTCTCCGGACAGTGTCGATCCCAAATGGAAGACCTACTTCGACGGCTTCAAGGGCCGCGAAGCCGGTGACATTCCGCATTCGGCCGTCATCGCCCATATCGCCGACGCTGCCAAAAACGCCGTCAAGGGCGGCGGCAACTCCGGTGCCAGCGACGAACGTGAGCGCAATGTCGGTCGCCTGATCACCGCGTACCGTTCGCGCGGCCACCTGGATGCCCGCCTGGACCCGCTGGGCCTGGCCCAGGCGGTCAATTCGCCGGACCTTGGCCTGCCGTTCCACAGCCTGTCGGAAGGTGACCTCAACGCCGAGTTCAGCACCGGCGGTGTCGGTGGCCAGCCGCGGATGAAGCTGCGCGACCTGCTGGAGCGTCTGAAGAAGACCTACACCGGCTCGATCGGTGCGGAATTCATGCACATTTCCGAGGTCGAGCAGCGCCAGTGGATCTACCAGCGCCTGGAACTGGCCGGTGGCAACTACAGCCTGGACGCGGATACCCAGCGCCGCACGCTGGAGCGCCTGACCGCCGCCGAAGGCCTGGAACGCTACCTGCATACCAAGTACGTCGGCCAGAAGCGCTTCTCGCTCGAAGGCGGCGATTCGCTGATCCCGATGATGGATACCATCATCCGTGACGCCGGCAAGGATGGCGTCAAGGACGTGGTGATCGGCATGGCCCACCGCGGCCGCCTCAACGTGCTGGTCAACACCCTCGGCAAGAACCCGCGCAAGCTGTTTGACGAGTTCGAAGGCAAGTTCGAGCACGACGAGCACGCCTCCGCCGGCGACGTGAAGTACCACATGGGCTTCTCGGCCGACGTGGCCACCGACGGTGGCCCGGTCCACCTGGCGCTGGCGTTCAACCCGTCGCACCTGGAAATCGCCGACCCGGTCGTGGCCGGTTCGGTGCGTTCGCGCCAGGAGCGCCGCAAGGACACTGCCCGCAAGCAGGTCATGCCGATCCTGATCCACGGCGACGCGGCCTTCTCCGGCCAGGGCGTGGTCATGGAACTGTTCCAGATGTCGCAGGCCCGCGGCTTCGCCGTCGGTGGCACCGTGCACATCGTGGTCAACAACCAGGTGGGCTTCACGACCTCGAACCCGGAAGACACCCGCTCGACCCGTTACGCCACCGACGTCGCCAAGATGATCGCCGCGCCCGTGCTGCACGTGAACGGTGACGATCCCGAGGCCGTGGTGTTCGCCGCGAAGCTGGCCTTCGAGTTCCGCCAGAAGTTCGCCAAGGACGTGGTCATCGACCTGATGTGCTATCGCCGTTGGGGCCACAACGAGGCCGACGAACCGGCGATCACCCAGCCGCTGATGTACCAGGTGATCCGCAAGCACCAGACCACCCGCGAGCTGTACGCCGCGCAGCTGGAACAGGCCGGCGTGATCGCCGCCGGTGCCGGCAAGGCGATGGTCGATGCCTACCGCGAGAAGCTGGACGCCGGTGAAGTCACCACCGAACTGGCCAAGGTCGAGAAGACGCCGCCCAGCAGCGCGCTGTTTGTCGATTGGCCCAAGCTGCTGGAAGGCAAGCTGTCCGACCCGGTTTCCACCAAGGTGGACCCGGCGAAGCTGAAGCAGCTGGCCGAGCTGATCAACACCGTGCCGGCCGAAGTGGAACTGCACTCACGCGTGGCCAAGGTGTACGACGACCGCCGCAAGATGGCCGCCGGCGAGATCCCGGGCGACTGGGGCTTTGCCGAGAACCTCGCCTACGCCACCCTGCTTGACGAAGGCCACGCGCTGCGCCTGGTCGGACAGGACGTCGGCCGCGGTACGTTCACCCACCGCCACGCGATCCTGCACGACCAGAAGACCGACAACTACTACCTGCCGCTGCGTCAGCTGGTGGATTCGCCGGAAAAGGCCACCGTCATTGATTCGCTGCTCAGCGAAGAAGCGGTGATGGCCTATGAGTACGGGTTCTCGACCACCGATCCCAACACCCTGTGCATCTGGGAAGGCCAGTTCGGCGATTTCGCCAACGGCGCCCAGGTGGTGATCGACCAGTTCATCGCGGCCGGCGAAGCCAAGTGGGGCCGTATCTCCGGCCTGACCCTGCTGTTGCCGCACGGGTATGAAGGGCAAGGCCCGGAACACAGCTCGGCACGTCTGGAGCGGTTCCTGCAGCTGTGCGCGCTGGAAAACATGCTGGTGGTGGTCCCGTCGACCCCGGCGCAGGCGTTCCACATGCTGCGCCGCCAGCTGCACCTCACCACCCGCAAGCCGCTGGTGGTGATGTCGCCCAAGTCGCTGCTGCGCCACAAGCTGGCCGTGTCGACCCTGGACGAGCTGGCCAACGGCGAATTCCAGCACCTGATCGGCGATGCCAAGGCGGAGGCGAAGAAGGTCAAGCGCGTGGTGCTGTGCTCGGGCAAGGTCTACTACGACCTGCTGGAAGACCAGACCAAGCGCGGCCAGGACGACGTTGCCATCATCCGCGTGGAACAGCTGTACCCGTTCCCGCGCGCGCTGCTGGCGGCCGAACTGAAAAAGTACGGCAAGGCCACCGACGTGGTGTGGACGCAGGAAGAACCGCAGAACCAGGGCGCGTGGTACCAGATCCGCCACCACCTGCAGTTCTGCCTGGCCGATGGCCAGAGCCTGCACTACGCCGGTCGCGCCCGGTCCGCCTCGCCGGCTGCCGGTCACATGGCCGACCACATCATCGAGCAGCAGAAGCTGGTCGCCGATGCACTGGTCAACCCGTTCAACGACGCGGTCGCTGAATAACTTTCCCCTCATTCCAGAAAAGACAAACCAGGAAGCCCCCGCATGGCCACCGAAGTCAAAGCCCCGGTACTGCCCGAATCCGTCGCCGACGGCACCATCGCCACCTGGCACAAGAAGGTCGGCGATGCCGTCAAGCGTGACGAAAACCTGCTCGACCTGGAAACCGACAAGGTCGTGCTGGAAGTGCCGTCGCCGGTTGATGGCGTGCTGAAGGAAATCAAGTTCGAGGTCGGCGCCACCGTGACCTCGAGCCAGGTCGTGGCGATCATCGAGGAAGGCGCCGCTGCTGCGGCTCCGGCGGCTGAAGCCAAGCCGGCGGCTGCCGCTCCGGCTCCGGCTGCTGCCCCGGCCGCTGCTGCCGCGCCGGCCCCGGCCGCGAAGTCCGCTGCCGATGCCCTGCCCCCGGGCGCGCGCTTCACCGCGATCACCGAAGGCGTGAACCCCGCTGATGTGGACGGCACCGGCCGTCGCGGTGCGGTGACCAAGGAAGACATCGTCAACTTCGCCCGCAACGGCGGTGCCGGCAAGGCCGGTGGCGCACGTCCGGAAGAACGCGTGCCGATGACCCGCATCCGCAAGCGCATCGCCGAACGCCTGATGGAGTCCAAGAACTCCACCGCCATGCTGACCACCTTCAACGAAGTCGACCTGTCCAAGGTGTCGGCTGCGCGCAAGGACCTGCAGGACGAGTTCGTCAAGGCGCACGGCATCAAGCTGGGCTTCATGAGCTTCTTCGTGAAGGCCGCCGCCAACGCGCTGCAGCGCTTCCCGCTGGTCAACGCCTCGATCGACGGCGACGACATCATCTACCACGGCTACTCGGACATCTCCATCGCGGTCTCGACCGAAAAGGGCCTGGTCACGCCGGTGCTGCGCAACGTCGAGCGCATGTCCTTCGCCGACATCGAGAAGACCATTGCCGACTACGCCAAGAAGGCCCGTGACGGCAAGCTGAGCCTGGAAGAACTGCAGGGCGGCACCTTCACCGTGACCAACGGCGGCACCTTCGGTTCGCTGCTGTCCACCCCGATCATCAACCCGCCGCAGAGCGCCATCCTGGGCATGCACGCGATCAAGGAACGTCCGATCGCCCAGAACGGCCAGGTCGTGATCGCGCCGATGATGTACCTGGCGCTGTCCTATGACCACCGCATCATCGACGGCAAGGATTCGGTGCAGTTCCTGGTGGACATCAAGAACCAGCTGGAAAACCCGGGCCGCATGCTGTTCGGCCTGTAAGACCTCCCGCCCCTCCGCGCCTGCGCGGAGGGGTTCTGGTAAAGCATCAAGGAATTTTCAATGGCTGAACAATTCGACGTTGTCGTCATCGGTGCCGGCCCGGCCGGCTACCACGCTGCCATCCGCGCCGCGCAGCTGGGTCTGAAGACCGCCTGCATCGACGCTGCCCTGGGCAAGGATGGCAAGCCGGCGCTGGGCGGGACCTGCCTGCGCGTGGGCTGCATTCCGTCCAAGGCGCTGCTGGACTCCTCGCGCCAGTTCTGGAACATGGGCCACATCTTTGGCGACCACGGCATCAGCTTCAAGGATGCCAAGATGGACGTCGAGGCGATGATTGGCCGCAAGGACAAGATCGTCAAGCAGTTCACCGGTGGCATCGGCATGCTGTTCAAGGCCAACAAGGTTGCCGCCTACTACGGTTTCGGTGAGCTGCAGCCGGGCAACGTGGTCAAGGTCACCCAGCACGACGGTTCCATCGTCGAGCTCAAGGGCACCAACGTGATCATCGCCGCCGGGTCGGATTCGATCGAACTGCCGTTCGCCAGATTCGACGGCGAAACCATCGTCGACAACGTCGGCGGCTTGGACTTCACCGAAGTCCCGGCCCGCCTGGCCGTGATCGGCGCCGGCGTGATCGGCCTGGAACTGGGCAGCGTGTGGAAGCGCCTGGGTTCGGAAGTGACCATCCTGGAAGCCCTGCCGGACTTCCTGGCCGCCGCCGATACGGAAGTGGCCAAGGTCGCCGCCAAGGAATTCAAGAAGCAGGGCCTGGACATCCGCCTGGGGGCCAAGGTCTCGAAGGCTGAAGTGACCGGCAAGGGCAAGAAGAAGGAAGTTGCCCTGACCTACACCGACGCCGAAGGCGAAAAGAGCCTGGTGGTGGACAAGCTGCTGGTGGCCGTGGGCCGCCGTGCCGCGACCAAGGGCCTGCTGGCCGAAGGGACCGGGGTCAGGATCAACGAACGCGGCCAGATCGAAGTGGACGACCACTGCCACACCGGCGTGGACGGTGTGTGGGCGGTCGGTGACTGCGTGCGCGGCCCGATGCTGGCGCACAAGGGCTTCGAAGAAGGCATCGCGGTGGCTGAACTGATCGCGGGCCTGCCGGGCCACGTGAACTTCGACACCATCCCGTGGGTCATCTACACCGAGCCGGAACTGGCTTGGGTGGGCAAGACCGAGCAGCAGCTGAAGGCCGAAGGCATCCCGTACAAGGCCGGCAGCTTCCCGTTCGCCGCCAACGGCCGTGCCGTGGCGATGATCGAGCCGGCTGGCTTCGTCAAGGTCCTGGCCCACGCCGAGACCGACCGCATCCTGGGCATGCACCTGGTCGGCGCCAACGTGTCCGAGCTGGTCCACGAAGGCGTGCTGACCATGGAGTTCAGTGGTTCGGCCGACGACCTGGCCCGCATCTGCCACGCCCACCCGTCCCTGTCGGAGGTCGTCCACGACGCCGCCATGGCCGTGAGCAAGCGCGCGATCCACAAGGCCAACTGACCGGCCCCGTGGTGATGCAACGAAAAACCCCGCCTTGGCGGGGTTTTTTGTGGGCTGCCGGGTGACCGCATCGGTAGAGTCGGTTCCCAAACGACTACCGATACCGCTGCAACGTTCGGTAACGCATGACCTCAGACGAAGGCGCCTCTCCGGCACAGGTCATGCGTCCCAGCACCGATCACCGTCCATGGCAGTCGTTTGGCAACCGACGCTACCAGGCCGGATCACGCTGCCACTCGCCCGCCGCCGAGCAGGCGGGCCGGCAGCATGAACACTGCGCCCAGGAAGGCGAACAGTGCGGAGAAGGTGATGCCGACCAGGCGCAACGGCAGGCTCAGCAGCCACACCAACGGCCAGGCCAACAGCGCCAGGATCGCCAGCGGCCAACACAGCACGAACAGCAGGCACCACACGCCGAGCGCGAACAGGGTCTTCATGACGGGTCTCCAGGCGGCACCTTGCCGCTGCGGGACCACATTGGCGCCCTCCCCAGCCGTGTTCAACCGGTTTGCGACGAAACCCCGGATCCGCCGACGAAACGCGTACCGACCAACGGTCGGTACCTACCGGCGCCCACCAACGGGCGCCCACGCGGTAGCGCACGACCGTTGGTCGTGCGCACTTCCTTCATTCGAACGAGCCGACTGAGTCATGCGATAGGTTGTCGAAGCGGGTGTACTCACCGAAGAACTTGAGCTTGCACGAGCCGGTCGGGCCGCCTCGGTGTTTGCCGATGATGATCTCGGCCAAGCCCTTGTCCGGGGAATTTTCCTTGTTGTAGTAATCGTCGCGGTAGATGAACACGATCATGTCCGCGTCCTGCTCGATTGCGCCGGATTCGCGAAGGTCGGCCATCACCGGGCGCTTGTCGGTTCGGGTTTCCAGCGAGCGGTTGAGCTGCGACAGCGCGATCACCGGCACGTTCAGTTCCTTGGCCAGGCCCTTGAGCGAACGCGAGATTTCCGAGATTTCGGTGGCGCGGTTCTCGCTGTTGCCCGGCACGCTCATCAGCTGCAGGTAGTCGATCACGATCAACCCCAGGTCGTGCTCGCGCTTGAGGCGGCGGCACTTGGACCGCAGGATCTCCGGCGACACGCCCGGCGTGTCGTCGATGAAGATCTTGGTTTCCTTCAGCATGCGGATCGCGCCGGTGACCCGGCTCCAGTCCTCGTCTTCCAGCTGGCCGGTACGCAGGCGCTGGGCATTGATGCGGCCGTTGGAGGAAATCAGGCGCATGGCCAGCTGCGATGCCGACATTTCCATCGAGAACACCGCCACGCCCTTCTTGGACTTGATGGCGGCGTACTCGGCAATGTTCAGCGCGAACGTGGTCTTGCCCATGGCCGGTCGCGCGGCCAGGATGATCAGGTCGGTCGGCTGCAGGCCGGCGGTCATCGCGTCGAAGTCCGCGTAGCCGGTGGGCAGGCCGGTGATGTTGCCGCCGTTCTCGAAGCGGTTGCGCAGCTCTTCGAAGGCGTCCTTGAGCGCGCCGGGCATCGCCACGAAATCGGTCCGGCCGCGGGCGCCCTGTTCGGCGATGGCGAACACGGACTTTTCCGCCGCCGACAGCAGTTCGCTGCTCTCGCGGCCTTCCGGCTGGAAACCATCGTTGACGATGTCGGTCCCGACTTGGATCAGCTGCCGCAGCACCGCCTTGTCGCGCACGATCTCGGCATAGGCCGAGATGTTGGCCGCCGACGGGGTGGTGCTGGCCAGCTCGATCAAATAGGCGCCATCGCCCACCAGCTCCATCTTGCCCTGCGATTCGAACCACTCGCCCAGGGTCACCGCATCGAACGGGCGGTCGCGTTCGGACAGCTCGCGGATCGCCCGGTAGATGGTCTGGTGGTCGCGTCGGTAGAAGTCGCTTTCGGTCAGCTGATCGTTGATCCGGTCGTAACTTTCCGGGGCCAGCATCAAGCCGCCCAGCACCGCCTGTTCGGCCTCGATCGAATGCGGAGGCACGCGCAGCGCGTCGATGCGCATCTCGTCGCGATCAAAGCGGTCGCCGCGGTCTTTGCGGTCGGAACGGAAGCCAGAGCGGGCGGACATGAGGGGGTGTTCTTCCTGCAGAGTGGAGCGTGGGACATGGTAGGCACGGAGCGGCCGCCACAGCCATGCACAACCCTGTGGATAAGCGGTGGATAGCGGTGGGCACCGGGCGAGGGTGGCACGACCAACGGTCGTGCCCTACCGGTTGCGGTTCCGGACGAATACCGACCATGCCGGGTAGCGCACGACCGTTGGTCGTGCGCCGGTATCCCATTATCGCAGAACCGTCCGGTTCAATGCTGACCGCCGTGGGTGGCGATCCAGGCCAGGAATTTATCGACGAAGCCCTGCAGGAAATCGCGGGTGCCTTCATTGCTGATGGTGCCGTGCCCGTCGATCAGGCCTTCCTTGAAATGAATGAACGCCTCCGGCTGGCCCAGCACCGGCATGTCCAGGTAGGCCAGGATGTTGCGCAGGTGCTGCTGGGCCAGCGCGGTGCCAATCACGCCGACGGAGGCGCCGATCACCGCAGCGGGCTTGCCGGCGAAGGCGCTGTGGCCGTAGGGGCGCGAGCCCAGGTCAATGGCGTTCTTGAGCACGCCCGGCACCGAGCGGTTGTATTCAGGGGTGACGAACAGCACCGCATCGGCCTTGCGGATCTGCTCCTTCAGGCGCAGGCCTTCGGCCGGGTAGTCCTTGTCGAAGTCCTGGTTGTACAGCGGCAGGTCGCCGATCTGCACGTACTCGAAGCTGGCCTTGCCGGCGGCCAGCTTCTCCAGCGCATGGGCCAGGGCCTGGTTGTGCGAGCCGGTACGCAGGCTGCCGACCAGCACGGCGATGGTGGGTTGGGCCATGACAGGGTCTCCGTTGGGGGAAGAGCCAGCCTAGGCCGCAGCAGCGTTGTATCGGGTGAAGGCACGATGGCGCCCGACACCCGGCGGTAGGTTCGGTTCCCAAACGAACGCACGTGATGTTGATCGGCACGGGGACGCATGACCTCGGCCGGAGAGGCGATTCCGTTCGGGGGTCATGCCCCATCGAATGCAACCACCACCACGTGCAGTCGATCGGGATGCGACCCTACCGGTGCGCGGTCAGGCGTTCACCACCGCTGCCCGCACCTGCTTCCAATGCGCCTGCCAGGCCTGGAACATCAATACGTTCCACAGGTGGGTATGCCATTTGCGCTCACCCTGCTGGAACTGCTTCCACAGCGGAACGATGGCATCCACATGGAACACCCCTTCGGCCTGCAGCCGTGCCGGATCCAGCAGTTCATCGGCCCAACCGCGCAGGTCGCCCTTCAGCCACGCGCTGACCGGCGCGCCGAAGCCGCGCTTGGGCCGGTGCACCATCTCCTGGGGCACATAACGGCCCAGCACCCGCTTCAGCATGTACTTGCTCACCCCATCGCGCTGCTTCATCGACAGCGGCAGCGACCAGGCGAATTCGGCCACGCGCCAGTCCAGCAGCGGCGCGCGCGCCTCCAGGCTGACCGCCATGCTGGTACGGTCCACCTTGCACAGCAGGTCATCGGGCAGGTAGGTGCTGAAATCGGCCAGCATCATCGCGTCGGCCGGGGAGCCGGCGCCGTGCAGCGGGTCGGCCAGGTCATAGAAGCTGCCCGCGCCGCGCGCGCCGATCACTGCCGATACCGGGTCACGCCAGCGCGAAATACGGTTGCGGTACACATCACCGATGCCGCGCGCCCCGGTTTCGGCCAGCAGCGCAGCCAATCCGCCCGTGCGTGACGCCTCGCCCTGGGTCTGCGAATGGGCCGCCATCCAGCGCCGCAGCGGTGCCGGCACCCGGCCCAGCAGCGTCCAGTTGCGCAGCGCGCGCTGGTAGCGGCTGTAGCCGAAGAACAGTTCATCGCCGCCATCGCCGGACAGCGCCACGGTCACCGCACTGCGCGCCAGTCGTGCCACCAGCGCGGTGGGCACCTGCGACGCATCGGCGAACGGCTCGTCAAACATCGCCGGCAGTTCGGGCACCACCGCCAGCGCATCGGCGCCGCTGACATACAGCTCGGTGTGGTCGGTGCCCAGGTGCGTGGCCAGGGCCTTGGCCAGCGGCGCCTCGTCGTGGTCAGAACCCTGGAACCCGATACTGAAACTGTGGACCGGCGTGGACGACTGCGACTGCATCAGCGCCGCCACCACCGATGAATCGGTACCGCCAGAGAGGAACACGCCCACCGGCACATCCGCCACCATGCGCAGCCCGACCGCATCTCGCAGCAGGGCATCGAGCTGGTTCTCGGCGTCCTCGTCGGTGCCCACGAACGGCGAGGCCAGCGCCTGCTGCATGCGCTCACGCGCGTTCCAGAACGGCAGCTGCTGCTGGTCGGGGCGGTGCGTGGCTGCACCGGCGGCCACTGCGGCGGCATCCAGGCGCAGTACCCGGCCCGGCATCAGCTTGAAACAGCGTTCGTGGATGCAGTGCGGCGCGGGAATGTAGTCCAGCCGCATCAGCAGCGTGAGCGCATCGCGGTCAATGTCGTTGTCGAACGCGGGGTGCTGCCACAGCGCCTTCAGCTCCGAACCGAACACCAGCGTGTCGCCGGCCCAGCCGTAGTACAGCGGTTTCTTGCCGACCCGGTCGCGGGCCAGCCACAGGCACTGCTCGGCGCGGTCCCACAGGGCGATGGCGAACATGCCGTTGGCGCGCTGCAGGGTCTCGTCCAGGCCCCAGGCCACGAACGCGGCCAGCAGCACTTCGGTGTCGGAATGCCCGCGGAACGCATGGCCGCGTTCCTCCAGCTCCAGGCGCAGCGCGGCAAAGTTGTAGATCTCGCCGTTGTAGGCCAGCACGTAACGGCCATCGTCGGACGCCATCGGCTGGTGGCCCAGCGGCGACAGGTCCAGGATGCTCAGCCGGCGGTGCGCCAGCGCGATCCCGCTGGCCGCGTCGGCCCACACTCCGCTGTCATCCGGCCCACGGTGTACCAGCGCATCGCCCATGCGGCGCGCCTGCTGTTCCAACGCGGCCTGCTCCCGTATCGGGGCGGCCAGCAACATTCCTGCCAGTCCACACATGCGTCAATGGTCCTGCGCCAACATCCGCGCGGCGCTTGTTACCGCATTGTCGCTTGGAAGCACGCACATTGCTGCCCCCGCCAGCGGCGTATACGTGTCGGCGCCGCAGACGCGCTGCAGCGGCAGGTGGCCCAGCCCCGCCTCGACCAGCGCGGTGATCACGCCCTCGCCCACCCCGGCGCTGTGCCGGCCCTCGTCCACCACCAGCACCCGCTGGGCGTCGGCCCCCTGTTCGGCGATGAAGCCGGCGTTGAGCGGCACCAGCCAGCGCAGGTCGACCACCCGCACCTGCCAGCCCAGTTCGGCCTCAAGAGTGCGCGCAGCACGCAGACTCATCGGCACGCCGTTGCCGTAGGTGAAGATCACCAGGTCGTTGGCCTCTGGTGCATACACGCGCCCTTCCCCGAGCACCAGCGCCTGGTCCGGCGCGGGATACGGGAACAGCCACTGGCCGTCGCCCGGCGCATGCAGGTCCTTGGTCATGTACAGCGCGATGGGCTCCAGGAACACCGCCACCCGCCCATCGACCTGGGCCAGCGCCGACAGCGTGCGCAGCATCATGGCCGCGTCATCGCCGCGCGAGGCGCAGCCGACCACCAGCCCGGGAATGTCGCGCAGCGCGGCGATCGAGTTGTCGTTGTGGAAGTGGCCGCCGAAGCCCTTCTGGTAGCCCAGCCCGGCAATGCGCACCAGCATCGGGTTGCGGTATTGGTCGTTGGAGAAGAACTGCAGCGAACAGGCCTCTCCGCGCAGCTGGTCGGCGGCGTTGTGCAGGTAGGCCAGGTACTGGATTTCCGGAACCGGCAGCATGCCCAGGTTGGCCAGGCCCTGGGCCATGCCCAGGATCATGGTTTCATCCAGCAGCGTGTTGAACACCCGACTCGGGCCGAATGCCTTCAGCAGGCCCTTGCTGACCGTGTACACCCCGCCCTTCTGCGCGACATCCTCCCCGAACAGCAGTGACGAGGGGTACTTGCACAGCAGGTCGTGCAGCGCCTGATTGATCTGGATCGCCAGGTGTCGCGGCGGCTGCCGTTCCGGCAGCTGCGCCGCGCTGCCGAACACCGCCTCGCGCGCCTCCGCCGCCGGCACGCGGCGGGCTTCGGCATGCACGGCAGCGGGCGTGTACGGCGCCAGCGGCGCCATGATCTCGGCCAGGCCGCCCAGCTTGGGCCGCTGGTCGGCCGCGTCGGCGGCGGCAAAACAGCGCGCGCGCATCGCCTCATAACGCGCCAGCACCTGGGCCGGCGTCATCCAACCGGACTCCAACGCAATCTGCGCCGAGCGCAGCAGTGGATCGGCCGCCTCTGCCGCGCACAGCTCCGGCAGCGGCCGCCATTCGATCTCGAAATCGGTCCCTGCATGGCCCATCAACCGCGTGGTGCGCAGGTGCAGGAAGGTCGGGCGTCGGGTGCGGCGGCAGTGGTCCAGCGCGCGTTGCACCTGCGCGTGGCCGCTGGCCAGGTCCAGGCCATCGGCGAAGAAGTAGTCCAGTCCGGGCCGGTGACTGAAGCTGTCGGCAATCCACCCGTCCGGCGTCTTCACCGAAATGCCGATGCCATTGTCCTCGCACACGAACAGCACCGGAGCCGGCAGGCGCTGGTAGGCGGCCCAGGCGGCGGTGTTGAACGCGGTCTGCGCGGTGGCGTGGTTGGCCGAGGCATCGCCGAAGGAGCAGATCACCACGCTGTCGTCGGGAATCGGCAGGCCATGGCCGATGCGGCGGGCGGTTTCGATGGCCAGCGCGGTGCCCAGCGCCTTCGGCAGGTGCGAGGCGATGGTCGAGGTCTGCGGCAGCACCCACAGCGGCTTGCTGCCCCATACCTTGTGGCGCCCGCCGCTGGCCGGATCGTCGCGGCTGGCGGCGAAGGACAGCGCCCCGTCCATCACCGGGTCCATGCCCGGCAGCTGGCGGAAGCGCTCGGCCATGAACGCGCCGGAGCGGTAATGCAGGAACGCCGGATCGGTGTGCCGGGCCAGCCGCGCTACCAACGCATTGCCTTCGTGGCCGGATGATCCGATGGTGTAGAAGACCTTGTTCTGCACGCGCAGCACGCGCGCCATCAGGTCCAGGTGGCGGCTGACCAGCTGCGACTCGAACAGCGCATCGAAGCCCTGCGCGTCCAGCGTGCTGCCCGGCAGGATCGGCGCATCGTCGGCGGGGCGTGGCGCAGCGTGGCCATCCCAGTGCTGCACGAAGTCGATGAAGTTGGCGTCGCAGATCTCGGCCCGGTTCAGGCCCTTCATGCGCGCGGGAATCGGATCGGGAACCACGGCAACCATGCACACCCTCCAGCTGAGCCGAACGGACGACCGCGCCGAGCATCGCCGCAATCGGCGCCGCTTGCCAAGCGCAGGTGCACAAAACAGGGCCTAGCGGCGTCTGCTTCTCCACTGGTCCCGCGACTGCCCCCAGATCTCGATCGGCTTGCCATCGTGCGGTGGCGGCAGTTCACCCATGCGCAGCAGCGTGCTGCCGAGCTTGCGCGCGACGGCCTTGGAGTTCTCATTGGCCGCGTCGATGGTGTGGATCACCTCGTCCCAGCCGAGCGTATCGAACGCCCAGTCGATCGCCGCCACCGCCGCCTCCGGTGCGTAGCCCCTGCCCCAGCTGGCGTGGCGCACGCTCCAGCCGACTTCAGTGCCCGGCCAGTCCAGCGGTTGCCACGGCCCCATGCGCCCCACCCAGTCGCCGCTGCTTTTCTCGATCACCGAAAACATCGAGAAGCCATACAGGTGCCAACTGCCCGCCAGGCAGCTGAAACTGCGCCAGGCCTGCGACGGCGCCTGCACGCCGCCCAGGTGCTGCATCACCTGCGGATCGGTGCAGAACTGCAGGAAGGCGTTGAAGTCCTCCGCGCGCGGCGGGCGCAGGATCAGCCGGTCGGTTTCCAGGCGCAGGTCGAAAATGCTCATCGGGTACCCCGTTGGTAAGCCGGGTGCCATCTTCGCAGAACGAAAGAGGCCGGCAACATGCCGGCCTCTTCGTATGTACTGCACAGCGCCCCGATTACTGGCGGGCGGTATCCAGCGCAGCGGTCTGGGTCACCAGCTGGCCATCCACGACCGGCAGACGGTCGCTGCTGGGCTTGTTGGCCATCTTGACGGTCTTTTCAACGCCGTCATAGCGGTAGGTCACGTTGTAACCGGTGACGTTGTTGGTGGTGCCCATGGCGATGCGGTTGCCCGGCTTGCTGGCCATGCGCATGGTGCCGGTGGTGCCGTCTTCATTGCGGTAGGTCACGTTATAGCCGGTGACCCTGGTCGATTCGGAAGTGGCCGTCTCGGTGTGGCACTGGCGCTCGGTGCGGTTGACCACGCGGCCACCGACGTGGCGCTTGTCCACCTGGTTGCCGATCATGCCGCCTGCGACGGCGCCGGCGGCGGTGGCGGCCTTGCGGCCGTTGCCGCCGCCCACCTGGTTGCCCAGCAGGCCACCAATGACTGCGCCGGCTACGGTGCCGCCGACGTTGCCGTCGCGTTCCGGCAGGCGCTCCTGCACCACCACGTCGTTGCAGACCTCGTGCGGGGTCTGGGTGGTGGACGTCTCGCGCACCGGCTCAGTGCCGATCACGGTGGCGTAGGCCTTTTCCTTCTGGGTCAGCGGATCAACCTTGACCACGTCGGCGTATTCCAGGCGTCCGGCCTTGTCCACGGCGAGTTCGTCGGTGCGTACACCGTCGTCGGCCAGCGGGGTGGTGTCGAGGTTCGGGCGGGTCTGGGCGGCGGTAACCGGGTCGGCGGAATTACCGCTTTTCATGAAGGCGGCGGTGGCGATGCCGCCAACCAGCAGGGCGCCTGCAGCGACCAGGGCAGTAGTAGTTGTGCTGTTCATATCCGACTCCCTGCGGACGATCCGCAACGTTCTTGATGCGGATTCCAGCATGCGCACCCTGAACGGTATCTCCACATGACGCTTACGACCCGCCTCCCCATTCAGGTTCTGTCGTTGCAGGGCTCGTGATAGCGTTTACACCACTTGTCGAGGAGAGTGCGATGCCCGGTCCCCTGCTGCTACCCGTCATGAAATGGGCGCGCGGACTGCGTTACCCCACGCTGTTCAAGATCACCGCCGCGCTGTTCGCGGTAACGCTCTTCATTCCAGACCCGATTCCGTTCGTGGATGAAATCCTGTTCGGGCTGGGCACGCTGCTGCTGGCCAACTGGAAGCGGCGCAGCGATACCCTGCCGCCGCGCTTGGACCGGCGCGACGCGTGAGCCTGGTCGACAGCCACTGCCACCTGGACGCGGACGAGTTCGACCCCGACCGCGCCCAGGTGATCGCGCGCGCGCAGGCTGCTGGCGTGCGCACCCAGCTGCTGCCGGCAGTTACCGCAGCCAGCTGGCCGAAGCTGCGCGATACCTGCCAGCTGGCGGAAGGGCTGTACCCGGCCTACGGGCTGCACCCGATGTTCCTGGACGAGCACCGGCCGGAGCACCTTGAGCAGCTGCGGGAGTGGATCGTGCGCGAGCAACCGTGCGCGGTGGGCGAATGCGGGCTGGATTTCTTCGTGGACGGGCTGGATGCCGAACTGCAGAAGTTCTACTTCGACGGCCAGTTGCGGATCGCGCGGGAGTTCGACCTGCCGGTGATCGTGCACGCCCGGCGCGCGGTGGACGCGGTGATCGCGGCAATCAAACAGGTCGGCGGATTACGCGGCGTGATCCACAGCTTCCCGGGCAGCCCGGAACAGGCCGCGCAGCTGCACAAGCTGGGTTTCCTGGTCGGGCTGGGCGGCCCGCTGACCTATGACCGCGCCCAGCGCCTGCAGCGGCTGGTGGCCCAGCTGCCGATCGAGCAGCTGCTGCTGGAAACCGATGCGCCAGACCAGCCGGACGCCGGCATCCGCGGCGAGCGCAACGAGCCGGCACGATTGACGGTGATTGCAGAAACCGTGGCGAAGTTGCGCGGAGAAACGGTGGCCGGGATTGCCGAGCAGACCTCCGCCAACGCACGCCGGCTGTTCGCCATCAGGTAGAGCCGCGCCCTGCGTGGCTTTGACCCAGGCCGACCACACGAAGAAGCTTCAGTCCTGATGTGTAGGACGCGACGGCTTTTCAGGGGTTGGACCTCCGACGGTAACGCTGCCCGTGTAACCGCCCCCACCATAACTGCCTCCGCCGATGGGTCCGGTGTAACCACCGCCTCCGGAGCCTCCGCCACCACTGCCGTTGCCGCCACCGGGTCTCGCGCCCGTAATACTCTTTCGGTCGATGGCATTCCAGTCCCTGCTGTCGGTCATCTGGTAGGTTGTACAAACCTCTCCGTTGCAGATGATGATCTTATCGCCGGGGTTTTGCTTGTAGAACGTTTTTCCATATGCCTGGTAGGCGTTTGCATTCACATAATGTCTGAGGAATGCGTCGGTCGCTACATCAGGAATCGGGCCCTGCCCCCAGCAGGTATTGCAATGCAAAGGCCCGAAGGTACTCGTTCCGGATCCGATGGACCATGCAGCGACTGCAACCGGAATCAGGCAGACTGAAACAGCAAGGACCGCGATTTTCCAAAGCTTCATGCAACTTTCCTCCATTAGATGCAGCACGTTTTCCTTAGTTCCTTCGCAGCAACCTCGGCTGACGAGATTTCAGCCGGAGTAAGGACGCTGCGAAGCTCAGCCAGCTCCGCACTTCGGGAGGGCTTGGCATCAATCTGCTGAAGTGCGAGCTTATGTGCATACGCGGCGGAGAAGTCCTTGGGCGCAAGGATGCCGCGCTGGTAGATGTTGCCAAGCGCATCCAGTGCATCCAGGCTTCCTGACTGCAGAGCGCGCTGGAGGAGGGAGACCGCCAATCTGCGGTACTCAAGTGCTCGCTCAGGGTCTGCCAAGAGGTCACCCAACGTTCCAAGCGTTGCGGCGGGATCCCGCGCATACAGCAGCTGCGCTTCAACTTCGCCTTGCTGGGCAGCCTGTTCGAGCCAGTTTTCATCCACCAGATCGCCGCTGGATAGAAGCTTGGCGCAGTTCTGAAGCTCCTTTTCCACACCGCGCATGTATTGCTGACCAAGGCCTTCCCGCGCATAGGCAAGATAGACGCCCTGGTCGCCGGGCTTCATTACCCTCCTGCATGAATCGGTGCGCAGGTGAATTTCATAGCTGGCAAGACCGCTTCCGCCTCGAGCTGCCGCCAGCCTCTGGCTGACGAACTCCAAGGCATCACCTTCAAGATCCAACGGTGGGGACTTGATGTAATAGGCACGACCCTGGATCAACTGCCTGCGCGTTGCCGACTGCGTGGACGCCGGGTTGCTGCGGTAACTGTGGCGCACCTGCGTCGCTTCTGCAGGCGCGCCGATCCGCACGGACTTGAATGATGCATCCACGACTGATTCGGAAGCTCGGAGCCAGAGATAACCGGCCCCACTTCCCACCAGCAACAACAGTGCCGCGCAAAGGACGCGCATCAGACCCTCCTTGACCACAAACAAAGCGACTCCAGATCGCTTCCAATGCCGTCAATTGTGTCTGCTTTAATCGTTAGCCTGCATCATCGAAAACCGGGCACACAGGTGAGGAATCGCCCCGCCAATTCGTAAGGCGAATACGGGGGCGAAAACGCAAGGCAGTAGCTCGATGCGCTAGACCCCGGCAGGCTTGCTCTTCAAAAGCATCTCCAGCGCCTTGCCCACCGCTGCGAACGCGAACGCACCAGTGATATGCGTGGCCGCGCCCAGCCCGGCGCCGCAGTCCAGCTTCAATGCGGCATCGGCGCCCAGCTGCGGGCGCACGCCGCACACGCTGCCATCGGCCTGCGGGTACTTCACGTTCTCCAGCGAATACACCGCCGGCACGCCGAAGTAGCGCGAGGCGTTCTTCGGGAAGTTGAAATCGCTGCGCAGCTTCTTGCGGATCAGGGCCAGCATGGCGTCGTGCTCGGTGCGCGAGACGTCACGGATGCGCACCAGGGTCGGGTCGGTGCGGCCACCGGCCGCGCCCACGGTGAGGATCGGCAATTTGCGGCGGCGGCACCAGGCAATGGTTTCCACCTTGACCCGGAAGCTGTCGCAGGCATCGATCACCAGGTCGAAATCACGGTCCAGCAGCTCGACCATGTTCGACACGGTCAGGAACGAGGCAACCGGATCAACGCTGATGTCGGGGTTGATCGCAAGGCAGCGCTCGGCCATCGCCTCGGCCTTGTTGCGCCCGTACTGCCCGGCAAGGGCCGGCAGCTGGCGGTTGGTGTTGGACACGCAGATGTCGTCGGCGTCGATCAGGGTCAGGTGCCCCACCGCCGTGCGCGCCAAGGCTTCCACCACCCACGAGCCCACCCCGCCCATGCCGACCACCGCCACCCGGCGCTGCGACAGCTGGTCTACGGTGCCCACCCCATACAACCGGTCGATGCCGGCAAAGCGTTCGCGCAATACGTCGTTCATGCCGCCTATTTTAGACGGCGCGGCGCCCGCCACGTACGTTCGTGATGCGGCCAGCGGTAGGATGCAGCGAGCCACCCACAAGGAAGCCACCCGCATGAACGCCCCCGTCCCTGCCCGACGCCCGTCCGCCGCTTACCGCTATCTGTTTGTCGCAGGCCTGGGGCTGGTGATCGGCCTGGTCGCCACGGTGATGGTGTCTCGGGCGATCCAGGCCCGCCAGGACCCGTTTCCCGGCAGCCTGATGCACGTGATGGAGCGCCAGGTGGCGCTGTTGCGCGATGCGCAGGCGCAGAACCGCTGCAGCCTGGCCGACAGCGTGCCGCGCCTGCAGACCCTGCGCTCGCTGTCCAACGATCTGGACCTGGCCTTCCCTGACCTGAAGGACAGTGCGCGGTTCCAGCAGCACGCCAGCGGCCTGCGCGCCACGCTCAATACCGCGCTCGCCGCGCCGCCCACCGACTGCGTGGCCATGGGCCAGCTGGTCGAAAAGATCCAGACCGACTGCAAGGCCTGCCACCAGGATTTCCGCTGATTCATCTGGCAGCCACGAAGCAGGCGCCGGATTGGCACGCTGTTCACGCAGCACACGACAGGATCTGCGCCATGCGCCCCAGACGCATTCACTACCACCCCTTCTGGCCAGGAGAACCACCATGAAGATCCAACTCATTGCTGCCGCTGCCGTTGCCACCGTCGCGCTGGCCGGCTGCGCCACCACCTCGCCTGGCTACGGTGGCGGTGGCGGTTACAACAGTGGCTACGGCAACAGCGCCGGTTACAACACCAACCGCTGTGCCGATTGCGGCATCGTCACCCGGATCAACCAGGTCGCTTCCGGCCGCACCGCGCCAAGCGCTACCGGCGCGATCCTCGGCGGCCTGGTCGGCGCGGTGGCGGGTCATGAAATCTCCGACCACACCGGCGGCAGCAAGGGCAACCAGAACATCGCCGCAGCCGCAGGCGCGGTCGGTGGTGCGCTGGCCGGCAACCAGATCCAGAAGAATGTGACCAGCGATACGTTCGACATCACCGTGCGCATGGATGATGGCCGGACGGTGGTGGTCAACCAGCGCGACCTGGGTGGGATCCGCGAGAATACCTACGTGCGCGTGGTCAACGGCCGGGTAGTGCTGCGCTGATCGGCTGCGTCGCCCGCTGCCGCTTCAAAGCAAAGGGCCCGCTTGCGCGGGCCCTTTCCATGTTTCGTTGACTCCGAAACAGTGAGCGCTTAGAGCGGCTTCACCTTGTCGGCCTGCAGGCCCTTCTGGCCATTGACCACTTCGAATTCAACCGCTTGGCCTTCCTTCAGGCTCTTGAAGCCCTGGGATTCAATTGCACGGAAGTGCACGAACACGTCCTCGCCGCTTTCACGGCTGATGAACCCGAAACCCTTCGCGTCATTGAACCACTTGACGGTGCCCCTCTCTGACATCTTCCTTACTCCCTGACTGACTTGTAGTTGGTTACGCCTTGTGGGCGGCTGACAAGCAAGGGGGAAGCGAGGTGCATCGATGGAGCGGATCGGAAGATCTACCATCATCAGGCCACGATCCACGGTGACCTTGCCAAGCTCAGCGCCTGCAACTTAACCCGGGCCAAACGAAAAAGCAACTGCCTTATTTCACATATGTCAACCCCAAACAGGCCACCATACTGGACAGCATGGACCCTTCATTCATCTTTTACCTGATCGCCGCGCTGCTGGTCCTGGTGGGGATCGCCGGCATCGTTCTGCCTGCCCTCCCCGGCATCCCACTGGTATTCGCAGGCCTGCTGGTGGCAGCCTGGGCTGACGGCTTCGTGCACGTGGGCTGGGTGCCGCTGACCGTGCTGGGTCTGCTCACCCTGACCTCATTCGCGGTGGACGTGCTGGCTACGGTGGTCGGCGCCAGGCGGGTGGGTGCCAGCCGCAAGGCGCTGTGGGGCACCTTCGTGGGCAGCATCGTCGGGCTGCTCTTCATGCCGATCGGGCTGTTCGTCGGCCCACTGGTTGGCGCGCTGCTCGGTGAGTACTGGCATACCCGTGAACTGGGGCGCTCGACCAAAGTGGGCCTTGCCACCTGGCTGGGTATCCTGCTGGGCCTGGCGCTCAAGCTGGCGCTGGTGATCGCCATGCTGGGCATCTTCGCATTCGCGTGGTTCTTCTGAGCCCGACCGGCTTCACGTCGCGCGCACGGGGGACACCGGCATAAACGCGCTGATCCCGTCAGTGCGGAATGTTGCGCTGGCAGGAACGTCGGGCAGCCGCCACACTGTCCGCGCTCCCCTCCATTCATCGGCCTGCCACCATGACCCACCGCCCCCGTTCGGCCCTGCTCTCTGCCCTGGCGCTGGCTACCGCCAGCCTGCCGCTGGCGGCCCAGGAAGCCGCACCGACGCCGGCATCGCCGGAAGCCTGCGCGCTGGTAGGTACCGACGTGGCCCGCCTGGCCTGCTACGACAAGCTGTTCCGGCCCACGACCGAAACCACCCAGGCGGCCGATGCCGCGGCTACCGCCGCCAAGCAGGAACGCCGGGAGGAGCGCCAGGCCGCGCGCATGCCGGATGCCCCCGCCACCGAGCGGGTCAAGCAGCGCTTGGGCGAGGTGTTCAAGAATGACGGGCACGACGCCGCACTGGCCAATGCCGGCAAGGGGTCGCTGCTGGACAGCCGCTGGGAGCTGGCCCAGGACTCCAAGCTGGGGGCGTTCCAGTTGCGTGCCTACAAGCCGGTGTACCTGCTTCCCGCGTTCTGGACCAGCGACAAGAACCAGATGCCGCAGTCGCCCAATCCGGACAATACGGTAGCCACGCCGCAGCAGCTGGACAGCAACGAGCTCAAGTTCCAGCTGAGCTTCAAGACCAAGGTCTGGGAGAACGTGTTCGGCGACAACGGCGACATCTGGGCCGGCTACACCCAGAGTTCGCGCTGGCAGGCCTATAACGCCGACAACTCGCGCCCGTTCCGCGAAACCAATTACGAGCCGGAGATCATGATGGTCTTCCGCAACGGCTATTCCATCGGCGGCTGGCGCGGGCGCATGAGCGGGATCAGCCTTACCCACATGTCCAACGGTCGCGCCGATCCGCTGTCGCGCAGCTGGAACCGGGTGATCGCCAACATCGGCCTGGACCGCGAGAACTGGGCGCTGGTGCTGCGCCCGTGGTACCGCCTGCCCGAAGACCGCGAAGACGACAACAACCCTGACATCGAGGATTACATGGGACGCGGCGATGCGACCCTGACCTGGAACCGCAACGGCCACGAGGTCTCGCTGATGGCGCGCCATTCGCTGCGCGGTGGCGATCGTTCGCACGGGGCGCTGCAGCTCGATTACGGCTTCCCGATCAGCAACCTGCTGCGCGGGCACGTGCAGGTGTTCGATGGATACGGCGAGAGCATGATCGATTACAACCACAAGGCGACATACATCGGCTTGGGTGTGTCGTTGCTGGAATGGTACTGAGTCGATCTACGGAGCCGCCTCCAGGGATGCCGATGCCGGTAGGGTCGCATCCCGATCGACGACGTGCACGGATGCACGAGTGGTGCGGCCGCAGGACGCGGAGGAGCACCACCGCCGATCGCGGCGGGTACCTCATTGGGTTATGACCTCCAACGAAGGCACGTCTCCGCCAGAGGCCAATGCGTCAAAGCACTGATTGCCTGTATCGGCAGTCGTTTGGGAACCGACCCTACGCCATTGGGTTACCGCCAGTCGGTGATGCCTTCGCGGCGGTAGACTTCGGCGAACGCCGGGCGCGCTTTGACGCGCTCGGCGTACGCCTTCAGCTCCGGCCAGGTATCACTGGGCCGGGGCATGTTGCGCGACCACCGCATCAGCATCACCAGCATGAAATCGACCACGCTGATGCGCTCGCCCAGCACATAGGGCCCCGCCTGTCGCAGATGCCCGGTGAACTGCGCCCACCCCGCTTCAAGCTGCTGGCGCGCGCCCTCACGTACCGCATCGACATTGGCGGCACCCGCCACTTCATCGGCATAGAACCAGGCTCGGTAAGCAGGTTGCAGGGTGTTGGCGCACCAGAACATCCAGCGGTAGGCCTGCGCGCGCTCAGGCGAGGCCGGCGCCGGCAGCAGCCCGGCCTCGGGATGCAGGTCGGCCAGGTGCAACGCGATAGCTGCCGCCTCGGTCAGCACCTGGTTGCCCATCACCAGCGTGGGCACGCGCCCGGCTGGGTTGAGGGCAAGGTAGTCGGCCGACTTCTGTTCGCGGGTGTCGAAATCGAGCAACACCAGCGTGTGCTCGATGCCCAGCTCGATCAGCAGCCAGTGCACCACAAGTGACGCAGTACTGGAGGATCCATACAACGTGGTGGCCATGCCCGGAACCTGCGGAAGGAGAGGTCGTGATTATGCCCGCGCAGCAGCCACCGGCAATGGATACAGATGAGCGCTGCATTGCCGTGCGCCTGTGGCTGTCGAGCCGCACGGCCGCAGCCTAGCATGCAGCGCATCTTCTGCCGCCCGATGCCGCGCCGCCATGCCCGATCCTTCCCAACTGCTCGCCTTCAGTCTGATCGCACTGGGCATGGTGCTCACCCCGGGGCCGAACATGATCTACCTGGTGTCACGATCGATCTGCCAGGGCCGCGTGGCCGGGCTGGTGTCGTTGGGCGGCATCGCGGTGGGGTTGCTGGTGTACCTGCTGTGCGCGGTGCTGGGCATCAGCGCGCTGTTCATGGCGGTGCCACATGCCTATGACACGCTGCGCGTGACCGGCGCACTGTACCTGCTGTACCTGGCCTGGCAGGCGCTGCGCCCAGGCGGGCGCTCGCCGTTCGAGCTGCGTGCGTTACCGCAGGACAGCCCGCGTCGGTTGTTTGCAATGGGCCTGTTCACCGCGCTGCTCAATCCGAAGATCGCGGTGCTGTACCTGTCGCTGCTGCCGCAGTTCATCCAGCCGCACGACCATGGCAGCGTCATGACCCAGTCGTTGTTGCTGGGCTCGCTGCAGATCGCCACCAGCATCAGCGTCAATGCCGTGATCGTGCTGGCCGCAGGCAGCATTGCCGCGTCCCTGGCCGGTCGCCCGCGCTGGCAGGTGGTGCAGCGTGCGCTGATGGGCACGGTGCTGGGAGGACTGGCGGTGCGGATGCTGGTGCGCTGAGGCGGTACCGACCCACGGTCGGTACCTGCCAGGGGGCGGTACCGACCAGGCCAAGGGTCAGGCCACTACTACTGGAAACTTGCCGATCTTCGCCTGCCATTCGCGCGGGCCGGTGATGTGCACTGATTCGCCGGTGGAATCCACCGCCACGGTCACCGGCATGTCCTGCACGGTGAATTCGTAGATTGCTTCCATGCCCAGGTCGGCGAAGCCGACCACCTTGGCCGCCTTGATCGCCTTGGAGACCAGGTAGGCCGAACCGCCCACTGCCATCAGGTAGGCCGACTTGTTGTCACGGATCGCCTCGATTGCGGCCGGGCCGCGCTCGGCCTTGCCGACCATGCCCAGCAGGCCGGTCTGTTCCAGCACCTGGCGGGTGAACTTGTCCATGCGGGTGGCAGTGGTCGGGCCGGCCGGGCCCACCACTTCGTCGCGCACCGGATCGACCGGGCCGACGTAATAGATGAAGCGGCCCTTGAGGTCGACCGGCAGCGGCTCGCCCTTGTTGAGCATGTCCACCATGCGCTTGTGCGCGGCATCGCGGCCGGTGAGCAGCTTGCCGTTGAGCAGCAGGGTCTGGCCCGGCTTCCAGCTGGCCACGTCTTCCGGGGTGATGGTATCCAGGTCGACGCGGATGCCCTTGGAGGCGTCGTAGGTGATCTGCGGCCAGTCTTCCAGCGACGGCGGGTCCAGCATCACCGGGCCGCTGCCGTCCAGGGTGAAGTGGGCGTGGCGGGTGGCGGCGCAGTTGGGGATCATCGCCACCGGCAGGTTGGCCGCATGGGTCGGGAAGTCCTTGACCTTGATGTCCAGCACCGTGGTCAGGCCGCCCAGGCCCTGCGCGCCGATGCCCAGCGCGTTGACCTTGTCGTACAGCTCCAGGCGCAGTTCTTCGGCGCGGTTGGAGGCGCCACGGGCCTTGAGTTCGTTGATGTCGATCGGCTCCATCAGCGACTCCTTGGCCAGCAGCATCGCCTTTTCAGCGGTGCCACCGATGCCGATCCCGAGCATGCCCGGCGGGCACCACCCGGCGCCCATGGTCGGCACGGTCTTGAGCACCCAGTCAACGATCGAATCGGACGGGTTGAGCATGGCGAACTTGCTCTTGGCTTCCGAACCGCCGCCCTTGGCCGCCACGATCACCTCGACGGTATCGCCCGGCACCACCTTGACGTTGACCACGCCCGGGGTGTTGTCCTTGGTGTTGGTACGCTTGCCGGCCGGGTCGGCCAGCACCGAGGCGCGCAGCTTGTTGTCCGGGTGGTTGTAGGCCCGGCGCACGCCTTCGTTGGCCATGTCTTCCACGCCCATGGTGGCGTCGTCCCAGCGCACGTTCATGCCGATTTCCAGGAACACGGTGACGATGCCGGTGTCCTGGCAGATCGGCCGGTGGCCTTCGGCGCACATCCGGGAATTGATCAGGATCTGGGCCATCGCTTCCTTCGCGGCGGGCGACTCTTCGCGCTCGTAGGCGGCGGTGAGGCTCTTGATGTAGTCGACCGGGTGGTAGTACGAGATGTACTGCAGCGCGTCGGCGATGGACTGGATGAGGTCTTCCTGCTTGATCGATGTCACGTAATGCTCGCTTGCTCGGGGCTGGCGGGGGTAAGTCGTCCATTTTAGCGCCCCGGCCCGGCGGTGGTGGGAATCACTCCCGATAACCACCCTGCGGCGGCCGCAACGGTCAAGAATCGTAACGCTCGACCCGGCTTCACAGCCATGGCAGGCACAATGGGGCCATGCCTGCTTCCCCCGCCTCTGGCGTCTCCGGCGCCAAAAACCCCAGCCTGCGCGAACGCTTCCAGGCGATGCGCAACCTCCCCCCGTTCCTGCGCCAGGTCTGGCAGACCAGCCCGGCGCTGGCCAGCGCCAGCCTGGGCCTGCGCGTGATCCGCGCATTGCTGCCTGTGGCGATGCTGTACGTGGGCAAGCTCATCATCGATGCGGCGCTGTTGCTGAGCCGGCATGAGGCCGGTTTCCCACCGTTCGGCGAGGCACTGTCCAGCGGCCTGCTCAATCCACTGCTGGCGCTGCTGGCGCTTGAATTCGGCCTGGCCATCGCCTCGGACCTGCTCGGCCGCGTCGTCAGCTACGCCGACACCCTGCTCTCGGAGCTGTTCACCAACGTCACCAGCGTGCGCCTGATGGAACACGCAGCCGAGCTGGACCTGGAGGACTTCGAGGACCCGGACCTGCAGGACAAGCTGGACCGCGCCCGGCGCCAGACCATGGGCCGGATGAACCTGATGAGCCAGCTGTTCGGCCAGGTCCAGGACGCCATCACCGTGGCCAGCCTGGCGGTTGGCCTGCTGGTGTACGCGCCGTGGCTGATCCTGCTGCTGGGCGTGGCACTGGTGCCTGCCTTCATCGGCGAATCACACTTCAACGCGGCCGGCTACAGCCT
This sequence comes from Stenotrophomonas sp. NPDC047960, assembly GCF_043204395.1. Taxonomy (NCBI): domain Bacteria; kingdom Pseudomonadati; phylum Pseudomonadota; class Gammaproteobacteria; order Lysobacterales; family Lysobacteraceae; genus Stenotrophomonas; species Stenotrophomonas sp. NPDC047960. Next base: position 191,266 of record NZ_JBIDBX010000005.1, on the reverse strand, counting down.
CAACTTCCAGTGGACCCCCGAGCGCCGCCAGCTGGACTACCTGCGCCAGATCGGCGCCAGCGTGGAAACGGCCAAAGAGGTGAAGATCTTCAACCTGCACCGGTTCCTGATCGACCGCTACCGGTTCCTGGCCGACAAGTTCTTCCGCGCCAACCGCGCACTGGCGCGCAAACGTGCGTTCTGGGGCACCCTGCTGGCCGCCCTGGGCACGCTCGGGTACTACACCGCCTATGCCTACATCGCCTGGCGCACGGTGCGCGGCGACTTCTCCATCGGCGACCTCACCTTCCTGGCCGGCAGCTTCCTGCGCCTGCGCCAGCTGCTGGAAGGCCTGCTGATCGGTTTCTCGCAGGTGGCCAGCCAGGCACTGTACCTGGACGATCTGTTTTCGTTCTTCCAGATCCAGCCGGAAATCCATTCGCGGCCCGACGCGGTGCCGGTGCCGCAGCCGATCACCCGGGGCTTCGTGTTCGAGAACGTGGGCTTCCAGTATCCCGACGCGGAAAGCTGGGCGGTGCGCCATCTCGATTTCGAGCTGCGCGCCGGCGAAGTGCTGGCCCTGGTCGGCGAGAACGGCGCCGGCAAGACCACGCTGGTGAAACTGCTGGCGCGGCTGTACGACCCCGACGAAGGCCGCATCCTGCTCGACGGCCGCGACCTGCGCGAATACGACCTGGACGACCTGCGCGCCAACATGGGAGTGATCTTCCAGGACTTCGTGCGCTACAACCTCAGCGCCGGCGAGAACATCGGGGTCGGCCTGGTCGAGGCGATGACTGACGACGCGCGCATCCGCGACGCCGCGCGGCGAGGCATGGCCGAGGATGTGATCGCCGGGCTGCCGCAGGGCTACGAGCAGCTGATCGGGCGCCGCTTCAAGCAGGGCGTGGACCTGTCAGGTGGGCAGTGGCAGAAGATTGCCATTGCCCGCGCCTACATGCGCGACGCGCAGGTGATGATCCTGGACGAACCCACCGCCGCGCTGGATGCGCGCGCCGAGTTCGAAGTGTTCCAGCGCTTCAAGGAGCTGTCCGACAACCGCACCGCCGTACTGATCTCGCACCGGTTTTCCTCGGTGCGCATGGCCGACCGGATCCTGGTGCTGGCCGGAGGGCGGATCGAGGCCAGCGGTACCCACGTCGAGCTGATGGCGCAGGGCGGTCGCTACGCCGAGCTGTTTGAACTGCAGGCCGCCGGCTATCGCTGAACGGGGTTCAATGAGAATTTATCTCATTTGAGATAAACTGGACGCGACAACACAGCTCAGACCCCTCCCCATGTCTTCTGCTTTCGGCGCCGAGACGGTGCTTGAGGTCCGTCACTGGACCGATGCCTACTTCAGCTTCACCACGACCCGCGACAGCGGTTTCCGCTTCGAGAACGGCCAGTTCGTGATGATCGGCCTGGAAACCGAAGCGCGGCCGCTGCTGCGCGCGTACTCCATCGCCAGCGCGAACTGGGAAGAAAACCTCGAATTCTTCAGCATCAAGGTCCAGGACGGTCCGCTGACCTCACGCCTGCAGCACATCAAGCCGGGCGACAAGGTACTGGTCGGCAGGAAGCCCACCGGCACCCTGCTGATCAGCGACCTGCACCCGGGCAGACACCTGTATCTGCTGGGCACCGGCACCGGCCTGGCGCCGTGGCTGTCGGTGATCAAGGATCCGGAAACCTATGAGCGCTTCGACAAGGTGATCCTCACCCACGGCGTGCGCTACGAAAAGGACCTGGCGTACCGCGACCTGTTCGAGAAGGAACTGCGTGAGCACGAGTTCCTGGGCGAGATGATCGGCGAAAAGCTGCTCTACTACCCGGCCGTGACCCGCGAGCCGTTCCCGAACCAGGGCCGGCTGACCTCGCTGATGGAAAGCGGCGAAATGCAGCGCACCCTGGGCCTGCCCGAGCTGAGCCCGGAAAACGACCGCGCCATGATCTGTGGCAGCCCGCAGATGCTGGCCGACCTGCGCAGCGTGCTGGACGCCCGGGGCTTCCAGACCTCGCCGCGGATCGGCACGCCCGGCCACTACGTGTTCGAGCGCGCGTTCGTCGAAAAATAAACGGCTATTCCAGCGCCGCCTCGATATCGCCGCGCAGGCTCTCCGGCTTGTCGGTCGGCGCGTAACGCTCGCGCACCTTGCCATCCCGGCCGACCAGGAACTTGCTGAAGTTCCATTTGATCGCACCGATGCCCAGCAGGCCGGACTTCTCGGCCTTGAGCCACTTCCAGAGCGGGTGGGCGTTTTCCCCGTTGACCTCGATCTTCTCCGACAGCGGGAAGTCCACGCCGTAGGTCAGTGAGCAGAAGCTGGCAATCTCCTCGGCATTGCCCGGCTCCTGGTGGCCGAACTGGTCGCAGGGGAAGCCGATCACCACCAGGCCCTGGTCGCGATACTCGCGCCACACCTTCTCCAGGCCCTCGTACTGGGGCGTGAAGCCGCATTTGCTGGCAACGTTGACCAGCAACAGCGCCTTGCCACGGTACTGGTCAAGGTCCTGCTCCTGGCCGTCCAGGTCCACGAAGGAGAAATCGAAGGCAGTGGTCATGGTCGTGCTCCGGAGGGGGTTCGGTGGATTGTAATGCCACGCCCGCCGCACATGCCTTTCGACACAAGCCCCCACCCCCCGCCCCGGGTTAACCTCGGGCACTTGTCTGACCGGAGATTACCCCTTGACCACCCGTCTTGCCCTTGCCGTCGCCGTGACCCTCGGCCTTGCCCTGCCCGCCTATTCGGCCGTTGCCGCCGCCCCTGCGGCCAGCGCCGCCCAGCAGGCCAACCCGTTCTTCGCCGACAGCCCGCTGCCGCTGCACTACCCGCAGTTCGACAAGATCAAGGACAGCGACTTTGCTCCCGCCTTCGATGCCGGCATGGCCCAGCAGCTGAAGGAAGTGGAAGCCATTGCCAACAACAAGGCCAAGCCGACCTTCGACAACACCCTCATCGCCCTGGAGAAGAGCGGTGACACCCTGGACCGCGCCACCACCGTGTTCTTCAGCCTGGTCGGCGCGGACACCAACGATGCGCGCAAGAAGCTGCAGGCCGACTACTCGGCCAAGTTCGCCGCGCACAGCGATGCGATCGCGCTGAACGGCAAGCTGTTCGCCCGCATCCAGGCCCTGTATGACACCCGCACCCAGCTCGGGCTGGACGCCGAAGGCGTGCGCCTGGTCGAGAAGTACTACGAGAGCTACGTGCGCGCCGGCGCAAAGCTCAATGACGCCGACAAGACCAAGCTCAAGGAAATGAACGCCGAGCTGGCCAACCTGGGCACGAAGTTCAGCCAGAACGTACAGAACGAAGTGAACGCCTCGGCGGTGATCGTCGACGACGTCAAGCAGCTCGACGGCCTGTCGGCCGAACAGATCGCCGCCGCCTCCGAAGCCGCCAAGGCACGCAATCTGGAGGGCAAGTATGTCATCGCCCTGCTCAACACCACCGGCCAGCCGCCGCTGACCAACCTGGCCAACCGCGACCTGCGCAAGAAGATCTACGATGCTTCGGTCACCCGTGGCAGCCGTGGTGGCGAGTTCGACAATACCGCGCTGGTCGCGCGCATCATGCAGCTGCGCGCCGACAAGGCCAAGCTGATGGGCTTCGACAACTTCGCCGCCTACAACCTGACCAACCAGACCGCCAAGACCCCCGAAGCGGTCAACGCCATGCTCGGCCAGCTGGCCCCGGCCGCGGTGGCCAACGCCAAGCGCGAAGCGGCCGACCTGCAGGCGATGATCGACAAGGAACAGAGGGCCGCCGGCAAGAAGCCCTTCCAGCTCGAGGCGTGGGACTGGGCGTACTACAGCGAGAAGGTGCGCCAGGCCAAGTACAACTTTGACGAATCCCAGCTCAAGCCGTACTTCGAGCTGAAGAACGTGCTGGAGAACGGCGTGTTCTTCGCCGCCAACCAAGAATACGGCCTGACCTTCAAGCAGCGGACCGACCTGCCCGTGTACCACGACGACGTGACCGTCTACGACGTGTTCGACGCCGACGGCAGCCAGCTGGCGATCTTCATCTTCGACCCCTACGCGCGCGCGTCCAAGCGCGGCGGTGCGTGGATGAATTCCTACGTGTCGCAGTCCAAGCTGACCGGCTTCAAGCCGGTGGTGGCCAACCACCTCAACATTCCCAAGCCGCCGGCCGGCCAGCCGACCCTGTTGACCTGGGATGAAGTGACCACCACCTTCCACGAATTCGGCCATGCCCTGCACGGCATGTTCTCGAACGTGAAGTACCCCTACTTCTCGGGCACCTCGGTGCCGCGTGACTTCGTCGAGTTCCCCTCGCAGGTCAACGAGATGTGGTCGGACAACCCGCTCATCCTGAAGAACTACGCCAAGCACTACCAGAACGGCACCGCGATGCCGCAGGCGCTGCTGGACAAGGTGATCGCCGCTGCCAAGTTCAACCAGGGCTTCGCCACCACCGAATACCTGGGTGCGGCCATGCTGGACCAGCGCTGGCACCAGATCGGCCCGGACCAGGTGCCGGCCGCCAAGGACGTGATGGCGTTCGAGCGCGCCGCGCTCGAGAAGGACGGCATCTATTACGCGCCGGTGCCGCCGCGCTACAGGACCCCGTACTTCAGCCATATCATGGGCGGCTACTCGGCCGGCTACTACGCCTACATCTGGTCGGAAGTGCTCGATGCCAACACCCAGAAGTGGTTCCGCGAGAACGGCGGCCTGAGCCGCAAGAACGGCGACCATTTCCGCGAAACCCTTCTTTCCAAGGGCGGCAGCGTGGATGCGATGCAGCTGTTCCAGAACTTCGCCGGCCACGAACCGCAGATCGAGCCGCTGCTCGAGAAGCGCGGTCTGACGGCAGAAAAGAAGTAAAACGGAACGTGCAAAAAAGAAACCGCCCGGCGAAAGCCGGGCGGTTTTTTGTTGGGCGTCATCCCGGCGGGGCCATCAACGCGGCGCGATATACCCGCCCGGCACGCCGTTCGGCGACAGCACCAGCTGCCACAGCTGCGCGTGGCGGCAGCGGAAGCTGGCCATCGAGCCGGCCAGGTAGAACCGCCACATGCGCTTGAAGCGTTCGTCGTAGCGTTGCGGGTCCAGCCGCGGCCAGGCCGCTTCCACATTGGCGCGCCACGCCTGCAGCGTGCGGTCGTAGTCGGCGCCGAAGCTGTGCCAGTCCTCCAGCACGAACAGGCCCTCATACGCCGCCGTGATCTGCGCGGCCGAGGGCAGCATCGAATTGGGGAAGATGTAACGTGCGATCCACGGATCGGTGCGATGCCGCGACAGGTTGCTGCCGATGCTGTGCAGGAGGAACAACCCGTCCGGCGCCAGGCAATGCCGTGCCATCTCGAAATAGCTGCGGTAGTTCTTGTCGCCCACGTGTTCGAACATGCCTACCGACAGGATCGCGTCGAAGGTCTCTTCGACCTCATGGTAGTCCTGCAGGCGGATCTCGACCGGCAACCCCGCGCACAGCTCGCGCGCGTACTCGGCCTGCTCCTGCGAGATGGTGATGCCCACGCCGGAAACGCCGTAGCGTTCGGCGGCGAACTTCAATGCCTCGCCCCAGCCGCAGCCGATGTCGAGCACACGTTGGCCCGGGCGTAGCCGAAGCTTGCGGCAGATCAGGTCGAGCTTGGCTTCCTGCGCGGTGTCCAGATCATCCGCGCCCGCCCAGTACCCACAACTGTAGACAAGCCGCCTGCCCAGCATCGCGCCGTAAAGATCGTTGCCCAGATCGTAATGGCGACGGCCCACCTCGAGGTTGCCGCCGCCAGCCTGCAGATTGAACAGCCGCGCCTTGAGCGCGTCACCCAGTTCTCGCCAGCCGTGTACCCGGTCGTCCAGGTGCGCCTGCATCAGATGAAGGAGAAAGCCATCCAGTGAGGCGGCATCCCACTGCCCATCCATGTAGCTTTCGCCCAACCCCAACGACCCTTGCGCGATGACACGCGGGTAGAAATGCGGATCGTGCACGTGGATGTCGTGCGGACGATCACCGTCTACGGTGACGTCCGCCTCGTGCAGCAACTCGATAACCCGTCGTTGCAGCCCCACGTCCATCGGCGGCCCCCGTCAGCCCTTGGCGAACAGCGCGGCGTAGGCCGGGGCCACGTGCGGGGCCAGCACGGCAGCCGGCACGTCCACGGTCTGGGTGCCGTCCGAGTAAGGCCCCACCTGATAAGGCGGGAACACGAACCGCACGGCGGTGATCAGCCCATTGGGGTCGGTCATCGGCTGGAACTGGCTGAAATTCTCGGCGCTGGCCCCGGTGCCATCGGCAATCATGCGGCTGGCGCTGCGCAGCGATTCCTGCAGCTGGCCCGGTTCCATGTCTTCGCTGCTCAGCCGGGTCGCCACGCGCTCCTTGAGCTGGTCGGCGATGTAATCGCTGACCACGCCCCAGCCCTTGGTGTCGGCAATCAGCTTGTCCGCGGTGAGCATGGTCTGCGTTTCGGGCAGCCACACAAAACGCGCCACCAGCGGTTCGCCATGGGCACCACCGGTGTAGCGGCTGCCATCGGCGCTTACGACCACCAGCTGCGGCGTTTCAAGTACCTTCTCGAAGCTCAGCGACAGCTCGTAGGGCATCGTCGGCTTGTCGTTGCCGAGGCCATCCACGGCCTGCTGCAGTTCGGCGCGCGCCGCCGTCGCGTAGTCCGAAAGCGCCTTGGCCAGCCCCGGGAAGCGGTTCACGTCCTGGGGGTAGCTGATGCCCACCACCGCCTGCGGGGTGTTTTCAATCACGTCCCGCAGCTCGAGCGGCGCCTCGACGGCAGCCTGCGGCGCGGTCGTTGCCGGCTGTGCGGCGGTAGTGTCGGTTACCGGTGCGACGGCGGTATCCGCCTCGCGCTTGCAGCCCGCCATCAGCACCAGCCCCACGGCCAACGCCAGCGCGCCGGTACGCAGCGCGCGACGGTTTCCTGCGATGTTCATTGCAATCCCCTTGTTGAAACCCAGCATGATGATCCTTCGTCCGTGAAAAAAACCTGTGCCTGCTACGCCAGCAGGTCCTGGTACTCGGCGTGCCGTTCGAAGAACTGCTCGGCGTAGGCGCAGGCCGGCACCACCTTGTATCTGTTGTCCCGTGCATAGCGCAGGGCGATTTTGGTCAGTTCCGCCGCGATGCCCCGGCCGGCAATGGCCTCGGGCACCTCGGTGTGGGTAATGACCATCCGCTTTCGCTGGATCCTGTAGTCCAGCAGCGCCAGTTCCCCCTGGATCCGGGCCTGGAACCGGTGGCGGGCTGGATCGTGCTCCACCTCATACGCCAATCCGGGCGGGGTGACCGAAGCCATGGCGGTGTCTCCTGCGGCACTGTCGCGATAGTGCGCAGCGTAGCGCCATGATCGCGTGAAGCCTGAACAGGGACAACTGGCGACGCTTTTTGTCACATGCAGACCTAAAGTCCGCCCGATTCAAGCCGATATCGGTTTCGGACAGGCCGCAAAAGCTGGCACGCGTTTTGCGTCACCTGTCTGCCCCATCCGTGTCCCAAGGAGCGTCACATGGACCATGCACCCGACTTCCCCCAGCCCGGCGACGCCGACAGCTCGCTGCTGGAAGGCCTGTTCCAGCTGGCCCTGAATGGCCAGACCCAAGGGTCGGAATTCGATCTGATCGACCACGAAGTGTACGCGCGGCTGCTCAGCACCTACGGTACCGACCAGCGTTTTGCTGCGTAGAAGGAGTCACGACCAACGGTCGTGATCTACCGGCACGTAACGTCACGGCAAACCCGCCGTGGCGTTACGCGCCGAAGCGCGGGTTGCTCAACTCGCGCAGGAAGTGGTCGAAGATCGCCGGGCGCATCGCAAGCATGAAGATCACGCCGAACGCGGCACCGGCAAGGTGCGCGCTGTGGTTGATGCGATCTCCGCCCTTGCGGTCCATCCAGATGCTGTAGCCCACGTAGAACGCGGCATAGATGATCGCCGGCGCCGGGATGAAGAACACGAAGATGATGCTCCACGGGCTGATCAGGATGAAGGCGAACAGCACCGCCGACACCGCGCCCGATGCGCCCAGGCTCATGTAGTTCGGGTTCTTCTGGTTCTTCAGGTAGCTGGGCAGGATCGACACCACCAGCGCACCCAGGTAGAACGCCGGGTACGTAAGGTAGCTGCCGGTGAGGTTGACCATCACCGACTCGATCTGGCCGCCGAAGAAGAACAGCGTGATCATGTTGAACGCCAGGTGCGCCAGGTCCGCGTGGATGAACCCATAGGTCACCAGTCGGTCGTACTGGCGCTTGCGGTCCACGGCCGGCGGCCACAGGATCAGGCGGTCGGCCAGCGCTCGGTTCTTGAACGCCATCCACGAGACCAGGACGGTGATGGCGATCAGCAGCAGGTTCACGGGGGTCATGGCGGTACTCAGGCAGCGCGGTAGTTGTCGACCATACGATAGCGCTTGGCATACCAACCGAAGGCCAACGCCGCCACGAAGGCGAAGCCGGCGAAGAAGAACATCAGGAACGCGGCCTCGCTGAGCCCGGTACTGGCGATCTTGTGCGTCACCGTCTCGTTGCGCACCGCCGCGTTGGACAGCAGCACCCACAGGTTGCCGATGGTGGTGGTGAGGTTCCAGAAGCTCATCACCACGCCCTTCATCGCCTGCGGCGCCTGGCTGTAAGCGAACTCCAGGCCGGTGGCCGAGACCAGCACCTCACCGAAGGTGAGCAGCGCGTACGGCAGCATCTGCCAGAAGATGGACATGACGTTGCCGCCGTCCATCATTACCTGGATACCGCCGACCACGATCCAGGCCAGGCCGCTGAAGGCGATGCCGGCGGTCATGCGGCGCAGCGCGGTCGGCTCGAACCCGAAGCGGCGCAGGGCCGGGTACAGCACCAGGTTGTTGAACGGAATCAGGATCATCACCAGCAGCGGGTTGAGCGCCTGCATCTGCGAGGCGGTGAACCACGACGGCATGGCCATCTGCTGGCCCTGCAGCACCCAGGTGGATGCCTTCTGATCGAACAGCGAGAAGAACGGCGTGGTCAGCGCGAAGATCACCAGTACGCGCAGGACCGACCGCACGCCCTCCACCGCCTCGGCCGGGTGCACCGCGCGGGCGCGGTCAAGCTGGAGCCAGGTACCGCCACCCACGCCGGCCAGCACCAGCACCAGCGCGATGCACAGGCAGATAACGATGCCCAGGCTGCCAACCAGGCCCATCGAGGCCACCGCCAGCACCGCGCCCAGGATGGCCAGGGTAAGACCCGGACGGCCCTTGCCCGGCACCTGCGCGGTCAGCGCGGTGCGCACCACGTTGCCGAACGAATGCGGGTCCTTGGCCGGCAGCGGCACCAGCACATAGCGCTTGCGACCCAGCCAGAACACGAACGTGGCCACGAACATCAGGATCCCCGGGATGCCGAACGCCCACTGCGGCCCCAGGTTCTTCAGCGCCAGCGGGATCAGCAGCGAGGCAAACAGCGAGCCGAAGTTGATGATCCAGTAGAAGGCGTCGAAGACCAGCTTGGCCAGGTGCTTGTTGCTCTGGTCGAACTGGTCGCCCATGAACGAGGCCACCAGCGGCTTGATGCCACCGGCGCCCAGCGCGATCAGCCCCAGGCCGAGGAAGAAGCCCTCGCGGCTGTTCTCGAATACCGCCAGGCAGGCATGGCCCGCGCAGTAGATCAGGCTGAACCAGAGGATGGTGTGGTATTTGCCGAAGAACCTGTCGGCCAGCCAGCCGCCCAGCAACGGGAAGAAGTACACGCCGATCATGAAGCTGTGCATGATGTCCTTGGCCTCGCCGGCCCGGCCATCGGCGGTGATCTCCTGCAGCAGCAGCGAGGTGATCAGGAACTGCACCAGGATGTTGCGCATCCCATAGAAGCTGAACCGCTCGCAGGCCTCATTGCCGATGATGTACGGAATCTGGCGCGGCATGCTTCCCTTGCCGGCGCTGGCGGCTGCGGTCGTGCTCATTCTATGGGGCTGTCCTGCGGGTTCAAAGGGCGCAAGGTTACCGGAAGGGGCACGGCGGCGCACGTTGCGGCCGAACGTGACAACCCCGCCTCGCAATGGCAGGGATCTGATTCCATTGACGGAAGTCACGGCACGTCGACGGCCCAAGCGTAAACTTATCGTTATGCGCCTCCTCCCCACGGTTGTCGCAGGACGCTGGCACGGCTGGTTCCTGCTCCTGTTGTTGACCACGCCTGCGCTCCCGGTCGCCGCCCGGCAGAGCGACGCACCGCCGCGCCTGCTCAGGATCGCTACGTTGGAACTGCCGGCTGCGGATGAGAACCAGTGGGAGCAGCGCCGCGACCAGCTGCTGCAGGTGCTGGAAGGCCTGCAGCCGGACGTGATCGCCGTGCAGCGGGTGTTGCAGACCAAGGGCGGCAACCCCGCCTGCTGGCTGGCCACCCGCCTGCGCTACAGCTGCGATTTCGTCACCGCAGACCCGCCCAGCCAGCCGCTGCGCCACGGCAGTGCCATGCTCAGCCGGCTGCCGGTGGCCGAAGACGGAGTCACCCTGCTCCATCCGCCGGGCCGGTTCAGTGCGGCGGGCATGCTGCGGGTGAACCTGCAGGACGAGCAGGTCAACATCTACGTCGCGCGGCTGCGCCCGGACCCGGACGAAGCGCGGGTGCGAGAGCACCAGACCAGTGACCTGATGACCTGGATCGGCGCGACCTCGGACGGCCTGCCCTCGCTGATTGCAGGCGACTTCTCGGCCGACACCGATGAACTGGTGCGCAGCTCGCCCGGCTTCCAGCCGGCGCGCAAGAATCCCGGCGAGCGCGTCGACCCGCCGTCAGCAGCCGGGATCGCGGGCGGTCATGGGCTGGATGTGCTGTTCCAGGTGAGCCACTTCGCCGGACAAGGCCTGCAACCGCTGAAGCTGCCCGCGCTGGAAGGCACCGATATCGGCGCCCTGCGCCTGGGCATCATCGCCACCCTGCGGCTGCAGGGTGATGCGGCTGCCCGGTAACCGCAGGGACCGATAAACGAAAAGGCCAGGCATTTCTGCCTGGCCTTAATGTTTCTCAGGTCGCCCTGTCGATCAGGCGATGGCATCCTGGTAACGACGCTCGACTTCCTTCCAGTCGACCACGTTGAAGAACGCGCCGATGTATTCCGGGCGACGGTTCTGGTACTTCAGGTAGTACGCGTGTTCCCACACGTCCAGGCCCAGGATCGGCGTGTTGCCTTCCATCAGCGGGCTGTCCTGGTTGCCGGTGCTTTCCACCACCAGCTTCCTGTCCGGGGTCACGCTCAGCCACGCCCAGCCGCTGCCGAACCGGGTCAGCGCCGCCTTGGTGAAGGCTTCCTTGAACTTCTCGAAACCGCCCAGCTGGGCGTCGATGGCCTGGCCGACGTCGCCGGTCGGGTTACCCCCGGCATTGGGCGCCATCACGGTCCAGAACAGGGTGTGGTTGGCGTGGCCGCCACCGTTGTTGCGCACCGGGCCCTGCAGGTTTTCCGGCAGCGACTTGAGCTTCTTGACCAGTTCCTCAACCGGCAGGTCGGCGTACTCGGTGCCTTCCAGTGCCGCGTTGACGTTGTTGATGTAGGTCTGGTGGTGCTTGGTGTGATGGATTTCCATGGTGGCCGCATCGATATGCGGCTCAAGCGCGTCGTAGGCGTAGGACAGCTTGGGGAGGGTGTAGGCCATGTGGTTCTCCTGGTAGCTCACTCGCCCGGCGAAGACCGGGCGTTGCGAAGTCGATGATGGGGATGGCCGCCAAGCTTACCAACCCCCACGTAAAGGAAACTTCGTCCTGCGTCGAACACATGTTATGCATCGGTGACGAATCCATCACCGCGATCGGCGGGAAGACCGCGTAGTGCCACGCCCTGCGTGGCAACCACGCAGTGTTTAGCCAAGACCCAGTACAGTAAGCCCTACTCGTCACGGCATACCCGCCCATGCGCAAACCCTTATTGCTTTTGCTTGCCATCGTGCTCCTGGTAGGTGGCCTGGCCGCGATCAAACTGGCCCAGCGCGCACCCGCGCCGCAGTTCGCGCCGTCGCTGACCCAGCCAGGTGCCGACACTGCGCCGATCGACAACGCCCCGGCCAATCCCGGCGCCACCGCGCAGCGCACCCAAGACGCCCTGCCCGCCTTCCTGCCTGCCGAAGCCCGCCAGACCATCCTCCTGATCCAGCGCGGCGGCCCCTACCCGCACCGCCAGGACGGCGGCGTTTTCAGCAACCGCGAACAGCGCCTGCCGGATCGCCCGCGCGGCTACTACCGCGAATACACCGTGGACACGCCGGGTGCCGGCAACCGCGGCGCACGCCGCATCGTGACCGGCGGCACTCCGCCGACCGGTTGGTTCTACACCGACGACCATTACGAAACCTTCCGCAGTTTCGAGGTCCCACCTGCCGGGAGCTGGCAATGAACCACGATGGATTCGAATTGAACCTGGACGACATCAACAACGCCGGCGTCTACCGGGTCACCAACGAGGACATCGCACCCTTGTCTGCGGCGATGCGCGATGCCGCGCTGCGCGTGACCACGATTGATCTGCAGGGGTGCAATGACAAGCGCACGCTGCTGGCACGCGTTGCCGCGCAGCTGGATTTCCCGCAGACGTTTGGCGGCAACTGGGACGCGCTGCTGGACTGCCTGCGCGATCTGTCGTGGCAGAAGGCCAACGGCTATGCGCTGTTCTTCAGCGATGCCGACGGGTTGGAGGAGAACGCGGAGAAGGACTTTGACACCTTCCTGGATATCCTGGCCGACGCCAGCGAAACATGGACGGAGCAGAACGTGCCCTTCTGGGCATTCGTAGCGCTGCACGAGTGACGCACCGGGGTAAGGTCGGTTCCCAAACGACCGCCGATAGCGCTGCAACGCCCGGTAACGCATTGCCTCGAACGACGTGACGGCTTTCCCCGCCGATGTTCATGCCCTACCGGCCGCGGGGCATTTCACGGCGGTTGATCGGGATGCAACCCTACCGGCGACAGCAACGGCAATAGCACCAGCGACAGCAACGGCAAAAGCACCGGCACCGGCACCGGAACCGGAACCGATGATGGCGCGGCCATCATCGACTTCCGTTGTCTTCCTGCAATTCCTTCTTGAACGGAATGTCCGGTGGCGGGCGGGCCACCGCCGGCTGGTCCTGCATGTTGGGATCGGTCAGGCCACAGCCGCCACCGAATTGCAGGATCGATACCACGCAGGAGATTTTTGAACTGGTGCCCGGGATCGGTATCTCCACGGCCTTGATGCCCTTGCGCACCCACTCGGCCAGCAGCGATTCGTTCGGCGCCCAGTATTTGTCGAACGACGTGGGCGTGTAGTCGTACGGCGGGCGCTTGAGCCACGTGCCCGACTGCGCGATGCGTTCGCGGCTCCAGCCGTCGTTCTCGCCACCAGGGGCGCCGCGTGCGCTGTCCCCGGTGCCATCCTGCTCGGGTACGCGGACGCTGCCATCTGCATTGAACAGTCCGTCGGCGGTGCGGCCAGCGCCCTGATTGGCCTGTGCGCCGCTGCGCTCGCCGGCCCTTTCGCGGACCGAGGCACCCCAATCATCCCCACGTGCGGGCGTGGCCCAGTTGCCGGGCGTGGGCGAGGGTCGCGCGGCCGCGGTACTTGCGGGCGCGGCATTCGACGCGCTGCTGCGGCTTGGCGTGGCCTGGCTGGCCGCACTCTGCGCGGGCGTGGGCGATGGCACCGAGGCCGCTGCCGATGGGGTCGCTGCGGCCGTTGCGGGGCGTGGCGTGGCGTTCGGCACCGCGCGCTCGCGTACTGCCAGCTCCGGACTGCGCCGGCGCACGGTGATTTCCCGCTGCGGCACCGGCGCGACCGTGACCGATATCGACGGCGCCGGGGTCACCTCGCGTTCGCGCACCTGCAGTTCGCGCTGAGGCAGGCTGACCTCGACCCGTGGACCGGGCACGGCCACCGGCGCCGTGGGTGCGGTGACCACGGTGACCTCACGTTCGCGCACCGCGATGTCGCGCGTGCGCAGTTGCGGCTCCACCGGGCGCACTGCCGGAGTGATCGAAGGCGGGGTTGGTGCATCCGCCATCTCCACAGTGCGTTCGCGAACCTGTGGCTCAGGCGCATCGCGCGGAATCACCCGCACTTCAGTGCGCGGTACGGTGGTGGGCGGCACCACGAAATCGCTGGTCGCTTCGGCCACGTCGGTGGCCTGGATCGGCTGCTCTACCGCAGCAGGTGCCGGGACTGCTGGGGCCGGCGTGGGCTCGGCGCTGGCGGCCGGTTCCGGCGCGGACGCCGGCGGCTGGGGCGCGGTGGCTGCGGTCGCCGCCGTTTGAGAGGCCGCAGCCTGCGAGGCCGCAGCCTGCGAGGCCGCAGCAGCTGCCGCTACTGCGCTACCGGCGCTACCGGCGCTACCGGCGCCGGGCTCGCCGCCACCACTGTCCCGGGGTGTTCCGCTGCCCAGGAATTCCACCTGGATACGGCCGCCCTCGCCGCCCTGCTCGGACTGCGCCGGCGGGCGGATCAGTGCCACCCACACCAGCAGCAGCGCGAACATGACGTGCAGCAGCACGCTTATCACGGCCGCGGTCCAGCGCATCCAGCGCTGGTCGCGCGGGGCCGGGTCCCAGGTCTGCCAGAGCAGGCGCCGCAGCGACTGCACCACGCCCAGCGCCGGCAGCCGGCCGGGGGGGCCTGGCAACGGCCGCTGGATCAGTTCGGCAATGACCTCGGTCGAACGGAACGGGCGCGGCAGCGGGGTCAGCGCACGCAACCACAGGCCCCACCCGTAGGGAAGGCCCGTGGTTTTCTCAACGATGCGTTTGTCCGGCTGGCGAGCCAGCAGCCAGTGGAGGATCTCGTCAGCCCGGCGCAGTGTCACGCAGGCCGATCAGGCAGCCGTGCCGCGGGGAATATACGGCGCATGACCGCTGTCATGGTCGGTCGCGTCGCGTACTGCGGTAATCCCGGGCACGCGGCCCATCAGGGTCTTCTCGATACCCTGCTTCAGGGTGACATCGGCCATGCCGCACCCCTGGCAGCCGCCGCCGAAGCGCAGCAGGACCACGCCGTCGGCAGATACTTCCTGCACGGCGACCTTGCCGCCATGCGAGGCCAGCTGCGGGTTGACTTCGTTTTCCACCACCCAGCGCACGCGTTCGACCAGCGAGGCGGAATCGGCCGGGGCCTCGCCCTTGATCTTCGGGGCCTTGATGGTGAGCTGCTGGCCGCCGGTGGCATTGGTGACGATGTCGATGTCGGCCCCATCCATCCAGGCCACGCTGGTGGCGGCCACGTACAGGGTGAAGCCGTCGCAGTCCACCGCCCACTCGTCGCCCAGCAGGTCGGCCGGTTCGGCGAACTCCAGGCGGGCGTCGGCGCGCGGGGTGCCAGCGTCCACGGCGCTGAGGCGCACGCCCATGCCGGGCACGGCTTCGCGCTCGATGAGCTTGCGGAAATAGGTCTGGGCAGTGTCGGAGATCTGGATCATGCGGCTATTCTAGCGGCTTACATGTTATGCGCTCATTCGGTTTATACACCGGCCGGCGCATTGTTCAGGCATACACGAGGTGGAGGATTTGATGGCCGACCTGATTCCGCTGGCGCAGGCCCGGTGCGTACCGCGCAAGGGCAGCGACCACAAGCTGGGCGAGGCCCGGATAGCCGAGCTGCTGCCGCAGGTTCCCGGCTGGGAGCTGGCCGAGCAGGGCCAGGCCCTGGTCCGGACCTTCCGCTTCTCCGACTACTACCGGACCATGGCGTTCGTGAACGCCCTGGCCTGGGTGGCCCATGCGGAAGACCACCACCCGGACCTCGGCGTGCATTACGACCGCGCCGTGGTGCGCTTTTCCACCCATGACGTGGGTGGGTTGAGCGAGAACGACTTCATCTGTGCAGCCAAGGCTTCGGGCCTGACGGAGTGATAGCGATGAACATCCAGATACGCGTGGCACTGACCGCGGCGGTGCTGTCCCTTGCCGGTTGTGGCGGGTCGTCGGAGTCGGAACCGGCGGCACCGGTGGCAGCGCCTACCGAAGTGGCCGCGGTGAAGACACCGCCGCCGGTCTACCCGATCGAGCTGGCCTGCCAGGCGATTGGCGGCACCACTACGCTGAAGGTGGTGGTGGGTACCGACGGCAAGCCCGGCCAGGTGCAGCTTGTGAGTGGCAGCGGCAACGCCCAGCTCGACGAGCAGGCGCAGAAAGCGGTGCAAGGCTGGCAGTTCAAGGCAGCCACCCGCGCCGGCCAGGCGGTGCCCACCACCATCCAGGTACCGGTGAGCTTCAACCCGCCGCAGCCCAAGCCCGACGAGTGCTTCGCCGTGGAAGAGCGCCTGCGTCGCGGCGGCTGATCAAAGGACGCTGTGGCGCATGCTGGACATCTCGAGTGAAAATGTATGGGTCGCCCTGCTGGTGACCCTGGCTGCCGGCCTGGCCACCGGCCTGGGCAGCCTGATGGTGTTGTTCTCGCGCCGCCCCAACCCCCGCCTGCTGGCCTTCGGCCTGGCCTTCGCCGGCGGCGCCATGGTGTTCGTGTCGCTGACCGAGATCCTGACCAAGGCGATCGATTCGTTCAGCCTGGCCTATGACGCGCGCGTGGGTTATGCCTATGCCACGGCAGCGTTCCTGTGCGGGGTCCTGCTGATCGTGCTGATCGATCACCTGATCCCGAACCCGCATGAAAGCCTGGACAAGCAGGACCCGATGTTCCGGGAAAACAACAAGGCCTACATCAAGCGGGTGGGCCTGCTGACGGCGGTGGCGATCACCGCGCACAACTTCCCGGAAGGCCTGGCCACGTTCTTTGCGACGCTGGAAAGCCCATCAGTGGGCATGCCGCTGGCGTTTGCGATTGCCATCCACAATATTCCCGAGGGCATTGCGATCGCGGTGCCGGTGTATTTCGCCACCCAGAACAAGTTCTACGCGTTCGGCGCCAGCCTGCTGTCGGGGCTGGCCGAGCCGATTGGTGCGGCGATCGGGTACGTGCTGTTGTCCGGGGTGCTCAACCACGCGACGTTCGGCTGGGTGTTCGGGCTTATTTCCGGGGTGATGGTGTTCCTGGCGCTGGATGAGCTGCTGCCGGCAGCCAAGCGGTACTCCAGGGGTCACGAGACGGTGTACGGTCTGGTGGCCGGCATGGCCAGCCTGGCGATCAGCCTGGTGTTGTTCAAATGGTAGGGCGTACCGACCAACGGTCGGTACCTACCGCGATCCAACCACGGTAGGCGACGACCGTTGGTCGTCGCGCGTCACCCCAACCGGTTCAACGCATCGGTCAGCTCTTCCGCCAGCGGCGCATTGAGCAGGTAGGGGGTCTTGCCGGCGTCCAGCGAGAACTCCAGCGAAGCGGCGTGCAGGAACAGGCGTTTCAGACCGATCTGGTCACGAAGCCGCTTGTTGACGTCCGGATCGCCGTATTTGTCGTCACCGGCCACCGGGTGCCCCAGGTGCTGGGCGTGCACGCGGATCTGGTGGGTGCGCCCGGTTTCGATGCGGACTTCGCAGAATGAATGGCCGCCCTTGCGCTCGAGCACGCTGAAGTGGCTGATCGATTCCTTGCCGATCGCATTGACCTGCACGTGGCGCTCGCCGCCCTGGCGCAGGCCGACGTGCAACGGGGCGTCCACGGTCATGGTGCCATCGGGCATGCGCCCCACCAGCAGGGTCAGGTAGCGCTTGCGGATGCCCGCACCGTGGTCTTCACGCAGCAGCGCCTGAAGTTCGCTCAGCGCCGAGCGCTTCTTGGCCACGATCAGCAGGCCCGAGGTGTCCCGGTCCAGCCGGTGCACCAGCTCGAGGGTCTTGCCCGGGCGCAGCGCGCGAAGCGTCTCGATGGCCCCGAAACTGATCCCGCTGCCGCCGTGGCTGGCCACGCCGGAAGGCTTGTTCAGGGCCAGCAGGCGCTCGTCTTCATAAACGATGGCGTCTTCCAGCCGCTTCATGAATGCCGCCGGCGGCCCCGCCTTGTCTCCTTCCTCAGTGAGACGAACCGGAGGCACGCGCACTTCGTCGCCCTCCACCAGCTTGCGTTCGGCCTTGGCGCGGCCGCCGTTCACACGGACCTGGCCGCTGCGCACGAGCTTGTAGACCAGACTGCGTGGCGCACCCTTCAGCTGGCCGAGCAGGAAGTTGTCCAGGCGTTGCCCGGCACGGTCGGCCGGAACAGTCAGGAGACGGACGCTGGTCTTGCCTTCAGCGGGTTTGGGGGACGGCACGGTATCGGTCATTGGCCTTTTATTCTGTTACACTCGGCGGGCGAGATAAGGGATTGATTTCGTTGGAAGTTGCTCTGGGCCAGAAGCCCGGCTTCCCTCGATTCCGGCACAGTGCGCAGCCACCGCCCCCGGGGCGGCCATGTTAGCGGCTCACCGGCAGTCCCGGCCATCGCCGGATGCCTGACACGCGTCTGCGCTGAAAAAATGTCCCTGTGGCGCTCCAGCCTGGCTGAAAGCTGCCTCCGGCCCGCAACACCCAAACCAAAACAAAATGAAGCGCTCCCGCGGCCTGCCGTGGTGTTGAAGCGCTGGAAACCCAAGCCGCCCTCCCCGCGCATGCGCGATGGGCGTGCAAGCGTGACCAGAAGCGAAACCCCATGGCGTTCCGCGCGGTAGCAGCGCGCGAGGAACGCAATATGAAGCGAATGCTGATCAACGCCACGCAGGCTGAAGAGCTGCGGGTAGCCATCGTGGATGGCCAGACGCTGTACGACATCGACATCGAACAGCCGTCCAAGGAACAGAAGAAGTCGAACATCTACAAGGGCCGCATCACGCGCCTTGAGCCCTCGCTGGAAGCGGCCTTTGTTGAATACGGCGGCGAACGCCACGGCTTCCTGCCGCTGAAGGAAATCTCCCGCGATTATTTCCAAGCCGGGGTCGACCACAACAAGGCCGGCATCCGCGAGCTGCTGCGTGAAGGCCAGGAAGTGGTGGTCCAGGTCGACAAGGAAGAGCGAGGCAACAAGGGCGCCGCCCTGACCACGTTCATCTCCCTGGCCGGCCGCTACATGGTGCTGATGCCGAACTCACCCACCGCCGGTGGCGTGTCGCGTCGCATCGAGGGCGAAGACCGCGCCGCGCTGAAGGAAGCGCTGGACAAGCTGCAGATCCCCGACGACATGGGCGTCATCATCCGCACCGCCGGCGTCGGCCGCGATGCCGAAGAGCTGCAGTGGGACCTGGACTACCTGCTGCAGGTCTGGAAGTCGATTGCCGAAGCGGCGCTGACCAAGCCGGCCCCGTTCCTGATCTACCAGGAATCGCGCCTGATCGTGCGCGCGCTGCGCGACTACCTGCGCGCCGATGTGGGCGAGATCCTGGTCGACACCCAGGAGCTGTACGACACCGCCCGCGAGTTCATGCAGCAGGTGATGCCGCAGACCCTGCGCAAGCTCAAGCATTACACCGACGACATTCCGCTGTTCAACCGCTTCCAGATCGAATCGCAGATCGAAGGCGCCTATGAGCGCAACGTCCGCCTGCCCTCGGGCGGCTCGATCGTGGTGGACCAGACCGAAGCATTGACCGCCATCGACGTGAACTCCTCGCGCGCCACCAAGGGCAGCGATATCGAGGACACCGCGTTCCAGACCAATCTGGAAGCGGCCGAGGAAGTGGCCCGCCAGCTGCGCCTGCGCGACCTGGGCGGCCTGGTGGTGATCGACTTCATCGACATGTCGTCGAACAAGCACCAGCGCGAAGTCGAGAACCGCCTGCAGAACGCGCTCAAGTACGACCGTGCGCGCGTGCAGCTGGGCCGCATTTCGCGCTTCGGCCTGATGGAGATGAGCCGCCAGCGCCTGCGCCCGAGCCTGGGCGAATCCAGCCAGATCGTCTGCCCGCGTTGCGACGGCCACGGCCGCATGCGCTCGGTGGAATCGCTGTCGCTGTCGATCATCCGCGTGGCTGAAGAGCATGCGATGAAGGAAAACACCGGGCAGGTGCTGGTCCAGGCCCCGGTCGAGATCGCCAACTACCTTCTCAACGAGAAGCGCAGCGCGCTGCGCGAGATCGAACAGCGCCATGACGCGCCGATCGTGATCGTGGCCGATGAGCAGCTGCACACCCCGCACTACGAAGTGACCCGCCTGCGTGAAAACGAACTGGGCGAGGAAAGCGGCAAGCCGAGCTACCAGCGTGGCACCCCGCGCAAGCTGCCGGTGCATGCGCTGACCAAGGCGCAGCTGAACATCCCGGTCGCTCCGGCGGTCACCAACGTCAAGCACAGCTCCCCGGCCCCGGTCCGCGAGGTTACCGAACCGGTGGCGCCTGCCCCGGCCCCGGTCGCCCCCGCGCCGGTCGCTGCCCCGGCCGCCACCGGCGTGGTCGGCTGGCTCAAGCGCATCTTCGGCGGCGAGCCGGCCCCGGCTGCCGCACCGCAGACCAACGCGCGCCCGGCCCAGGACGGCAGCCGCAACGGCCGCACCAAGGACCGCAACGGCAAGGACCGCAACGGCCGCCGCGATGAGCGTGGCGAACGTGGCCAGGGCCAGGGCCAGCAGGGCCAGGGCCGTGGCAAGGACCGTCGCGACGACCGTGGCGAACGCGCCGGCAAGGGCGAGCGCCGCGACGAGCGCCGCCAGGACGTGGCCGCACAGGCTGCCGCGCCCGCCGCTGGCCAGCCCCAGCAGGGCAAACCGCGCAACGAGCAGCAGCCCAGGGCCCCGCGCAATGAGCAGCAGCCGAAGCTGAACCAGAAACAGAAGCCCCCGCGCCAGCAGAACGAGGGCGACAAGCCCGCGCGTCAGCCGCAGCCCGACGCCGCCAAGCCGGCGCAGACCGGCGCGACGGTTGCCGATGCCGCGCTGGTAACCGCAGCGGTGGCCGTGGCCGACGCGGCGATCCCGACCACCACCGCCGCGACCCCGGCGTCCAGCATTGCAGCGGCCGACGATACCCGCCTGACCACCGTTGCGGTGGAGGGCGAGTCGGCCGAGCAGGGCGACACCCCGGCCGCCGGCGACGATGCCAGCGGCGAAGGCGCCTCGCGCCGTCGTCGTGGCCGTCGCGGTGGTCGCCGTCGTCGTCGTGGCAATGGCGAGCAGGCTGCCGGCAGCGATGGTCTGAACGATGACGGCGGTCTGGACGACGACGGCGACAGCGACGACCAGGATGGCGAGCAGGACGGTGACACCACCGTCCAGGCTGCCCGCCAGGCCGCCCGCAGCACCGAGTCGAACCCGGAGTTCGACTTCGATGACGACGGCGCTGCGCCGGCTGCTCCGGTCCAGGCCCCGCGCCCGGCCCCGGTGGCTGCCGTTGCCGCCGCTGCGCCGCTGGCCGTGGTCAGCAGCCCGGTGGTAACCGCCGGTCACAGCGAGGCCGCCCCGGCCCCGAAGGCCGAGCCGGTGGCAGAGCGCACCCCGTCCTACACCGACCGCGTGCCGTTCGTGGAATCGCCGATGCCGGCCTCCGCGCCGGTTGCCAAGGCACCGGAGGCTGCGAAGCCGGTGGTGACAGAAGCACCGAAGGCCGTTGAAGCCCCGGTCGTGGTTGAAGCGCCCAAGGCTGTTGAAGCCCCGGTCGTGACCGAAGCGCCGAAGGTTGTTGAAACGCCGGCCGTGACCGAAGCGCCGAAGGCCGTCGAAACGCCGGTCGCAGCTGAAGCGCCGAAGGCTGTCGCAGCCCCGGTCGTAACCGAAGCACCGAAGCTGATTGCAACGCCCGCCGTGACCCCGGCCCCGACCGCGCCGGCCGCCGTCGAGACCCCGAAGGCCGCCGACGCCAGCACCAGCGCACCGGTTGTCGAGCACAAGGGTCCGACCGAAGTCGGTCGTCCGGTGCAGACCAGCATGCTGGATGCAGTGGACGCCGTTCCGGCCGCGCCGGCTGCCCCGGCACCGGTGGCACGCGGTGACTCGGCGCCGGTTACGCCGGCGATGCAGAACGGCCAGCTGTTCGGCAGCGCCGGCAGCGACGCCGCACCGACCGATGCAGCCGCCCAGGCCGCGCACGCCGAAGCCCGCGAAGACATCCCGACCGATGTCGCCAAGGCCGACGATGCCGACAAGCAGGACCCGGAAAAGACCGACAAGGCCTGATCCGGTTCCAGCGGCAAGGTAACAAACAGACAGCGGCCTTCGGGCCGCTGTCTGCGTTTGGGGTCGGACTCTGGATCGCGACCGTGCTGATCGAATGATGCGGCCACGGGTAGAGTCGGTTTCCAAACGACTGCACGCATCGCTGATCGGCCCGGTAACGCATGACCTGCATCGAAGGATGCTGTTGCCGTTACATGCAGCAAAGCCGTTCCCGATCGACAGTCATGCGTTACCGCATCTGGCCGGCACCACGTGCAGTCGTTTGGGAACCGACTCTACCGGTGGCCGCACAACGCGTCGTGCGTCCTGCCGACGTTACGGTGCGAACTGCAGGCGGGTCCACACGCCGTAATGGTCCGACGCCCAGCGCCCTTCGGCGTAGGGCTGGTCGAACAGCAGCTTCGCTTCGCGGGCCAGCAGCCTGTCCTGCTGGAAGAAGATGTGGTCGATGCGCGACGGCGCATCGTAGTAGTGCCGGTTCAACGTACTGATCTCCGCCAGTTCGTTGTTCACGTGCACGCTTCCGTAGCTGTCGCCGTAGCGCTGGCGCAGCGCACTCAGATCGCCTGCATCCACCAGCGCATTGAAATCTCCCGCAATCACCACAGGTGCATCACCTGCGGTGCCTGCGATGAACTTCAACAGATCCGCCACCTGCTCGCCGCGGATGCGACTGCCGGTCTCATCCGAACGCTCGTTGAGATGGGTGGCGTAGACGTTCACCGCCTGCCCGTCCACGTCGATGCGCAGGTGTGCGACGGTGCGGTAATCGGTGAGCGGTGCCAACAGCCGCTCACCGCGCGCCAGCACCGGCCGCCGGGTCAGCAGCGCATTGCCATACCGCTTGAAGCGCCCCGGCGGATCTGTGGAAACAAACTGGTAGTCATAGCCGAGCCTGCGCGCGAGCCAAGCGGCCTGGTTGCGCACATGCGGCGTCTGGATCACTTCCTGCAGCGCGATCGCGTCGGGTTGCAACGCCTGCAGCTCGCGCAGGATCACCTGGCGTCGCTGCGGCCAGTCTTCGCGGTCATGGTGCAGGTTGAAGGTGACCATGCTCATGCCCTTCTCCACCGGCGCTGCCGCGCGCGCCGGCAGCGCCGCCAGCGCGCAGGCCAGCAGCACGCCGAGCATGCCGGGGCGCAGCACCGCCGCGGTCACGGCGCCTTGCGTTCGGCGCGCCGCACCGAGGCCGGGATCTGCACCTCCACCCTGGCCGGCACCTGGGTGATGCGCAGCTCGCCGTTGAGCCACTGCGCCGGCTCGCCGTTGATGGTGGCATCCCCCGGTTCGCCGCTGAACGGCCACGGCAGGATCACCCCGCCCTGCGGTACCAGCAGCCCGGAGGCGATCTGCAGCGTGAGCTGCCTGTCGCTGCGGGCCAGCGTGTAGCTGAGCTGTCCATTCGGGGTGCGCAACCCCTTCACCCCGACCCCGGCGCCATCCAGCCAGCGGCTGGGCACGCCGGCGGCCAGCACCAGGCTGTCATCCACGTCGCGGTTGTAGGCGAACATGTCCAGCGCCGAGCGCACGAAGTCCGACGCCACCCAGGCATGCGGCAGATCGCCGACGAAGAACGGCTTGCGCGGCGTGTGCGAGACCACTTCGGCCCACTGGTTCCAGGCCTGCGGCGCGCGGTCCCTGAAGAAGAACTCGGTGGCCTGCCAGGCGCGGTCGCGCCAGCCCAGGCGCACGAACGCGGCGACGTTGCGCCATTCGTACGGGGTGTAATCCTTCCACTCGCGCTTGCCGTCGCGGCGCTCCTCGAACTGCTTCCAGTAGCGCTCGAAGGTATTGTCCAGATACGGTTGCGGCAACCGTCCCTGCTCGCCGGCCGGAGCCAGTGCGATGGTGGTGGAGGTCGCATCGAAATCGCCCAGCTCGGCCGAACCGGGCAGGAAATCAATCTTGTGCAGGGCCGTGGCCGCCAACAGCGAGGCCTGCAGGTCGCCACGGAACTGGTCGCGCGATTCGGCGATCTGCAGCGCCTCCATCTTGCCCAGCGTGCTGGCAATGATCGCCGCATCCTTGTAGCCGCGCAGGGCCCAGAAGTTGTCCCAGTACGAGTGCATCGGCTTGGCCGAATAGCCTTCGTGGCTGATCGAGACCGGCATCATCCCGTAGAAGGCCGGATTGCGCGCGCGGTTTTCCTCGGTGCGCTCGCTCAGGCGCAGCTGCTCCATGTACTGATAGGCCCCCTGTACGTGCGGCCACATCAGTTCCAGGAAAGTGCTGTCACCGGTGTAGCGCCAGTACTCGGCGATGTTGAAGATCAGCTCGCCATGGCTGTCGTTCTCCGGCACCGGGTCGGCGCCGCGCGCGTCCACGCAGCAGGGAACCTTGCCGTTGTCGAACTGGTATGGCGCGTACCAGTTCACATACTCTCGCACCGCGTCGCTGCGGCCCATTCGCAACAGGCCTTCGGAAATCATCGCGCCATCGCGGATCCAGCTGCGCGAATATGATCGCGTGCCCGGCTGCAGGCTCGGCCCGATCCGGGAAATGAGCATGTGCGCCAGTGCGGTACGCAGCGTATCGGCCAGCGGCTTGCCGGCGGCCGGCACCTGCAGCGCCACCTGGTCCAGCTTGGTGCGCCACATCGAGGCCACCTGCTGCTGGGCCTTGTTGGCGTCGAAGTCCTTCGGCGTGGTCCACGCGCCGGTCTGCGGCAGCACGATGGCCACCTCCCTGCTCTGGCCCGGCTCCAGCCGCCAGCGGTAGAGCAGCGCGCCCGAGGCCAGCCCGGTAGCATCGCGCACTTCGGTGGCAGTGGGCAGGCTGCCGCTGGCCAGGTGGGTGACCTCCAGCTTGCCGTCGAAGGAGCTGGCGAATGCCGCGTCCGGCGCCTGCACCGGGTACACCCGCGGCGTGCCATTGACGTCGACGTGGCCAGGCTCGAAATCCAGCGTGTCGATACGGCTGACCCCGCCCACCGTGTTGAGGAACTGACGCGGCGGGTTCACCTGCCACGGCCGCACCGCCAGCGCCAGGGTGTAATCGTGCGCCACCTTGTCCGGGTTGTGCAGCGTGTAACGGCCCACCAGCTGTGCCTTGGCAGGATTGCCCTGGACGAAGCCGGTTACCTTCAAGGCAGCCTTGGGGTGGGCCCAGTCGACGCTGGCGATCGGCAGGTAGTCGTCCTGCAGCGACTGCTTCGCTTCGACGTCAGCCCAGCTGAGCACCTTCTTGTCGACCACCACGAACGGTTCAACGCTGAAGCTGGCTTTGGCCACTTCCAGCGCACCGTCTTCGCCGATCAGGGCCTGCTCGCGGCCGCCGTCCAGGCCCAGCAGCGTCCAGTACGGCTGCTCGCCGCTGAAGCCACGCGGTACGAAGCCGCGGGTCAGGTCGGCACCGACCGACTCAACGAATTCATTCGGCGTGCCTGCAAAATCCAGCGGCTTGATCGCGATATCGCGGATGCCGTAGCGCCAGCTGCTGCCGTTCTTCAGGTCAAAGCGCAGGTAGCGCGCCTCGGTATCCGGCAGTGCCAACCAGTCGCGGTCACCGCCACCACCGGCGGTGATTTCGCGCAGGGTACGCCAGTCCCGGCCATCGGCCGAGGCACGCACCACGTAGCGGGTAGCTTCCAGGCCGGGCACCCACTGGATCACCGCACCACCAAACTCGCGCACGCTGTGCAGGTCCAGGCTGATGGTCTGGTCGGGCACGCCACCGCTGATCCACACCGTGTCCGGCTTGCCATCGGCAATACGGCTCTGCAGCGCGGGGGCGGTATCGGCGATCACCGACGGCGCCAGCGCCGAGGTATCGGCCGGCGGCAGCGCCTGCAGTGTGAGACGGTCGAAGCAGACCGTGCCGCGCCCGCCGACCTTGCTGTAGATGGTGAACTCCACTGCCGCGCTCTTACGCAGGGTCTTGTCCGGGTCCGGGCCCCAGGCCTTTTCGATCTGGCGCTGGCGGTACTGCACCGGCGTCCAGGTCTTGGGGAAGGCGTAACCGGGGCGGTTGACCCACCACACGTTGTCGCCGCTGGCATCGATCAGCTTGAACTGCAGATCATTGCCGGGCGAATCACCGCGCAGCTGGAACCCGACCTGGTAATTGTCCGGCCAGGTGATGGGCAGTTCGCGGCGGATCGCCACATAGCCGGAGACCTCGTGGAAGTCATAGTCCACGCACAGCGCGCGGCCACCATTGGCGCCGGCCACACTGCGCAGCGAACCGCTGACCTGGTCGGACACCACCAGTTTCCAGGGCGCCATGTCGTCGAAGCTGTCCAGGACCTTGGGCGCCGCCGGCACTGCCGGGGGCGCGGCAGGCGCCGCCATCGACCACACCAGACCCAGACCCAGAACCCCCGCGACGACGGCACGCTTCACCCTTTCACACTCCCCAGCAGCAGACCTTGGATGTAGTAGCGCTGCAGCACCAGGAACAGTGCCAGCACCGGGACCACCGTGACCACCGCACCGGCCATCATCATTTCAACGTCCATGATGTGTTCGCGCGACAATGTGGCCAGGGCAACCGGAAGAGTGTAGTGCTCCTGGTCGGTCAGCACGATCAACGGCCACATGAAATCGTTCCAGGCGCCCATGAAGGTGAAGATGGACAGGGTGACCAGCACCGGCTTGAGCATCGGCAGCACGATCTGGAAGAAGATGCGCAGCTCCCCTGCCCCGTCAATCCGGGCCGCCTCCAACAGTTCATCCGGAATCGAACGCGCGTACTGGCGCACCAGGAAGATGCCGAACACGCTGGCCAGTGCCGGCACGATCACTCCGCCGAAGCTGTTCACCAGGCCCAGCTGCTTCATCAGCAGGAACAGCGGCAGCATGGCCACCTGCGCGGGGATCACCAGTGCGGCCAGCAGCACCTGGAAGATGCGTTCACGGCCGACGAAGCGCAGTTTGGCGAACGCATAGCCGGCCATGGTGTTGAGCAGCAGCGAGCCCAGCGTGATCGCCAGCGACACAAACAGGCTGTTGACGAAGTTGTTGGCCATCCCGGTACGGGCAAACAGTTCGTGGTAGTTGTGGGTCGTCACCGACGACGGCAGCAGCGGCGGCGGGAAATGCGCCGCCTCGCCGGTCGGCATGAACGACACCGACAGCATCCACAGCAGCGGCGCCAGGCTCACGGCGGCCAGCACCAGCAGCCCACCGTTCACCCACCACGCATGCCAGCGCGACTGGCCAATCTCACGACTCATACCAACTGCCTCTTGCGGCCGAAACGCAGCATCAGGCTGGTTACCGCCAGGATGATCAGGAACAGCAGGAACGCCACGGCCGACGCGCGGCCCAGGTTCCACCACTTGAAGCCTTCCTCGAACATGAAATACAGCACGCTCACGGTGCTCTGCAGCGGGTCGCCGCGGGTCATCACGTAGGGTTCGGCGAACAGCTGGAAGTAGCCGGACACGGTGATCACGCCCACTACCAGCAGCACCGGGCCGAGCATCGGCAGGGTGATGTGCAGGAACTGCTTCCAGCGCGATGCGCCATCGATGCGCGCCGCCTCGTACAGGTCGTGCGGGATTGCCTGCAGGCCGGCCAGGAAGATCACCATGTTGTAGCCGAAGTTCTTCCACACCGCGAACAGCATGATGGTGGGCATGGCCCAGTTCGGGTCGCCCAGCCAGTCGATCGGGCTGATCCCCAGATGGCCCAGCCCGTAGTTGACCAGTCCGTAGTTGGTATGGAACAGGTAGCGCCAGATCACCGCTACCGCCACCAGCGTGGTCACCACCGGGGCAAACAGCGCGGTGCGGAACAGCGCCTTGAAGCGTGCGGCCGGGGCATTGAGCAGCATCGCTGCGCCCAGCGACACGCCAATCGACATCGGCACGCCGACCACCACGAAATACGTGGTGTTCCACAGCGACTTCCAGAACATCGGGGTCTGCAGCAGGTCGATGTAGTTGCCCAGGCCGACGAAGCGCAGATTGCCGCCATCGGCGAGCGCGTACAGGTCGAAGTCGGTGATGCTCAGCGCCAGCGCCGAGAACACCGGCAGGCCGAAGAACACACCGATCACCAGCAGCGAGGGGCCGGCGAAGATCCAGCCGGCAAGCGAGCGCTGCTTCATGGCAGCACCTCCGGCGCGGCGCCCTGTTCGGCCTGGGTACGCTGCTCATGCATCCAGCGGCGCTTGGCCAGCACCTTGTCCACGCGGTCATCCAATCGATTCACGGCTACATCCTGATCCAGTCCACCGCGCACCACCTGCTCGGTGACGATGCGCATCTCCTGCACGATACGTTCCCACTCCAGCACCTTCGGGGTCGGCCGCACCCGCTCGAGCTGGTCGCGGAACGGCTGCGCCAGCGGGTCGTTGGCCAGCGACGGGTGTTCCCAGGTGCTGCGCCGCGGCGGCAGGTCACCGATGATGGAATGGAAGCGCTGCTGGATGTCCGGGCGCGACAGGAACTCGATCAGCTTCCACGACGCTTCCTTCTGCTGCGAGCCGCGGAAGATCACCAGGCTGGTGCCGCCGGCGATGCCGGCGCCCGGGCCGTCCGGGCCCGGCAGTGCGGCGGTGCCCCACTTGCCTTCCAGTTCCTTGGGCTGCAGCTTCTTGAACTCGCGGATGTTCCAGGGGCCGGACAGGTAGAACACGTTGAAGCCCTTGAAGAATTCATCCCACACGTTGGAGATCTGGGTTTCGGACATGCGCGGCGCCCAGCCCTGGGCGAACATGTTTTCGTAGAACGCCAGCGTGCGGCGGAAGCCGGGGCTGCGGAAGTTGCCCCGGGTATCGTGGTCGCGCAGCAGCGGGTCGGGTTGCTGCAGGGCGAAGGACAGCTGCTGCTCGAACTCATTGATCGGCATCAGCACCGCGTAGCGGTCCGGACCCTGCATTTTCTTGATCGCCGCCATCATGGTGTTCCACTCGTCCCAGGTGCGCGGCGGGTGGTCGAAACCGGCCTTGGCCAGCAGGTCCTTGCGGTAGTACAGCAGGCGCGTATCGACGTACCACGGCACCCCGACCAGCTCGCCGTTGATGACGTTGGTATCCCAGATGCCCTGGAAGTAATCGGCCGGGTCCACCACCTTCGATCTGGCCACGAACGGCGCCAGCGGAGTCAGCGTGTTGAGTTCGGCGAACTCGGGAATCCAGGTGTTGCCCAGCTGGCACACGTCCGGCAGCCCATCGGCGGCGAACGCGGTAAGCAGCTTTTCATGCGCGGCCGTCCACGGGATGTTCTGCACATCGACGTGGATGCCAGGATTGTCCGCTTCGAATTCGCGGATCAGTTCGCTGACGACTTCCGCTTCGCGGCCCATCGCCCAGAAACGCACGGTCACCCCTTCCGGTTCCTTCCGGCAGGCACTCAACAACAGGCTGCCGGCAACCAGCAGCAGAACACTCACCCACAGCTTGGGGCGCGACGACAATGGCACTGCTTACTTCCCCTGGGGCTGGTTGCGGTTCGAATTGGAATTGTTCTTCTGTTCCTGCGCGGCGGCCGCGCGGGATTCGGCGATGCCCATCGAGCGGGCCGAGGCGGCCTTCTCGTCCTTCTCCAGCACCATCGGCTGGTCTTCGCCTTCGGGGGTGAGCCAGCCGCCACTGAACCCGGCGCGCTCCAGGCCGCGGCGGATGTGCGGGTTCTTCTTCATTGTTTCCCACACGAAATCGTTTCGGTAATTGGCGATCATGGTGAGGATCGGCCCCTGGTCGATGCCGATGTAGTCACTGGCCACCCAGCCGCGGTCGGGCACGATACGCCCGGTCTTGAGCGGAATGTCGAAGTTGAAGCTGGGGTTGAACGAATCCAGGAAGCCGTAGCTGGAATACAGGTAATCGCCGTAGCGCTTGTGCATTTCCAGCGTGGCCGGAATGACTTCCTCGGGCGCGAACACCACCGAGGCGATCGCCGCGGTCGGGGCAATGGTGCCGTCGTCGAAGTTCTCGCGCAGGCCGGCGCCGCGCGAGGAATAGTGCCGGAACTGGCGCTGCTCGCCACGGAATTCCTGCGTGGTGTTCTGCGGGCCATCGCTGGCGGTGAGGCCCCACACGTTTTCGCCATACTCCTTCCACTGTGCCGGGTTGGCGATGGCGTATTCGCGCTGGGCCAGCGCGGCCGAACGGCTGTTGAGGAAGTAGGTGCTGCCGCGCTCGCGCATGTACGCATCCTGGATGTCGCGGAAGTCGATCCAGACGTGGGTGTACTGGTGGCCGAACAGCGGGCCGAAGGACAGGTATTCCTGGCCCTGGAACACGCCCCAGTCGTTGTCGTAGGTGCGCGTCCACACCGTCCACGCATCCGGGCTCACCGGGTGGGTGGGCGAGCCGAGCGCCAGGATGTAAACCATCATCGCCTCGTTGTAGCCCATCCAGTCGTGGTCGATGAAGCCGCTTTCGGGGAACCAGCCCATCGAGATCAGCGGGGCGCGCTGCTGCAGCCACGGCCAGTCCACGCGCTTGTACAGCGTATCGGCGATGGCGCGGATCTCTTTTTCGCGCGAATCATCGCCGGTGTAATAGGACTGGGCGAACAGCACGCCCATCATCAGCAGTGCGGTGTCCACGCTCGACAGTTCCACCCAGCTGTCATAGCGGTGGCCCTGCTGCATGTCCAGGAAGTGGTAGTAGAACCCCTTGTAGCCGCCCTTGCCGGTGCGCTGCGGGCCCATCGGCATGTCGCGGAAGAACTTCAGCGTGGTCAGCGTGCGGTCCACGGCCTGGGTGCGGCTGACCCAGCCGTTCTCCACGCCGATCGGATAGGCGGTCAGCGCGTAGCCCACCGAGGCGATACTGGCGAACGGGCGCGACGGATAACGATCCGGGCTGAGCCCGTTCACTTCATTGGTCGTGTCCCAGAAGAACTGGAACGTGCGGCGTTCGATATCGTCGAACAGCGGAGGCAGTTCTGGTTTCATCGGGCGCGGGGGAACGTCGGCCTCTACGAGGATGACCGGCGGCTTGGGTTTGGCCGGCGTTTCCTGCGCCTGCGGCTTGCAGCCGACCACGGCTGCCGCCATTACTGCCAGCGCCAATACGCGGGGTACCTTCATCGTGCCAACCCTCCGGAATCTGGAAATCCAGGCCAGCATAACGGGCCTTGGAGTGAAATCGTTTACAGCTGGGGTTCATTAAAAGCCGGTTCTCCCCAGCCCGCGTGACACGCATGGCGTGTCACTACGGACTGGGGGACCGGCCTTCATTCACATCAGAAGCGGAAGCCCACTTCTGCCTTCACCTGGCGCGGCGTACCGACGATATCGCCGGTCTCGTTGTAGCTGGCCAGCAGCTTGCCGTTGGACTTGGTGTAGTTGTAGTTGGAGAAGTTGTCGAAGTTGAACACGTTGATGATGTCGATACG
This sequence comes from Stenotrophomonas sp. NPDC047960, assembly GCF_043204395.1. Classification (NCBI taxonomy): domain Bacteria; kingdom Pseudomonadati; phylum Pseudomonadota; class Gammaproteobacteria; order Lysobacterales; family Lysobacteraceae; genus Stenotrophomonas; species Stenotrophomonas sp. NPDC047960. The sequence goes on along the minus strand of NZ_JBIDBX010000005.1, from coordinate 160,045 downwards.
CGCATACAGCTCGGTGTCGCCCGGCATCTTGAACGTCTTGGTCGCCTGCAGGTCCACCGAACGGTAGCCCCAGATCTTGCCCCCCACCAGGAAGCGGCCGTTGCCGTCCGGCACGGCGGCGCCCGGGGTCGGCAGGTCGAAGCCGGTGGACTGCTGCACCGGGTACCAGTCGTTCACCGCGGTCGGGGTGGCCAGGGTGATCTTGCCGCCGAAGGTGATGTCCCAGAAGCCCGCGTACGAACCGGTCAGCACGATGCGGTGGCGCGGTGCACCGTTGGAACGGATGGTCGGGTAGTCCTCGATCAGGCCGCGGTCAAAGGCGTAGTGCTCGTTGATGTCGCGGTTGTGGCGGGCCGTGGTCCAGGTGTAGGCGATGGAGGTACCCCAGCCGCTTTCCTTGGTGAACGGCTTCTGCGCCGACAGCAGCACCTGCGTGGCACGGGTCTTGATGCCCTGCTGGCCGATGATCAGGCTGCCGAAGCCCGGGATGTTGCAGCTCCATGCCTGGCTCAGGCCCGGCTCGGTGCCGCCGCACAGGCGCGGGTCATCGAAGAACTGGCCGGTCGGGTAACGGTTGCCCAGGGTGAAGGCGAAGCCGTCATAGGTCAGCGTGCGGGCGATGGTGGCGTCGGTCAGCCAGTCGCCGATCTGGTTGGACATGCCCAGGCTGAACTGGTCGGCGTACGGGGCCTTCAGGTTGTTGTTGAGCAGGTCCACTTCCAGGCCGGCATTGCTGGTGGAGCCCACCAGGGCCTGCAGGTTTTCGATGCCGTTGAGCAGGTTCGGATCCCAGTCGTAGCAGGCGGCCTGGCCATTGAGGCAGGCGCCGGTGCCCGGGTTGCGGAAGTAGATGGTCGGCTGCGGCAGGGCCAGCTTGGTGGTTTCCAGCTGCAGGTAGTCGAACAGGTCGCGGTCGTAGGAACGGCCGGCACCGCCGTGGATCACGTGCTGCTCGTCGGCATTGATGTCATACGAGAAGCCCAGGCGCGGCTGCCAGGCATTCTTGAACGCCTTGCGGTTGTGGCCGTTGCTGATGTAGTCGTTGATGTTCAACCCGCTGGCAGCCAGCGAATCGGCATAGGTCTGGCCGGCGGGGCCGCGCGGATCCTGGCTGTAGATCGCCGCCACCACTTCCGGCGGGGTCACGAAGTCCAGGTAGCTCGGGTTCTTTTCATAATCCCAACGCAGGCCGAGGTTCAGTTGCAGGTGGTCGTTGACCTGCCAGTCGTCCTGGATGAACAGACCGATCTGCTTGACCTTCGAGCGCACTTCACCGGTCACGCCGGAAACACCCGTCACCGGCTTGACGAACTGGGCCTTGTACGGGATGTCGGACGGGAAGTCCGGATCGCCCAGGGTGTAGGTGAACTGCGGGTTGATCTCCTGCGCGTCGGACGCGTACAGGTCGATTTCCTTGTACTTCGCACCCATCTTGATGGTGTGGTCGCCGGCCCATTCGATGCCGTCCAGGGTCAGGTTGTCTTCGATAGACCAGCCCTTCTGCCCCTTCACCTGCGAATCCAGCGCCGAGGCGCCGCCGATCTGCACCAGGGTGCGGTCGTCGGTGCCGTCCGGCGCGGTGTACACGTAGCCGTTGCCGATGGTCAGCGGCACCGGGTTGTTGAACGAATCTTCGTGGGTGAGCATCAGTTCGTTGTAGAACCGCTCACCGCTGTGGTTCCAGCGCAGGGCGTAACGACGGTCGGTGTTCTCGGTTTCCTTGCCGTGCGACGGCGCGGTCTGCCCACTGAACTGCTGCTGGGTTTCGTCGCGGTCCTGGAAGGTCAGCTCGATGCGATCATTGTCGGTCGGCTCCACATCGATCTTGGCGAAGATCAGGTCCTGCTGGAACGGCTGGCTGGCCGGGCCCAGCTGGGCGGCCGCATCGGCCGGCAGCAGGCCGACCCGGTTGGTCACCGAGCCTTCCGGGGCGATGGTGACCGGCAGGTCGAAGCGCTTGGCTTCGTAGGTCACGAAGAAATGTGCCTTGTCCTGGACGATCGGGCCGCCCAGGGCGAAGCCGTATTCCTTCTCGGCCGAAACTTCCTTGGTCTTGCCTTCCTGGCGCTCGGCCGGGGTCTTGGCGCGCATGTCTTCGTCGGTGTAGCGGTAGAACGCTTCACCCTTGAATTCGTTGGTGCCCGACTTGGTCGCGGCGGTCACTGCGGCGCTGGAGACCTGGCCGTATTCGGCCTTGTAGTTGCCGCTGATGACCTTGTATTCGCCAATGGCCAGCTGCGGGAATGGGTTGCCGGCGCTGCCGGACTGGCCGGCCACGCCGCCGCCCTTGACGTAGCTCTTCTGGCCCACGCCGTCGATGTAGACGTTGGTGCCATCGGCATTGGTGGCACCGCCGCGCAGCGAGGTGTTGCCCTTGGCGTCGCGGGTGAAGATCATGCCCGGCACCGCGTCGGCGAACTCCAGGAAGTTGCGCGACACCTGCGGGGTGGTCTGGATCTGCTGCAGGCTCACCGTCTTGCCCACTTCGGAGGTTCGCACTTCCTGCAGCAGCGTCGGCGCGATCACGTTGACGGTGTCGAGGTTGGTGGCGTTGGCGGTGCTGCCGTTGGCCGGGGCGCCGCTGAAGTTCAGCGTCGCGGTCGAGGCGACGGTCACGGTCACCTTCTGGGTCTGGCCATTGGCCACCACGTCATAGGTGCCCGGATCCAGGCCCATCAGCGAATAGCTGCCATCGGCGCGCGTGGTGGCGCGGCGCACGCTGCCACTGGCGACATTGGTCGCGGTGACTTCGGTGCCGGCCCCGGCCTCGGCGACCTGGCCGCGCAGCGAAGACGTGGCCGACTGGGCCATCAGGGAAGGCGCAGCACCCAGCAACAGGCAGCTGACCAGTGCGCTCGACAGCAGGCGGCGGGCCGGCATGCGGGTGCGGTGATTGGAATACGTCATGTAAATCTCCGGGTGGTGGAAGCCGTCATTGCGGCCGCCTGTCTTTTTTCTGGTTACGTGAATCAGCGATACCGCGTTCCGAACATCCAACGTGTCACGACCAACGGTCGTGACCTACCGCGTTCCGAACATCCAACGTGTCACGACCAACGGTCGTGACCTACCGCGTTCCGACCTTCGGTCGGAACGCTGGAATCACGCACGATCAGGCGCGGTACAAGGGTCTGCTTGTCACCGGCCGTTTCCGTGTTGTTGCCATCCATCAACTGCAACAGACGCGTCGCCGCCTTATCGCCAAGCTCGGCGATACTCACCTGCATCGTTGTCAACGACGGGTGAACGAAACGCGCCAGCGGGATGTCATCGAAGCCTGCCAGCGCCACGTCGGCAGGCACGCGTACGCCAGCCTGCGCGAAGGCATACAGGCACCCGAGCGCCATCATGTCGTTGGCCGCGAACACCGCATCCGGCAATGCACCGGCGGCCAGCAGCTCCTGCCCGGCGCGGTGGCCGGACGCTTCATCGAAGTCGCCGGGCAGCTCGATCCCGTCGGCGGCAGTGCCGAACGCCGCCAGCGCATCGCGGAACCCGCGCAGGCGCTCGCGCGCATCGAAATTCAGCTCGGGGCCCCCGATGAACGCGATACGCCGGTGGCCGGCATCCAGCAGATGCCGGGTCATCGCCATCGCTCCGGCATGGTCATCGATGCTCAGCACCGGATGATCCTGCTCGGGCAGATAGGTATTGATGAGCACCGTGGGCAGCGACTGCGGCAGGTTGTCGGTCAGGAAGCCGGGGCTCTCCGCATACGGAGACAGCACCAGCAGCCCATCGACCCGGCCGCGCATGGCCCGCAGGGCCGCGCCCTGCTGCTCCTGGTCGCCGTGGTAGCTGGACACCAGCAGGTGCTGGCGGCGTGCGCGCGCCACCCCGTCGATGCCGCGCATCAATTCGGAGAAGAATTCGCCGTAGAGGTCGGGCAATACCACACCAATGGTGTTGGTACGCCGGCTGCTCAGGCTGCGCGCCGCCGCATGCGGGGTGTAGCGCAGGCGTGCGGCCACCTCCAGCACCAGCTTGCGCACCGGTTCGGCGACGTTTTCATGGCCGTTGAGGGCACGCGATACCGTCGCCACAGAGACGCGGGCTTCGCGGGCTACATCTTTGATTGTGATGGCTGCCTTGTTCACCTCGCCGCCCTCCACGGCTTAGAGATCTGGGCTTGGCGCGGAATGTAAGCGTTTTCAAACCCAGATGTAAACACTGCGTTAGGCAAATGTCGCACGGCGGTAACCTCGGGATGTCCTGGATAGGTCGGCCCGGGACTCACCGGGACAAGGCGGGACAAGCGTTTCAGCCCTTTTTTGACGGTGCTTCGGCACGAATGGACAGCGCGTGGATATCGGTCTCCATCAGCGTGCCCAAGGCGTTGTAAACCGCGCGATGGCGCGCAAGGGGCAGCTTGCCGTCGAAGGCGGCGCTGACTACGTGCACATTGAAGTGCCCGCGCCCATCGCGCGCGCCCTCATGGCCGGCATGGCGGTGGCTGTCGTCCTCCACCTCCAGCAGTTCCGGATCGAACGCAGCCTGCAGGGCCGCCCGGATCAGCTCGACCCGGCTCATGGCAGGACCTTGCGGAACGGACGGACCTCGGTGCGCACATAGACGCCCGCATCCACGTAGGGATCGGCCGCCGCCCAGTCCTGGGCCTCGGTGAGCGAATCAAACGCGGCAATCACCACGCTGCCGCTGAAGCCGGCCGGGCCCGGGTCTTCACTGTCGATGGCCGGGCACGGGCCGGCCAGCAGCAGCCGCCCTTCGTCGCACAGGGCCTGCAGGCGGGCCAGATGGGCCGGCCGGGCCGACAGGCGGGCGGCCAGCACATCGGTGCCGTCATAGCCTTCAATCACATACCACACGGGCAACTCCTGGGGTTCAGCTAAACAAACGCCGCGATTCTAGCCCGCCTCGCTGGACACTGCCGTTGTGAAGCCGTACTCTTGACCACATTGCACGTGGCTGGACGCAGCAACCCTGTGGCTACAGGGCCCCACTGCCCCACACCAGCACACGTAGACGACCTCCCGTAGTTCTGTCGCTGCATCTGAGCAGCGCGTCCTGCTGCTGTTTGAAATGTCATGGCTAGCGATCCTGCCGCCCGGGTTGTCCGGTTGCGGGCCAGGCGCAGCAAACTGGTCCGTTGCAATACCGACGTCAATCTTGATGACCTCCGAACTCGCGCTCGACGCGAACCCGCAAATCCGGCCGACCGCCCCTCAGCAGCAGGAAATGCCGCTGGCCGTGGTGCATGGGCAACCGGTGCTGCAGATTCCGCAGGACCTGTACATCCCACCGGATGCGCTGGAAGTCATCCTGGATGCGTTCGAAGGCCCGTTGGACCTGCTGCTGTACCTGATCCGCCGGCAGAACCTGGATATCCTGGATATTCCGGTGGCCGAGATCACCCGCCAGTACGTCGAATACATCAACGTCATGCAGGAACTGCGCTTCGAACTGGCGGCCGAATACCTGGTGATGGCGGCGATCCTGGCCGAAGTGAAGTCGCGGATGCTGCTGCCGCGGCCGCCCAGCGTGGAGGGCGAGGAAGCCGACCCGCGTGCGGAGCTGGTGCGCCGGCTGCAGGAGTACGAACGTTTCAAGCAGGCTGCCGAAGACATCGACGCCCTGCCCCGCCAGGATCGCGACACCAGCCTGGCCCATGCCTTCGTGCCCGACCGCGCGGCGATCAAGCTGCCGCCGCCGGTGGACCTGAAGGAGATGCTGATGGCACTGCACGACGTGCTCAAGCGCGCCGAGCTGTTCACCGGCCATGCGATCAAACGCGAGGCCCTGAGTGTCCGCCAGCGCATGGGCGATGTGCTGGGCCGTCTGGAAGACGGCAGGTTCTACCGCTTTGAAACGCTGTTCACCGCCGAAGAAGGCAAGCTTGGGGTGCTGGTCACCTTCCTGGCCCTGCTCGAACTGGCCAAGGAGCAGCTGCTGGACATCGTCCAGGACGCTCCGCTGGCGCCGATCTACGTCAAGTCCCTGGCCGCCGGCAATACCAACGAACCGCTGCAGTTCAACAGTGAGTTCGACGACAACGACGCCGCCAACGAATCCGACTGAGCACCCGACCCACGCATGGATCAACCGCTGATCAACCGTATTGTCGAAGGGGCGCTGCTGGCCTCCAGCCAGCCACTGACCCTGGCCCAGCTGCAGGGCCTGTTCCCGGAAGAGGAACCGGCCCCGCCGGGCAGCATCGAACGCGCGCTGGAACTGCTGCGCGAAGGCTGCGCCGACCGTGGCGTGGAGCTGGTCGAGGTCGCCTCCGGCTTCCGCTTCCAGGTCACCAACGAAGTCCATGGCTTCATTACCCGGCTGTGGACCGAACGCAAGACCCGCTACACCCGTGCCACCCTGGAAACGCTGGCGCTGATTGCCTACCGCCAGCCGATCACCCGCGGCGAGATCGAACAGGTCCGTGGCGTGGCGGTCAGCAGCAACATCATCCAGGCCCTGGAAGAGCGCGAATGGATCCGCGTGATCGGCCACCGTGACGTGCCCGGCAAACCGGCGCTATTCGGTACCACCAAGGGCTTCCTGGACTATTTCGGGCTCAAGCGCCTGGACGAGCTGCCGCCGCTGTCCGAGCTGCGCGACCTGGGTGAACTGGAACCGCAGCTGCCGCTGGACAACGACGGCCAGCTGGCTGGCCGCATCACCGCAGGTGTATCGAACCCGGACGGCGAGGAAGGCACCGCTGACCCTGCAGAGGCAGGTGACGCACAACCGGAGCCGGAAACCATCCCGGAACCGGAATCCGGACCGGAGCCCGAACAGGACCCGGCCACCGCCCGCTCCGCTGCCCGCGCCGCCTTGATGGCCGCACGACTGGCGGAACAGGACGCCGAGTCAGACAATAGCGATACCCCATCCCATGCGTCGCCGTCGCCCCCCGACGACGACGCGGATACGACTGCCAGCGATGGCGACCCCGATACCGCGCCGGGAACACGCGCGGGGTACCAGAACGAAACCGAAAACAACGCCGTCGCGAAGACGACCGTGGCTGTTGACGAAGCCGATCCCGAACCAGAGGCCGACGAAACCGTCGCCGGCCGGAGCCAAGTAAATGAGTGACACCCCCCGCAAGCTGTCGTTGAACAAGCTTTCGCTCAAGCGCGAGAACGAAACCGACCAGCCCAAGCTCGAAGAGCGCCTGCACAAGGTGCTGGCCCAGGCCGGCCTCGGTTCGCGCCGTGCGCTGGAACAGCGCATCGCCGACGGTCTGGTCAAGGTCAACGGCGAAGTCGCCCAGACCGGCCAGTCGATCAAGAGCGGCGACAAGGTTGAACTGGACGGCCGTGGCTTCGTCGCCACCGCGCTGACCGAAACCTCGCGCGTGCTGGCCTACAACAAGCCCGAAGGCGAAGTGACCACCCGCGAAGATCCCGAAGGCCGCCCGACCGTATTCGAGGCGCTGCCGGCCCTGAAGGGCGCACGCTGGATCGCGATCGGCCGCCTGGACATCAACACCACCGGTCTGCTGCTGGCGACCACCGACGGTGAGCTGGCCAACGCGATGATGCACCCCTCCTACGAGGTCGAGCGCGAATACGTCGTCCGCGTGCGGGCACCGGAAGGCGAAGAAAAGGTGCCCGACAGCATCGTCGACCGCCTCTCCCGTGGCGTGGCGCTGGAAGACGGCCCGGCCAGGTTCGACGAGATCGAACGCATCGGCGGCACCGATTCGCACGACTGGTTCCGCGTGGTCGTCAAGGAGGGCCGCAACCGCGAAGTGCGCCGCCTGTGGGAATCGCAGGGCTGCCAGGTCAGCCGCCTCAAGCGCACCCGCTACGGCAAGGTCTCGCTGCCACGTGAACTGCTGCGTGGCCAGTCGGTGGAACTGCCGGCCAAGCAGGTCGAAGCGCTGCGCGCCGAACTGAAGCTGGAAGAAGGCGCGCCGTCGGCGCTGACCCTGCAGCCGGTGATCGGCCAGCGCCGCGCCGCCAAGACCACCGTGCGCGTGTCGCGCGAAGGCGGCCGGGGCAACGCTTACGTCAACGGCCACAACCAGGCCGATGAGGGCCGCGAACTGCGTCGCTTCGACAATGTCCGCGAAGAGCGCGGCCGCGGTCGCGGCGGCAAGGGCGGCGGCTTCAAGGGTGGCCTGACGGTCACCGGTGAAGCGGCGGCCAAGCAGTCGCAGCGTCCGTTCAAGCAGCGCCCCGACAAGGGCAACCGCGCGCTCCCCGAAGGCAACCCGGCCGCGTTCCGCAGCTGGTACGTGCCCGATGGCGTGAGCACCGGCCCGAGCAACCACCGCAATGCCGGCCCGGGCGCAGCCCGTGGCCCGGGTGCGCGCGGCCCGGGTGCCGGCGCGGGTGGCCAGGGCCGTCCGTACGGCAAGCCGAAAGGCCCGGGCGGGGCCGGCGGCCAGGGTCGCGGCGCTTACGGTGAACAGGGTCGTGGCGGCTTCGGTGGCGAAGGTCGCGGCGAAGGCCGTGGCGGCTATGCGGGCCAGGGCCGTCCGGCCGGGGCCGGTGCGGGCAACCGCAGCGGCCAGGGCGCACAGCGCCACCCGTACGGTCATCCGGGCAATGCGCCGAGCTTCCCGTCCGACCACGCCAATCCGGGCGCCAGCCCGTATGGCACGCCCCGCCCGGCCGGCCGTCCTGGCGGTAACCGCGGTCCCGGTGGCAACCGTGGTCCGGGTGGCCCCGGCGCACGAGGCCCCGGCGGTCCCGGCGGCAACCGCGGCCCGGGCGGTCCCGGCGGTCGTCCCGGCGGCGCACGCCCGGGTGGCAGCCGCGGTCCGGGTGGCGGTGGCCACCGGGGTGGCGGCCCGCGTGGCGGCTGATTGAACAGAAAAAACCCGGTCAATGACCGGGTTTTTTTTCTGGAGATCGCGCTGGCACGGGTTACCGGGGCCTGCTCCAGTCCGTGACCTTGAAGAAGCTGCCGTAATGGTTCGGGGTAACGTACACCGCGTGCATGCCGCCGCTGTAGCTGCTGGCGGTAACGATGCGCCAGCTTTCGTACCCATGCCCCCTGCCCTGATACACCGGGTAGCGATGATAGAAGCTACTGCCACGCGCCGGGGGCAGCAGCCTGTCTTCATTGAAGAATGGCTTGGCTTTCGGCACCCTGCCCGGATCCGGAGCAAGCCCGCGGGGGCCGAACTCACGGATCTCGGTGATCTTGCGGCTGACTGGCGAGGGCAGCTCGGACATCGATTTGACCACCGTCCCGCGTTCGTCACGGCGGACGGCATCCACCGACGAATGAGGACTGGGCGAGCGGCTGCGGGGGGTCGTCGCGCGTGAGACAGGCGCTGAGGGGGCGGTGCGCACGCTCGGCGATGCGGCACCCACTCTGCTTGCCCACGACCCGCCCGGTGCACCCGCACTTGAATTGCCCAGCTTCATCAACTGCTGCCGGCCGGCCATCCCGACGCTCGCAATCAACCCCACCGCTGCGATCGCACCGCCAATGATCCAGGGCAGCGGGGAATTGCCCCCGCCTTCGCGGTCACCTGCGCCGGCCGCGGCCGCGATGCCCGCTCCGCCTGCCCCGGCCAGCAGGCCAAGCAGCATCACCGGAAGCGCGAATCGTCCGCTGGGATCGCGGAAGTTGAGCGGATCGCAGCCGCAGTAGGCGTAGGCATTGATCCCGCCGCGGCCGAACGGACTGAGCGGGTCCGGACTGTGGAACCGGTGCAGTATCGGGTTGTACACACGTCGCCCGTTACCCAGCATCTGCCAGTGGGCACCGGCCTCGTGCAGCTCGCCGTTGAAGCCGATGCGGGCGAAGCGGTTCCCGCGTTCGATGTGTTGAAGCGACATCCGCTCACCCCATCCTGGTACGGCCGGGCCTCACGTGTCCCCCGCAGGCACAGCAAGTGTCGGGAGAGGCGCGTTGTGCCCATGTGAGGGATGTCGCCTGCGTCGGACTGGAGCGGTCAGCGGCGCTCGATGGTGAAGCGGCTGCCGGCCACCCCCAGGTCCCAGCCCTTGCCGGTGCCGGCCAGCGCCAGTGAGACATCGCCCTTGGTCACTACCTGCGCGCTGCTGGATTTGTCGGCGCCGGCGTGGGCTTCCACCGCCGCGTAGGAGCCGATCAGGTCGTTGGTCGAATACGCGCCAGAGAACTTGCCCTTGCCATCGGTGATCTTGGACTTGCCCACGGTCAGGCCGCCGCCCTTGACGCTGATCTTGACCGGGATGCGGGCGCCGTTGTCGCAGGTGATGGTGCCGGTACCCGAGGCCGTCTTGTAGATCACCGACCAGCCGGCCAGGTTGTAATGCAGTTCGCAATCGATGTTGCCGGCGGCCTGCGCGGCCGGGACCGCGCCCAGGCCGGCCAGCGCGATCAGTGCCAGGGAAAGCTTCTTCATAGCCATGCACTCATGCAAAGGTGGGAACGGCCCCGAATCTAGCAGCGCGCGCGTAGCGCCGGCATGAGGCTTCCGGCCTGCATGTGGCAACCATTCACGTAGTGACAGCCCATGGCTGTCAACCACGCACACTGGATTCAATCGCGCTCGTGCAGGCTGAAGGTATCGGCATCCAGCATCGCCGGGAACCGCGCCCGGTGCGCGGCCAGCGCGGCAGCGGAGATGGTGGTGGTCACCACCTGTTCGCGCTCGCGGATTTCCACCTGCGGCTGCCCCAGGAAATCAATCACCGCGCTGTCGCCGGCATAGTGCAACTCGTTGCCATCCACACCCACGCGATTGACCGCCGCCACGTAGCACAGGTTTTCAATCGCCCGCGCACGCAACAGCGTCCGCCACGGATACGCACGCGCCGACGGCCAGTTGGCCACGAAGATCTGCAGGTCGAAATCGAGGTCGTCGGCACGCTCCACGTTGTAGCGGTTGCGGCAGAACACCGGGAAACGCAGGTCATAGCAGACCAGCGGATTGATCCGCCAGCCCTTCCATTCCACCGTGAGGCGCTCGTTGCCCGCCGCATAACGCAGGTGTTCGTTGCCATACCGGAACAGGTGGCGCTTGTCGTAATGCTTGAGCTCGCCGTCCGGGGTGGCCCACAGCAGCCGGTTGTACACGCCCTCGCCCACCCGCAGCTGCACGCTGCCCGTGAGGGCGGCCCCAAGGGTAGCCGCCTGTTCGCGCATCCACGCCACGGTCGGGCCCGTCATGTCTTCGGCGCGGAAGATGGCGTCGTTGGAAAAGCCACTGGTGAAGGTTTCCGGCAGGATCACCAGATCGGTCCGGCCGGCCAGCGGGGCCAGCAACGCAGCATAGTGCTCGCGGTTGCCTTCCGGGTCGTGCCAGCGCGTGTCGCCCTGGACCAGGGTGATACGCAGGTCGGTGCGGGCAGTCTCAGCCATCACAGCACCTGCAGGCGTTCAATCGCCGCATCCAGGGTGGCGGCGTTCTTGGCGAAGCACAGCCGCACCAAGCGCTGGCCGTCCGGCGCGGTCTCGTAGAACGGCGACAGCGGAATGGCGGCCACGCCCTTTTCGATGGTCAGCCACTTCACGAACTCATGGTCCGGCAGGTCGCTGATGGCCGAATAGTCCACCAGCTGGAAGTAGCCGCCCGGCACCGGCAGCGGCTTCAACCGGGTGGTGAGCAGCTGCTCGCGGAACGCGTCGCGCTTGGCCTGGTAGAACGCGCCCAGTTCCAGGTGATGCGCGGGTTCGTCGCGGATCATCGCGGCAAAGCCGTACTGGGCCGGGCCGAAGCTGGTGAAGGTGTTGTACTGGTGCACCTTGCGGAACTCGACGGTCATCGCCGGCGGGGCCACGGCGTAGCCGATCTTCCAGCCGGTGCAATGGTAGGTCTTGCCGAAGCTGGAGATGACGAACGCGCGCTCGCGCAGTTCGGGGTAGCGCAACGCCGACTCGTGGCGGCGGCCGTCGTAGATGATGTGTTCGTAGACTTCGTCGGAAATCAGGTAGATGCCGGTGCCGCGCAGCACGTCGGCCAGGGCCTGCATGTCCTGCGCGGTGAGCATGGCGCCGGACGGGTTGTGCGGAGTGTTGACCATCAGCAGGCGGGTGCGCGGGGTGATGGCGGCACGCACGCGGTCCCAATCCACCGCGAAGGTCTGCGGGTCCAGCGGCACGTGCACGGCGCGGGCGCCGGCCAGATCGATGGCCGGTTCGTAGCAGTCGTACGCGGGGTCCAGCACGATCACTTCCTCGCCGGGGCGGACCACGGCGTGGATGGCGTTGAAGATGGCCTCGGTGGCACCGCTGGTGACGGTGATTTCGGTATCCGGATCGATCCGGGCGCCGTACAGGTCCAGCGACTTCTGCGCGATGGCCTGGCGCAGCGGCGCCACGCCGGTCATCGGCGGGTACTGGTTCAGGCCGCCGTGCATCGCCTTGACGGTTTCATCGACCAGCCGCTGCGGGGCGGAGAAATCCGGGAAGCCCTGCCCCAGGTTCACGGCGCCGTGCTCGGCAGCCAGCTGGGACATCACGGTGAAAATGGTGGTGCCCACCTTGGGCAGCTTGGTCTGGGGGTTCATCGGCAACCGGGGATCAAAGGCGGAGACCCTGAAGTGTACGAAATCCACTCCGGGCGTGACGGCCGGATCTGGCCATTGGGTTCGGCCTCCCTGCACCGGTACACTGCGCCGATGCTGAATTCTTCGAATACCCCTCCGTTGCTGGCCGCGCATGGCCTGGCCTTCAGTCGCAACGATGAACCGGTGTTCGGGCCGCTGGACCTGCAGGTGGATGCCGGTGAGGCATTGCTGGTGCAGGGCGACAACGGCGCCGGCAAGACCACCCTGCTGCGGGTGCTGGCCGGGCTGCTGCGCGCCGGCAGCGGCAGCATCCAGATCGATGGCCGCCGCGCCGGTCATCGGGAGCGGGCCCAGTTCGTGGCCTACCTGAGCCACATGACCGCGCTCAAGCCCGACCTGGACACACTGGAGAACCTGAATTTCCTGTGCGGCCTGCACGGCCGGCGCGCCCGGCAGATGCCCGGCAATGCGCTGGCGATCGTGGGCCTGGCCGGCTTCGAGGACACGTTGGTGCGGCAGCTGTCGGCTGGCCAGAAGCGACGGCTGGCGCTGGCGCGGATCTGGTTGTCGCCCGCCCCGCTGTGGCTGCTGGATGAGCCGTACGCCAACCTCGACCTGGACGGCATCACTCTGGTCAACCGGATGATCTCCGCGCACCTGCGCAGTGGTGGCGCGGCCTTGATCACTACCCATGGTGCCTATGCGGCCCCGCCGGTGCGCACGCGGCTGGTGACGCTGGCGGGTGCCGGCCAACGGCCAGCGTTTTCCGGGGATGCTGCATGATCGCGCCGGGGACCCAGCCGGGCCTGTGGCAGACCGCGCGCGCCTTGGCCGGGCGCGATCTGCGCCTGCTGTGGCGGCGCCGTGGCGATGCGCTGCAGCCGCTGCTGTTCGCGCTGCTGGTGGTGGTGCTGTTCGCGCTGGCGCTGGGCCGCGATCCGCCGTTGATGGCCAAGGTGGCCGCCGCCGTGCTGTGGCTGGCGGTGCTGCTGGCCGGGCAGCTGTCGCTGGACAGCCTGTTCCGCAGTGATGCCGAGGATGGCTCGCTTGAACAGTGGCTGCTGGCCCCGGTGCCGCTGGCCTGGCTGGTGCTGGTGCGCGTGCTGGTGCACTGGGCCACCACCGCCCTGCCGGTGATCGTGGTGAGCCCGCTGCTGGCCGAAATGCTGCATCTGCCACATGACCAACTGCCGATATTGCTGGCATCGTTGCTGCTCGGCACGCCGCTGCTCAGCCTGATCGGCGGAGTCGTGGCCGCGCTGACGGTGAGCATCCGGCGCTCTGGTATTCTCGTAGCGTTGCTGGCGTTGCCGCTGTTTGTGCCCGTTCTGGTGTTTGGTGCGGGCAGCGTGGCCGCTGCCGCGCGCGGGCAGGATCCGGTCGGGGCGTTGCTGCTGCTGGCCGCCGGGTTGGTCGTGGCGCTGGTCTTGGCGCCGCTGGCTACGGCGGCCGCCATCAGGATTTCATTGAGTTGACGTCGCATCCGTTTTTGTTGGTTTGTTTTTCCCTAGCTGGATAGCCATCGCTGCATGAATAGCCTTGTCCGCTGGTTCCACCAACTTGGTTCGCCGCCCACCTTCGACCGCTTTGCGTCGCGCTGGTCGCGTGTGTTCACCATCGCCGCCCTGCCCGTGCTGTTGATCGGAATCTGGCAGGGGCTGCTGGTGGTGCCCGCCGAGCAGACCCAGAACGATGCCTTCCGCATCATCTACATCCATGTGCCCAGCGCCTGGATGAGCCTGTTCGTGTTTGCATTGATGGCACTGTATTCGGCCATCGCGCTGGTCTGGCGGATCAAGATCTGCGAAATCCTGGCCATGGCCTGCGCGCCGATGGGCGCCGGCTTCACCCTGATTACCCTGCTCACCGGCAGCATCTGGGGCAAAGGCACCTGGGGCACGTGGTGGGATTGGGACCCGCGCATGACCAGCGAACTGATCCTGCTGTTCCTGTACCTGGGCGTCATCGGCCTGTACCACGCCATCGAAGACCGCCGCAGCGCCGCGCGCGCGGCCGGCCTGCTGGCCATCGTGGGCGTAGGCCTGCTGCCGATCATCCGCTACTCGGTGGACTGGTGGGGCGGCCTGCACCAGCGCCAATCCGTCAATGTGTTTGGCGACAACGCCGTGCGCCCCGAGCTGATCGCGCCGCTGTGGTGGATGGTGGTCGCCACCAAACTGTGGTTCGTCGGTTCGCTGCTGGCCAAGGCCCGCGCCGACAACCTCAGCCGCGAAGCCGGCAAGGCCTGGGTGGCCGAGCGCCTGGGCAACGAAGCTGCTGGAGAACCATCGCGATGACCCACGTTCCCTTCATCATCGCCGCGTACGCGGTGTTCGTGCTGGTACTGGTCGCCGACGCGCTGGGCTCGTGGCTGCGCCTGCGCAGCGCGCGCCGCCAGGCATTGCGCCGGGTGGAACGCCTTCGCGCCCGCGACGCATCCACGCCGGCCGCGCCGCTGGCCACGGAGCTGAGCCGATGACACCGGTCCAGCGCCGCCGCCTGGTCTGGGTGCTGCTGCTGCTGCTCGCCTCCGGGCTGGCCACCACGCTGGTGGCGTTCGCGCTCCAGCGCAACATCGCCTACCTGTACACGCCTTCGGAAGTGCTGCGCGGCGAACAGGGCACCCAATCGAATTTCCGCCTCGGCGGCATGGTGGTCAAAGGGTCGTTCCAGCGCGCCGAAGGCTCGCTGGACGCGCACTTCGTGGTGACCGATGGCGATGCCACGCTGCCGGTGACCACCTCGCGGATCCTGCCGGACATGTTCCGCGAAGATTCCGCCGTGGTCGCGCTGGGCACCCTGAAGAACGGCGTGTTCGTGGCCGACGAAGTGCTGGCCAAGCACGACGAGAACTACATTCCCAAGGAAGTGGCCGACAAGATGGGCGCGGCCCACACCAAGCACGACGTTCCGGTGCCGCCCGTGGAGACACGCTGAGTGCTGCCTGAGCTGGGGCAGGTTCTGCTGGTCTGTGCGCTGCTGGCCGCCCTGCTGCAGGCGGTGCTGCCGCTGTGGGGCGCGCAGCGCGGGCGCAGCACATGGATGGCCGTGGCCGTACCGGCCGCCTTCGCGCAGCTGGTCCTGGTGGCCGGCGCCTTCGTCGTGCTCACCATCGCCTTCGTGCAGCAGGACTTCTCGGTGCGCTACGTGGCCGAGAACTCCAATACCCTGCTGCCGCTGGCCTACCGCTATTCGGCGGTGTGGGGCGCACACGAAGGTTCGTTGTTGATGTGGGTGCTGGTGCTGGCGCTGTGGGGCGGCGCGGTGGCGCTGTGGTCCAAGCGTCTGCCCGATACCGTGCGCGCCCGCGTGCTGGGGGTGATGGGCATCATCAGCCTGGGCTTCATCGCGTTCCTGTTTTTCACCTCCAATCCGTTCGCACGGTTGTTGCCGGCGCCACCGGAAGGCCGCGACCTCAACCCGCTGCTGCAGGACCCGGGCCTGATCATCCATCCGCCGATGCTGTACATCGGTTACGTGGGCTTTGCGGTGCCGTTCGCCTTTGCCATTGCCGCCCTGCTCGATGGCCGCGTGGATGCGCGCTGGCTGCGCTGGACCCGGCCGTGGACCAATGTGGCCTGGGGCTTTCTCACCCTGGGCATCGCGCTGGGCAGCTGGTGGGCGTACTACGAGCTGGGCTGGGGCGGCTGGTGGTTCTGGGACCCGGTGGAAAATGCCAGCTTCATGCCGTGGCTGGCCGGCGCGGCGCTGATCCATTCGCAGGCCGTGACTGAAAAGCGCGGCAGCTTTGCCAGCTGGACGCTGCTGCTGGCCATCGCCGCGTTCGCGCTGTCGTTGCTGGGTGCATTCCTGGTCCGCTCGGGCGTGCTCACCAGCGTGCATTCGTTCGCGGCCGATCCTTCGCGCGGTGCCTTCATCCTGGTCTTCCTTGCGCTGGTGATCGGCGCGGCGCTGCTGCTGTATGCCCTGCGTGCCGGCGCGCTGGGCAGCGATGATCCACGCCGCGGCTTCATGCCCACTTCGCGCGAAACCCTGCTGCTGGCCAACAACCTGCTGCTGGCCGGCGCCTGCGCCATGGTGCTGCTGGGCACGCTGTACCCGCTGCTGGCCGATGCCTTGGGGCTGGGCAAGGTCTCGGTGGGGCCGCCCTACTTCGGCACCCTGTTCATCGTGTTGATGGCGCCGCTGGTGGCGCTGCTGCCGTTCGGGCCACTGGTCAACTGGCAGCGCGACCAGGCCTCCAGGCGCCTGGCACTGCTCGCACCGTGGGCGGTGCTGGCGCTGCTGCTGGGCGTGCTGGCGTGGTTCATGGCCCCGCAGGGCAAGCTAAAGGCCGCGGCCGGCGTGGCGGCAGCAGCGTGGGTGGCATTGGGCACCGCGCGTTTCATCTGGACCCGCCTGCGGGGCAACGGCCGCTTCAACGCCGAAATGGTCGGCATGCTGCTGGCCCATACGGGCGTAGCGGTGTTCCTGGTCGGCGCACTGCTGGTGGAAGCCTTGAACGTGCAGCGCGAAGTAGCACTGAGCCCCGGGCAGGACCTGGAAGTAAGCGGCTACACCCTGCGCTTTGAAGGCGTGGACCACCAACAGGGCCCCAACTACGTGGCCGACCGTGGCCATGTGCGCGTACTGCACGACGGCCGCGAGCTGGCGCTGCTGCATCCGGAAAAGCGCGCCTATGCCAGCGGCGGCCAGGTCATGACCGAAGCCGGCATCCATGCGCGCGTGCGCGGCGATGTGTACGTGGCGCTGGGCGAGCCGCTGGGCAACAATGCCTGGGCGGTGCGCGTGCACATCAAACCCTTCGTGCGCTGGGTCTGGCTGGGCGCCCTGCTGATGGCGCTGGGCGGGTTCGTCACCGCTGCCGACCGCCGTTTCCGTCGTTTCCAGGAGTAGTCCCGTGTCTGATCCCCGCCCCGCCTCCCGTCCCCTGCCCCCGGTCGCCATCGTCATCGGCGTGCTGTTCTTCTTCGGGCTGCTCGGGCTGATGGTGTACGGGGTGATGAAGTCCGGCGCGCCGGACCGCGACATCCTGCCCTCGGCGTTGATCGGCAAGCCTGCGCCGGCATTCGAGCTGCCGGTGCTGCACGATCCCACCCTCAAGGTCAGCAGCGTCCAGCTGCGCGGCGCGCCGTACGTGCTCAACGTGTGGGGCAGCTGGTGCGCGGCGTGCCGCGAAGAACACCCGATCCTGACCCGTTTCGCCGAAACCAAGCGCGTACGGGTGATCGGCTACAACTGGAAGGATGAGCCGGCCGACGCGCTGCGCTGGCTCGAACAGCTGGGCAACCCGTTCGTACTGGTACTTACCGACATCGAAGGCCGCACCGCCATCGACTGGGGCGTGACCGCCGCGCCGGAAACCTTCCTGGTCGACGCCAGCGGCGTGGTGCGCTGGAAATACAGCGGCGCGCTGACCCAGCGCGTGATCGATACGAAACTGCTGCCTGAACTGGAGAAGCTGGAGCGTGCCAATGCACAACCGCGTACTACGCCGCCTCCGGCGAGCTGAGCCCGGGGTCGTGCGCCCGGCAACGCCGGCACGGTGCGGGCGCGCCATGCGTGCGCTTTTCGGCCTGCGGGTTGCTTTTGTGGCGGTAGCGCTGCTGCTGATGCCGGTGCTCGCGCTGGCCCAGGTCGTCTCCGACCCCACCCCACTCCAGTACCGGGATGCCGCCGAAGAAGCCCGCTTCCACGCGCTGGCCGCCGAGCTGCGCTGCGTGCAGTGCCAGAACCAGTCGCTGGCCGATTCCAACGCGCAGATCGCGCACGACCTGCGCCGCGAAGTGCTCACGCTGATGCAGCAGGGCAACAGCGATGCGCAGATCAAGCAGTTCCTGGTGGAGCGCTACGGCGAATTCGTGCTGTACCGCCCGCTGATGGATACCCGCAACAGCCTGCTGTGGTTCGGGCCGCTGGTGCTGGTGCTGGCCGGTGCCGGCGTGCTGGTGTGGGTGGTGCGTCGGCGCAGCCGCCAGGTGCAGCCGATGGGTGACAGCGAGGAACGCTGGTGAGCGCCTGGATGCAGGCGATTGCCGGCCTGGCCGCCGCCGTGGTGGCCATGGTGGTGCTGTGGCCATTGCGCGGCAGCGGGCGGCGCGGGCCGTTCCTGGCGGCGGTGATCGCCCTCGGCGTGGCCGGGGTGGCGCTGTACATGCTGGTGGGCACGCCGCAGGCGGTAGATGCCGTGGCCGATGAGGGTCCTGCTTCGTTGCAGCAGGGGGTGCGCGAGCTGGAAGAAGCGCTCGAACGCGAGCCACAGCGTGCCGATGGCTGGGCGCTGCTGGGTCGTTCGGAACTGGCGCTGGGCAACCTGGACAAGGCCAATCAGGCCTTTGCGCGCGCCGTGGCTTTGGCGCCGGATGAAGTGCCGCTGCTGGTGGAAGCGGCGCAGGCGCGTGCGCAGGCCGATGCGGGCAAGCAGTTCGATGACACTGCGGTACGGTGGTTGAAGCATGCGCAGCAGCTGGACCCTGCCAGCGAGCGTGCGGGCTGGCTGATCGGCATCGCGCAGCGCCAACGTGGGCAGGATGCCCAAGCGGCGGCCACCTGGGAGGCGCTGCTGCCTCGCTTGGAGCCGGCAGCGGCCACGGCACTGCGTGAGCAGATTGCCATCGCGCGCGAGAAGGCCGGCATGCCGGCCGCGGCGCCTGCTGCGGCGGCCTCCCCGGTCGGGCTGGATATCGAGGTGACGCTGGACCCGGCGTCTGCGGCAAAGGCGTTGGCTGCTGGCACGCAGGTGTTCGTGATCGCACGTATGCCCGGTGGGCCGCCGATGCCGGTGGCCGTGGAGAAACATCCCGCAACGGCGTTGCCGTTGAAGATCCGCCTGGACGATGCCGACAGCCCCATGCCTACGGCGATGCTGTCGTCGCTGAAGGAAGTGGAGGTGTTCGCGCGGCTGTCTGCCTCGGGCACCGCCACCCGGCAGGAAGGCGATGTGGATTCCAAGCCGGTTCGGGTGGCCCTGCCGCACGGAGGCACGATCAAGCTGATGCTGTAGCGGCACACCATGCCGCCCGTCACCACGGCGCAGCCGCCCGCCCCGGTTAAACTGGCCCCATGACCGAATTCATCCCGCCAGGCACCCGTTACCACGCCCTGCCCTCGCCCTTCACGTTCAAGCGAGGCGGGCAGCTGCACGGCGCGCACGTGGCCTTCGAAACCTGGGGCACGCTCAGCGCCGATGCCAGCAATGCCATCCTGATCGTCACCGGCCTGTCGCCCGATGCGCATGCCGCCGCCAATGACGCCAACCCCTTGCCCGGCTGGTGGGAAGGCATGCTCGGCCCGGGCAGGGCGATCGATACCGACCGCTGGTTCGTGATCTGCGTGAACTCACTCGGCAGCTGCAAGGGCTCCACCGGCCCGGCCAGCGTGAATCCGGCCACCGGTGAACTGTACCGGCTGAGCTTCCCCGAACTGTCCATCGAAGACGGCGCCCGCGCTGCGGTGGAGGTGGTGAAGGCACTGGGCATCACCCAGCTGGCCTGCGTGATTGGCAACTCGATGGGGGGCATGACCGCGCTGGCGGTGCTGCTGCTGCACCCGGGAATCGCGCGCAGCCACATCAACATCTCCGGCAGCGCGCAGGCGCTGCCCTTCTCCATTGCCATCCGCTCGCTGCAACGTGAAGCGATCCGACTGGACCCGCAGTGGAACGGCGGCCGCTACGATGATGCGCACTACCCCGAATCCGGCATGCGCATGGCGCGCAAGCTGGGCGTGATCACCTACCGTTCGGCGCTGGAATGGGATGGACGCTTCGGCCGCGTGCGTCTGGATTCGGACCAGGCCGATGATGATCCGTTCGGGTTGGAGTTCCAGGTGGAAAGCTATCTGGAAGGTCACGCCCGAAGGTTCGTGCGCTTCTTCGACCCGAACTGCTATCTGTACCTGAGCCGTTCGATGGACTGGTTCGACCTGGCCGAATATGCCGATGGCGATGTGATGGCGGGACTGGCCAGGATCCAAGTGGAAAAAGCGCTGGCCATCGGCGCCAACACCGACATCCTCTTCCCGGTGCAGCAACAGCAGCAGATTGCCGATGGCCTGCGCGCCGGTGGAGCCGATGCGCAGTTCATCGGGCTGGACTCGCCGCAGGGACATGATGCCTTCCTGGTCGATTTCGAGCGGTTCGGGCCGGCGGTGCGTACGTTCCTGGATGCGCTCTGAGCCATGCGCCAGCAGGGCAGGCTGAGCGAGTGGAATGACGCCCGCGGGTTTGGCTTCGTGCGGCCCAATGGCGGCGGCGACCGCTGCTTCGTGCATATCCGCGCGTTCCCGGCCCGCGACCGACGGCCTGTGCTGGGTGATGTGATCACCTATGACGTGCAGCGCGACGCGCAGGGCCGCTTGAATGCCGCCAATGTGCGCTTCGCTCTGCAGCGTGATGGACACAGGGCCGGCACCGCCAGAAAGACTGATGGCGGGCGCGACTGGATGCCTCGACGCGTAATCGCCCTGCTGTTCCTGGCTGGCGTGGTGGCAGCCACGACGCTCGGGCACTGCCCGGCATGGATTGCCGCACTTTACATCGGCTTGAGTGTTCCCACCTTCCTGGTCTACTGGCTCGACAAGAGCGCGGCGCAACGCGGTCGGCAACGAACGCCGGAAAAGGCGCTGCAGCTGCTGGCCTTGGCTGGCGGATGGCCGGGCGCGCTGTTGGCGCAGGCAACCTTGCGGCACAAGAACCGCAAGGTATCGTTCCAGGTTGCGTTCTGGACGGCGGTGGTGATCAATATCGCAGCACTGGCGTGGCTGGCCAGCGCTGACATACGCCTCGCCGGATGATGCACGAGGGCCGGCCAACGGCCGGCGTGCGACGGACGAGTCTGCGGTAGCGTCGTGCCGACCGACGGACCGGCGCCCGGCCTGGCCCAGACTTTCGGGCCTGGCGCGGGTGATCAGGTGCATGTGGGTGAAGTTCACCAGGCGAAGAACGGGGTGTCGTCATCGGCGGCCTGCTTGATGAAGCCTTTCGCGCGTTCAGCGACGTTGTCATCGCAGGTGACCATTCTCGCCGAACTGGCCGTGGTGCAGCCCGCGTTCTTCAGCAGCGCGGCGACGGTCGGCGACAGGCGCTGAGGGACGCGCGTCAGGCAATCAGAGTGGGCGACAAGCGGGGGAAGTTCGGCGTCGTCGGCCAGCTCCCGCCGGCATCGAAGCTCACGCTGACGGTCACGTCGAACGTCGCGTTGCGTTTGAGCCCCTCCAGTACGGAACGCGGTATCACCAGATCGCCCTGCGCGCCAAGGCCATCGAGCGCTTCCTGCGGGGTGACCCGGTGTCTGTCCAGCACCACCTCAGACACCGCCGTGCCGCTCGAACTCAGGCCTTGCATTTCGATGGTGACGCACTGGTCGGTGCTGATCAACATCCATCGGGCCAAGGTCAGCTTCGCTCCGCCGGCCGGCACCGCCGCCAGGCTCAGGTTGCCGCCGTAGACGCCGGCGCACTGCACGGTGGGCAGGCCGTTGACCGGCAAGGTGCCGACCTTGACGCCGCGATGCGGCGACGGGTGCAACTGGTCGGCCGCATCGATGATCTCGTAGTGCAGCGCCACGGTCCCGCCGATGTATGCGGCCACCGCTTCTTTCGGAATGCGGAAGCTTCGGCCGCCGTCACTGATCGGCACCTTGGTGCGGTAGGCACCGACGCTGCCCGGCTCGCCCCATTGGATCCACACTTCCTTGTCGTCGGGCCGGATGTCGGCGGTGTCGGACAGCACCACGGTCACCCCACTGAGCGCGTTCAACGGGTTCAGGTTCAGCGTTTCGCCGCTGCCGGTAGCTTCGCTCACGCCCGGCCAGTCCAGCTCGCGCGGACGCACCGAGGTTTTCACTTCAAGGGTGGCGTAACCGGCGAAATCGCCCAGGTTGCCGGCGCGGTCCTGCACCCGGTAACGCGCCAGCCGGGTGCCATCGCCGCTTTCCCGGATCATGTCGCTGCGGAAGCCGATTTCAATCGGGTTTCCGATATCGGCCTGGGCCAGCACACGTGCGCCCACCTGGCGGTTCTCGTCACGGGTTTCATCCCAGAACCAAGTGAGCGTGTCGCCTGCCTTGGGCGTGGTGTACACCGGTACCGTGGCCATCACGTTGTCGTGCAGATCCAGGTACTCGCCGGTGATGCCGTCGGCGATCACATCCGGTGGGAACACCAGCATGCCCTGCCCTGACGCGAACGTGGGCTTGGTGGTGTCGACGGTGATTTCAAGCACGTGTGAATCGGCCATGCCCCCATTGAAGGTCATGACCTCATAACGGATCTGATGCGTTCCTTCGTGTGAGTGCCTGTCCTCGACGTGGAATATGCGGTCCTGCGGGGTGACCGGTGCGGTGAACTCCCGGACCGCTATTTCGGTTTCATTCCAGAACAGCCACACCCGTTCGGGCGAACCCGGCGTCGGGATCGAGTTCTTCCACATGGGCACTTCCACTTGCAGCGGTTCGTCCAGCGCCGACACGGGCAGGAGATTGGGTTCACCGCCCGCGATATCCGGTAGCACGGCGTCCACGATGGGTGGAAGCAGTAGATTCCTGCTCATCCTTCCTCCTCGCCGAAGTTCAGGCTGCACTCCCCTGCACCGGTGAACATGCCCACACGCGCCTCCGTGACGTCAGATGTCGCCGGCTGCCCCTGGTAGTCGAACGCGTAGTGGATGCGCGCCCGCCCAGCGGGTCCGCCAGGACCATCGGGATCGTGCGTTGGGGCAATGTGATCTTCGAACGGCTGTACCCGCCACACAAAGCCGGTGGGCTTGTGCGCTGCATCCAGCGTGATGGGTTCTACCTTGATCGCATCCGTGAGCACGTCTTCTCCGTCCAGTTTGGCCAGAGGGGTCCAGGTGAGCGTGACTTGATCGCCTTCGGCAAGGTATTGGGAAAGATCAGGAACCTGCACCAGCACCGCATGATCGGCGCCGTCGAGTGAGAAGCAATTGAGCCATCCTTCCGGGCTGAGGTTCAGGAACGTGGGCGCTTCGGGGGTGACCACTACCGCCGCCACCTTGACGTGGGTGGTAGGCGAAATCTGCTGGTTGGGTGAGCCCGGGCCATAGATGCGGTACTCCACCGGGACCTGCGCCGCGTTGCCGGCCTGTTCCACGAAAGACCACGGCACGGTCACTGAGACGACCCTGCCCGGCGTGTCGCCCGCCTGGATGATGTATTGGGCATCCGGCACCAGCACGCCGCCCCAATACACATCGATCAGCTCGTTCTCATTCACCGGGTCGTAAAGGGCGATATCCACGCGGACGTCCTCACCCGTGTCTTCCGGCGTCAGCTCGTCGAGCAATCCAGACACCTTTCCGAACACTTTGGCCTTTTCCAGGTTCGGATTGTTCAGGTTTGGCCAGTCCGGCAGCACAGGGCCGATGTACGACAGGTTCACGTCCGTAGAGATCGCCTTTGCTTCCGAACCCACGGCACCGCGCAGGATGCGGTAGCTGACGTGGGTGCTCTTGGCGTCCACCGCGTCGCCATACTCCGCCTGCACCGTCTCGGTGGGCACCAGGATCGGCACCGGCCAGTCCGGCGCAGAGCCGAACTCCTCTGGTTCCAGCACCGTGTCGCCCCAGGTCACCTCGATGCGGTCGGTAGCCTTCAGGTTTTCAAATTTCGGGATGCGCACGAGGACGCCCTCGAGAACATCGGCCAGGTCGATCTGGCCGTCCTCGGCTTGCTGCACCAACGGATCCTTCAGATCGGCGGGAAGCATCCCCAGCGCGACCGCCACATCCCGCCAGACCGACAGCCGACTGCGGTTGAGGGCTTTATCGAACAGCACGTAGACGATCGCGCAACCTCCGTCCCCGGCTTCACGAACCACCTGGGCGGGAACGATCACATCGAACGGAAGTTCAGTGATGATCGCGCGACCGGCCGGCTCAAGATCGGAAGGCTCCTCGGGGCGCTCTTCGCCCACCCACCAGTACGTGATCCTGTCACCTGGCTGGAAGTCGTCGTACGCCTCGAGCGTGCACGTCACTCCCTCGGGATGGGCGTCAAGATAGTCGTCTGTAATGGCCACGTCCGGCGCGGTCAGCGGCGGCGGCTCCGTCCCTTTGAACGGTGGAGCGGTGTCTGCGATCAGCGTCACCACCTCTGACCGTGCCTTTCCTCCATTCCACCCTTGCACCGCATAACGCAGCTTGAAGGGCCCATCTGGACGGAGTGCCACATCGGGCAACGTAAAGGGAATGGGGAAGCTTTCAGGAGGAATCGGCCCCACGATCTCAACGACCGGAGTCGCCTCGTAGTCCGCGTCCGCAGGGTTCTCCTTGCGGGTGTATTCCAGCCAGAGCGTGTCCTTGAGCCCCGGCAGTGCCTGGTTCTTCCAGGGCGGGATCAGCACTTCCAGTCCTTGTTCGGCGGTGATCACCACCGCGTACAGCGTATTGTCATTCCGGTCTGCGATGTCGCGATCGTGGAATAGTGGCGGGTCCATCAGGTCTGACGGGGCGTCTTCCTTCACCTCCAGCGACACGTACCTGGAGAACCCGCTGGGGTTGCCCGCGCGATCCTTCACCTCATAGCGCACCTTCCACGTTCCTGTACCGTGCTGACGAATGCTGGCGCCGGGGATGTCCAGGCTGATGGGCTCCTGGTAATCGTTGCTGTTGAGCACGCGCTGGACCATGACCGTGTCGTCGTCATTCTGCGCATCCCAGTAAGCGGTAATCACATCGCCAATCTGCGGGCGGGTGTACGCCGGCACTTCGGCGACGATCTTGTCGCCATTGGCGGCAAGATACGCTTCGGTGATGCCGTCCTGGAAGAGCTTCGGGTCGAAGACCAGTTCGTTGGGGTCGCCCAGTTCGGGCACTGACGTGTCGATGACGATGGTGATGCTGTGTGACGTCAACTCCAGCGGTGGATCTGGCGCGTCCTGGATGATCGTGACCGAGTAGCGGACTTCAAAAGTACCTTCCTCGAAGAACCGGATCGGCACCCGCAGTGTTCTTGCACTATCTGGATTGGGGGCTGTCGCCGACGTAAATGTGACAATTGCGGCGGGATCGGTCCCCCAGAGAATCTTCAGCGTATGGGTGTTGGTCTCGTTGGGTTCCCCGTCCCAGCGGGGTGCCAGCACTGGCAGCTGTTCGGTGAGCATGTCCGCCGGCAGCAGGTTGCCTTCCAGCAGTCCCGTCACGATGGGCGGGGGAAGCAAGTCTGTTGGTGCATTCGTCTTCATGATCCGCTCCTCTGCATGACTTCCATGCCGCGACCAGGTCCCGCGTTTACCGCGCCGCTCTACTCAAGCGAGCAGGATCCGTTGGGCGTGTGCATCGCCATGATCGCCACCTCTTCCAACGAGGTGACCGGGTCGCCCTGGTAGTCGAATGAATACTTGATCCTGCCGTGACCCGAATGAGAGATATCGGCGTCATATACTGGCAGAAGGTGATCTTTGTACGGTTTAACAAGCCAGACGAAGCCCGTCACCGTCGTTGCGTCCAACTCGACCGGTTCCGTCAGGACCGCGTCGGTGAGCACTGTTCCGTTATGCATCGGCGATGTCGGCGTCCAGGTCAACGTGACCGTATCTCCCGCTGCGAGGTACCTGGTCAGATCCGGCACCTGAACCCGCACCGCGTGCTCGGGCCCATACAGCGAAGCGCAGGTCAGCATATCGCCTTCATCGGTGGGGATCACGTCCATGAACGTCGGCGCCGGCGGCGTGTGGACAACCGCCTTGGCGGTGACGAGTGTATCGGTGGAGTGTTGTTCGTTCGGCGAACCCGGCGCGCTGATCCGGTAGTGAACGGGCAGCTCGGGCAGATTGCCCGCCTCAAGGATGTACTTCCACGGAATGGGGCGCTCAATGATGTCGCCGGTCGCATCGTCGGCATTGACTTCATAACGCGCTTCTTCCACCAGCACGTTGTTCCAGTAGACGTTGATGAGCTCGCCGGCGTTGAGCGGCTCGTAGAGCTTGATTTCAATGCGCGCGTCCTGCTCGAAATCGTCACTGGTCAGTTCGTTGGGCGTGTTGGAAACAGCTCCCAGCACGGTTCCGGGTATCAACGCGGGGTTTACCGGGTCCGGCCACTCCGGCAGGTCCGGGCCTATCACCTTGAGGTCCACATCGACCGTGGTCTGCATGACGGCGGAGGCCACGTCTCCGCGAAAGACCACATAGCTCACCACCGTACTGACCGGGCCGTCGGCCAGTCCGTACTCGGCCTTCAGTACATGCGTTGGTACGCGGATGGGAATGGGGAAGTAGGGTGCCGAACCGATCTGTTCCGGCTCAAGCGGCGTTGTGCCCCATGTGACCTGGATCATGTCCGTGGGCTTGCTGTTGAGGAAGGTGGGAATGTGAACATCCACGCCGACGAACACATCCATGAGATCCACCTGACCATCCTCGGCAAGCGGTACCTCGGGCGGGCCAAGTTCATCCGGCAGCGCGCCCAGTGCAACGGCTACCCTGGCGACGTGTGAAAGGGCACTGCGATTGGTTGCTTTGTCAAACAGGATGTACGCCAGGTAGCAGCCACCATCGCCCGTTTCCTTCACCAGCTGCGCGGGCACCACGATGTCCAATGGCACCTGGGTTACCGGTCCCGATCCAGCGGAGGGAACATCGACGGGCTCGTCGGGGACTTCATTGACCCACCAGTAAACGACCTCATCTGTTGGCTGCCATCCCTCATAGGCCGGAATGGTGCAGGTAACACCTTGCGTGTTGGTGTCCAGGTAGGCATCGGTGATGGGTTCGGCGGGAATTCCCGGCTTTTCCGGTACCGCGACGCCCCACGGCGGTGTAGCGTCGGCGATCAGCGTAATGGGGTGGGAGTACTCTTGGCTGTTGTTCCAGGCGATGACGCGATAGCGCACGGTGATGGGACCGTCCGGCTGCAGGTATTCCCGGCCAAGCGTGATATCCCATGGAAATTGCGACGCGTCCGCAGGTGCGGGAATGGGCTCGGAAGCAACCTGTTCGAATTCTTCCTCCGGCGGTGAGGTCCCTCGCGCGAATTCCAGGTACAGGGTGTCATCCAAGCCTGGTATGTTCGGCAGATTCGCCCACGCCGGTACCCGCACCACCAACCCCGCTCCGGCGGCGATCACATCCTTGTTGAGCGTGTTGTCGGCGGGGTCGACGATGTCTTCGGGTCGAAGGTGGGGAGCCACCAGCGCAGGTCCCTCGCCATTCCGGACCTCGCCACTGCGTATCGCGACGCTGCGCTCGGCCCGCTGCTTGCGCCATGCTGCCCGGGTCTGCTGGGCCAGTTGTTTTTTGTCGACAGTGTTCATGGGCTGCTCCGTTGAAGGGTTCAGGAATGTCCTCGGTATGGATTTTCCATGTCCAGGACAGCGTGGTGGTCGGCGACGGTGGAGCGTTCGTTGAGCGTCTCAGTGACCCCTTTGTCTACGGATTTCATGGGGTACTCCCTGGAAGTTGCAACGTGAGATGGGTTACTCGGGCCACGCCAGACTGTTCGCTTTTACAACGCGTACGCGGTCCGCCGCTCGCGGCCCCTCGCCGCGGTACACCGGCGCGGGCACCGCCATGACCCTTTCAGAAAAGGCGACGTGTTTCTGCAGCGCGGCGGTTCGGGGCGCAGGCGGTGGTTGCGCCGGGCGCATGGCGTCGGGCAGCGCTGGACGCGTGCGCGGGCCAATCTTGGCGTAGACGTGACCCCTGCGAGCGCCAGACAGGTAGGAGCCAGACGACGAGCTGACTGAACCACTCCCCTGATACCCGGGCGGGGACACGCTGGAAGCCCTGCTCACGGAGCCGCCTGCGGGCATGCCGCCGGTTTGCGCCATCTGTGCATGCGCGCGGTCGCGCGCCCGGAACGCATCGAGGGCCTGCTGTTGGGACGCGCTCACGCTGTCGTCCAGCGCCTTGACGCTCTTCTGCCAGCCTGCGGGTTCGGGGCTGGCGACGGGACCGGCCCGTGTGTGCCGCAACGCCTTGGCCCCCAGGCCAAAGGTAAGCAGGAGCGCCGCCGTTCCCAAGGTAAACAGCGCGGCCCTTGCCGCTTTGTCCTTGACAATGAACCCACCGGCAAAACCGCCCAAACTCACCATCAAGGATACTGCCCACCATGCGACGTGGCCGCTGGGATCCACATAGTTGACCGGATTATTGAACACATAGCCGTAGCCATTGGCCCCGCCTTCCTTGAAGGGACTCATCGAATCCCGGCTGTGGAAACGCATCAACGCCGGGTTGTAGCTGCGGTACCCACTGCCCAGCAGCTGGCACTGGGTGTCCGGCTCATGCAGCTCACCGTTGTAGCCTAGTCGGCTCCAGAGGGGCGGATGACCGGGAAACCCATAGGCGGTATAGGCCACATCGTGCTCCGCGCCCTGGCGCACCTCCCGCAGCACCGAGTTTCCCAGGTCGGTGGCCAGCAGGATCGTGCCGGAGTCATCGCCGTGCATCTGTTCGGCCAGCAGCCGTCCTTCCGCGCGCAGGAACATCGAACGGCTGTTGTCGTCGGCACGCGCAACCAGCGCCTCGTCCAGGTAGAAGCGGCGCTCGCTACTGCCGTTGGCGCTGCTGCCCACGAGCAGGTCCAGCGCGTCGAAGTGGTAACTGCGAGGCGCCATCGCGCCCAGGCCGCAGACCTGGGTCAGGCGGCCCAGCGCATCGTAGCTCAGGTCGCGTCCCCGCTCGTCGAGGATGAGGTTGCCATCGGCGTCGTAGTCCAGCGCGATGTCCTGTGGATAATCCGGATGGCAGTTGCTGATGCGCTCCAACTGCACCGGATCGGTCTGTGAATAGTGGTACGTGGCGACGTTCTCGCCGCCGTCCCAGCTGGTCCGCACCTGGCGCAGGTTGTCCAGCTCGTCGGAGACGAATATCTGTCGGGTGAACGTCTTGCCCCATGCATCCTGGGGCAGCTCGGTGCCGCTGCACCGATGGATCTGCAGCCGGCCCCGCTGGTCGTAGGTGAAGGTCTCAGCCCGCACCGTGCTGCCGCCCTCGCTCAGTACGCGGGTGGCTATGGCGTCGGCGGCGTCATAAGTGAGCGCCAGTTCGCGTACCGGGCCCCCGCTGTCGAAGCGGCGCAGGGTTTCGCGCCCGAAATCGTCGTACTCCACGGTCACGGTGAGGGTGCCACCACGCGCGCTCTGCGGATGTGCATCGCGGTCGATCGGGCCGCTGGACAGCGTGCTTACCCGGCCGAAGCGGTCGTACGTCACGCGGGTGACGCTTTGCCCCTGCCGGGCGACGCTGACCCGCCCGGCGGCATCGTACGCGTGCGCCTGCTCCATGCCCAGCGCCGTGTAGCTCAGCAAGCGACCGCCCAGGCTGTACGAAAAGTGCGCGACGTCTTCGTGCTCACCTTGCCTGCGGGTCTCCTTCCTGATCTGGCCGGTACTGTAGTACTCGCGATCCAGTTGCACGCCCTGCTCCATGCATGCGACAAGGTCCGAGCTCTGCGGGTCATAGGTATAGTTTGCCGCGGCACCATCCAATTGCCGAAGCGTGACTTCTTCACCCAGCAAGGGCTGGTACTCGTAGAAAATTTCGCGCTGTGCGGGGGTCAGCACGCGGGTCGGACGTGCGTCGCTGCCGGTATAGAAAAACGTACGGCGACGGCCTCCGGTGACGGCCTCGACCATGCGATCCAGGCCATCGAAGGTCTGGGTGCCCAGCACTACTCCGCTTACGCTGATCTCGGTAGGCAGGTCCTCGGCGCTATGCGGCGCGTACACGCGTGTGATCGCATGCCCGCCCGGCACGGTGATCTCAACCACGCGGTCAAACGCATCGTAGCGGTAGGCGGTCGTTTCGTCGCGGGCGTCGATCTGCGCCGCCTGTCGCCCGAGGCCGTCGTAGTGGTTGCGCACCAGGCTCACCGACACGCCGGCGCTGTCGAAGCGCTCGATGCGGGTCGGTTTGCCGAACGCATCCAGCCAGGACTCGGTCACGCCACCGGCGATGCCCGCCGTGTCTGCCAGCCAACTGCGGCGGATGCCGCCGGTCGCCTGCGCGCTGCCGACCGGGTCCAGCACGTCCCATTCGGTAACCCCGTCGGCCCGCGTGGTGTGGCTGCGTTCGCCCCAGCTGTCGTAGCCGTACCCGGTTGGCAGCGGCAGATCGCGCGCATCCAGCCAGTCGATCCGCACCTCCTGGACCAGCTCGCCCAGCGCATTGTGCAGGGCCCTGTAAGTCTGGCGGAACGGTGCCGCCGCGCGGTCGGATCCGCTCGCATCGGCCGCATCGACATCCTGGCGCTCCTCGCCCACCGGCCGTGACACGCCATCGAACCAGGTCCGCGTCTGCACGCCCTTGACGTCGGTCATCACCTGCCAGGCCTGGTCAACGCTGCTGTGGTCGAGCAGGTGGTAGCTGTACTCGCGCGTGGCTTCGAACTCCGTGCCCGGCGCCACCGTCTCGTGGGTGACACGGGCCAACGCATCGTAACGGTAGCGGATCTCGACGCCCTCCTCATCCTGCAGCAACAGCAGCTCGCCGTTGAGCAGGGAATGCTCCTGGGTAGTACTGCGATGGGTGCCGTCGAATCCGGTTACGCTGTCCACCACCTGCAGTACCTGCTCGCCCAGCCGTGCGCTGTCCAGCAGCGTGTACTGGTGGTCGGTCACCGTGGGGTGTCCATTGAGGGTCTGGGTGACGCTCTTTTCGCGTCCCAGCCGCAGGCTGTCGCCCGGGTCATCGAAATACTCGGTCTCGGTGCGCATGACCTCGCCGACGCCGACGTCGACCATGACATCGGCTGCTTCGGCCAGGAACGTGTTGGCATGCGCGCCTGCAAGCGTCGGCAACGCTACGTAGCGGTACTCCGAGCGCAGAGTGGGCGCACTGCCGTGCGTGGCAGGTGCCGGGTACCGGGTCTGGCTGCGCAGATGCCGCACGAACCCTTCCGGGTCGGGCGGACAGTCGCTGCCCTCGCCTGGTGCCGGATAATAGGTGTTCACTTCCCGAGTACCGTTGGCTTCGATCCGCTCAAGCAGGTTGCCGTAATCATCGAAGCGCGTTTCCACGGTTTCCTCGCGGGACCGGCTGGGGCCGTCGGTCAACTCCCAGCGGGTCACCATCGTCTTGGGCAACTGGCAGTAAGGCGGTTGCTCGGCAAACGGCTTGTTGCGGTTCTCATCGCTGTCGGCGTGGTGGGTGGTGGTCACCCGCTTGCAGCAGTTTCCCTGGGTGGTTACTTCCTCCACCAGCAGGTGGAAACGACTGAAGGTGCGCTCGATGCGTCGCTGCACGCGGCCTTGGCTGAGCTGCTCTTCTGTGGTGCCGTAGGTGTAGCTGGGGCTGGCGTCGTACAGATGGTCGCGCCCGTCGTCCGGCCAGCCGTCCAGCGCGCCAAAGCCGAGGAAATTGCCGACCGGATGACTGGACCCGCTCCGGTAGAGATATTGGGTTTCCATCACCGCCTGGCCGAAGCCCGGGTCTACCACATGCCGGGTGACCCGCGGCAGTGGCGCGAACGCATTGCCGGGGAATACATGCCCCGGGTCGCCACCGGTACCGTAGTAGATGCGCTCGTGCCCCCCCATCGGCGTCCACACTTCGGTAATGCACACGATGTCGCCGCGCTTCTCGTAGTCCAGCTTCCAGGCTGCACCGTCCTCGGTGGGCAGGCGTATCCGGGTGACCCAGCCGTCGCCGTTGAGTTCAAGCACAACGCGCGCCATGGGATCGCCACCCGCCCCTGCTCCCGGGAAGAACTGGAGTTCGACCTCGTTGTCGCCCGAACGCAGCACTTCGAGCAGAAGGCGGCCATCGCCTTCCTGGATGCTGCTCAATCGTTGGCCGCCCAGGAACGGGACATAAGCCAGCTCGATCCGTCGTCCGTCCGGACCACACACCTGCACCGGAAGTGCGCGGATATCGCTGCCGCTGCCGCCGTTCTGAAGCACCTCCACCAGCCCGGACCGATGCACCACGGTATAACGGCCGCCGCCATCGATGTGGAAGTGGAAGCTGTCGAGCTTCTTCTCTTCGATCGTCGGGATCGCGCTGTCGCCGGTTACCGTGAAGCTCTCGCCGGTGCTCAACGACAGCTGCCGACCCCGTTCCCGGAACTCGCTCAGGCCGATGCCCCACCCCACGCCGAAGCCATCGTCGCCTGTGTTCATGGGGTTGAAGCTGATCGCAAGCGGGAACTCCGGTCCGGCCAGCGCATTGCATTTCAGCGCTGGCAGAGAAAGGGACATGGTGTATTGGCCGGTACGTTCGTCCACCCCGTGCTGGAGGTAGCTCAGGAAGTTGAAGGCATTGGAATGCACAGCGGTTGACGACATGTTCGTGCTCCTCGATGCAGCTGTTGTCAGCCGAACCACATCACATCGGTCGACGGAAAATGGAACCAGGTCTGCCCGCCGTCGAAGCTGACCTTCGCGCGGATGATGAACCGGAAGTTGGGTTTCAGCGTCGTGAGGAATGCTGTCGGCAGTGAGCCACCGACACTGCGCGCGCCCAGCTCCTCCTCCGAGACCGGAACGGCATCGCGAACGACAACTTCAGTGGGTGCGTTGGCCGGCGTGATTCCTTCGACCTGCAGCGTAAACGGCTGACCAGCGGCGGCGAACGCCCAACCCGTCACGTATAGGTCCGCGCCGTTGGGAACGTCCTGCAGCGAGATTCCGGGTTTTCCCTGTGCCTGCCGACACTGCGGGTTTCCGGTGAGCGGCAGCGGGCGGACCCAGAGATGAAAGGGATCGGAGCGATGTACCCGGCCACTGGGCAGCGTCATCCTGTAGAACACGTCGAAACGCTTGGCTTCCCCGCCCATGTTCGCGGCCACGAACGCCGGCGGCACGAAAAAGCGGCGCGGCGCTGCCGGGTCCTGCGGCGCAGTGGCCACATAGCGGCCGCCTTCGGCATGTCCGTCCCAATGCAGCTCCAGCGCCGCCCCGTCTTCGATCTCGACCGATTCGGGGATATCGATCAGCGCCCCGCTGATCGCATTGGCCGCGAGCAGGTACCCCTTGTTCTCGCCCGCCCCCCCTTCGGATTGAGCGTCGTCCACCAACGGCGGTGGCAGCACCAGCGGTGCAACGATGGTCAGGGTGACCGGCTCGGACGACTTTGCATCACCGAGCCGGGCGTACTGGTAGCGTACCTGGATGGTCGTGCCCACCGAGCCCTGCAGCCACTCCGGGCCAATATGGAGCGGAATGCTCCCTGCGCCGATCTCCGCCTCCGTCACCCGATGCCAGGCCAGCGTGCTGGCGTCCTGCTTGCCCTGCCAGTACAACAGCACCCAGTCGTCTCCGGCGGCGCCCGGATAGAGCGGAACCAGCACATTCAGACCCTCCGGGAACAGCGACGGGTCCAGCTCCGTGCCGGCCTGCCCTTCGATCGTCGCTACCGGCAACAGCGGTGCCACCGGTGGCTTGATCGTGATGAGCTGTATGAAAGACTCCAGGCTTTCGCCGCCCGCCCGTGCCACGCGGTAACCGGCCTCGACCTGCTCGTCCAGCATCATCAGCAGCTCGCCCTGCGGCAGCGACACGGTCGCCGCGACGCCCACGCCAGCCGCGTCCAACGTGACCGACTTGCTCCACCCGGGCAAGCCGCTCAGCGGATCCAGGGCAAACGTGATCTTGTCGCCCACTGCCATGTCCGGGTAGGGCACGGCAACCACCAGGGTGGACGCACCCATCGTCTCGGCATCGATGGCAAGATCATGCCCGTCGCGGATCTGAGGCACGGGCAGCGTGGCTGCCACGCGCGGCGCCGCGAGGCCGGCAGCGGCCTTCGATGCGCGTTGAACATTCGCTACTGCGGTCATGGTGCGTTCCTCAGCTGTCCAGCAGCCAAAGGAACCAACGCCCATCGCTCAAACACCGACTCCCTGCCGGCATGACATCACCGGTAGTGGCCTCCCCCGAGGCGCACCGTGGTTCGTGGCTCCACATACCCGTTACCGATCTGCTCCAGCCTTCTCACCGACAGATCGCATCACTGGGAGGCAAAAAGTAATCCCGGTACAATTAAGATTACGTGACAGAAGCCCGGAGCCAACAAACGCGGCTCCGGGCATCGCATTTTCCGGTTCACCACACCGTAGCGCACTTGTAGTACGTAGGCTTTCGCTCGTCACCGAAGTGCGAGCGGTAGGTCATCACCTGGTTTGCGCCACAGACGAACCTGCCGTGGTAATACTCATCGTCGATCTTCTGGGATGGGCCGCTGCTGATGAACAGCTCATCGCCAAAATGGTCGAACAACGCCGCGCATCGATACTTCGTACCTTCGCCGGGCTTGTCGCTTTCCTCATCTCCGTCATGCTTCCGGCCAACCATCACCTTGTTCTGGTGTTGGTCTTCGTCGCACGAGTATCTGTGATCCTGCTCCGGCAGCAGGTCTGACCATGGCACCACCTCTGTGGTTGTCGCCTCTCCACCCGAGACGACGGTCGCGCACAGATGGCGAGTGCCTTTGTTCTCATCCGCCTCCCACACCCTCTCCCGCCCCACCAGCACCTTGCCGGGGTCGCACTGAAACTCGCTGTTGTTCTCCGCTTGCCACTCGCTCCAGGTCGCATCCTTCACGACGGTGGCCATTGCCCTGGTCGTACCTTTGGGAGCTTGTGGGAGCGTAGGCGTTTGCGCCGTGCATGCAGCGACGCAGAACATCATCGCGGTGCCGGACAGAGCACGTCGCCAGCCATTTTTTGAAGATTGCATGAGGATTCTCCAGGAAACCGCTGCACACCAACACGTCAGCGGGCCATGCCGCTGAGTAGGGTGTGCACAGACAGTCCCCCGCGAGGCGGAGCATATGGCACCACGTCGCGTCCCACAACCACGTTAAGCTCCGCATAGCGCTTCACCCTGCCTTAATGAGCGGCCCCCTAGGGTCTGGCTGCGGCGCGGAACACAGCCACGCATCGGCGTGCCTCGGGGGAGGCCGTTTCGGCGCGCCCATGTCGACAGGAATCGCCATGAACCAATCCGACCCATCCGGGAAGACCACGATGGCCGAGGTGCTCGCCTGGCTGAAGAAGTCGCCGCGCACGCATGGGTGGGACTGCCTGATGATCTTCGACCGCGAACAGGTCAACGGCCTGCTGATGCAGGCTTACGTCGCCAACCTCAACAGCAGCACGTTTCTGGGCCCCGTCACCGACACGGTCACGATCCATCCAAACACGCACTGGGAGCACATTTACGATTACGTTCTGGATACGCCGCGACTCACGTTCAATCGGGGCTCGATCCGGACCGCAACAATCACCCTGACGATGCGGGTCATGGGCGGAACCCAACTCACCGTACGAAGCATTGGCGCGGGGCCAAAATACGTCAGCAGCATAACCGCGATCGACCCATTGCAGGGTCCGTCCCTGACTGCACAGGTGGACCTCAATTCTGCCCATGTCACGGTGGACGCCAACGGGCGTTCTCGCATGAAAATCGCTGCAGCACGTGATTTCAACCTGACGTTCAACGACGAGAGCGGCGGTCGCATGATCGGCGGATCCTTCTTCGAGGTGCTTTTCAGGGCGCTTCCAGACGACAGGAAGTATCTCCTCTTGAACACGCTTACGCCTGCCCCGGGCTATGGCGCCTTTCTTCCAACAAAAATTACCTTCAGGATGTTCCAGGGACAGAATGGAAAGCATGCCCTCATGTGCTTCGTTGGAAGTGCTGATACACGCGAAGCGAGTCTTCCGTCCGATGAGGCTGGCTGGGTTTATCCACTGCCAGACGGATACTTCACGCTGATGCTGTTTGGGAATCATTTCCTGACTCGAAAAGCGATGCTCGATTGCATTCATGGTCTGACTTCGGACACGGAAGTCATATACAAGAGCCAGATCAGCCCCGGCGCTGAGCCCGGGGAGGTTGCGATAACGGCAGGAGAAACCGCCAGACTGCATCATACCGTCGAGAACGCCGCGCCCTTCAGCACGTTCGAACTCGATTACAGTTTTCCGCTGATCCACGCCTACGGAAACGTCCAATGCCTGGTGACGTGTCGCCATGCAGATCTGATTTATCGATGGTCAGGGATAACCCCCAACGGCTATTACCTGAAGGCAACCACGACCAGCCCCACCCGCAGCTGCAACTGGAAGATCGACTGGAATTCCGAACAGGGGTTCGACCTTCGCTGCACCGCCGACGATGTGACGATGGTACGAAGATTCGCCTGGTTGCATCTGCACGCCAACCCGGTTGCGCCAGTCGATTCCTACTATGCGCCGCACCTTCCCACGATGACGGAGTCCATTGCGCTCCACCTGGATGAGTTCTTTCGGCAAGGGCCCGCCTACGCCCCAAGCCCGACAACGCGGATAGACATCCTGCAGCTGCACAGCCTGCTGTTCCGTACCCAGCACCTGATGACCCTGGAGGAGGCTTCGCACGAGATGGACCTTGCCCTGTTCGGAAAGCAGGTCGCGCGCAGAACGCTGTTCGATGTGGTTCCGCCGGATGCCACCATGGGAGCGGCCTCCACCCTGCAGTTCTCCATCCACTCCACGCTCCCTCCAACCGCCCAGCCGTTCTGGTGGGTATTTGGCGTTCCGGGATTCGTTGGGGACCGCGGATCCATCGACAGCAACGGACTTTATACCGCGCCGCCCACCGACAAGATACCGGGCTCCTACAGCCTGGTCCGGGTCCAGGCATCGGAGGGCGACGCATCCAGTTCGGCGATGCTGCGCATCGTGAAGCGGGGTGTGGCGGTCAATCCGCTTGCAATGACCACGTGGCTCGGCGCAAATCCCAGCAGAATGGGCGCAGGCACCCTCGACCGGGGACCGCTCGACTGGACCCTCAGGAGCCGGACTGGCGCGACCTTGAGCGCCATCGACATCGGGCAGCACCCACAGTACGAAGAAGGCGACCACTTCTACGTTCCCGGCACGTCGCCCTCGGGCAAACCCTTCAGCGTGGACGAGGTCATCGTCACCAATCCAAGGACCCAACAGTCGCATAGCGCCTGCGTGGTGGTGATGGAGCAGCGGGCCGAGTTCTCGATTACCATCGTCGACACCCCCGCCCTGCCCGACAACCAGGTGCAACTGCACTTCGGCGGAAACGATGAGACCCCTACGGTGAGCTGGGAGCTTCTTGCAGGATCCGGATCGCTCAGCAGCACGGGCGTCTACACCTTCGACACGTACTCCGCGCACAGGTTTGCCGTGATCGGCGCGTCCTTGACCCTGTATGGCATGCTGTTCGCCAATGTGCTGATCCTGCCCATTCCCCTGCTCGAGCTCGATGAGGTCAAACGCGTACTGCGATGAAGGGGAGTTCGATTCACCTGATCTTAATGCCGACAGGCATAGCGTTTCGCTTCCGCGACCTGCAGTTTCCAGAATGCCTCGCGGAATAAGTGGGAGCCACCCACACGGTGCGCCTCGGGGGAGGCCACTTCCGGTGAAGTAGACCGGCAGGAGTCGGTGTCAGATCGTCGGCCATGCCCGACGTAGAGTGTTGGTCCAAGGTTCCCTGTGCTGCCGCAGCGCCAGGGGTTTGCCATGACTGTGTCGACACCGCAACACCGGATGATCAGATCGCGACGCGGGCCGCCTGTGGCCGCCGGGCGCCTGCCCGCCTCGTAGCGCCCCCAAAACGGGTTTCCCTTCCCCTTTTCGTGCGTCCGGCCGCAGGCGCGCCCTGTATTGCCGTACCTGACGTCCGCGGTGTCCTCTGCCTGAACAACGGAGAAGCCTCATGTCCAATACCTCGAATTCACCCGCACTGAAGTCCGAGCAGGAGATCGTGAACTGGCTCAACAAGCACCCACGCACCTCCAAGTGGGACGCGCTGCTGATCTACGACCGCCTCAAGGCCAACCAGCTGTTGTTGCAGGAGTACATCGACCGTTTCACCAGTGGGACCTTCCTCAAGCCGATCACGGACAAGGTAACGGTGGACCCCAATACGCACTGGGTCCATCTGTACGACTACGTCCTCGACTACCCGCGCATTTCATTCGAGAAGAACTCCTTTGGCGATTCCACGGTGTCCCTGACCATGAACATCATGGGGGGGACGCAGATGACGGTACAGAAGGATGCAATGTCACCGAAGGTGGTCACCCAGATCGAATGGATCGACGCGCTGCAAGGGCCCAAACTTACGGCAGACGTGAAGCTGTGGTCGCTTCCCATCCAAGTAGATGAACGCCATCAGGTCTGGTTCGATATCGCCGCAGCGCAAGATTTCCGACTGTCATTTGCCGACACCGACGCCGTCCGGGAATCGGGTGGCACTTTCTTCTATCAACTGTTCCAGGACCTGCCCGACGACCAGAAGCGGTATTTCCTCAATACGCTTGAGCCGGTGGACGAAAACGACTTCCTCGACCCGATCCGCGGGGCCATCATCATCTTTCCGGCGCCCGGGTCGAAGCAGCGCAGTTCGCCGCATTACGGCGACGGCGCGCTGCTGTACTACGTCGCCGTGAAAGGCACCGAAAACACCGAGCTTCCGGCCGACGAAATCGGCTGGGTGTACCCGATACCGCAGGGTCGCAGTTCGCTGGTGCTGCTCGGAAATCATGCACTGATCAAGAAGATCGTGTCCGATGGCATTCGCAAGCTTTCCGCTTCCGCCGAAATCGAGTACGAGAACGAGGATAACGCCGCCGCACCGGTAGGCACGGTGAGCGTGACTTCCGGGCAGACCGCCAAGCGGATGTTCAACCTCACCTCGCCCGCGTTCAGTATCGTCGAATTTTCCTACGGCCTGCCGCTGGCGGCCGGAAAGACGGCGTTCACCATCGTCACCAATGAAGGCAAACTGAGCTACTCCTGGAGCGGAACGTCCAGTGA
The DNA here is from genome assembly GCF_043204395.1 of Stenotrophomonas sp. NPDC047960. Classification (NCBI taxonomy): domain Bacteria; kingdom Pseudomonadati; phylum Pseudomonadota; class Gammaproteobacteria; order Lysobacterales; family Lysobacteraceae; genus Stenotrophomonas; species Stenotrophomonas sp. NPDC047960. The sequence goes on along the minus strand of NZ_JBIDBX010000005.1, from coordinate 120,931 downwards.
CAGTACGCAGGAAGCGAAGTTGGTCAGCTCCGGTCCCGCCGCATATTCGCTGTGGACGTTCAATTGGCGCGTGGAGGCCGTCGGGAGATTCCAGCTGGTCGATGGGACCGTCGTGCTGCGCCGCGACGATGATGTCACCATTGAGGTCAGCGCACGTCCAAAACATCCGATGGCTGTCGAGCACGAGGCGGATCTTGCCACCCTGGTGCCCGCCATTGAGCAGGGGCTGCGTGAGGATTTCATCCAGCTGCTTGACGTCGTCATGGCGCCGTCCAGGGAGATCGACCTGTTCCGCCTGCATGGACTGCTGTTCCGTGGCGACAATCTGGTTGAACTCAACTCGGTTCACTTTCCCACCGATCTGGCGATGTTCGGCGATGTAAGCCCCAAGCGCACCACCTTCGTCGTGGACCCGCTGGAGCCGATCGTGGCGCCCGGCTCGAAGACCACCTTCAAGGTCCTGCCCGAAGCACCAGCGGGCCAGACAATCCGCTGGAGTGTGGAAGAAGTGCCGGGCTATGGGGCGCAACAGGGCAGCATCGATCAGAACGGGGTCTATACCGCCCCGGCGGCGAGCACCATCCCGGGCAGAAACTACACCATCGCCAAGGTCAGGGCGTCTACCGATGCGCACGAAAGCTCCGCCCTGGTCCGGGTGGTGGTGCGCGACGTGGTTGTCAATCCGCTGGTCAAGACCAGCGAGTTGGGCGGGGCCAAGACCAAGCTGGGCGCGGGTACCCTCGACCGGGGCGCGCTGGAGTGGACAATCAAGAGCCAGACCGGCGCCACCATTGAACCCATCGACCTCGCCGAACACCCGGAATTCGAGCCCGGCGACCATTACTACATTCCGGGCAACACCCCCAGCGGCGAACCGTACAGTGTCGACGAAATCATCGTCACCAATCCACGCACCAACAATTCCCATTCCGCCTACGTGCTGGTCGCCGAGGTAAAACCTTCGCTGACCATTACCGTGGTCGACGATCCGGACCTGCCCGAGCATCAGATTCAACTCCAGTACGGCAACGACGAGACGCCGCCGGCCACCTGGACCCTGCTGGCCGGTGGGGGGGAACTCAGCAGCACGGGCCTCTACACCTACGACCCGACGTCGGTGCACCGATTCGCCGTGATCAGCGCTACATTCGATGGGATGGGCATGAGCTTCGCCAACGCGCTCATCCTCCCGGTACCTCTGGTGAACCTTGAAGAGATGCGGCGGGTTCTGGCCTGACCCTCGACCTTTCCAGCCAATGGGAGAACCACCATGGCTTCACATTCGGTAGATGACATCCTGGCGCAGCTGGAGAAGGGCGCGTTCACCCATGGGTGGGGGGCGGTTGCGGCCTTCAGCAGGGAGCGCCTCAACGCGATGCTCGCTCAGCAGTTCACGGCGGCTTTCTCAGCGGCCACCTTCCTGCCACCGCTCAGTGGCGAGATGCCTCTGGATGAAGATGGGCACATTACGCTGCGCTTCGACAACCTCATCTTTGGCGCGCCACGGCTGTCGTTCGAATCGTCCACATTCAGCACCAACCGTGCAACGTTCACCATTCCGCTGATTGGAGGCGACGTCACCCGGATTCGTCGCTCCCCCCTGCTGCCCGACCGCCTGCTTGCCACGGCCCGCATCACCGAAGGGATGGACTACGTGTTGCAGATGGAAGTCAAGCTGCGCGAAACGGGCAGCAGCGTGGAGGATGCGGGCCACATTTCGATCAGCCCGTTCAACGAACCGCGTGACCCGCGCTGCAATCTGATGACACCGGGCTTTGCACAGACGCGGATCGGCCAGTTCCTGCTCGAGCACCTGCTGGATCTTCCCCTGCAGCGCTCGACTTACACCCTGGGCCTGCTCAACGCCGGTACCCATGGACCGCTCAGCCCCACCGACTTCACCGTTCTCACCTACGCCGCCCCGGGTGCTGAACGGACAGGGGCCGCCAACCACGGCGATGGCGCCGTGCTGATTTTCATGAAGCTGAAAGGCTGGGACAACCACGAGGTGCAGCTGCCGAGCGATGAAGCAAGCTTCCCCTACCTGATTCCAGATGACGTGCGCGACGGCAGGCCGCTGTACTCCGCTGCGATCCTGATCACCCACAGGTTGTCCCACTTCGTGGACGACACGCAGCTCGCCGCACTGTCCAGCAGCCTTCTGCCGCGCGGCTATGCCTTCGTGGAAGGAGAGAACGCGCGCCACACGCCGTACGATGTGGTGGCATTCGGAAACCTGGACACCACCGACGAGCTCGTCACCATCGAGCCCCTTGTCATCAGCCTGCGCGACGGTGCGTCCCAGCAGTTCACCGCGCGCGACGGCAGCGGAGCCGTCGTCCAGGCCGCCGGGTGGAGCAGCGAAAGCATCGAGAAGCCGCTCGCATCAGGTTCCATCAGTGCAGGCGGGCTTTATCGTACCGTCGACGAACCCATCATGGGCAGCAATGTGCTGCCCACGGTGGTGACCGCGCACTACATCAAGGATGGCCAGCAACGGCAGACCTCTGCGCTGGTCATGGCCCGTTTCGAATCCTTGAATGTCTCCCCGCTGGCGTGCACCACCTACCCGGGCGCCGAGGAGCCGATCGAGCTGGCCGCCTCGTCGGTGAGCGGCGGTACGCTGCGCTGGCGCCTGCTGGCGCCGGCGCTGGGCACCCTGACCGATCTGGGCAACGGCCACGCGGTCTACCAGCAACCTGCCGACATGGAAGAAGAGCTGCTGGTCCAGCGCATCGAAGTACTGGACGAAAGCACCAACGAGGCCGTGGAAGCAGTGGTCGTGCTTTACAAGAAGGCTGGACTCGCCCTCGATCCTCCATGGACCGGTGCATTGACCGGACGGGGGCAACATGAGTTCCAGGTACCGCAATCCACGCTGGACGACCTGGTACGCCAACATCGCAGCTCGATCGACCAGGACGCGTTCACCTGGCGGCTGCACGGCGACGGCGAGATCAGCGCCGTCGAAGGGCGGGCGGTGTATACCCCGCCCGCCACGTTGTCGCGGCAGCCGGTTGCGGTGGTGGAGTGCGAACTCGCCATCGCCGGCATGACGCTCGTCGGGTTTTCGGTGATCGAACTCACCACCCGCCTGCGCGAACATCCCACCTGGAAAAGTGTGCATGACTTCAGGCTGGAGCCGATGCAAGGCACACAGGCCTTTGCCAACGGCATGCAGCAGATCCCGGTGAGGGTCACCATCGAGACCGCCCCGGTAAACATTGATGGCGTCTCCTACTTCATTCCGATCAGCCTGGTGGAGGAGGCCACGCTTCGCCTTGTGGACCTCGGCAGCAAGCACGACGTGCCGTACGTGGACAGTGACGCCGAAGGTATCGAACACGACACCGGCTTGGTCTGGGCGACGTCTGATGTCCGCAACCGGTTCCGACCGTATGCTTCGGCAACCCTGACGCCCACGCCGGGGCGGCGCGGAAACGAGGAGGCCACCCGCCGCAAGGAGCTGTTCATCCACCTGGCCAACCCGGTAACACCGGAATTCTTCGCACGTTTCACTGACAAGGATGACCGCATCTGGGACTCGCTGGGCATCAGCGAGAACGACACCATCAGCGTGCAAGGCATGGCCGTCCCCACCCCGGTCCTTGAGGATTACACCTTCGAGTACACCCGGGTCTGGAACGGCGAAGGCGATATCGTGGAGGACGACGCCTTCAGCTACATGCTGGAGTCAGTGGACTTCTGGCGCCTGAGCTACCGGCGCATGGGCGTCGCGATCGGTTTCTCCAGCCTCAAGATCGAAGGCAACACCTCCACGCTCCAATACGAAAGCGAGCTTCTGGACGAGACATTCGCCAGCTTTACCGGGTTCGCCTTCGTTCCCATCGTCCATGGCGGCAACCGGCCGACCGAGCCTGCTGGCCTGTCGTTCGACCCCTACCTCACCGGCTTGTTCAACAGCGTGGCGCACGCACCGCCGGACGGCAACTTCTGGCAGCAGCCGCCCTCGCCCGGCGAACTGCTGGTCAGCAACCACCGCGCCGCCGACCTGCCCTACTGGTACGACGGCATGTCGCAGGGCGACGCGCTGCGCAACTACCGCAGCATCCTCGACCGGCCGGTGAGGTACGTACTGCGCGACGAGGACGGCAACCGGCACAGCCTGCAGATCGGCTACGCCGACACGAGCATTCCCGGCAGCCGCAACCAGCTCATCCTCGTGCGTACGCAGAAAACCTGATTCTGCGGCGCACCCCCGCTCACTCCCCAACACATGGAGCATGCCATGTCCAGCACCCCACTTCCGCTTCATTGGACACTCGCACTGCTGGCGTTCCTCGCCATCATGCCGTGCCATGCAGGCGCGCAGACGCTTCCCGAAACGCGGGTCACCATCGTGCCCGACGCTGTCTGGTCGCCCCCCGAAACCGAGGCAAAGCAGGACTTCAAGTGCGAGACTGGCAAGGTGTTGATCGGCCGCAAGCGCCACCTGGGCGACGACGAAAACTCCGACGAGAACGACGATACCCAGTACCTGTGTGGCAGACCCATGCAGCATGGCGCGCCAGTGACCCTGAAAGACCCGGAACACTCCCCTTGGTACAAGGAACACGACCACGTCTTCGTCGCGCCCGCGGATGCCTTCGTGACCGGCAGGTATCACTGGAAGGACGAGGAGGGGAATTCGCGGTATCAATTCCACCGAGGAGTCAACACGCGCGGCGAGAAGGTATGGACCCAACCGGAAGGCGAGTGGTACAAGCACTCGGAGGGTGGCGCGCCCACGTTCACCTGCCCCGACAACCAGGTCATCATCGCCCGCTCCCACGACGGCGACGAGAACGGCGAGACCGGGTATCTATGCGCCTCGCTCTGGGCAGCGCCGCAGCGAGATGCCGTCGGTACGATCGTCCTGCTCGACTCGAAGAATGTTCCCTGCACATTGGATGTGCCCAACATTCCGACGGGCGCCACCTGGACCTACATCCTGCGTGCCGTACATTCGCCCTGTCGCCCCGATGATGCCACGGCGATCCAGCTGTTCATGGTTCCCTCCGCTACGCGCATCGTGCTCGGCGACGGCGATACCTGCGAAAAGAGACTCAGCTGGATCGAGCTGCGCACCAACCAGCAGCCCACCCGGATGGAGGGCCAGGGAGAGGGCGTCAAATTTCCGGACCTTTTCAAGGTGGCCAACAACCGCGTCATCCGCCCGGGTGTGATCAAGGTCGATGGCGACCCCAAGACCAACGATCTGCTGAAGGTACTGAGCTGCGTACGCATCACCGTTTCTGCCGAGCCGCCGGCACCGACCCGGTAGACCGCACTTTTCCAGGAGCCAGACCATGTCCTCGACCTCCGTGCACTCCAACGCATTCAACTTCAAGAGCTACTTCGACCACGGGGTGGACCCGCGCACCGGGTTGTATACCCTGTCGCTCTCGGTTCCGGAGCTGAAATGCAATGGTCTCACCGGACCGACCTTTCCGTTGTCAATCACCTTCAATCCGATGAACACCATGGATGAAGGCTTCGGTGTGGGGTGGAGCATGAACCTCACCGAGTACCGGGCGCGCGACCACCAGCTGTCGTTGAGCAACGGGGAGTCGTTCACCGTCACCGGCTCTGGCGCAGACCTGGGCGTCGAGGAACAGAAGCTCGACAGTTTTCACCTGCATGATGACGGCGGCGGTCAGCTCACCGTGGTGCATCGCGACGGCCGCGTGGAAGTGCTGCGTACCGGGGGCAGCGCTGACAAGGCGCGGGCCCTGCCAGTGACCGTGATGTCGCCGGAGGGCCGTCGCCTGGACATCGACTACGTGTCTTTCCGGGGCGGCCAGCGCCTGTCCAGCGTGCGCGAGCACAGTGGCAGGGTCTTGTTGGACGTACTTCGTCCGGGCGACAGCGAGGTGGAACTGCAGTTCTTCCCGGGCGCCGGCGAGGACGGCGCGCCGCTCGCACGCTACCTGCTCACCCTCAATGGCGATGGCTGGGTCGATAAGATCATCCTGCCAACCCAGGAAGAGGCCTGCTGGCAGCTGGCCTACGAGGTCCACAACGACTACGTCCACCTCACGGAGCTGTGGTCGCCTACCGGCTCTCATGAAGTCGTTTCGTATTTCACCGGTGGCGACGAGGGCCACCGGTTTCCGGGCGACGCCAGGCCAGCGGTGCCGCGGGTGACCCGCCATCTGCTGGAGCCCGGCTTTGGCCAGCCGCCCATGGAAACCCGCTACCAGTACCGCAGTACCCGCAGCCACCCGGCCGGAAACTTCCTCGGCCAGGGCGCGCTGGACGACTATCCCGACGACGGCCGCGACAATCTGTACCGGGCCAGCCCCGATTTCCACTACGGCACCACGATCGAGCTGTGGGCGGACGGCGCGCTGCAGCGCAGCGTGGAGCGCACCTTCAACCGGTTCCACCTGCAGGTGGAGGAGGTCAGCACGCAGGGCAACTGCGTCACCCGCGTCACCACCACCCACTACGCCGACACCGATGAAAACCGCAACAAACCGTTTGCTGAGCAACCGCCTTACTGCCAGTTGCCCAAGACCGTGGTGAGACGCTGGGAGCTGACCGACGACCCCACCCAGGCTCGCGAAGAGGTGGAAGAAACACGCTTCGACGACCACGGCAACCTTGTCGAACGGATCACCGCCGACGGCGTCCGCGAGGTCAATACCTATTACCCGGCCTCCGGGTCGGGCCAGCACTGCCCGCCCGACCCGGAGGGCTTCGTGCGCAGCCTGCACACCCGCACCCGCCACCCTGCGCCTTCGGAGTACGGAAACGCACCGACGTTGTGCAGCACGCGCACCTATACCGCACTGAGTGCCCTGGACGGCGCGCACGCCGACAGGTTCCTGCTGGAGCACGAGGACGTGCAGGTCCAGGTGGATGCAGATAACCGGGAAGTCCGCCGTGCGACGCGGACCTGGTTCGAAGATCCGGCCGACGAGCTGCGTTTGGGTCGTGCGCGCACCACGGTGGAAACGATGAACGGACTGAGCACCACCACCGCCCACGACTATCGTGCGTTCACCAATGCGCGGCTGGGCGCGGACGTGCTGGAAATCACCGAGACCGTGACCGGCTTCGACGGCAGCGTGCAGACCGCGGTCGAAGAGCATTCAGTACTCAACGGAAATACCCTGCGGGCGCAGACGGCTGACGGTGCCATCTTCGAGTATGCGTACGATGCGTTGGGTCGAGTGACGCTCGAAACGGTGTCCCCGGGCACGCCCTTTGAAGCGTCGCGCCGCTATGTCTACCACCTGATTGGCGAAACTGGGCGCAGCGACGATCAGGCCTGGCAGGAAGTCATCAATGCCGCGCAGATCACCACACGCACCTGGTTCGACGGCCTGTCCCGTGCGATCCTGGAAGAATGCCAGGACGTGGACGCGGCGGCGGCGCGCGGCCTGGCGCCCGCAGATGCTGCCTTCCGCACGGTGTATCGGGCCCGGCACAACAGCCTGGACCAGGTGGTCTGTGAGACGCACGTCGACTGGCACGGCGAAACCGACCTGGAACTGGTCAGCCAGCATGAATACAACGATTGGGGCCAACGACGCCGCACCACCACGCCCGATGGCGTGAGCGAGATCCATGAGCGTTCCCCGTTCGGTGGAGTGGGCGAGGTGCAGCGGCACTGGCTGGAAAGCGCCTCTACCCCTCCCCAGCGCAGCAACGTGGAGGTGATGTGGTTCACTCTCTCCGGCAAGGCCGCCAAGGAAGAACGACAGGACGCAGAAGGCAACGCCGTGTTCACGGTGACACGATATTTCGACGGCCTGGGGAACTGCGTGGAATCGCGCGACGATCTGGGCGACAACGAGGAACGGGTGACCCGCTTCGACTACGACGTCTGGGGTCGGGTGATCGGCACCACCCTGCCCGACGGCACCCTGGTCGAGCGCGGTTACGCACCGCACACGGTGGACTCCATGCCAACGCGGCTGCAGGTCACCGATGTCGAAGCCGAACTGCCCACCGTCCTGGTCGGCGAACAGACCTTCGACGGCCTGTCGCGGTTGTCGACTCGAACCGTGGGCGGACGTCGGGAGCAGTACCTCTACGAGGGGGGGCACCCGCAGGTACACCAGCGGATCACGGCCGCCGGCGAGACCATCGAATATACCTACCAACGCAGCCTGGTCGACTCGCCGCAGGCCATCCTGAGCACCGATGACACTGCGCGCTTCGACTACCACCCGAAGAGCGGTATGGTCACCGCAGCCCACAACGACACCGGCAGCCAGGTCTACGACTACAGTGCCAGTGGCCAGTTGGTGGCCGAACGCCGCCTGCGCGGTGAACAGACCGTGCATGCCAGTCATTTCACCGCGTCGCGGCTCGGGTTGCAGATGCGGCGACTGGACACCGGGCCCAAAGGTGGCGACGTGGAGACCGTGTCCACCTACAATGCGAAGGGTCAACTGGTGCGCACCACGCAGGGCGGGCTGGTGGCGCGCTTCCGGTACGACGCATTCGGTCGGCTGCAGCGCACCACCACCGACGACACGATCAGCGGCGAACGGGTGGTGACCCGGCAGGCTTACGATGGATTCGGCCGCGAAATCCGGCGCAGCATCGACGCAGCCGGTCAGGTGCTGGAACAGATCCAGGACTGGCGCGGCGACAACCAGATTGCGCGGCGGGTGCAGACACTGGACGGCGTCGTGCAGCTGGAAGAAACCTTTACCTACGACCTGCGCGGGCGCCTGCAGATTCAGCAGTGCGCCGGCGACAGCCTGCCGGTGGACCGCCATGGCAACGCCATATCCATGCAGGCTTTCACGTACGACGCGTTGGATAATCCGCGCATGTGCACCACGCGGTTTGCGGCCGGCGGCATGGATCGGGCGCGGTACACCTACAGCAGCGAAGACCCCTGCCAGCTGATCACGGTGACCCATGACCATGCGGACTACGCACTGGAGGAGTACCGTTACGACGCGGACGGCAACATGCTCAATGACGAGCAGGGCCGCACCCTGCGCTACGACTGCCTGGGCCGGCTGCTGGAGGTCGGCGGAGGGCCCTCCGGAAACGTGCTGGAACGCTTCCACTACAACGGCTATGACCACCTGAGCAGCCAGTTTGATGGCGCCGGCAACGAGATCCAGCGCTTCTATGAAGGCTACCGCCTGCACCATGAGGTCAGCGCGGGCGCCACCCTGCACTATCTGCACGTGGACGACACGCCGCTGGCAGAGCACCAGGCCGACCTGCCGGGCTCGACCCGGCTGTTGCTGGCCAGCGCGATCGGCAGCGTGATCGCCGAGCTGCACGGTCAGCAGCTGCTGCAGCGGGTATACAGCGCGTATGGCGAAAGCGCCGACGCCGGAGGCAGCCACCTGGGCTACAACGGCGAACGGCGTGAAGCTACCGGGTGTTATCTGCTTGGAAACGGCTACCGCGCGTACAACCCGGTGTTGATGCGGTTCCACAGCCCGGACACACTGAGCCCCTTCGGGGAGGGCGGGATCAATACCTACATGTACTGCAGGGGCAACCCGGTGCTGTTCCGCGACCCCAGCGGTCATTACCAGGAGGGGCCGGACTACATTGAAGAGCCCAAGCAGGAGGGAAGGAGCGACTTTCTGGCGTGGCTGGGTGTGGCCGGAAGTGCGGTGATGGCCGCGATATCCCTGTTCTCATTGCCTTGGACCGGCGGTCTGTCGGTGGCACTGGTAGCGGGTGCCGTGGGTGTGCTCGTACAAGCAGCAGGGGTGGGACTGCAGGTTACAGGGGTGCTCAAAAACGACAACAACTTGTACTACGCAGGCATGGCCGCCGGCCTGGTGGGTTTTGCCACAAGCATGTCGCCGCAGATGTTCAGCGGATTGAAGAATTTCGGCGGGTGGGTCAAGGCAAAATTCGGCAGCGGCGCAGCAGCAGGCGGCAAAGCCGCGGCGGCCGCGGCGGCGGCGGGCAAGGGCGCCGCTGCAGCAGGACCCGGCGTGGCGGCATCGGCGGCCGCAGCGCCGGCCCCCATTTCGCTGTCGGTTCGGTCGACCGGGCCCAGTCCGCGCAGCTCCGTGGATCTGGGTGCGGGTGCGGGTGCCGGAACGGGCACCGGCGCGGGTGGAGCCTCGCCGGCGGTGGTGGCGCCGACGGGAACCACTCCGCCGCCTTCACCGCCAGCGACGCCGGTGCCGCAGGCGCGCGCCGAGGCGCACCAGTTCCTCCGGCCCAAATTGGCCGCCAATGCCGACCAACTGGAGAATCTGCTTGCCGCGGTGAGGAGCAGCAACCTGTTCCGCGCTCAGCGGCTCAAGCACGTGGGCCCGAACCCAGTGAGCTGAGCTCGAGCCAGCCCAACGAACAGGACAGCGCTGGCCAGCAAACGGTCAGCGCTGTCCCCGCGAGGTTGAGGACGTCACTGCGGTCATAAGGGTGGCAGCCCCAGCGCACCCGCATCCAACCGATAACGCCGATGCACGATCCCGTGCGGCAATACGTCATGGGTAATCATCACCAGACTGCGTCCGTCCAACGCGGCCACCATGTCCTGCAGCAACGCATGCGCGGTATCCACATCCAATCCTTCTGTCGGCTCGTCCAGCAACAGGATGGGGGACCGGCGCAGAAGAGCTCGTGCCAGCGCCAGCCGCCTTGCCTGCCCGGCAGACAGGGTGGCGCCGTTCTCGCCCACCCACGCCTGCAATCCACCCAGTCGTTCGGCCCAGGCCTGCAGGCGCACCTCGGCCAACACCTGCCACAGCCGCGCGTCGCTCGCATCCGCATCGCCCAGTCGCAGATTGTCGGCAATACGTCCGGCAAACACCGGCGCATGCTGCGGTAACCACGCGATCTGCCGGTGCCAGTCGGCCTGGGCCAGGCTGCGGATGTCCTGCCCGCCGTACAGCACGCGCCCTGCGTCAGGGTCCCACAACCGTAACAGCAGCGAAGACAACGTGGTCTTGCCACTGCCACTGTCGCCACCAATGGCGATGCGCTCGCCGGGCGCAACGCGCAGCTGCACGCCCTCCAGCAACGCACGGGCCTGGCCCGGCCAGCGGAAGCTGACGTTTTCCAGCGTCAGTTCACCCGTCTGCGCAGGCAGCGCCAGCGGCACGTCAACGTCGTCCACACCCGCGGGTTGATCCACAATGGCCTCCAGCCGTGCCGCCGCCACCCTGCCGGACAACCACGATTGCCACGCCAACCCGATGCCGGCCCACAGTTCGATCAACGCAACAGTCAGAAACACCAGCGCAGAGGCGATTGCGGCGTCGATCGCGCCGCGCTCGAACCCGCCCAGCGCCACCCACAGCATGCCGACCAGCCCAACGCCTGCGCACACCCCATGCAACGCGTTGCCTGCCACCAGCCGCCAGCGCCGCCGCCGGTCGCGCGCACGCAGCTGCCTGGCTGCCACCAGCACACGGCGGTTCCAGTCTTCGCGGGCGTGCAATGCGGTCAGATCGGCCGCGCCTTCCAGTCCTTCGAACGACTGCGCGCGCAACTTCGCACGGTGCAGCGCGCGGTCGGTTTCGTGCGCGCCGGCTCCGCGCACGGTCAACCACGGCACGCCGACGCCGATCGACAGCGTCAGTACCCCCAGCAGCAGCGCAGCCGGCGGATAGATCAGTGCTGCCGACAGCACCGCCACCAACGAAACACCGCCCAGCGCCAGCAACGGCCCGATGGCGCGTACCAACAGGCCATCCACTTCGCCGATGTCCGACATCAGGCGCGCCAGCAGATCGCCGGTACGCACCCCCGCCAATCGGGCCGGCGCCAGCGGCAACGCGCGGCGGAAGAACCACACGCGCAGGTCGCGGGCGATGCGCAGGGTGACGTCGTGCCCAACCAGCTTTTCGAAATAGCGCGAGACGATGCGCGCCATGGTCAGGCCGCGAATCCCGGCCGAGGGCGAGAAAAAGTTGAAGCCGCCGCCCAGCCCGGCCGCACCGGCCAGCGCGGCGGCGGTGAGGAAGCCACCGGACAGGCCAAGCAGCGCGGTGCCAGCGAGCATGGTAATCCACAGCAGCAGCACGGTAAGCAGGAGGCGGCCGCGATGGCGGGCGAATACCTGTTTCAGCGAATCGAGGCGGGAGGCGTTCATGCGAGTTCCCCTTCTACCTGCGCGCGCCCGGCGGCGGTCAGGACCAGCCGCGTGTCGGCCCAGCGCATCGCGGTCTCGCTGTGGGTTGCAATGATCACCGCGCGGTCGCGCGCGAACGCGGCCAATGTCTGCAGCAGCGCCGCTTCGGTATCGGGATCGAGAAACGCAGTCGGCTCGTCCAGCAGCAACAGCTGCGGGTCACGCAGCAGCAGCCGGGCCAGGCCGATGCGGCGGGCCTCACCGCCGGAGAGCCCGAACCCCCGTTCGCCGATCACCGTATCCAGCCCCTCGGGCAGGTGCGCGGCGAAGCGCATCACCTGGGCCGCTTCGGCCACCGCCTGCAGGCGCGCATCGCTCACGCCGGGATCGGCCAGGCGCAGGTTGTCGGCGATGCTGCCGTGGAACAGGTAGGGGCGCTGGCCGGCATAGCCGACCTCCAGCCCGGGACGCAGCACGATGCTGCCTTCGCGCGGCGGCAGCCAGCCGGCCAACGCTTCCAGCAGGGTGCTCTTGCCGCTACCGCTCGGCCCCACCAGCGCCAGGCGCTGGCCCGCTTCGATCTGGAACGAAAGCTGCTGCACCACGTCGTGATCGGCCCCCAGGGGCCGCAGCACGAGGTCACGCACCACCACCGGCGGGGCGTGCTGCTCCACCAGCTCGGGCGCGCGCACCGGAGCGATTGCGCCCTCGCCCGCCGCCTGCTGCCCGGGCAACTCGCCGAGCAGCCGCTCCACTTCAGCAGCAGCAGCCAGCGCATTGGCGCGGTCGTGGTAATGCGCGGCCAGCCGCCGCAGCGGCGCATAGAACTCCGGCGCCAGCAGCAGGCAGAACATGCCCGCCCCCAGCGTGGGCACTGCCGCGTGCAGCGACATCAGGCCCAGGTAGCTCAAACCCAGGTACAGCGCGACCATCGCCACGCTCACCGAGGCGAAGAACTCCAGCACGGTGGAAGACAGGAAGGCGATCCGCAGCACCTTCATGCTGCGCTCGCGCACCCCCTCTGCCGCAGCAGCCACGCCTTCCAGCTCCGCTTCACCGCGCCCGTACAGGCGGAGCAGCCCCAGCCCCTTGATGCGATCGGCAAAATGCCCGCTCATCCGCGCCAGCTCGCCCAGCTGCGCCCGCCCGGCCGCTTCGGCGCCCCAGCCCACCAGCATCATGAAGAACGGCACCAGCGGCGCGGTGAACAGCAGGATCAGCGCCACCACCCAATCCACCCAGGCCACGGCCAGCAGGATCAGCAGCGGAACGACCACGACTTCGGTCTTCACCGGCTGGTAGCCGGCGTAGTAGCTCTCGACCGCGTCGCTGTGGGCCAGCATCAGCTCGCCCAGCTCGCCGGTGCGCTGCTGGCGCAGCCACAGCGGGCCCAGCGCCATCAGCCGGCGATAGATACGCTCGCGCAGGGTCAGCCGGGCCGCATCGGCCACATCGCCGGCGGCGGCCTGGGTGGCGCTGCCCAGCAGGGCGCGCACCGCCAGTATGGCCAGCAGGCCCAGCAGCACCGGGGTGGCGGCCGCCAACGGACGGCGCTCCACCAGCACCGTCTGGATCAGCCAGGCAATGGCCGCGGCCTGTCCGATCAGCAGCGCGCCGGACGTGCAGATACACAACGCGGCCAGGCGCTTGCGGCTGCGGGCGCTGGCGGCCAGGCCGTCGAGCCACTGCAGGCGTTGGCGGCGAAGGCCGGTGGACTCGATGGCGGGCGCGTCGGGGGGTATGCTCAAAGCGGGTCACTGGCGGCCACAGGGAGGTGCCGACCATTGTAATGGGCGCCGGCGTACCCTCCCCGTGCGGCACGCGGTCGCAGTGGGGGCTGCCCACGATCCTCGCATCTGCCTGTTCATACATTGATCTCAATCAAGGCTGTTTGAAGTTGCTGGTCACAGAATTCATCCCGTAGACCCCTTCCCGCCACCTGATACGGCAAAACCCCCAACGAGGTAGCCAGGCCATGATCGATTCGACAGTCGTAGAACTGTCGCGGCTGCAATTCGCTTTGACCGCGATGTACCACTTCCTTTTCGTCCCTCTCACGCTTGGCCTGTCGTTCCTGGTGGCCATCATGGAAAGCGTGTACGTCATGACCCGCAAGCCGGTCTGGCGCCAGATGACCCTGTTCTGGGGCACGCTGTTCGGCATCAACTTCGCCATCGGCGTGGCCACCGGCCTGGTGATGGAGTTCCAGTTCGGCATGAACTGGTCCTACTACAGCCATTACGTGGGCGATATCTTCGGCGCGCCGCTGGCCATTGAAGGGCTGATGGCGTTCTTCCTGGAAGCCACGCTGGTGGGCCTGTTCTTCTTCGGCTGGAAGCGGCTGAGCCCGGTCAAGCACCTGGCGGTGACCTGGTTCATGGCGCTGGGCACCAACCTGTCGGCGGTGTGGATCCTGATCGCCAACGGCTGGATGCAGAACCCCACCGGCGCGGTGTTCAACCCGGACACGATGCGCATGGAGGTGGTGGATTTCGCCGCCGTGCTGTTCAACCCGGTGGCGCAGGCCAAGTTCGTGCATACGGTCAGCGCGGGCTACGTGACCGGCGCGATCTTCGTGATGGGCATCAGCGCGTTCTACCTGCTGCGCGACAAGCACAAGGACATGGCGCGCCGTTCGTTCGCGGTGGCAGCGGCCTTCGGCCTGCTGTCGTCGCTGTCGGTGGTGGTGCTGGGTGACGAAAGCGGCTATGCCGCCAGCGAACACCAGAAGATGAAGCTGGCCGCGATCGAGGCGATGTGGGAAACCGAACGTGCCCCGGCCGATTTCACCGCGTTCGGCATTCCCAACCAGCAGACCCAGCAGAACGATTTCGCCATCAAGATTCCGTACCTGATGGGCCTGATCGCCACGCGTTCGTTCAACCAGCCCATTCCGGGCATCCTGGAACTGGTGGAACGCGCCGAGCACCGCATCAAGGGCGGGCAGCTGGCGTACGGGGCGCTGGAGCGCGTGCGCAAGGACAAGAACGATGTCGAGGCGCGCGAGATGTTCGACCGCCACTGGCAGGATCTGGGCCATGGCCTGCTGCTCAAGCGTTACCGCGATGACATCCTCAACGCCACCCCGGAGGAAATCTCCAAGGCGGCGATGGATACCGTGCCGCGCGTTGCGCCGCTGTTCTGGACGTTCCGCATCATGGCCGGGCTGGGCTTCTACCTGATCGCGTTCTTTGCGGTGGCCTTCTACTTCTCCTGCCGCAACACCTTCCACGAGAAGCGCTGGTTCCTGCGGTTGGCGGTGTGGTCGATCCCGGCGCCGTGGATCGCGATCGAATGTGGCTGGTTCGTGGCCGAATACGGTCGCCAGCCGTGGGCGGTGGATGGCGTACTGCCCACCTTCTATGCCGCCTCCGGTCTGGCCCTGCATGAGATCCTGACCACGCTGGCGGTGTTCACGCTGACCTATACGGTGCTGCTGGTCATCGAGGTGAAGCTGATGCTCAAGACGATCCGCACCGGCCCGGCCGACATCCTTCCGTCGCTGCAGCCTTCGCGCACCCCGCTTCCCCACCATGCCGCCGCGCCGGCCCCCGGCCAGGCATAAGGCAGGAGAACCCAGATGGATATTCTTGGACTTGATTACACCACGCTGCGCGTGATCTGGTGGCTGCTGCTCGGCATCCTGCTGGTCGGCTGGGCGGTGATGGACGGTTTCGACCTGGGCGTGGGCACCCTGCTCCCGTTCGTGGCCAGAACCGATGAGGAGCGGCGCACGGTGATCAACACCGTAGGCCCGGTGTGGGAAGGCAACCAGGTATGGCTGGTGCTGGGCGGCGGCGCGATCTTCGCCGCCTGGCCGCCGCTGTATGCGGTGAGCTTCTCCGGCTTCTATCTGGCCATCTTCGCCATGCTGTTCGGGCTGATCCTGCGACCGGTCGGCTTCAAGTACCGCAGCAAGATGCCCAGCAAGCGCTGGCGCGACACGTGGGACTGGGTGCTGTTCGCAGGTGGGCTGCTGCCGGCGCTGATTGCCAGCGTGGCGGTGGGCAACGTGCTGCTGGGCGTGCCGTACCACTTCGATGACAGCATGCGCATCTTCTACACCGGTTCGTTCTTCGGCCTGCTCACCCCGTTCGCGCTGCTGGCCGGACTGGTGGGCGTGGCGATGATGGTGTCGCACGGAGCGGCCATGCTGGTGCTCAAGACCGACGGCCCGGTGGCCGAACGTTCGGCGCGTTACGGCAGCATTGCCGCACTGGTCAGCTTCGTGCTGTTCGCTGCAGGCGGTGCCTGGGTGGCCTTTGGCCTGCCGGGTTATGAGATCACCTCGCAGGTAGTCACCGACGGCCCGACCAACCCGCTGTTGAAGACCGCTGCGGTGGGCACGGCCGCCGGTGGCTGGCTGCGCAACTACAGCAGCATGCCGCTGACCCTGGTGTTCCCGCTGCTGGGCCTGGCCGGTGCATTGGCCAGCGCCGTGCTGCTGCGGGCCCGCCGCGGCATGGCCGCGTTCCTGGCCTCGGGCGCGTCGATTGCCGGCATCATCCTCACCGTAGGCTTTGCGATCTTCCCGTTCCTGTTGCCGTCGTCCAGCCAGCCCAGCGGCAGCCTGACGGTGTGGGATGCGTCCTCCAGCCAGCTCACGCTGTTCATCATGCTGGTGGCCACGGTGATCTTCCTGCCGATCATCATCGCCTACACCAGCTGGGTCTACCGGGTGATGAAGGGCAAGACTACGGCCGAAGACATGGCCGACAACCCGAACGCATATTGATACGGTCGTACCGACCAACGGTCGGTACATTGAACGGTAGGTACCGACCGTTGGTCGGTACACATTGGGAGAAAACACATGTGGTATTTCGCCTGGATCCTCGGCACCGGCCTGGCCTCGGCCGCCGCCATCCTCAATGGCATGTGGTTCGAAGCGCGTGAGGCTGGCGCGGCCGACCGCAACGCGCGGTAGGAACCGACCATTGGTCGGTTCTCCTCGTAAAAAAAGGTTGCCGATAATCCCTTCACACCGTATCCTTGTCGGCTCCTTCGGGGTGTAGCTCAGTCTGGTAGAGCGCTACGTTCGGGACGTAGAGGTCGCAGGTTCGAATCCTGTCTCCCCGACCACTCCGGTGGTCGCATTGAAGCGTGGAAACACGATTTCCAGGCTTTTTTGTCAAGGTCGTGGCGACACGGCATCCGAAGGTGAACGAACGGTCCCCCTTGCCGCCGAAGGGTGGGATCGATACAATAGGCGGCTCCTTACGGGGTGTAGCTCAGTCTGGTAGAGCGCTACGTTCGGGACGTAGAGGTCGCAGGTTCGAATCCTGTCTCCCCGACCATACAAGTGGTCACATTGAAGCCTGGAAGACATCTGTCCTCCGGGCTTTTTTGTATTTGTCGTCCGGAAACAGCCACGCAGGGCGTGGCTCTACCGCGCGTACAATGCGGCAGCGCCCGCACTCCGCTACACCCCCACACGCGCCGCGCCACCTGCAAGAGATTCCTGCCATGACCCCTGCCGCCCCCCATTCCACGTCCCTGCTGCGCGGACGCGTGCTGGCATTTTCCGCCATCCTGCTGGCCGCGCTGAACCTGCGTACGGCGGTGACCTCGGTCACCCCGCTGCTGGACCAGCTGGGCCAGACCTTCGGCTTCGGTACCACCATGACCGGCGTGCTGGGCATGCTGCCCACCGCCTCGTTCGCGCTGTTCGGGGTGACCACGCCGATGGTGGCCCGGCGCATCGGGCTGGAACGCACCGCCCTGCTGGCGATGGCGCTGGCGGCGGTGGGCCTGCTGCTGCGTTCGATGGCCGGTGGCGTGGGCAGCCTGCTGTTCGGCTCGGTGGTGGCGCTGGCCGGCATGGGCATCGGCAACGTGGTGGTGCCGCCGCTGGTGAAGCGCTACTTCGCCAACCGGGTGGGCACGGTGAGCACGCTTTATATAACGGTGCTGCAGCTGGGCACCATGGTGCCAGCGCTGCTGGCCGTGCCGCTGGCCGAACAGGCCGGCTGGCGGGTGTCGCTGGGCATCTGGGCGATCTTCGCCGTGGCCGCTGCCCTGCCCTGGATCGCGCTGGCGCGCCGCCGCCCGCACCCGGACCCGCTGGACACCGCCGCCGACCCGGCCGCGCAGCCGCACGGCAAGGTCTGGCGTACCCCGCTGGCCTGGGGCATGGCGCTGATGTTCGGCATGACCTCGCTGATGACCTATTCGATGTTCACCTGGCTGCCGCGCATCGTGGTGGAAGCCGGTGCCACGCCGCGCTTTGGCGGGATCATGGTGGCGATCTTCGCGGCGCTGGGCCTGCTGCCGTCGTTGACGATGCCGGCGCTGGCGGTGCGGTTGCGCAACCCGTTCCCGTTGGTGGTTGTCGGTTTCAGCGCGTTTTTGATTGCGTTTGCCGGCTTGTTGTTTGCGCCGATGAAGGCCCCGTGGCTGTGGGCGGTGTTGCTGGGGATCGGACCGTCGACGTTCCCGCTGGCGCTGACGCTGATCAACCTGCGCACGCGCACGCCGGCCGGTTCGGCGGCGTTGTCGGGTTTCATGCAGGGTGTGGGCTATGCCTTCAGCTGCCTGGGGCCGTTCCTGTTCGGCTGGCTGCATGCGATCAGCGGAGCGTGGTACCTGCCGTTCGGGTTCCTGCTGGTGTGTGCGCTGGTGTTGTTGTGCGCCTCCTGGGTGGCGTGCAAGCCGCAGAAGCTGGAAGACGTGTGGTGACGGATTGCATGATTTCGTCACCTGCGTCACATACCGTGCGCATGTTGTGACGTAGCGTGTCAGCTACTGACCCGCATTGCGAAGCGGTCGGTGGGTTCGGTCCCGGTGCGCTACCCACTATCGGGGCCGATGAACGGTTTCAGGGTGTGCAGACCCCGGAACAACGCCGTGGCGGCGGCCGGATGGTCATTTAAATCAATAAGTTGAAGTATTGAGCGCGTCTGTTTCCACAGCTGCGGAGGCCGCCTTGCGTCTTAACAATTTGTCAACAAACGCCGTTTCGGGCACGATTGGCATGTGATGTGCGTCACATTTAACGCACAAACAGATTCTTTTGAAGGGATGCTCCCGGGGGTTCCATGTACAACCATCGGCCGCTGGCGCTGTGCGTCGGCCTGGCATGCGCCACGCTTTGTTTGACGGTTCCAGCTGCTTCTGCGGCGACGTCGCGGGCTGACCATCTGGCGGAGATCAGCGCCTACCGCGATAAGGCGCAGTGGCTGGACGCGCTTGCCGCGATCGAACGCGCCCAGGCGGACGTGCCCAACGATGACCTGCTTTATCGCCTGCAGGTGCTGACGCTGTCGGACATCGGCAACGCGCACCTGGCATGGCAGCGCTACCAAGCGCGCCCGGAGCTGTTCGATGAGGCGCAGAAGCAGCGCTTTGAAGCCAATTACCTGGCCAAGCGGGTCGGCTGGAGCCTGGCCTATGGCGCCAGCGAAGACACCCGTCTGGACGAGGCCGAAGCCGCGCTGGCGCAGATGGACCGCTATCTGCAGCGGGATGGCCTCACGGTGCAGACCGCCCCGCTGCGGATCCGTTTCGACCGGCTGATCCTGCTCAACCGGCTGGGCCGCCACGAACAGGTACGCACCGAATACCGCGCGCTGCTCGCCGAAGGCCACCAGGTGCCCAACTACCTGATGGCCCCGGTCGGCGATTCGCTGATGGCCAGCCAGCACCCGGAAGAAGCCATTCCCGTTCTGGAAGCCGCACTCAAGGCCGACCCGGGCCGTTCCGAGGTGCATTCGGAACTGGCCTACGCACACCTGGAAAGCGAGCGCGCCGGCGCCGCCATCGACGTGCTCACCCAGTGGCAGAAGCAGGAGCCGGCCTGGCGCTGGGCAAACGGTGCGCGCGCGCCGTACGCCAACTGGCCAAGGTACGAAGCCGACCTCAACCTGGCCATGATCCGCGCCTACAGCGGCGACCTGCCCACCGCGCAGCGGGATCTGGAAAAGATGGTGGAACTGGCGCCGGCCAACGGCGGCACCCAGTCGTCGCTGGGCAACATCTACATGATGCGCGGCTGGCCGCGGCGGGCACTGGAACGCTATGGCATGGCCAATACGCTGGACCCGCGCGATGTGTCGGCGCGCCTGGGCCAGTACGACGCTTACGTGCAACTGCAGCGCGACGACCTGGCACGACCGATCCACGATTCGCTGCTGGAGCGTTACCCCAACCAGCCCTCGGTGCAGCGCATGGACCGCAGCTGGAAGGCCCACCGTGGCTGGCAACTGCATGCGTATGCCGAAGGCGGTCGGAGCGAAGGCGGCGGTGGCACCTCGCCGCTGGGCAACGACGATGGCCGCTATGGGCTGGAACTGCAATCGCCGGTGATCGACGACCGCTGGCGCCTGGTGACCTTCGCCGACCGCCGCAGCGTGGATTTCCAGGACCAGACCATCCGCCCGCTGTGGGTCGGGTTGGGCACGCGGTACCGCTTTGGTCGCGCCGATGCGGAACTGTTCGTCAACCGCGCCAACGACCACATCGGCGATACCGGTCTGAGCGCCGGGTTCGGCTGGCAGTTCAACGACACCTGGCACGCCGGCATCACGGCGGCACGCAACGCCGCCGATGCCTCGCTGCAGGCGCGCATCTCCGGCATTACCGCCGACAGCGTGGCCGTGGCGGTGGATTACCGCCGCAATGAGCTCACCCACTGGAGCGCCGGTGCCAGCCAGTTCCGCTACGACGATGGCAACCGCCGCGACACGCTCAGCACCAGCATCGAACAGCGCCTGCTGACCCGCCCCACCCTGTTGCTGGATGGCCTGGGCAGCCTGTATGCCAGCCGCGGCAGCCGCGATGACGTGCCCTACTTCAACCCGTCCGAAGACCGTTCGGCGGAGATCGGCCTGCGCGTGGACCAGCAGCTGTGGCGCCACTACGAGCGGCACTTCCGCCACCGCCTGACGGTGTCGCTGGGCAACTACTGGCAGCAGGGCTTCGGCAGCGCACTGGTGCCGTCGGCCGAGTATCGCCACGAGTGGCAGCTGGCCGATGGCCGCATCTTCGAATACGGCATCAGCTGGTCGCGGCCGGTCTACGACGGCAACCGTGAACGACATATCGGCCTCGATGCCGGCCTGCGCTGGGGACAATGAGATGCGACACATGGACTTGAAGCGCTTCACTTCCTGGCTGCTGCTGGCCCTGCTGGCGGTCTGCGCCAACGTGCAGGCCCTGGCACCGCCCGAGCCTGACTCGGCCGACAACGGGCTGCTGGTCCTGAGCTACCACGACATCCGCGATGACGTGGCGATCAAGGGCGACCCCGATGCGTACGCGGTCAGCACGCAGAATTTCGCCGCGCACCTGGACTGGTTGTCCGCGCACGGCTACCACCCGGTGTCGCTGTCGCAGCTGATCACGGCCTCGCAGGGCGGTGCACCGCTGCCGCCCAAGCCGGTGCTGCTGACCTTCGATGACGGCCTGCGCAGCGTGTACACCAAGGTGTTCCCCCTGCTGCGCGCATACAACTATCCGGCGCTGGTGGCGGTGATCACCGATTACGTGGACATGCCGGCCGAGCGCAAGATCGACTATGGCTACCGCCCGTTCACCCGCGACGACTTCCTGACCTGGGAACAGCTGCGCGAAATGAACCGCAGCGGCCTGATCGAACTGGCCAGCCACACCGACAACCTGCACCATGGCGTGCAGTCCAACCCGCAGGGCAATTCGACCCCGGCGGTGATCACCCGCACCTACGACCCGGCCACGCAGAAGTACGAAACCGCCGCGCAGTACGAGGCACGGATCCGCGCCGACCTTGGCCTGAGCGTGAAGCGCATCCAGGACAACGTGGGCGTGAGCCCGAAGGCGATCGTGTGGCCGTACGCGGCCTACAACGCGCTGAGCAACCGGATCGCCGAAGACCTGGGCATGCCGGTGTCGTTCGACCTGGAAGGCCGCAGCACGCCGGTCACCCGCGACCTGCACGGGCTGGCGCGCCTGCTGGTGACCGGCAACCCGGCGGTGACCCAGCTGGCCTATGAACTGCGCCGCGACGTCGAACGCGATGGCGTGCGCGCCCTGCAGATCGACCTGGATGCGGTGTACGACGCAAACCCGGCGCAGCAGGCGAAGAACCTGGACGCGCTGATCGACCGGGTCAAGAAGATCGGCCCGACCCATGTGTTCCTGCAGGCCTTCGCCGATCCGGACGGCAACGGCTCGGCCGACGCGCTGTACTTCCCCAACCGGCACCTGCCGATGCGCGCGGACCTGTTCAACCGCGTCGCCTGGCAGCTCAAGACCCGCGCCGGGGTGAAGGTGTATGCGTGGCTGCCGGTGCTCGGCTATGAGCTGAAGGACCCGGGCATCCGCAAGGCACTGGCGATCGAGAGCCCGGAAAGCGATGGCATCTTCCGGCTCGATTTCACCCGCCCGAAGGTGCGTCAGATCATTGGTGACATCTACGAAGACCTGGCCATCAACTCGTATTTCGAGGGCCTGCTGTTCCACGACGATGCCTACCTGCGCGATACCGAACTGGCCAACCTGCCGCAGGAAGGCGACGACGGCGCGCGCACCCAGGCGCTGATCGATTTCACCCTGGAGCTGCGCAACGCCGCGCAGCGCTGGCGGCCGAAGCTGGCCACGGTGCGCAACCTGTACGCGCAGCCGGTGCTGCAGCCGCAGAGCGCCAGCTGGTTCGCCCAGCGCCTGGACCTGTTCAACAAGGCCTACGACCACACCGCGCTGATGGCGATGCCGTGGATGGAAGGCAGCCGCGACCCGCAGAAGTGGCTGGACCGGCTGGTGCAGGCCGTGCGCGAGCACGACCCGCAGCTGTCGCAGACGATGTTCGAGCTGCAGACGGTGGACTGGCGCACGCAGACGCCGATTTCCGGCACCGTGCTGCGCGCCCAGATCCGTCGCCTGCAGGCCCAGGGCGTGCGCCATTTCGCCTGGTACCCGGACGACTTCATTGCCGGTAAGCCGTCCACCTATGATGCGCGCGCGGCGATGTCGGCACGCACCTTCCCTTACGAGGAAAAGTGAGGCCGCCATGCATCCGTTCCTCTATCTGCTGTTCCAGTTCGCCTTCTTCTACCCGATGGTGATGGCGTTCTTCTGGATGTCCGGGGGACTGTATTACTTCTTCCGCCGCGAACGCAGGTCGCGCCTGCGAGACGATCCGCCGCCGATGGAGCACTACCCGTTCGCGTCGATCCTGATTCCGTGCCACAACGAGGCCGACAACCTGGCCGACACCCTGGGCGCTGCACTGGCACAGAAGTACCCGGATTTCGAGGTGATCGCCATCAACGATGGCAGCCGCGACGATACCGGGGCGCGGCTGGACGCGATGGCGGCCCAGCACCCGCGCCTGCGCGTG
Organism: Stenotrophomonas sp. NPDC047960; assembly: GCF_043204395.1. Classification (NCBI taxonomy): domain Bacteria; kingdom Pseudomonadati; phylum Pseudomonadota; class Gammaproteobacteria; order Lysobacterales; family Lysobacteraceae; genus Stenotrophomonas; species Stenotrophomonas sp. NPDC047960. The sequence continues at coordinate 97,595 of NZ_JBIDBX010000005.1, read as the reverse complement.
GTGCACCTGGACCGCAACCTGGGCAAGGCCAACGCACTGCGCATGGGCGCGCTGGCGGCACGTTCGGAATACCTGGCGTGCATCGATGGCGATGCGATGCTGGAAGAGCATGCCACGCATTGGATGGTGTGGCACCTCACGTCCGGCCCGCGCGTGGGCGCGGTGACCGGCAACCCGCGCATCCGCAACCGCTCCACGCTGCTGGGCCGGCTGCAGGTGGCCGAGTTCTCTTCCATCATCGGCATGATCAAGCGCGCCCAGCGCGTGTACGGGCGGATCTTCACCATTTCCGGTGTGATTGCCGGCTTCCGCCGCACCGCGCTGCACCGCATCGGTTACTGGGCCGATGACATGATCACCGAAGACATCGACATCAGCTGGCGCCTGCAGCTCGACCATTGGGACATCCGTTATGAGCCCAACGCGCTGTGTTTCATCCTGATGCCCGAGACGCTCAAGGGGCTGTGGCGGCAGCGCCTGCGCTGGGCCCAGGGCGGCGTGGAGGTGCTGCTGCGGCACGGCCGTTCGCTGTTCGACTGGCGCAAGCGGCGCATGTGGGGGGTATTGCTGGAGTATGTGTTCAGCGTGCTGTGGGCCTACACGATGCTGGCCATCATCGTGCTGTGGGTGCTGGGCAGGTTGATGCCGTTGCCGCAGGACCTGTACATCGCCTCGCTGCTGCCGCAGTGGCATGGCGTGATCCTGGCACTGGTGTGCCTGCTGCAGTTCGCCAGCAGCCTGATCATCGATCGTCGTTATGAAACGCATATTGGCCGCAATTACTTCTGGGTGATCTGGTACCCGATGGCGTACTGGCTCATCAGCCTGTTCACGACCCTGGTGGCCCTGCCCAAGACGCTGCTCAAGCGTCGTGGCAAGCGGGCGATCTGGGTCAGTCCTGATCGGGGAATACGATGAACACCGCCAAGCAAAGCCGCCGCTACGATTCGCGCCTGATCCGGAAATCGCGCCAGCAGCCGCGGCTGCAGCGCACCGCGTGGGGGTTCGTGACCATTGCCTTCTGGGCCTTCTACTTCTACCTGTGGGCGCCGTTGATCACCGCCATTTCCTGGCTGCTGGGTGGCCGGCTTGCGTTCGTGCAGCTGTACGAATACAAGCAGTCGGTGGACCCGTTCATCGTGATCGCGCTGCCGGTGATGCTGGTGTGCTGTTCGGTACTGCTGATCGCATGGGCCGAGTACAACCGCATCCGCTTTGCGGGCAAGGACCGGCGCAACCCGCGCGCGGACGTGTCGCTTGAAGAGATCGCGCACAACCTCGGCGCCAGCCCGGCGCTGGCCGCGCAGCTGGCCAACGGCAAGGCGGTGACGCTGCACATGGATGACCATGCGAGGCCGATAGGCCTGACTGACCAGCGCATCCAGATCAGATGATGCGTAGCGCCACGCGCCGCGTGGCTGCCCGGGATGTGTAGAACCCTTCACATCCCTGACCCGGCCGAGGCGTACGCTCCGCCTCGGAGACATCCCGCACTTCACTGTGAGGGGATACATCATGTCGTCTATCGAGACTTTGGTCACTGAAGTGGCCCGGGCTACCGGCCTTGGACCGAACGCCCGGAAATTCATCGGTGTCGTAATCGAGTACATCTTCAAGCAGCCCGGCGGCCTGGCCGGCCTGGCCGACCGGTTCTCCGCTGCCGGACTCGGCGATATCTTCACCTCCTGGTTGTCAGGCCAACCCAACATGCGGTCGGTCGATGCAGGACAGATCCGCAGCGCGCTGGGCGGACAGAGCATCGAGGACATTGCCAGCAAAGCCGGGGTGTCTCCCAGCGTGGCCCCTACGCTGCTGGCAACCGCGCTGCCGCCGATCATCCGTGCGGTGACCTCCGGCGGGGTGATGCCCACCGCGCTTCCGGCGGCGTTTACGGGCCTGTTGAGTGAGAAGGGAAAGAAGACGTCACCCTACCGGAGCTGGCGCTGGCTGTTGCCCCTGCTGGCATTGCTTGCCCTCGCCTGGTGCGGGTGGCATTCCCGCAACGTGGCCAAGGCGCCCCCGGTTGCCACCCCGTCCGCGAACGTCGCCGCGGTATCGAAGGAACCCACCTTGTCGTTCAAGAACACCGACGGCAAGGTCACCTTGAACGGAACGCTGGGCACGGTCGCCGACAAGGCGAAGCTGTTGGGCGACGCCGTCGCTGCCTACGGCCAGGACCATGTCAGCGCCGACATCAAGGTGGATACCGGGGTGAAGCAGCCCAGCTGGCTGAAGAGCGTATCGGTGCTGTTTCCCGCGCTCAGACAGAGCGGGCTGCAGTTCGCGCTGAACGGTGATTCGCTCAAACTGGATACCAGCAAACTACCGGAACCCGAGCGGGTGGCGGTCAGCCAGCTGTTCCAGAAGGAGCTGGGCAATCTGGAGGTGGAGGGCCTGTTCGACAAAGGCGCCGCGGCACTGGGTGCGCTACCGCCAGGGTTCAGCAGTGAAGACCTGACCCAGGCATTGAACCAGACCACGATCACCTTTGAAACCGGGTCAGCGGTGATTACGCGCAGCAGTGAGTCGATCCTGGATGGTGCGGCAAAAGCGATCCAGGCGGCGCCGGCAGGGCTGCGGGTGGAGGTGGAGGGACACACCGACAACCAGGGCAACGCCGAGACCAACCAGAAGCTGAGCGAAGAACGTGCACGTTCGGTCGTGGCGGCGCTGGAAGCCCGGAATGTACCGGCGGACCGGTTGCTGGCACGTGGGTTCGGCGCAAACCGACCGGTGGGCGACAACAGCACCGAGGAAGGCCGCGCGGCGAACCGGCGGATTGCCTATAGGGCGTTGTAACGACCAATGGTCGTTACCTGCAGAGTGCGGAGCCACGCGGGGCGTGGCTCCGCACCCGCCGTCATGGCGCGCGGGTCTGGCCGGTCCCTTGGACCACGAAGCGTTCTACGGTGAGTGCTTCCAGGCCCATCGGGCCATACGCGTGCAGACGCGTGGTGGAGATGCCGATCTCCGCGCCCAGGCCGAGCTCACCGCCATCGGAGAAGCGGGACGAGGCATTGACCATCACCACTGCGGCGCGCAGCGCGCTGATGAAACGCTGGGCGGCGGACGCGTCTTCGGTGGCGATGACTTCGGTGTGGTCCGAGCTGTACTGCTGGATGTGGGACAACGCCTGTTCGAGGTCTTCAACGACGCGCACGGCGATGATCAGGTCGAGGTACTCGGCCGCAAAATCGTCATCGGTGGCCAGCACGGCCTGCGGCAGCCACTGCCGGGCGCGGGCGTCAGCGCGCACCTCCACGCCGCGTTCGCGCAATGCGGCTTCAGCCTGCGGCAGGAACGTAGCGGCGACATCGGCGTGGACCAGCAGGGTTTCCAGTGAATTGCAGGCCGAGGGGCGGCTGCATTTGCCATCCACCAGCAGCGCCAGCGCGGTGCCCAGGTCGGCGGCGCTGTCCACATACAGGTGGCACACGCCCTTGTAGTGCTTGATCACCGGCACGCGGGCATGTTCGGCCACGAAACGGATCAGCCCCTCGCCGCCGCGCGGGATGGCCAGGTCGACCACGTCGTTGAGCTGCAGCAGGGTGAGCATCGTTTCGCGACGCAGGTCTTCGACCAGGGTCAGCGCGGCATCGGGCACACCGGCCACGCACAGGGCGCGCTTGAGCGAGCCGGCGATGGCGGTGTTGGAATGGATGGCTTCGGAGCCGCCGCGCAGGATCACCCCGTTGCCGGCCTTGATGCACAGTGCTGCGGCATCGGCGGTGACATTCGGGCGCGCTTCGTAGATCATCGCGATCACGCCAAGTGGAACGCGGACCTTCTGCACGCGGATGCCGTTGGGGCGGATGTCGTCGCGGGTGATGCTGCCGACCGGATCGGGTAGTGCGGCCACTTCACGCAGGGCAGCGCTGATGCCGGACAGGCGCGATGGGTTGAGCGCGAGGCGGTCGAGCATCGCGCTGCCGGTGCCTTTGGCTTCGGCGGCGGCGAGGTCAAGCACGTTGGCGGCGAGGATGGCGTCGGCGTCAGCGTCCAGTGCGTCGGCCATGGCATTGAGCAGCGCAGCCTTTGCCTCGGAGGAAAGCTGCGCCAGCACCTGGGCGGCGGCGCGGCATTTCTGGGCTTGTTCGCGGATGTTCATCTGCTCTCTCGTCTCCTCACACCAACACCAGATCATCCCGGTGAATCACATTGCCACCGTAGTTGTAGCCCAACACGCTTTCAATGTCGCGCGAATGCCGCCCGGCCACGCGGCGGATGTCGTTCGCCGAGTACTGGCTCACGCCCCGCGCCAACGTCACCTCACCGCTGTCGGTACGCAACCGCACCTGCACCATGTCGCCGCGGCGGAAATCGCCTTCGGCAGCGGTCACCCCGCCGGGCAGCAGCGAGGCGCCCTTCTCGCGCAGCGCGATGGCGGCACCTGCATCCACCACGATGGCGCCTGCTTCCAGCGGCGCGTGCCGCAGCCAATACTTGCGCGCGGCTTCACGGGTCTGCCCGGCATGGATGCGGGTACCGAACAACCTGCCCTGCGCCAATGCGCGCACCACATCGCCATCGCGGCCGTTGAACAGGCAGGTATCGATGCCGACGCGGCCGGCCTTGGCCGCCGCTTCCAGCTTGGTGTGCATACCGCCGGTGCCGGCACCACTGCCGGCGCCGCCTGCCATGGCAAGCACTTCCAGGGTGAGTTCGGGTACGTCATGGATCGGCCGCGCCTGCGGATCGCGGCGTGGGTCGGCGCTGTACAGGCCGTCGATGTCGGTGGCGATGAACAGGATGTCGGCGTCGATCAACGCCGCTACGGTGGCGGCCAGGTTGTCGTTGTCGCCCAGCTTGAGCTCGTCCACCGACACGGTGTCGTTCTCGTTCACCACCGGCAGCGCACCCAGCCGCAGCAGTTCGTTGAGCGTGGCGCGGGCATTGAGGTAGCGGCGACGGTTGCGCAGGTCGTCGTGGGTGAGCAGCACCTGCGCCACCGGGCGTTCGAAGAAGCGCTGCCACAGGCCGATCAGCTGCGCCTGGCCGAGCGCGGCCAAGGCCTGGCGCGCGGCCATGGCGGCGCCGGCCTCGATCGCGCGCGGCACGATCGCACGGCCTGCAGCCACCGCGCCGGAGGACACGATCACCACTTCGCGCCCCGCCAGCACGTGCGCCGAGACGAACTGCGCCAGCCCCAGTGCATGCCGGGGCGAGAGGCCACCACCGTCGGCCGCCAGCAGGCTGCTGCCGACCTTGAGCACGGCCCGCTTCCAGCCCGGTACAGGCTGTTCGGGGAACGGGGACTGCACGCGGGTCGGGCTCATCGCAGGGGTTGCCTCAGCGGGTGGACCATTCGTGGACGGTGGCGGTGGCGCTGCCCTGGGTGATCAGCGGATCCACATCGACGATGGCCTGTGCGGCGGCGCGGTCGGCCACGTTGTGCAGCACGTAGGCGCCGCCGGTCTTGTCGGTGAAGCCGCCGGTGATCAGCAGCTGATCGCGCGCGCGGATCTCATCGAGGAAGCGGACGTGTTCGGCCCCCACCTCGTCGCGGAAATCCGGAGTGCGGGTGACCAGTACGAGATAGCAGATCTTCATGGCAGCAGCGCCGCCCAGCGCGCGCGCAGCTCATCCAGCCGCAGGTCGGCGGCCGCGCCGGGCGACACGCGCGCGGCCAGGCTGCCTTCGGGCGTACGCCCCTGCCCGGCAGTGTCCGACGCCGCGGCCGCTGCCTTGTAGGCCTCGCGGAACGGGACGCCGGCCACGGCCGCTTCCACGGCCACGTCGGTGGCGTACATGCCCGAATCGATGGCAACGCGCAGCTTGTCTTCGCGCCATTCCAGGTTGGCCAGCAATGCCGGCAGCAGTTCGAGGGCGGCCAGGCCACGGCCGAAGCCGTGGAAGATGGCCCCCTTGCTGCCCTGCAGGTCGCGGTGGTAACCGGACGGCAGCGACAGCAGCTGCTCGATCTCGGTACGCGCGGCGGCCACGCTGGCGTGGGTGGCGCGCATCAGTTCGATCACGTCCGGGTTGCGCTTGTTGGGCATGATGGAGCTGCCGGTGGTGTATTGCGCCGGCAGCGCGACGAACCCGTACTCACCGCTGGTGAACAGCGACAGATCCCAGGCCAGGCGACGCAGGTCCAGGGTGGCACCGCCAAGCGCCTCCAGCGCCGCCAGTTCGAACTTGCCGCGCGACAGCTGGGCGTAGATCGGCGAGATCTGCATGCGCGCAAAGCCCAGCGCCTGTGTAGTGTGGGCGCGGTCCAGCCGCAGGTTCACGCCGTAACCAGCCGCGGTACCCAACGGATTGGCGTCCACCAGCGCGAAGGTGTCGTGCGCGCGCACGGCATTGTCGATGAAGGCTTCGGCCCAGCCGGCCCACCACATACCCGCCGAGGACACCACGGCGCGCTGGATGTGGGTGTAGCCCGGCACCGGCAGGTCCTTCTCCGCTTCAGCGCGGTCCAGAGCGACCTTGGCCACTTCGCGGCTCAGCGCGGAGACCTGCAGCAGCTTGTCCTTCAGCCACAGCCGGGTGGCGACCAGGATCTGGTCGTTGCGGCTGCGGCCGGTGTGGATCTTGCGGCCGGCATCGCCCAGCCGTTCGGTCAGGCGCGCTTCGATCGCCGAATGACAATCCTCGAAGCGCTCGTCGAGCACGAACGCACCGCTGCGGAAATCGCCGGCCAGCACATCCAGCTCACGCTGCAGGTCCGTGCGCTCGCTGGCGCTGAGAATGCCGATGTTCTCCAGGCCCTGTGCGTGCGCCTTGCTGGCCTGCACATCGTAGAGGAAGAACTCGCGGTCGAGGATGACGTCATCGCCGGCAAGGAAGGTCTGGATCTTTGCATCCACCGCTACGCCGGGCTTCTGCCAGAGAAGGTCTGCCATGTCGTGCTCCAATCAGTGCGGAATCGAGGTCAGTTCATCCAGGCCCAAGGCCAGGTTGAGGTTCTGCATGGCCTGGGTGGCGGCGCCCTTGAGCAGGTTGTCCAAGGTGGCTACGACCACCACGCGCTTGCCGCCCGGGGCCACGTCAAAGCCACCGATCTGCACGCCATGGCGGCCGGCGATGCGGCTTACCCACGGTGCTTCGTCGAGGATCTCGATCAGCGGTTCGTCAGTGTAGAAGTGGCGGTAGGCGTCCACGATCCGCTCGCGGGCCAGCGGCTGCTGCAGCCACAGGTTCACGGTCATGGTGATGCCACGGAAATGCGGGGCCACGTGCGGCATGAACTCCACCGGCACGCGCAGGTGCGCGGTGACTTCGCGCTCGTGCACGTGGTTGGTGAGCGCGTACGGCATCAGGTTGTCGCGCAGCAGTTCGGGGTTGTTCTTGTCCGATGGTGTGGTACCGGCGCCGGAAAAACCGGACACGCCAAAACATTGCGGCGGGCCAGCCAGCTGGTCCAGCAGCGGGCTGATCGCCAGCTGCATGGCGGTGGCGTAACAGCCCGGGTTGCTGATGTGCTTCTGGCCGGTGTAATCACCCCGGGTCAGCTCGGGCAGCCCGTAATACCAGCTGCCTTCGAAGCGATGGTCGGCCGACAGATCGACAATCACGGTGTCCGGGCGCGCGGCATCCAGCGCGGTCACGAACGGAGCCGACAGGTTGTTGGGCAGGGCCAGGATCACCGCGTCCACACCCTTGGCAGCCACGGCGTCGGCATCGAGGTTTTCGAAGGCCAGGTCGCCGGCGATCCCGGGATAGGTATCGGCCACGCGCTGCCCGGCCAGCTCGCGCGAGGACACGAAGCCCAGCACCAGCTGCGGGTGCGCGGCGATCAGCTTGACCAGCTCGGCGCCGGTATGGCCGCGGGCACCAACGATACCGACGGTAAAGATCTTGGAAGTGCTCATGCGTGTGCGTCCAGGCGGTCCTGCAGGGCGTGCTTCACGCCCTGCCATTCCGAATCGATGATGGAGAAGACAATCGTGTCGCGCGGGCTGCCGTCGGGGTGGCGCTTGTGGTTGCGCAGCACGCCTTCCTGGGTGGCCCCCAGGCGGGCGATGGCCGCGCGCGAGGCGGCGTTGTGCGAGCTGGTTTCAAACGCCACGCTGATGCACTCCAGGCGCTCGAAGGCATGGGTGAGCAGCATCAGCTTGGCTTCGGTGTTCACCCCGGTGCGCTGCGCGTGCGGGCCGTACCAGGTGTAGCCGATGCTCAGGCGCGGCACCTCTTCTTCCAGCGCGTAGTACCGGGTGCTGCCGACTACGTTGCCGTCGGCATCGAGCACCGCGAACGGCAGCGCCTTGCCGGCGGCCTGGTCATGCAGCGCGGCCTGCACATAGGCCGTCATGGTCTTGGCGCTGGGCACCTGCGCGTACCACAGCGCGGACAGCGACCCGTCGCCCAGCGCGCCGCGCAGGCCGTCGATGTGCGCCATCTGCAGCGGTTCCAGCCGCGCATGCCGGCCGTCCAGCGTAGGGACCTTGGTCCAGTCGGCATGGTTCATGGGTCAGCCCTCCAGGCTCGGGGTGCGCTTGGCGCAATGGTCCACGTAGGTGCGGATGCGGTCGAAGCCATCGGCACCGAACCAGAACACTTTCCAATGGTCCTGCTTGTAGCAGCCATCGGATTCGGCGTAGTAGAAATGATTGATCGGGTTGCCGTGGCGCGAGCGCCAGAACAGCTGCGGGGTTTCGTCCAGCATCACGTTCCACACCGCGCGGCCCAGGCCTTCGCCCTGCGCGTCATCGAGCACGGCGAACTTGTCCAGGTACACGCCTTCGGCTTCGTCGGTGAGGATCACTGCGGCGCGGTAGTTCTCGCTGACGTAGGCGCGCAGCAGGCGGGTCTTGTCGAAATAGTCCGGCACGAGCGTGCGGCCGAAGCTGGACTCGATCAGGCCCTTCAGGCGCGGCAGGTCCAGTTCGCTCCAGGCGGTGGCGCGCAGTACTTTCTCGCCCTTGCGCACCAGCGTGCCCGACCCTTTGTGGGTGAACAGTTCCTTGGCAAGGTCGGCCGGCCGGGTGATCGACACCGACGACTCCAGCGGCAGCCGGTCCAGCAGGTCCTTGATCTGTTCGATCTTGACCCGCATGCCGCCATGGATCCACGGCTGTTGCATCAGCTGGTCGTACTCGGTGGACAGGTTGATCGAGTCGATCACCCTGCCCTCTTCGTCGAGCAGGCCACCGGTACCGGTGAGGAAGATGATCTTGTAGGGCTGCAGCTCCTGCACGAGCTCGTTGGCAGCGAAATCGGCGTTGACGTTGAGGATCTGGCCGCAGCGGGTTTCGCCCAGGCTGGTGATCACCGGAATGGAACCAGCGCGCAGGCTGGCTTCGATCGGGGCCAGGTTGACCTTCTTCACTTCGCCGACCAGGCCGTATGTGTCCTGGTCCAGGTACTCGGCTTCAAACACGCCCCCGGTGATCGAGGTGGCACGCGCTCCGTTCTGCTGCAGCGCTTCAACCAGCTGCAGATTGGAGGCCTGGAACACCCGGCGCACGATGGCCAGGCCTTCAGGCGACGTCACGCGCAGGCCGTTGACGGTCTGCTTGACGATGCCGGCCGCCGACAGTTCCGCGTCCAGCTGCGGACCGGCACCGTGCAGCACGATCGGAGTGAGTCCGACTTCCTGCAGGAACGACAGCGAGGAGGTCAGTGCGTCGAGGTCATCGCGCAGCACGGCACCGCCGACCTTCACCACGGCGAAGCGCTTGGCATCCACCTGTGAAAAGCGCTTGAGGTACTGGCTGATCTCCTTCGCGCTGGCCATGCTGGAAAGCAGGCGCACGATGGTCTGGCGGGTCTGGCGGTGGGGCTGGAGGGAAGAAGGCATTTCAGTATCGTCACGGGCGGCCGTGGCCGCGGTGGGAGATCCGTCAGTGGTGGGCCACGACGGCGTCATTCGGTCAGGCGCCGGCACTGATGATGCGGTGCACGGCATCGGTGTAACGCTGCAGCTGCTCCAGCGTCACGAACTCGTCGGCGGTGTGGGCCTGCGCGATGTCGCCCGGCCCATACACCAGGGTGGTGTAGCCACCGGCCGAGAACAGCGAGGCTTCGGTCCAGAAATCCACGGCGTTGCCGATCGGCAGGTCCAGTGCATCGGCCACGTCACGTGCCGCCAGGCGGCGATTTTCCGCCTCGGCGATGTCGCCGGCCGGCAGGCTGGGACCGCGGAACGTTTCGGTGAACAGCGCCGCTTCCGGTTCGGCAAAACCTGCAAAGGTGGCCAGCAGCGCGTCGATGTCCATCGACGGCAGCGGGCGGAAGCCGAAGCGCAGCTCGGCGGCGGGGGCGATCATGTTGGCCTTGATGCCGCCCTCCACGCGACCGATGTTGAAACGCAGCCCGGTCAGACCGCCGAAGCGGGCATGCGCCAGCGAGTCCACATGGTCCAGCGCGCGGTTGCCCCAGCGCATGGCCTGGTGCAGGGCGCTGGCCGCCGCATCCTGCCTGCCCGACGCGTGCCCGGCGCGACCGGCGAAGTTCATCAGCACGGAACTGATGCCCCGGTGCGCCAGCACCGCTTCGCTCATGGTCGGTTCGGCCACCAGCACGGCTTCATACGGAATGCCACGGGCCAGGAACGCGGCGATGCAGCGCGGATCGTTGGCTTCTTCATCGCTGGAGAACAGGAACGCGGCATCACCGGTGCTGGCATTGGCCGCAGCCACCAGTGCGGCGGCCGCGCCCTTGATGTCGCACACGCCGAGCCCGATCACCCGGTCATCGGTACGCCGCATCACGTGCGGGTCTGCGCTCCAATGCGGGGAATCGGGCACGGTGTCCAGGTGCACGTTGAACAGATAGCGCGGCGTGCCGCGCACCGCATACAGGCTGACCGCGCCATCGCCATGGTCGATCACCTCCACGGTGAACCCGGGCAGGTTCGCGCGCAGGTAATCGAAGATGCCACCCGTGGTGATCGCACGCGGCGGGTTGCGGGTGTCAAAGGACACCAACGCCTGCAGGTGGTTGAGCGTCTGTTCCAACATGCCCGGCCCTCAGCGGTTTACTTGCGCGTACAGCGTGGAGCTCATGCCGAAGAGCTTGATGAATCCTTCCGCCTCTTCCACGCCCCAATCCGCCGACTGCGCATAGGTCGCGCCCTTGGTGTTGAGCAGGTGCGGCGACTTCACCGCCACCGCATCGACGCGGCCGCCACGGGTTTCCAGCACCACTTCGCCGTTGACCTTGGCCTGCGAGGACTTCAGGAACGCTTCGATGTCGGTCTTGAGCGGGTCGTGGTAGAAGCCTTCGTACACCAGCTCCACCCACTTGCGCGCCACGTCCGGCTTGAAGCGGTTCTGCTGCTTGGTCAGCACCGCATCTTCCAGCGCGCGGTGCGCAGCCAGCAGCGAGACCAGGCCCGGGGCCTCGAACACAATGCGGCCCTTCAGGCCGATCACGGTGTCGCCGGTGTACACGCCACGCCCCACGCCATACGGCGCGAACAGCTTGTTGAGCTGGGCCAGGATCTGCTCGCCCGGCAGCGCCTTGCCGTTGAGTTCAACGGCTTCGCCTTCGACGAACTTCAAGGTGACGTTCAGCGCTTCGGCCGGCCACTCGCTGCGCGGTGCGCACCAGCCGCGGGCCCCCTCGCCCGGAGCTTCCCAGCGGTCGATCTCGCCGCCGGACATGGTCAGGCCCAGCAGGTTCTCATTGATGGTGTAGGCCTGCTGCTTGGCGCGCACGCCGAAGCCGCGCTCTTCCAGGTACTTCTGCTCGTAGGCGCGGGTCTGGGTGTGTTCCTTCTGGATTTCACGGATCGGCGCGACGATCTGGTAATCGCCCAGTGCTTTCACGGCCAGGTCGAAGCGGACCTGGTCATTGCCCATGCCGGTGCAGCCGTGGGCGATGATGTTGGTGCCCAGTTCGGCGGCGCGCTTGAGCGCGGCATCGACGATCAGGTAACGGTCGGACACCAGCAGCGGGTACTGGCCCTGGTAGCCTTCGCCGGCCCACACGAACGGCTTGACGAAACCGCTCCAGATGGCCGGGCCACCATCCACGGTGACATGGCTGGTGACACCCAGTTCGGCGGCGCGCTTTTCGATGAAATCACGTTCTTCGTCGTCCACGCCGCCGGTGTCGGCGAACACGGTGTGCACGTTGTAGCCGCGCTCCTGCAGGTAGGGCACGCAGAAGCTGGTGTCGAGTCCGCCGGAGAAGGCCAGGACGATGTCTTTCTTGCTCATGGGGGTCGGGTCCGAAGTGGGGTTGTAAGAAAAACGGGGTGGAACGCGCGATTACCGGCCAGCCAACGCCGACATGATGGCCTTCTGCACGTGCAGGCGGTTCTCGGCTTCGTTGATGGCGATGCACTGCGCCGAATCCATCACGCCATCGGTGGCCTTGACGTTGCGGCGCAGTGGCAGGCAGTGGCTGAACACGCCGTTGTTGGTCATGGCCATCTTGGCTTCGTCGACGATGAAGTGCTTGTACTGGTCGCGGATGGGCTTTTCCGGCTCCCAGTTGCCGAAGAACGGCAGCGCGCCCCAGCTCTTGGCGTACACCACGTCGGCGCCGCTGTAGGCACTGGCGATGTCGTGGCTGATCTTCAGCGAGCCGCCGTTCTCGGCCACGTTCTGCTCGGCCCAGCCCATGTAGCGGTCGTCGAGGATGTAGTCAGCGGTCGGGCACAGCAGGGTCACGTCCATGCCCATGCGGGTGGCGATGGTCAGCGCCGAGTTGGCCACGGCGGTATTGAGCGGCTTGGGGTGGTAGGTCCAGGTCAACACGTACTTCTTGCCGCGCAGGTCCTGGGTGCCGAAGTGTTCCTGCAACGCCATCACATGGGCCAGTTCCTGGCACGGGTGGGTGATGGTTTCCATGTTGATCACCGGGACCGGCGAGTACTTCGCGAACGCCTTGAGCACGATGTCCTCACGATCCTGCGCCCAGTCGATGAACTTCGGGAAGGCGCGCACGCCGATCAGGTCGACATAGCGGCCCAGCACCTTGGCCACTTCAGCGATGTGCTCTTCGGTGTCGCCATCCATCACGGTGCCGAGGTTGAACTCGATCGGCCATGCATCCTTGCCCGGCTGCAGCACGATCGCGTGACCACCCAGCTGGAAGGCGCCCAGCTCGAAGCTGGTGCGGGTGCGCATGGACGGATTGAAGAACACCAGGGCAATCGATTTGCCCTTGAGCTCGTCGCCCAGCTTGTTGCGCTTGAACAGCGCGGCCTGGGTCAGCAGGGCATCCAGGTCGGTACGGCTCCAGTCCTGGGTGTTGAGGAAGTGCTTCAGGGACATCGATCGATCCTTTGAGGCGGGTTTCAATGGAAGAAAGGGTACAAATGCAACTTTTCAAATCGTAGAAACGAAAAAACCCAGCGCGGGGGCTGGGTTTTCCGAACGGACAGCACGAAGCTCCGGTTACCCAGCGAAAATGTGGGGTTCCGGTCGGCGGGCACGCGACGTCATGCCCGTAGCCATACGGGCGGCGCTGGTGTCGTGCTGGAAGTCGGTGAGTTTCATGGCCGCCCATCTTTGCATGTGACGGGGGAAAGGCGCAAGCCTGAATCTCGATTCAGGCGGGCAGGTAGCCACTGTCAGTGGCTACACGAATCTCAGGGATTTGCGGTGCTGCCCTGCTCGGCGCCCATCCACGGGGTGATGGAGACGCGGATCTTGAGCCGGTTGCCGGGGTCTTCGGGCAGACGGGAGCGGTACTTGGTGCCCTTGTACACGTAGTCCACGTCGTAGGCGATGGGCCGGCGGAACTCGCGCCCGACCGGGATGATGCGGCAATCGCGGGTCAGCAGCGGGCCGTTGCTGGCCGCCGGGGCTTCCACCACCGGCGCCATGTCCTCGGTGCTGCCGTCTTCACGCTTGAAGATGGAGCGCACCGAATCCATGAAACGGCCGAAGCGGCCCTTCTCTTCCTGTGGCTCTTCACCGGTGACGTTGACCGGGGCCAGGGTCCGGGTGGATACCGGTTCGCAGTGTTCTTCGGTGCGGGTAGCCCGCAGGATCTGGAACACCGGCTCCACGTTGAGCACCTGCGCGTAGTCGAACTTCACGTTCTCAACGATCACCACCCGGTTACGGACCTCGGCATCCTGGGCACGCGCCATGAAGGCGGCGCTCCCCAGCAGGCAGGTCAGCGTCAGCAACGAAGCGGATTTCATTGGCAACAGGAAAGTGGACAAGACGGATAGTGTAGGGAGTGCGCGGCACAAGGGGCTGAACATTACCCTTCCGCGACGCATCTGCCCATACCGGACCGTGTCGATTGCGAAATCCGGGGTAACGGGGTCCGTTCCGGAGCCGGCGCTGGGGCTCGATGTGATCTAAAATCGAGGGCTTGCCCCTACCCGGCCCGGCCCTACGCCCCCATGACCCTGCGCCTGCACAACAACCTGACACGCCAGCTCGAACCGTTCACCCCGCTCGATCCGACCTGTCCGACCCTGTATGTGTGCGGCCCCACGGTCTACAACTATGTCCATATCGGCAACGCCCGGGGTCCGGTGGTGTTCGGGGTGCTGGCCGACCTGCTGCGGCGCCGCTTCGGCGGGCTGCGCTACGCCCGCAACATCACCGACGTGGACGACAAGATCAACACGGCCGCGCGCGAGCAGGGGGTGCCGATTTCGGCCATCACCGACCGCTTCGCCGCCGCCTACCGTGAAGACATGGCCGCGCTGGGCGTGCTGCCACCGGATATCGAGCCGGAAGCCACCGCGCATATCCCGCACATCGTCACCATGATCGAGCAGCTGATCGCGGCTGGCCACGCCTACGCGGCCGAGGGTCATGTGCTGTTTTCGGTGTCCTCCTACCCCGACTACGGCAAGCTCTCGCGCCGCGACCCGGACGAGATGCTGGCCGGGGCACGGGTGGATGTGGCCCCGTACAAGCGCGATCCGGGCGACTTCGTGCTGTGGAAGCCCTCCAGCGACGACCTGCCGGGCTGGGAATCGCCCTGGGGCCGGGGCCGGCCGGGTTGGCATATCGAGTGCTCGGCGATGGCGGCCGCCCACCTGGGCCCGACCATCGACATCCATGCCGGAGGCGTGGACCTGCAGTTCCCGCACCACGAGAACGAAATCGCGCAGAGCGAGTGCGCCCACGGCGGGCAGACCTTCGCGCGGTTCTGGCTGCACAACGGCATGCTCAACTTTGGCGGCGCCAAGATGAGCAAGTCGATCGGCAACATCGAGCGGGTCCACGATCTGGTCCGCCAGCACGCGCCGGAGGCGCTGCGGCTGGCGCTGCTGTCGGCTCATTACCGACAGCCGCTGGACTGGTCCGATGCGCTGATCGAGCAGTCGGTGCGTACCCTGGACCGGTTGTACGGCACCCTGCGCGACCTGGCCGACGTGGCTGCGACGCCGGCCATCCCGGCCGAGATCGAAGCCGCGCTGGACGACGACCTGAACACCCCGCAGGCACTGGCCGAGCTGGCTCGGCTGGGGGCGGAAGCGCGCCGCGCCGAACCGGCCGACAAGGCCCGCTGGAAATCGGCGTTGCTGGGCGCGGGCCGTGCGCTGGGACTGCTGCAGCAGGACCCGGCTGCGTGGTTTGGCACCAGCGGCGGCGACGCCGATGGTGACGCGCGCATCCAGGCGCTGATCGACGAGCGCGGGGCGGCCAAGCAGGCCCGCGACTTCGCCCGTTCCGATGCGATCCGCGACCAGCTGGCCGCAGAGGGCATCGTGCTGGAAGACACCGCGCAGGGCGTGCGCTGGTCGCGCAAGCGTTGAAAGGCCGCCCGACCAAGGGTCGGGCGTTACCGTCGGGTTGGCCCGACGTTCCGTGACAACTGTAGAGATGGCTGTGATCGATTCCCCGTTCCCGATTGAACCCACCGCTGCCGACGCGCAGGCCGCCATTGCCGAGGAATTCGCGTTCTTCGGCGACTGGTCCGAGCGTTACCAGTACCTGATCGACCTGGGTCGCAAGCTGCCGGTGTTTCCGGACGAGTGGAAAACCGAGGAGCACCGCCTGCTGGGCTGCCAGTCGATGGTGTGGATCGTGCCGGAAGGCAACGCCGCTACGCTGCGCTTCCATGCGATCAGTGATTCGGCCATCGTCTCGGGCCTGATCTACCTGGCGCTGCGCGTCTACTCCGGGCGTTCGGCGGCGGAGATCCTGGCCACCGAGCCGACCTACATCCAGGACATCGGGCTGTCCCGGCACCTGTCGCCGACCCGCAGCAACGGGGTGGCGGCGATGCTGGCCTTCATCCGCGAGACCGCACAGGCGCAGTCGGCGCCGTGAGTTCACCGGCCCCTTCCGAGACCGCCGACAGCGCGCTGGGCCTGCTCACGCGGCCGGGTTTTTCGCTGCTGCTGGCGTACCGCATCCTGGCGATGCTGTCCTA
The DNA here is from genome assembly GCF_043204395.1 of Stenotrophomonas sp. NPDC047960. NCBI lineage: Bacteria > Pseudomonadati > Pseudomonadota > Gammaproteobacteria > Lysobacterales > Lysobacteraceae > Stenotrophomonas > Stenotrophomonas sp. NPDC047960. Next base: position 81,350 of record NZ_JBIDBX010000005.1, on the reverse strand, counting down.
CCAGATCGTGGCGGTCACGGTGGGCTGGCACATCTACGAAGTCACCCGCAACCCGTTCTCGCTGGGCCTGGTCGGGCTGGCCGAGGTGCTGCCGTTCTTCTGCGTGGCGCCGTTCGCGGGTTACCTGGTGGACCACCTGCCGCGCCGCCGGCTGGGCATGCTGGCGTGCAGCGGGCTGGTGCTCACGGCGGTGGTGCTGACGGCGGTTTCCGAAGGCTGGCTTCCGTTCCACGGGGTGTGGCCGATCTATGCCGCCGTGGCGATGACGGGCATGGTCCGCGCGTTCCTGTCGCCGATCTACAACGCGCTGTTCGCGCGGGTGCTGGAACGCCACCAGTTCGCGCGCGGCGCGGGGCTGGGCTCGGTGGTGTTCCAGGCGGGCATGGTGGTGGGCCCGGCGCTGGGCGGCGGGCTGGTGGCCTGGGGCGGCAAGAGCCTGTCCTACGGGGTGGCGGTGGCGGCGGCGCTGGGCGCACTGGGCTGCCTGGCAGCATTGCGGGTGTCCGAGCCGGTGCACACCGGGCCGGCGGCACCGATCTTCAGGAGCATCGCCGAGGGCGGCCGCTTCGTGCTGGGCAACCGGATCATGGTCGGCGCGATGGCGCTGGACATGTTCTCGGTGCTGTTGGGCGGAGTGGTGGCAATGCTGCCGGCATTCCTGCACGAGATCCTGCACCACGGGCCGGAAGGCCTGGGCATCCTGCGCGCGGCACCCGCATTGGGCTCGGTGTGCGTGGGGCTGTGGCTGGCCCGCCGGCCGCTGCAGCGCCATGCGGGCCGGGTGCTGTTGCTCGCGGTGGCCGGGTTCGGGCTGTGCGTGATCGGCTTCGGGCTCTCGCACAGCTTCTGGCTGTCGGCGGTGATCCTGCTGTTCTACGGGGCCTTCGACGGGGTGTCGGTGGTGATCCGTTCGACCATCCTGCAGCTGGCCACGCCAGAAGAAATGCGCGGGCGGGTGTCATCGATCAACGGCATTTTCATCAGCTCGTCGAACGAACTGGGCGCATTCTATGCGGGCACGATGGCCAAGCTGCTGGGCCTGGTGCCGGCGGTAGTGCTGGGCGGGTTCGCGGTGTTGAGCGTTGCCGGTATTACCGCCTGGAAGAACCCTACCCTGCGCCGGTTGAATCTGCGGGATCTGCAATAACTGAAGGCAACAAAAAACCCGGCCGAAGCCGGGTTTTCTGATTGCATCAACAACGACCGGAAATCAGTCGCCCTGCTGCTTCTGCAGGTGCTCCCAACGCTCCTGGGCGTCGATGGTGCGTTCGGCGGTCAGGCGCGCTTCGAGGCGGTCCAGGCCGATTTCTTCGCCGGTGTCCACGCAGAAGCCGTAGTCGCCGTCTTCAAGACGCTTGAGCGTGCTGTTGATCTTGCCGATCAGCTTGCGGTAACGGTCGCGGGTACGCAGTTCCAGCGAGTTTTCGGTCTCGCGGGTGGCGCGCTCGGCTTCGTCGCCGATGTCACGCACTTCTTCCTGCAGGTTGGCGATGGTCTGCTTGGATTCTTCGACCAGTTCATTGCGCCAATGCTGCAGGCGCTGGCGGAAATACTCCAGCTGCAGCGGGCTCATGTACTCCTCTTCCGCGCTCGGCTTGTAGCCGTCGGGAAGGATCGGACGACCCGTGGCTTCGTCGGTCTTGTACTCGACCACCTTCACCTTGGTCTTCGGGGCCGGGGCGGACGAGCGCGCTGCCACGGCAACGGCGACCTTGCCGATCGGACGCGACACGGGCTTGGGGGCGGATTCGGATTTCACGGGAGTTTTTGCAGGCGATTTCGAAACGGGCACGGGATTCTTGTTTTGCGGGGCTTTCGGCGCGGGGGCTGCCGCCACCGGCTTCGGCGCGGAGGCCGGAGCGGGAGCAGGCTTGGCCGCGGCCTTGGCCGGGACAGACTTGGCCGGCGCCGGCGGAGCCGGCTTCGGTGCGGACTTCACTACGGGTGCTGCAACCGGCTTGGCCGCCGGCTTGGCGGCCTTTACCGGCGTGGCCGGTGCAGGCTTGGCAACCGCTTTTTTCACCGGCGCAGTCTTGGCCACCGGTGTTACGGATTTCTTGGCCACGGGCTTGCTGGCGGGCGCGGCCTTTTTTGCCGGCGCCTTTGCGACGGGCTTTTTGGCCACGGCCTTCTTTACCGCCGGCTTGGGTGCCGGCTTGGCGGCGGCCTTTTTTACCTGAGGCTTGGCGACTGCCGCCTTTTTGGCAGGCGCCTTCTTGGCGGCCGCCTTCTTCACGGGTGCCGTCCTGGCCGCCGGTTGTCTGGATGCAGGCTTGCCCGCCGGCTTTGCGGCCGGTTTCTTGGCAACGGTCTTGGCCGCCAACTTCTTAGCAACAGGCTTGGCGGTTTTCTTGGCGGCCTTTACGGCCTTCTTTGCAGTTTTTTTAGCAGCCACGAAACGCTCTTCCTTGGTTTCCCCGGGGCCCGGGAAAGCGGGCCTTTATAGCCTACCCGACCAGCAGCAGCAACCACTCCGCCTACTCCGTTCAGCCGGAGAACACAGCGGCGTGTGGCCGCTCCCCCGCTTGGGCGGAACGACCTGCGCAGTTCGGAACCTGACCCGGCGATGGCGCCGGGGCGGCCCCGCCGCGCACCAGCGCGGACGGGTCCAACACCCCATCCTGCGACAAATGCGGCCTTCATGCCAACTGCTCTAAGATTGCGGGGTGATCTCCCACCTGCTCATTGCCCTGCTGCGCTTCTACAAGCGCTTCGTCAGCCCGCTGCTCGGACCGCGCTGCCGGTTCATGCCGAGCTGTTCTGAATACGCCATGCAGGCCATCGCCACGCATGGCCCCGCGCGTGGCAGCTGGCTGGCCGCGCGCCGGCTGGGGCGCTGCCATCCCTTCCATCCCGGTGGCGTGGACGAGGTGCCGCCGCGCACCGGGCACGCCGATTGCCGCTGCACAGGAAAACACTGAAATGCCCTCCACGCTCATCGTCAACGCCCGCATGGTCAACGAAGGCCGCATCTTCGACGGCGACCTGCGCATCGAGAACGGCCGCATCGCGCAGATCGGCACCGGCCTGCAGGCGCAGGCAGGCGACACGGTGGTCGATGCCGCCGGTCGCTGGCTGCTGCCCGGGATGATCGACGACCAGGTGCACTTCCGCGAACCCGGCCTGACCCACAAGGGCGACATCGCCACCGAATCGGCTGCTGCGGTGGCCGGCGGCCTGACCAGCTTCATGGACATGCCCAACACCAATCCGCCGACGCTGAACGCGGCGGCGCTGCAGGCCAAATACGACAGTGCCGCTGGTCGCGCGCGCGCCAACTACGGCTTCTACATGGGCGCCAGCAACGACAACCTGGAAGACATCAAGGCGGTGGATCCGAAAGCCTCGCCCGGCATCAAGGTGTTCATGGGCGCCTCCACCGGCAACATGCTGGTGGACAACCCGGACACGCTGGACGCGATCTTCAGGTTCGCGCCCACGCCGATCATCACGCACTGCGAAGACACGCCGATGATCGATGCCAAGGCGAAGGAATACGCCGAGAAGTACGGCGATGCGCTCAGCGCTGAACAGCACCCGGACATCCGCTCGCGCGAGGCCTGCCTGAAGTCGTCGAAGCTGGCGGTGGAACTGGCGAAGAAGCACGGCACCCGCCTGCACGTGCTGCACATCTCCACTGCCGACGAGCTGGCACTGTTCGAGAAGGGCCCGCTGATCCGCGCCGATGGCACCCGCAAGCAGATCACCGCCGAAACCTGCATCCACTTCCTGCGCTTTGACCGCACCGATTACGCGCGGCTGGGCAACCTGATCAAGTGCAACCCGGCAATCAAGGAAGTGAGCGACCGCGAGGCGCTGACGAAGGCCGTGGCCGACAACGTGATCGACGTGCTGGCGACCGACCACGCCCCGCACACCTGGGAAGAGAAGCAGAAGCCGTATGCGCAGGCACCCTCGGGCCTGCCGCTGGTGCAGTATGCGCTGGTGGCGGCGCTTGAGCTGGTGCACGAAGGCAAGCTGGAGATCACCCAGGTGGTGCAGAAGTTCGCGCACGCACCGGCGCAGCTGTTCGATGTAAGCCAGCGCGGTTACCTGCGCGAAGGCTACTGGGCCGACCTGGTGCTGGTGGAAGACGTACCGTTCACCGTGAAGCGCGAAGACGTGCTCTCCAAGTGCGCGTGGTCGCCGTTCGAGGGCATGACCTTCCGTTCGCGCGTGGCTTCGACCTGGGTCAACGGCCAGCTGGCCTGGGATGGCACGCAGCTGGTGGGCGCGCCGAATGGCCAGCGCATGAGCTACGACCGCTGATGCGGGCAACCATGTTGGGCCTGGGCCTGCTGGCCCTGGCCCCGATGGGCGCGATCGGCCTGCTGCCCTCGCCCGCCCAGGCCCAGGCCGACGCCCGCGTGGTGTTCCCGGCCAGCGCGTCGCAGGGTGCGATGGTGATCGGCAAGGTGCCGGCCGGCAGCGTGGTGCAGTACGCCGGCCGTACGTTGCGGGTGAGCGGCTACGGCAGCGTGGTGTTCGGGATCGGCCGCGATGAGAAGGGGCCGTTGCAGGTCCAGGTGCAGCGCCCCGATGGCGGCAGCGAAACGGTGAGCATCGCGGTGACCCCGCGTGACTGGCCGGTGGAGCGCGTCAACGGCGTGCCGCCCAAGACCGTGAACCCGCCGCCGGCGATTGCCGAGCGGATCAAACGCGAGCAGGCGCAGGTGACCGCGGCGCGCGCGCGCGATGATAACCGTGCCGATTTCGCCCAGGCGTTCGTCTGGCCGGTGCAGGGCCGCATCAGCGGCCGCTTCGGCAATGCGCGGGTGTACAACGGGCAGCCGGGTTCGGGGCATTCGGGAATGGATATCGCGGTGCCGACCGGCACCCCGGTGAAGGCACCGGCGGCCGGCGTGGTGACGTTTGCCGGGCCGGACCTGTACCTGACCGGCGGTACGTTGCTGCTGGATCACGGGTTCGGGATCAGTTCGAACTTCCTGCACCTGTCGCGGATCGACGTGAAGGTCGGCGACCGCGTCGAGCAGGGCCAGGTGATTGCCGCAGTCGGCGCGACCGGCCGTGCGACCGGTCCGCACCTGCATTGGGGCATGAACTGGTTCGACACACGCATCGACCCGCTGCTGGTGCTCGAACGCAACCGGTGAACGGGTACCGACCAACGGTCGGTACCTGCCGATGGACCGGGTTTGGTAGGTGCCGACCGTTGGTCGGCACTCGCCCGATCACCCCCGGGCCGCCCACCAGGTGCGCAACAGGGTGCGCAACGGGGTGGCCTTGAGCTCGCGGCCCTGCGACCAGGCCTGCTGGCGCGCGCGCGCCAGCGATGCATACAGGCGGCGCGGGCGCGGGCCGGCCACGCGGGCCGGCCACTGCCGCAGCAGTTGCTGCGCCCAGCGCTGCGTGGCATCGCCACTCTCCTCCGCCAGCAACGAACGCGGCACTGCGGCCACGCCCACTTCATGCAGGCGCTGGGCCAAGGTCTGCAGCACCACGGGAGTGGCCACATCGCCACGCACCGGGGTGGCGAACATCACCGCTTCCACCGCCGCCACGGCGGCACCGTAGGCCTGCAGGGCGCGTTGCGCCTGCGCCGGATCCACGGCCGTTGCGCGCGCTTCAATCAGGTCCGGCAACGCCGCGGCCAACTCGCCCCACGGCGCCCGCACCGGCTCCAGCACGCGGCCCAACGGATGGCGCGAACGCTGCGCGGCCCAGCTGCGCAGCTCCTCGCCCCACCACGCCAGCTTGGCGTCGGCCGGCATCGGGTCGCCGGCGATGTTGAGGATGTCGTCGAATTCCTGCAGCAGCGCGAACCACGCCAGCACCAGGGTGCGCTGGGACTGGGCGATGAACGGTTCGGCCACCTGCCATTCCGGCCAGCGGGTCCGCCATTTGTCGAGGAAGCTGTCGAGGGCGGTGGAGGTGGACATTGCGGATTCCTTGTGGAGCGCGTATCGACCAACGGCCGATACCTGCCTGTGTTGTCTGGCGCGCGGTTTGACCGGCGCCAGAGTGATACGGCCGGCGTTACCGGCGGGCTGCGGGCCAGGCGTCAGCGTGCTGGAGTGCTTCGGGTTGTTCGACCATTGCCTCGGCGCCCCAGGCCAGCGGGTCGTCGGCGTCCAGGCGGTAACCCCACAGCGCAGCAACCGAGGCCATGCCCGCGGCATTGGCGGCGACGATGTCGCGCTCGTCGTCGCCGACGTAGATGCAGGTGCCCGGGTCGATGCCCATGCGCTCGGCCGCGGCCAGCAGCGGCAACGGGTGCGGCTTGCGCTGGGCCAGGGTGTCGCCGCCGATCAGGACCGCGCAGCGGGTTTCCCAGCCCAGCTGCGGCAGGATCAGCCGCGCCAGGTATTCGGGCTTGTTGGTGACGATGCCCCAGGCACAGCCTGAAGCCTCCAACGCGTCGAGCATGCCGGCCACGCCATTGAACAGCACCGCGTGCTGGCCGATCAGCGCTTCGTAGCGATCCAGGAACTCCGGCACCAGCGCATCGCGTGCCTCCTGCCCCAGTTCGGGGAACGCCACGGCCACCATTGCCCGCGATCCTTTCGACACCACCGGGCGCAGCGCGTCCAGCGGGATCGGAGCGCGGTCGCGTGCGGCCAGCATGGCGTTGGCGGTGGCCAACATGTCAGGCGCGCTGTCGAGCAGCGTGCCATCCAGGTCGAACAGAACCGCTTGCGGGAAACCGGACTCAGCCACGGTCGCCAGTGTCAGGCTTCACCGCGTGGGCCAGGTAGTTGATGTCGGTGCGCGTGCTCAGCCGCGCGCGGTTGCGCCACGGTTCGTAGGCCATGCCACTGACATCGCGCAGGGTGAAATCGGCCTCGCGCAGCCACTTGCCCAACTCGGACGGCTTGATGAAATCCTGATAGTGGTGCGTGCCCTTGGGCAACAGGCGCGCGATGTATTCGGCACCGACAATGGCCACGGCAAATGCGGCCGGGGTGCGGTTGACCGTGGACAGGAACAGCTGGCCGCCGGGCTTGAGCAGGCGGTGGCAGGCGGCGATGATCGCGCCCGGGTCCGGCACGTGTTCCAGCATTTCCATGCAGGTCACCACATCGAAGCTGCCCGGCTGTTCGGCAGCCAGGTCTTCGGCAGCCTGCACGCGGTAGTCGACGGTGACGCCCGACTCCAGGCCATGCAGGCGGGCGACCTTGACCAGCTCCGGGGCCAGGTCGATGGCGGTCACGTCCGCGCCGGACTGGGCCAGGGCTTCGCTGAGCAGGCCACCGCCGCACCCGATGTCGAGCACGCGCGCACCGCGCAGCGTGACCCGGTCCGCAACGTACTTCAGGCGCACCGGGTTCAGCGCATGCAGCGGCTTCTGCGGGCCGTCAGCGTCCCACCAGCGGTTGGCGAGCGCGGCGAACTTGTCCAGTTCGGCCTGGTCGTAATTGGTGGAAGCGTGGGGGGCGTTCATGGTTGTCCTTTTCGCGCCTCAGGCGCGGATGTGACGAATGCGCTCGCGCCACTGGCGGGCGTTGGCGACGATGGCCGCAGTATCCATGCCGACCAGCTCGCGCTGGACCAGCTTGGGCTGCCCGGCAATCCAGACATCGCTGACCTGGTGGCGACCGGCGGCATACACCAGCTGCGAGAGCACGTGGTGCAGCGGCTGGGTTTCCAGGGCCGACAGGTCCACGCAGACCAGATCGGCCTGCTTGCCCACTTCGATCGAGCCGATGCGGTCGCCGAAGCCCAGCGCGCGTGCACCGCCCAGGGTGGCCGCACGCAGCGTGGTGGCCGCGTCCAGCGCGGTGGCGTCGTTGGCCACTGCCTTGGCCAGGATCGCCGCGGTGCGGTTTTCGCTGAACATGTCCAGGTCGTTGTTGCTGGCGCAGCCATCGGTGCCGATCGCCAGGTTGACCCCCGCGCGCTGCAGGGCGCAGGCCGGGCAGAACCCGGAGGCCAGCTTGAGGTTGGATTCGGGGCAATGCACCACGCTCACGCCGCGTTCGGCGCAGAGGTGGATTTCCGCTTCGGTCAGCTGGGTCATGTGCACCGCGATCAGGCGGTCGTTGACCAGGCCCAGGCGGTCCAGCCGCGCCAGCGGGCGCTGGCCGTGCAGCTTGATCGAATCGCTGATTTCCTGCGCGGTTTCATGCGTGTGCAGGTGCACCTGCATGTCCAGCTGGTCGGACAGCATGCGCACGCGTTCGAAATTGGCGTCGTTGACGGTGTACGGCGCGTGCGGGGCGAACGAGGTGCCGATCAGCGGGTCGTTCCGCCACTGGTCGTGCAGCTCGCCGGCCTTGGCGAAGTACTCGTCGTCGGTCTTGGCCCAGGCGGTGGGGAAATCGATGATCACCGCGCCGACCAGCGCACGGAAGCCGTGCTGCTTGTAGACCGCCGCCTGGACGTCGGCGAAGAAGTAGTTTTCGTTGGCGCAGGTGGTGCCGCCGCGCAGCATTTCGGCGATGGCCAGGGTGGTGCCGTCGGCGACGAATTCCGGGCCGATCACCGCCGCTTCCACCGGCCAGATGTGCTGCTGCAGCCACACCATGAGCGGCAGGTCGTCGGCCACGCCGCGCAGCAGCGTCATCGGGTTGTGCGTGTGGGCGTTGACCAGGCCGGGCATCAGCGCCGCATCCGGCCGCGACACCACCTGGCGGGCGCTGAAGCGCGCGCGCGCTTCGGCGCGCGGCAGGATCGCCACGATTTCGGTGCCGCGCACGGCCACGGCATGGTCTTCCAGCACCACCGCATGCGGTTCGATCGGGACCACGTAACCCGCTTCGATGAGCAGATCACAGGGTTCGGGAATGCGGTTGGTGTCGGTCATGCGGTCTCGCTTTGAGTGCCGGTGATCCGACGATGCGGGATCACCGCGATGTGCGGGTGGGTAGCGCCGTCCACAGGCCGGTCCAGGCGGTGCGAGGGCCGACCAGCAGTCGGCGCTACCGTAATGCGACCTCTGGCCGCATTACTTGCCGGCGCGGGCCGAATACTCGCCCGAGCGGGTGTCGACCTTGATGATTTCATCCTGGTTGACGAACAGCGGCACGCGGACCACGGCGCCGGTTTCGAGGGTGGCCGGCTTGCCACCGCCGCCGGAGGTGTCGCCACGTACGCCCGGATCGGTCTCGGTGATCTTCAGTTCGACGAAATTCGGCGGCTGCACGAAGATCGGTTCGCCGTTCCACAGGGTCACGATGCAGGATTCTTCGCCCTTCAGCCACTTCTCGGCGCCGCCCATGCCCGACTTGGTGGCCTGGACCTGTTCGAAGGATTCCGGGTCCATGAAGTGCCAGTACTCGCCGTCGGTGTACATGTAATTCATGTTGGTATCGACGACGTCGGCCTTCTCCACGTCGTCGGTGGCCTTCATGGTCATTTCGACCACGCGGCCGGACTTGATGAAACGGTACTTGATGCGGGTGAACGCCTGGCCCTTGCCCGGCTTGACGTACTCGGTCTCGGTAATGACCGCCGGTTCATTGTTGACCAGGATCTTCATACCGGTCTTGACGTCGTTCATGCCAACAGTGGCCATGCTGAAACTCCTGAATGGGCAAACGCCGCGCAGGCGCGGCGAGCCGGATAGAATGGGAAGGCTTTCCCTATGATAACCGCAGGCCCCCTTTCCATGCAGCTCTCCGCCACGCCCCTGCCCTCCCCTGTCCGCTGGCAGCAGCTGTGGCGCGAGGCCGTGCGCGACCCCCGGGCCCTGCTGGAGGAGCTGGGGCTGGACCCGGATGCGCTGCCGCTATCGGTCGAGGCTGCCGGACAGTTCGCGCTGCGGGTGCCACAGGGCTTCATTGCGCGCATGCGCCACGGCGACCGCCACGACCCACTGTTGCGCCAGGTGCTGCCGGTCACCGACGAGCTGCAGCATGCCCCGGGTTTCACCCTGGATGCGGTCGGCGACGGGCTGGCGCGCAAGGCTACCGGGGTGATCCAGAAGTACCAGGGCCGCGCCCTGCTGGTGACCACCGGCAGCTGCGCGATCAACTGCCGCTACTGCTTCCGCCGGCATTTCGATTACGGCACCGAGAACGCGGCCCGCGAGGGCTGGCGCGAGGCGGTGGATGCCATTGCCCAGGACCCGGGCATCGACGAGGTGATCCTGTCCGGCGGTGACCCGTTGTCGCTGGCCACCCACAAGCTGGTGGAGCTGACCCAGGCGCTGAAGCAGATTCCGCACCTGCGCCGCCTGCGCATCCACAGCCGGCTGCCGGTGGTGCTGCCCGAACGCGTGGACGAGGAACTGGTGCAGTGGATCGCCGCCCTGCCCTGGCCGGTGGCATTCGTGATCCATGCCAATCACGCCAACGAATTCGATGCATCGGTGGACGCGGCCATGGCGCGCCTGCGCGGTGCCGGCGCTACCCTGCTGAACCAGGCGGTGCTGCTGCGCGGGGTGAACGATTCGCTGCAGGCGCTGCAGGACCTGAGCGAGCGCAGTTTTGCCGCGGGCGTGCTGCCGTATTACCTGTACCAGGTGGACAGGGTGCAGGGCGTGGCGCATTTCGAAGTGGACGATGCCACGGCCAGATCGCTGCACGCGCAGCTGACGGCGCGGTTGTCGGGGTACCTGGTACCGAAGCTGGTGCGGGAAATTTCGGGCGATTCCAGCAAACGGCCGGTCTAGGGTTCCGATTGCCACGCAATCCACGCGGCGAACGCAACCCGCCGAAAAAAAGCGAAGCGCGACGCTGCGGGTAGGTGACGACCGTTGGTCGTCACGCCTTCACCGTCCCGATTCGATCATCTCGACGACGTCGGTGGCCGTGATCGGCACGCTCAGCCAATAGCCCTGCGCCAGATCGCAGCCGCGCTGGCTCAGCAGGTCGAACTGCACTTCCTGTTCGATGCCTTCGGCCACCACGGTGATGCCCAGCGCGTGGGCCATGGCGATGATCGCCGTGGTCAGGGCCAGGTCGTCCGGGTCGCGCTGCATGTCGGCCACGAAGCTCTTGTCGATCTTCACCCCGTCCACCGGCACCTGGCGCAGGTGGCTCAGGCCGGAGAAACCGGTGCCGAAATCATCCAGCCACACCTTCACGCCCGTGCGGTGGAGCTTGTCCAGCAGCGCCGCAGCCAGCATCTCATCGCCGATCACCGCCGTTTCTGTCAGCTCCAGGTGCAGGCGCGAGGCCGGCAGGCCGGTGTCGCGCAGGCAGTCGGCCACCAGCGTGGGCAGCTCACCTCCGCGCAGCTGGCGCGGGGATACGTTGACCGACACGAACATGCCTTCGCCATCGGACGAGTGCGGCCACTGCACCGCCTCCATGCACGCCGCGCGCAGCACCTTCGGGCCGATCACTTCGATCAGGCCGCTCTGTTCGGCCACTTCGATGAACACCGACGGCGGAATGGTGCCCAGCGTGGGGTGCTGCCAGCGCAGCAGCACCTCCACCCCGACCATGCGGCGGTCGCGGGTGCGGAAGATGGGCTGGTAAACCAGGCGCAGCTCGCCGCGCTCCCAGGCGCCGCGCAGTTCCTGTTCCATGTGCACGCGGCGTTCCACCGCATGGTCCATGGCACGGCTGTAATAGCGGTAGCAGTTCTTGCCCGCGACCTTGGCCTGGTACATGGCGATGTCGCCATTCTTCAGCAGCGTGGTCGCATCGGCGGCATCGTCCGGGAACAGGGTCACGCCGATCGACGTGCCCAGGAACAGCTCCCGGCCCTGCACCACCAACGGCTTGCTCAGCTCGCGGACCAGGATTTCAGCGAGCTGGCGCGCGCTCGCGGCAACGTCGCCGTCACCGATCAGGATCACGAACTCATCGCCGCCGAAGCGTGCCAACAGCGCTTCGTCGCCACCGGCCTGGGCCACGGCCGCGCTGATACGCTGGGCGAACTGCAGCAGCGCCTCATCGCCGGCCTCATGGCCGAGCGTGTCGTTGACGCGCTTGAAGTCGTCCATGTCGGCGAACAACAGGGCCAATCGGTGGTTGGAGGCGCGCGCGGCCATCAGCCGATGGTCCAGCGCCTCGCGGAATGCCAGCCGGTTGGTCAGGCCGGTCAGTGCATCGGTATAGGCCATGTGGCGTACTTCGCGGTCGTGGCGCGCAATCGCCTCGCTCATCCGACCGAATGCGCGCACCAGCTCGCCCACTTCATCCTGGCGACTGCTGTTGCTCAGCTGCGGGCGGTAGTCGCCGGCCTCGATCTGGCGCGCCGCGGCGGCCAGCCCCCGGATCGGGCCGACCAGCGTTCGCTGCACATACACGATGACCACCACGCCGATCACCAGTAGCAGGCCCAGCATCAACAGCAGCCAGCCCAGGTGCCGCTTGCCCACTTGCTGCAGGCGCTCGCCCAGGGTCAGGTTGGCCCGCTGCTCCATGGCCTGCACGTCATCCAGCGCCATGCCGACGCGGACGCCGCCGATGCGCTGGTTGCCGATCATGATCGGCATGGCGTTGTCGAGCACTTTGGGCGATTGCTGCACCACCAGCTTGCGCGCGCCCACCGCCCCGGCGGCCAGCGGATCTTCCATGGGGCGACCGAAATCGATCACTTCGGCCGAGCCGTCGTGGATCAGCCTGCCGTCCTCGTCGAACACCAGCACATAGCGCACCACCTGCTGCCGCGAGGTGTTGCGCACCAGCGCACCCACCTGGGCCAGGTCGTTGTAGTACAGCGGGTTGGCCAACGCATCGGACAGCTCGCGTGCCAGCGCCTCGCCGCGGCTGCGCACGCTGCGGTCGAACAGTTCGTGGATGACGCTGCCGCTGAGGTGCTTGACCTCGTCCTGCATCGCTGCCTGGCGCCCAAGCACCACGGCTACGATCGCCACCACCACCACCATTGCCCCGCCCATCGCCAACACAAAACGGGACTGCATTCCGGAACCCAACGGCCTCATTCCACTTCCATCCGCACGCGTGTAAGACCCTGTTTCAATTCATCCAAACGGTGCTGCATCTGCGCATCGACCCGATGGAACCCGGACGTACCAAAAAACTTCTCGAGCGCATCCTGCGCCTCCGGATCCGAGGCGGCATCCAGCAACACCTGCTGCAACCTGTCCCGCACTTTGGGGTCCAGCCCTGCCCGCACCATTTCCACTGCGCGCGGATACGGCTCGGTTCGGTGGATGGCGCGGAAATCCCGGCGGAACGCAGCCGGGATCCGGTGCGGATCGGCCCAGTCCACGCTGCTGACCGCACCAGCGTCCACCATGCCCTTGTGCACGAACGTGGCGATGTTTGCCTCCGACCGCGCGAACACATATCCCACCGTATCCGGCGCGGCCGCATCGCGCGCCGACAACAGGATCTCCGGGGTCAGCCCGTTCTGCAACAGGGTCATCACGGGTACCAGGTAGGCGCTGGTGGACGCCACGTTCTGCAGGGCCAGGGTGCGGCCCTTGAGATCGGCCAGGGACGTGACCGGGCTCTCGCGGCGTACGAAGAACACGGTCTGGTAGTCGCGCACGCCGCTGCGTTCGGTCAGCAGCAGGGGCTGGGCGCCGCTGCGCAGGCCCAGGTTGACGGCGGCGCCGGAGGTTTCGGTCACCCAGTCGACCCGGCCACGGCGCAGGTAGCTGGCCATCTGCTGCGCATCGGGCGCCATCAGGATGCGGCCTTCGGTGATACCGACGTCACGCATGCGCGGGACGACGTAGTCGAGCAGGGGTTGCAGTTGCGCATAGTGTGACTTGGGGTTGTCGCTGATCCGGCCAAGCACGAGTACGGTCCCCGGTTCGGCAGGGTCCGTGCCGGCGGCGCCGGGACCGGCCGCTGCGGTACCGACCATCATGACGATGGCCAGCCACAGCAACCCTCCCTGCAACAGCCCTCGCAGTGCCGGCAATCCCATTCGCTCCCCCCAAGGAATCGAAACAGCCTACCCGAAAAAATGAGACGTGCGTCAGGTCATTCCGGTTTGGCGTTCGCCAATCGGGCCATCCGTTGGGCGTCGGCCAGAATGCCGCGCAACAGGCGCACTTCCTGTTCGCTCAGTTCGGTACGCAGGAACAGCCGGCGCAGCTTGCGCATGGCCGAGTCCGGGGCGCGCCCCTTGTGGAAATCGATCTCGTCCAGGGTCTGGCCCAGCTGGCCGAACAGGCCTTCCACCTGGGCATGGCTGGCCGGTTGTTCACGGTGTTCAGGATCGGCCGGGGCGGCCGCCTCCACTCCGCCCAGGCTGGCCATGCGCAGTTCATACGCCAGCACCTGCACGGCCGCGGCCAGGTTCAGCGAACTGAATTCCGGGTTCGAGGGAATATGCACGGCCAGGTGGCACAGCTGCAGTTCTTCATTGGTCAGGCCGGTGCGCTCCCGGCCAAACACGAACGCCACTTCGCCATCGGCCTCGGCCGCCTTGGCCAGGGCGCGCTGGGCGGCCGTGCCAGGCAGCAGTTCTTCAAGCTGCACCCGCCGGGCGCGGGCGGTGCAGCCCAGTACCAGCCGGCAATCGGCCACGGCGTCGGCCAGCGTGGCCACCACGGGGGCATCGCCGAGCACGTCCTCGGCGCCGGCGGAGCGGCGGAAGGCCTCTTCGTCCAGCGGCTTTTCGGGGGCCACCAGCACGAGCCGGCCCAGGCCCATGGTCTTCATGGCACGGGCGGCGGCGCCCATGTTGCCGGGGTGCTGGGTGCCCACGAGGACGAAACGGATGCGGGAAGATGCGGATTCAGTGGACATGAACGGGCCAAACGCGAGCAGGACAGTCACAAATGGTAAACTGTGCGGCCGGCCTCTGCGCCGGGACCGCTCTTTTCCCCCGCCAGTACCCCCTACTCTGCCTTTCCGGGAGCTTTTCGCCATGCAGAAACCCGCCGTCACCGTCATGGTCAAGGCCGCCCGCCTCGCCGGCAACGTCCTGTTGCGCAACATCAACAAGCTCGAGGCGTTGAACGTCGTGCAGAAGGGGCGCATGGACTATGCCAGTGAAGTCGATGCGGATGCGGAAAAGGTGATCGTCAAGGAACTCAAGCGCGCCTATCCCGAGTACGGGATCATGGGCGAGGAAGGCGGCGTGCAGGCCGTCAACCGCTACATGTGGGTGATCGACCCGCTCGACGGCACCAGCAACTATCTCCGCGGCTTCCCGCATTACTGCGTTTCCATCGCCCTGGTCGAAAACGGCGAGCCGATCGACGCGGTGATCTTCGACCCGCTCCGCAATGAACTGTTCACCGCCAGCCGTGGCGCCGGCGCGGTGCTGAACGACCGCCGCATCCGCGTGGCCGACCGCAAGGACCTGGCCGGCGCGATGATCCACACCGGCTTTGCCCCGCGCGAACGCAACCGCACCAGCGCCCAGCTGAAGGCGGTGGACGCGCTGCTGGTCCAGGCCGAAGACGTGCGCCGCACCGGTTCGGCCGCGCTGGACCTGGCCTACGTGGCCTGCGGTCGCGCCGACGCCTACTTCGAAGCGGGCGTGAAAGCCTGGGACATCGCCGCCGGCGTACTGCTGGTCCGCGAGGCCGGCGGCCGCGTCTGCGACTTCAAGGGCGCCACCCCGGGCCGCATGGACAGCCGTGGCCCGGAAACGCAGCAGATCGTCGCTGGCAACGTGAAGAACACCGACATCCTGCAGAAGGTGCTGGTCAACACCGGCTACGCCGCTGAGTTCGACGCGAAGTTCTGATCGGTTCGGATGTGAGATTCAAGCGACGGCGCCTTCGGGCGCCGTTTTTCGTTTGGGTCTGCGCGTAGAGCCGTTGGCTGTTTGGTTGTTCCTGCGCGGGCGAGGGCGGGGATGCCCTGGCCGGACACGCGTGAACCCATCCATGGGGCTTATCGCGGCATCCATGCCGCTCAAAGTCCGGCCAGGGCATCCCCGCCCTCGCCCCCTCAGTTCTCTGCGGCGACCGGACACAAGATCAAGAGCATTGGCCCGGCACATTCGGGTTACCGCTCAGCCACGCATGGCGTGGCTCTACTGCGCAACAAGTCGCTCGACCCAACGCCATCTGCCGTTGATTTCCTGTCCGCCGTCGTATTCCGTCTGGGGAGCGGGGTGGAGGGGGTAGCGGGGCTTTGAGCAGCATGGGTCGGGCGTATACGCCCGACGGGTTGGGCAGGAGCCCAACCCCGGTCTTGCCGTGTGCGCAGGACAGCGCACACGAGCAAGCTGCGATAAGCCCCATGGATGGGTTCACGCGTGCCCCGCTACCCCCTCCACCCCGCTCCCCCGCGCGCCAAGAATGAAAACGCCAGCGCTTTTCGCGGGCAAAAAAAAACGCCCGACCAAAGGCCGGGCGCTTCATTCAAACCTGACACCACCGCATCACGCCACGGTGTTGCTCGCGGCCTTCAGCGCGGCAATGCGCTCTTCCAGCGGCGGGTGGCTCAGGAACAGCTTCTTGGCCGTGGCGCCGGCGATGCCGAACGCGGCGATCTGGGTCGGAAGGGTGCTCTGGCCGTGATTGAGCTTGAGACGCTCCAGCGCGGCGATCATCTTCTGGCGGCCGGCCAGGTGCGCGCCGCCCGCGTCGGCGCGGAATTCGCGGTGACGCGAGAACCACATGGCGATCATGGTGGCGAACAGGCCGAACACCATTTCCAGCACGAACACGATGATGAAGTAGGCAAAACCACGGCCGCCGCCTTCGCGGTTGCCCGACAGCGCGCTGTCGATGATGCCGCCGACCACGCGCGCCAGCACGATCACGAAGGTGTTGAGCACGCCCTGCAGCAGTGCCATGGTGATCATGTCGCCGTTGGCCACGTGCGCGATCTCATGGCCCAGCACCGCCTCCGCCTCATCTTCGCTCATGTTCTGCAGCAGACCCGTGGAGACCGCCACCAGCGCATTGTTGCGGTTGGCGCCGGTCGCGAACGCGTTGATTTCCGGGCCGTCGTAGACCGCCACTTCCGGCATGCCGATGCCCGCTTCACGCGCTTGGCGCTCCACCGTGGCCAGCAGCCAGCGCTCGGTCGGGTTGCGGGGCTCGGTGATCACCACCGCGCCGGTGGAGCGCTTGGCCATCCACTTCGACAACAGCAGCGAAATCAACGAGCCGCCGAAGCCGAAAATGGCCGCAACCACCAGCAGGCCACTCATGCTCGCGGGATCGACGCCGGCCAGGCGCATGACGAAGCCTGCCAGGATCAACACGGCGAAGTTGGTCGCGAGGAACAGGGCAATACGACTGAACATGGGGAAAAGGACGCTTTTAGGTGGGTGTTGGTGCAAATCTGCGGGGACTTCATGTTGAATTCAAGTCGCAACCTGACCGACGATTCATAGTTCATGTCGATAACTGCCTACCGGGGCCGCTTTGCCCCCTCGCCCACCGGCCCGCTCCACGCCGGCTCGCTGCTCGCCGCCTTCGGCAGCTGGCTGCTGGCCCGGCGCGCCCGCGGCCAGTGGCTTGTGCGGGTTGAAGACGTCGACCCGCCCCGCACCGTGCCGGGTGCCATCGAACAGCAATTCGCGGCCCTGGCCAGCTTCGGCCTCGCCAGCGATGGCGCCATCGTCCGTCAGAGCCAGCGGGACGCCCTGTACCAGCACGCCCTCGATCGCCTGCTGGCCGAGGACAGGGCCTTTGCCTGCCACTGCAGCCGCACCGAACTGTCCGCTCAGCACGGCATTCATCATTACTGCGTCGCACGTAGCGAGCGCGCCCGACCGGCCATCCGCCTGCGCGTGCCGCCGGGCAGCGTGATCGCGTTCGATGACGGCCTGCGTGGCCGGATCCGGCAGGACGTACATGCCGAGGTCGGCGATTTCGTGCTGCGTCGGGCCGACGGCTACTGGGCCTACCAACTGGCCGTGGTGGTCGACGACGGCGACCAGGCCATCACCGACGTGGTGCGCGGCGCCGACCTGCTCGAATCAACTCCGCGCCAGATCCTGCTGCAGCAGGCGCTGGGCCTGCCCACCCCGCGCTACCTGCATCTTCCGCTGCTGCTGGAGCCGGATGGGTTGAAGCTGTCCAAATCCGCCGCCGCGCGCCCGGTCGATGCGGACCGCCCGCTGCCGGCCCTCCAGCAGGCTTGGGCGCAGCTTGGCCAGGATCCCGCGTGGCTGCAGAGCTGCCTCAGCGTCGCCGATCTGCTTGAACAGGCCGTTGCCGGCTTCGACCCGGCCCGATTGCCACCGGGTGACATCCGGCTTGGCGCCGACGCCTGTTGAGCCCCCCATTTTCCGTCGCGATGTTGCAGAATCGCGTTCCCCCCTGCTGGCCCCGGAGTAGCTGCTCATGACATCTCGCGTCGCACTGGTCACCGGTGGTACCGGCGGTATCGGTTCCGCCATCTGCCAACGTCTGGCCGACCAGGGCCATCGGGTTGCCACCAACTACCGTGACGAGGCCAAGGCCCTGGCCTGGCGCGGGAAGATGCTGGCGCGGGGCTGCGACGTGGCGATCTTCCCGGGCGATGTATCCGACCCTGGCACCGCCGAGCAGATGGTGCACGCGGTGGAAGCGGCATTGGGCCCCATCGAGATCCTGGTCAACAACGCCGGCATCACCCGCGACACCACCTTCCACCGCATGCGCGCCGACCAGTGGCACGACGTGATCAACACCAACCTCAATTCGGTGTTCAACGTCACCCGCCCGGTCATCGAAGGCATGCGCCGCCGCGGCTGGGGCCGGGTGATCCAGATCAGCTCGATCAACGGCCTGAAGGGCCAGTACGGCCAAGCCAATTACGCCGCCGCCAAGGCCGGCATGCACGGCTTCACCATCTCGCTGGCGCGCGAGAACGCCGGCTTCGGCATCACCGTCAACACCATCTCGCCCGGCTACGTGGCCACCGACATGGTGATGGCCGTGCCCGACGAAGTACGCGCCAAGATCATTGCCGACATCCCCACCGGCCGCCTCGGAAAGCCCGAGGAAATCGCCTACGCGGTGGCCTTCCTGGTCGCCGAAGAAGCCGCCTGGATCACCGGCTCCAACCTCGACATCAACGGCGGCCACCACATGGGCTGGTAACGGTTACACCGTTACGTAGCGTCGGCTGGAGAAGAGCCCCCTTCTTGTTGAAGGGGGCGCGCCGAAGGCGCGGGGTTAAGGTGGAATGCCGCAGGGGCCCGAGCTTTGCGCAGCAAAGCTTGGGCAAGCGCAGCAGGCGGTGCGGTGACCAGAGAATGCTGCACCAATGCTGCGCAGCATGAAGAATCCAGCCAAATGACCAAAGGAGGTTGCAACGCCTGCTGCGCTGCGCCATGCTTCGCGCCTACGCTTGCGAGTGATTGCTTCATGGCTGCGAACCGCATCATCAAGAAGTATCCCAACCGCCGTCTCTACGACACCGAAATTTCCAGCTACATCACCATAGAAGACGTGCGCCAGCTCATCCTCGACGGTGAGGACTTCGAAGTCCGCGACGCCAAGAGCGGCGACGACCTGACCCGTTCAGTATTGCTGCAGATCATCGCCGACCAGGAACAGGACGGTGAGCCCATGCTCTCCACCCAGCTGCTCAGCCAGCTGATCCGGTTCTATGGCGATTCGCTGCAGGGCTTCATGGGCAACTACCTCGAGCGCAGCATGCAGGTCTTCCTGGACCAGCAGCAGCAGTTCCGCCAGCAGATGGGCAACCTGCTCGGGCAGACCCCGTGGGCGATGATGAACCAGCTCACCGAACGCAACCTGGAGCTGTGGCAGGACTTCCAGCGCAACATGGGCGGTGGTTTCGGCCCACGCCCGCCGGGCACGAAGACCGGCACGGGTACCGGCGCCGGCAAGCCCGAAGCGCCCACGGCGACCGGCAAGACCCGCCGTTGACGGCGTCGCCTGGCAGCGCCGGGCAGCATGGAAAAAGGCGCAGCCTCACGGCCGCGCCTTTTTCGTTTCCGGCTCCTGAATGTCAGCGCTTGGGTTTCGCGCAGCCGGTGCAGATCCGCTCTACCTGGTAGCCCTTGGCGCGCAGCTTCTCCACTACGCCATCGTCGCCCAGCAGGTGCAACGAGCCCACCACCACCAGCGTGCCACCCTGCCCGGCTTTGAGCTGCTGCTCCAGCTTCGGCACCCAGGCATTGTTGCGGTCGGTGTTGATGCGCTTGTACAGCTGCGGGTACTCCGCGCGCATTTCGGCGGCCATCGAGGTCCACAGCAGCTTGTCGTCGCCACGGCGCCAGGCGTCGTGCAGCTTGCGGCCCATGGCATCGGCCTGGTCGGCCTGATCAAGCGCTTCGGCCACCATCTGCTGCTGCTCCTGGGACGACATGCCCGACAGCACCGCCACCTGGGTATCGATGTCCTCCAGACCGCTGGTCGGCTTGCCCGCATCAGCGGCGCGCGTCATGAAATGCCGGTCCAGCCCGAGTGCCGGGTCCAGTCCCATCTTTGCAAACTGCGACAGGGTGATGGTCAGCCCGACGAACCATGGCTTCATGCCCTGCAGCTGCGCCATCGGCAGCTTGTTGTCGCGTGCATAGGCCTGCAGCTTGGTCCAGGTGGCGTCGTCCAGGTCCCGCTTGAGTTCGCTGCCATCGGTCCGCATCGCCGCCTGCAGCATCTTGCGGGTCAGGTCCGGCGACTGCATGTCCTGCGGCGACAGTTCGAACACCACGCGCTTTGACGCCGCGAAGGCCTGGTCCACGTCGGCCGCCAGCGGGTAATCATCGGCGCGCAGCAGGTGGAACGAGCCCAGCAGGTACACCCGGCTGTCGCCCGGGCCGGTCACCTTCCACAGCAGCGGCACCGGCGCGGTGGACTTGGCCGCCGGGGCAGCGGCCATCGTGGTGGCACTGCCCAGCAGCAGGCCGGTGGCCAGCAGCAGTGGGGCTGCCAGTCGCTTCAGCATCGTCATGCTCAAACCCCTCCCTGGGGTGTGTGGTAAGCCTGTTCGCCGGCCTCGACCTTGAGGTCCAGGCGGTTTTCCGGCGGGGTCAGCGGGCACGTGGCGAACGGGGTGAACGCGCACGGGGGGTTGTAGGCGTGGTTGAAATCGATCAGCATCTTGCCGCCCGCATCGGGTGCGGACAGGTCCAGGTAGCGGCCGGCCGGGTAACTGCCGTGGCCGCTGGTGCGGTCGCCGAAGATCACGAACAGCTCGCGTCCAGGCTCACCCAGCGCTTCCAGCCGCCAGGTCTTTCCATCACGCTCGAATTCCAGCGCACCCGCATTCGGCATCTCGGTGGTGAGGCCGGTGATGTCCACGATCGGCAGGGTCTTGCCGGCCGGGTGCGGAACGAACCGTGCGGCGATGCGCCAGTCCGGACCACCCGGCCAGTAGTTGATGCCGGTGAAGCCGGTGCGCGAATAGGCATCGGCGTGCTTGACCCGCAGCGCGTAGCGCTGGCCACGGTGAATCAGGCTGAGCTGGCCCTTGCCGTCATCGAAAGCAATGTGGGTAGGTTCCGGATCGCGGTCGCTCTGGAACCGGATCGGCCCGGTGAGCGGCTTGCCGTCCACACTCACCGACGCGCCGCGCTCGGGCGTGAAGGTCAGGATGTCGCCGCGATGCGCGACCATGCCCAGCTTGGCCGGGCCCACCGCCAGGCGGATGCCGCTTCCCGGACCGCTGCCGATGTAGTGCGCTTTGTGTTCCAGCCAATGCAGGCCGACCAGGCTGGTCCAGCCGTCGGGCGCCTGCAGCTCGGTGTAGCGCTGCTGCCGCCATTGCTGCTGTTCGGCGGCGAACGCCGGATCCACCGCCGCCGGCGCCGGTGCGGTTTCCTTGTCGCCACACCCTGCCAGGCCCAGCGCCAGCAATGCCGCGCCGAGTCCGCATCCCCAAGTACGCATCGTGCTCCCCTTCAACGTCCGCGCAGGAACCAGCGGTCGATTTCCGCCAGTGAAAAACGGGCCCAGGTCGGCCGGCCGTGGTTGCACTGGCCAGACCGTTCTGTGATTTCCATGTCGCGCAGCAGCGCGTTCATTTCCGGCAGGGTCAGCCGCCGGTTGGCACGCACCGCACCGTGGCAGGCCATGGTCGACAACAGTTCGTCGCGGGCACTGGCAATGCGCCGGCTCTGGCCGTGTTCGCGCAGGTCGGTGAGCACATCGCGCAGCAGAGCGTCCGGCTCGGCGTTGGCCAACAGCGCAGGGATGCTGCGCACATGCAGCGAACCGGGGCCGGAGCGGGTGACCTCGAAGCCCAGCGCGGTCAGCGTCTCCGCTTCGCGCTCGGCGGTGTCGGCATCACGCTCGCCCACCGCCAGGGTGATCGGCACCAGCAGCGGCTGCGCGTGCAGTCCGGCGGCATCGTGCGCGGTCTTGAGCCGCTCGTAGCCGATCCGTTCGTGGGCGGCATGCATGTCCACCACGATCAGGCCTTCGGCATTCTCAGCCAGGATGTAGATGCCGTGCAGCTGCGCCACCGCATAACCCAGCGGCGGCACGCCGCTGTCGGCTGCGGTCACCGGCAGGCCCTGCTCGCTGGGCATCGGCGGCAGCGCGGCATCACTGCCGGCAGGCCGCGCATACAGCGCCGCGTACGCCGAGGGCGCATCAGCCACGCGCAGGCCCAGCGGGGATTGCTGCGGGCGCCACCCAACGTTACCCATGCCACCACCACCGCCCGCCAGTGCGTAGCCCGTACCGGCCGCCGCACTGGAATGGGCCGGCACTGCAGCCTCGGCAACGCCCTCGCTGCCCGCGCCCGCCGCGGTCATGCCCGCACGGGTTTCAGCCAGCGCTTCCTTCAACGTCCGGTAGACGAAGTCGTGGATCAGGCGCGAGTCGCGGAAACGCACTTCATGTTTGGCCGGATGCACGTTGACGTCCACCCGGGTCGGGTCCAGTTCCAGGAACAGGACGTATGCCGGCTGACGGCCATGGAACAGCACATCGCCGTAGGCCATCTTCACCGCATGCGCCACGCTGCGGTCGCGTACCGAACGGCCGTTTACGTAGAGGTACTGCTGGTCGGTGCTGGCGCGCGAATAATGCGGCTGCGCAATCCAGCCATGCAGGCGCAGGCCGGCACCGCTGTGGTCCACACGCATGGCTTGGGTGGCGAAGTCCTCGCCCAGCGTCTCGCCCAGCCGCGCATCGGAATACAGGTCGCCCGGTTTGTAGCGCCGCGACGGCTTGCCGTTGTGCGACACCCGCAGCTCGACGTCCGGCCGCGCCAGCGCCAGCGAACGCAGCCATTCTTCGATGTGGCCCAGTTCGGTGCGCTCGGCGCGCAGGAACTTGCGGCGCGCAGGCACGTTGTAGAACAGCTCGCGCACTTCCACCGTCGTGCCCGGCGCGTGCGCGCGCGGGGTGACTTCGCCCAGCTTGCCGCCCTCGATCTGCAGCGCCGAGCCATGCGCGTCACTGCGCCGGCGCGAGGCCAGGGTAAAGCGGCTCACCGACGCGATCGACGGCAGCGCTTCGCCGCGGAAGCCGAGCGTGGCCACCGCTTCCAGGTCATCCAGGCTGGCAATCTTGCTGGTGGCATGCCGCGACACCGCCAGCGGCAGTTCTTCCGGCGCGATGCCACCGCCGTCATCACGGATGCGGATCAACCGCACCCCACCCTCTTCCAGGTCGATATCCACGCGGGTGGCACCGGCATCCAGGGCGTTTTCCACCAGTTCCTTCACCACCGACGCCGGGCGCTCAACGACCTCGCCTGCAGCGATCTGATTGATGAGGATTTCGGGAAGTTGGCGGATGCTCATGCGGTGATGATAGCGAAGCGCGAACGGCAGCGTTTCAGTTTTTCCGGGCTGGGGAGGCCGGCGTTTGATGTTCCGTGGCCACCGACCACCCGTCGTAGGTGGGACGGGGCGGGTTTGCGGGGGTGTCAAAAACATGGATGTTTTTGCCAAGCCCCCAAGGACGGGTTCACGGCGTCCCCCGCAAACCCGCACCGTCCCGCCAAACCAGGGAACCGTTGAACATCGGCTGTTCGCAGAAAACCAACAGCAGCCGGGCAGAGCCCGGCGACACGGAATGTCTCGACCGGCGGCATTAAAAAACCCGCCGAAGCGGGTTTTTACTTGCTGCCCCCGGCGACAGTACCGGCGGCGTCTATTTCGGCTTGGGCCTTGGCTGCGTACAGCGTGCCCGGTGGCGGCTGGCGGCTGAAGAACGTATGCACGCCATCCAGCACCGCACCGGCGATCTGGCGCTGGTAGGCCGGGTCCATCAGGCGGCGCTCTTCGTCCGGGTTGGAGATGAAGGCCGTTTCCACCAGCATCGCCGGCATGTCCGAGGTGCGCAGCACCGCGAAGTTGGCGCGTTCGATGTTCGGCTTGTGGTTCTTGCCGATCCGCTTCAGCCCGCCCAGCACATGCCCGGCCGCATCTTCAGAGGCCTTCATGTACCCGCTCTGGGCCAGGTCCAGCAGCACGTTGGCCAGCGTGCCCTCGGTCTGCTGCAGGCGTACGCCGCCCACCAGATCGGCCGCGTTTTCCTTGTCCGCCAGCCAGCGCGCACGTTGCGACGATGCGCCCTTGGTCGACAGCACGTACACCGACGAACCCGTCGCCGCACGGTTTTCCGCCGCATCGGCGTGGATCGAAATGAAGATGTCCGCCTTTGCCGAGCGTGCCTTCTGCGCGCGCATGGGCAGCGGAATGAACACGTCGGTATCGCGGGTCAGGAACGCCTTCAGGCCCGGCGTCGCGTTGACCTGGCGCGCCAGCTCACGCGCTACCGCCAGGGTGATGTCTTTTTCGCGCTTGCCGGTTGGCCCGACCGCGCCCGGATCCTGGCCACCGTGGCCCGGATCGATCGCCACCACCAGCGGGCGCATGCCCGACTGCATCTTGATCCGCGAGGCATCGCTGGGCATCACCGGGCGTGGCGGCGGCGCCGGCACCACGGTGGTCGGCACCGGCGCCGGCACGCTGGCCGCAGTCGGCTGGCCGGCCAGGATGGCCGCCGGCGATGCGGAATTGCTGGCTGCGTTGGCCGTACCGGCCGCCGCTACGTTGACCGTGGTGGCCGTCGGCGCGGCAGGGGTCGGCACCGGCGTGGCGGCACTGGCGCTGGCCTGCTGGCGCACCGAGGCGGTCAGCAGCGCGGTCGCACGCGCCGCGTCATTGCGCGCCTGCGCCGCTTCCGCTGGCGTCGGCGGCAGGGTCTGGGTCGTGGCGGCCACGGGCGCAGGCGTCGGCTGTGGGGTCACCGAAGCGGGCACAGGCGTGGTCGTGGTCGGTGCAGGGTTCGCCGGCGCACTGGCCACGTTGGCCGGCGCGTCGCCCGGCCATTCGATCACCAGCCGGGAGTCCGCGCCCTGCTTGACCATCTGCGGCTTGAACGGCGCCACCGACTCGGCCAGGTCGAACACGACCCGGAACGTACCCGGCACGGGCTGCCCGGTGCGCACTGCCGTGACCACCCCCTTCGGAGCCGGCAGCTTGAGGTTGCGCACCGCGCTGGATTCCGGGAAATCGACCACCAACCGGTTCGGGCCGGCCAGGGTCAAGGTCTTGTAACCGCCGCTGCCGGACAGCGCGATCTCCGCGCGCGTACCCGTGGAACCGGTCTCCAGGGCCACTTGGCGCACTTCTCCGGCCCACGACATCGCGCTCGCCAGACAGAGTCCGACGGCGGCGCAGATCGCAGTGAGTGGTTTCCCCATTGGCATGGGTACGGATTCAATCACTGCGCTGAATGAAAAGCAACACCTTTTCCCTTAATAATCCGTAGCCTGGGAATGTTTCCTACTGTCAGCCCACAGAAAGGGCCTGCAAGTCGCCGCCTTGAGGTAGACGATCCAGCCATTCATGCCCTGCGGCACTGGCCGCGCTCAGCTGCGCGCGCCGGCCCTGTCCATCGATTTCCAGGGCCACGATCAGATCGGTGGGCGGCAGTGCACCGGCGCCGCGCTCTGGCCATTCCACCAGCCACAACGAGGCGCTGCCCTCGTCCAGACCCAGGAAATCAAGTTCGTCGGCCTGCCCGATCCGATACAGATCCAGATGCCATGCTTCGTGCCCATCGCTCAATGGGTAGCGCTCGACCAGGGTGTAGGTGGGACTGCGGACGTTTCCCTGCACGCCCAAGGCCCTCAACAGCGCCCGCGCCAGGGTGGACTTGCCCGCCCCCAGATCACCCCTCAGCTCAACCACCGCATGCGGTGGGCGGGTGGCCGCCAGCCATTGCCCGAGCAGGTCGGTGTCCTGCGGTTGGGCCAGGAAGATATCAATCATGGACGTCACGGTTCCGGGTTCACCCGCCGGCGCAGCGGCACCAGCAGGTCGGTGGGGAGCAGGCCACGCTGGCCTTCGCTGGCTGCGTCATCGCCGGCCAGGCTGTGCAGCAGCGCGCCGCTGCTGGCCGCGTCGAACGCGTCCAGGCCCTGCGCGCGCAGGGCGGCAATGATGCCGGTGAGCAGGTCGCCCATGCCACCCACCGCCATGCCGGGGTTGCCGGCGGCGATCACCCGTGGGCGCTGATGCGGCGCGGCTACGATCGTGCCCGCGCCCTTGAGCACTACCACGCTGTTGAAGCGCGCGGACAGTGCTGCAGCTGCTGCGAAACGGTCGGCCTGCACCTGGAACGTGTCGATGCCCAGCAGGCGCGCCGCCTCGCCCGGGTGCGGGGTAAGGACGGCATCGCACAGCGTCTGCGGTGAGGAAGCCAACAGGTTCAGCGCATCGGCATCGATCACCAGCGGCTTGCCGCTGGCCAGTACCTGCCGCCAGAGCTCATGGGCCCAGTCGTCCTGGCCCAGCCCGGGGCCGATGGCAATGACCTTCGCGCGCGGCAACAGCACCTGCAGGTCGTGCGCCTCCTGCACGGGATGAGCCATGGCTTCGGGCAGGCGTGAGAGCAGCGGGGCGATGTGCTGCGCCTGGGTCGCCACGCTGACCAATCCGGCGCCGGCGCGCAGCGCCGACTCGGCTGCCAGCATCACCGCACCCCCACTGCCGGTATTGCCACCTGCGCAGAGCACATGGCCGGATTCGCCCTTGTGCGTGTTGGCGCGGCGCCGCGGCAACTGCGCGGGCAGGCGCGAGGGCAGCCACAGGCAGGCCGCCGGAACCACGCCCTGCTGCGCGTCATCTGGCAGCGACAGCGGTGCCAGTCGACGACCGCCGATGTACTCAAGCGCTGCCCCGGTGTACAGGCCCTGGTGGCGGACGATGAACTGTAGGGTGAGCGTGGCGCGCACGGCAGCACCGGGCACCGCACCGGTGCGCGCGTCGACGCCACTGGGCACATCCAGCGACAGCACCGGCAGCCCACTGTCGGTGATCGCCCTGATCAGCCGCTCGGCGTCGCCAGCCGGCGCACGATTGAGGCCAATGCCGAACACCGCATCGACCACGATGTCCGAGCAGGGAAGCCCCCCGGCAAAATACGTTTCCTCCCCACCTTCTGCCAGATAGAGCGCGCGCACGCGTTCAGCAAGTCCAGTCGGTGCGCTGGCGTCGGCCAGCCGCAGTACCGTCACCTGGCGCCCCGCCTGCCGGGCCAGGCGCGCGAGCACGTAGCCATCGCCGCCGTTATTGCCCGTTCCTACCGCCACGCACAGCCGCTGTGCCTGCGGCCAGCGCTCCAGCAGGCACTGCCAGGCGGCCGTGCCGGCCTGCTCCATCAACCCCGCGCCGCCATCGCCCAGCAGCGCGCTGGCCTGGGCGTCGAGACGGCGCGCGGCGGCGACATCGAACAGTTCATCGAGTTCGTGCATGCCAGGATTCTATACTTGCCGCATGTCCGCTGTTCCCCTGCCCGCCCCGCTCGACCTGGCCCGTGCCGCCGAACGGGTGCGCGCGCTTGCGCGCCAGCATGGTTTCCAGCGGTGCGGCGTCTCCGGCGTCGACCTGGCCGACGACGAAGCACACCTGGCGGACTGGCTGGGCAAGGGACTGTACGGCACCATGGACTGGATGGCACGCCACGGCACGCTGCGCGCGCGCCCCGCTGAACTGCTGCCCGGCACCGTGCGGGTGATTTCGGTGGGCATGGATTACGGTCACAAGGACGACGCCGAGGCCTGGGCCACGCTGCACGACGGCGATCGCGCCTACGTTGCGCGGTATGCATTGGGCCGCGATTACCACAAGCTGATGCGCAACCGCCTGCAGAAGTTCGCCGACGCACTGGCGGCGGAGGTCGGCCCCTTCGGTTACCGGGTGTTCGTCGATTCGGCGCCGGTCCTGGAGCGCGCACTGGCGCGCAACGCCGGGTTGGGTTGGATCGGCAAGCACACCTGCCTGATCGACCGCCAGGGCGGTTCGTGGTTTTTCCTGGGCGAAATCTACATCGACCTGCCGTTGCCGGTCGATGCGCCGGCCACCGCGCACTGTGGCACCTGCACGCGCTGCATCGATGTGTGCCCCACCCAGGCCATCATCGCCCCGCAGCGGCTGGATGCGCGAAGGTGCATTTCCTACCTCACCATCGAACACGACGGCGCCATCCCAGAAGACATGCGCCCGCTGATGGGCAACCGCATCTATGGCTGCGACGACTGCCAGCTGGTATGCCCATGGAACAAGTTCGCGCGCCGTACCGACGAACCCGACTTCCGCGCCCGCAATGCGCTGGACACCGCCACCCTGGCCGAACTGTTCGCCTGGGAGGAAGACGAGTTCCTGCGCCGCACCGAAGGCAGCCCGATCCGCCGCAGCGGGCACGAACGCTGGCTGCGCAACATCGCGGTGGCGCTGGGCAATGCGCCGGGCCACCCGGACACGCTGGCCGCGCTGCAGTCGCGCGCCGGCCACGGTTCGACGCTGGTGCGCGAACACGTGCAATGGGCACTGCGACAACACGCCCGGCTCGACACCACCGGCTGAGCGCTGCCCACACGCAGCTCGGCCCGGCATGCGACCATGGGCGCCCGTTCGTATCGTTTGACCGTCCATGGACCGTAGCGCGCAGATCCTCACGCCCAGCCAGCTCAACATCCTGGCCCGCGACCTGCTGGAAGGCACGTTCCCGATGGTGTGGGTGGAAGCCGAGCTGGGCAGCGTCACCCGCCCGGCCTCGGGCCATATGTATTTCACCCTGAAGGATGCGCGCGCGCAGATCCGCGCTGCGCTGTTCAAGCCCAAAAGCCAGTGGCTGAAGTTCGTGCCGCGCGAGGGCATGCGGGTACTCGCGCGGGGCCGGCTGACGCTGTACGAGGCGCGCGGCGAGTACCAGATGGTGCTCGACCACATGGAGGAGGCCGGGGAAGGCGCGCTGCGCCGGGCCTACGAGCAGCTGAAGGCGCGGCTGGACGCCGAAGGGCTGTTCGCCGCTGAACGCAAGCGTGCCCTGCCCGCCCATGTGCGGCGGCTGGCGGTGATCACCTCGCCCACCGGCGCGGCCGTGCGCGACGTGCTCAGCGTGCTGGCGCGCCGCTTCCCGTTGCTGGAAGTGGACCTGCTGCCCAGTCTGGTCCAGGGCGACAGTGCCGCCGCGCAGATCACCGCACTGCTGCGCAGTGCCGATGCGAGTGGCCGTTACGACGTGATCCTGCTCACCCGCGGCGGCGGTTCGATGGAAGACCTGTGGGCCTTCAATGACGAACAGCTGGCGCGCGCCATCGCCGCCAGCGCCACCCCGGTGGTGTCGGCGGTGGGCCACGAGACCGACTTCAGCCTGGCCGATTTTGCCGCTGACCTGCGCGCTCCGACGCCCTCGGTCGCCGCCGAGCTGCTGGTGCCCGACCAGCGCGACCTGCAGTTGCGCCTGCGCCGGCTCGCCGCGCGGCTGGTGCAGCTGCAGCGGCATGGGTTGCGCCAGGCCATGCAGCGGGCCGACCGGGCGTTGCTGCGGCTCAACGCGCAGAGTCCGCAGAACCGCCTGCTGCTGTTGCAGCGGCGCCAGCAGGACCTGGCCCGGCGTCTGGCCGCCGCGTGGCAGCAGCAGCATGAGCGCCGCCTGGGGCAGCTGCGGCATGCGGCGGTGGTACTGCGCAATGGCCACCCGCGACGTCGGCTGGATGCACTGAAGCAGCACCTGCAACGGCTGCAGCCGAGGGCGGAGGCGGCCATGGCGCGGCAGCTGCAGCGCGACACCCTGCACCTGCGCGCGTTGGCGCGCTCGATGGAGGCGGTGAGTCCGCTGGCGACGGTTTCGCGGGGTTACGCGATCCTGACCCGCGAGGCGGATGGGCGCCTGGTGCGGTCACCGCTGGATGTTTCACCCGGCGATTCACTGAAGGCCCGGGTGCAGGACGGCGTGATCGATGTGGTGGTCAAGGACACGGGCGGGTCAGCCGCGTAGGGACACGCCGTGCGTGTCCGCGCAGGTCGCGCGCGTCTCGCCCACGTTATTGGGTTGCCGGGGCGCCTGCTGACTCGCAATAGCGTTGGCGGTATTCCATGGCCTTGGGCATCAGCGCCTGCAGGTTCTGGATGCGGGTGCCCGGGTTGGGATGGGTGGAGGAAAATTCCGGGGGCGCCTGGCCGCCGCTGGCCTGACCCATGCGTTCCCACAACGGCACCGCTTCGCGCGGGTCGAAGCACGCCGCGGCCGCCAACATCAGGCCCACTTCATCGGCCTGGGTTTCGTGGCTGCGCGCGTACGGCAGCAGGTAACCGTAGCCCATCGCCGACATCACCATCTGTTGCTGCTGCGGGTCCATGCCGCTGGCGGCGCCGGCCATCTGGCCGATCTGGGTGAGTTTCTGCTGGGCCATGCGCTGGGCACCATGGCGCAGCAGGGCGTGGGCGATTTCGTGGCCCATCACCACCGCCATTGCGTCCTGGGTCTGCGCCACCGGCACCAACCCGGTGTAGACCGCCATCTTGCCGCCGGGCAGGCAGAACGCATTGGCCTGATCGGACTGGATCACGTTGACTTCCCATTCGAAGTCACGTGAGAAGTGCGCCGGCTTCAGGCCGTGCTCCTCGGCCAGCGCGGTTTCCACCACGTCAACCTTGCGGATCAGCCGTTCGGCGATCGCGCGCACGTCCCGTGAGATCTGCGCGTTCGGATCCAGTGGGCGCTCCTCGGCCAGGATCTGCTGGTAGGCCTGCAGACCCAACGCCTTCTCCTGGTCGGCGTCGAGCGAGCTGTCGATCAGCACGCTTTCACCCGTGTACGGGTCGACGCTGCGATTGGAGAACCAGTAGAAAGCAGCGTAGCCGGCGAACGCCAGCAGCACCCACCAGCGGATGTTGCCGAACAGACCGGGGCGTCGTGCCCGTTGCTGACCGCCATATGGATCGCTGCTCATCGTCCTGGTTCCTGATGGGGCCGGCACGCCCTGCCGGCATTGGGGGCAATCCTAGCGCCAAGCCGTCGTATCAGATACCTCGAACCAGGCGGAACCCGATCCTGGCGCTGGTCGTGTCCGAATCCTGTGATTGCCGCCAGGCCGCGCGGGTCTGTTCGGGGGCGTTGGCCCAGTTGCCGCCGCGGATCACCCGCTGCCGGCAGCCGGGGTTGAACCAGGCCACGCCATCGGCGGGAGCCCGGCGATAGCTGGCGTGCCAGCAGTCGGCCACCCACTCGCTGAGGTTGCCGGCCATGTCATGCAGGCCCCATGCGTTGGGCTCGAAACTTGCCACCGGGGCCGGGCCCCACCAGCCATCGCCGTAGCCGACGAAGGCGTTGAACCAGCGCCGGCCGGACGGCGAGACGTCTTCGCCGCCGGTGAAGTTGCCCGACAGCGGCGGCGGCGTGCCTTGATTGCCCCACGGATAGCGGCCACTGGTACCAGCGCGCAGCGCGTACTCGAATTCGGCCTCGCTGGGCAACCGGTAAGAGCGCCCGGTCTGCTCGGACAGCCACATCGCGTAGTGCTCGGCATCACGCACGCTGACGTGCATCACCGGCGAATTGGCGATCGCCGGGGTGCCGTCGTAACCCGAGCGCCAGTCCACACCGCTGCTGCGGGTGAAGTTGCCGCTGCGCTCGTCATAGATGATCGAATGGCCGCGCCGGGTGGCTCGCGGCCGCGCGTTGCTGGCCTGCACGTAGCGGCGATAGTCGGCCACGGTCACTTCGGTGATCGCCATCGCGAAGCCACGGTCGAAGCGCACGTAGTGGGACGGTTTTTCCGCATCGCTGGCACCCGGTTCCGCATCACCGGCGCCCATCTGGAAACCGCCATGCGGCACCACGATCATCTGTGGGCCACGCCCGCCATCGCGCAGCGCATCACTGAACACCTGGCGCGGGCGGAAACTGCCGTAATGGGTGGCCAGTTCGATGCGTTCACGCAGCTGGGCCACCACCGGGTCGCCCGGCATCGCGATACGCAGCGCGTCTTCCAGCTTCTGCCGCGCTGGCTTGAGCCCCTGGGGGGTGGTCAAATCACGCAGGCCTTCGTCACGCAGCCGCACCAGCGTCGCGGCGCGGATGGCTTCGATCCGCTCAAACGCGTCGGCAATGGTCGATGCCGAATCGCGCACCTTGGCGGCCTCGGCCAGCCAGGTACCGGCGGCGGTGAAATCGGCGCTGCGGGCAGCGGCCTCGGCGCGGCGGATCAGCGCGCTTTCGGCGGCGGCCAGGCCCTGTCTGGCACGCGGCTCGTCCGGCTGCAGCGCCAGCGCCTCGCGGAAGTTGGGAATGGCACCGTCACCGTCCTCACCGATGCGCTCGGCACGCAGGTCCTCCTCACCGGCCCGGTTGTACGCGACCACCCGCTGGGCCAGCTCCACGCGCGACTGCAGCTGGCGCACCTTGGGGTCATCCGGGGCCAGGGTCAGCAGCACCAGCGCCATCTCGCCGGCCTGGGCCAGTGCTTCACGCTGCTGCAGTGGCCGCTCCAACAGCGCATTGGCTTCCTGCAGCAGCTGCTGGCGGGCACGGGTGAGCCCGGCCTGGGCCTGGCGGTCGTTGGCGTCGCGCTGGCGCAACGCCAGCCAGATCGGGAGGGCATCGGCGGCGGTGGCATACAACCGCCCCTCTTCAAAGGCCTTGGCCGCATCACGGCGCGCCTGGGCCACCTCGTCGTCGGCGATGGCCACCGCCGGCGGCTGCCAGCGCTGTTCGGTCTCCGCTTCCTCTTCACCACCGATGGTCACCTGCCCGGATGAAGGCTCGGCCCGTTTGGCCGGCTCGGCCGCGCGCGCGGCCGCCGGGCGTGGCGGTGGCGCTTCGGGCGAGCAGGCAGTCGTGGCCAGCAGCAGCGCGGCCAGCAACAACGGGACAGGGCCTGGAGTACGCAATTGGGGTTCCTTCGGCGGGACGGCCTCGACGTTAGGCTATTCTCCCTCACCTGAGCAAACCTGCAGTAGATGGAATCCCTACGTGGCCTATTGGATCAAAACCCCGGCGGAACTGGACGAGCGCTACCGCCAGCGCCCCACCCGCATCGGGCTGGACACCGAATTCATCCGTGAACGCACTTACTGGCCGCAGCTGGCGCTGGTGCAGATGGCGGTTGGCGATGAAATCCTGATCATCGACCCGTTGATTCCGGGCATGAGCGAGGCGCTGGCGCCGTGGCTGGCCGATACGTCGATCCTGAAGATCATGCACAGCGCGAGCGAGGACCTGGTCACCTTCAAGGTGGCCTGCGGCGTGCTGCCGCGGCCGCTGTTCGACACCCAGATCGGCGCGTCACTGGCCGGTATCGGCGGCGGGATGGGCTACCAGAAGCTGGTCACCGCCATCACTGGGGTGACACTGGCCAAAGGCGAGACCCGCTCGGACTGGATGCGCCGCCCGCTGTCGGATGCGCAGCTGGAGTACGCCGCCGATGACGTGGAGTACCTGTTCGCGATCCATGACGCGGTGGATGCGAAGCTGGGCGAGCTGGGCCGCCGCCAGTGGCTGCAGGACGACGCCGAGCGCCTGCTGGCCAGCGTCGAACAGGACGAAGAGCGCTGGCCGCACGTGGCGATGCGTTCGGCGCAGTTCATGGATGCAGCCGCGCAGCACCGCCTGCTGCGCCTGCTGCGCTGGCGTGACGTGCAGGCACGCGCCAGCGACAAGCCGCGCAGCTGGATCCTGGACAACGAACTGGCCGCGTTGCTGGCGCGTACTCCCCCGGCCGATGCCGGGGCATTGGCGACGCTGATGGAAGGCTTCCCCAAGGCCCCGCGCAAGCTGGCCGCGCAGGTCTGGGAAGCACTGGAAACGCCGCTGCACGATGAGGCCGAGGCGCCGCTGGCGCTTCCGGCCAACGACGCCAACAAGCAGGCGCTGAAGCGGCTGCAGGACGCAGTGAGCGCGCGCACCGCCGAATTGGGGCTCCCCGACGGCGTGCTGGCCTCGCGCAAGCACCTGGAAAGCTACCTGGAAAGCCGCGCCTGGCCGCAGGCGCTGGCCGGATGGCGGCAGGCGGTACTGGAGCCGGTGCTGGCGCTGTTGTTGCCGGCGGGTTGATGGAGTGGTGGGGGGGGGGGGGCGGCCCCCCCCCCCCCCCCCCCCCCCCCCCCCCCCCCCCCCCCCCCCCGGGGCCCCCGCCCCCGCCCCCCCCACCATAGACCGGAAAACCCCCGCTCGGGGGGCGCGGGGGGACC